>CASFQA010000010.1 GCA_949296775.1 uncultured bacterium | reverse complement strand
AGGAAGTCGACGTGGTCGAGGGCCAATGACTCGCCCCCGTAGGAGAGGCAGGCCTGCCTGGCCTCGAGCAGGGGCTCGCCCTCCTTGACCTCGGGGAGGTCTTTGTCCCCGTCGGCGATTTTCGATTCAAGAAGAAGGAAGGCGTCGAGCCGTTTCTTCGAGGCATAAGCCTTCGATAAGGAAGTGACTAACCGAGAGAATTGGATAAGGGCCGTCAAGCTTTGGGTCAATAGCCCCATGATGGCGACGATCGAGCCGGATGAAAGGCCCGAGACCTCGAACTGGAAGGAGCCGAGGTAAAAAACCGCGACGATGGCGAGATTGACCAGCCCGAAGGTCAACGGATTGATCAGGGCGTTGATCCGGGAAAGGAAGTCCGACCGATGGCGATACTCATCGGAGACATCGCGGAAGAGGGCGACCTCGTCGTCTTCTTTATTGAAGCTGCGGATGACCCTTGCCCCGTAGATCCCGTCTTCCCCAAGCGAGGTCAATTTGTCGAGCGAGTTTTGGACGGCCCCGTATTTCTTGGGGGTATAGGCCAAAACCGCGGCCACCACCACCGCGCAGAGGGCGAGGGCGAGGATGACGGCGATCCCGGCGTAGACGTTGAGGATAAAGCTGCAGACGATTGAACCTAAGGTCAAAAAGGGAGCCCTGACCAACAAACGCATGAACATGAAAAGTCCATTCTGCAAGGAGAAAGAGTCGCTTGAGAGGAGGTTGAGCGCTTTGCTGCGGCCGTAGCGGTCGAGTTCGGAGGACGAGAGGGAATTGATTTGGCGATAGACCGTGCCGCGCAGGCGGAAGCCGAAATCGGTCGAGACCTTGGAAGCGACGTATTGGGTGACCATGGTCGCCCCGAAGCCGAGCAAAGCCAAGCCGAGGACCAAAAGCGACATCAAGACGATGTAATCGGTCTCCCCATAATGGACGCCATCGGCAGAAAGCCCCTCATCGATGATCGCCTTAACGACGAAGGGGACGATCAGCTCGCAGATGCATTCGACGATCTTCAAAATCGGGGCGAAGATGACCTTGGCGTATTGCCCCTTTAGACAATTAAGCGATTTCATTTACCCTGCTCCTTCGGAAAGAGCTCGATTCGGAGTATTTCCCGTTCCCCATCTTCCCCGAGGCGGAAGAAACGGAGGCTATCCCCCTCGAGCCGGTAAGCCGAGAAGTTGACGTCGCCGAGGTCATCGCCTTTCACTTGGGCGACCGAATCGAAGGCAAACGATTGGGAACCGGACAATAGCTTCGTCTGCAAAGAGGCGTAATCGAGCAAAAGGACCGGGGTCGGGGAAAGCAGATCGAAGGTTAAGGTGTGGGAGGCGGCGTCGAACTCCAGGTTGCTAAGCCGGAGCAGATAGGCCCGCGGCAGCATCAGCATCGAGTCGTTGAAGGTATCGACGTCGAAAACCATTTCGGCGGTTTTATAGCCGTATTGGGCGGCCAGCTCGTTGACAAACCCCTCGACTTGGCGTCCGAAGGCCTTATCGTATTGATCGGGGTTGGCCTGAACGCAGTATGAGGCGACCAAGGCAAGCCCGAACGCCCCTTCGTCATCGACGGCGGCCCCGAAGCCTTGATGGAAATGGGCGAAAAGCCGGGCGGCGATTTCCCCCAAGTCCAAATCCGGGTCATAGCCTTGAATCAGATAGGAATGGTAAGCCAGGTCGTAAAGGCCGGTCAAAACCTTGGTCGAGAGGAAGGGGTCGGCTTTGACCCCTTGCCCTTCATCGTAAAGGTCACAGAGCATCATCCGGGCTTTATGGGAGCCGAGCATCTCGGCTTTGGTGAGCAGCTCCACCACTTTCTTGGGGTTGGCTTTCCGTTTCGCCGTCCCCCCGTTATAAATGATGGCGAGGTTGATCAAAGCCGGGCAATCGTAGGCTAAGACGGGATCGCTGTACCACTTTGCCGCCTCATCGCGGTCGGCGGGGACCGAGACGCCGCCGTTCATATAGAAATCCCCTAAGTCCGAAAAGGCGTTAGGCTCTCCAAGGGCGGCGAGGAAATGGGAATAGCGGAGGAAAATCTTCTCGGAAAAGGCATTGTGCTCAATCTCGTTGCCGATGAAACGGTCGCAATAACGCCGCATCTCGTTGTGGTAGCGTTTATCACCGCCGGAATGCAATAGATGGGATCTGATTTTCAAAACCGTGTCCTGGTCAAGCGGCAAGCGGGAGGCATCGCCCACGACGGTGGGGAGCCCGCATAAAGGGCAGCAGGCCTTGACCTTCCCCTCGTCATCGTCCCATTCCTTCACTTCCCTAGCCGAGGAGATGGTCCCGCAGGAAAGGCAGGCGACTTTCGAAGAGGAAACGATCTCCGCTTCGTTGTCTTCCGTGTGCTCTAAATAGCGATTAAGCAAACCTTCGTTCATGGCGTGCCGATTATAGAACAACTACGCGCGCGAGGGAAGATTAGATTAAGAAGCCGGTCAAGGCAAAGCCCAAAACCGCGAGAATGACCGGAACATAGGCATAAACCACCCGGCGGTCTTTGGCGATGAAGAGGGAAAAGGCCGTGTTGCCAATCCCGAAAAGGAAAGCGTAAACGAATAGGTAGGACAGGGGCGAATAAAAGGTCGAGTTGATGGCGATGAGCAGATATTGGATGAAAGCCAGTAGGCAAAGGAGCAGGAAAGAAAGGTTCCGGCAAAGCGATACCAAAGGCCGAGGTTTCTGCTCAGTCCAGGAGTTGCCCCCTAAAAAGAGGAAGACGAAAAGGAAAGCCAGCAAGAACATCGAGACGAAGATGAAAAGGCTATTGGGATAGGCCGCCATCTCCTCTTCGCTTGACATCACTAAGTAGGAAAGGTCGAGGGAAAGGTATCGGCCAAGGTAAATCAAGCCAAAAATAGATAAGGCTTCCAAAAGATGGCCGGCTAAGGTGAAACGACCGTATAACTTAGCAAAACCCAGCTCTTTTTTCGAAAATCCGAATAATAGAGGCAGGATCCGCATCGACTCGGCGGCAAAAAGGATGAGCAAAAACAAGCCATACCCTAACTTAAGGTAAGAGAAGTCGATCGCCATGCAGCAAAGGGCCGAGGCAAGGATCAGCAATAGGTAAGCGCATAGCAGGATTAACAAGGGGCGGGAAACCCGGTTTTCATTTGCCATCGAAAGGATTATACAATATTAAAGACGGAAATAGGAGATGACTATGAAGATACTGCTTGATTGCCTAGGCGGAGATTACGCCCCGAATGAATGCGTGGAGGGACTCCGGTTGGCCTTGAAGGAGGATCCGACCCTAACGATCGTCGCCTTCGGACCAAAAGAAACAATCCAATCCGGATTAGGCGAGCTTGCCGGAAAAGTCGAGGTCGTCGACACCGATATCGCGGTAAGCAATTCCGACCACCCCGCCACTTTCTTCAAGGAAAAACCCAATTCCAGTTTGGCTCTCGCCTATGAAAGGCTAAGGAAAGACGAAGACGCGGCCGCCTTAGTCTCCGCCGGCCCGACCGGGGCCATCCTTTCCGGCGGGTTGCTCCGGGTCGGCCGCCTTCCCGGGGTCAGCCGACCGGCCTTAATGGCCACCCTCCCGACCCGAACCGGCCAATTGGTCCGGGTCATGGACGCCGGGGCCAACATGGACTGCAAAAGCGAATATCTCCTCCAATTCGCCTTCATGGCCGCCACCTACCTCGAATCGATCGGGATCGAGAATCCCCGGATCGGCTTGCTCAACGTCGGCAACGAGGAAGGGAAGGGCAACGAATTGACCAAGGAAGCCTACGCCTTGCTGAAGGACTCTGGGCTCAATTTCGTCGGGTCGATCGAGGGCGACCACGTCCTTAAAGGCGAGGCCGATGCCATCATCGCAGACGGGTTCGCCGGCAACGTCTTCCTCAAAGGCACCGAGGAAGCCTGCTACTACATCTCGGACTTATTCAAAGAAGCGATATTCAAAAACCTCTTCACCAAAATCGGGGCTTTGTTCCAAGTTAAGGGGCTAAAGAACGTCAAAAAGCCATTCGACTACGCGAAAAAGGCCTGCGCCCCGTTGCTTGGGATCAAGAAGCTGGTCATGAAATGCCATGGCAAATCCAAAGCCGAGACCTTCAAAGAGACCATCCTCGAGACCAGGCGGTTGCTTCAAGCCGATATGCTTGGCAAATTGCAGAAGAAAATCGCGGAAAAAGGAGCAAAACCTGAATAAACCAAAGGCGCTTACCTTGATGGATAAGCGCCTTTTTGCTTGTTTATTTCCCTTTTTCGATATTCTTTAGCCTCTCCGCGACGCTTGGCGCGCCTTTGGTAAGCTTACGGATGGTCACTTCCTCGACTTTGCTGTTGGCGATCGAGAGATGCCTTCCGCTCCCGAGCAAAGACTCCTTGACCTTTTGCAGATTATTGATGGTCTTATCGATTTGCTCGATGGCGGCATCGAACTTGTTTTTGGCATTCTCGACGTTCTTCCCGAAGTCCAACTTGAATTTTTGCAGATTCTCTTCAAACGTCTCGAGTTCGATGTTCTCGTTCCGGATGGCGAGGAGTTGCTTTCTCAAGGCGACGGAGTTTTGGGCGGCATTCCTAAGCAAGGAGATAATGGGGATGAAGAACTGAGGGCGGATGACGTACATCTTCTCGTATTGATAGGAGACGTCGACGATGCCTTGGTTATAGAGGTTGGAGTCCTGCTCGAGCATGCTGACTAAGACGGCGTACTCGCACTTCTTCTCCTTCCGGTCCTTATCGAGCTCTTTGAAGAAATCGGCGTTCTTGTGCTTGGTGGCGGTCGTGTCCATCTCGTTCTTCATCTCGAACATGATGGAGATGTATTCGTTGCCCTCATCGTCATAGTCCCGGAAAATGAAATCGCCTTTGGAACCGGATCTGGCATCGTTGTCCTTATCGAAGTAAGCCCGGGGGAAGGCGGTCGAGCGGATTTTGTTGAACTCCTCGTGGCAATACACCTCAAGGTTCTCCCCCACCATCTTCGTCGACTCGCGGAGCCGGAAGTCCTTCAGCCGGGAAATCTCCTCCTCTTTGAGTTTGAGATTGGCGGCATAGAATTCCTTTTGCTTCTGCAACTCCAAATCCTTATCCTTTCCCGCTAAGGTCAATTGCCCCTGGAGCTCGCTTATTTGCTTATCGAGGGGGGCCGTCGCTTCCGAAACGGCGGATTTAATGTCGCTTTGGGCTTTCTGCAGTTGGAGTTTGAGATCGTTTATCTCTTTCTCTTTGCTCTTGATGTCATCGTTAGCCTGGGCTTTCTCGGCGTTGACCGCCAATTGTTTTTCTTGGTTGGCGTTGCTGAGCTGGTTCTTCAGATCCTGGATTTGCTTCTCCAGCTCGTTCCGGGTTTTGTTGAACTCGGCCTGGGCGTGGCTTTTCTCCAATTCCTTCTCGGTTTTGCTTTGCTCCCGGAAAGCGGATAGCCGTTCGTTAAGCTCTTTCTCGAATTCCTTGTTTTTGACTTGGGCGAGGATGTCTTGATAGCCGGAGTCGGTCAACTCGAATTCGTTATTGCAATGTGGGCAAGTGATTTTCATGTTTTTCCCTCCGCTTAAATTGTACTTCAAAGCGCGTCTATAAGGTCGAATAAAACCCCAAAGTCCCAAAAAACGGATATCGTCAGAAAACAATGCCGTCGCGGTTGCTGACGTTGGCCCTCATCTTTATCCGGCCCGGCTCAAATGATATGAACCCATTGCCCCAGTCGGCGGAAAGGCCTCTTTCCGCCTCGATAAGCGGGAAGCCCAACCTCTCCATCGCGGAAGCGAACTCCGCTTCGCTCGAATCGACGGTCAAGCCATAAACCACATAATCGGGATCGGTGATGTCGATGCCGGTGACATAGTTTCCGCCATGAGCATAATCCGGATAGGCGGAGATGGTATAGACGACGCAGGAGGCGATCCCCTCCAGCCCTATTCCCGGAAGCGGCTCAACGTTAATGAATATTTCCGCCCCAAACCCTCCGGGGACGAAATATAGCTCCTCCAGCTGCTCGGGCCTGACTTCCTCGGTCAGCCAAAGCTCAAGATTGGTATTGGGGTCTTTTTCCAAATATAGATCATTCGCCTGGCAGGAAGGCAATAGGAGCATTGTCAGGGCAAGCAGCCAAGGTTTTCTCATGAATCCCGTCCTCCTATATTTTAATAGACGGCCAATTAAACCAAAACCGTTTCAAGCGACTATCGGCAAAACCAAGATTAAGAACGCGATGTAAAATTTTATTTACGTCCGTCACGCTGAAAAGGGTTAGAATAATCCGTCCAATGAGGCGTCAGTCCCTTGAACATTCATCAAAAGCCAGAAAGGAAAAAAGATGAAATCCAAGCAACTATTGTCGCTCTTCCTCGCCGCGAGCGTCCTCTCCCTCGCCAGCTGCGAGCAAGAGACCACTAGCAGCAGCCCATCGCAGTCCCCTTCCGACACCGGGTCTAGCCAAACCACCCCCAGCGAAACCCCATCGGAAAGCGAATCGACCCCCGAGCCGGCAGTCGACTACTCGATCAGCCAAATCACCGCCAAGGACCAAAGCTATACCGTTCGCGGCGTAATCGATGCCAAAACCACGAAAGGATTCGTCATCACCGACGGAGCCGCTTCCGTCTACGTCTACCTCGAGGCCGAACCCTCTTCCTATGCCCTCGGCGATTACGTTGAGGTCAGCGGGAAGACCGGCGCCTTCAACGGAATGTTCCAGTTCACCAAGGAAGCGAAGATCACCAAGCTCACCGAAACCCCGTCCTTCACCATTCCCGAGCCAGTCGCCCTAACGATGGCGACCGCTGCCTCGTGGCAAAGCAAAACCAGCTTCGCCGTGACCGAGAGCAAGGAATATAAGTGGCGATCGACCGCCGGGGAGGCAGATGGTTTCAATACCCTGAACCTTGCCGGGTCTGAAGTCACCATCGAGCCGTCTTATATGCCAAGCGAATTCAATATCGAAGTCGGTGCGACCTATGACGTCACCGCCTACTTCGCTGGCTTTGCCGGGGAAAAATTCGGCAATTACGCCGCGGTCTATTTGACCAGCCTAAGCAAAGTCGATGACGGCGATATCCCGACCCCAGACCCCGACCCCGAACCCTCCGACGATTACTCAATCAGCCAAATCACGACCGCGGGAACTTACACCGTCCGAGGGGTGATCGACGCCATCACGACCGAAGGTTTTGTCGTTACTGACGGCACCGCCGCGGTCTATTATCACGACAAGCATTACGCCAACGACTATGGCGACGACGTCGTATTGGGCGCTTCCGTCGAATTAAGCGGTGAGGTCTCGGCCTATAACGGGTTATACCAATACGATTACAAAGATACTCTTCAATTCTTAAACGAGGACCTTGACGTCACCATCCCCTCGGCCACCCCATTAACGGCGGAGATCGCCAATGGCTGGAACGCCTCTTCCCACCCCGTCACCGCGATGAAGGAATACAGCTGGACCGCCACCGCCGGCAAATCCGGGAATTTCCCGACTTTGAATATTTCTGGGTCAAACGTCACCATCGAGCCGACTTACATACCTGCCAGCTTCAACGTCCAAGAAGGCAAAACTTACGATATCACTGCCTATTTTGCAGGTTACAGCACGCAAAATAAATATGCCGGGGTATATCTAACCAGCCTCACCGAAAGCGATGGAGATACCCCGACTCCGGAGCCCGGCCCTTCTCCCGATCACTCTATCGGACAAATCACGGAAACCGGGACCTACACCATCAGGGGCGTAGTCGACGCCATGACCTCCGCCGGTTGCGTCATCTCCGATGGCATCAACGCCATTTACTATCACGATTATGACGTCGCCGACTTAGTTTCCTTAAATGACTATATCGAAATCACCGGAGACGTGATGAAACACTATGGCATGTTCCAATTCCGCTACGGATCGAAGATCACCGTCTTAGATGAGGAACCGAACATAACTATCCCCTCCCCGACTCCGTTAACCGCGGAGATAGTCACGGGTTGGACCGCCGCCACCGACTACTCGATTGAGGCCTTCGAGAAATATAGTTGGACCTCAACTGCCGGGACAACCACTTCAGGCGGCAAGACATATGACACTTTAAATATCGACGGATCCAATGTCTTGATTGAGCCGTCTTACCTCCTCTCGACGTTCGACATCGTCACCGGCGAAACTTATAATGTCACTGCATACTTTGGCGGTTATAGCACCGAGCATAGCTACGCCGCGATGTATGTAACCGATTTAGTCTTAGCTGACTAAACACCTTTAATCAAGAAAGGGCTGTTGCATAACCTATGGTGGTTGACAGCTCTTTTCTTTTTTTGAAAAACCAACATTTTGAGACATAGAAATGTTTCATAACCTATTCGTCATTGCTGATTTGTTACAAACGATCGGCCCTAAATACGCCATTAATTCCTAGGGCTATATCGAGATTACATTTCGGGGAACCAAGTTAATCGAAAAAATCCGCGGCCTTCCGCTTTCCCAACTCGATTTCCTAAGACCTAATGAATAAAAGGGATTTATTTCGAATGGCAAAGCCGGTATAAATCCCCCCATGAAGCACCTTATCAAAACCACCCCATCAATCCTCGTCGAGCTCGCGGCTTTGGTATGCTCCGCCATCGGAATCAAGATGACCGTCAGTTACGGCTCCTTCGGCTACCTTTACTTCACCATCCAATCCAACATCTGGATCGCCGCGACTTTGGCCTTATTCGCTTTGTGGCAGACGCTCGGCGTCTTCATCAAGCCCTTACGCCGCATCCCTCGGCTCCTATATATCCTCAAGTTCGTCTTCACCGTCTCCATTACCTTGACCGGCGGGGTCTTCTGCTTCGTCTTGGCCCCGACCCAGCCCGGAGCCATCGAGGAGACCGTCAACATCCTCACTCATATCGCCGTCCCTTTGTTGGCGATCATCGACCTCTTCCTATGCCGTCCGAGAGACCCGAAATACCGCTGGGCCCTTTATGGCTTAGTTCCCCCCATCTATTACTTGGCCTTCGCCTCGATCGGCTACGTCGAGAACTGGGACTTCGGGCAAGGGACCAACTACCCCTACTTCTTCCTCAACTGGGACTCGCCTGCCGGGGCTTTCGGTTTTGCCGACCCTCCCTATATCATGGGCACCTTCTATTGGATTTTGGTCATGATCGCCATCGTCGCCGGCTTCGGGGCCATCTACGTCTTGCTTTTGAAGATCGAAAACAAAATACTTATGGCATTCAGTCAGGAGAAATAAGATGGACATATCCAAATTCGTTGAGAAAGCCATTCATTACCGCGTCCTCGGATTAAAGGTAAGCCAAAGGGGAGAGCTTATCGCCGAGTGGCATTTCGAGCCCGAGGCCCGACGGAACATCTACTCCGCCTCCAAATCCTTTACCTCGGCGGCAATCGGGTTCGCCATCCAGGAAGGTTTATTGTCTTTGGACGAGCCTCTAGCCGAGGCATTCAAAGAGGATATGCCAAAACAGATCGGACCGAACCTCGCCAAAGCCAAAGTCCGCGATCTGCTCACCATGTGCTTAGGCCAAAAGAACATGACCTTACCGAGCACCGAACGGCCGCTTTACCAAGAAGACGACTGGGTCAAGATGTGCCTAGCCATCCCTTTCGACTACGAACCCGGCACCCATTTCGTCTATAACAACGTCGGCCCATACCTAGCCGGCATCTTGGTCCAAAGGCGGGCCCACTGCAATTTGGTCAGTTATCTCACCCCACGTCTATTCGCCCCCCTGGGCATCAAACACCCCACTTGGGAGGAAGACCGGCAAGGGCTGACTTTCGGGGCGGGAGGATTGATGCTCACTTTGTCGGAACTCCACCGGTTCGGCCAGTTCTACCTAAATGAAGGGGAATGGGACGGAAAGCCTTTGCTATCCAAAAAATGGATAAAGGAGAGCACCAGCCCCGCCGACGCGCCAAACTACGGTTATCTATTTTGGAGAGGGAAATACAACTCTTATCGGGCCGATGGGAAATTCTCGCAAATCTCCATGATTTTGCCCGAAAAAGAAGCGGTCATCACCTTCGTCTCCGAATGTCGGGATGGCGAGGGATTGCTAAACGCCGTCTACGACGAGCTTTGCCCCCAGCTCTAATCGAATAAGCTGACGCTTTCTCAATGGATTTGGGCGGAATAGGTTTCGGCGTATATCGGGCAGGACTCCAATAGCTCCTCATGCCTTCCGACCCCGACCACCTTGCCCTTGTCGAGGACGTAGATCCGGTCGCACCCCATGATCGAGGTCGCC
>CASFQA010000009.1 GCA_949296775.1 uncultured bacterium | reverse complement strand
GACGAGGTAATCATGGTTTCGCGTTGTTGTTCGCTGTAAGCCCATGTCTTGCCGGCTGCCAGGTCGGCGTCGCCGCCCAGCTGGCCGGCGACGAGGCCAAGCCGTTCCAGAGGAACGGGTACTACTATCGGACCGTCCTCACCTCCCTGGGGGAGATCGAGGTCAAGGTCCCGAGGGACCGCGCCAACGCGTTCAAGGACAAGGTGCTCGAGCCCTACAAGAAGAGGCTCCCCGACATCGACGCCGAGGTCTCCGGCCTCTGCCGTTCCGGACTGACCTGCCCCCGGATATCCGATTTCCTCGCCAAGAAGCACGGCGGCTACGTCTCGGAGAAGCTGGTCCAGGCCATAGCCCAGGCCACCTACGGGAAGCTCGACGAATTCAATTCCCGTCCGGTCCCGGAATGCCCGATAGTCTACCTCGACGGGACCTGGAAGCACCTCCGCCGCGAATACGGCGGCGGGAGAGGCGGCTCATACGAGGGCGAAGGCCCCATGGTCGCCATCGGGGTACCAGGGAAGGCGAGGATGGCTAGATAGGCGAATGATGATATGATTGCCAAAGAAGCCGGGGAGGACGGCTGCCGATTCACCGGCTACGCAAATTCTCCTAGGTGTCGCATGTGCGCCGGTGAATACTGGATATAATCTAGATTTTGTCAATCAAATTTGCCTTTTCCCCTGGCGAATAGACCAGTATTTTGGATAATAAAATGACAAGGCTTTTTGTCGAGAGAAAAAGAAAAAGCCGCCTCGGAAAAAGGCGGCGAATAATAGTAAATGACTTCTTATTTGGTCAAAGGATGATCTTTGCCCTTGACGTCTTTCTTAGAGTCAAGTCCAAGAATCGAAACCCGTTTGGCTTGGTATTCCTCTTCGGTAATGACCCCTTCCTCAAGCAGGGTCCGCCACTTGAGGACGAGTTTGATCTGCGGATCGTCCTCCGGATCGTTCGATTCAACGGGGCGGGCGAGGTTAGCGAAGGCCCTTAAGCCCCATAAGATGAGGGCGACGAAGAAGACGATGGCCCCGATTAAGCCCAAGACTTGGCTCATAGAAATAAGGGCCTCCTCCTCCTTCGCCCCGGTCTCCTCCTCGACGACGAAGAGGTCGGTGCAGGCGGCAAAGACGATGATATTGGCGGCTAAAAGCAGGCAAATGCCGATGGTTTTGGCCGTCCCTTCCTTTTGGCTAAGATAAAGCCCCAGCCCAAGGCAGGTGGCGACGACGATCAAGAAGACGCCAACGATCGAATAGGTGGTCCCGAACGTCAAAAGGCCGGGAACGCCCGCGCTTTCGTCGAAAAGATAGGAGAAAGCGAAGGCACAAAGAATGAGAACGGTCGAAACCACCACGAGGATGCGCTCGACCAAATTGAGTTTTTTCATCCAAAACTCCTCCTTATGGGGCTATCATCCCATTCCCGCAATCAATGTCAATAGAAAACATAGCCGCCGGCTAAGTGGGAGCAGGTATATCCTGCTTGAGTGAGGATCCGGGAAGCGATGTAGCTACGGATGGCGCTATGGCAAAGAAGGCGGATGTGCTGAGTTTTGGGGAGCTCGTTCATCCGCTCGCGCAGCTCATCGACTGGGATATTGATGGCCCCTGGAATATGGAAAGAGAGGAATTCCTTTTCCGTCCGCACGTCGACTAATAGGTTATGCGGATCGGCGGCGATTTCGGGCAGATCCTCTTTATAAAATTGCTTGACCCGGCCGGTAAGGATATTCTCGATCATGAACCCCGCCATGTTGATCGGATCCTTGGCCGACCCAAAAGGCGGGGCATAGGCGAGCTCCGCTTCCTTAAGCGCCTTATACCCCAGATGGTTTTTGATGGCCATCGCCAAAACGTCGATCCGTTTATCGACCCCGTTGGCCCCGACCGCCTGAGCCCCGAGGATATCGCCTTGATGGTTGAAAAGGACTTTCAATAGCAACGTCGTCGCCCCGGGGTAATAGGAAGCGTGGTTATAGGGGGAAAGGTATATTTTGTCGTATTCGATGCCTTTTAAGCGCAATTGCTCTTCGGAAAAACCGGTCGAGCCGGCCGAAAGCCCGAAGACTTTAAGGATCGAGGTAGCGATCCCTTTGACGCTGAATTCCTGCCCAAGGGCCAAATACGAGGCCAACTCCCTTCCCTCCTTATTGGCCAATCCGGCCAAAGCGATATAGGCGGGCTCATCATCGATCGAGGAAATAACCGAGGTCGCGTCCCCGATCGCGTAAATATCCGGATCGCTGGTTTGGAAATGGGCGTCGACCTTAATGGAATTCCTTATTCCCAGCGCAAGCCCCGCTTCCTTCGCCAAAGCCGAAGACGGCCGCACTCCGACCGCTTGGACGAGCAGATCGGCGTCATATTCCCCTTTATCGGTCGCCACTTCGACTTTATCGTAGGTCTGTTTAATCGAATGGACTTTAGTGAGGGTCAAAACCTCCACCCCCCGCCGCTCCATCTCCTTCATGACGAAACGGGCCATGTCTTCATCAAGAGAAGCCAAGCAATGGCCCTTCCCTTCGATCAAGGTAACCTTCAATCCGGCCTCAACGAGGTTCTCAGCCGTCTCGACCCCGATGAAGCCCCCGCCCACGACGATGGCTTTGCTCGGTTTATAAGCGTTAAGGAATCCCTGGAGCCGATAGGCGTCCTCCACGGTCTTAAGCTCATAGACCCGTTCCGAGATCGGCGCAAGCGAGATGGCCTCGGCTCCCGGGGAAAGGATCAGCTTATCGTAATGGTCTTCCCTCATTGACCCATCGAGAAGGTTCCTCACCTCGATTCGGTGCTTACCCGGATCGATGGCGGTCACTTCGGAATGGACGTGGACCTCGAGTTTAAACCGACGGGCGAGCGAATCCGGGGTTTGCAAGATGAGGTCGCTTTTCTCCTTGATGGCCCCGGAAAGGAAATAGGGGAGGCCGCAGTTGGCGTAGGAAACGAAACCGCTTCTCTCGTAAATGACGATCTCGGCCTTTTCATCTTCTCTCCGCAGCCGACAAGCGAAACTGGCCCCGCCGGCCACGCCCCCAACGACGATATAACGCATATTGCTGCCTCCTTATGATCCTCTTTATTGTACTGACTGAGCTCGGAGGCGGCAAAATAGATGCGCATAGTTTATTAAGCGCCAGGCGAATATCCGACAAATGGGCGGGGAAATGCGGGGCAATTAAGGGAAACGGCGAATAAAGGACAGCGAAAACGGGCACGATGGAGATGGCAATCACGCCCCGCACTCCATATAATAGCCCCCGGAAAGAAGGTAAAATGCATGAGCCACCCACGCTTCCAAGACGACATCATCTATCAGATTTATCCCCGTTCCTTTAAGGACTCCGATGGGGACGGGATCGGCGATATCCCGGGGATCATCGCCAAACTCCCTTACTTAAAGAAACTCGGCATCACCGCCATTTGGCTTTCCCCCGTCTTCGCCTCCCCGATGGAGGATATGGGGTATGACATCGCCGACTACTACCACATCGACCCGCTTTTCGGAAGCGACGAGGACATGGACGAATTGATCGAAAAAGCCAAGAAAAACGGCATCCGGATCATCATGGACATGGTCTTGAACCACACCTCGAAAGAACATGAATGGTTCAAGCAAGCGGCCAAAGACAAAAACTCCCCCTACCGCGATTTCTATATTTGGCGCGAGACCCCCAACGACATCGGGGCGACTTTCGGGGGCTCGGCTTGGGAATATAATAAAGCGACCGATGACTATTACTTCCATCTTTATGCCCCTGGCCAACCGGACTTGAATTGGGACTATCCGCCAATGCGGGAAGCCCTTTACCAAGCCTGCGATTATTGGTTGGAGAAAGGGGTATACGGATTCCGGCTCGACGTCATCGAGAACATCGGGAAGGAAGTCGATCGGCACATCATCCAAAACGGTCCGCATCTGCACGAACGCCTCCACGAGCTCAACCGCCGGACATTCGGGAAATACGACGGCATCGCCATCGGCGAATGCTGGTGCGCCGACCACGACACCCGCCTCCTATACACCGATCCGGCCCGGGAGGAGCTCTCGATGGTTTTCCTCTTCAACGATTGGTGTGCCTTCCACGACCGGGAATTCGGCAAATGGAAATGCCGCCCCTTCAATCCAAAAGAGTACCGGGACATTATCTACCAACGGCAATATAGCGACCCAGCCAAAGCCTGGGACACCCTATTTTGGAATAACCACGACCTGCCCCGCGCCCTCAACCGCTACGCCGATTTGCGATATCGGGACCAAGCGGCCAAGATGATGTTCGCCTCGACCCTCTTCCTCCGGGGAACCCCCTTCATCTACCAAGGGGATGAACTCGGGATGGTCAACGGGCGCTTTGCCTCGGTCAAGGATTTCCGCGACATCGAGGCCCTCAATCATTACCAGATCCTCCAAGACAAGGGGATGAGCGAGGCGGAAGCCAAACTATCCTTAGACCAAACCGCCCGCGACAACGCCCGGATCCCGATGCGTTGGAACGAAAGAAAAGGCTATGGCTTCACCTCCGGCCAGCCTTGGGTCGACGGTGGCAAAGACCCCGGGCATTCGGTCGCCGAGGAAGAGAAGGACCCTGACTCAGTGTTGCATTTCTACCGGTCGGCCATCGCTTTATGGAAAGACGGGCGCCTCCGCGACCTCATCCGCGACGGGGCCTTCGCTCCCGATTACCTCGAGCGCGAGGAATGGATCGCCTATTCGCGGATATTGGGCGGCAAGAAGCTGCGGGTCATCGCCAACTTCTCCAACCACGTCTACCCTCTCCCGACCATCGATGGGCCGGTGCTACTGCATAACTACCAAGACGAAAGCCCGGATTTCCGCCCCTATGAAATCTACGTCTTCCTCAATGAATAAACGTTAAAGGCGAGCCCGAAAGAGCCCGCTTTTTTTCGCTAGTAACGTTATTTCGCCGCTTTCCGGAGGGCGACCATGGCGTTGACCGCCTGCTCGGCCGTCTTATAGGATGGGATCCCGTGCTCGCGAAGCAGTTTGATGGCCTCGGCGCATTCGGCCCCGCCTTGGCAGATCATGACGAAGGGCTTGCCGAGGGCTTTAGTCGATTCGTAAACCTCGATGGCGGCCTTGGCGACGCCTAAGACATCGGTGACCGCGGTCGGGCAGATGGCCCCGAGCACCCCATGGACATGGGGGTCGCGCAGCGCTTGCTGGAAAGCGCCTTTGTATTGGATGACCGAGGCGGTGCCGGAGATGTCGACCGGGTTTAACGGCGAGCCGAACATCGGCATATAGGCCCTTATCCTCGCCTCAAGAAGCGGCGAGATGTCCTTCAGCTCATGCAAAGGCATGCCAAGCCGCTCGAAATGGTCGCAGGAAAGTAAGCCTGCCCCGCCGCCATTGGTGATCATGACGACGTTGTCGCCTTTTAGGGTCGGCTGATAGCCTAAGGCCAAGGAGACATCGAGGAACTCCTGCCAGGTGGTGACCCGGATGGCCCCGGCCTCTTTGATGATTTTATCGTAATATTCATCGGTCTCCGGGTTCTCGGAGGCGGTGTGGGCGAAGGCGGCCTTGACCCCGATTTGGCTCCGGCCGACCTTGATGACGACGATTGGCTTGGTGCACTTTCGGCAGCTGTTGACGAAGGCTTCCGGCGAATCGAGCCCTTCGATGTAGATCGAGAGGACGTTGGTATGGGGGTCGGATTCCGCGTATTCGATGAATTCGGAGAAATCGACGTCGGCTTTGTTGCCAAGCCCGACGAAGAAGCTCATCCCGAGGTTCTCCTCTTGGCTGGTCCCAAGGGCGGCCAACAGGTTCGCCCCCGATTGGGAGATCATGGCGATGGGCCCGGGGACCGGGAGATAGGGGATGAAGCCGCAGTTGAAATGCATATAGGGCGAACCCATGCCGACGAGGTTCGGCCCGATGAGGGGGAGTTCGTGCTGCCGGCAATACTCGGTGATGTCGTTTTGCAGCCCGCCCCGGCCGATTTCCTTGAAGGCCGAGGTGGCGATGACGAGCATCTTGGCTTTGATCTTCACCGCCTCGTGGACGATGGAGTTGACCAGGTGGGCGGGGACGGCGACGAATACCAAGTCGATCTCGTCGGGGATGTCGGAAAGGGTGTGGTAGGCTTTGATCCCCAGCACCTTATCGGCCCGGGGGTTGACCGGGTAGATCTTGCCTTTATACCCCCACTTCTGCAATTCGTAGACGACCTTGTTGCCGACCTTGGTGGGATAGCGGCTGGCCCCGACGACGGCGATGGAACGGGGATTTAACGCGTAGGGGAGGTTCCTAACGACATAAGGACGGGCTTCAGTGATTTTCATGGTTATTTCTCCTCGCTCCGATCGAGCAATACGTCATCGGTGAAGACGCATTCTTCGTATAAGCCGTTCTCATCGTCGAGCCGGGCGGTCCAGCGGCGGAATTGCCGGGGGGACAAGGCCTCCTTGACCTCTTTGACCTCGGCATAGCCCAGCAATTTGCTCCGGATGTCCTCGGCGTCGGTCAATTCGTCGTAGACCGAAAGCATGTAGTTATGATGGGCATCGCCGAAATCGAAGAAGTTGACGAAGCGCTGGTCCTCGGCCAATTCGTCGGCGATCTGCTCGCTTCGATAGCTTTGGGTGTTCTCGAATAACGAGACCAAGAAGAACCGTTGCTTGATGCCTAGACGCCGGTAGTCGAGGTAAATCATCGGAATGACGGTTTTGGTCTCGTCGACGATATGGATGAGGTCTTGCTTCATCTCCTCGGCGTTTAGCCCCGATAGCTGGGCTAAGACGTCATAATCGAACATATCGCCGACCGAAGGGGCGTTATTGATGGCTTCGATGATGGCGAAGTCCTTTTCATCCATCCCCCTCTTCAGGCCGACGGCTTTCTTCACCGCTTCCTTAGTAAAATAGTAATGGCGGAAATCCTTCTTGGCATCGAACTGATTGACGCTCGATTCGCGGATGAGCCGGCGGACGGGGGTGATGTGGACGTATTCGATGTAGTCGCGGCCGCGGAACTTATCGAGCACCCCGTAGATGAGGTTGTCGAGGTTGCGCATGTGGTTGCCGTTATAGTAATCGAACTCCCCACCTTCCTCCATCATATAGCCGGTGCAGATCTGATCGTTTTCCTGGAACCAGTCGGTCAGTTCCTTCCTTTGCTCCGCGGTCGTGCCCTCTTTCAGCTTAACCACCCAGTAGTAAAGCCCGAACCCCATGACCCCGACGCAGGAGTTCTTGACCAGCATCATGAACTTCTCGTCGTAAAGCCGCTTCAGCCGTTTCTTGGCCTCCTCGGCTTTGATGCCGGTCGTCTTCTCGATGTAAGGCAGGTTAAACACCTCGGGATACACCTGATAGAACGACTTGGCGATGTTGAAGGCGACGAATTCCTTGGCGTCGTTGCCATAGATCCCCGGCTCGAAAAAGGCATAGCCTTTGGGAGCGAAGTTGTAGTCGTGGAGGTACTCCTGCTGTTCGGGAGTGCCGACTTTATAAAGCTTAGCCATAATATATTCCTCCTGCGCTCGTTCACCTCATTCTAAGCCCAATCCCCGCCCATGGTAAGCAAAACTTGAAAGCGCTTACATAATTGTTGTTCCTTCCGCCCGATTGCTTATAACGCGAAAACAGACAAACGGCTAGGCGAAGGCGAAAGCAGCGATAACTCGCGGCGATGGCGATTCCGCTTTCAATAAAGAAAAACGCAGGGGCGCAGACGACTAATCGACCCTCATCTTGGCTTGCTGATAAGTGACGACTTCAAGACGAACCTCGAAAGGGGTTCCGGCATAAGAGCCAAACGTTAGCTTGGTATCGAGAACGTCCTTGATCCACCTTTCGGCGTTGGCGATATCCTCTTGGATATAGGGCCCGGCCTTCGCTAGATCGACATTCCGCGAATAATAGTCTTCGGTCTTGTACTTATTGGACCTAAGGCTGCCGATATAGACGGAATGTGAGGGCAAATCCGGGGCGTCGACGCTTTTCAAAGCCTGAGCGATCACCGGAATAGTGACCCAGAAAACCCCATTCGCCAGCTGCGACACCCTCGCTTTATTGGGGTCATGATTCACGAAAACGTAATCGTCTTTCAGTCGGGATTTAAAAAAGTTGACCGCCCGCAAGCGGACCTTTTTGATTTTCTCATAAGGCCCGTACTTGTATTTGGGACCTTCCATAGCCCCTTTTAGGCCGGACAAGCAGTCGAAAATCTCTTCCACTTTTCTTTGGATTTCTCTAGTGAACATTAAAAGAGATGCCATGGCTGAAGTTTATCGGTCCAGCAAAACGAGGTCAACGGGAAAGCCGAAGCAAGGCCAGACGTTCGCGTTACCGATCCAATTGATCGTTGGACGTTTATCCGTCGCCCCATCCTTGCTATACTTCGCCTATGCCAAAAATCAATGCCATCTTCTGCGATTTCGATTGGACCCTCTTCGACCATAAGACCCGGACGTTCAACATGAAAGGGGTCGAGGGTCTTAACAAAGCCCACGAGCAAGGGATCAAGCTGGTTATCAATTCCGCCCGGACCTACTATGCGCTGGAAAGGCTTAAGACCTTTGAGCTCATCCCCTTCGATTGCTTCGTCACCCATAACGGCGGGGCTTGCTTCACCAAAGAGCGAACCATCTACGCCGACTTCATCGACGAGGCGATCAAAAACGAATTGATCGCTTTCTTGGATGCCCATGGCTTCGGCTACAACCTGCTCGGCCAATACTCAACCTACATCAAGATAGCCGAGCGGTCTTCAGTCGACGAATTCTACCAAGTCTATTACGAGCCTTTCCCCCGGCCGATCGAGGAGTACAAAGGGGAGCCATTGCTATCCATCCAAGTATTCAGCCGCGAGGAAAGCGATCCCCTATTAAGCCAATTCGCCCTTAAACATGGCCTCCGATTCCGCCGATTCTTCTCGACCAACACCGAACTCACCCAATATGAATTCGTCAAATCCAAAGGCATTAAGACGATGTACGACCATTTGAGGCTAAGGAAAGAGGAGGCCATGGCTTTCGGCGATGACCTCAATGACATCCCGATGTTCGAGATGGTCAAATACGGCATTTGCTTAGGAAACGGGAAGGACGAAGCCAAGCAAGCCGCCTATTACGTCACCGACTCAATCGAAGACGACGGGCTTTATAAAGCGTTGGTCCACTTCGGGATCGTAAAGAAATGAAGGACTACGTATCGCAGAACGCCCGGATGTTCGATTCTTGGGTCGAGGAGGGCTGGGAATACGGGACCCCGTTGAATCCCGAGCAATGCCAACGGGCTAGACAAGGGGATTATTCGCTTTGCCTCACCTCGACCATCCCCGTCCCGAAAACCTGGCTGCCCCAAAAGCTAGCCGGGAAGAAGGTCCTGGGATTAGCCGCCGGGGGCGGGCAGCAAATGGCCATCCTTTCCTTGCTTGGAGCCCGATGCACCCTGATCGATATATCCGCCGCCCAGCTAAACGCCGATAAAGCCTTGGCTGAACGCGAAGGCTACGCCATCCGCCTCGTCAAGGGCGATATCAGCGAGCCGCTGCCTTTTGCCGACGATGAGTTCGACCTCATCGTCGCCCCGGTATCATTATGCTACATCCGCTTCATCGATCCGGTCATCAACGAATGCGCCCGGGTCCTCAAATCCGGCGGGGTTTTGCTCATTGGCTTTGACATCGGCACCAATTACCTTAGCCGCGACCAAGTCCACATCGATACCGAATTGCCCTATGACCCGATCGCCAAGCCCGAGCAATACGATGAGGATGACGGATACCAATTCTCCCATACCGTCGGGGAGCAATTAAGCGCCCTTCTGCGGGCTTCTTTCCAAATTGCGGACCTTTTCGACGACTATAATTCGGCGGGGAGGCTAAAAGAGCTGCATATCCCCTCTTTCTTGGCGGTCAAGGCGATATTGCGAAAATAACGCCGCCGTTTAAACTGTCGGTTGAGGCCATTCAACGGCTGGGTGAGCGAATCGCCTCACGCGTCATTGCCCACCCTCTTGCCGATGGCTAAATTGGAAGCGTAAAGGAGGCAACTGCCATGGAACAGTTCGCTATGAAATTCCTCGCCCTGCGGAAAGAGAAAGGGCAAACCCAAGAAGAGGTGGCCGCCGCGCTCGGGGTCACCCCTCAAAGCGTCTCCAAGTGGGAGACCGGCCAAAGCTATCCCGACATCGCCCTATTGCCGGAGATCGCGACCTACTTCGACGTCACCATCGATTACCTATTGGGCAAAGCCGAGAACAAGCGTCCGATGGAATCGAAGAACCCCGTCGTCCATATCTTGGTCAGCGAACGGGGAAAGGATTCCGTCAACCTCAAAGTCCCCTTTTCCATCGTCAAGGCCTTAGCCGGCAAAGGGCTTCATCTCATCTCGCCGAAATTCGACGCCCTGCAAACCGAGCAATTGATCGAGGCCATCGAATCGGGAGTCAGGGGCGAGATCATCAACATCGCCGAGGAAGGCGGCGACTGCGTCGTCATCTCCGTCGACTAGCGGCCTCAAACACCGCCTTAGCCACCCGTTCATGGGCGGCTTTTTCATAAGCGAGGGGGAGCAGATGATCGACGCTTATCTCCCCCGCCGATTGGGCGATGGCCTTACAGGAGGCGACCATCATCGCCTCGCTTATTTTGCTTCTAGCGTCGAGCGCCCCGCGGAATAAGCCGGGGAAGACCAAGACGTTATTGATTTGGTTCGGGTATTCGCTAGACCCGGTCCCGACGATATAGGCCCCGCCTTCTTTGGCCTTTTCCGGCGTAATCTCCGGCACCGGGTTAGCTAAGGCGAAGACGATGGGTTTGCTGTTCATCGAGGCAATCATCGCCGGGGTCACGATGTTCCCGACCGACACCCCGATGAAGACATCGGCTCCTTTAAGGGCGTCCGATAAATTACCGCGCTCATTCTCGGGATTGGTTAAAACCGCCAATTCATGCTGGGAAGGGTTAAGAGTTTCGTCGTTGGGGGAGAGGATGCCGTCAATCCCGCAGACCCTCATATGCCTGACGCCAAGGCTTATCAAAAACTTGGCGATGGCCGTTCCGGCCGCCCCCGGGCCATTGACGACGACTTTGATGGTTTCGATGGCTTTCTCGGCCAGTTTCAAAGCATTGAGCAAAGCCGCCCCGACCACGATGGCGGTCCCGTGCTGATCGTCATGGAAGACGGGGATATCCAACTCCTCGATCAATCTTTTCTCGATTTCAAAACACCGGGGGGCAGCGATGTCCTCTAAGTTGATCCCGCCGAAGGAACCGGAGATTATCTTGATGGTCTTGACGATCTCCTCGCTATCCTTGGTATGCAGGCAAAGGGGAACGGCATCGACCCCGCCAAAAGCCTTGAATAGCGCCGCCTTCCCCTCCATAACCGGCATCCCGGCCTCCGGGCCGATGTCGCCAAGCCCTAAGATGGCGGTCCCATCAGTGATGACGGCGACGGTGTTCCATCGCCTAGTCAGCTCAAAGCTCAATTCCGGGTTGTCTTTAATGGCCAAACAGGGCTCGGCCACCCCCGGGGTATAGGCTAACGACAAAGCGTCCTTGCCATCGACCTCGACCCGGGGTTTGATCTCGATCTTGCCCCGCCATTCCTTATGTTTCTTAAGCGATTCCTTCCGATAGTCCATACGCCTCTCCTAAATGAAAGTAATTGTACCCCGATGGAAACGGATATTACTAAGCGGATTTGTTAATCAATTCGGTCGGAATCGTTTGGTTTCTTTGCGATTGTTACGCTAAACCTTGCGATTATCGCAAAAGAGAACGATGAAAAGCCCTGACATGATGCGGGCTTAGGAATTTCGTCCAGCGGATTATGGAGGGTGGGGTGCTATCCGCCGATAAACGCCTATTTCAGCTCGATCAACTCGTAATCGCGGGAACCGATGCCAAGTTGCTCCGCCGCCTCGATGGTATGGATGCCATTCCGCGAATAGACCCGTTCGAGGAAATGCTCCTTGCCGGGGTCGTCGCTTTTTTTGACCAAATCGATGCAGGCTTGGTCGATGGCGACCGGATCGAGGGAGGAAAGAATGCCGATGTCCTTCATGCAGGGGTCCTCAGCCACCTGGCAGCAGTCGCAATCGACCGAAAGGTTTTTCATGACGTTGATATAGGCGATCTTTCCTTGGAAATGGTCGGCCACCGAGGAAGCGGCATCGGCCATCGCCTCGGGGAAGGCGTTCTTATCCGCGTGCTTATTCCAGCATTCATAACGGTCATCGCTCGCCCCGCCGGAATGGATGAGGGCTTTGCCGGCGCGGGAGGCGCAGCCGATGGAAAGCTGCTTAAGCGCCCCGCCATATCCGCCCATCGGGTGACCTTTGAAGTGGGCGAGGAAGAGCATCGAATCGTAATTGAGCAGGTTTTTGCCGACTGAATTGGTTTTTATGATCTTCCCATTAGGGATCGGCAAGACCGTGTCCGGCCCTTCTTCGTCCATGATGTCGACCTTGAAGTATTTGGTCCAGCCATGCTCTTCCATCAGCTTCCAATGGGACGGGGTGTTGTCCCGGACCCCACCGCTGGCATCGCCATAGGCGGTGTTGCACTCGACGATGGTCCCTTTCACTTCCTCGACCATCTTCCGCCAAAATTCGGGAGGCAGGAAATTCTGGTTGCCTTTCTCCCCGGAATGGACCTTAACCGCGACTTTCCCCGGCAAAGAAATGCCGAGGGCCCTATAAAGCTTGACGACGTTTTCCGGGGTGATTTCCCGAATGAAATAGACTTTGGATTTCATTTTTTCCTCCTAGCAAAACCATTTTAAAGGAAAAAGAGGGGAACGGCGTAAGCATTTGGCTATCGATCCTCATAGACCTAACGAATAACGAGCTTCAGGCAAGCCCTGACGATCCGATATCGCCGAGAAGCTCTTGGTAACGGAACTGCAACAGAGATTCAGCCGATCGATCGCCAAACGGCAAATTCGAATGCGAACGGGAATCATAGAGAGAGATCAGGCTTTGGCCAAGAACGACTCCTCACATCGGAGTCGAAACTATTTCTTGCCGTATACCCCCAACCGATCGTCCTCATTCAAAGGACGGATGACCTTGCAAGGGACCCCGCCGGCTAAAACGCCGGAGGGGATGTCTTTGGTCACCACCGCCCCGGCGGCGATGACCGAGTTGTCCCCGATGCTCACCCCGCCGCAGACGGTGACGTCGCTCGCGAGCCAGACGTTGCTCCCGATCTTGATCGGCTTGGCGTACTCCAGGTCGTGATCGCCATCGGGGAAATGATGGGTGACCCGCTCCTCGGCCAGCAAAGGATGGAGAGGGGTGACGATATGGACGCCGACCCCGCACATGACGTCATCCCCGATCTCAATCGGGCAGACATCGAGGAGGACCGCCCCATAATTCATGTAAAAGTTCTTGCCGGTCTTGACGTGGATCCCGTAGTCGACTTGGACCCCGGGGGCCAAGTAGGAGCCTTCGCCAAGTCCCGGCAAAAGCTCTTTCAATCGCCGCATGTAGAGCCCTTCATCGCTCGGATCGGTTTGGTTAAGCAAATAGGCTCGGTGTTTGGCTTGCCTCGATAAAGCCGATAGCTCGGGATCGGCCGGATTATAGATTTGCCCGGCGACCATCTTCTCTCTTTCGCTCATATATTACCTCGGGAAGATATTATCAACTTGCTTAGGCATTTTGCATATTCAAATCCCAAAGTAAGGGGACGCTAAAAAAGATCGTGCTCGGCTAAAAAGACAAAGCGATCCAAGCTATTTCTTCCGCAGGGCGATCATAGCCCCGATGAAAGAGGGCATTAGATAGGCCAAAGAGAGCAGGATGAGCCAAGAAGGCCGATAGAAGGAGAGGAAGCCGATCCCCTGATAGGCTGGGCCAAAGGCCGCCATATAGCCATTGGGATAATCGGCTTGGAACTGGGCGAAGTTAACCAAGGGAAGGGAAAGGGAGAGATAAATGACCAAGGCGAAGGATAGCGACCCGATAAGGGGCAATAGGTAAGCCAGCCTCGCCATCCCATTCGCTTGGCGGAGCTTCACCCCGTTACGGCGATAGGTAAGGCGAAGCGAGGCGAGGTTCCGGGCATCGGTTTTGATCGAGAAGGAAAAGACCAGCAGGTAGAAAAGGGCGAGGATCGGGGTCAAAGACTCGAAGATCAATCGGGGCTTAAGCAGGCTCGCCGGCTCAAAAGCGATGGTCCCGACCGGACGGAAGGCCTCAAGGTCTTTTCGGAGCAATTCATCGCGGCTGGTCCCCAAAAGCAAATAGCCCCGCGCGGAATGGGGAGAACGCATGTAAGAACCGGTGAAGCTCAAATAAGCGTAGGCGCCGAAACTCATGACGTCAGTTTCCCCGCGTTCGGCCGGGACGAAACGGACCGAACAGGTTCTGATCGAATCGCCGATGGCGCTTCGAGAAACCAAGGAATAGGAGGAATCGCTATTATAAGTGAAGGTTGAGGGGCCGGCGGTCAGTCCATAATGGACCCCGAAGGTGGTCAATTTCAGTTCCGGCCCAAAAAATACAGCCGACCCATCGACTTCGTAATTCTGGTAATGGAAGTCGCCGTTTAGGAACGAGGTGGCGACGTAAGGCAATTCACTCCGGGGGCAAATGATCAAGGCCTCGTCGCCCCCATCGAAGAGGAAAGAGAACCTCTCATACTCCTTGAGTCTGCGCAAAACCGGGGAATCCTCAGTCAAAAACTCGAACTGCCCTTTCACTTCCTCATCGTCTCGAAGATAGGAAAAAGAAGGATGAATATGGAAGTTTTGCGAGTTTTCTTGCTGAAACACCGCCATCGGGGCGTCATCGAAAGAAAGCAATCCGGCATTAACCTCACTTAGATAATCGTTCTCCGCGTCGTAGTTGGTGAAGGGAAGGTAGATCAAGTCGGCTGAGGAGAAAGACGAGGAGAAAGATTGAAAATCAACCTCATCTTGGTTGCCGTCGTATAAGGCCATCTCATAGGGGGAGGCCTCCAAAGCGACCCGGCTGGATTCGTCTTCGCTTGGGGGCAACAAGGCCAAAAGGGAGACAAACGAAAGTAGCGACAGGAAGAACATAATGGCCTCTAGTATCGTCAAGGCCCGCGCCTCGAAAAGCAGATGAAGGAGGCAATCGAGGAGGCTGGCTTTCGCCTTTGCCCCCTCGAGTTCATGCTCGATGCTTTCTCCCGGCGCGGTCGACTCCGCTTTCCCGTTTACGATGCTGACCTTGTGGTCAAAGGGCAAAGGGGTGTCGGAATCGTGGTTGACGATAAGGTAGTTCCGTTGCCCCTTAGTCTTAACTAGATAAGCCGCCAAGGCATCCTTCGACGAACGGTCGAGGGAGGAGAAGGGCTCATCGAGAATATAGAGATCAGCCGGCTTGGCTAAGGCCAAAAGCAACTCCATCTTCTTCCGCTCGCCGCCGCTTAGCCGATAAATCCGGGAATCGAATAGCTTGACGGCATCGAAGTCGTGAGCTAAACGCTTCAAAGGCTCGTCCAATTCGCTCGCTCCCGCGAACTTCTTCAGATTGGCCTTGAAATCCCGATCGTAAAGCAAGCTGGGGTCAGGGCCGGCATAGGCAAAGCTGAGCCCGGCGGGGATTTCCACTTCCCCCTTATCGGGCGTTAGGTCAGCGAGGATCATCTTAATGATGGAGCTCTTTCCCGACCCCGATTCCCCTTCTAGCCAATTGAGCCCCTTATAAAAGGCGCAGGAAAAGCCATCGAGGACCGTTCGGCCGGCAAAAGACAAAGAAACATCCCGCAAAGCGATCATTTTTCCTTCACCCGGTATAAATCTTTGCTGAGGTCGGCCTTGAACAAGGTGAACCGAAGGATGAGCAAAACGGCGGAAGCGGCGAGAGTCGCCGTCAGGAGAATCAGCAAGAAGGTATTGAGGTGAAAATATAGGAAGGGGGCTTGGAAGCCAAGCAAAGAGGAGAGGAAAGCGGCTTGGACTAAATAGCATGTTAGGACCCCGAGCCCCATCCCGAGCCCCATCGACCCCGCCGTCAAAAGAAGGAATAAAGAGCTAGTCCGCCGCCATCCCGCCTGCCGGGAAGCCCCGGCGAAGCGGAGCAAGAGGTTCCGCCGATAGGAGGTGGCGCAGTAAACGAGGCCCATGATCAGAGGATAGGCCGCGTATAGCGAAAGGAAGAAGAACAAAGAGCCCGGGCTTTGGGTAAGCGGAGTCCGGGCCTCGCTCCCGTCATTTTTGGCCAATGGGAACCCGTTCTCGGAACCGAAAAAGGTCATCTCATCCTTCTTCTCCAAGATCCGCCGAACGTTCTCCTCACTTCGATAATAAGCCGAGGTCCCGGTTAAGGCGTTGAGGTAATTCGCGTATTCCGGATCGCAATAAACGAGCCCGCCGGTCGAGAAGAAGGTCGCGGCGACGAAATCGGCATAGGGGATGTTCCTTTTCGGATCGAGGATATAGTCCCAATATTGGTCGATGGTCTCCATGACCGGGCTATCCAATACCCCGACCACCCGTAAAGAAATATTATTGAATTCAATCAGGAAATCGTCGCTAATCGCCTCGAAGCCATCGGGGTCATCGGGTTCGTAGCCATAGAGCGAGGCCAAATCCCGATAGCCCATATAGGGCATCGCGATCTCCCCGTGAGACATAGGCTTCCGCCCAAATAGGCAATCGAGGCCATCGACGTAATCCAGGATCGGGCCATTCTCTGTCCGGCCAAGGTCCAGCAGGCTTGAGAAGTGGTAGAAAGGATGATATTGGGGATCCTCGAGCTGGAGGCGGACGGTGTAAAGAAGGTAAACCTCGGTCTCGGGCTCAAACTCCAGCTGATAGGAAAACGGCAACAGGTCGGCGTTTTGGGCGATGGCGATCTCCGGATAATGCAAAGGGTAGGTCGAATCGAAGGAATAATCCCGAACCGCGGAGGAGAAAAGGGTCCCGAATAAGGTCGACAAGAGGACGAAGACGGTGCTTAAAAGGCTATAAAAGGAGAAAAACCACGGCCTTTCCTTATATAGGCGGAGCATCCCGTCGCTTTTCCTAAGCGCTACCGGATCCGCCTCAAGAGTTTTCCCTCCCCCCGGGGCAGCCTTTTCCATAGTTATCGCCCCGTTTTCGCAACGGAGCAATCCCGCTTGAGCGCGATACTCCTCCGGGACTTCCTCGTTGCTCGTCATCACCACCAAATGGTTATGGGAATAATCAAGCAAACAGCCGAGGATGATGTCGGCGTTGTCTTTATCCAAAAAGGAAGTCGGCTCATCGAGCAAAGCAATCGGCCGATCGGAATAAAGGACCCGGGCGAGGGAGAGCCGCTGCTTCTCCCCGCTGGAAAGGGAGGCGGCCTTGGATTTGGCGACCGGGCCAAGGCCCACTCGCTCAAGGATGGCCGTGGCTTTCTTTTTGTCTTTCTTAGCAAAAGGCAAAAGCAGATTGTCCAGGCAATCGGAATCCTCGAAAATCAATGGGTCTTGGGGGCAATAGCCAACCAGATTGTCGGCGTATCGCTCGTAGTTGCTTTTATCGATGGGTTCGCCCAAATAGGCGAACTTCCCGGTGAAATTTTTATCCCGGCCCGACAAGATCGAAAGGAAAGTCGTCTTCCCCGACCCATTGGGGCCGAGGAGAAAAAATAAGCCGAGGGAAGGCAAGGAAAGATCGACCGCCGACAAAACCGCTTTATCGCCGTAGCTTTTGCCCAAGGACTCAAATTCAATCATAAGCGAATGGTAACATGAAAACGGGTTTTGTTAAGAGGCTAGAAAGCGAATTTCAGCAGCTCGAGGCTCCCCTCGACGATGAGCAAAGACAATTTTCCTTGGCCGCTTGATCCAAGGGGAAAGGCCACTGATTTATCAGCCCAGCTCGGCTCCTCGAAGGCCAAATCCCCGATATAGCCATCATCGATATAAACCGAGAGTTTGCCTTGGCCCCGCCCGGTTAAAGCCAAGCGGGAAGCGGAGGAAAAATCGCAGTATTTGTAAATGACCTGAGTGCCAGGGGTTAAGTTAGTCAGGTAACGCTCCTCGCCCTTGGAGGTTAGCATCGGGAAACCGAAGAGGTCGCGATTGCTCCCGTGCGGCATATGGCCATTCGTCAAATCGGCATAACGGGCAGAGCTGTATTCCCCGCTAGGGAGGGGTTTGCCCGATAAGCCGGAGCTGGTGACCTCGACCTGAGGGATCGAGCCATCGGGGAGGATGGCGATCGGCTCAGCCATCGCCTGGCGGGAATAGTCGCTCCCATGAGTCTGACGATGATAGAAAACGTACCATTGCCCGTTGACGTTGGCGATGCTGCCGTGGGTCGTCCCGGTATGGTTGAGCCTATCCTCCTCTTTCCGCCCGTTTAGCCCCACGTCCCCGGTCGAGACGATGACCCCGCGATAAACGAAGTCATGGTCGGGGTAGAGGCTGGTGGCATAGCAAAGCTCGTGGTTATTGAGGGAAGAGTAAATGAAATAATAAAGGCCGTCGATTTTCCTAATCGAGGAGCCCTCGAAAAAGCCGTGCCCCAAAAACGAACGGCCATGTCGGGGGAACACATACATTTTGCCCCCGCCGACTTTCCTGGGGTCGAAAAGCCGCTTCGGCTCGTCCTTGACCGTCACCATGTCGTCTTCAAGGGTTAAGACGATCGGCCCCATCACCCCGCCTTTTTCCTTCATCTGCTCAGCCGTCTTGCCAAACATCCGCCTCTGCGTCTTCTTCATGATGGGCGCGAAGAGAGGGCCGAGGCTAGCGAAGGGGTAATAGGTCCCGTAATAAAGGCGGATGACCCCGTCGTCGTTAATGAGGGCTGGGTCGAAGGCCACGAAACGGTCCATCAGCGACCCGTCTTTGTTTTTGACATGCCCTAGGAATTCGTAACGTCCGTCCGGCTCAGCGCTCGAGGCGACCGAGATCGGCCCGAAATAACCGCCTTTCCCCCGATACCCGCTTAAGCAATAGTAAAGATAGAACCGCCCATCATTCCCCTGGACCACATCCGGGGCGTACATATAAGGCCGTTCCTCGCTATACAAAGGGTCTTGCTTGGCGGAATAATTGATCCCCCGGCTGGTCCAATCCGATAAGTCGTCGACTGGGCAGGAAAAGAACTCGTAATCGAGGGCGCAGAAGGTATCGCCCCCTTCTTGGTCGTGGCTGCCGAATAGATAGAGTCGGTCGTCATAGACATGGGGTTCGCCATCGGGTATATAGGCGTTTAGGGGCAAAAAGGGATTGCAGGCGGTTTTCATGCAAAAATTATATATTCCCGAAAAGTAGAGGAGGCAATCGAGTTGGAAAATATTGGTTAAGGAGGCTGTTTTCCTCGCAAAAAGCCAAGGAAAAGTTAAGTTATTGACGGTACCAAGCCAAAGCTTGGGCCTCTAGATAGGAAACGAAAGCCTCCTTGCCTTCGCAATAGCCATCGATATCGTAAGGATGAGATAAAGCCAATGCGGACTTCAATTCGCCGTATTCCCTAGCGACCGCCGGATGGGCCCTTAGATAATCCCGAACCGCCAAATGGCGGATTAGATTATGCTCGTCGTCGAAGCGGAAGACGTGAATCTGGTGGGTCCGCTCGTCCCCGCCTTTCCGCAGATAACGCCGGCCCTTTATGCCAAACTCCCCAAGGTATTCATAACCAAGTTTCTCGAAATCCGCTTGCCTTTCATCCACCAATGGCAACGATTTGACCGCGACCAGGATATCGATGATGGGCTTTGACCTTAATCCCGCGACCGCGGTCGAACCGATATGCTCAATGGAAAAGAGGTTGTCGCCGAATAGCGGAACCAGCCGCTCTTTCTCCATATCGAATAGGCGGGGGTAATCGGGGTTATAAGGCTTAACGATGATATGCTGCGGCATGCCAAATATTAAACCAGCAATCGAAAAGCGTCGCCAAAGGAGTATCATCGTTCCAACAAACGAGGCAAGATGGATGTTTGGTGCCATATTAGGCGATATCGCCGGTTCGCGATTCGAATTCACCGGCAACCGGGTCAAGCCCAAGGAACTCTTCACCCCGAATTGCTTCACCACCGACGACACCTACTTAACCGAGGCGGTGGCCGAAAGCCTGATGTCGGGTTATCGGTCGATTGAGCAACTGAAGCAGGCGGTTTTATCCTTGACCATCGCCCAGGTCTTCCGCTACCCCGACGCCGGTTGGGGGACCCGCTTCCTTAGCTGGATCGAAAACCTCATATCGGCAAACCATATCCGCGATATCGAGCATATCGACCCGAAGCAGGCGATCGATTACCGCCCTAACGCCAGCGCCGGCAATGGCGCGGCCATGAAAATATCCCCAGTCGCCTATTTCTCGTCGAGCCTCGATGAATGCCAGCGGTTAAGCTGGGCCATCACCTCGATCACCCACGACCACCCCGATTCCTATCGGGCGGCGGAAAGCCTAAGCACCGCCATCTATTTGGCCTTACGCGGGGCGAGCAAAGACGAGCTTAGGAGCCATATCCTCGCCTATTATCCGGAAGTCGCGGGACTAACATATGCCCAGTTGAACAAACAATACCGATACACCGAACTAGCCAAAGACAGCATGCCGGCCGCCTTCGCCTGTTTCCTCGATTCATATAGCTTCGAAGAAAGTTTGGCCAACGCGGTTTCGATCGGGGGCGACGCCGATACCTTAGGGGCCATCACCGGGGCTTTGTCCGAAGCCTATTACGGCTGGGGCGACTTCGAAAAGGAAGTCATGCCCATCCTTTTTGGCGGAAGCGGAAAGCCCGGTTACCGCCTGTCGGGGCAAATCGAAAAATCATTCCTTTTATTGATGAAGGGCAAGTTCCCCCGCCTCTATCAGTCCAAGGTCTTCCGCGAATAGAAGGCGAACCGGGAGCCGGGCTGGTATTTGGCTTTGACGAGCTTTTCCGCATCGATGATGTTATAGGCCCGGACGGTGTCCTCGGTTTGGATGCCGTTGACGCTGAAGCGGAAATAGTAAGTGTGCATGTTCCCCTCCTTTTACGAACGAAATGGATTTATTCAGCTCAGGCGGGACCGCAGATCGGCGATGTCCAAGTCGGCTTGATGGTCGTGAAGCTCATGGGCGCAGTCGTCGACTTGCTTTAGGAACGCCTCATCCTCGGGGGTCTTATCCTTTTTGGCTGAGGACATCATTAAGATAAAGCCGAGGGCCATGATGAGCTCTTGGACCCCTTTTTCGTCGCTTGGGGCTTTGACCCCGTCGTTTTCCGCCCCGATCCGCCTAAGGACGGCTAACGATTGTTCGCTTAGTTGGTGTGCCATATCGATTCTCCTTTTCTTAATCATACCGGAAAGACAATTTTCTCCAAGTCACCGATCGCGCCAATCGCCTGTCCAACGAAGAAATCCTCGATGCCCTCTTATTCGATTGGACGATTTGGGGCAAAGACACCGCGGACGAAGGCTTCCCCTCTTTTCTTTGATCGCCCTAGCCAATGAGGCCAACGGCCATTAGAATAAAGCCACGATGGATAACCGTTGGCGAGATTCTCAACTTGATTGCCCCCTTTTCGAGTTTTCCCCCGAAGCGGCCCTCTTCGAGCCGGAGAAAAGCGCGGAGATGAAAGGAAAGCTCCTCATCTGTTTTTTCGCCGAGGCCATCTCCGAATTGCTTTCAAGCGGCGAGATCGAGCCCTATTTGGTTTTACCTGGGGAAAACGAGCTCACGGTCTACCGGAAGAAAGAAAGCGAGGTCTTCTTAGTCAAGGGCATCATCGGCTCCCCCGCCATCGGGGGCTTCCTGGAGGAGATGATCGGCAAAGGGATAAACGAGGTCCTCTTCATCGGCGGGGCGGGGTCATTAGTCAAAAGCGAACTAGGCAGGATCTTCCTCGTGACCTCGGCCATCCGCGACGAAGGGTTTTCCTATCATTACCTCCCTGCTTCCCGTTACGTCGATGCCGATATCGCGATGGTCGGCAAACTCCAGGACTTCCTGCTTGAGGAAGGGGTCATCTTCGACTCGGGCCGGGTGTGGACGACCGACGCTTTTTACCGCGAGACCCCTAGCAAAATCAAAAGGCGGATCGCCGAAGGGGCGAAATTGGTCGAGATGGAGCAGGCCGGCCTCATCGCCCTTTGCCAATTCCGCCATATACCGTACGGAGCCCTCCTCTATTCGGGGGACGACCTCTCGGGCTTAACCCGCGAGGCAAGGGGATGGCGGCGAAGCGAGGCCAGGAGGAAACTCACTGCATTGGGGTTGAAATTCCTCTTAAACAGCCATTGAACCGGCGCGGTTGACCCTTTTAGAAAAAGCACTTAGATTGCCGATAATGGGCCGTCTGAACATCAGCCTTCTAGCCGACATTGCAAGTATAGCCTATAATCGAGGCGGAGGTTCGACTTATGAATATCCTCGCTTCCGTCCGCGGCGGGTTCAGCAAATACCTGATCGTTTTCCTCTTCATGTTCATCGCCGGCTGTTTCCTCGGCTATGTTTTCGAACTGCTATACCGCCGATTCTTCTCCGCCAAAAAATGGGTCAATCCCGGTTTCTTAAAAGGCCCTTGGCTCCCTTTGTATGGCTTTGGGCTGGTGACCATGTTCCTCATCTCGGCCCTAATCGCCGACAATTTGCCGTCTTGGCCGCTATACAACCCAACCGGCAACCTCTTCGCCAACAAGACGGCTTCCGGCCCATCGGTCTATGACCTCATCCCCATCGCCATCATCTTCGTCTGCCTAATCGCCCTCGAGTTCCTCGCCGGACTGATCTTCGTCAAAGGTTTCAAAGTCCGGCTGTGGGACTACACCAACTTGAAAGGGAACATCCTCGGCATCATCTGCCCTCAGTTCTCATTGATTTGGCTTGCCGTCGACTTGCTTTATTATTACGCGGTGAACCCCTACCTCTATCAGGCTTTCACCGGGATGTTCGATTTCATCTTCGGGACCGGAGGCGGAGCCGAGGCCGTCAACGTCATCCTTATTTTCCTAATCGGCGTGGTCTATGGTCTCTTCCTGCTCGACCTCGTCGCTTCCTTGAACCTCTTCGGCAAGCTGAAGAAGCTCATGAATGAGTCCGAGGGGTATAAAAACTACGAACGCTTCCGGGAGCAATCCAAAGGGAAGCTGCTGCTCGCCAAAGCCGAACTGGCCAACAAGATCCCCGCGAAGATCAAGCAAGCCTATGAGCAAGGCCGGAAGAAGAAACAGCAGCAAACAAGCCGGTTCAATGAATGGGTCCGCAAAATGATCTTCATCGACCCGAATAAGTCGCAAAACCAAGACAACTACGGCCAAGACGGGCGTCCGAAGAAAGAAGAATAACCGCTTGAACATCCTTCTTTTGCGCTTATTTCCAATATCGGGGTTATTTACTGCTTTTGATCACCCATAGGGTTAACGCCCCCGTTTAATCATCCCCGTCGGATCGAGCGACCATCCTTCGATCTCCAGGATCCTTTCTCGGCAGCCTAATGGTCAAGGGAATGGAAGCCAGGGTAGGCTTGGCAGAGTTCTTTGGGTTCGACGTAGCGATAAAGGTATTGATGGACATAGGCGCCAAATATACCCAATCCAATAAAGTTCCTCCGCTCCATATCTAGTCTATCCATAAGCCGACTTCGGGCCTACCGCACCCAACGAATCAAAAACGTCAATCCCATCGAAAGGCTCCGAGATAACCGCGCCTCGATCAAATAGCTACGCCACCGAAGAATGCATAAACGCCCGATGAATATTTCGTTGCTGCATTGATAATATTCCCGCGAAGCCTCAAACGCCCTTCCCGTAATCTTAGCCATCGGCCAACCGTCGTTGTCGAAACCCCGCATGGCGATCCCTCAAGGTAATGCCCTATTCCTTTGCATTGGATCTTGGCTGTTTTAACCTTATGCTCGCTTAATGGTTGGTCGGCTTTTTACATTCAAGCGAATGCCTCTTGTCGAAGACGGAAACATAAAGATGTTCTAAAAAACAAAGTTTAGACAAGCAAATTTATGTCGCCTTGAATGCCGAATCTGGGGCCGCGAAACAAAAGCAAATCCACAGCCAAAACATTCTTCCGATAATCCATATCCTTTATCTTGCTCAGTTGAATCCCTTTCGGAAACGAAATTAAAGCCGCCTTGATATGAGACTTCGAAAGAACCGATGTGCCATTGAAACTCTTGTCATAGTTCGCCCATCAACGCGAGAGCATCTTCCGATAATCGGAAACCAGATGGTCGACGAAGGAACGCTCGGCGAAATCCTTGGGGAAGACGATGTTCACTTCCCTGACCATGTTGAGGTTCTCGATCGGGCGAAGGGAGAGCATCTGCTTATCCCCATAGCCATGGCAGGCGCTGCGGGGGAGGACGCTGATGGCCTCGCCTTTGGCCACCAATTCCTTAATCGTCATGATGTTGTCGATTTCCAAGACGATGTTGAAATCGTCGAGGCTGCAGTTGATGGCCGCCAAAGCGGAAGCGAAGAGGTTTCTGGTTTCGCTGGCTTTGCTCCGGAGGATGAGCCGTTCCTTCTTCAGATCGTCGAGGCCGATTGAGGCTTTCTTCGCCAAAGGGTGGGATTTGGCCATGACCACGACCAAGGAATCGGTGTCTAAAGGAATCGAACAGTATTTTTTGTTCGTCGAAGCCCCGTCGACGATCGCAAGGTCAATCTCAAAAGTCGAAAGCTTCTCATAAAGTTTTTTTATGGAGTCGCTGAGGATTTTTATTTTGACCCCCGGATGCTCCTCGGCGTAATGGGCCAGCACTTCGGCGATTAAATTGGCTTCGGAAGTATGGGTGATGCCGATGACATAGCTCCGCCGCCCCGCCTGCTCATCGGAGAGCTTCGAATCCAATTCGCCGTATAAGGAGACGATGCGGCGGGCGAACTTCTTGACAATCTCCCCTTGATAGGTGAGTTTTAGGCTATTGTCAACCCGGTTAAAAAGCTTCACCCCCAGTTCGGTTTCCAGCAATTTCATCTGTTGGGAAACCGCCGGCTGGGTCAAAGACAATTCTTGGGCGGCTAAGGTATAGGAACCTTTGTCGGCGACTTTGAGGAAGGTAAGGAGCTTGGAATCGACCATCGGATGACCTCACATAAGATATTTTTATGGCTGCATAGAAACCTATTAGATTTACTTATTGCCGCCGAGCATATGATATGCACGTTCCCCTCAAAAGGAAAGGACCAAAAAAGGGGTAGTAAGGAGGAGTTTTCATGCTGCTTAGATTTTATGAGTTTTACGATGGGCACGGGGCGGCGACGGTTTTGATCGCCCTATCGATCATGTTTTTAGCCGGATTCTTGCTATCGCGGGTCAGCAAGCTCTTCCGCCTCCCCAACGTCACCGGCTATATCATCGCCGGCATCCTGATTGGGCCTTTCGTCTTGAACCTGATCCCAGGCGAAGTGGTCGAGGGGATGTCCTTCCTAAGCGACCTAGCCTTGGGCTTCATCGCCTTTGGGGTCGGGAAGTTCTTCAAAAAAGAGGTCTTGGCCTCCAGCGGGCCCAAAGTTTTGATCATCACCGTCTTGGAGGCTTTGCTAGCCGGGATCCTCGTGACGGCCGCGGTCGCCATATGCTTCCCCTCCATCGGCATCAGCTTCGCCCTTTTGCTCGGGGCCATCGCCACCGCGACCGCCCCAGCCTCGACCCTGATGACCATCAACCAATACAAAGCCAAAGGGGAGTTCGTCGAGACGCTGCTGCAAGTCGTCGCCCTCGATGACGTCGTCTGCCTCTTGGCTTTCTCCATCGTCTCGGCGGTCGTCGAAGGGCTTTCCTCCTCCTCGATCAACGCGCTGAGCATCATCCTTCCGATCCTTTATAACCTCCTATTCATGGTCGTCGGCTTCATCGGGGGGCTGGCCTTAGCCTGGCTGGTCAAAGGCCGCTCACCCAATTCCCGGCTCATCATCGCCCTCGCCATCATCGCCATCATCTCCGGTTGCTGCATCCTGCTCGATGTCTCGCCATTGCTCTCCTGCATGATCTTCGGGGCCACCTACGTCAACTTGACCCACGATGAGAAGCTATTCAAATACGTCGACCATTTCGATCCGCCGATAATGCTCCTCTTCTTCGTCATGAGCGGCATCAACATGGACTTCTCTTCCTTCCTCACCATCGGCTTAATCGGGGTCGTCTACTTCTTAGTCCGGCTCATCGGCAAATACGGGGGCGCTTATCTCGGTGCTCGGGTCACCAAATCCAGCAAGCCGATCCGGAATTATTTAGGGCTGGCCCTCGCCCCCCAAGCCGGGGTCGCCATCGGCTTAGCCTATTTGGGCCAACGGATGCTGCCGGGTGAAATGGGCGACACCTTCCTCTCGATCATCCTCTGCTCCTCCGTACTATACGAGATGGCCGGCCCTGCCTTGGCTAAGCTCTCCTTAATCAAAAGCGGGTCCATCCCCAAAGAGAACCTAGAAGAAGGGAAGAAACGGAACCTGATCGATGTCATCGCCGCCAGGAAAATCAGCTTGAAGCAGCTGGAGAAGAAGCCAAAATCCCTAGACCCGGTCGAAGACGCCAATCTCCCGGCGGTCGTAAACGAAATAACCGAGGCGAAGATCGAGCCCCTCCTGCAAGCGGCAACCCACCCAACCGCCATAGCCGGCGAAAACAAGGCCAAACCAGTCAGCCTCAAATCCGATCCGGAATAATACCCCCTCGCGAAAAGCCGCCCTCGATCTCAAATAGGAGATTGGGGGCGGTTTTCTTTAATCGCCGGAGTCTATGGCGAAAGCAACGATAATCAATAAAGACGTCTATCAGCAACGGATATTACGATTCAATCCGTATGGGCGTTAAATGCATTTGCAAGGGCATAACCGATAATAAGGAAGTGGAGGCTAAGGAAAATGCATTAGGAGGTTTCTTCGGCAAGAGTTTGCATTCGCGGGTATTAAGCCAAAGGCAAAAAAATAGATGGTCTTGATGAAATGCGGTGCAATCTTGAACGTCTGAATGCGCCATTCATGAAAACCGCTAACTGCCTTCTCGGCTCTAAAACGGATTAGAACCAACGGGCAGAAAGGAAAATGCGCTTCGATTAGGAGAAATGCGTATGGTTGAACGGCAAATTGCTCACGACACCCCGATCGCCTTTTCGAGATTGGGCGCGGCTTGATATTTTGAGGTGTTACCCAAAGTTTGAACAGTCTGAGCACAAAGAAAGGGCTGTATATGAACAGAAGGTACGCAAAGGAGGAGAAGCTCAAGTACGTCTTTACCATACCTTTTGAAAAAAAGGATTTAATGCGAAGGACGATTGCACTGTAAATTGCACTGTAAATTGCACTGTAAACGAAGCGAAGATCCTAAATCTAATAAACGAAAATAGTAAAGTAACGATAAATGAAATGACTACTAAAGTAAACTTATCACGCCGAACAGTCCAAACAATTATTAATTCTTTAAAATCTAAAGGCATCTTGGTGCGTGTCGGCTCAGATAAAAATGGTCATTGGAAAATTGTAGAAGAAGGTAAAGAAGATTAAATAAAAGATTAAATTCCATCTAGCTTATAATACTTAGGTGGCTTTTTACATCCCAAAGAGCAAAAGAGCAATTGCAAACATTAAAAACTTCGATAAAATGCGCACTTTCTAGGGGCGTCGTGTAAGAGTATAAGGGTGTGCAATTGCCGTGTTTAGGGGTGTGCAAGGGTGTGCAAAATAAGGGTTGCCGTTTAATAGTGCACACCTGATGTTTCAAAGTGAGCCTTAAAAATGATGGTTTTTCGATGAATTTTAGAGATTTGGCTCCCACTATTACAACGGCTTAATTTTAAAAAGTGGCTATTTAAGCCTAAAATCAAAAAAGTCTGCACACCCCTAGTCAGCGACTAAGAATGTATCAGACATGTTGTTCTTTTATGGCGGAGGCGCAGAGATTCGAACTCTGGCTGGGGCGGAACCCCACTATCGGTTTTCAAGACCGCTTGGGTACGCCTCCGTCTTGGTGGTCCATCGGTGGCTTGAACACCGGACCTAGCGCTTATAAGGCGCTCGCTCTAACCGGCTGAGCTAATGGACCAGGCCGCAAAGCGGCTTGACTATTATACATATCCGGAAGGGAAGTTAAAGAAAAGGCGTCCAACCGATTCTTAATAGATAGGTCCAAAATAAGCAATGCGATCTAGATACCGATGATATTGCCTTTTAACCTATATCAGAAATCCGTTGTTTTTATCCGCTTTTTGCAAGCATATTCGTTTTCCTGCGTGGTTTTTGCCCCATCACCGATTTTAGAAACAACTAAATTATTGGCCAAGAAGTCACAGCCTTATTCTGTTGCTCTCAGTTCAACGGTCATCTTCTTGGGGCAAAAATAAAATGCCCCGAAGGGCATCATTATCCTCTGGTGGCTGTGGGGGGACTCGAACCCTCGACATACCGGGTATGAGCCGGTTGCTCTAACCAACTGGGCTACACAGCCATTTTCTGGTGGAACTTATCGGGCTCGAACCGACGACCTCATGCTTGCAAAGCACGCGCTCTCCCAACTGAGCTAAAGTCCCGTACCCAACAGGTTCGCCGCTATCGCGGCTCGGCTATTATATGCTTTCTTTCTTCCCTTGCACAACAAATATTTTCGGCTCATATTTAAGCGTATGGAACTCGATCATCTCACACTGCTGACCGTTCAAGGCGAAACAATCGAACGGACCGGCCGGGGGATAGGGCCCTTGCTGCATTTATACTTGGATTGCCCCGATCGGTTGAAAGGCGCTCGCCTCTTCGATAAAGTCATCGGCAAAGCGGCGGCCGCCATCTGCGTCCTTTCCGGCGTCGAAGAAGTCAACGCCCACCTAATGAGCGTATCCGCCCAAACGCTGCTAACCCGATATGGCATTAAGGTTGAATGCGAGATACTGGCCGATAAGATCTTAAACCGCTCGCAAACCGACCTTTGCCCGATGGAAAAAGCCTGCCTAAACGAAGATGAGCCGGAGAATATCGTCTTAGCGATCGAACGGCAAGCGAAGGCGATGGGGATAATCTAGTCGATTTCCTTCTTCAGCTTCCGCCCCATCAAAGCCTCTATCGCCTCTTGGAAATTAAGCCGCCTTTCCACCACTTCCCCAATGGTGAAGGCAATCGGGAGGAGGTCTTTGAGATTGGGGATTGAGGAAAGCAATGATGCTAAGGTATAAACCCCTTCCGCGACCCCATTGGTTTGATAGCCCGGCTCATTGAAATGGTAGCCGAACTGGTAGTTTCGCGACAAAGATGAGGTGCAGGTCATAAACAGGTCCCCGACCCCCGATAGGCCATAGACGGTTGATCTTTCCCCACCTCGGGAAAGGACAAGCCGCGACATCTCGTGGAGGGCCCTAGTCAAATAGGCGGCTCGGGTGTTGGCGGAATCGATCGCCCGATCGATCATCCCCGCCCCTAAGGCATAGACGTTTTTCAGCGCCCCGCAAAGCTCAAGTCCGACGATATCGGCGGAAACGTAGGTCCGGAAATAAGGGGAGGAGAAAAGGGATTGGAAGAAAAGGGCTAAGCCTTCCTCCTTCGAGCCGATGGAAACGCAGGTCGGCTTGCGCTTAATGACCTCGCTGGCAAACGAGGGGCCGCTTAAGACCGCCACCTCTTTTTCTTCGATGATCGGGGATAAGACCTCGGTCAATATCCGCTGCCCGACCATCCCCTTGCCGGTCAGCAAGACTTTTTTGCCTTTGATTAAGCTTTGACGGGAGGAAAGGTAATCGAAACTGACTTGGACGGGCAGGGATAAAACCGCTACCTCGGAAAAGGCCGCCGCTTCCGCCTCATCACTGGTCATCTTGACGGAGGCAGGGAAACGAAAATCCGGGAAAAAAGGATGGATTCCACTCGCGTTAAGCGCCTCCCCTTCCGCCTTGTCCCGGCTTAGCAGCCTCACTTCATGGCCATTATTCCCCAAAACCGAAGCTAAGGCCAACCCCCAACGGCCGGCCCCGATGAACAGCACTTTCATTCCTCGTCGTTCTCCTTTTCCCCAATTTTAACCTCTTTCTTCTTAATCAAGAAGAAATAGAAGAAAAGGAAGGCCATTATGGTCCCGAGCAAATAGGTTACCGGGGAGTTCAGCCAAATGCCGTTTAGCCCCAAGTTAAAGAATATGCCCACCAAGGCCAGGGGAAAGACAAGCGACAAACAGAAGGTCATGATGATCGAGGGCAAGGGGCGGCCAATGGCTTGGAATAGGTTGGAGATAGCATAGGGAAAACTCCGAACCAAATAGAGGAAGCCGAAGATGAAAGCCGCTTGCTTAGCCAACGATAAAGTCGCCTGATCGGCATTGGAAAGGAAAGGATAGGTGATGTATCCGGGCAAGGTTATGAAGCAGAGGAAAACGATAAAACAAAGGATGAAGGAAGAGGCGAAAACGTAATTCTGAAGTTTTTTGACCCGGTCATGGCGCCCCGCCCCATGGTTATAGCCTAGAGCCGGCTGCAAACTATCGGTCATCCCATATAGAATGGGATAGACAAACGCGTCGATGTACATAAGCGCCCCATACACCGACACCGCCGCGTTCCCGCCTTGGGCCAAAAGCATTTTGTTTAGGATTATGGCGGTCAACCGCCCGGCGAGGTTCGATAAGAAGGTCGGGGCTCCGGATTTGACGATGAAGGCGAACTCCTCCTTGCTTAAAGAGGGTTTGGCGAATTTAAGCAGGCACCGATTACGCAAAAACGGATAGATCGAGACGAAGGTGAAGAGGCCGAAAGAGAGGCTGGTGGCTAGCGAAGCCCCCCAGATCGGCAGATCGAAGACCCCTAGGAAAAGCGCCTCCAGCCCAATAACGAGGAAAGAGGAGAGGATATTGACCACCATCGAGTATTTGACCTTGCCGGATATCCGGAGGAAGTTATCGAAAGAGAAAAGGAAGCCCGACAACGGCAAGAAAGCGAAATAGGGGACGCAATATTGGAAGGATAATTCCGCCACCGCCTCCTCGGCCCCGAGCCAAACGAAGACGAACCGGCAAATCAAGAAAAGGAAGGCCATCATCAAAATATCGGCGATCAAAATGATCAAAACGGCCGAGGAGAATATTTTATTGGCGTCCTCGTTCCGTTTCTGCCCCAGCCGAATCGAGATGACGACCGAGGAGCCGACCCCGATCAAGTCCGCAACCGCGTAAGCGATGATGACGAAAGGGAAGGCGAGGTTGACGGCGGTGAAGGCCAAATCACCCAAAAACATGTTGATGAACATGCCGTCGATCAACTGGTAAATGGCTGAGGCCAACATCCCGATTGAGCCGGGGATGGCGATTTTGAAGAAGAGCCGCCCGATATTCGGGGACTCGAATAAAGCGTTTCTTTCCATGACTAACCTCCGAAATCAATAAGCCAGGCGGACCCGGCGGAAGAGGTTAGAACGGGGCCGTGGCTTCGAATAGGTATCCGAAGACCAAAGGGTGGCCTTCGAAGAACGGGTATTCGGCATACAGATTTTTCATTATATTCATCAGACCACCTCCTTTTCCCTTTTATATTAACAAAAGACGGCTGTTTTTGCCATCGGCAAGGAAGCCGAGTATCATTGCCCGGTATGGATAACAACTTCAAAAACGAATCATTGCGATACCAAAGCAAGAAGGAAATGGCCAAAGGGGGACTACTGGGCTTCTTCATCGGCCTCGCCATCATCGTCCCCGGCATCTCCGGCTCGGCGGTGGCCATCATCTTCCGCCTTTACGAGAAATTGCTCTTCGCTTTGGGCCACATCTTAAGGAAGTTCAAAGTCTGCGCCCTCTTCCTCTTGCCCATCGCCATCGGGGCGGTGATCGGGTTGGTCTTGGGCTTCTTAGGCGTTCAGCAGCTGCTGGACCTCATCCCTTTTGCCATCGTGAGTTGCTTCGCCGGCTTAATGGTCGGGGCCTATCCGGCCGTCACCGATCAGCTTAAAGGCGAAAAACCGAACGCCATCCGCATTGTCTTATTCGTTTTAGGCCTCGGCCTGCCGATTGCCTTCGCCTGCATCTCGATTTTCGTCTCCGGGGGCTTCCCCGAGCTCGATGAGCTGAGTTGGTACCATTACCTAGTGTTCGTTTTGCTCGGCTTCGTGGTCGCCATCACCCAATTAGTCCCTGGCTTAAGCGCCACCGCCGTCTTGATGATGGTCGGCTGCTTCGCCAAATTGCTCGATTCGGTCTCCTTTTCCTACTGGAAAGAAAACAAAATGGTCCTCCTAGTCTACGCTTGTTTAGCCATCGGTTTATTGATTGGGCTCGTCGCGGTGTCGAAACTGCTTTCTGGCCTATTGGCAAAATTCCACGGCAACTGCTTCTATTGCATCGCCGGGCTCTCGCTAGGC
>CASFQA010000008.1 GCA_949296775.1 uncultured bacterium | reverse complement strand
AGGAAGTCGACGTGGTCGAGGGCCAATGACTCGCCCCCGTAGGAGAGGCAGGCCTGCCTGGCCTCGAGCAGGGGCTCGCCCTCCTTGACCTCGGGGAGGGGCTTTTTTCCGTCTTGGATGGAGGAGCTGAGCCCTAAAAATTGATCAAGGCGTTTCTTCGAGGCATAGGCTTTCGACAAAGAGGTGACGAGTCGGGAAATGGACATAAGCGAAGCCAAGGACTGGGTCAATAGCCCCATGATGGCGACGATGCTCCCCGCCGACAAACCCGATAGTTCGAATTGAAATGAGCCGAGGTAAAAAACCGCGACGACGGCGAGGTTTATAAGCGCGAAGCTCAAAGGGTTCAAAACGGCGTTGATTTTGGCGACGTTATCGGAACGGACCTGATAGGCGGCGGATTCCTTTCTGAACAAGCTGATTTCATCGTTCTGCTTATTGAAGCTCCGGATGACCCTTGCCCCGTAGATCCCGTCTTCCCCAAACGAGGTCAATTTGTCGAGCGAGTTTTGGACGGCCCCGTATTTTTTGGGGGTAAGCGACAAAATTAGGCTGACGGATAAGGCCGAAAGCAGCAAAACCGAAACGACCGCTAGGCCAGCGTAAAGATTAAGGACGAAGCTCGCGATGATCGAGCCGATGATGATGAAGGGCGAGCGGACGAAGATCCGCATGAACATGAAAAGCCCGTTCTGCAAAGCGAAGGAATCGCTGGAGAGGAGATTAAGGGCTTTGCTCCGCCCAAATCGATCGATCTCGGATGGAGAAAGAGAAGACAGCTGGGAATAGACGTCCCGTCGGAGATCGTGGCCATAATCGGTCGAGACCCGGGAAGCGATGTATTGGGTCAAGATGGTGAAGGCAAAACCGACGAGGGCGAAAAGCAAGACCAGCGAGCAGAGAAAAAGTATGTAACTCGTCTGTCCATAATGCGACCCATCTTGGGATAAACCGTCATCGATGATCGAACGGACGATGAAAGGGACGCAGATTTCGCTCGCGCATTCGATGATCTTCATCATCGGGGCGCCGAAAACCTGCCAATACTTGCCTTTTAGGCAAGAGAATGAGGTTCGTCCGCTTTCCTTTGCCATAGACCCGGATTATCGCAGCGCAAAAAAACTTCCCCAAACGAAAAGCCAATCAATATCGGTAAGGGGTGCCGATGAAAGCGACTTCCTTGAATTCGTTCGGATTGGCCCGAATCAGGTAATCGATATAGTTCCCGATGGCTTGGGCCATGATCACATAGCCCATTGGATTGGGGTGGCCGCCCATCTTGAAGTTGTCGTTCCAATCCTCGTCGTAATAAAAGCCGTATTTGGCGAGCTCGAGGTGATAGGCGCGAGAATAACGCCCGCAGAGTTTGCTTAGCTCAGAATAGGCCTCGTCGCATATTTCCTTCCGTCCGGGCTCAAGCTTCATCAAAGGCCCGATGACGAAAAGGTAGCAATCCGGCTGAACCGATTTCAGTTTCGACATCACCCGGGCCATATAGCCGATATAGGTCTCATCGTTGTTCTCGGGATGCTCAAGGTCGACGTCTTCGGCTTTGCCGATGCCCCGGGGATAGGTGAAAAGGTCATTGCCGCCGAGCATCAGGATGTAGGCTTGGCGGGGTTCCCAGAAGCCGAATTGATCGGCCCAGGTCTTGTAATATTCCTCGGCCGTCATCCCGCCCCGGGCATAGACCCGATAATCGGACCCGGTCACCGTGGCGAGGTAATGGGCCCAGGAATAAGGATGGAAATCGTGGTAACCGGTTTTCCCGCTTTCCCGGCTCTCAAACTCCCCGGAAGAGACCGAACCGCCGATGATGCCGACGGTTTTGAAGATGGAAAGAAAGCCACAGTCGGGCTTAATCACGTCGAGGGGTTTTTCCCCGGGACGGAGCAAATAGTCTTTGATTTTCATATAAATAGAATAGCAAGCAATGGCGAGAATAAGAAGCAAAATCGGCTTTAAGTTGCCTACCCGTCAAAGGAGGATCCCCAAAACGAATCCAAGACCCTACTTTTGCTTTGGAAGGAAATCGCATGAAGAAAACCCTTAACTTAGAAAAACCGAATCGTTGCATTCAAAAAGCAAAGAACGAAAAGCAAAACTTGACTAAATAACCGGGATTTGTCGTCTTTCCTCATCCAGATGGGTATGCTGCACCGTCCATTTCTTCATCCAGATATCGATGAAGAAGGCGAAGACGAACAAGGTGAGCAGGCAAAGAAGCATCCAAAAGATCCACTTGCCGAGAAATTGGAGGCAATTGCCGTCAAACACCAATTTGCTGCCGTCTAGGTAAACCCGTTTCTGGTTGTATTTGGTCTTCCAGGCTTTGACGAGGGGGTGCAAAAGATTAAGGGTCAGGATGTTGAAGAGGTTGCAGGCCCCGGTGAAAAGCATGCCAATGATAAGGTTCCCTCTCCAAGTCCCGCCAAGGCAAGGGGCCTCCCCCTCGATATGGGTGTGGCGATAACGCCAAATCTCCAGCCGGCGGGGAAGCAGGAAAATGAAAAGGCCGTAAGTCAGGATGATCAAAGCGTAAAAGACGAACCACCGTTTGAACAGGTCGCCATAAGCGCCGTCGAAGGAAAGCCGCTTGCCGTCATATACCGTATGCTTGGCATCCCATTTGGATAAAAGGATATAGGCGACTGGGAAAAGAAGGAAAAGGGAAACCAGGCAAATGGAAAAGACCAAAAGGGAGTAGAGGAACTTCTGATAGACCTTCCCATCAAAACGGCTGTCGCCCTCCTTCCTTTTCCCTTTCCCGGCGAAGCGATTGGCCAAAACCCAATAGGAGGTGGCTAAGCTGATTATTTCCTTCGGCTTATTGGAACGGCGGAGTCTCACCCATCGCCTCTTCGTCGCCTTATCCTTGCCGTCGGTGTATTGGGATATGAGGATCGTCCGTTCCTTCACCCGGAGATAGACTATGATCGAAGGAAGGCGATAGACTAAGGAAAAGAGGATGACGATCAATCCGACCCCCAGCATTATCAACCCGAGGTAGAGATTCCATTCCCGGCTCAGTTTATCGAAAAGCGGCGTTTCGCCCCGAGCGGCGTGGATAACCGGGATGCAGAGATAGAGCAATAGGATGCCCATTGCCGAAAAGAGGATACGGAGTCGGACGTGCATCCGGCAAACCCGCTTCACCGCCTTTTCGAACTTCTCCCCGTAGCCATGCATGCCGATATCATAGACTATTGTCTTGCAGCCGTCTTCACGTATATCGAAAGAACGAGCATGGCGTATAGGGTCGTAATTATCTTGAAATCAAATAAACCATAAGGATAGGCCCGATTCGATGAATGCCTCGAAGTGGGAAAGAAAGATAAGACCGTCAGCTTTAGATGATTGCTCCTCAGAACCCCGGGAAGGCAGAAAAGAGTTTAGAATCGATCGTTTACCTTGTCGAGAAAGACGAGGCTGCGCCTACGATAGAAGGGCGCCGCTTCTGCATTTTTGCTTAAAGATTTTTTCAGACGATATTTTGCTAAATCGGCGTTTATCGAAGACTTCGCCACTCAAGTTAGAAATCAAGGTAGAAGGCGATATCCGTTTTCCCTTCCTGCGGGGTATGGCGGTAAAGCTCGCTGTCGACGCCGCCGAGGCGGAATCCATTATGAAGATAGAATAGGCAAGCAGCCAAGTTATTGTCTTGGGCAAAGGTGTAAATCCCGGCAAAACCTTTGTCTTTGGCAATGATTTTCGCTTTTTCAATGATCGATGAGCCAATCCCTTGGCCCCTATATTCTTTCCTAATCTCGAGGTCAGATAAATACATATAGGCGAAATCGCCAGGCAATAGCAACCCCAACCCGACCAGCTTCGCCTTTTCATAGGCCCCAATAAATATCCCCTTATCATAGGCGGAATAGTCTTCTTTCGGAAACCGTTCTTCTTTCGCTTCCGCTTCGGGGTAATAAACGACCCGATAGCCCCACTCCCCATTAAGCAAAGAGGGAACCAGCTTTCCAAATACCTTGAAAGCATCGGGGGTGAGGTCAATCGATGAGGGGTCTTCGATCAGCTTGATTTCAATCATGGCCAAAGGATATCACAGACGGGGACGAAAAAAGCGACTCCGGCAAGGAATCGCTGTTCTCATTTCGCTGGCGGAGGCGTCGGGATTTGAACCCGAGCGCCGGGAAACCCGACCTAACAGGTTAGCAACCTGCCCCCTTCGGCCTCTTGGGTACGCCTCCGTGCCGGCTAATAATACAACATTAGATTGAATCTACCAAAGGAATTAATACGCCTTGGCGAAATAGACGACTTTCGAGGCTTTCTTGCCGCAGACCGGGCAAGTAGGCGCGAACGGATCCTCCCCCTCGGCGATGCAGCGGGCGGTCCCCCCGGCCGTAAGTTCCTTGATCTTCAGCTCGCACTCCTCGTCGCCGCACCAATTGACTTTGGCATAGCCCCCTTGGTCGAGGATGGCTTTCAGCTCCTCGATATCGTGGGCTTCCCGGATATGGGAATTAAGGAAGGCAAGGGCTTTTTGATACATGTCCTCATGGATTTCGTCAAGCAATGAGGGAATGGCTTTCTCAATCTCCTCGATCGGGGCGACTTTTTTCTCCCCGTTGACCCGTTTGGTCAGGCAGATGGTGCCCGCGGACAAATCGCGAGGCCCGAGTTCCAGCCGCAGCGGAACCCCTTTCATCTCCCATTCGGCGAACTTCCAACCCGGGGTGTGATCGGTGTCGTCGAGCTTAACCCGGAGGCCCATCTTCTCCAAAGTCGTTTTGATCTCACGGCATTTGTCGAGGATGCCTTCCGCGTCTTGGCGGATCGGGACGATGACCACCTGGATCGGGGCGACCCGGGGCGGCAAAACCAACCCATTGTCGTCGCCATGGACCATGATGATGGCCCCGATCAGCCTAGTCGAGACGCCCCAGCTGGTCTGATGGGGGGTTTCGAGTTTATTGTTCCGGCCCAGGAAATGGATCCCGAAGGCATCGGCGAACCCTTGGCCTAGGTAATGGGTGGTCCCGGATTGCAGCGCTTTCCCATCATGCATCAAAGCCTCGATGGTATAGGTCGCGACCGCACCGGCGAATTTCTCATGATCGGTTTTGATGCCCTTGACGAAGGGGATGGCCAGCAAATCCTTGCCGAGGTCATCATAGACCTTCAGCATGTTCTTGGCGTTATTCCACGCTTCTTCCTCGGTCTCGAAAAGGCAGTGCCCCTCCTGCCAAAGGAACTCCGCCCCCCGGAGGAAGGGACGGGTGGTCTTCTCCCAGCGGACGACCGAGCACCATTGGTTATAGATTTTCGGAAGGTCGCGATAGGAAGAGACGAGCCGTTTATACATATCGGAGAAAAGGACTTCCGAGGTCGGGCGGATGATGAGCGGATCGGCAAGCTTCTCCCCACCGCCAACCGTCGCCACCAATGTCTCGGGGGCGAACCCTTCGATATGGTCTTTTTCCTTATTGAACAAAGAGGAGGGGATGATCATCGGCAAGTAGACGTTGCTCGACCCGTTTTCCTTAAACCGCTTGTTAAGGTAAGCTTGGATCTCCTCCCAAATGGCATAGGAATAAGGGAGGTAATCGATGAATCCCTTAACCGAGGAATAATCCATCATCTCGGCTTTTTTGCACACATCGGTGTACCACTGGGCGAAGTTCTCGTCCCGGCTGGTGATGGCTTCGTTTTTGTTGGCTTGTTTTCCCATAGTTAACCTCTTTCGCGCTTAATATACGCTTATTTGATCAGATAATCGGCAATCCGTTTGCTCGACTTCGAGCTGATCGGCTGAATCATCTCCGAATAGGGGGCGAAGCATTCGGCGGAAATGTAGGACAGCCCGCTGCGAACCAACAGTTCGACCGAGGGCCACCCCTCGATGTCATTGGCAATGATCGGCTTATTGTAATGGAGCAGCTTCTCGACCATGACGTGGAGTTGGCTCCGCACAAGGGCGTCCATCCCTCTGGCCGCCCCGGCGAAATTGAAGTCGCAGACGAAGAAGTCATAAGCATCGTAAACCGAGGTCGGGAGCCCTAGTTCGCCGTCGTTGAGCTCTAAGGCCACGTGGTAGCCCTTCGCCCGGATGGCGTTCATATCGTCGTTGACTTGCTGGGGGTGAGAGGGATCGAAGGCGGCTTTGACGTCGGCTTCGTTGAACAGGAAGACGATATGGGAGTTCTTGGCCTTAGGCATCTTGGCGAAGGTGGTGAGCATATAGGGCCGCTCGATGGTTTTGACAGGAAAGAAAAGGGCTTGGGATTCATCGGAACGCTGATTGACGAATAAGGGCATGGTGTTGCGGGCGATGGTGGAGAATAGGTGCCCTAAATCATCGGTCCGCATCGCGTATTCCTTCAGCTCTTCCAAGGAATCGAAGTAAGTGTCGACCGGGGTGGCTTTGGTCAAATAGCCGATGACCTTCCCTTTCTTCACCCCATAGACCGGACGGAATTCGTATTTAAGCCGCTTATCGGAAATGATCCGTTCGACCTCGGTCCGATAAGCCATATCCCTAAGCGGGTTGAACGAGCGCCGCCTTTTATCGTAAACCAGGATCGTCTTTTCGTCCTCGAAGGCGATTTGGGCGGTTTTCATCGCGTAGTCTAAGATCGCCTCGCCTCCGGCTTTGCCATCGGGATCATCGGAGGGGACGCCTTCGCTGAAATATTGATGGCCGACTAAGCCGACCCGGGAATCGATCTTCGACAAATAGCCTTTAAGGGAAAGATAACGGTTGATGGCGTTTAGGGCCGATTTGATGAAATACATCGCGTTGGCTTTGGCCGAGTTCTTCAAATCGATGACCAAGAGTTCGTTGCCCGAGGCTTCGAGCAGATACCGCCGCCCCTCGCTTAACCCATAAAGGATGCGTTTGATATAGCCGAAGATAAGCGCTTCGATCGGCTTGTCCTTGTCGGCGAGTTTCCGATATTGGAAACGGAAGCAGGCGGTGAAGCCCCGCTGCTTGCATTTGTTCAAAGCCTCCAATACCTCTTTGGAGGAGGAGAGCCCTTTGAAGCCCGCCGGGGAATTCTTCGGCACCATATAACGGATCTTATGGCGCTGAAGGTGGACGAGTTGTTTCTTCTCTTCGACGTGATCGACCTGCAATAGATAGTAATATTGTTTGCGGCTGGTCTGAGAATCGTTCTGCGGATCGGTTTCCAGGAAATCCGGAGCCTCCGAATCCTTTTCGATAAGGGAATTGATCCAATCGCTCACCTTCCCCTGCTCATCGCGGTTGAATTGGGAATAGAAGGCGCCGAGGGGGAAGGAAGAGACGTCGGAGAGATCGCTCGACTGAAACATGGTGACTTGGTTATGGGCGATATCGAGGATATAGATGGCGACCGCGTTCTTCATGTCGGTCATCTTGAGCCGATACCGCCGTTCTTTGACTTCCGAGATGACGAAAGCGATCGAAAGGAACAAAAACAGCGCCCCTAAGATCAGGAAGAGGCAGATTGAGGCGAGATTATCGCTTATGTAGCCGATGAATTTCTCCCACATAGCGGAAGAAGGATAGCACAAAGGCGGCGAAATTGGCATCCTCAATGAGGATGAACGCTCAATTGGCTGGCCCAAAACGCGAAAACCATATGATTTTTGCGGGCTTATGCCCCGATTTGCGCGGCTTTTATTTCTCTATGAAAACGCGGGAATTTTGCCCATTGCCCTAACTTAGGCGCGGTGATAAGATATGCCCGCTACTTGGAGAAGTACCCAAGCGGTTGAAGGGGTCAGTTTCGAAAACTGATAGTGGGGCCCTGCTCCAGCCGGGGTTCGAATCCCCGCTTCTCCGCCAGTAGAGACCAACGAGCCAACCGGCTCGTTTTCTTTTATTTGATCGGCTTGATGTAGAAATGGCCGTAAACTTGCTTCAGCTCAGTGACTTGGACGAAGGTGGTCGGGTCGGTTTCCCGGATGACCTTGACCGTCTGATTGACTTCGTAAGAGGAAATAACCATCTCGATGATGGTCTTCGGGCGGCCGGAGAAGGCTCCTTCCCCGTGGATGATCGTCGCCCCGTGGGGGATATTGGCCATCAGAACCTGAACCAACTCCGGTTTATCGGTGACCACCTCGATCTTCATCTTCTTGTTCCGCAAATTGATCATGTCGATGACCACCATCGAGACGATCAGATAGATGATGGAGAACAAGGCGCAGGACATGACTTCCATCCCCTGTTGAGTGCCCCACCCCATCTTGGTGGCCGCCAATAGGGAATAGACGATGAGGATGCAGCCGTTGATATAGGCCGCGTACTTCCCAACCAAAGTGGATTTCTTCAAGGCGATGTAATATGAGACGACGTCGATCCCGCCGCTGGAGGCATCGACTTTGAAGGTCAAGGCGCTCGAGAGACCGGTGCAAACCCCGGCGAAGATGGCCCGCGATATGATGCCGCCGCCGAAGTTGCTGACGAAAAGGGAAACCGGGCCAACGATATATTCCTCGACCCATTCCATCGACAAAAGGTTGGTGAAAAGGGAAATCTCGACGATGTTGACGAGGGTGATGATCGTAAAGCGTTTGCCTATCCCGACCCAAGCCAGAACAATGATCGGGACATTGACTAAGAAATAGAGGAGAGAGTAGACGAAATCCTCGTTGGCCTCGATTAAATCCGCGAACGATCCCGGAATCAATTCCAAAGCCATGATAATAGTTTGCGAGACCCCCGATGCCCCGCCGGAAACCAGCCGGAAGTGATCGGCTTCGGCGATGACGTCTCGAGGGACCAAGAAGAATTTATAACCGATGGTAAAGACGATCGCCGACAACGTGCAAAGGAAAAGGGCGTAGGTCCAATTGAGCGTTTCCTTCACCCCATGATGGTCATATAGGTAATCGCTGACGCGCGACTTGATTGTCCGTCTTTTCATTCGCCGCCATTATAGGGAGATAGAAGGCGAAAATATAGGGGAAAATAGGGTTTTTGAAAACGATAATTTCTTTATTGCGACACTACTTGCCCGATGGTATCATTTACGCGCTGTTTAGTAATAAACAGGTCCTTTTCCGGAGGCAATCAATGAATATTCTGAAAGCAATCGGCGGATTCTTCACCAAACTATGGCGGTGGATCAAAGAAACCGCTTGGGTCCAGCCGTTACTTATCGTCGGCGCCATCTTCGCCGTCATCTTCTCGATCCCGAAGATCACCAGCTGGGTTGAATCCTGGGGCTTAGGCTCGGCCTCCCGTTACTTCGCCGAATACCAGCAAACCCTCGAAGGGGAGAATGAGGAAATCGACGAGTTCAACACCGCGGCCGACAAGCTGACCAAGGCCATCAACGACTGGTCTAACTTCGACGACAAATACGACGACTACGCCTCCTACCTCGCGGCGATGGAAGCCTCCGAGGCCAACCCGATCGAAGAGTACGGCGAGAAGTTCTTCCTCGTCTACGTCCAAGGCGACGACTGCGCCAACTGCGACGCCGTCAAGCCGGGCTTCGAGACCCTGCAGAACAACTGGAAGGGCAGCTACTCCCCCACCGACGGGCGCGACTTCAAGATGTACACCATCTTCGCCGACGAGTCCTCGACCAACGACGACGACTACGACCTCGAGGAGAGCCAGAAAGCCTTCAACCGTTACCTCAACAAGTTCTCCGATAACGACTTCTTCCCCGAAGCGGGCGGACGGCTCATGGATGAGGCCCCCTATAAGATCAACGCCTCGGTCGGCGACGCCGATTACGAGAACTTCACCAACGCCGACACCACGAACTTCGCGGTCCCGACCGTCCTGCTCGTCGACTTCTCCGAGGAAGCCTTCGACCTTCGGAACTCCCGCCCCGGCGTGAGCGAGGTCCTCTTCGGGGTCACCGGCAACGACAAGAACGCCAAGGCCGACCTGCTCCTCGACATGTGGAACCACACCGACGCCGACGCGACCAACCCCTTCTCCGACGATTACGTCCGTTAACATCAAGGGCCTTCGGGCCCTTTTCGTTTTGCTCTAATACCCTTCTTTGTCTTATTATTAATAAGATATGGAAAACATCGAACTCAACAGCGGCCCTCTCCACTGCCTGACCGCGACCAAATCCGGGCAGAAAGACATCGAACACGTCGTCGATTCCTATTACGCAACCGCCGACACCGCCACCAAACTCACCATCCTTGCCAATGATGAAGTCCCGCTTTTCTTCGGGATCAAAGGGAAGATGATCGGGGCGGCCAAAATCGGCAAAGAGGAAATCGAAACCAAATCGCTTTCGGATAATCTCCGGGCCACTTTGGTGAGTTACGGGTTAAAGGGCGAGGATCTAGTGGCCATCATCGGCCCTTGCCTGACCTTCTCCCATACCCCGGTCGAGAGGAAAATCATCGAGCAGCTGCTTGATGATGGCTTCCAAGCCGCCGCCAAACGGACCGACGGGGTCGATTTCCTTGACCTTCCTTTATTCGTCGTGCTCGAACTCCGCCGGCTCGGGGTCAAAATCGAGAACATCAAAATCGGGGACTACGATACCTTCGAGAACCCCCACTTGCTTTATAGCGAGCTTCGCGGCGAAAACGAGCTCAACGCCTCGACCGCTTATCTCGACTGATCTTTCCTCTTATAGGCTTCGATAACCGAAGCAGGAACCAACGGGGTTATATCCGCCCCGTTTTTTCTTAGTTCATTGATGGTCGAAGAGGAGATGAAGCTGGTCTTGCTCCCAGCCATGAAAAAGACCATATCGATATTGGAGTCGACGAAGCTATTGGCCGCGGCGAACTGGAACTCGTATTCGAAGTCGGTGACGGCCCTTAACCCCCGGATAATGTGCTTCGCCCCTACTTTCCGGGCATACTCGACGGTGAGGCCGGAAGTAAAATCGACGCCGACGTTTTCAATGTCCTTGGTCGCTTCCTTCATCATCTGCAGCCGTTCCTCCACCGTGAACTCGCTTTTTTTGTTCGGGTTGACGGCCAAAAGCATCGTCACGTGGTCGAAGAGCCGACTAGCCCTCTTGAGTATATCCATATGGCCGTTGGTGATGGGATCGAACGATCCCGGATAAATCGCTTTTTTCATTGTTGCTTAACCTCTCGAAGAATCAATAAACGGGTGTACCCGTAACGGTAATCTTTGGCTTTGGCAAAACCCGACCGATCGAGTTCCAACTCCCCTTCGTATTCGAGGACCACGCCGGCGGAAGGGCTTAGCATATTATGGGAAAGAAGGTAATCGATCGAAGTTTGGTAATAGCTTTTCTCGGCATATGGGGGATCGAGGAAGACGAGGTCGAATCTTGAGGCGGACAATCTTCCCAAAGCGTTAAGGTAATCGTCGTTAATCACTTCCCCCATCTCTTTCAAAGAGGTCAGGTTATCTTTGATAATCGCGCAGGCGGCGGGATTTTTATCGACGAAGACCGCTTCTTTGGCTCCGCGCGATAAGGCTTCGATCCCCAAAGCCCCCGATCCGGCGAATAGATCCAAAACCTTAGCCCCGTTTAAATAAGGGGCCAAGGCCGAGAAGCAAGCTTCCCGAACCCGGTTTTTGGTCGGGACCGTCCCTTGTTCCGGGGTCTTGATAAGCCTGGAACGGTGCTTGCCCCCGATGATCCTTAGCATCCCTTGTACCTCATCAATAGCCCTTCCCCGAAGAAGAGGACGGCGTTGACCTTGTCAATGAGGGCGCAGTAAGCAAGATAAGCCGCCATATAAGATCGGGCGGAGGGCAGTTCATCGAGTTTTTTCTTCGCCTTCCAAAGTTCGGATACAACAGAAGGGTCGTTTGGGTTTAAGCTTAACCTCTCTTCAATCCTAACGACCTCGCGATAAGCCTCCTTGGCGGCCGGTTCCTCGTTAAGGGAGGATTCGGCGGTGTCGAGATCCCGGAAAGCCTTCGAATCGTCGAGGGCGAGGCGCAGGAGGACAAGTTCGGCGGCGAAAGAGGAATTCATAGCAACAAGATTTTAGCCTAGTCGGCTTAGGGGTGCTAGAATTGCTTTGTATGTTCAAAATCGTCAAAGACACCAATCCAAAACTCCGCGAAATCTGCGATCAGGTGGCCATCCCTTTGCAAAGCGAAGACAGCCAAACCCTCGAGGCGATGCTCGATTATCTGAAAAAGAGCCAAGACGAGGAATTCCTCAAGGCCCATCCAAGCGTCCGTTCGGGCGTCGGGCTCGCCGCCCCCCAGATCGGGATTAAGAAGAAGATGATCGCCGTCTATATCGATTATCAGGATGGCCCGGTGGCCTATCTATTGGCCAACCCCAAGATCATCGCCTCCTCGGTTAGGCAATGCTACCTTGCCGGCGGGGAAGGCTGCCTCTCGGTCGATGAGCCCCACCCGGGCAAGGTGTACCGGGCCTATAAAATCACCGTCAAGGCCTATGATTATTTAGCGAAGAAAGAACGGAAGATCGTGGCTAGAGGCTATGAAGCCATCGTATTGCAGCATGAGATCGACCACCTAAGCGGGATCCTTTTCTACGACCATATCGGGAAGAGCGACCCCGGGATCGATTACAGCGACGCCATCGAGATCTGACAAAGCCTCGGATTATCGAAGTTTATCGTCGCCCTTCCCTAGGGTTAAACAGGAAACAGATTAAGCGAATTTAATTAAGCGCTTTCAGCCTTTCCCCTGTTTACAGGCTCCTCATTTATGTTATATTTCATTCGCAAGCAACAAACCATATTCACGGATAGGGTTTAAGCAAGGAAGTTATTATGACCAATTCGCCTATTAGCATTTACGCGCTCGGAGGGCTCGGGGAAGTCGGGAAAAACACCTACTGCTTCGAGGGCGACCGTTCGCTCATCATGGTCGATGCCGGCGTTCGATTCCCGGAAGCCAATCTCCCGGGCGTCGATTACGTCATCCCCGATTACACTTATCTTAAAAACAACCGGAGCAAGGTAAAGGCCCTCTTCATCACCCATGGCCACGAAGACCATATCGGAGGCATCCCTTTCCTCGTCCGCTCCATTTACATCCCCGTCATCTACGCCCCGCGGCTAGCCGCGGCTCTGATTCGCCATAAACTCGAGGACAATCGGATCAAAGACCCGGTCAAGATCGTCGAATACGACGCCGACTCGGTCATCAAAATCGGCGATGAGTTCACCGTCTCCTTCTTCCGAGTCACCCACTCGATCCCCGATTCCTATGGCATTTGCATCGACACCCCGCAGGGCCGGATCATCGAAACCGGCGACTTCAAGATCGATTTGACCCCGGTCGGGCCCAATTTCGAGATCAACAAATTGGCCCGCCTCGGCAGCGAGGGCGTCGACCTATTGATGGCCGATTCGACCAACGCCGAGCTAGAAGGCTATACCCCAAGCGAAACCAACGTCCGCTCAGGCGTTGAGGAAATATTCGAGAAAGCCCCCGGGCGAATCATCGTCTCGACCTTCTCAAGCAACATCAACCGTATCCAGCAGGTAGTCGAGGTGGCGGTCGCCCATAAACGGAAAATATGCATTTTGGGCCGCTCGATGAAAAACGTCATGTCGATCGCCCGCGAATACGGCTACATCAAGATCCCCGATGCATCGATCGTCGAGGAAACGATGTTAAGGAACTACAAGCTCAACGAGATCTGCATCATCTGCACCGGGTCGCAAGGCGAGCCGATGGCCGCCCTCTCGCGGATCGTCTCCGGCGATAACCGCAACACCTCGATCATCCCCGGCGACACCGTCATCTTCTCCTCCAACCCGATTCCCGGGAATGGGCTTTTGGTCGATCGGCTGGTCAATAACCTGGTCAAGCAAGGGGCGGACGTCAAGCAGAATTCCTTGGCTTTCTCCCTCCATTCCTCCGGCCATCCTTCGCGTCAGGAGCTCCGCCTTATGCAGCGGCTGACCCAGCCCCATTACTTCATGCCGGTCCACGGGGAGTATCGAATGCTGGTCCTCCATGGCGAGATCGCCAAAGAGCTGGGAATGAAGGATGACCATGTCTTCGTTTGCGAAAACGGCGACATGCTCGAACTATACAAACACCAGGTCCGCCGGACCGGGGCCCACATAAGCGCCGACGACGTCTACATCGACGGCAACGACTTAGACGGCATCTCCGGAAATATCCTCTCTGACCGCGACGTCATGAAAAACGACGGGCTCATCACCGTCATCTTGACCATCGGGAAGGACAAGGGGCTGCTCGTTGCCCCCATCGTCTACGCCCGAGGGTTCTCGGCCTCTGAGCAAACCCATGTCGTCCGCCACGCCCAGATGAAGGCCGAAGAGGAAACCCGGAAGATCGTCGAAGGCGGGAATTACGAATTCGCCGAGCTTAAGCAAGCAATCAAAAACGTCGTCGCCAAATACGTCGAAAGGAAAACCGGCCGGCGGCCGATGATCCTCGTCGCCGTCATGTCGGAGGACGAATAATGTTCATCCTCGCCTCCTCTTCCCCGCGTCGGCAAGCGCTTTTGAAGACGCTTATCGACCAATTCGCGATCGTCAAGCCGGAAGTCGATGAATCCTCTCTCCAGGTCTCGCCTTCCCAAACCCCGTTGCAGGAAGCGAAGATGAAGGCCTACGCGGTTTTGAATGATCACCCCGATGACGAGGTTTTGGCCTGCGACACCGTCGTCATCCTCCATAACCGGGTCTTGGGGAAGCCAAAAGACGAAGAGGAAGCCTTTTCGATGCTCAAAGCCCAAGCCGGGCAAAAGCAGGTCGTCGTCTCCGGTTACTGCTATATCGGCCAAGGGAAAGAGATCACCCGGTCGGTTCGGACCTACGTCTATTTCCATAAGCTCAGCGACGAGCAAATAAAAGAATACATCGAAAAGTTCCGCCCGCTCGATAAAGCCGGGGCCTATGGAATCCAAGACGATTATCCTTTGATCGAGAAAATCGAAGGCAGCTATCACAACGTGATGGGGCTTCCCGTTGAGGACCTAAAAGCCCACGTCTTCACTCACCGAAAATAGTCTTATAAGCCGTCTCGGCGTCGCCTTTTAAGACGAGGGTCAGCTTATCGCTCATCATGATGAAGCCGTCTACCCCGGCTTCTTTCAGTTTCTCCTTATCGACTTTGCTTAGGTCGGCCAGGCGGAGGACTATCCTAGAGCCTTTCAGCTCTTTGCTAAGGATATTGGCCTCACCCCCGAGCGCGGTCACATAAGCGGTCTTGTCGATCAGCCGGGGGGCCGGCTTTTCCTTTTTCCTCTTTAGGTAATACGGCAAAACAATGGCGCAGACGACGATAATGATCAAAGCCACCACCCCGAGAGCCAAATACAGGCCATAATCCTCGAGGAAGCGATTGAATGATATAAGCATAGTTTCCCTAACTCCTTGGGCGATACCTTGTTATAATACCACACGAGGTAATTTTTATGAGCAACGCCATTGAAATCGAAGCCAAAGCCTTAGTCAGCCAAGACGATTACCGGAAGCTGTCGAAACTCTTCCCTTCCTCGCCCCGCTACACCCAAACCAATTACTACATCGATTCCGACGATCGGATCCTCAACAAAGAAGGCATCGCCTTGCGGATCCGGGAAAAAGACGGCAACTACGAATTGACCCTCAAGACCCCCTTATCCCAAGGGCTGCTGGAGAAGAACACCCCGATCAGCAAAGCCCAGTTCGAGGATTTCCGCGACCATAACGTCTTCCCCAAAGGCGATTTGGTCCGTTTCCTGACGATGCTCGACATCGACATCGAATCGCTGAAGATCCTCACCTCCTTGACCACCGACCGGATCGACGTCGAATACGAAGGCGGCCTCCTCTCGATCGACAGGAACACCTACTCGGGCAAAACCGATTACGAGATCGAATTCGAATACAATAACTTGGGCGGCGCCGAGAACATCCTCTCGACCCTGTTCCACAAAAACGGGATCAAAGCCCCCTTCTCCAAAGCCAGCAAAACCCGCCGGGCGATGGAAGCGTTAGGGAAATAAAACGCAAAGGAAAGGAAAAGCAGGCCAGCCGGCCTGCTTTTTGATTGTTTTGTCTTTTAGATCCGAATCGCCTTCGAATCGTTCCCGCCGGAGAGCTCGACCGGGATTTGCTTCGGCCGATAGCAGGATAGCCCCAAGACGGCGATCCCCATCAAAGCCGGGGCGAAACGAGAGAGCAAGTCGAAAACGATCTCGAGATTTGAAAGGGATGAGGGATCTTCGATAAGCGAGGAATACGGCAAGCAGATGCCGGTCCCGGCAAGGCCGAAGACGAAGGCAAGGATGCCCAAAACGACCGAGAAAGCCGACCGCGGCCCTTCATAACGGAGGCAAACCATGAAGAAGGCGAAGAGGAAGGTCAAAGCGAAACCCAAAAGCAGACAAGGATCGGCAAGCCCGTCGAATCCCGAACTGAAGGCGGTTTTCCAATATTCCAAGGAAAGAAGGGTATCGCGATAAAGAGCGAAATCGGAGCCAAAGATGTTGACGATCCCGGAAAGGAGGAAAACCAAAAGGGAAAATAGCGAAGCTAAGAGGATGACCGGCCGTGATTTCGCGAAAACCCCGGTTAAGAAGGCGACGATTAAGATAAGACCGCCAAGGGTAAGCCCTAGCCCGACGCCCATCGTGGTAAGGAAATCCTTCATCGCGTCAAGGCCGAAGTCCTTGGCCTTAACGAAATCAACCACCCCGTTATAGGCTTGGTAACCGATGAGCAAGAAAGAGAAAAGGAAAGCCAAAAGAAAGAAAATGATATAGACTGGGCTTCGAAGTTTGTTGGATTTCATTATTCGTCCTTTCCGCCCATCTTATCCTGGGCATGTTCGCAAAAAGGGTATTTCTCGCAATCGTCGGGATTGCAGAAGAGCTCGGCCAATTGACGGGCTCTGGGGACGAAGCCGAGGATGTCCTCCTCGTTGTAGCCGACCTGGACTCGGTGATCGTCGACGATGATCGGCCGTTTGAGCACCGATGGGTGGGCTTTGATGAATTCGATGAGCTGGCTGATGGTCATCTCGTCGAAGTCGATGTGGTTCTCCTGGACGATCTTCGACCGCTTGGAGATGATGTCGTCGGTGCCGTTCTCGCATTTGGCGATGACCTCTTTGATATCCTCGGTCCTGAGCTTGCCGGAGAAAATGTCCTTCGCTTCATAGGGGATGCCATGGTCGTCGAAGTATTTCTTGACCTTCCGGCAAGAGGAACAAGACGGGGAGGTGTACACCTTGATCATACGAAGAAAGTATACACCGCCGGCAAAAGGGTTTTCATTAGAAAACCGATCGATAGCGAAAACTTTTTTCACTCCTCCCCCCATCGGCCTATAATGAGGCGCTTGGAGGAATGAGCATGCGGATATTGTCGGGAATCAAACCCACGGGAAACCTAACCCTGGGCAACTATATCGGGGCGTTAAAACATTTTAAGGACTTTCAGGACAGCGGCGAGGTATTCATCTTCATCGCCGACCTCCACGCCTTGACCTTGCCGATCGACCCGGAATTCCTTAGGGAAAACACCAAAGACGTGGCGAGTTTCTACCTCGCTTCCGGCCTCGATCCGAAAAAGACGACCATCTTTTTGCAATCGAGCGTCTCCGAACACGCCGAATTGAACGCCATCCTCCAAAATTACCTTTACATGGGCGAATTGTCCCGGATGACCCAGTTCAAGGACAAAAGCGCCAAGCTTAAGCAAAGCGCCATCGGGCTTGGCTTATTCGCCTATCCGGTCCTAATGGCGAGCGACATCGTTTTATACGACGCCGACGTCGTCCCGGTCGGGGAAGACCAAATCCAGCACGTCGAATTGACCCGCGACTTAGTCAAGCGTTTCAACGCCCGTTATGGCGAGGCGTTGGTCGAGCCGAAATACCAGATGAACAAAGTCGGGGCCCGGATCATGTCCTTGACCGACCCGAGCGTCAAAATGAGCAAATCCGATCCGAAAGGCGACATCTTCCTCAAAGACGACCTTTCTCTGATCAAAAAGAAAATCATGTCGGCCAAAACCGACTCCGGCTCGGAAGTGAAATTCGACAAGGAAAACAAGCCCGGCATCTCCAATCTATTGACCATCTACGCCTCGATTAAAGGGGAGAGCATCGAAAAAGCCGAAGCCGAATTCGCCTCCGCCCGTTATGGGGATTTCAAGACAGCGGTCGCCGAGGCGGTGATCGACGAGATCGGCCCCTTCCAGGAACGCTATCGCCGAATCCGCGAATCGGGCGAATATCTCTCCGTTTTGCGGGAAGGCGCCCAAAAAGCCAAGCAAATCGCCCACCAAACCCTCAAACGGGTTCAAAAAGCCGTCGGGCTATTGGATATCGATGAAATTTAAAGGGGCCATCGCAGTCGACGTCGATGGGACTTTATTGAACGAAAAAGGCCGCTTGACCAGCCGAACCAAGGCCGTTTTGCGGGCTTTGTCATCCGATTACCTTATTATTTTGGCATCGGGGCGGCCGAGCAGGGGAATGAGGAAATTAGCCGCGGAATTAGGCCTGCATATCCCCCTTATCTGCTATAACGGGGCGGCCGTCTACCTTTCCCCCACCAGCGAGCCCTCGCTCTACCTTGACCTCGACGCCGATAAGCTTAAGGCGGTATACCTAGAAGCCGCTTCTTTCCTCACCTCCTGCGCCTTCGAAAGCGAAACGGTCATCTATGCCCTCCGCAGCGATGCCTATTTATCCCGTTATTTCCCCTACGAGGGGATGGAGGTCAAAGTCGGGGAAGAGGTCATTCTCCCGAAGCGCGGCCTGATGGCCTCTTTATTCCGCTGCCCCCACCGTTACGACGAGAAACTCAAATCCATCGTCGAGGGGCAAAAGGGCTTCCGCTTCCGCCACTGGACCGCCTCAACCTATTCCGAAATCACCCGCATTGACGTGAGCAAAGGTCAAGCTCTGGCCTTGGTGCTAAACCATTTTGGGATAAAGGCAAGCGATTGCCATGCCTTCGGCGATTCAACCAACGATGAGTCGATGCTCGCTTTGGTCGGTCACCCCCACCTCATGGCCGATAGCCTGACCACCCTCCCTTACCCCCGAACGGAAAAAGGCCACGCCGAGGATGGCGTAGCCTGGGAGCTTAGCCGGATATTCAGGCTTTAAGCCCTAAACGGGCCATGATGGCTTTATAAAGGGAAATCGCTTCCTCCTGAAGCCCCTTTTCCTCTTTCCCGACCGTCTCGATGTAGAATTTGATCTTCGGCTCGGTGCCGGAGGGGCGGATGGCTAAGGTCGAATGGTCGGCGAAGACGTATTTCAAGACGTCGGAAGGAGGCAAGCCGACGATCGGCTCTTTCCGCCCGTCGGCGTGGATGATGACGTCGTTAAGGTAGTCCTCGACCGCGGCGACCGGTTTGCCGGAGAGTTCTTTCAAAGGCTCATCGTGGAGTTCGTTCATCAGCCGTTTCATGGTGGCCGCCCCTTCCATCCCTTCGAAATAGGCGTCGTTCATCGAGGTATAGTGATAGCCGATCCGTTGCTGCAGCTCCTCGAAGGCTTCGTCAAGATGCTTGCCATTCCGGAGGTGATACAAAGCCATTTCGGTATAAAGGAGGATGGCTTGAACCCCGTCCTTATCGCGGACAAAGGGCTTGATGAGGCAGCCGTAGGATTCCTCATAGCCGAACAAGAAGGTTGGGCCATGGCCGAGTTTTTCGTAATGGTGGATCCGGTCGCCGATGAACTTAAAGCCGGTTAGGAAGGATTCGGCTTTGACCCCGTAGGAGGCGGCGACTTCACGCCCTAAGCTCGAGGTGACGATGGTATCGTAGATGACCCCGTCGCTAGGCAAGGTGCCTTTGGCTTTCTTTTGGCTAAGCAGGTAATCGATGAGCAACGCCCCCGATTGATTGCCGGTCAGCCTTCGGATATCCCCTTCGCGGCTCCGATAGGCCAAGCCGCACCGATCGCCGTCGGGGTCGGTCATGACCGCGAGGTCAGCATGATGCTCCTCCATATACTTAAGCGGGAGTTCCCAAGCCGAGGCGACTTCGGGGTTAGGGGATTTGGTCCCGCCGAAAGCCCCGTCATGAACGCATTGTTCCTTAACCGGGATAATCGAGTATCCGCAGTCGGAGAAGACCCGGAGGGCGCTTTCCAAACTCGCCCCATGCTGGGGGGTATAGATGACTTTGAAGTTCTTCTTGTCGAGGTCGGGGTTCTCTTGGCAGGATTCGACGAGCTGGACGTATTCGTCATCGACTTCCTTTCCGAAGATGACTTGCTCGCCCTTCTTTTCGTCCTCGGGGATGGAGAGATCCAGAGGATCGGGCAAGGTGGCGAGGATCTTCAGCATCGGGGCGATGGCGTCGGGCACCAATTGGCAGCCGGTCTCGTCATATACCTTATAGCCGTTATATTGCTTGGGGTTATGGGAGGCGGTGATCATGATCCCGCCGGCGGCATTAGCATAACGGACGCCGAAGGAGAGTTCCGGGGTGGGACGGAGATCGTCGAATATATAGGTTTTGATCCCCATTTTGTTGAGGATGCCCGAGGAAAGCAAGGTGAAGTGGCGGGAGTTGATCCGATTGTCATGGCTTATGACCACGCCCCGCCGTTTGGCTTCAATCACCGTCTGGATAAGGAACTGCCCGAAGGCGACGGTCACCCGAGCGATGGTTAGGTCATTGACCCGGTTGGTGCCGGGCCCCATGACGCCCCGTAAACCCCCGGTGCCGAATTCGGCGTCTTTGAAGAAAGCGTCGGCTTTCGCTTCCTCGTCCATATCGGCGAGGACTTGCTTATCCTCGTCGCTGACCCGAGGGCTCGCGAGCCAACGCTGGTATTTCTCGTTGATGTCCATATTTAACACGCTCCGCCGTTAATTATATCCTTACGCTAGGATAGCAAATCAATGACCTTCGCCAAACTGTCGGGAAGCTTGGACTCAATAACCTTCCCCGATAAGCCGGATAACGCCCCATGAAGAGTTCCGAATTCCAGCCGATAGGCATGGAGGAATTGATAATCGAGCCCGGTTCTTTCTTTGATTAGGCGATTCAAAGCGAAATCGCCGTATTTGTCATCGCCAAGCAAAGGATGGCCGATCGAAGCGAAATGAATCCGGATTTGGTGGGTCCGCCCGGTCAAAAGATGGACTTTGACCAAGCTGAAATCCCCCACTTCCTTCTCGACCGCGTACTCAGTGACCGCGGCCTTGCCCCCCTTATCGAGGGATAGAGGGAAAGCCCGGCCGGAGTTGGCGTCTTTCCCCAAGGGGATATCGATCCGGCCAGTGGGATGGTCGAAACGCCCCTTAACCAAGGCCAGATAATACTTGCTGACCCCTTGCCGGGTCTTGAATAAGTCGGTCAATTCCTTTAAGCCGGCGTCAGTCAGGCCATAGCAGATAAGCCCTGAGGTATTCCGGTCGAGTCGATGGGCCGGGGATGGCGTAAATGAGGCATTGGAAGGATCGTATTTCCCTTCCATATACAAATAATCGAGAACCGCGTTGCCAAGGGTTTCCCGGACGCCGGTTTTATCCCCGTAAGTCAAAATCCCCTTTGGCTTATCGACGATCAGAACGTCATCGTCTTCATAAGCGATCGGGTAAGGAAAAGGCTTAGCCGTCACCGGGCGGGGTTTCTTGAAGTCCTCAAGCTGCTGATCGGTGACGTAGATCCGGACGGCGTCCCCAGCATGGACGATGGCATCCTTTTTGACCCAATGGCCGTTAATCTTGATGTCCTTCTTGCGAAAGGACTTGTAGATAAAGCCCAAAGGGGCCTCCGAAAGGTATTTTCGGACGAACTTCTCGATTTTTTGCCCGTCGCTGGCCTGGTTAACGATGATTTCTTTCATTCAAAAAACGATTATAGCATGGGCGCGCAAATTTCGTTTGCGCATTCTCCCCCGTTCTTCTATAATCATCGTTGCCTTTCGGGGCAAAACGGAGGAATACCCAAGTGGCCGAAGGGGCGGGCTTGGAAAGCTCGTAGTCTCTTAACCGGGAGCCAGGGTTCGAATCCCTGTTCCTCCGCCATCGAAAACAAAGCCCGATTCGCACGCCGCGGTCGGGTTTTTCTTTCCGACCGCGCCCGGATCATAAACCCACGGTTTGCTTCGCAATCGCGGAAAGCGGCCGGCTCGAAAGACACAAAAGGATAATCGAAATTAAAAATCGAGGGGAGTAAGCGCTTTTGCTTCCCGCTAGATAGTAATTGCCCTGGCGGCGAAGGGAAATAGGATAAGACCCCATGTCATCATCCTTTTTTCCCATTTGGCCCGGGCCAAGGCGAACCAACTCGCCATAAAAAAGCGAATGGAAAGCCGGTATCCCTTATTAAGATCCGATAGCCGACCGGGCTTAGTCGATATAAAGAACCCGGCCCGGCTTGATTTCTTTATGGCTAGGCTCGAGGTCGACATAGCCGATGCAGGCGTGGCCTATCCCGACGTAGTCCCCTTGAATCCCCATCTGCTTGAGCAATTCCTTCCCCTCGGCTGATTCGAATTCCTCTTTGGCCCGATGGATCCAAATCGAGCCTAAGCCAAGTGAAGTCGCGGCCAGCAAAAGGTTCTCCAGGCACACCGACCCGTCATAGACCGCGGTGGGTCCGGCTTCGCAATAAACTAGCATCACCACCGGGGCACCATAGAAGGGATCGGTACCCTCCCGCCCCATGATTTTGGCGTTGAGCTTAGATAAGGACGCAATCTTCTCCTTATTAGTGATGACGGCGATATGGGCCTTTTGGCCATTCATCGCGCTGGGGGCGCGAAGCCCGGCTTCGACGATCCTATCGATCTTCTCACGATCGACCGGCAACGGGCTGAATTTCCGGCACGAATGCCTTTTGCGGATGCATTCTAACGTTTCCATGTTTTCTCCTCTCTAAGCAAAAGGCGGCGGGTCGCCCCACCGCCTTAAGGATATCACTCTTCGGTCGCTTTGGTTTCCTCGACCTTTTCGATGCCAAGCCGCTGCGCCCGGCGCGAGGCCCGCTCGGAATCCCGATCGGTCTCCCGAGCGAAGACACTCAAGCAGACGACGGCGAGCAATGATCCGGCTAAGAAGAGGATCAGTCCCCAATAACGATACCCCATCCCTGACCAATTGCTTAGCCAAAGGGGCTCGCTATAAAGGATCCAGTTTTCCGAATAGACGACCGGGATGTTCTCCCCCACGATCCCTAAGATCAAGAAGAAGAGGCCGACTAAGGCGATGAATCCCGAAATCGAATACCAAACGATTTCCTTTTTGCTTATTTTCTTCGTATTCTCTTTCATTGTTATTAAGCCTGCGGGTTCTTCTCTGCCGCTTCCTTAGCCTCCCGGTCTTTCTTGACCTGGGCGAGAAGCTCATTGACCAACGGAACATAGACGGCGCGGAAGCTGGCCTCGGCATCGCGGACGTAGAGCTGGATGGTCTCGATGGTCTCCCTCATGACCTCGGGGAACCGCTTGCCGGTCGGGAGATCGCGACGGCCAGTCATCATCTCCATCAAGGCGGCGATCTTATCTTCCATATTCTTATAGACCAGATCGTGCTCTTTGGCCGAGGAGCGGACGAAGTTGATGTTGCTCACGATGGTCTGGATGTCGTTGGAGATGAATTTCGACGAGGGGGACTCGGCGCCCTTGGCTTCCTGACGGGCTTTGTTGTAGTCGTTGAACAAAGCGATGAGGTCATTAGTGAGGGTCAAATAGGCGACGCCGCGGAACATGGCGTCCTCGGCATTCCAAACCTTGACCGCCTCAGTCACATCGAGATCCTTGCCTTGGGCATCGCGGACGATGCCGGCGATCATCGAATTGATGTTCTCATGGATCGGGAGGACCCCACGATAGATCGGCAGGTGCTGGTTATGGTCGACCCGGAGCCCATCATCGGCAAGATGGAGGATGGTGGAGGAATCGCCGTAAACTTCCTCGTGGAAATCGCGGATGAGTTTCTCAAGCTTTTGGCCGTTTTCCCCCGAGTGATCGATGATGTCTTTAAGCGGGGTGTGCTGGTCGACTTCGATTAACACCGCCCGTTTCTTGTCATTGAACAGCTTCGGATCGTAGGTTTCCTTCTTGAGGCAGTACTCAAGGGTGTCCCGGATCGAGACGTTGTAATGGAGAAGGGTGGTGATGACTTCGCTGACTTGGTTCATGTTTTCTTCTTTTCTTTCCTTGATAAACGGATGGCTATCCAACCGACGGGTATAGTCATATAGCGTGAGAAAGTCCGCTAACGGGGGATATTATGCTTGCGAAGGCGACTAGTTGCAAGCAATATCACCCTATAGGGTGAAGGAAAAGGGCCGGTCGCCCGGCCCCAAGATTCGTTTTTTCCGCCTATTTCAACGGGTTCTCGGCCTGGATGACGCCGTAACCGCCATCGAGCCGCTTATAGGCGACCGAGACCTGATTGTCCTCGTCATCCAAATAGAGGAAGAAGGAGTGGCCCAAGGCCTCCATCCGGGTGATGGCCTCGTCGATGGTCATCGGGTCGAGGTAGATCGATTTGGTCCGGACGACGGTTTCCTCCCCGTCTTCCTCTTCGGTGAAGTTCTCGAAAGCCAGGGCTTTCCCGAGCGAATCGGCCTCTTTGGTCCGATCCATCCGGGTTTTGAGCTTCCGCATCTGCCCCTCGAGTTTGTCGATGGCGAAATCAACCGCGGCGTAAAGGTCATTGTCCCGGACCTCGGTCCGGAAGGTCATCTGTTTGGTGAAGATGGTGATCTCGACTTTGGCCCCAACCGAATAGGACCGAACCACCGCCCGGCAAAGGACATCGTCGTTGATGACGAAGTACTTGTCCATCCGGGAGAGCTTCTTTTCGATGTCGGCGCGAATAGAATCGGTGACATCGATGTTCTTTCCGATAATTTGGTATTTCATTGTTTTCTGCCCCTCCTAAGGGCTTACGCCATTATTTTAAAGGATTTTCCGAAAAGGAATAGCCCTTTTTGAAAGCCCTTACACCGGAAAGACGAAAAAAGGGGCTATTAGCCCCGAAAACGCCGGAAAACCGGCAATTCAATTTATTTGCCGTTGGCCTTAAAGAAACGTTCGAGCTCCGCCACCTTGTCGAGTTTTTCCCATGGCAAATCGAGGTCGGGACGCCCGAAGGCCCCGTAATTGCAGGTATCGGCGTAACGGAAGGAAGGGGAAGTCAGATGGAATTGCTCGATGATGGAATAAGGACGGGGGTCGAAGAACCGCTCGATGGCCGAAAGGATGAGGTGATCGTCGTAATGCTTGGTGCCGAAGGTCGATAGGGATATCGACAAAGGCTTAGCGACCCCGATGGCATAGCTTAGCTGTACCTCCAACCGGTCAGCCGCTCCGGCGGCGACCAAATTCTTGGCGATATAGCGGGCGTAATAGGAGGCCGAACGATCGACTTTGGACGGGTCTTTGCCCGAGAAAGCCCCGCCGCCATGGCGAGAGGCCCCGCCATAGGTATCGACGATGAGCTTCCGCCCCGTCAACCCGGTATCGCCGGCCGGACCGCCGATGACGAAACTGCCGGTCGGGTTGATGAGAACCCGGAAGTCGGTGTTTAGCCGGAAACTCTCCGCCACCGGTTTCATGACCAATTCGTAGACATCGTCCTTGAATTTGCCCATGTCGATGTCCGGGTCATGCTGGATTGACATAAGGATCGTATGTATCCGGGGGCTTTCACCGGTATAGTCGATGGTGACTTGGCTTTTCATATCCGGACGCGCCGATTTCAAGACCCCTTCCTTGCGCAGGGAGGTGGCCACCCGGACGAGTTTGTGGGCGATGGTGACCGGAAGGGGCATATAGCCATCCGATTCATTGGTGGCGTAGCCGAACATGATGCCTTGGTCGCCTGCCCCCATATCGAGCCGATCCTCGGCTCGGACGCCCATGGCGATATCCGGGGATTGCTCTTTGACCCTTACCTCGATCCGGCAACTATCGGCCCCGATCCCCAGTTCGGGCGAGGTATAGCCGATACGGCGCAAAACGTCGCGGGCGATTCCTTCGTAATCAATATGGCTGACCCCCGAAATCTCGCCCCCGATCAAAACGAATTCGGTGGTGGCGAAAACCTCGCAAGCCACATGGGCGTTTTTGTTTTGGGCCAAGCAGGCGTCGAGGATCGAATCGGCGATTTGGTCGCATACCTTGTCAGGATGCCCTTCCGAGACCGACTCAGAAGTGAAGAGGAATTGTTCTTTGTCCATGAAATATCTCCTTATCCGGCGAAATCCCACCCGAGTAAGGAAGGTTTATGCTTTCTTCCAACGGCATCGTTCTCCCGGGGACGGGGAGCTATGGCGAGCACTTACCGCTATAGCGGAGTTGCTAGCGTCCTGGTTACGCCAAATGACGACGCTTCTTGATGCCTGCGTTTCGCAGTGCGGCTATTCTATGCCCTCCCCTCCCGGTAGGCAAGAAAAACTCCCCGGAATCGGGGAGTCAGTCGGCGATGGTCGCTAAGGCGTTAGCGATTTGGTCGGGGCAGGAAGTCTGCTTGTTCCTTGACCCCCGGCAGACGATGCCGGAGAGTTTGGACTTCGCTTCCTCGATGTCCATTCCCTTGAGCAAGGAGGCGATTCCTTGGAGGTTCCCGTGGCACCCGCCTTCGACCCGAAGGGCGAGGATCTTACCGTCCTCGTAATCGATCTCGAACCGGCGTGAGCAGACGTTAGACGGATTATAGACGAGGGTCTTCATTCTTCGTGATGGCAGCAATGGCCCTCGCCATGGCAGCAATGGCCTTCCTCGTGATCGCAGCCGCATTCGCTGGCGTAGAGGATCTCGCCATACACTTCCCCGCCGGCGTTGGCCGCGTTGCTCTCGTCGGTATCGATATGCATGGCGAGCGAATATTTCGGGGAGACGCGGATGATGGTGTCGCCATAGATGGTCTCCCGTTCAGGGGTCGAGATGGCGACGTAGACCGCCTCCCCATCCTTGACGTTATAGGCCTCGGCGTCCTCCGGGGTCATGTGGATGTGACGCTTGGCGATGATGACGCCTTCGCTAAGCTCCAATTCCTTGCCATTTGCCGGATTGACGATCTTGACCGGGGCCGACCCTTTGACGTCGCCGGAAAGGCGGATGGGGGCGCTCACCCCAAGGGTCCGGGCGTCGGTGGCGGAGATTTCGATCTGATTCTCTTTTCTCAAGGGGCCGAGAATCGAAACGTTGGTCAGCATCCGGGGCTTGCCGGTTTTGGGGTTGACCGGGCCGACGAGGTTAAGCCGGACGTCGGAGACATATTGGCCAGGCTGAGACAAAGCCTTCCGCTCATTCAAGACGGCGTGCTCGCCCTCTTTGGCGTCCATTAAGTAATCAAAGCTCGCCTGATTGAGATGGATGTGGCGGGCGCTGGTTTCGACTAGGATTTTGTTTTCCATTGCTTCCTTCCTTCTTTACAGGAGGCCATTATAGGCCGAAAAGGGGGAAAGGGTGAAAGTTTTACTTTCATTTAGCCTTTACTTCCACCTGGAGTAGGCTAGACTAGGCAGGCAAAAGGAGGGAAAAGAAGATGAAAGAGAATAGCAAATTCACCCAAGAAAGCCTGCAAAAAGCCATCGAAAATAAAGATAAAGCGACTTTGCTGGAAATTTTTAAGACCGTGCCGTCCATCGATTTGGCGGAAATGGCAAGCGAATTGAGCCCTGAGCAATTAATCTATCTTTTCCGGACCGTCGGTCCTTCTTTATCCGCCGATTTCTTCACAGAGTTGAGCCAAGACAATAAGGAAAAGCTGGTTCGGGCGATGACCGACAAGGACTTGGTCGAGCTTATCAATTCCCAGCCGGCCGACGAAGTGACCGATGCCATCGAGGAACTGCCGGCCAACCTCGCCTCAAGGGTGATGAAGGCCGCCGACCCGGAGCTCCGCAAAGACCTAAACGCCTTATTGAATTACAAAGAGGATACCGCCGGGTCGATCATGACGACGGAATATTTGGAATTCCGCGATGATTGCTCGGTTGAAGAGGCTATCGAGGAGATCCGGAAAAGAGGGCGGGACGCCGAGACGGTCTACACCATCTTCGTTCGCGATTCCTCCCGCCGCTTCCTCGGGACCGTCGACCTCGACGATTTGATCTTCGCCGAACCCAATACCGCATTATCCTCGATCATGAACCGGGACGTGGTTTACTGCAAAACCAGCGACGATCAGGAAGAGGTCGGCCAATTGTTCCGCCGTTACGACTTAAACGCCCTCGCCGTTTTGAATGAGGACAACCGCTTAGTCGGCGTCATCACCATCGACGACGCGGTCGATGTCATGGCCGAGGAAGGCAGCGAGGACTTCGCCCGGATGACCAACATGGAGCCGACCGAGAAGCCTTATATGACCCTTTCGACCTGGGGCAACGCCAAACGGTGCATCCCTTGGATCATCGTCTTGCTCGTTTTGGGGACTTTCACCTCCATCATCATCTCGTTCTTCCAAGACAAACTGGCGAGTTTGGCCATTTTGGCCGCCTTCATCCCGACCTTATTGGATACCGGGGGAAATTCGGGCGGGCAGACGACCGGCTTGATGGTCCGAGGGTTGGCCTTGAAGGAATTCGGTCCCAAGCAAGTCGGCAAGGTCTTGTTCAAGGAACTGAAGTCCGGGCTTTTGGTCGGCCTTTGCGTCGCCGTCTTCGCCTTCTGCTGGTTCATGATGGAGCAATACACCGGCATCGTCGTCAATTCCGATTTCGCCGGGACCAATATATGGAACGGAAATTGCTGGACTTTGGAGTTTTTCGACGCCTCGGCCAAGATCGCGGCCTTGGTCGCCCTATCGGCCTTCATTGCCATCACTTTGGCTAAGATCGTCGGCTCCCTTTTGCCTCTAGCGGCTTCCGCCCTTCGCCTTGACCCAGCCTTATTGGCCCAGCCTTTGCTCACCACCATCATGGATATCGTCTCGTTGCTTGTCTATTTCTCGGTGGCGATGCTATTTTTCCCCCAGTTGGCCTAGTTTAGGCAAAGCAATCAACTCCAATTGCTTACGTTTCGAAAGAGTCGAACCATTTCAAACATAAGGAATCAATGAGGGCGAAACCTGAAACCACCGAACTTCCGACGCTTCGAGCCCTAACGACGTCAAGGGCTACTCTGGTCCCGCAAAGGCAAAAAGTATTTGAATTACCAAAGGGGGCTGCCTATAATAACACCCGCTGCGGGAGTGGCGGAATTGGTAGACGCGTACGTTTGAGGGGCGTATGGGGCAACCCGTGTGAGTTCAACTCTCATCCCCCGCACCATCTTATAACTAACATTTTGATACAAAGTAATGGTCTCAAAATGAACGATATTTGCTCGAGAAATCGGGCTTTTTTTAATTTTTGGCGTTTTGCTAGTAGATAAAATTTGGTTCAAACCGACGGATACGGATTTTTAAAATTTGGTTCTACTAGAAAAATGAAAGCCTACTAGATAAACGTTTCTCTACTAGAAAAACGATACCCTACTAGAGAAATGATACCCCCTACGTTTTCTAATAAAAAATCTCATAAAAGTTCCTTTAAATATCGAAATTGTAATGATTTTGTGTTAAAATACTGCTTAGTGATAATGAGGTGACCATATGTTTGATTACGCTAAAAAGATTAGAGAGTATCGAGAGAGAAAATTCTTAACCCAAGAGGAACTTGCTAAAATATTGAATGTTAGTTTTGTTTCTATTTCTCGTTGGGAAAGAGGCAAATTCGAACCAAACATGGAAACCAAGAAAAAGTTAGTCGCTCTCTTCAATGAGATCGGCATGAAATTAGATGATTAATTAAAGAGGTGAAGAGAATGGCAAAAAAGAATCAATCGAGAAGACTAACTGAACAGCATAAACATTCCCACGGAGTAATTGGCATTTTCGGTGAGGAGGCACAAATTCACGATAAAGAAGTTTCTGACAATCAGTATGGCGTTAAGTCATTGTTGGAGCAAGAATATCCAATGCTTACTTTTCGCTATAGACCAGAAATTTCAAAAAAAGAAATTAATGAAGCGCTAAGAAAAATCGATCCATCTTTAGGACAAACATTGTTTGTTCAAAATGCAAATATCAAGCCGGATGGTGGTTTAATCGAAGTTTTAGACGATTATGGAAATTGGAGAGTTATTTTAGTTTCAGAAGCGAAACATCAAGGAAAAGATATTGAAAATATAAGGAAAGGCATATTAGTAGGCAAAAATAATGACCAAGATTTAATGGTTGCAGGGAATGCTATTGAACGTTCTCATAAGAATATCTCAGAAATAGCGAATTTTATGCTTAATGAAGCTCATTTTCCTTATGTCTTGTTTTTGGAAGGTTCTAATTTTTTAACTCACGATGTAACAATTGAAAGACCCGATGGGCGAAAAATTACATTAACATACAATAATGGTGCTTTGAATCGACTAGATAGGCTTACAGCCGCCAATTATGGCATGCCACTTAATACTAACCTTTGCAAAAATAAGTATGTTCTGTGCAATGGCAGAACGATAATGCTTCAGGCAACTTCGATTTACACACAGGCTAATGGAGAGAGATGGGATAAAGATGAAATGGTACGTGTAATGCTTGATATTTCGAGAACATCATTAAATATGTTAGGTAAAGATTTATTCAAACAACTTACAAAAAAATAGAGGTTTTACTAATGGCAATTCATAATAAATCACACAGAAATTCAGCTCTGAGATCAATTCTTCATAGCAATAAAGAAAATTTAAAAAACAAAAGTAGCATAGATTTTAAAAAGCCTGATAAAACTTTGATTTTGTTGAAAATCGACGACTGTGTTAAACAATTAAAACAATTACCAGACGAATCGGTTCAACTTATTTTAATTGATCCGCCATATAATTTGGATTTAGCTAATTGGGATAATTATGGTAATTATATGGAATGGGCAAAGACATGGTTAGATGAGGCCTATAGAGTTTTAACTAAAAGTGGTAATCTTGTTATATTTGGTGGGACTCAATTTAGAGACGAAAGGTCTGGAGATTTAACTGAAATCATTTATCATTGTCGTCATTTCACTAAATGGAAATTAGTAAATACGATTGTCTGGTACTATAAAAATGGTATGTCTGCACACCGATATTTTGCAAACAGGCATGAAGAAGCTATATGGTTAGTGAAAACTGATAAATATTATTTTGATTTAGATTCTGTTAGAGTGCAGTATTCCCCAGAGGAATTAGAAAAAGCATTAAGAGATCCACGTTTAGTTCCCGAGAATGTAAAAAAAGGAAAAAACCCTACGAATGTATGGGAAATAGGAAGGCTTAACGGAAATTCACTGGAACGCGTCGGCCATCCTACGCAAAAACCTCTTGAAATTATTCGTAGATTTGTCCGTTCGCTTTCATATCCTGGCTCTATAGTTTTAGATTTTTTTGCTGGAAGTGGAACTACTGGTAGAGTTTGCATAGAGGAAGGTCGCCATGCAATTTTAGTTGATAATGACGAGAATACATCTTCATATTTTAATAAACATTTGGAAAACATGCAGAAGATAAATTCCGATAAAAAGTTTAATTTTGTAATCGTAGATAATATAGAAGATTTCTTAAATTCTTTAAGTTCAATAGATGGTTTTAATGAAGCAGAGGAAAATAAATAAATGGAAACTAAATCACAAGGCGTAATTTACATACTTACCAACCCATCGTTCCCAGACTATGTGAAGATAGGATATGCAGACGATGTAAATAAAAGACTAAAGGAACTCAATAGGAGTGAATGTATTCCTTTTGCTTTTAGGCTTTATGCTTATTATGAAGTTCCAAAAAGACTCACTGACATGAAGCTGCATCAAATGATCGATAAGCTTAATCCTAATCTTAGAAGTATTGAGGAGTTTGATGGTAAGACAAGAAAACGTGAATTTTATAATATGACACCTGCTGATGCTTATTCTATTCTTGAAACCATTGCTCAGATAAACGGATTAGAAGATCATCTAGTTTTGGTTGAACCATCCGCAAAACAAATTAGAGACGAAGAAGAAGCAGAAGAAATAAGAACGAAAAGAACTCAAACTAAGCTTCCTAAGTTGGATTGGATGATCGAACAAGGATTAGTTAAACCAGGTGATAAGATTTGTGTTATTTCTCACCCAGATGAAGTAGCAACAATACTTGATGGAAAATACGTCGAATACAAAGGGGAAACGATGTCTGCTAATGTCTTCGGCTGCAAAGCCATTCAAATTTATGCTCTCATGAGGTTGGTTGATAATAAAAAGACTTTAGGCGAGATGCGAGAAGAGAAGATGAAAGAACTGGGGATGATAGAATAATATGACTTTAGATGAAGAAATTTTAAACACGACTATAAGAATAGAAACTAAGATATCTGACCAATTTAAAGGAAGTGGTACAGGATTTTTCTTTAATTTTTGTACTGATTCTCAAAATAAAACATGTATACCTGCTATTGTTACAAATAAGCATGTTGTTAAAAACGCCATTTCCGGTGAATCACTGATTGGCGAACATATTGTAAGTAAAATTGATAATTTTGAATCGCAGTGGATTATGCACCCAAATTCTGATATCGATCTTTGCGTATTGCCTATTGGGAAACTACTTAATACTCTTAAAATGCAAGGAACAAATGTATTTTTCAAAGGATTGTCACGTGATTTAATAATAAGCGAAACTGACTATAGCTTCATATCTGATATCGAAGATGTAATTTTTGTTGGATATCCTGATTGGATTTATGACAAAGTTAATAATAAACCGATTGTAAGAAAAGGACTCACAGCAACATCAGTGAAGTATAATTTTGAAGGAAAACCTTTGTTTTTAATCGATGCGTCAGTGTATGGTGGCTCTAGTGGTTCACCCGTTTATTTATATAGCAACGGTTTGTTTCAAAATGGTAAAAATTCTTTATCATTAGGTAGAAGATTTAAATTTTTAGGAATTATATCAAGCACATATAAACACTTTATAGGCAACGAAATAAAAGTGGAAAAGATAGAAACGAGCACCTATAAACTTTCAGATGATTCTTTTATACCTAATCACTTGGGAGTTGTTATTAAAGCAAATCAACTTCTAGTTTTTGATGATTTACTAAAATTAATTTATAAGCATTGAAACAATTTATCAATTATTACAATAGAAAGTTTCTTTAAATAGCTCAGGCACATTGATAAGTGCTTCTTTAGCTTGATTAACCACATCTTCATCTCTTGATTTCAATATTTCTTCTTTTTTGATTGTGAAAGTAGCAACAGAAGAAGGAGTATTTAGATCAAGATAACCGTGTGATTTTATATATTGGGCTTGTTCTCTTTCAAATCCACATTGTTGGAGCGTGATGATAATATCGTCGTTTGTTCCGTACTCGACATATTCGTACCAATCGTTAGGGAATCTTCCGTCGATGTTATTAACTTTCTTATACTCAGTAGAGAATTCCCTGAAGTAATTTGAAATCTTAAAAAGAATAACCTTATCTAGTGAGTTCAAAGTATCGGCTATGACGTAGTTTTTATGCTGTTCATCGTATGGATTATAGTATTCCTCGATTTTATGACTATTTAACCAAACTCCAGTATCATTATGTTTTTCTTTATACTCAATGGCACTTCTAATGATATAAGCTAGATTATCTCCTTGCATCCAATGAAGTAATAAAGTCGCGTAATACTTGATGTGAGTAAGCCTATATTTATTCCAGTCCCAGTTTCCTAGTGTTTTCTTTTCGTAAACTCTCCACTTGAAGATATCTGAAAGTTTTTCTAAAAAATGGACTATTTCGTTATAGCTAAAATGAGTAGCAGGGTAGGAATTTCCATCGCTGATATAGTCTCTTAAATTCCTATATTGATCTGGTGATATATCAATGCTTTTGTTATCAGGTTTATCTATTGACTTAATTGCATTTAATTCCTCAGGCGAGAGTTCGTTTTTAAAAGATTCGCTTACAGCAGATGTGTTGCCACTTTGAATATCGTTTTTGAGAATAAGCTGGAATTTTCGCATTATCTCGAATTTATTTGCAGTCGTGTCATCAGGCTTAGACAGGATTTCATAATCTTCGTGAACCAACGCTTTTACGATTCTTTGCTTATCTATTGGCCTAAGAACTTCATCAGCCGACAGTTGTTGTTCAGGTATTTCGGTCTTTAGCAATTCTGAATATTTTTCTGGCGATTTATCTTTATCAGCTTCATCTCGAAGGGTTATCAAAAACACATTTCCAAATAAGTTGAACTTGATTCTTCCGACACGACCTATCAGATTTCTAAATGAAACCTCATCAAAGCTAGAAGTACCAGCTTTATAACTAGTTATAAATAGATTATCAGCAGGTAGGTTGACACCTTCGATTAAAGTGGAAGTGCAGAACAAATGATTAATGACTCCGTCTTTATATAATTTTTCTATTTGTGAACGGATGTTAGCAGGCAAGTATCCAACGTGAAATGCGACACCCTTTTTGATTATCTTCACTAGGAAATAATCCTTATGTATTTCAGTTGCTATATCTTTGGACAATTTATCCAGTTCAGGATTGGTTTTGTCAGGTAGGTTTTGAGCATAGTTTTTTGCTGCCTTCATCGTCTTATCAATTGAAGAGCAATAGATTAGGTTTTGCTTATTTTTGCCTACTTCATCGATAATGGAGTTCAGGTTAATGGCTGAGCTTCGGTTTCCTATTTGAATAAATTCCTTAGAAAAATCATTGAAAACTCTTATTAAACCGCCGTTTTTCAAATCAATAAGATATTTGATCTGACTAACCGGAGAGAAGGAAACATGGATCTTGTTTTCTAAATTTGCGTTTTTGATAAGCTTCAAATAAATCTCTGGATTAGGAATGTTTGGTGAGGAAAAGAAAATATAGGGAAGTTGCTCACGAGATGAGATTTTATCTAATAAGTCGTAATAAAGCGGACTTCTTGTATCTTTGGAAGAGAGTTTGTGTGCTTCATCAATGAAAAGATAATCAATTTTAAGATCTGGTTTGGTGTTTATTAGATATAGCATTCTCTCAGGCGTCATTACGTATATGAATTTATGAGGGATGGTCAATGCCAAATCACCAACTGCTGTTATTATTCGATAATCATGCTCAGTAAGGTCGCTTGCCATATCTTCAATAATCGATTTTTTGACCTCGCTGATTAAGGCTTTAGTAGGGACTATAATCGCATAGTTCTTATTGGAGCCTTTTTTGATTTGGTCTTTGATGAAGATGCGCATGACAAAAGACTTGCCCATGGAAGTAGGAGCAGAATAAGAGCAGCTTTCTTTTTGAAATGAGTCGTAGATTTCCTTTTGCTCTGAAAAGAAGTGATCGTTTTCGGTATTAGGAATTTTTAGCGAATCCATGATTATTTCGTTAGAGACATCATCTAAAAAATCACCGGTAGGAGTTAGCTCGTTGCCTAGACCTTTGAAATTCGTGCATGAAAGCAAGACATATCGTTTGGTATCTTCTATTTCGTTATTTTTGGGATTTAATTTATCCAATAATGCTACTATCTGCTGAGCCCAAATTTTATGGTTTCCATCCATTGAATTGGATAAAATCTCTGCAAATCTCAATAAATCTTTGATTTTTTTGTCTTCTAATTTCTCAATTGTTCGTCCGAAAATATAACGGGTGTAATTTCGTAATAACTCATCATATAGTTCTAATAAATAATCATTCTTTGAAAGGTCATCGAATAAATCCTCAAAGAAACTTTTTTGTCTTGTTGTCGCCATTTAAATCACCTTAATACTTCGTCCATTATTTCGGACGAGGCCCTTTCGGCGTCAGCAAGTGGAAGTACGAAGAAATAGAAAGGATAAGTGTCTAGTCCCATAGATTTGATTTTGCTTTCTATATAGGGAATAGCCTGCTCAATTTCCTTGTTTATCAATTCGCATACTTCCTTTTTGATTTGATATTTATTGTTTGTTTCTATTGAGGAAAGATCTATAGAATAGGAAAAGAAAATGCCAAACGAATTAATTTTAGGGACCGATGCATTTCTATCTGGAATTAGAACACTTTTTAGATAGGCTTTGGTATCTTCGTTAAAGCTATTGCCATAATGAAAGATATTGTTATGGATATGTCTTCTCATTTCGGATTCGTTTTTGTCAATATATGCAGTTATTTCTAAAACATTATCAATAGCAGTAGTTATGGAGTTATTAACGTTTGAAGATCCGAAAACAAGCTGGTTGGCATAACCTTCCACGCTTCCATAAGGTAACAAATAAATACCAGATATTTTTGATATTTTATCTCCAGATAATTTATGTTCTAATTCATAGGCTGAGAATATCTTAGGAGCATGGAGCGCCGACTCCATAAATGTATAAGTCATTACATGTGAAAAGGCTTCGGTTTTGTCTTTTATCCTAGCTCTCATTTCTCTTATGGCATAATGGCCTAAAGTAAAAGGATTTCCTTCCTCTTTAGAGTTAGCGACGTAGTTTCGTGAGCGAACATATGCACCGATGTTTTCTATTATGAAATCGCTAAGATGCTGTGTCTCGAACCCTTCTTTTTTATAAATGTCCAACACAAAAACTTTGAATCTATTAGTGTTACTGATGTTAAGTGAGTAGCCATTTGGATTTACTTCTTCAAAGATTCTGCTAAATGTGTTTGTAAATAATGTCTTTTCGAGTGGAGTAGAAACATCCTCCTCTTTATTTACTATTTTTATTTTGTCTATCCTGTTGTCATCGATAAATGTTTCAACATATTTCTTAGGAAGAAGTTCTTCGCCTTCGTATTTATCATTTGGTTGGCCTATCGTCTCCTTGACTAGACATGCAAGCAATCTAGCTAGGAATATAACATTGTCGTTTATTATCGATTCTTTTCTGCAATCGTCCACAGCAAATGTTTGTGTAGGTGAAATAGTTGCATCGGATTCCAGAATGCTTTTGATAGCCAAAATAAGAGGTTTTAACATGGCTTGGTTTAGTGCAGGAATTAGATTTGATAAGTAGTTTTGAGTCAATTCATTTACTGATAGATTATTTATTATTTCCTGAACATAGCCACTTGGATTAAATTGACCTTTAGCAAGTTTGCCGACGTCTCCAGAGTCTATAGAAACACCGCTATCATCATTGGGATTCACGAGTGCAGCATAAAGTTTGACTTGACTGCCAAGCCTTCCAGATTTTTTCAGTTTGATTTCATCTAGTAGCGTAAAGAGATTACCGAATCGGAATCTGTACATTGTATTCCTTCTTTCAATTCAAATTTACTTGTCAAGCAAGTTTATATAAATTCCTGTTTTCTATTATAACATAAGTGTGTTTTCAAGTCTTTAAATGCCTGTATTTATTCGAAAAACAGCGCATTTTTGGACTTATTTTTATATACCCAAAAAGATACCAAAGAATGACCCAAGTTGTACCAAAGAATATAAAAAAATCCCGATTTATACTTTAACCATAAGCTAGACGTAGCTTAACAATTCCGCCTCGATTCTAGATAACCGTTCGGGCGGAGAGAGGAATGTAGACGAGAAAACTTAACGGTGATGTTGCTCCGATACTTGGAACAACAAATTGTCTACAAAATTCAACAATCGTGGCACAAGCCACAATACCTCTTTTGGCGGTAGAGACGAAAGAACACCGACAACCCTCGAAGAGTGGATGCTCGAAGAGAAGCGATTCGAAGAGAGACTCCATTACTACGAGAGGATGCAATATCATTGCACGATCATTGGCTCACGTGGCTTTGAGATCAAGTGCAAGAAGGATTGCTTCAAATGCTCTTATTTTTGGTCGAAGAAACCGAACAAGGTCTCAATCGAACAATTGGCAGAGGCCGGGATTGAAGTTGCATCAAGTGATGAAACCCCAATTCAATATGCTGAACGAATGGAAAAGGAAGAGAAGGTGCAAGAAGCCATCGACTCCTTGCCATCAGAAGACCTGAAAGTCGTAGCTCGAATGTTCGCTGATTCCTGTTCTTTTAGTGAGATAGGCCGTGCTTTAGGAATATCCAAGCAAGCCGCTCATAAGAAGTGGGAAAAGGCAAAGGAGCACTTGAGAGCAAAACTCCAAGGATATTGGAACTCAATCAATTCATAAATACACATTAGTTTTGGTTGACGACCACTATCCAAAACCTCCTTAGGTTATGAAGGCGGTAGATGCTCGAATTCAACAACCGGTGGGCATCTAGAACCTTCACTAATTGATAGGAGGAAACATATGGAAGAAAGCAAACAAGAAAAATTACTCAATGCCATTTTCGGGACTGAACCTAAACCTAAATCACTTCGCTTCTCATTGAACCTTGAAGATGTCGTTGTCGATGTCGCTATCAAGAAAAACAAAAAGAACGAAAACAAAGGTTGTTCTGGTTCTTGCTCAGGTGGCTGTAAATGCGGAGGTAACAAACGATGAACGATTTTAAATGCAAGCCTTCCTATGCAAGCGAAGAAGAGGACTGGAAAGCTTGGCGCGATGAAGAACTTATCCGCGACGCATACGAAGAAGAAAAAGAGGTAAAGAAAAATGAATCAAAAGATTAGCGAGCTTCTTGAAGAAGCCAAAAACAAGATTGATGAAGCCTTAAATCTTCTTAATTTCAATGAGAAAAAGGAAGAGAAAAACGCAATCACTTTAGATGAAATCCGTGCAGAACTTACATCTTTTGCTAGAAAAGGCTTCACTAGTGATATTAGAGACATCATTACCGGCTTTGGGGCCAATAAGTTGTCAGAACTTGATCCAAAGCACTATGAAGAAGTCTTGAGCCGTGTGAGGGACATCGCCAATGGAAGATAAAAAACTGCATTGTCTATTAGGCGGAAGTTCCTCTGAAAGGTGGATCAATTGCCCGCCTAGCGCAAGGCTTACTGAAGATATGGAAGATATGACTTCGGTCTATGCAGAAGAAGGAAGCAATGCGCACGCCCTAGCGGAATACAAACTCAATAGGGCTATCGGTATCAACTTAGAGTATCCAGAACTTACCATCTTCAATAAGGAAATGGACGAATATACCGATTCCTATGTTTCGTTCGCCTTGGAGCAAATTGAAGCCTTAAAAGAAGAGGATGGCGGAAACGCTCCATACGTCATGGTTGAACACCAAGTTTCATACGACAAGTGGGTAGGTGGTGGATTCGGAACCATCGACTTCTTAGCCGCCACGAACAAGACGCTTCACATCATTGACTTCAAGTATGGGCTTGGGGTCAAGGTCGATGCCACCGAAAATTCGCAGCTTAAAATCTATGCTTTAGGGGCAATCCAAGAACTCGAATGCCTATATGATTTCGAGAAGATAATCCTAACCATCTATCAACCTAGAATCGGCAACGTCTCGACTTGGGAAACCACCAAAGCCGATTTGCTTAAGTGGGGTGAAGAGGTACTAAAACCAGCTGCCGAGCTTGCTGACAAAGGCGAAGGGATATTCAGAAGCGGTCCTTGGTGCAGGTTTTGCAAGGCTAGGGCAATCTGCAAGGAAAGAAGCAAGGTGGCCCTTGATATCTTAAATAAAGAATTCAGGAACCCTAATTTGCTTAGCGACATTGAGATCGAAGAAGTCTTGCTTAAGGCAGATGAGATATCTTCATATCTAAATGACATCAAGGACTTTGCTGTCGCTAAGGCTCTTGATGGTAAGAAGTGGGTCAACTTCAAGCTCGTTGAGGGTAGAAGCACCAGAAAGTTCACGGATGAAGGAAGCGTCATAAACGTCTTAAAGGAAAACAACGTCAATCCTTATGACACTAAACTTCGTTCGATCACCGATATAGAAAAAGAGCTAGGCAAAGCCAAATTCAAATCACTTCTGGAACAATACGTCAATAAGCCGCATGGCAAACCGACGCTTGTTTTAAGAAGTGACAAAAGAGAAGAGCTAAACCTAGCGAATACTGATTTTGATGTATTCAAGGAGGAAAAATAATTTATGAATAATCAATCAACAAAAGTAGTAACGGGACCAAATACAAGATGGTCATTCGTTCATGTATTTAAGCCTTATGATCCAAATGGAAATGAGGCCAATGCTAAATATAGTTTATGCTTAATCATTCCAAAAGATGATGAACAAACCGTTAATGCTATTAAAGAAGCTATCAAACTTGCTTATAAAGAAGGTGAATCAAGACTCAAAGGAAATAATGGAAAACTCCCTACTCTTGAATCTTTAAGAA
>CASFQA010000007.1 GCA_949296775.1 uncultured bacterium | reverse complement strand
GACCAAATTCCGCATGACGCTGGACAATCTGGGATGGACCGGGCCGCGATACGATGACTATACTTCCTGCGCATACTGGTATCAGACGCTGCCATCCGCGCCACTGAAACCGCTGCCGTCTGACAAAGAGATGATTATGAAGTGACCGCCACAGGCGAATGGGTAAAAAACATCCCTGTTTCTTTAATATAATCTTCGTTGGCTGACGGCAGCAGACTGTCCGGCGGTCACAGGATAACAGACACAGGAATGAGAATTAGCTTGCTTGGATTATTCATTGCTAAGTTGCTGATTGAGCGTATGGGTGGAAGCACCGAAGCAATCTTCATTGATAACAAGCTACAAATCAAAATAACGTCTTACGGGAATCGTTTACGCAAGATTCCGCACGCTCTCATTTAATTGGCTATGTAGGTTTAGAAACTGATATCGTTTTACCTTCCTCTTTTGTAACTTATGATGGTACAACCGTGAACCAATATGTGATTTATCAATATTGTTTCTATTTTTTAACCCAAATTACCGGACTTTCGCAGCAAAATCGACGATGAGAACGAAAAAGGCAAGACGCCGTCGGCATCTTGCCGTTTTTTATGCGCTTTGTGCGCGTGTTATAAAATCAGTAACCCCTGAACAGCTTCTTTATCGCGGAAAGGGTCTGGACCTCGAGGCGGGCGTTGGCGCATTCGTCCGGCCAATCCCTCCATTCGCTCCGGGCCTCGGCCCAGGCCAGGTCCCTGTCCCCGATGCTCTTCCCTACTATGAACCCGTCCCCGCCCCTCAGTATCTCGGCGAGGTTCTCGCCTGACGACAGGCCGGGTCTCTGGGATTTAGGCAGTATAAAGGTCAGGCTAAACGCTTATTTTGTTGCGGAAGACGGGCTTGCCTAGCCGGGATGGTCAGCCATCCGTTTCTTCGCTTTCCAAAAGGCTGATCTCATGATATAAAAAAGCGTATGAAAAAGCGCCTGGGCCTCCTATTCTCCTTGCCTTTGCTCTTTGGATTAGCCGTTGAGCCCGTTTCGGTTTCCGCCGCCGTCGGGGATTATCATCCCGATCCGGTCACCTACTATTCCGGGATTGGAGATAGCGGGGGAATTTCCCTATTGGGTGAGCTTCATGATTTGTTGGTCAGCACCCACGAGACCTATACTAGTTATGACGATTGCAAAAACCCGACTTATATCGTCGAAACCGATTCCGACTTTGCGGGGAACGTCTTGGAGTTTTATTCCCAGACGACCATCGCGAAATCCTGGGGTGAAGGGAAGCAAGGGACTTGGAATCGGGAGCATGTCTGGTGCCAATCGCTTTCGAATGGATTATGGGGCGAATCCTATGGCGGCTCCGATCTCCATCATATTCGTCCGGTCGAGTCGGGGCTCAATAGCGCACGCAACAACGCCAAGTACGGAGAGGTCGAGCACACTTCCGCGAACGAAAAATACTATGAAGACGCCAACAACCAGCCCGTCGCTCTAGGCGGTTATGCCAGAGGACAGGAGGTATTTGAGCCGATCGACGACTCCAAAGGCGACGTGGCTCGGATCATCTTCTATGTCTATACCCATTACAACTCCTACGAGCACGTCGGCGGGACGACGAATGGCGATAACCGCCAAGTTAAGTTCGGGAAGTTGGATTTTTCCGATGTCATCTATGGATCGGAAGAAGAGGCCATCGGCTTATTGCTTTCCTGGCATGAGTTAGATCCCGTCTCCGAGTATGAGATGGCGCGGAATGAGGCGGTCGCTCAATATCAAGGCAATCGGAATCCCTTCATCGATCATCCGGAATACGCGGAGAGCATTTGGGGAGCGGAGGTTGAGCCTTCCGTCCAGGCCCCCGCATCCTTTAGCTTAACTATTGGCGAGAGCAAACAACTCGGGGCCAAAGTCTATGGCGGGGACGCTGTGCTCGAATACATCTCTTCCGATGAATCAATCGCCTCGGTTTCCTCCACGGGCGTGGTTACCGGTCTTGGCGTTGGGGAAGCGGTCATTACTAGCTTGGCGAGGATTGAGGGACGGGAATATAGCGCCTCGACCAAAATCTCCGTCAATCCCGCCTCGATTGAAGGGCGTTATAGAAAATTGGCCGCAATACCCGAGGATATTGACGGAAAATACATCATCGCCTACGGCAATCTCGCCTTGGATTCGAGTTTGATTGGCGATGAAATGGACAAAACTTTCAATACGGTGGAAATCGAACTTGAAGGCGATTACGTCATCGGCGATGCCGCCAATTGCGAACTGGAGTTCAAAGCTCGCGACGAGGGATTCGACATCCTCACTCCGGGAGGCTATCACATTTACGCGACCTCCAATAACGACAATACACTGAAATGCTCATTGGCTCAGCCCTCGGCGACCAATAAATTTTCGACGGAATACGGCGGGGTGGGAATCGTTTCCTCCGCCGGTGCCGTTCTCCGCTTTAACTCCGCGAGCAATCAAATGCGTTTCCGTTACTACAACACCCAGGGAGGTAAAGATCCGGGCCAACAACCGATCACCATCTACAAGCTAAGCGAGGATGAGAACGTGGCCTCGGCCAAATCTTTCGCCGCCTCTTTTCTCTCTTCGATTCAATGCGACAACGGGGTGACCCCGCCTTCGGTATCAGCTTGGGATGAGATGGCCGCTCAAGCAGAAGGTTTATCGTTAGCTTCTTTATCGATCCTGCAATCAGCCGATTATCAAGATGGGGCGATCGGGTTGGCCGTCGAGCGTTATGACTACATAATCCGAAAGTACGGGACGGCCCAATACCCCGATTTTCTTAATCGCGGCATCGAAGGAATCTACGGAAGCCGGACGGTTGATCCTTTCGCCTCGGGACCCGGGTTATTCTTAACCGCTTTCGCCATTGCCCTTATCGGGGCAATCGTTCTTTGCGTCGCGATTCGCCGCAAACAGAGCTGACGGAATATTCATTTTCCCCTCCGTCTGTCTTAAAATTCTTCCGTAAGGAGCAACGTCTACATGTCGAATAAAACCATTCTTCTAAACGGAGTCAATGGGAATTTCGGCCGTAAATGCGCTGAGACTTTGTTAGCCAACTACGACCATTCCCTTCTTATCTTCACCGCCCCGACCGAAAAGGGGCTTCAGCCTTTCAAAGGCTTAGGAGTCGATACCCGGGTGGCGGATTTCAACAACCCCGATACCTTGGCAAAGGCTTTCGAAGGAGCCGACACCATGATCCTCATCTCGATGCCTTTCGTCGGACCGCGCCGCCGCAAAGTCCAAAAGGCCGCGATCGATGCCGCCAAAGCCGCCGGCGTCAACCGACTGGTCTACACTTCCATCGTCGGGGCCGGGGAAAAAGACATCGATACCTACGAGGTCAACGACCACGTCTATACCGAAGCTTATATCAAGGAAAGCGGGCTCCATTACCTGTTCATGCGTGATTCCCAATATGCCGAGGCGATGGTTTCCTATTACATCAACGCCTACACCAACACGGATAACGTTTTGGCCAACAACATGGGGCAGGGCAAGATGGCCTACATCTCGCGTGACGACTGCGCCATCGCCGCCGCCTATGCCGCGATGAGCGATTGGGCCGATCGGGTGGTCGACGTCAATGGGGCCGAGCCTTTGACCATCGGCGAATTCATCGAGATCGCCAATCAGGTCACCGGCCATAAGGTCAAATACGTCGAGATCAACGACGAGGAGCAGTACGCCTTCTTCGATTCGATCGGCGTCCCCCGGACCACCGAGCAGATGTGGGCGCAGACCGCCACGAACTTCCCGTTCTGCAGCGACGGGATGGTAACTTTCGGCCGGGCGGTTCGCCTAGGTCAGATGTCGACCTTCACCGATGATTTCGAGAAATTGGTCGGGCGGAAACCCTTGACCGTCAAAGAGATCTTCGAGCATATGGACGAGCATTTGATCGGTTCGAGGACTTCGACCGAAGACTGAGTAAATCAAAAATTGAGCCAGCCTCGCGATGGGGCTGGCTTTTCTTAATGCTTGGCGATTTCAAGATCGTATGGTTTGACCCGGACGAGGCTATTGGGCGGGATCGATTCGGTGATGAAGGCGTTTGATCCGATCGTCGAATCGTGGCCGATGACGGTCAAGCCGCCGAATATCGAGGCCCCGGAGTAGATGGTGACCCGATCCTCGATGGTCGGATGGCGTTTCTCGTTCTTAAGCTGCCTCCCTTTCCTTAGGGATAAGGCGCCGAGGGTTACCCCTTGGTAAAGTTTGACGTTATCGCCGATCTCGCAGGTTTCGCCGATGACGATTCCGGTCCCGTGGTCGATGAAAAACGATTTTCCGATCTTGGCTCCCGGATTGATGTCGATCCCGGTTTTGGAATGGGCGTATTCGGCTAAAGCCCGAGCGGGGTATTTCAGGCCGTTTATATACAGTTCGTGGGCGAATCGGTAGGCGGCGATGGCGAAGAAGCCTGGATAGGTCAAAACCACTTCCTCTTTCGATTCGCAAGCCGGATCCCCTTCGTAGATGGCATCGATATCCAGCAGCAGCATCTCCTTTAGATTTGGCAGAAATTCAACCAGGTTATCAAAGGAATAGGGGCAATCTTTATAGTCTTTCAACGCCGCGTTGAAATTGGTCTCGGCCTCGTGGAGCAAGGTGTTCATCCTTTCCTCGTTGAGGGTCGAGTGAATCCAGGAATAGAAAAGCAATTCCTTCATCTGCTCGAAGAAAGCGGAAATGCGCAAGGAACATATCCCGGTGCTCCGTGGGGTATTGCTGGGTTTGTTGAGGGCTTTGATTTGCTCTAGGTATTTATTCATATAATCCTTTTACCGATAAGTAGCGTTCCCCGTTGTCGGGTAAGATGATGACGACGTTGCCTTTTAAGTCGGATTTAAGCGCGGCCATTAAAGCCGATCCCGAGGAAATGCCGGCTAATATGCCTTCCTTTTTGGCAAGGATCCGCGTTCCTTCATAGGCATCGGCGGAAGCGATGTCGATGACTTCGTCGAGTAAGGAGCGGTCTAATACCTTCGGGATGAAATTGGCTCCGATTCCTTGGATAAGATGGGGGCCGGCATAGCCTTTGGACAATAAAGGCGATTCGGTTGGCTCGACGCCGATGATCTTGGCGATGATGGCCTTTTCCTTGAAATAACGGGCGATGCCGGTGATGGTCCCGCCGGTGCCGATGCTGGCGATTAGGGCATCGATCTTTCCGTCTAATTGCTCTACGATCTCCGGCCCGGTCGTCTCGTAATGGGCAAGGGCGTTGTCGGGATTGTCGAATTGGCCGGCTAAGAAAGAGCCTGGAGTGGAAGCCAATTCCTTCTTCGCCGCCTCAACTGCCCCTTTCATCCCTTCTTGGCCGGGGGTCAGGATGACCTTGGCCCCATAAGCCTCCATCATTTGGATTCGTTCCTTCGAGGCGGAGGAAGGCATGTAGATGTGGAGGGGGTGGCCCAAGACGGCGCAGACCATGGCTAAGCCGATGCCGGTGTTGCCGGAGGTCGGTTCGATCACCAATCCCCCTTCAGGCAAATCTCGTTTGCGTTTGGCTTCCTTGATTAGGTAATAAGCCGTCCGGTCTTTGATGGAACCGCTTGGATTGAAACGTTCGAGCTTCGCGTAAAGGGAATAGGGCAAGCCGTATTCCCTCTCGATGTTTTCTAGCCGGACTAGGGGGGTATGGCCGATGGCCTCGAGTATTGAGGAGGCGTTGATGTTTCGCATGGCTATAAATATATAGCCAATGGCAAATGAAAGCCATATTTTGACATTGCCGATTTACCATCTATAATTTCGCGCCGGACCATGAAAACGGACCAAATCGAATTTGCCCCTTTATTCTGGCGGAGCCTATTGGCGGGAGTTATCGCGGTCGCCGTCGTTTTCCCATTCCATTACCTGATGCGGAAAGTCGCCCTTTTCTATTCCTTCGATCATTTCGTTTCTTGGGATTCGGCGTTGCTGTTCCTGCTTATCTTATTCTTGCTTGGCCATTTTCAGCTTTCGGCCATTTTGCTGCTGCGCGATCGAAACGAATCGAACGAGGTCTTATCGACTTTTGTTGGGATTGGGCTCCACGTTGAATATGTTAAGGATATCGTCCTTATTTTCCTTTGCTGCCTATGCTCCTTCGCCGCTGGATTGGCCTTAGGGGCCGAGGCTCCTTCGGTTTTCATGACCAGCTTGGTTTTCGGGGCGGTGTTTTCCAAATTGCATAAAAGCTCCGCCATGTCGAAGGAAGGGGTTCGCATCGGCGGGGCCATTGGCTTCTCATTGGCTTTCCATAACCCTTTGGCCGGTTTGGCGAATTCCTTTGCCTTTGCCTTTTTCCGTCAACGCCGAAAAGGGGAGTGGCGGGTGGTTGTTTCCAGCTGCCTCACGGTCATCCTTACCCATCTTCTTTACAGTGGGTTCCGTTATTTAGCCTATCGGGAGGACTTCGGCCTTGAATGGTGGCGCTGCTTCGTTTTCCATGATTACAGCCTGTCGTTGCAGCAATTCGGCTTCGCCAGTCTAGCCAACGTCATTTGGATGGCTTTCTTGCCGTTAATCACGTTGCCGTTATCCTATATCTACGTAAAACTTGGCTCTTTGGCGCGAAAAACCTTATGGCAGGATAACGGCGTCTCCTATCAGTTATCCCTTTTTTGCGGAGTTGCGATTTGCTTTGCCCTGGCTTTCTTTATGCCGGAGGCCTTAGGCACCGGGGCCGCCTATTTCGAATTGAGCGAATCGCTTTTGGACTATTCGATCGCCGCTTTGTTTTTGCTGCTTCTTATTCGTTTCGCCTTTACTTTATTTTCCTTTTCCTCTCATTTTTCCGGCGGCAACATCATCCCCAGTTTGGGGTTCGGGGCTTTATTCGCGGCCTTCTTGCTCCGCTTGTCCCCTTTCTTGGCGGAGGGCTATGAAACCCTATTCGTCTATGCCTTCGCTTTATCCTTCTTCGGCTTTTTGACCGGCAACGGCTTATTGCCTCTGGCTTTGGTCTTCTCTTTTGGCCTTTCCCCGGCCTTGTTCGTCTTGCTCCTGCCCTCTTCTATCGCCGCCATCTTGCTTTCTTCCCGGGTTGGCGGCTTCCCTACGCTCTCCCGGGCTTTATCGATGGCTGACTCCCGTCATCACGCTTTCGCCACCTCTAGGTTCCGCCTTTATCCATTTTCCGATATCGCCGACAAAGCGAAGTTGATAACTCGCTCTTATCATGTTCAACCAAAGGTGTAATATGTGTGCTATGAAAAGAGCATCAAGGGAACAATTCGATCCACGGGTCTTCACTTTGCTTTGTCACCGTGGACTCCACGACGCCAATACCACCGAGAATGGGTTGCGCGCCTTCGCCAAAGCCAAGGAAAAGAATCTGCCGTTTGAACTCGACGTCCATCTTTCCAAAGACGGGCACCTGGTGGTGAGCCACGATTCCGATTTGAAACGGACCACTGGGAAAGAGGGGATCATCGAGGAGATGGACCTCGGTTATCTGAAAAAGAATTACCGGCTGCTTGATGGGGAAGAGGTCCCGAGTTTCCTCGAGGTTCTCTCGCAAACCAACGAGCAGGTGCCGATCGTCGTTGAGCTTAAGCCGTACAAAGGGAACGCCAAATTGCTGGCCAAGGCCTTGCTTAACGAGCTTTCCTTTATCAAGGAGAAAAAGAACATCGTCGTCATCTCCTTCGATCCGCGGGCTTTGTTCCCGTTGAAGAAGTCGGGTTATATGCGCGGCTTGCTCGTCAGCAGCGGCAGACCCTCGATCCTCAACCTCCGCGGGTTCTTCGAATTCCTTTGCCCGGGCAAAGACCTTCTGACCAATCGCAAGGTCATGGGCTATCGGAAGAAGGGCGGAATCGTCAACGTTTGGACGCTTGAAAGCGAAGAGGAAGTGCAGAACGCCAAAAACTATGCCGACATCCTCACTTTCCAATTCCTTTCCGATGAGGCCATCGAGCGGGTAAGGCCGAAGATCAGCTCCGATGGAGAAGACGAAGCTTGAGGAAATAAAAGAAGCGGTCCGCCAAGCCCGGCGGATCGTTTTCATCGGCGGGGCTGGGGTATCGACCGCCTCCGGCATACCGGATTTCCGTTCCCCTCAGGGGATTTACAATATCGAAAGCGAATATGGCGTCGCCTATGAGACGATGCTAAGCCATTCCTATTTCCTTTCCCATCCGCGGGAGTTTTACGATTTCTATTGGAAGACGATGGTCCATGATTCGGCTAAGCCAAATAAGGCCCACCGGGTTTTGGCGCGGTTCGGGCAAAGGAAAAGAATCGCCATCATCACCCAAAACATCGATGGCTTGCATCAGGCGGCCGGGTCGGACATCGTTTACGAACCCCATGGCTCGATCAGCCATTACCATTGCCAAGAATGCGGGCGAACTTACTCGCTTTCGGAAATCCCCCACCAGGGAATCCCCCGTTGCGAATGCGGGGGCGTCATTAAGCCGAATGTCGTTCTATACGAGGAGCCTTTAGACGAAGCGGTGATCGACGATTGCCTAACCGAGATCCGTTATTGCGACTTGCTTATTATCGGCGGCACCTCGATGCGGGTCTATCCGGTCGCCGCTTTCCCCGAATACATGCTTTCCGGAAAGAAAATAATGATCAACGCGGAACCAACCCCTTATGATAAAGAATGCGATTACGTTATCCACGAGGATATCGGAATGGCGCTGGAAGCAATCTTGGGAGTGAACGATGATTAAGTGGTTAGGGCATTTGAAAACCATCACCAAGCACCGGCATCAGGTGATTCGGAACGGCTTTCATTGCGGCATCTTCCTTCATTGCCTTAAGCACGACCTAAGCAAATTGTCTCCGACCGAATTTCGGATATCGGCCCGAAACTTCAACGGTCACCATTCCCCGGTCTACGAGGAAAGGAAGACCAACGATTGTTTCTCTTATATTTGTCAGCACCATACTAGGCGGAACAAACACCACTGGGAATATTGGACCGATTTCTTCATGGGTCGAGTCATCGCCCATACCATGAGCTGGGTTTATGCCACCGAATACGTCTGCGATATGCTTTCGGCCTCCAAGACCTATGACCCCGAGCATTTTACGCCGGAGACGACCCTTGATTACTTCAATGCCCGTTGCGACCGTTATTTCATGACCACCGCCACCAAGGAATACGTCCGTTGGTGTTTGGAAAGGTATCGTGACTTGGGGTTTAAAGGGCTGAAGAAAAAGGACACCAAAGCCAAATACGCCGAAATCACCGCCCTTTATCCGAAGGTTGAAATCATCGATAATCTCCCAGAAAACGTGAATCTTCCCGACTTTGCCCTCAACGCCCCTCATCGGAAGATGTAGGCGGGGTTGTCTTTTAACTTTTAACGCGTATAATCGCCCCGTATGAAGAACACTCTTGTCGTCATCGGCTGTGGGCGGCTCGGATCCTCCATCGCTAATTACGCCTCCCAATCGGGCGATGACGTGATTATCATCGATAGCGATGATTCCAGCTTCGACCGGCTCGATGAGCTTTTTTCCGGCTATTCCAAGGTAGCGGACGCCACCGACGTCGATGCTTTGATCGACGCGGGGCTCGCTTCGGCCCGGGAGGCGGTCATCACGACCGGGAATGACAACGTCAACCTCTTTTTAGCCCACCTTTGCGCCAAAAAATTCCAAATCCCCTATATTTACGTCCGCTTTGACGACCCGGATAAGGGATTGCTTATCCAAGGGCTCAACGTTAAAGCCATCTATCCGTTCCAACTCTCGCGTGACCGCTTCTCATTGCTCCGCGATGGGACCATTCCAGGAGAAGACAAATGAAGATCGTCGTCGCCGGCGGTAGCGCCGAAGCCGAATACATCATCTCGATGCTGAAAGGCAAAGGAACCGAATTGGTCGTCATCAACGGTTCCAAAGATGTGGCCAATAAAATCGTCAAACGCCAGAAAGTCCCCGTCTACGTCGGCAGCCCGTGGCGGCGTTATGCTTTGGAGGAGGCCAATGCCTACGATGCCGACGCCTTCATTGCTTTGTCCTCCTCGGATACCGACAATTACGCCTCTTGCTATTTGGCGAAAACCGTCTTCAATGCCAAGAAATGCGTCTGCGTCGTCTCCAATCCGCAAAATGTCGCGATTTATCAATCGCTTGGCATCGATTCGGTCATCTCCTCCTCTTACTTGCTGGGCCAATCGATCAAAAACGAATCCTCCGTCGAGGACCTCTTCAAGACCTTATCGTTGGAAAACGGGAAGATCGTCATGATCGAGGCCGTGGTTCTATCCAAGTTCAAAATGGCCAATAAGATGCTCAAGGATATCCATTTCCCTTCCTATGCCTCCATCGCCTGCATCGAGCGTTTCCCTGATATCATCATCCCCAAGGGCGATACCTATATCCAACCGAAGGATAAACTGATGGTTATCTGCCGAAGTCAAGATCAGAAAAAGGTCATGGCCTTCATCCGTCAGGAGGACTAAGGATGAGCCCTTTGCTTTCTTCGCGCGGCAATAATGCCCCTTATCGGCTGATCATCGGCTATTTGTCGATTTTCATCGGGTTAGCCGGCGTCATCTGCCTTTTGCCGTTATTGATGATTGCCATTTATCCAACCGAATGGGGTGCCTACCCGGCATTTTTAATTCCCGGCGGGGCGGCGGTCGTCATCGGGGTCGTGATGGGGCTGATCCTTTTGAAGAGGGACAATAAGTCGCGGCTAGGCAAGCATCAGGATTCGGTATTGCTGGTCCTGATTTGGCTTTTCACCGTTTTCATCGGGGCTTTGCCCTTCTTCCTCGCCCGTTATTTAGTGACTGGTCCAGCCGACCCCAACCAATTGACCATGAGCTTCTCCGAAGCGGTCTTCGAGTCGGTTTCCGGCTACTCGGCCACCGGTTATTCGGTTACCCGGGAGCTCAATTTCTTAGCGGACATCGACGTCCCATTAACCGATGAGTATTATGCCAAAAGCTGCGCCCACGTCTTCCTTTTCTACCGGGCTCTGACCCAATTCTTCGGCGGGGTTGGCTTGGTGCTCATCGTCACCAGCGCCATTTCCGACCGTTACGGATTGAAGCTTTTCTTCGCCGAGGGGCATAACGATCGGCTGCTCCCTAACTTGGCGAAAACGGCCAAGATCACCTTCTCCATCTACTGCGGGATCATTCTTCTCGGCTCGTTCGTCCTTTGGCTATTCGGTGTCGATTACTTCGAGGCCATCTGCCAAAGCGCCTGCGCCATGGCGACCGGGGGTTTCGCCACTCGTTATAGCGGATTCTATTACTATTTCACCGAAGCTTATCCAGGCAATGGATTATTCACCTACAACTATATCGGGGCCGAGACCACGATGTGCATCATCATGCTGCTGGGCGCGACCTCGTTCCTGCTTATCTACAACCTCATCACCGGGAAGGTCAAGAACTTCGTCCGGGACTGCGAAGTCCGTTTCATGGCCATTTTCCTGATCATGGCCATCGGGGTCGGAACCCTCTTCTGCACCCTTCAATACGATAATGGGGCGGGGATCGACGGGTTCACCGCTTTCCGCTACGCCGGCTTCCAGATCATATCCTGCTTGACCACGACCGGCTTCGGCAATGCCCCGAGCATCAACATACTGGGACCGGGCATCATCGCCTTGTCGATATTGGCCATGGTCATCGGCGGGGGCTCGGGCTCAACGGCCGGGGCCTCGAAGCAGCTGCGGGTCGTGGTTGCCTTAAAGCAGGTTTGGTGGTCGATTAAGTTCAAATTGTCCCCCTCCCGCCAAGTTCGCCCCCATAACATTGTCCGGGCTGGGAAGACGGTCGAGGTCACCCCGGAACTTTACAAAGAGAATTCCATCTATCTGCTTATATATCTGATTACTTTGGTCCTCATCACCTTCTTCACCCTCCTAGTGCCCAACATGAGCGCCGAAAACTCTTTGTATCTGGTGGCTTCCGGCTTATCGGGAACCGGGAATACCGTCGTCGATTTCCTCGCCTATGGCGCGTCGAACCCGCTTTGGGCGTATAATTGGCTCCTCTGGTTCATGTCCCTCTCGATGTTCTTAGGGCGACTTGAGATCATGCCGATGTACTACGCCATCGTTCGGGTCGGGAAGGACGTGCTCCACCAGGAAACCGTATAAGGAGGTTCGTTATGCTGATCGACGAAATCCGCAAAGCCAATGTCGCGGCCATGAAGGCCCACGACCAAAACGCCCGGACGGCCTATTCGATGGTCATTTCGGCTTATCAGGCGTTGCTGACTTCCGGCTCCAACAAGGAAGTGGGGGACGCCGACGTGATCCGCCTCATCATGAAGTTCGGCAAAGAGCTCGATGAGGAAAGGGAAGGATATGTTCAGGCCAACCGGCTTGAAGACGCCGAGAAAATCGCCAAGCAAAAGGAAGCTATCTCCGTCTTCTTGCCGAAGATGCTATCCGAAGAGGAGATTCGGGGCATTATCGCCAAGCTCGGCGATAAGTCGATTCCTTCGGTCATGAAGCACTTCAAAGCCAATTACGATGGTCAAGTCGACATGGGCTTGGTCAACAAGATCGCCCGTTCGCTTTAAGGAAAAACTTTATTTCTTTGAACTAGTTTGCTAAGATACCGCCTGCAGCCACGGCTGCCAGGCGACATAGGGGCTTGGTTCAATGGTAGAACAGAGGTCTCCAAAACCTTTAATGAGGGTTCGATTCCTTCAGCCCCTGCCAAACGAAATTCCATCCGGTGCGCGAGCATCGGATTTTTTCGTATTGCCGGCTCCCCGTCCTGCTCGGCGTCCCGGCCAGACGCTTGGCCGAGCCTGCTAAAATGGTAAAATCCATCTGGTTTTTCCTCCTTGGTATGTTTAACCGATTCCAATTGCAGGAAAAACCGTTTTCTTTTATCAATCAAGGCCGAAAGCTACGGGATCGGCTGTGGTCCGGGACCACACAGACCCCATCAGAGCCCGTAGAACCGTATTTTGTCTCAACCATTGCCATCCTATTAGGCGAGAAGATGAGGGTTTGTCTATATCCGAGAACGCCATTTATGTTGTGGGCAACCTTTTCGTCGACTTGGATCTCAGAGGCTAAAACTCCAAATACATTTTCGATTTATAAGGCACTCCCAAGGTCGGAGGTTCTTCCTTCGACGAGGTAAGGATTATTCCGATTTGAAGCTTGGATTCGATATTCCGCGTTTTGTTTTCCTCGCTTATTTCCCCGAAACAACCATCGGATACTATCACGAGCTTTTTTAGCTTGTGCAAACGGGGATTGTTATGAAAATGGTTGAAAACCTTGTTTATATCCGTCCCGCCGCCAACCGGGAATTGACCGGTTTTTGCTTCGTAGCTCGTAATTCGCCTAATCTTCGTCGAGAATGCATAAAGGGCAATAACCCCACCCTGAAACAATCGATTAAGCGTGGGAAATATCAGTTTCAGGTAATCAACGTTACTTCCCGAAACATCGAGATAAACCAATGTCCGTTTCTCTCTTTGCTTGGTTTTTCGATAGAAGCTGATTTCCTTGTTGAAAAGCGGCAAGCTTCTTTTGCTAAGCGCGAGCTTGGCGGCGGCCCGTCGATCCTCGGGGGAATAGGAATATGTTTGGATCGAGCCGGATTTCCATTTCGGTTCCTTTGGTTTTGAAATTGCCGCGAAATTTTTGATGAACATCTCGATAAACGCTTCTTCGCTAATATTTAACGGCTCTTTGTCATCCAAACGATAAAGTTGGTCATCGTGACCGGTTAGGCTATAGCCAGGCTTCGCATCGTTATGTTTCGATCGAGACGCATCGTGGTCCTTTGCCTCTTCGCTTTTTCCTTTTTCTTCTTTGTTTGTTTCTCCCGTCTTTTCCATCGGGGTTTCCGGCCCTTGCTTCGATGGGGGATTTTCCGCTTTTCCTTGGCCTTTTTCCCGATGAATTTTGTTGGGGGTGTCCGTCTTATTAAGCTCATCTTCGACGATTTTGCGCAATTCCGTGTAACTGATTTGGTCGGTCGAATACAAACGATGCAATATGTCGCGAAATCTTTTCGGCGTTCGTTTGCCGACTGGTCGCAGCAGCAATTCCGGGAAGCGGTAGTCTTCATAAAGGCCGGTGAAGAACGACCGGTATTTTCTTTTCGGGTATTCCCGACAAAGCCTTGCGTTTATCATCGCGTCAAAGCAGATGTTGTCGATTTTCGTCAAGACGCCTTTCGTCATCAGCTTATGCCCAAGAAGCAGGTGGTACGCTTCGTGCATCACTAACATGAAAAGATGTTCTTTGCTTTTGCAATGGGTTTCGATATCTTCCATGTTCAAGTAAAGGATCGGGTGCTTTTTGATTAGCAAAGCTGAGCTTTGGCATTCCGAAGTAAAGACAATATCCTCTAAGCTGTGGATGACCGAACGGACTTCGGGTGGGTAATCGAGGCCGTAAATCGCCCTTATGACTTCTTCCTCGGTCATTTCGAAACCTCTTTGGCATCGAAGAAATACACGCTTCGAACAGCGGAGTTCTCAATTGAGAAAACCCGTTTCGGGCTGTAGATATCGCCCATCAGCTTTCCTAGAAGGAATAAGCCGGTATAGAGGTCGGCCATTTTCATTTTCGGCTTATTCTTCTCGATGAGCAAAGCGTCAAAGTCAGAAAAACCGAGGGTCTTTCGAACGAAGCAATATCCCCTTGGGGCGCTTTCGCTTCTCCAAATCGAATCATAGGCTTCCCTTCCGGCATCCGCCAATCCGGAAAGATCCGTGTTCAGCTGTCTCGCCAATTCCCGCGGATCGACGACTAGGCAGTCAGAGATCTCGCCTATATCGATGTAAGCGAGATCATCCATTTTATCGGTCATCCAATTCTGCCACATATTCAATTGCCTCCTATAACCTGGGGGTAGTACTTTTTCAACAAGTCGAAGACGTAGTAAACGTCGTTGGCTACGGCGAACCCTTTTCCATCGAAAAAGAAGGAGTTAATTAGATCGTTGGCCGCTTTGGAAAAATCGGTTTTCGGATTGAGCGATTTGAGTATTTCCCGGCTTTCCCGATATCCCAGCGGAATGCAGCCCCCGCCGCAGATTTTGCTTTGGATCGGCAGGCAGAATTGGAGGTCTGGCCTCAGGGCTTCAAAGAAATTTAAGGTGGCATTTGGCCGAGTTCTTAGGGCGCGATAAGCAAGGTAGGAGAGGACCCGCCTTTGATATCGATTGACGAAACTCAGGTTTTGCAAGATCGTTTGGTAAATATCGGTTCTCGTTAGGTTGTCGCGTTTTGCGATGGCGTAGATTATCTTTTCCGCCGGGTCGGTTATGGAAAGAAACCGACGAATCTGCTTATCTTGCCTGGCGAGGACGCTTTTCACGGCCTCGACCGCGAATGAGGCGATTTTTTCTCTTAGTTTGATGTCTCCCGGCAGCCCTGGAAAACAATGGTAAGCTTGTAGCCTAGCCGCCGTCTCAAACGTGGTCTCCTCCCCATCTTCGTCCATCGCCATTGCGGCAGCGTAGAGTTCTAAAATCGTTTTCGCTAGGTAATTGACCCGTCGGGTGCTTATTTCGATGTCGGCTTCGAGCAGGAAACTCGCCAACGTCATAGCGTAAGAGGTGGCAAATGGCTTTAGTTTTTCGCAAATGGATTGGAATTTTAGCTTGCATCTAGCAATGGTCTCGACGTGGTAGTCGAAACAACTATGAAACGAGTATTTCTTTTTCTTGCGCTCAACGGCATATGAGCCCCAATTTCGATTTTGCCATTCGACTCCTTCCAAGGATTTGCTGACCGCATATTGCCTATCCTCAAGCGAAAGCTCTCTATAGGTCGGAACCTTTATCGCATAGACGAATCGGTCCTCAAGGGCTTTATCGAGGGGCTCGGCCCCTAGATAATCGCCATCGCCTTCTTCGACCTCATTCATCGCGGCCCAGCGAAACCTCAAAGACCTTAATTTGACCCCTTGGATTTCCTTGTCGTAGATAAGCGGGAAAAGCTTGTTTTGCAATTCCGGCTTGCAGCGGTTTATCTCGTCGATGAATATGGCCCCGGCGTCCCAAACCGACGCGTTTCCTTGGATATAGTTGATTTTCGTTCGTCGCCAATTCGGCATCGGTATTCCGATCAGGTCGTCTAAATTGACCATCGAGGCGTTGTATTTTCGCTTTTTTATCCACAGCTTATCCATTATTTTGTCGAATACTAACGATTTAGCCGTGCCGGTTTCCCCTTTCAGCAAGATCGTTTCTTCAAAGGATAAGGCGGCCAGGACGACAATGGCCAAATCATCCCAGCCATATATTCCGAGCCTCGATAAAAAGTTGTTTGATTCCATTAAAAATCCCTCCTTAGGCCATAAAGAGGGATGAATACGCTTTCGGCCATCATCCAAGCTTTAGCACTTTGCCTGCTAGGCAGGTAAGTTGCTGGTAAGTCAATGGGCTTGTCCCTACTTACACTCTTTATGGCGCATTTTCCATGATAGGTGGCAACGCCTGTTTTGACAATAGATTTTTCCAAAGGCGGAGCCTTATTCATCGAGGTAGGCTCCTTTCCGCTTTTTCGTTGAATGAGGCGAAGGCCAAATGGAATCCCTGGGCTTTGGATAGGGCGAAGCTAAAGCTCAAATAGTCATTCATCTTGCTTTGAAAGTAGTCAAGCCTTCGTCCCGAGGTCAAAACCAGGAGATTGTTATGCATATCGATTATTTTGACCAAACTCGCCCGCGGGTCGCCTTTTAAGCGATCGATGTATTCTTGATATCTTTCGCCCTTTCGGTGGGTCAATAAATCCAATGGGGTTTCGATAAAGGCGAGAAAATAATCGAGGTATCCCGCTTCTGCGAATAGGCTTTTTATTTGGCTTGCGGTAATAGGGGTATCCTCGGCCACATCGTGAAGGAGGCAAAGGCATTCTACCCCCTTGACCGGGATCCCGCAGCTTTCGGCAACGGCTGGATCTTGTCCCCGCAGCAATGATCTAAATGTCTCCGCGCATCGATAAGGATGGAGCCAATACGGCTCTCCATTCTCTCTTTTTTGGTTCCGGTGCGCGTATCTCGCGATCCCTTTGGCTAAGGATTGCTCGTCGCTTGCTATATCGATTTTTTCATTTATTTGGCGGCAATAGGTTCGGATGTCCTCAAGTAGCTGACTCATGTTTCTTCCTCCGCCCCCAATGATAGTGGATTGTCTTGGCAAAGAGGTCAAATCGCGTTTGACATTGTGATAAAGTACTGACGTGGACTTAAAGCAATATATTGAATTCCATAGGCAAAATAAGGAGAGGTCCTGCGACCTGGTCACCTATTTGTATTACCTTATGGACCGAAGCGGGCTCGATGCCCCCTCCCTTTACCAAAAAGCCAACCTCAGCCGGCAGCTTTACTCAAGCATAATATCCGGCAAATCCAAACCCAGCCTGAATGTGCTTATAAAAATCGCCTTTGCCCTTCAGCTGAATAACCATGAATGCAAATTGCTGCTGAAAAAGGCCTCTTACACTTTATCGTCTTCCTCGACGTTTTCGCTTATTATCCGTTATTGCATCGAAAACAGGATTTACGATTTAAGGCAGCTAAACGAATACCTGCTCGCCTATGGGTACGAAGATCGATTGATTTATTGATTGATCGCTGCGCCCATGGTTGATGTTTTTTCGCCAACTTGTTATTGATGGGAATGGCGATAATCCAAATGGTGCCAGCCGAACCGGGTTAACGGAATTTGGCGATGACGGATTCGTTCCCGGTGAATAAGATGGCTTCGAGCCCCGCGCGCTTTGCTCCCTCGATATTGTTTCGCTGATCATCGATCATATAGGCTTCCTCGATTCCTCCTTTTTCTCGGCAACGTTTTAAAGCCAGACGGTAGATAGCAGGATCGGGCTTAATCATTTTTTCTTGATAGGAGAAGATGATCTCATCGAAGTAATCCTCCAGCTTGATCGAAGCATAGACTTCCTCGATTAAGCCTCGGCAGCAATTGCTGAGCAGGCAGAACAAGTAATCCCCTTTTCCTTTCCGTTCCCTGATCCAATCAAGCAATGGAAGGTTAAGGCGGTAGTAAGAACAGAATTCGCTTTCAACGAGCCTTGGATCCATCTTAAAGTCCTGGGCGATCAATGAAAGGATTTCCTCATAGCTATATACTCCGGCATCGCCGGGCTGGAAGTAACGGTTTTTAAGCTTCATCGCCTCCTCTTCCTCGAAATGGTTTCGGAAGAAGCGGGGCGCGATCTCCCCGGCTAAGACGCCGAAGGAATCGAATATCAGTAGGGTGGCCACGCCTTATTTTAAGCCATTCCTCTAGCTGGGCAATCATTTGGATAGCCGTCATCTTTTCGTTTTCTCCCTCATCTTGGCGTTTATACTGCCGTCATGAGCTATTCCCAATCAATTGAAAAGACGGTTAAGGAAATCAGAAACCTCTTCCGAATGAGCCCCGATTCCCCTCTTGATGAGGTCATTCAGGCTTTGGAGGTGACCTGCTTATTATCCGCGGCCATCTCGAATGAGCAGGATGAATTCGCCCGCGACTGCCTATCGGCCCTAAAGGAACTGAAATCCAAGTAAATAAAAGGCTTTTTGCAAGGATTTTAACTTTTCGAATCGCCGTAAATGGCCAATGCGTGCCCTCCTCTTCTCCAATATTGGAGAAGGCGGACTCCGGTTTTCCGTTCCCTTTAGCTTTACTGCCATCTATAATGCTTTTCGCATGCTTTTCCTCCTGCTGTTCGCCATCCCCTTACTGGCCTTCCTCCTGCGTGCCGGGGTTGGTTCTATTTGGCGTTATAGGAAGAAACAGCTCTTTTACGGGAAGGCGGATTGGTTTAATTTTCTTCTCGATTATCTGATTGTTTTGGGGCTTGGGCTTATCCCGACCATCCTCTCTTTTTGCCTCTTCCCCCGTATCAGCCTATGGGGCTATTCGTTCTTCTATCTCGTCCTTGCCCTCTTGGTCATGCTCTTTTCGCCCCATCGGCTCATCAGGAAGCGAGGATGGGAGAAGGGACGGGCGCGTTCCCGTTATCTTTCCCTGGCTCTACTGGGATTGTCGCTGCTGGAGCTTTTTGCCTTCCATGCCGAAAGCTATCGCAAAGGCGAGGTGACCCTTGGGCAAGGGGAAGAGGTCGCGATGGCTATCGATTATCACGGGGAACTCGGAGAGAGCGAGGACGGTTTCTATGTCGAGGACGGCGATTACTTCGTCGTCTCCAAGCTGGAGGGCTGGGATCAGAATATCGCCTTCGAGTTCATTGATGCGCCCAATACCACCTATTACCTTCACCTGACCTATTCCGACGATGGGAAGGAATTCGTCAATGAGTGGACCTTCCAGGTCAACCCGGCTGATGCGGATTCCTCCATCCTTGGTTTATCCGGCGATTCGCCTTATATCAAAGTCGAGGTTGAGGCCGATCTCACCCGGGCTCATCCAGAGGAGAGTCTGCATCTTGGTGGGATTTACCTTAACCGCTCGGTCCAAGCCGATTTCAACTTAGTCCGGTTCGGGGCCTTCGCCACCTTAATCGCCTTTGTTTTCTACTCTTTCCCCATCTGCCGTCATTATGGGGCCTTTCAAGGGAATCGGGTCCGCTCGGTTTACGTCGGGGCCTTCGCCGTCACGCTAGCCGCTTTGCTTGCCTTCCTCGCCATCAGCCTATCCAACGTCGATTATTTCTTCTTGAAATACCCTATCGATCAAGCGACCCTCAACGACGACAAATTGACCAATATTTATTTCCGGCTTTTCGACGCCTTCCGGAAAGGCCGGGTCAGCCTCGACATCAAAGCCGATCCCTTGCTCGCCACCCTCGATAACCCTTATTCCCCGACCGAGTGGCACAAAGTCGGGGCCAGCGTCCATTGGGACCACGCCTATTTCGAAGGGAAGTATTATGCCTACTATGGGGCGGCGCCGGTGATGCTCGTTATGTTCCCGGTCTATTGGCTAAGCGGGGGCCGCTATGTCCCAGGGCTTTTGTTCATGCAGATCGTACCGACTTTGGTTTTGCTTGGCGCCTTCTTCCTCTTGCTCGTCGAAATCTCGATTTTCCTCAACGGCAAAGTCAATTATTTGATGGTGGGGGTTCTCTTCGTCTTCGGGCTCTTTGCTTCCATGAGCTTGGCGAACGTGACCTACAAGGAAGGGAATTACCACGAGGGCATCTACCATACCCCGATCGTCTTCGGGCTCTCCTTCCTTTCCCTCTTCCTCCTATTTACCTTGCTGGCCTATCGGAAATCCCATCTTCGGATGCTTTATTTCGCTTTTGCTTGCTTTTGCTTCGTCGGCATGATGGCCTCCCGCCCGAGTTTGGTGTTTGCTTTTCTTTTGGCCGCCCCTATATACGTTTCCTTGATGGTCAGGGAGCGGAAAAAGGAGGGCCGTCTCTGGCTGTCTTTTATTCCCGGATTGGCCATACTCGCCATCGGGGGGTCGCTATTGGCTTACTACAACTACATCCGCTTCGACTCGATCCTCGAGTTCGGGCAATCGTATCAGATGAATTACGATCAGACCGAGCTCGACTACGCCGCGAACAAGTTTTTCCCTTCGATCCTCCATTTCCTGCTTCAGCCGGGCAAGTTCTATGACGAATTCCCCTTCGTCTCCTGTTCGGTCGTCCGTTATTCCTTCGACGATTGTCCTTACGTCCAAGGATATTACGGGGTGTTTATGGTCCCTTTCTTCCTTTTCCTTCTTATCTCGGGCTTCGCGGGAGGGAAAGGCGATGGATGGGATAAACGGCTTTTCCTCTTCGCTTTCCCTTTGCTGCTGGTCATCCTTGCCTTCACCACCTATTCGAAGGCCGGAGTCTGCGCCCGTTATCTCATCGAGTTTTATTACTTAGCGACCATCGGCTCCTCCGCCACCTGGCTTAAGCTGATGGATCGTTCGAAGGATAGCCAGGCTCAGCCCTATATCTCCTCGATTGGCTTCCTGACCCTCTACGCCTCCTCCTTTATTGGCGTTTGCCTGCTCTTCGACGTCTTCGATGGTTGGCTGTTAGGCGATGCCTATGGTCTGCCGGGCTATGTCAAGGAGGCCTTCTTCAACCTCAACTGCGTCTTATGAAAAACATCGCTATCCTGATCCCTTGCTATAACGAGGAGAAGACCCTCGCTCAGGTCTTGCTTAACGCCAAGAAGGCTTTTCCCGAGGCTTCGGTTTACGTCTTCGACAACAACTCGACCGACGCAAGCGCGGCCATCGCCCGCGAACATGGGGCTTTTCTTATCCCGGTGAAGGAGCAGGGCAAAGGCAATGTGGTTAAGCATATGTTCGCCTGCATCGACTGCGACTGCGCCATCATGGTCGATGCCGACGCGACCTATGATCTTTTCGATGCCCAAAAGATGGCTGACCTAGTCTTAAAAGGCCAAGCCGACATGGTCTTGGGGGACCGTTTATCCGGGGCTTACTTCCAAGAGAACAAGCGCCCGTTCCATAATCTTGGCAATAGTTTGGTCCGTTTCCTGATCAATAAGCTTTTCAAAGCCCATATCGATGACGCCATGACCGGCCTCCGGGCCTTCTCCGCCTCATTCATGAAAGCCTTCGTCCCCCGCTCGCCCGGTTTTCAGATCGAGACCGAGATGGATATCTTCGCTTTATCCCACGGCTTTAAGATTGCCTCGGTCAAAGCCCATTACCGAGATCGTCCGCTCGATTCGCCTTCTAAGCTCAATACCTATTCCGACGGAGCGAAAGTATTGGGGTTGATTTTCCTTTCCTTCATTAGGCTCCGCCCCCTAAAAGCCTTCTTTTGGCTCGCTCTTCCTTCCTTGCTATTCTCGATTGGCCTCGGGGTTTATCCTTTGATCCAAGCCATCGAGGGAAAAGAGGTTCCGTTGGGGCTTGGCTATTCATCCTTGGCGTTTTTGGCGTTATCGATTGCCTTGATGCTGATTGGGCTTATTCTTTTCCTTAAGAAAAAACCTCGGTTTCCCGAGGCTTAGTTTGTTTTGATCCAAATCGGGCTGGTCCAGCCGAACCGTCCGTCTTCAAGCTCGACCCGGAGGTAATAGCAGTCCTCATCTTTCTCGACCCGATAATCGAAGAACAGCAGCTCGTTCTTTCTGAATAGGCAGTAATTGCGGAGATTTTTGACTATCGCCACCTGTTTTATCGGCGAATCGGCTTCGATATGGAAATAAATGGACCGGTCCTCGCCGGGCTTCAAAGCGAACTGCTCGCCCATATAATGGCCATTGATCCGGAAGTCGATTTTCATCCTTCCGCCCATGAAGGCGAAAGTCCGTTTGGCCTTGATGGCCTCGAAGATGGCCGCGTTGGTGTTTTCCTTGGCGTAGACCCCGGTTAAGCCCGGGTAATTATGGGGGTAGGGGGCGTCGGTGATGGTCCCGTTTTGGCAGAAGTGGTCATCCGATCCGGCGATGCAGCCCATGTGCGCCCCTTTTCGGAGGGCGTCTTGCCAATACCCTCCCTCGATCAGCGCGTCGAGGTCGTTGGCGGGATTCCCGAAATACTCGGTCGCGTCCCCGCGGGAATATATCTCAATCAAAGGGGGTATCAAATCGAGGGGGATGGCGTTGAAGTCGGCCCCCGCCGAAAGATAGTAGGTGTCGTGAGGGATGACGATGATATCCTCTTTTTGCAGCAACGAGCGCAGTTCGGCTTCGGTTATCTCCCCGTCGTGGGCTCCCCGATACATCTCCCCATCGTACCCTTTATAGTAAAGGATCATGTTGTTGTAGTAGGGGTAGGAATCGCGTTCGTAGGCCAGCAGGGTGGTGAATTTGCCTGGCTCGTCGTATTCGCGGCATTTGCTTTTGATGATGTCCCATTTCGATGGCGAGCCGACCCAAAGCTCTTTCCGGCCGACCCCGCCGTGGTCATGATCGGAGATGGCGGCGAAATCGACTTTGGCCTCATCGCGGAGGTGGCGGAAATAGGAATCGATGTCGGGATTGCCGTCGCTTAGGTTGGTATGGCCGTGCATCTCCCCGAAATAAACGTTGTATTCCGGCTTGTTGGGGTAAAACGATCTTTCGGCATCGATTAATTCCTGATAGAGGGCCTTGGCGTCCCCTTCCCCGGAGTAGACGGCGTCGGTAAAGCGGCGGCAACGCCCCGGAGTGTCGATGCCCCGGGCTTTCTTTTTGTCGGGATGGTTCATATATTCTCCTCCTCCTCGCCATAGAACATGCGGTTCTCTTTGCCGTTTTTGTTTTTCCTTTTGATCATGTGGTAGTTTTCGTCGGTCATCTTCTCCGCCCGGTATTTCAACGGGGTCAACCCGGTCTTTTCCTTGAATACTTTGACGAAGTGGGCCGAATCGGTGAATCCGCACACCTTGGCGATGACGTAAATCGGCTCATTGGTGGTCGAAAGCATCTCGCTGGCTTTGGTGATCCGGGCTTGGCGGAGGTATTCGAATGGGGTGGTTTTGAACAGCAATTTGAATTTGTTGATATAACTGGTCCGCGATTCGATGGCGACCGCCGATAAATCATCTAAGCCCAGCGGCTCCCCGATGTGCTCGAGCAGGTAGTTGACCGATCGGACGATATTGGCGTACCCTCTTTTGGCGGAGAAGTGGTCGGTGCTCCGATAAATCCTCTCATATAAATAGGAGAGGTCGCACAAGAGCACCAAGGCGTATTCTTCAAATAAGACGGGGCTGCGGTTGCCTTTCGCCAAATGGACCAACCGGCGGAAAATCGGCATTTTCTCGCTTAATTGACTTGGAGTTAACTCTAAGAAAAATGAAGCGAGGTCAGTCCTCGTCCTTAGCTCCGGCTCGGTCTCGAATAGGAGGCGGTAACCGGGGAAGGAATTCAGCTTATATAGGTTCTTGGTTAGGAACTTCTCCTCAATAAGAAGATGGAAAATCCGGGCTTTGTTATCGACGGCCCAATACCCGTGGGCGACGTGGGGTGGGATGACGAAGACCGCGCCGGCGGAGAAGGGGAAAGAATTGTCGGCGATGTAATGGCGGCCGCTGCCCTCGCAGACGATGTTGAGCTCGTAGAAGTCGTGGGAGTGCATGAGCAGCGGGAACTCGTCGTCATGGAAATAGGAAAGCCGGCTCCGCAAGTTGAAGCGGGGATCGTCGAGGTTGAATTGGGAGACCTTGGGGTGCTTCTCCAATTTCGTGGGATAGCTTTCCATCGCGACAATATTTTACGGCAATTCTATTGTATTAAAGTCAACGTTTCCAACCGGAAATACAATAACGATGGGAAAAAGTTATATTTCACTCAAAGTATAATTTTCCCGTCGATAAAACCATAACAGGAGGACGCTATGCCAAAGAAAAGGTTGCCGATCATTATCGCCGGATCGCTTCTGGTAGCGCTTACATCGCCCAGCTGCTCGTCCACGCGGATGATCAAGATGTCTTATTACGATGAGACCACGTATGAAAAGGAGGGCGAAGGGAGCCTATATAACGAGAACCTGTTCTATCGGAATGAGCGGGAAATCGACATCGCCGATCCAAGCGTCCTCTATGTCTCCGATCCCGAAGACCCGGATTATGGGTCCTATTTCCTATATGGGACCAATTCCAACTTCGGTTTCTTCACCTACAAGAGCACTGATCTTTTCCATTGGGACGCCCTCGGCTACGCCTTGCTTTACCAGGACGCTGAATCGCTTGAGGGGCGGGCGCTGCAGCAGGACTGCTGGGCCCCGGAAGTCGTCTATGACGGGGAAGCGGGAAAATACTATATGTTCTTCTCAGCCACCCCGAGGGGAAGCGAGTACGCCAATATGGGGTATGTCGCCGAAGCCACCTCCCCGCGCGGCCCATTCCAGCTCGTCGATAGCCTTGACCGATACTCGACCGTCGAGGGGACGGCTTTGAAAGACATCGCCGACCTCGATAGCGACAACGACCTCTTCTTCCAGCGCTTCTTGGCCTTCGATCCGAGCAAGTTGAGCGCCAAAGCCGCCGAACTCGGGCTGTCCGAGGAAGGCAGCGACCTCCTTCGGGTCTTGGACTTCCATCCTTTCGTCTCTTCCAAAGGCGATAAATACCTTTATTTCACCGTCCTCCATAATTCCTATATCGTCGGGATGAAGATGAACGGCTGGCTCGATCCGGACTATTCTTCCTTAACCGTCTTAGCCCGGCCCGGCTATGCCTCCCCCTCATCCGGCGATAAAGACGTGGCCTATGAGCCGACTTCCAACCGGATCAACGAAGGGGGATACGTCAATGAGCATAACGGGAAATACTATTTGACCTTCTCGATCAATTCCTCCTCCGACAAATCCTACTCGGTCGTTCAAGCCATCGCCGACGAGCCGCTTGGACCCTACCGGAAGCTGACCGAGGCCGAAGGGGCCATCTTGCTGTCCGCCGACTCCTCGATGCGCGATGACGTCTCGGGGACCGGCCACCATTGCTTAGTCAATATGGACGGGAAGGATTACATCATCTACCACGCCCATAACTCGGTGGAAAACGGCGGCAATTCCCGCCACCTCGCCATCGATGAGGTCAAGTGGGTCGACGTCAACTCGACCGCGGGGCCGCTTGAGGTGATGTACGCCAACGGTCCGACCACCTCGATCGAGCCATTGCCGGAAAAGGTTTCGGGTTACGCTAACCTCGCCGAAGAGGCGACCTTCAGCGCCACCAACCTCCAATCCGGAAGCGACATCGGCGCCCTTAACGATGGATTGCTTTCCGTCAATCGGTTCGCCAATTACGAATTCAATCAGAATCACGTCAAAGAAGCGGCCTTCATCGATCAGACCACCATCGAGATCGACTTGGGCGAACCCCATGCGGTCAAGGCCATCATGGTTTACAACTCCAAGAACATGGAATCGGCTTTCTATGACGTCAAGCGGATCGAATTCGATGTGGAGGAAGACGACGGCTCGACTTACACCAAATACATCGACAACCTGAAATTCGATTGGCAAGCCTATACCTCGGCCGACGATATCGACGTCATCCGGCCCACGGGTTCGGCCATCGCCGAATTCGACGACATCCGATGCCAGAACATCCGTCTCACCATCGCCCCGGCCACCCTCGATCAGATCGCGGTCCACGGGCTCAACGATATGCCGGAGCTCTCCGTTTCGGAAATCCGGGTCTTAGGCAAATAGGAGGCAAAGACAATGGCTAATCTCAAACGTTTCGGCCCATGGGGGTTCCTGCCGCTTCTATCGGCGGGGGCCTTGCTATTTAGCTGCTCCAGCTACGTCTATGAAGACGATACCAAGGACTATACCTTCACCAACCCGACGCCTTTCCTCCCCACGGTCGACGCGGGAATCGACATCGACGGCGACTTAAGCGATTCGGCTTATTCGAGCACCCGTTACTTGGTCAACAAATACTCCAACGCCAATGAGGAGGTGACGGTCAAGATGGGCACCCATTTCGGCGCCGAGGGGGTCTATTTCCTCTTCGACGTCGATGACCCGGCCGTCTTCGTCAATCCCGATCGAAGCGGCTCCTGGAACTCGGGCATCGAACTGTATTTGGCCCCCGAGGATTCGACCGACATCGAAGGGGAGGGCTGGGAAATCGATTTCACCCCCGGCCTCGACCTCGTCACCACCCGGCTGCGCCGCGGCGGTTTGTTCTCCCCGATGCTCCAAGCCAAGGAAGACACCCCTTTTATGCGCTCAAAAGGCAAAAACGGCCAAGTCGGCGAAGCGGGGGCGACCGGCTATACCATCGAGGCCTTCTTCCCTTATGGGTTCTTCGGGGAAGGGAAGATCGATTCCCTTGAGCTTTGCCCGACCTTGCTAAGGACCTATAACGACGAGGAGAACGTCCGGCTTTGGTATAACTTCGGGCAGGAATGCAAAACCGGCTATTCCTTTTCCAACCCCTCGACCTGGTGGTCTTTCGACGGGAACGGGATGGAAGCCCACCTCCTTAGCTTCGTCGACGACGGGCACGGGCGGATCGAAAGCGATCGAAACTACGCCGAGGACGGGGATTCGGTCGAAATCTCCTTGGTCCCGAACGCCGGATATCGGCTCTTATCTATCAGTTCAGGCGAAACCGATTATACTTCGCAGACCTACGTCGAGGATGGGAAGCTCAAAGTCACCATCCCCTCCATCACCTCCGATTTGGAAGTGAAGGCCAGCTTCGTCGAGCTAAGCCAAACCACCCATGAAATCTCCGGCCAGGTCAATTATTTCGGCGAGGCCGTCCCAACCGATCGGATCGCGGAGCTTGGCCTTTCCGCCTGCTGCGGCGGGGCCTTCTACGACATCGCCATCCAATCCGACGGGACCTATTCCGCCTCCTTGCCGGAAGGGACTTATTTCCTGATCTTGTCGCGGGTCGGGGCCGGAACCTTGGTTTCCGCCCAGGGGAATTTGGCCGCCGATTCGACCTTCGACCTCAACATCGAGTCCACTCTTGACGCCTCCATCTTCCTCGGCAAGCCCGATTTCACCAAGGACTTCGCTTCGGTGACCGGCCAGACCAACGGGATGATTTACGATAACAAGGACAACGGGAGCCTTTATCCCGACCATTCGGTCATCGAGAGCTCCTTCTACGCTCCGAAAATCAAGGAGATAAATGCCGACAACATCAAGTTCGGATTCCGGGTTTATTTGAAGAACGCCATGGGGACGGGGGACTTCTCGGTCGCCGACGTCGCCATCGGGAAAACCGGCGATTCCTGGTATCTTGACGCCGGTTATGACCTAGCGAGCAACGCCATCCGAGCCTACAAGCTTAGCGATTACCAGCTCGACCTCGTGAGCAAGGGCGAATTCACCGTCTTGCTCGTCAAGGAGGGGGCGACCCATCGGCTTTACGCCGAAACCGCGGACGGCTTCGAGTCAGCCGCGGTCTACGCCGACGACGATCCGAGCCTGGTTTCCTTCTCGACCATCGACTTATTGGCTCTCCATACCACCGCGCCTAACGCCATCGGCGAATTCGGGATGAAGGGGACTAAGGTCTATTGCCAATACGCCGAAGGGATCGGGGAGGGTGATGGGCCCTTGGTCAAAGCTTTGACCAACAAGGCCATCCATCTCCGCCCGAGCGTCGATTGCCCCTTAGCCACTATCTCCGGCTTAGCCAAGTCCTACCAGCCAGGCGAGACCATCGTCTTCGCCTTGACTCCCGACCGTTTATCGGAAATCACCTCGGTTACCATCAACGGAACCCCGGTTTCCCCGCAAAACGGGCAGTATTCATATCAATTGCCGGCTTCCGCCAACGAAATCGCGATCAAGGTCGTCTCTTCGGCCCAAGCCGTCATCCACCCAGGCCATGACCTAAGCAAGGATTTCGCCTCGGTCGCTAATGGGGTGACCAGCCACGGCGTCGTTTATAACTACGATACCGACGCCGCCTCGACTTTCGCCGACCCCTCGCTTATCGAAGCCCGTTTCCTCGCCCCTGAAATCGAGGAAATCAGTGAGAACGGGGTCCGGTTCGGGATGCGCCTATACTCCAAGCAGGTCGACGATCTGAGCAATACCGGCTTCATCGACGTCGTGGTGGCCAACGAGAACGACAAATGGTATCTCGATATCGGGCTCGACCTAGTAAACGACAAGCTCAAACCCGAGACTAACTACGAATTAACCGCGGAGCAGGTCGCTTCCATCGCCGGGGAAGGGCTGAAGGTTTACCTATCCCACGAGGGCAATGAGTATCGCCTCTACGCGGAGAATGCGGCCGGGGAATTCCAATTCGTCGAAAGCTACCTTGATTCCGACCTCAAGCGGACCAGCTACGCGACCATCGACTTAATCACCAACCCGGTGACCGCCGCCAGCCGAGGGAAAGGAAGCTTCGCCATTAAAGGGTTCAACGTCTATTCCGACTTCGACCAATCGCTTTCCGATTCGGCGTTGCTTCATCTTGTCGAGGAAAGCCAGGTCGCCGTCTATTATCCCGTCCGCATCGATTCCCAAGTCGCCACGATCAACGGGCTCGATGAAGATGGGTATGCCCCGGGGGAGGAAATCCACTTCACCCTCACCCCCAATCGCTTCGCGACTGTCACCGAAGTCAAAATCGGCGATACGGTGCTTACCCAAGGCGAGGACGGATACCGTTATTCCGTCCCCTCGTCCAACGAAGGCCCGATTGAGCTCTCGGTCGCCGGCACCGCAAGCATGAACGTCTATGCCGGGCTTGGGGATATAAGGAAATCCTTCGCCGAAGTCACCGCCTCGCCTTCGACCAACATGGGGCAAAACAACGTCCAAGGATCTCTCTATTCCTGCGGCTCCCACGCCAATTACCTCCCCTCCCCGATGATCGTCGAGGCCGAGCTTGGCTTAGATGGGCTTGATTCGATCACCGAGAACGGGACCCGGATGGGGTTAAGGATGTATAACCGGGAAGAAGGATCGACTTCCAATACCTACCTATATGACGCGATCGTTGCCCGGCAAGGCGGAGTCTGGGTCCTCGACATGGCCCCCGCCGCCTCGATCGACAACCAATACACGCCTTCGACCGCTTATCAGCTTTCCGAAGGGCAAATGAGCGCGCTCAAGGCCGGGACCCTTAGCGTCTACATCGTCAATGACGGCCAAGCGTATTCGCTTTACGCTTTCGACGGAGAGAGCCTTGAGCTGGTCAAAACCCTCACCGCGAGCACCGGCTCATCGCTTAGCGCCCTCGATTGCGTCGTCAACACCGGCGCGACGGCCTTAGGGCGATCGAAAGGCAACTTCGCCATCGTCGGGCTTACGGCCTATGCCGATTTCGACCCCAGCCTTACGCCCGAGCAGGCGATTCAACATATCATCGATAATCAATAAAGGAGAACAAAGGTGGCAGAAGTAACGCTGAAGAACATCTGCAAGGTCTACGAAGGCCAAGAGAAGAGGAAACGGGGATTTCTGGCGGTCAAAGACCTCTCAATCGACATCCGCGACGAGGAATTCATCGTCTTCGTTGGGCCCTCTGGATGCGGGAAATCGACGACCCTTCGGATGGTCGCCGGCCTCGAGGACATCTCCTCGGGCGACCTCTACATCGACGGGGTCTACGTCAATGACGTCCCGGCGAAGGACCGGAACATCGCCATGGTGTTCCAAAACTATGCCCTCTATCCGCATATGACGGCTTATAAGAACATCTCGTTCGGCCTATCTTTGCAACGGCTCGAGGCCCCGACCTACGAGGATTGTCAGGAAGTGCAAATCGGCCTTGAGCAAATAAAAGGCGACCGCCGTTCGATGGATACCCTCAACAAAAAGATCGTCAGCGCCGAAAAAAGGGTCGAAGCGCTCGATCGGCAAAATGGGGCCTATGGCAAAGCGTTGGAGGAAATCGCCGACAAGCTCCAGCACGTCAAGGACACCGCCACCGACCTTAATTCCTTAAGGGAGAAGACGGCGAAGCTCGAAGGGAGGGCGGTCGCCCTCCGCCAGGCCATCGAGCGGAATTCCCTCGAGATTGGCAAACTCCAAACCGACATCGCCTCCGACAAACGATGCATCGCCACCTTGGCTGAGAAAATCGCCAAGACCGAGGAGACGCTGCGGCCTTACCAAAAGAAGGCGATTGACCTCAAGCAGATCAAAAAACTCCGCCAAAGCCAGCTCTATTATCAGAAATTGGCCTCCGGGGACGAGAAGATCAAAACCCAGGATGAGGCCGAGCTCGCCAAACTGAAGGCTGAGCTTAGTAAGCTTGCTGATCCCGCGGGGAATCTAGCCTTGGCCTCGCAGAAGGAATGGACCGAGGAGATGATCGCCCGTTACCAATCCGAGCTTGAAATCCTCGCCAAGCGGAAGGAATCGATCGAATCGAACCTAACCCGAATCGCCGAGCGGATCGCTTATCTGGAGAAAGAGCCTCAGCCGGTGTTCCATACCCGGCGTTACAGCAAGGCCGAGATCAATTCCCGGGTCATGCAGGCGGCCGAGATCCTCGATATCAAGAAGATCCTCTACCGCAAGCCGCGGGAGATGTCCGGCGGCCAGCGTCAACGGGTCGCCCTCGGGCGGGCCATCGTCCGGGAGCCGAAGGTCTTCCTCCTCGACGAGCCTCTCTCCAACCTCGACGCCAAACTCCGGACCTCGATGCGGTCGGAGATCGTCAAGCTCCATAAACGGCTGAAGACCACCTTCATCTACGTCACCCACGATCAGACCGAGGCCATGACCATGGGGACCCGGATCGTCGTCATGAAAGACGGGGTCGTCCAACAGATCGACACCCCGGTCAACCTCTTCGACCATCCATCCAACCTCTTCGTCGCCGGCTTCATCGGCACTCCGCGGATGAACATCTTCGACGCCAAGCTCACCATCAAGGCCAACAAAGCGACCCTCCTTTTCCGAAGCGGCGCCGCCCAAACCTACCCCTTGTCCGCGCTTAAGAAGATAAAGAAGGAATACGCCGATGGGAAAGAGCACGCCGTCAAGGTCGGGATAAGGGCCGAGAACCTCTTGCTGTCCGAGGATGGGAAGGGGATCCCCTGCGCGGTCAATAACCTCGAGCTGCTCGGCAACGAGACCAACGTCTACGCCACTTCCCCTTCCGGGGAGGACATCATCCTCAAGCTGGGCTATCGCCCCGACATCAAAGTCGGCGATTCCATCGCCATCGGGCTCGATGAGGCCAAGATCTACCTCTTCGACGCCGAGTCGACCCAAACGATCAATGAATAGAAGGAAAACATTATGAAGAAATCAATCATCCTCCCCGGATTGCTGGCCATCGTCGGAGGCATCGGGGGCTTAGCCTCCTGCGGGCCGAGCGACGACTCGATCCCCGAGGGAGCGGAACGCATCACTTTCTGGGGAACCGTCGACCAATACAACTCCGAAGGCTATGAAGCGGCGGTCAACGCCTATAACGCCGGGCAGGGTTTAAAAGACGGGGTCTACGTCAAGTTCTCGCCAAAAAGCGACCTCTCCAACAACCATATCAGCTTCTGCAAATCCTCGGTCGGGACCGTCGACGTCCTCGGGGTCAACGACCGGTACATGTTCAATAACGCCGCCCAAGGGTTCTACACCAACCTCCAAGATTACGTCGACGACCCATCGACCTATACCAAGGACGAAAACGGCAACCCTTATTTCGATGAAGCCAATTACTCCAGCGGGAACATCGACCGGTTCCGCTTCAACGCCGCGACCAAAGAGGCGGGGGCGGGTGAGGACCTATATGCTTTGCCTTTGTTGAGCAATGCCTCGGTCCTTTATTACAACCAAAGCTATTTTGAGGCCAATAACATCAACATCATCTCGGTCGCGGAGGATAAGCTCGAGGCTTATAACGCGACGAACGGAACCAGCTTCGCCCCCCGTGGCTATGCCGAATACACCGTGGAAGCCGCCCCGAAGTCCGGGCTTAAGAGCTCGAAGAACCTCCAAGGCGAGGATGTGGTCAAGGTGTTCAACAACCTTATCCCGATGAGCTTCCTTGAGCTCAACACCCTAAGCAAGTACTTCACCCGTTCCTATAACGCCGCCTCCCCCTCTTTATACGGGGTGCTCAATGAGTGGTGGTTCTCCCACGGCTGGGCCGTCGGCGGCGACTGCGTCAAATACGATGAGGCCCTCGGCCAATACAAGTTCACCCTTGGCGACAAGGAGCCGAATTACCTCGTCGTCAATGACGTGACGGTCAATAACCACGCCTATAAAGCCGGCGATATCTTGACTTACCGCGATCGGAACTACGTTATCGATAATCCGACTAGCGACATCATGGGCCGCCTCTACGAATTGCCCTCCCAATACGAGCAGTTCCGCGAGTTCTGCGCCCTTTCGCAGACCAAAGACGTCCCGGTCGACGCCGATTTCGTCGGCTATGGCATCTCCCCATCCCCGGCGACCCTCAACAACAATTCGAAAATCACCTACTTCACCTCGGGTGAGGTGGCGATGCTAGTCGAAGGGGCCAACGCGATGGATACGATCTACACCTCCTTGGTCAACAAGACCAAGTGGGACGCCGCGGTGATGTACACCTATCGCGAGTTCGAGGGCGAAGACCCCGACCCGACCAAGACGATGAAGGTCATCGGGAAGAACTATCAAGACGGCGGCGTCTTCTCCGGGGAGGTAAAGAAAGTCAACGACACCCCGATCGTCGGGAAGCTTGGGGCCTCCTCGATCAACATCGGCTGGGCCATCCCGGGCAATTCCTCCCATAAGGAAGCGGCTTGGAAGTTCCTTCAGTTCCTAACCTCGAAGGAAGGGCAATCCTATTTCGCCGGCGTCGATGCCGGCATCCCGACCGACAGCGAATTCGCCTTAAGCGCGGAATTCACCGGCAAGGAAAACAAGAAATGCGCCAATTACGAGGCCATTTCCATCATGTCGGAGGAATGCGAAATCGGCGACTGGTCCTACTTCGAAGACGGGGAATGGATCAACGTTTGGGCCGATGAGCTCAATACCGACGTCCGTAACGGGGAAATCACCCTCGAGCAGTTCTTCGCCAACCAGCAGGAACGGACCGATTCGATCCTTTCCGGGTATGACTTCAAGCTTCACGGGAAAGAATGATGAAACGCTTCGCCTCCGCCGTCTCCTTGGATTTGCCGCGGAAAAAGAAGTTCAGCTACGAGAAGGCCTTCGCCTATACCTGTGTCGCCATCCCCCTTATCGGGTTCCTGCTCTTCTCCCTCGTCCCTTTGGCCATCTCCTTCATCTCGATGTTCAACAGCATGGAGTATTACGACCTCGAGTCGATGAGTTGGAACAGCTTCGAGAACTTCAAAGTGGTCCTAAGCGACGCCACCTTCTACAAATCCATCGCCGTGACCTTGCTATTGGCATCGAGCCAATTCATATCCCTCTTCATCGCCCTGTTCATCTCCTTCCTTCTCTCGAAGAAGCCGAAGGGGCGGAAGATCTTCCAAATCATCTTCTTCATCCCCTATATCTGCTCTAGCGTCGCCACCGCCTACATGTGGATGACGATGTTCGACCCGAATTACGGGATCATCAATTCCTTCCTCGTCTCCCTATTCGGGGAATCGGCCCGGGTCTCTTGGACCAGCGACCCAGTGGCCTACGTGGCGGCCATCATGATCACCACCATCTGGCAAGCCCCGGGTTATGGGATCGTCATGTACAAAGCCGCCTTCGACGCGGTCAACCCCTCCTTATACGAAGCCAGCGACATCGATGGGGCGTCGGCCTGGAAGAAATTCTGGCATATCTCCTTCCCCTCGATCGCCCCGACCACCTTCTTCCTCCTTATGGCCGGGATCATCGCTGGGCTTCAGACCTTCGACATCGCCAAGCTCTTCGCCTCGTGGTCGAGTTCGGCCTGGACGGGGACCGCTGGGCCGAGCGACATCGGCTTGACCACCGTCTTCTATATCTACAAAGAAGGCACCCTCTACTTCAACATCCCGGCCGCCTCGGTCGCCTCCTGGGTCCTCTTCATCATCATCTTAGCGCTCTCGCTAATCAATTACCGGTTACGAAAGAAGTGGGTTAACGTATGAAGCCATTCATCTCGACGATCGACCGTTCGATCCATTCCGTCTCCGCCCGGGTCCCGACTTTTGAGGAAGTCCGGGAAAGGCGGCGGCGCAAGACCACGAATTTGGTGGGCAAAATCATCGTCTTCGCGATCTTGCTTTTCTACGCCGTCTGCCTGCTCTTGCCTTTCTACGTCCTCTTCGTGACCGCCATCACCCCATACCAGGAATTGATGGGGTCGATGACTTTCATCTGGTGGCCGGAGGAAATCACCTTTGAATCTTTCCTCCCCTTCGTCACCACCGACAACTTGTTATCGGATGATATCGGCATCCCGATCCTCCATGGTTTCTTCAATACCTTATGGTCGACCCTTTTGACGACCACGGTGTCGCTATTCGTCTCGGGGCTCGCCGCTTATTGCTATTCGAAGATCCGCTTCAAGGGGAAGGAAGCCATCTTCATGCTCGAGTTAGCCACCATGATGATCCCGATGACGACTATGACCATCCCCTCCCTTCTTTATTACGAATCGTTGGGTTGGACCCATTCCTGGCTCCCGATCATCATCCCCGGCCTCTTCGGCGGGGCGACGACCATCTTCTTCCTCCGTTCCTACATGGCCTCGATTCCCGATGAGACCATCGAGGCGGCGAAGATCGACCGCCTTGGGCCAATGAGAATCTTCCTCCAGATCGTTTTGCCTCAGGCCTTCCCGGCCTTCATCGCCCAATTCATCTTCGGTTTCGTCGGCGGCTACAACAACTATATGGGTCCGTTGCTTTATTTAAGCGACGATCCGAAGAACTATACCCTCCAGCTCGTCGTCACCGAGCTCCGCATTTTCTATGGCCAGCAAGGCCAAGTCTGCGCTTCCTGTCTAATCGCCTTGATACCCTTGATCATCGTCTACGTCATTTTCCAGCGATTCTTCATCGAGGGCATCTCGGTCGGCGGCGGGAAGGAATAGCTTATGAAACAGCCCGTTCTTGACAGCGTCTATCAATTCAATCCCGCTTTCTCGATCAGTAAACGGATCGTCGCCTATTTGATCGACGGTTTGGTTACGCTTCTGCTTAGCCTTCTGCTTTTCCTTTGCCTCGATCCCTTGTTTGCCAAAAGCGGTTCGGTCGGCGCGGTCAGCGGACGGCTTTCCTCTTATTCAAAGCAGATCGAGCAGACCTTCGTCGAGGCTTCTCTCCTCCAATATGAAGATGGGGAGGTCGAAGACGACGCCAAGGTCGGGGAGGACTTCGTCTATTCCTTAGTCCTCACTTCCTTAGAGGGCGAAGTGGGGGATATAAGCGAGTATGAGGGCGAGTATATTTATCCCGACCTCGACGATAATCCCCGTTCGATCCTCTATTATTACTCCGTCTTCAAGCCTCAGCATGCCGAGGATTTCGACTCCGCTTCTTCCGGTTTATCCTACCTCGCCGAGCGCTTCGGTCAGCAAGAAAAGTTCGCGGAGTTCCCGTTATTGAAGCGGGAAGTCGCCTTGCTCCTCGACGATTTGATCTCCCATCACGATTCGAAAGGGGAATATGAAGGCGAGGGGGTCAACGCGATCTATTCCTCGCTCCATTCCGCTTTCTTATCATGTCTACGGGAGGCGCGGGAGGACCTGACGGAACATTACGGCCCATTGATCGAGCTATATTCTTCCTTTGAGGATACCCGGGCTAGTTTGGTCCGAATAAAAATCGCTGAATTGACCTTGAGCTTTGCTTTCGCCTGCCTTGCCTATTACTTCGTTCTGCCTTTGCTTTGCCATGGACGGACGATCTCTTTGCTTTTGCTTTCCGGGGTCTGCTTAAGCGGAGCGGGTACCAAAGCCAGGTGGTATCAGCTGCTCGCTCGCTCGGTCTTCCTCTTCTTTTGCGGATTCGCCAATTTGGCCTTGCTCATCCTTTTGCTCTATGGGCAATACGCCAGTTACTTCCTCCAGGTCCCGCTTTTCGGCGGCGTCAGCTTCTACATGGTTGATATCTTCGCCTTGCTGATCCCGCTTTGTTCATTGCTGCTGCTTTGCTTCGATAAGCCTAAGCGGCGCGCCTTATCTGATTTATGCACTTATACCACCATCAAGGAAAAAGGGGTTGATTGAATATGAATTATCAAGCAATTATCTTCGATTTGGACGGGGTCATCGTCTCGACCGACCGTTTTCATTACCGGGCTTGGAAAACCTTGGCCGATCATCTGGGGATATATTTCGACGAGCATATCAATGAGCGCTTGCGCGGGGTCTCGCGGATGGAAAGCCTCGATATCGTCTTGGAGAAATCAGAGGTTTCCTATTCCGAAGACGAGAAAAAGGCCTTGGCCGAGGAGAAAAACAACCTTTATCGAAGCTATCTGGAGGAACTGACCCCAAAAGACCTCGACCCGGCGGTAATGAAGACAATGCTCACCCTCCGGAAACGGGGATTCAAACTAGCGATCGGCTCCTCTTCGAAAAACACTCGCTATATCCTAGAACGCCTCGGGTTGTCGACCTTTTTCGACGCGGTGGTCGATGGGAACGACCTAAGCAAGAGCAAACCCGACCCAGAGGTTTTCTTGCTTGCGGCGAAACGGATCGATGCGAGACCGGAACGCTGCTTGGTGGTGGAGGACGCCGAGGCGGGGCTTATGGCGGCTAAGGCGGCTAGGATGGGGACGGCGGCGATCGGTTATGCCGCGACCCTTCGTTCCGCTGACTATGACTTGAAAGAATTCGCTGACTTGACCCGGCTGCTTTTCCGGCCCGATTGCCGGGTAAGCGGGTTGGCGTTAAAAGGGATACTCGACGATTCCGTTTCTTTCGTTTTGGGCAATCAATTGAAAAATCGCGAGCATTGGCATAAGTTCTGCGAGGTTTTTTCAACCAAAGAGGACCAAGAGGACGAGGGATGGCGATGCGAGTATTTTGGCAAATTGATGCGCGGCGCCTGCTTGATCTACGCCTATCGGCACGACCTAGAGCTTTACGATATCCTGACCGAAGCGGTCCTTGATCTTTTATCCCGACAAGAGGAGTCGGGGCGGATTTCCTCCTACGTCGAAGGCGAGGACTTAAAAGGCTGGGATGTCTGGGGGCGGAAATACGTCCTGACCGGACTGCTCCATTATTACGACATTTGCCAAGACGGCGAACTCCGGAAGAAAGTCTTAGAGGCCTGCTGCCGCCATGTCGATGAGATGATGCGCTCAATCGGCGAGGGGGAAGGGAAAAAGCCCATCGCCAGGACTTCCGATTGGTGGAAAGGGGTCAATAGCTGTTCGATCCTCGAAGCGATCGTCGAGCTCTACCGCCGGACGGGGGAAAGCCGTTATTGGGATTTCGCCACCTATATCATCAATAGCGGCGGCGTGAATGGGGCGAACCTGATTGAGTTGGCCCTAAGCGACAAGGAATGCCCTTATCAATATCCGGTGGTCAAAGCCTATGAGGTCATGTCGTTTTTCGAAGGGGTGCTCGCCTATTACGAATTGAGCGGGGAAAAGCGTTATCTCCAGGCGGTCAAAAACTTCACCGACGCCATCATGAAGACCGACATTACCCTAATCGGCTGCGCCGGCTGCACCAATGAGCTATTCGATGGCTCGCGGAATAAGCAGACCGAATACAGCTCGGTCATCATGCAGGAGACCTGCGTCGGGGTCACCTGGATGAGACTCAACGCCCGGCTTTATGGCTTATGCAAGGACCCGCTTTACCTCGATCGGGTCGAATTGACCGGCTATAACGACCTGCTGGGGGCGCTGAACCTCGAAGGCAATGAGCAATATAGCTTCGAGTTGCAGAAATACATGCCGGGCATGGCTTTTGATTCCTATTCGCCCTTGTACATGAACTCGCGGGGCCGCGGCATCGGGGGATTCAAGACCTTCGCTTCCGGCGGCCATTATGGCTGCTGCATCGCCATCGGGGCGGCTGGGTTGGCTTTGATGCCCTTGCTTTCCTATTTGGATGACGATGGGGTATGCGTAGTCAATTATTTCGCCCCCGGCGAGTTCAAGATCGGCGAGAGCGAATTCAAGGTCGTTACCGAGTTCCCGCGGGTTTTAAAAGGGCGGATCGAGTTCCGGGGGAGGCAAAGATTCCGGTTCCGAAACCCGGAATGGAGCTCTGGCTTGCGGCTGAACGGAAAGGAATTCACCCAGGCTGGTTATGTTGATTTCCTCGCCGAGGACGGGCTCGAGGTCGAATACATCGCCGGTTTCCGCCATTACGAATTGAACAATAAGCTGGCCTTCTCCTTCGGGCCATTGGTTTTGGCTTCCGATCAGTTGAAGGCCGATTACCCGATAAGCAAGCCGATCCCCCTTTCCGCCATCAAGAAGCCGGACCTTACCTTATTGCCGCCGGAAAAGGGCGAGCAGATTAGGCTTCTGCTCCATAGCGTCGATGGGGATTTCCTGCTCACCGATTATCAATCGGCGGGGAAGAAGTGGCTGGAAAAGAACGCCATCATCACCGTTTGGCATAATGAGGTCGACCATTGATGGAAGAACTAACCTACGCTGACCGGGTTCGGCTTTTGCTATCCGGCTCTTACTGGGGCAACAACGATTTGGATGGCCGGGTCTATTCCTTTTCCGTCTCCGATGGTCCGCTGGGGCTGCGGACCGCCAGAAGCAAAGACGACGGCGGGGCGGCCGGGGTTTATCCGAGCGTCGCCTACCCTTGCTCTGCCCTTTTGTCCTCGACCTTCGATTTGGGCTTGGCCGAGGAAATGGGCCGCTGCTTGGCCGACGACGCAATCGAGAAAGGGGTCGATATCCTTTTAGGGCCGGGCCTCAACCTCAAACGGCTCCCCATCGCCGGGCGGAACTTCGAGTATTTCTCTGAGGACCCGTTGCTTTCAGGGCTTTTCGCCAAGCATTATGTCATTGGCGTTCAAGCGGGGCATGTCGGCGCGGCGATTAAGCATTACTGCGCGAATAACCTCGAGTATTGTCGGCATTTTGCCTCGTCGGAGATTGATGACAAGACGCTGCATGAGCTTTATCTCCGGGGTTTCTTCATCGCCTTAGAAGCCCATCCGGCGATGGTCATGACCTCCTATAACCTGGTCAACGGGGTCCGGATGTCGGAAAACGGGGCCTTGATCAAAGAACTGCGGCAGCAGGGCTTCGAAGGGGTCGTCGTGACCGATTGGGAAGCCTGCAAGGACGCGAAGAAAACCATTGAGTCCGGGACCGACATGATTTTCCCCTTCAACCCCGAGCGGAAAAAGGAGATTGAGGATATCGCCGCTTTCTCTTTGGTCCCCGAAGGGCTCGTTAAGGAAAATTCGGACCGGGTCTTGAGCTTAGCCCGAGCCTGCGAAAGCAATAAATCATTGCAAAAGGTCGCTTATTCGAAGGAAAAGCGATCGGAAGTGGCGCTGCAAATCGCCGAAGAAGGGATGGTATTGCTGAAAAACGATGGGGTTTTGCCGCTTGATCCGAAAGGTAAAGTCCTCTTCACCGGTTCCCCTTGCCGCGACTATTATCGAGGCGAGGGATCGAGCCGGGTCGAAACCGCTCGCCCCTTCCTTTCCTTAGATGAGGCTTACGCGAAATTCGGGGGGACGGGGGATTACCTACGCTCCACCTATTTCGAGCTGATGAGCCCGTGGATGAACCGGCTTTCCTGCCCTAATGCGTCGGAGGTCGCGAAAAGCAGCGAAGGCTATGAGGCGACCGTCATCGCCGTTGGGGATGAGCCGGGGGTCGAGAGCGAGTTCTATGATCGGGAATCGATCAAGCTTTCGTCTTGCCAAGAGCAGATGATCCTCGATGTGGCCCGCCACGCCAAAAAGACGGTGGTGCTCGTTTATGCCGGTTCAGCCATCGACATGAGCGGGTGGATCGACGCCGTCGATGCCGTCCTCTTCGTCGGCTTTGCCGGGGAGCGGGCCAATGAGGCGGCGGCGAGGATCTTGCTCGGCCAAGTCAATCCGAGTGGGCATTTGAGCGAGACCTTCCCTTTGAAGCTATCCGATGTCCCGGCCTATCAAAGCCCCCGGGATTCCTTTGCCATTCGCTACGCGGAGAAGGAAATGGTCGGTTACCGTTATTTCCAAGGCGGTCGGAGGGTTCTTTTTCCTTTTGGATACGGTTTGTCCTATTCCGAGTTCTCCTATGCCGACTTAACCATCCAAAGCCGGATCGATGCCGTCCAGGTCGCTTTCCGTATTGCCAATATCTCGGGCGTTAAGGGGGTGGCCGTTCCTCAAGTTTACGTTTTATCCCCGAAAGGCGAGGCATATGAATTGAAAGGGTTTGCCCGCGTCGAATTGGAAGGAGGCGAGGAGAAGGCGGTCGGGATCGCCATTCCCTGGCGTTACCTCACCGCTTATCGCGACGGGGCTTGGATGAAGGAAGCGGGAACCTATAGACTTTATGTGGGGTCGCATGTTGATGATATGGCTTTGACGGGTAATTTCGAGGAAGGGGAGCAAACATGGTGATTTCCGATCGCTTCTTTTGCTTGGATGAGCGTTACTGCACTTTGCAAAAGCCCCTTGGATCGCCTATCTTCCGCCATGTTTTCGCCTTGGAGGACATCCCCTCCTCTTTTGAGCTCACCGTCTGTGGCTTAGGGGTCTACGAGCTTTACCTCAATGGCGAGCGGGTCAGCAAAGGTTATCTCTCCCCTTATCGGAATAACCCTGACCATTTCCTCTATTACGACCATTACCAATTGGCCGCGAAACTCCGAAAAGGGAAAAACGTGGTCGCTTTGGCGCTCGGAAACGGGATATTGAGCACCGAATCCCCGGTTTGGGGAGGGAACGGCTATTCCTGGCGAGGGGCGCCCCGATTCGCCTTATCCGCCGAAATCGAAGGGACGGTCGCTTTCGATGGCTCCGCTTTCGTCGGCTCGAGGTCGGAAGTGATCTTCAATGATTGGCATTGCAGCGAGCATATCGACCTCCGGCTGAGGCAAAAGGGGTGGAAGGATGTCGATTTCGACGACTCAAGCTGGGCTAAAGTTCAGCCGGCCTCTGGATTTTCGGGGGAGAAGAAACTTTGCTCCGCCAATCCGGTTAAGCCCTACAAGGAAGTTCGGCCCCAAAGGCATTGGAAAGGGGAACGGGGTTATATTTACGATTTCGCGCTTTCGGGGGCCGGCACTTACCGGCTGAAGATAAAAGGGGAGGCCGGGCAGCGGCTCGACCTTTATTTCAACGACTGCGTCATCGAGGGGAAGCGGATAAGCAATAAGAATCTCTACTGTTGGTCTTTGGATGACGATATGGCCAAGCAAGCCCAACATGACGTCTTGATCCTCGATGGGGAAGTCGATGAGGTCGAGCCGGTTTTCACGTTCAAGGGCTTCCGCTTCATCGAGATCGTCGGCCTAACCGATGAGCAATCCGCTTCTTTGGAATTGGTTTTCGTCATGTTCTCCTCAGCCTCTATCACCGGCTCGATCACGACCGATAACGAGGTCATCAACGCCCTTCAGGATTGCGTGATCCAAAGCGATCGGTCGAATTTCATCTTTTACCCGCTTGATTGCCCCCAGCGGGAGAAAAACGGCTGGACCGGGGATGCCGCCCTCTCCGCCGAGCAGTTCCTGCTTAACCTCGATTGCGCCCCCAACCTCCTTACGTGGCTGGAGAACCTCGTCAAAGCCCAAAAGGAAAACGGCGCCCTGCCGGGGATCGTCCCGACCGAGAAATGGGGGTATGAATGGGGAAATGGCCCGGGTTGGGACCTATCTCTTTTTGAGCTCCCATATCGGATTTACCTGTATACCGGCGAGACCAAGGCCATCGGGATATGCCTTTCCGCGATGAGGAAATACCTCGCCTATATGGCAAGCAAGCGGGATGAGCGGGGGATGTTTGCCTACGGGCTTGAGGATTGGCTCCCGATCAATACCCATACCCCGTTGGAAGTGACCGATACGTTGCTTTGCTTTCAGCTCGCCAAGACGGCCGCTTATTGCTTCCGGGCCATTGGGGAGCGCGAGGATGCCCGGAAGGCGTTTGAACTAGCCAAGGAAATCCGTGATGCTTTCCGCCGAGTCGTGCTCCGGCCGGACAATGACGACGGCCCTTGGGGGAGTTACAACACCGTCACCACCCACGCCATGGCTTTAGCCCTTGGGATGTATGAGGAAGACGAATTGGCCCTGGGGAGGTATCGCTTCCGCGACCGGCTCCGCCAAGTGGGGGATCGGCTGGATTTCGGGGCCATCGGAAACCGGTATTTCTTCCGTGCCGCCGCCGATTGCTTCGGCATCGATTATGCCTTGAAGGCGATGATCGGCGACCAATACCCATCCTATAAACGGATGCTAAGCAATGGGGCGACCACCCTTTGGGAAGGCTTTATGTATTTTGATGGCGATATGGCTAATGTCCCCGAGCACATGGTTAACGGTTCTTGGTCGTTCAACCATCATTTCCTAGGCGACGTCTCGAGCGTCTTTTACCGTTATCTTGCCGGCATTCGGGTCGAAGGCCCGCTTGAAGTCGTCTTCTCCCCGGACTTCGCCTCCGATGTCCATTCCCTCACCGCTTATCACGATTTCCCGCTCGGCCGGATGGAAGTTAGGATCGAACATGACCGGAAGGAGGCGACGGCCATGGTCTTATTCCCTGTCGGTATGAAAGGGAAGGTCGTTGCCCCGAAAGGCTATTCGGCGGATAAGGAGGTTTTGAACCCGGGGATGAACATCGTCCGGTTCATTAAATGCAGCCATGGATAAGCGCGATACTATCGAAGATTACCTCCTTCGCCATCTTAAGGAGACTTTCCATGATCCGGTTGGAAGTTTATCCAACCCCTTTTTAGTCCCGGGGGCGGGATATCCCGATGAGCTATGGGGGTGGGACGCCTATTGGGTGGGGCATGTTTTGCTCTTTGCTTTGTCTTTTTACGAACCCTCGGTTTTAGAGGGTTGCGGATTAAGCCGAAAGGAGGTAATCGCCCATATCCAAGGGACGGTCAACAACTTCCTAAACGCCGAGGATCGGCAGGGTTATATTCCCCCGGTTTTGTCGGATAAAGGGCTTTTTGCTGGGTTTTTCGCCAAACTTTCCGCCGCGGGGTTACGGATGAATCAACATTCCCCGTTTTTAGCCCAATTAACCGAGGAATGCAGCCTTTTCTTGGACGATTACCGCTGGTTCGACCTCAATCGGCTGGTGGCTTATTTGGACAAATATGAGCAGACGCAGCTCCATAAGCCGACCGGGCTTTACTATTGGCATAACGATTTGCTGATCGGCGTCGATAACAATCCGACCGTCTTTGGGCGACCCGATGATTCGAGCGCCGACATTTTCCTGAATTGTTTCCTTTATCGGGAATTGGAAAGCCTTTCCCGTATCTTAGGGAAGCTTGGCGATGAGCGGGCGAAGACGTATAAGCAAAGGGCATCGAGCCTTTCCGATGCCATCAACAGGGTGATGTATGATGAGCGCGAAGGGCTCTATTTCTCCCAAGACCTCCTAGTCGATCCCTCCCCCAAGGAAATCGGCGGGATCGCCTTCCATTCAGCGTTTGCTCCATCTTGGGGGTGCTTGCCGATCAAAATCCGTTTTTTCGGTTGCTTCCTGCCCCTTTATTGCCGTCTTGTCCCCGTTGACCGGGTCAAGCGGATGGTCTCCCATCTCGAGGGGGATGATTTCCTTGCTCGATACGGCCTACGGACTTTGGCGAAAACCGAGCGGATGTACTCTCTTTTCGACTCGCCCGGCAATCCTTCCAATTGGCTGGGGCCAAGCTGGACGGTCGCGACTTACCTCGTCTATAATGGGCTGCGGAATTACCGGGAAGACGATTTGGCCGACCGCCTATTGGAAAAGACCATCGATCTATTGGGGGGCGGTTTGGAAAACGGCGGGGCGCTTTACGAATCCTATGATCCTGACGATGGCCACCCGTTCCGCCATCCGGGATTCCTGAGTTTCAACGCCTTGGCTTTGGAGATGATCGCCGATGAATAAGGATATTTTCACCAACGACGTCCCGGCCTATGGCCAAGTGAGTTCGGGGGAACCTTCCTTCCTCCTTTCCTCGGGAAAAGCGTTCTTTAAGTTGGCCATCTTAGGCAACTCCATCACTTACCATGAACCGAATCCGTCTTTGGGCTGGCATGGCCAATATGGGATGGCGGCTTCTTCTGCCGACAATGACTATGTCCATCTATTGCTTGGCAAGCTGATGGAAATGGGGAAGCCGGCCGATTGCTTGATCGCCAACTTAGCCGAGTGGGAAAGGAATTTAGACGAGGAGTGGCTGCTTGCCCATTATCCAACCTTGTTTGGTTTCGATCCCGATGTCCTTATCCTGCGGCTAGGGGAAAACGCCGACCACCGGGGGAGGGAAAAGGAGTTTGAGGAGGCCTATCTTCGCCTCGTCGGCCTGTTCCCGAAATCCAAAATCCTCCTTACCGACCTATTTTGGGAATATGCCCCTTTTGACGATTTCCTTCTCCGGCTCTCCGAAAAGAGAGGGTATCCTTTGGCGATCCTTCATGACTTAGGCGACGATCCGCGGATGAAAGCCGGCTCCTTATTCGATAATCCCGGGGTTGGGCTGCACCCGGGCGATTTAGGGATGAGGATGATCGCCGAACGAATATTCGCCGCCCTTTGGCCTATTATCTAACCAAGCCACCGACATTCGAATTAAAAACCGGCCGCGTTTTTTTGACGGCCGGTGAAAGGGAGGCGGGTTATTTATCTACGGGCTTTCTTGCGTTTTATCAAGAGCAGGGCTGTTCCGGCGAGCCCGACCCCGAGCAATGAAAGCAGGGCGATATAGACCGGAGCGTTCTCGCTGCCGCCGATGACATTGGCGGACGAGACGCTGGTCGGCATGTTGGCGATCATGTATTCCATCGTCTCGCCGACGGTGATGTCGATATCAACGTATTCTCCCGGAGTGGTGAACTTGTCTTTGGCGTTGACGTCCTTAAGCTCGTCGACTAGGTAAGTGTACTCGCCGAGGTCATTATAGTAGGCTACGACTTCGTTGACCCGTTCGTCTTCGAAGATGCCGCAGATATCGCCTTTATCGTCGCGGAGCGCGTCGAAGTAGTTGAGGAAAGCCATGGCCTTGCCTTTTTCCTCCGCCAAGGTCGCGACGCCTTCGTTGGTGTAGACGTTCTTGCTGGCGTCTAAAGCGATAGCGGTGGTTTTGTCGGTCCCATCTTCGTTGCAGAAGGTGACAGTGGTGGCGGTGGTCGGGATGTCGACGGAGTAGACGTTGGTTTCGCCCGCCCGGATCATCTCCATGTCGGTTGCCTCGCCGATGAAGTCCCCGTAATAGGACATATCGAGTATCCCGTAGGATCCTTTGGAACGGCTGAGGTTCGTTTGGTTGGTGTTGACGACGGCATCAATGGCCGAAATGGAGTAAGTTCCTTCGCCTGCCGTATATTCTTTTACTTTGTCGTACCCGTTCCCGTTTTCGGCGTACAGAGTGTATTTGTTGGCCCTTTGAACGACGGCCACGTCGAAATCGCCGGCGGCGAGAGCTTTTAGTTGCCCGTTGTTTAGCGGATAGGTCTTGGCGGGGGTGACGCCTTCGTTGGTTATTGCATAGCCGATATCCAAACAGAAGGAACCTTTGATATTATTTGCCGTTTCCGTCACCAAAGAGACGTCCGGCCCCAAACTGTTTCCGGCGGATACCCCTGTCCTATTGTAGAGGCGAACGCCGAAACGAACGCCGTTTTCGCTGATGCTTCCGTGGCTTCCAGATTCGTCGGTGTATTTCGCTTCGGTCGCTTTCATTTTGAATTTCAAGACCGAAGGATTCGGCATAGCGTTGCTGTTGTCCCCAAGGCTATACAGTCCTCCGCGAAGATTGTTTGCGTTTAGGGTGGCTGAAACCGGAATTTCAGAGAAAACCTCTTCCTTATCCCCTTTGGTTTTGTAACTGGTCGGTTCAGCATCGTAATGCCTTTCCAGCTTGGTCATGACCATCGGTTCGCCTTCATCGACGATGACGTGGTCATAGTTGCCTTCGTAGTAGATGGTCTTGGTCGTTTCGCCCTCGGCCATTTTCGCCGCGATCGGAGCTTCGATGGCGGATGCCTCGGCGGTATTGACGTTTAATCCGGCGGCCAAACCCAAGGCGACGATCCCCAAGGCTCCAACGACGAACTTCATTTGATGTTTCATGTATCTTGGATCTCCCTCTATGTTCGAAAATTATACGTTGTAAGCGCTTACAAGGCATTGTCAGCGGAAAGCATAAAATTGTATATACGAATACTTTTTATTCGATGGATGGCCGATTTTGCTTATTCATTGCCTCCGTTAATCGGCTGATTACCTACTTTTTACATTCTTTGCCAACAAATCCGGTTTCCGGTCCGGTTTGGTCAGGAATACAATTCTTTTGGAGAAATATTATGTGCAAACCCTTACTCTTCTTGCTTATATCGGCCTTATTCGCCTTTTCTTGCAATAAAGTCACCTCTTCTTCTCTTTCTTCATCGGATATCAGCGAAACCACTCCCAGCGAGGAGTCGACCCCGGTTACTTTGCCGGTCATCAACTTGAGCATTAATGCCGCGGTCAGCGAAATCGAGGTCGGGCATAGTCTGACTTTGACGCTAATGTGACCGGTTCGGCTACCGCGATCCCTCGACCGGGCTCGGTTACTATTTGGGTGAGGAGGTTTATCGCGATGGTTTGGAGGCGACCGCCAATTACGTCAAGGCCTTCAGGTAGGGCTATATTCGCTTGGTGATCGTTATTTTCTGAAAGTCGGCTCTTCCCGTTACATTGCCATCGTCGATGAGGCTTATCCTTCTCAACCGAGGTCTTCTATTGGGATTATGACGAAGAAGCCCGTTGTCTAGACGCCTCGACGCTTAAAGAAGAGGATCCAATCCTAAATCCCGTCATCAAGAGCGGCGACATCTTAAGATCGGATAAGGCCTATTTAAGCAAAACGGTTGGTCGCATTCTTGCTATACTTAGAAAAGAGGTTCCCCAATGAACAATATCCCCCAAATCAAAATCGGCGTGGTCGGCGTCTCCAGGGATTGTTTTCCCGAGTCGCTTTCCCGGCGTCGGATGGAGTCGCTTAAGGCCGCCTGCCAAGGGCGGCTCGGCGAAAACGACGTCTATTTCTGCCCAACCATCATCGTCGAGAGCGAAATCGACATGATGACCGCTTATAGCCAATGCCTGAAGGCCGGCTGCAACGCCTTATGCGTGTATTTGGGCAACTTCGGTCCGGAAATCGCCGAGACGATGCTTGCCAAGCATTGGGCTGAGTTTCCCTCGGGGCCGGTTATGGTCATGGCGGCGGCCGAGGAAGAGGACAACGACCTTATCGATCAGCGGGGCGATGCCTTCTGCGGGTTGCTTAACGCCTCCTACAATCTCAATCTGCGCGGTGTGAAAGCCTATATCCCGGCTAACCCGGTGGTTTTGCCGGAAGATGGGGCGAGGGAACTATCGTATTTCTCTCGCCTTGCCAAGGTTATCTATGGCCTTAAGCATCTTAAGCTCATTTCCTTCGGCCCCCGGCCGACCAATTTCCTTGCCTGCAACGCCCCGATAAAAGGGTTCTTCGATTTGGGAGTCGAGGTTGAGGAGAACAGCGAGCTCGATTTATACAAATCCTTCAACGCCCATGCTGACGATGGCCGGATCGCCGCGGTTGAGGAGGAGATGAAGAAGGAACTCGGGGAAGGCCATTACATCGAAAAGGTGCTGCCTCGGCTCGCCCAATACGAATTGACCCTCCTCGATTGGATCAAAGAGCATAAAGGCGAACGGGAGTTCGTGGCGTTGTCGACTAAATGCTGGCCGGCTTTCCAGACCGAATTCGGCTTCGTCCCCTGCTACGTCAACTCTCGGTTGGCCGCCCAGGGATATCCGGTATCCTGCGAAGTCGACCTCTATGGGGCGCTTAGCGAATGGATCGGGATGGCCCTCTCTTCCGATACCCCGACTTTGCTAGACATCAACAACACCGTTCCCGCCAGGATTTTTGAGGCGGATATCAAAGGGAAATTCGATTATAAGCCTTCCGATCTTTTCATGGGCTTCCATTGCGGCAACACCTGCTCTGCCAAGCTTTGCCATCCCCATATGGCCAATCAGCGGATCATGGCTCGGACGCTTCCTGAGGACGTGACTAACGGGACCATCGAGGGGGACATCCTTCCCGGAGACGTCACCATCTTTCGCCTCCAAGGCCATGCCGACGGGAGTTTGGGCTCCTATGTGGCCGAGGGGGAGGTTTTACCGGTACCCACCCGGTCGTTTGGCTCCATCGGCATCTTCGCCGTCAAAGAGATGGGGCGGTTTTACCGTTATGAACTGCTAGCCAACCATTTCCCCCATCACGCGGCGGTGGCCTTCGCCCATATCGGAAAGGAACTCTACGACGTCTTTTCCTATTTAGGAATAAAATCCATCGGCTATAATCGTTCGATAAACGAACCTTATCCGGAGGAAAACCCTTTCGCTAAATGAACACCTACATCGGCATCGATCTCGGCACCAGCGCGCTTAAGCTCCTCCTCATCGACGAGGGGGGCCGGGTTTTGGCTAGGGCGAGGGAAAGCTATGAGGTCTATTCGGATGAGCCTTTCGCCTCCGAGCAGGATCCCGCCGACTGGGAGGAGGCGTTATGGAACGGGCTGGAAGGCTTGCTGGACCACCAAGACCCGAGCTCAGTCAAGGCCGTCTCCTTCTCCGGGCAGATGCATGGGGTGGTCTCGCTTGATGAGCAATACCGGCCCCTGGGCAAAGCCTGGCTTTGGAACGACGGCCGGGCCAAAGACGTTTCGGCGAAGATCAATGAACGGGACCATGATCTCTTGGTCAAGGAAACGGGCAACATTTCCTATCCCGGATTTTCCTTGCCTAAGATCATCCATCGCCGGAAAATCGATCCCGAGTGGTGGGGGCAGGTCAGGCATATCCTTTTGCCGAAGGATTACCTCTCCTTCCTATTGACCCATCGGTTGGGGAGCGAGTATTCCGATGCCTCGGGGACGTTGGTTTTCAACCCCCGGACCAAAACCTATTCCCGTCCATTAATGAAGCTATTCAAGCTCGACGCCGATCTTTTCCCTCCTTTATACCCCTCGACTTATTGCCTAGGTTACGTCAAGGAGGATGTCGCCGCCCGGTTCGGTTTCAACGACGACGTCAAGGTCATCATGGGGGCGGCGGACAACGTGGCGGCCGCCATCGGGATCGGGGTGGTCAAGGAAAAGGTGATCGGGATCAGCCTCGGGACCTCCGGGACCGTTTTTTCTCCCGTTGGCCGGATGCCGACCCATAACGACTCGATGCATGTCTTCGCCTTCCCCTCACCGAGTTATCTCCATCTTGGGTGCATGCTTTCCTCTGCCTCTTGCTTAGCATGGTGGGCCGAGCTCACCAAGGAAAAGGATATCGCCGCTTTGCTTGATTCCCTTGAGCCTTTGCTAGGCCATAACGGAGTCTATTTCCTGCCTTATCTAAACGGGGAAAGATGCCCTCATAACGATCCGGAAGCTAGCGGCATGTTTATGGGCTTAAGGATGCAAAACGATGCAAAGGACATGGCTTTTGCGGTGATTGAGGGGGTCTGCTTCGGGATCAGGGAAATGATTGAGGCCGGCAAGCTCACCTCCTCCCTGCCTTTTATCCTAACCGGCGGCGGGGCGAAGTCGCCTTTATGGGCCAAGCTGCTCGCCACTGTCCTCGACCATGACTTGGCCATTCCCGATATCGACGAGGGGCCCAGCTATGGGGCGGCGGTCTTGGCGATTTCTGGCGTAAGCGGGGAAGCGGTGGCCTCGATCGCGAAACGGCTGAATAAGGAGCGGGTCCTCGTCAAACCCATCGATAGCCTCGTCTCCTATTACCGGAAGCGTTATCAACGTTATCTGAAGCTGTATCCTTTGGCCAAACAGTTTGAGTCATAAACTTCGCTTCCTTTTTCAATCGATTCGTCCCTAACTAGTGGAGGGAATCGGCTTGAGGAAGGGGAAGTCGCGATTATCGCGGCTTTGGCGGGATCCTAGCTTAAATAACACCCATATTTCCTCTTGCCCCAAGGGCAAAGGGAAAGGACAATATGGGGCGGAGGTTATTAGCCGTGTCCAGTTTCAAAGATTTGCGCATCGTCGATAATTTCTATCAATCGAGCGCTTATTTTCCGATGCCGACCATCCTTATCTCGACTTTAGACGACGAGGGCCAGACCAATCTCGGCGCTTATTCCCTTTGTTTTCCTTATTACATCGCCGGGAAGGATTATTACGCGATGTTACTTGAGGTGCGGAATTCCTCGAATACCGCCCAGAATATCCTCAAAAGGGGGAAATGCGCGCTTAACTTCCTAGAGGATTCCTACAAGGATTTCCAAGCCACCGTCAAGCTTGGCTTCCCGGGCCAAACCACCAAGGAGAAGATGGCGGGTTGCCCATTTGAGCTTGAGCAAGGCTTGGCCGAAGGGACCGACCGCCCCTTGGTCATCAAGAAAGCCTATCAGGTATTCGAATGCACTTGGGACGATAGCTTAGAGGACGCTTATGAGGATAAGGGAAAAGTCGGGCAGTTAGACGGGGTTGAGGGGCCATACCGCAACTTCAACGGCATCACCTCGAGGTTCGGCTGCCATTTCATCCTCAAGATCGACAAAATCTTGATGAAGGAGAAATACCATTCCGCCATCATCAACGGGGTCAAGGCCAAGGATTTCCCCAAGGTCCCGATCGATTTCGGGTATCGGGATTCGACCTATTTCTGGTACACCAAGTTCAAGAAGGCTTTGAAATGCCCGATTCCGGAAATCAATACCAACAATATCGGCGGGGTCCGCTTCGCCGCCGACCGGATCGACCCCAACGTCCATTTCACCGACGAGGCCTGCGCGATGCTCGTCAAAGTGCCACGGGTCTTTCTTAAGCTCGTCCTCAACGGCTGCGTCAAATATGCAAAAGAGCATGATATCTCGATCATCGACGAGAAGGTGATGAAGGAGATAAACGACAAGCGGAAGGCGGAGAAGGAACGAAAGTGAACCCTTCCTATTTCCAGGCCGACGATGTTTTAAGGCGTCGCAAGGTCCGCGGTTACGTCAGGCTGTCGAAAACCTCCCCTTTCGAAAGGAACGAGCCGATAACCGATGATCCAAAAGCCCCTTTATTGACCCATCGGATCATTTTGCCGTGGCTTGACGATTATATCCAAGGAAAGGTGAGCGAAAGGGATTTTCGGGTGTTCCTTTATTTCCTTTACGCTTTGGTGGACGAGAATAAGTCCGCCCCGGGGTTTGACTACGTTTGCCGGGTGGCTTGCTTGGTCGCGATGAAGCTTTGCCCGGTGGGTAGCCACGAGAAGAAAGCCTACCTCGCCTTCGCCAAATGCCTAAAGCGGGAATTGGGGCGGCTATTGACCGAACGGCATAAGAAGCCAGAGAAAAGGCGGTTCAGCGAGATCGAGCTCGAGATGCTGACCGAGTATGTTTTATCCCGTCCTTCCCCTTCGTCACTAAGCCAAGAGGAAAAAGAGCTTTTTCTCATCGCCCTGCATAAACTCGCCAGTTTCGGTTCCGGTTGGGCGGCCAATATGCTTGGTGCTAATTATTACGGCGGCCCGGAAGACCCGGTCTCGCCGCTCGGGGTTAAGCCGGATTTCAGAATGGCGAAAAAATACTATAAGCTCGGATCGAAGCTCAATTACCCGATTGCAAAGCTTAACCTCGGCTATATTTATTATTATGGCCGATGCGGCAAACCCGATTACGTCAACGCTTACAAGGCCTTTACCGAGGCTTTATCCATGGGCGTGGCCGACGCCGCCTATAAGCTTTCGGATTTCTACGTCGACGGAAGATTCGTCGGCAAAGACAAGTGGATGGCGACCTTGCTGCTGGTCAAGAACTACCCGCTGGTGTTCTCGAGCGAGGATTACTTTTCAATCGGCCCTTTCGCCTATCGGCTTTCTCGCCTTGACCAGGCGACCAATTACGGCTCGCTTAGCAACCTATTCCTCGGATTGAAGGTTTATGAGCAGCGGGCGGCTGAGCGTTACAACTACGGCGATGAGAAAGTCTATAAGGACTTGAAAGCCGATTACGAAGTCAAACGGATCGGCGCCACCTGCGTTTTGAATCGGCCGTTTGATTTGCCTTACCAACTTTCCAGTGAGGAATTATGCGGGTGCTTTGGCGAATTCAGCCCTTTCTGGGCCCAATATCGAGGCAGTTCCCGGCTGTCGGTCCGATGCAAGGGGCCAAAGGGGAGCCAAACCTGCATTCTATGCTTAGCCGATCGGGATTGCGTTTCGTCTATGCATTTCCCTTTCCTAGGGGCCGACCGGCTGGTCAAAGCCGAAAAAATCTGCTTCCAGTTGACTCTGCGCGAACCCTTAAAGAAAGACTATGACGATTACGCCTATTTCGATTGCCGGGGGTCGGACGTCCGCCTTTACTTAGCGAATCAGGCCTATCACCTGGAGTCGGCGTTGCTGTTGGCCTATGATGGAAACGAGGGGTCCGACGCCGCCTATGGGGTCGATGAAGCCGAATCCTGGATCGATGAATATTCCGCCCCTGAGCGGCTTACCCGTTGGTATAGGGAAGCCTTTGAACACGAGGCGGTGGAGCAATTTGGCGACTTATCGATCGACATGACGCAAAGCTACGCCAATTCGACCGGGGAGTTTTCCTTCTACTCTTCTTATGATGAGAAGGGGAATTCGGTTTTCTCCTTTGAGGTCAGCTCCCGTTCCTTTGACCAGCCCTATGTCGATTATTCCTTCCCCGACCCCACGGCCATGGAGGCGTTTAAACGCTACCTCACCCACACCCTCGCCATTCTGCTTGACCTGGGCTTGCCGCAATCTTTGTGTCGGCAGGTAAGGCAGGAGATCGAAGACAAATACCGGTCCTTATCCGGCCCATGTTTGCAGGCTTAATCGCTTTAGTAGCGCAAAACCGCGTTTATTTATTCGGATTCATGTCGAGGATTTTGTCGACGATCATCCGGGTACCCGTATCGGATGATTGATATTTTTTAAGCAGTTCTTGTTGCCTTGGCGTCAAATCGGAGGCTTGCCTTTCGCTTATCCCCAATAGGTAGGGCAAGGAGAGGTTGAGGACGGATGCGAAAAGAACAAGCTCATCCAAATTAGGGAAAGGATGGCCGTTAAGCAAGCGGCAAACCCGATATTGGGGCCAACCCATTTTCCGCGCCAATTCGGCTTGGGTTAGTTTTTGACCTTCGATCGCTTCCTTTATCCGGGTTAGGACCGACTGCTCCAATTCGCTCATCTTAAATAATTATATCGCCTTGACTTCTTATTTCCGCTGGGCAAAAATTGTTGCATGGATATCAATCAATTCAAACTGCGTCCCGGCGAGAAGCCGATGGACGTGCTTAAGCCCGACTGCGGCTTCCTTTCCATCTTCAAGAAAGTGGG
>CASFQA010000006.1 GCA_949296775.1 uncultured bacterium | reverse complement strand
GGCGACCTCGATCATGGGGTGCGACCGGATCTACGTCCTCGACAAGGGCAAGGTGGTCGGGGTCGGAAGGCATGAGGAGCTATTGGAGTCCTGCCCGATCTATCGGCAGACCTATGAGGCGCAAGTGAGGTAAACGAACATGAAGAAAGTCAAATGCCTATGGCCATACCTGAAGGGCAGCTATCCCCTTTGTGTCTTATCATTGCTATTCGCATCCCTCTCTGTCGCGGCGAAGATGGCGATTCCCTTCATCACCGGCTTAGCGGTCGATCGGCTGGAGGGAGGGGACTTCGATATTGGGATCCATCTAATCCTCTGTCTCGGATTGCTCCTATTGGGATCGGTCTTCCGTTATTTCTTCGATTTCTGCGTCTCGATCATCGGGAACCGGGTGGTGAAGAAAATGCGGGACGATTTGTTCGCCAAATACCTGCATGCCCCGATTTCCTACATCGATTCCAAAGACCACGGGGATTTGATCCAGCGGCTCATCGCCGATATCGAGAATGTCCAAACCGGCCTCATCACCGGGGCGGGGGCGGTCTACGAAGGGGCGGTGCAAATACTCATCACCTTGGTTTTCATGTTCTATCTTAATTACGCCTTGGCCTTATTGGTCGTGGTGCTGACCCCGGTTTCGGCTTTGGTCTCGAAATTCATCAGTACCCGCAACGCCAAATACTTTAAGAAGCAATCGGCGGAAAGAGGCCAGCTCAACGCCTATGGATTGGAATCGATAACCAACCTTGAATCGATCCAATCATATGGGCTGAAAGAGGAAAAGGAAGCGGCTTTCGCCAAAATGAACGAGGAGGTCCGCTTAGCCAATTTCAAAGCCAGCTTCGCCGCCTCTTGGATCAATCCCGGCACCCGGCTCGTCAACAACTTCATCTATGGGTTCGTCATCCTCTTCGGGGCCTACATCATCGTCGCTGATTTAAATCTCGGGGTCGCTTTCTCGGTCGGGGCGCTCTCATCGTTTTTGACTTATTCGCTCCAATACATGACCCCTTTCAACGAAATCGCCGACGCCGCGAGCGACGTCTTCTACGCTTTGACTTCCCTATCGCGGGTCCAAGAGGTCATCGAGAGTCCCGATGACGTCGATGAGGGCGAGCTGGAATTAAACGAGAAAGTCGAATCCTTGGAAGCCAAGCGCATGAACTTCGGCTATACCCCGGGGCAGCTGATCATCGATGATTTCAGCCTTGACGTCTACAAAGGCCATAAGATCGCTTTGGTTGGCCCGACGGGGTGCGGCAAAACCACCATCATCAATCTGCTGATGCGCTTCTATGACCCCCAGGAGGGCGGGTTCTACTTCAACGGGATCGATTCCAAGCAAATCAAAAAGCGTTCCCTCCGTTCCCATATCGGGATGGTCCTCCAAGACACCTGGCTCGCCAATATGTCAGTGCGGGACAACATCGCCTTCGCCAAACCGGAGGCGAGCTTCGAGGAGGTGGTTGCCGCCGCCAAAAAAGCCCACGCCGACGACTTCATCCGCCGCCTGCCGAATGGGTATGAGACTTTGGTTGGCAATAGCAGCGGTCTCTCGATGGGGGAGAAGCAGCTGCTTTGCGTCGCCCGGATCATCCTCCTGGCCCCGGAGATCGTCTTGCTGGACGAAGCGACCTCCAACATCGACCTTCGGACCGAGCTGTCCTTGGCTTCGGCTTTCGACGAGCTCATGAAGGGCAAGACATCGCTAGTCGTCGCCCATCGGCTAAGCACCATCCGCAACGCCGACTATATCCTCGTCATGAAGTCGGGAAAGATCATCGAGGCCGGGAATTTCGGCGAATTGATGGAGCAAAACGGCTTCTTCGCCGAACTATACAATTCCCAACTGGCTTAAAACCGGGCTTCCCGGCACAAGCCGGATGGCTGGTAGGGCCGGCAAAGCAAGATCATATCAAAGAGGGCGAGTTCCCCTTCTTGGCTGACCGGGTGATATCCCGCTTGCCGGAAGAAGCGGACCGCCCTTTTGTATTGGACGGGAAGATAGACGAAGAAAGAGGTTTCCCGGAAATGGCTATGGATCGAAGCCAGGAGGTTCCGCCCATATCCTTTCCCTTCAAAAGCCGGGTCGATGGCCAAAAACTTAATCAAGACGATCCGTTCGCCCTTGTAAGCGATCCGTTCCAAGACGTTCTCGCTGTTTTGAAAGGCTCGGCTTTCGGGGAAGCAATCGTCTAAGCTTGAGCCGATCTCGAACATCCCCAAATCCCGCCTTGAGGAAGAATAGACATAGACGTGGTCAAGCTCGGCGGGTCGGGAATAAAAACAGTCGAAGGAGGGCAAGCCGGACCGAAGGAGCCCTTCCTCGACCCGGTTGAGCAGTTTGTCGAGCAAAGGCCGAAGCGGCGGTTGGGCTTTTGTTAATCTTTCCACTTGCTTATCCTTAGGGGCGGAATTATTCTACACTCCTAGGCAGGCAAAAGGATGTATCGATATGGTGATAAAACATACAAAGGCCACGCGATTCATCTTTTTTACGATCCTGATGCCCCGGAAGAGGCTTACTCGCGCTTAAGCAAAGCCTTCGCCGAATTCACTTCCTTGAAGTTTCGGCCCGGTCACGCCGCTTATCCGCGTAATTACCGCCTTTTCGATCAAGATAATGAGGATTTGCTGCTTTTTTCATTAGACGACTGGGCGACCATCGCCTATGAAGTCGACCAATACGGCACGCCGTTATTCGCTCTTATCGGCCATCTTGGCGGGCTTATCCCCGCTTATGTCGTCGATTTGAGCAAAGGGGAGATAGCCGTCGCCTTGTTCGAGGAATATGCCGTGCTCTCAGCCGGCCAATATTATTCGCTCTCAGCGCTGCGCGAGCTGTTCGATGACCCCGATTACGTCCCGAATGTCAAGCCTAGCGAACGGATCTTGCCGCCAATTGACAGACAGGAGGCCGAGCCGACGAACGTCGTGGTCCAAGGGTATTTCCAAAGCACCGCCAAAAAGAAAATCAAAAATCTGGGGTTCGCAAAGCAATGGAAAGACGAGGAGGAAGAGGAGGGCGAAGACGCCTCCCCCGCCTCTTTGCCATCGTCGTTTGCCCCTTCCTTCACCCCCTCGACCTCGAAAAAGCCGAAGAAGATCACCGGTCCAACGGACTCTAAGCCGTCTTCTTCTTTCGAGCCTTTCCGGAAACCGAGTTTCGAAGCGAAGAGGAAAACCGAGATCCCGAATTTGGTCGCCAATCCCAATTACCGGAAGCCCAGCAATCAACGGACCTACGCCAAATCGATTTCCGACTATGACCTAAAGCCGAGCTTAGCAAGCCATAAATGCCGTTATTACCAATTGGTTGGGAGCCCCGAGAATTTCGGCATCCTCTCGCGGATCGAAAAGGATCTGGCGGGGAAGAAGCCGGAGTTCGACCCATGCTGCCTTTATTGCCCGCGGGTTATTGATTTAAACGATCCGGTTTTTGACTTGCTTTCCTTTTTCGATCCGGCCGATTACGCCATCCTCGCTTGCCTTGGGAATCAGGCGAAAGTTCCTTCTTTCGTTTTGCTTCGGCATATCCAAGCCCCATATTTTTATTTGGTGGTCCGCATCGACCGGCGGAAAGAGCTGCCGATCGTCGCCTATTCCTCAATTGACGTCACGGTCAATAACGGTTACGTCTCCGGCGATTTCCTTTATTCGATCTACGAAAAGGAACATGCTTTGGCTAAAAAAGAGGAGGCGGAAGCGGCCGTCGAGCCGGGTTTAAGCCCGGACTATGCTCTCGAGCCCCTGGCTGATCTTCAACCGGATTATCCTGACCCCCCTTTCCCTAGCGAACCGGAGGTTATCGAAGAGGAGGAGCCGGAGGTCGATTTCGATATCAAGGAGGAGCGGCGCCTTTTCCGGAGTTTCCGTTTCAACGCCGCCTTCGCCAAACTGCTGAATAAGCATCCGGAAGCCGAGGCGGAGATCGCCGAGATGGAGCGGAAGCTGCTCATCACTAGCGAACCCTCCTTAGTCCAGTATCTAAGCAGCCGGAACCTGAAGCAGATCAAGCAAATCCATAAGTTCCGCTTAAAAGGCGGCGATTACGCCGGATCGCGGGTTTTCTTCATCCGGGGCGCCGATTGCAAACGCTATCTGAGCCTGGAGAACCGGAATTTCCGGCCGAGCGATTTCATCCTCCTCGACCTCATCCCCCACGAAGACCACGACCGTCAAGGGGAGGCCGCCAACCAATGGGAGAGGCGGTTAAATGAAAATCGGCCCCTGCAACTTGAACGGGTCTTCCTCGACCTGAACAAGAAGAAAACCGATTCCTTGGCCTATCCTAGCGACAAGCAATTCGGCTTGCTCCGTTCGGCTAGCTTGGTCCCTCCGGTCGCCTTTACCGGGTCGGCCGGAACCGGGAAAACCATTCTTTCGCTGCAAAACTGCCTTGATTTGCAAGGAAACGGCAAAGTCCTGTATTTGACTTATGAGCCGGCCCTCCGGGATTACGCCCAAAAGAAATTAACGGAAATGGGGTGCGAGAACATCGATTGCTACACCTATGCCGAATTAGCCTTGGATGAACTCGGGGGCACCCGGCTTGCTGGGGAAGGGCATTTCCATTCCTATTACGCCTCTTACTTGGACAAAAGGCCGCGTTTAGCGAGGAAGATGAGTGGACTATCGGAAAGCAAAGCCTCCCAAGCGAGCCGGGTGTACCTATTCCTCCGCGGGGTGATGTTCGGCTCGGCCGAATGCGCGTCAAACGGAAAATTGACCCGGGAGCGGTTTTTGTCGAAGATGGAAGACGAACCCTCGATCGAAAAAGATATCGCCTCTTTGATTTACGAAATCGGGTTGGCATATGACGGCGACCTTTCCGCCTCCAACCTCCATACCGATAACCAATTGGCTTATCGCCTCATCAGGAAAAGGAAACGGGCCCATAGCTATGACGCGGTGGTGCTCGATGAGTATCAGGATTTGACCGAGTTGCAGTTCATCTCCCTTTTGCCTTATCTTGGGACTCAAGACGCCCGTTCCCTCAATTTATTCCTTTACGGAGACGAGAACCAATGCGTGAACCCGACGATCTTTTCTTTGTCGAGGGCCAACGCCGCCTTAACCGAGCATTTCCACCGGCCATTTAAGATCTCCGCCCTTACCCTCGACGGCTCCTATCGAAGCGGGCCCAACCTCTTAGCCTTCATCAACAAGCTGAATGCCATCAAGAAAAAAGCCATCGGGGCCCAAAAGCAGGAACTCGACGCCGAGGAGAAGTCGCTTCGCGAAGACCAAAACGACCTTTTCGTCGCTTTCATCAAGGAAAACGACCGGTTCGCCGATATCGTCAAGGTGGCGGCCTCTTCTGACTCCGACATCGTCTTCCTTTTCCCTTCCCCCTCTTCTTGCGAGGAGGCCAAAAAACGGCTTTCCTCGGTTAATGATGATGACGTTGAGAACTATATCGGCGGTTCCTTCCTTTCCGTCGGGGAAGCGAAGGGGCGGGAATGGGATTCGGTGGTCTTAGTCGATTTCCTGACCGAATTCGGGGCCGAGTTCGCCCTTTGCTTAGACGGCGGGCGGGAATCGACCCACGCCTCGACCGTCCACCGGATGATGTTCAACCGGCTTTACGTCGGCTTGACTAGGGCGCGGAACCGGATTCTGCTTTTCGAATCTGCCGCCCCCGAGGCCTCCCATAAGAAGCTTTTGGACGGGTTGGAGCCGTTGTCTTTCGACGATTATCGTTTCCTATTCAGCGACATCGTTGATCCGAAGCACTGGATCGCCCATGGGAAACGCTTACTGGCCGAACGGGATTATCTGGGGGCCAAGCGGGCCTTCGAAAGGGTCAAGCAAGATCCAGTCGGGGCGTCTTTACTGAAGATCGCCGAAGATTATGTCCATTACGAGGATTGCCTCAATCGCCGCGACCCCTCTAACTGGCAAAGCGGCTATAGCGATTTCCTCTTAACCCAGAACGACCTCAGCCATCTTTACGAGTTCTACAAGAAGATGGGGTTCAAAGATAAAGCCGATCTTCTCCATTATACCCACGCTTCGAGCGAAACCGCCGACGTGGTTGGCTTATTCCGGAAAGTGGTGGAGAAATCGACTTACCTCGAGAAGGCCGCCTTCTTCGAGTTCAGTTGCCGCAAATTGGCCAAAAAGATAAAAGATACCTTGAAAGGAGATGCCAACAATGGAAAACGCCGATGACAGATTGATCAAAACCCTCACGAGCTTGGAGCAATTGGGGGAGGACGTCGCCGCGATCAAGGAAGTGGAGGAAAGCTTCGATACCCGGCTCTCCGATTTGACTGAGCAAGTTGAGGCCCTCCATAACCAATTGGGCGAGTATAGCCGCCAACTCGACGCTTTGTCCTCCCTCGCCGCCAAAATCGAAGCCTTCGAAAGCAAATTCACCTCGATAAGCTCCCTTCTCGACAAGGCGATGACGACCTTGAACAAGGAACTATTCGATGAAGTCGGGAAGAAGATGGATGAGTTAAAAGCGAGCTGCGGCGAGATTAGCGAAAAAATCAACGAAACCCTCAAGCCCGCCGATAAGGAGAAAAAATCCAAAAACGCCGGGAAAGGGATTAAGGCCAACCTCGATTCCCGGGGGATAAGCAAGGGCAAAGGGAAGAAAAAGAAATGAGCCGGGATCCGGAAATCGTTTCCTTCACCATGAGCCGGATCCGCGGCAAGGACACCGGGATCGAGCGGAAATTAAGGAAACGGCTTTACCAAGACGGCTACCGATTCCTTTGCAATTCCAAACGGGCTTTCGGCCATCCCGATTTCCTCTTCCCCGCGCTTCGGTTGGCGGTTTTCGCCGATTCGGAGTTTTGGCATGGCTACCGATTCGCGGAGAACGAAAGCAAGCTCGTCACCCACCGCGACTACTGGGTGAGCAAGATCAAACGGAACATGGCTCGGGATGCGGAAGTGAATGCCGAGTTGCAACGCCGAGGGTATAAAGTCCTGCGGTTTTGGGGGTTTGAGATCAACAAGGACTTCGAACGGGTCATTAAGATAATCGAGGAGACGGCGGAAAGGCGGAAACAAGCCCTCTACTTAGCCAAAAGGCCGAAGGAATTCACCACCTTAAGCTACTACAAACATGATGGCCGTTACCTTCTTTTATACCGCGACAAAAAGGAAAAGGACCTGAACAAAGGCAAATACGTCGGCATCGGCGGCCACTTAGAAAAGGGAGAAACCTATTTACAAGCCGCCAAGCGCGAATTTAAGGAAGAAACTGGATTAACCGTCAGCAAACAGGTTTATCTCGGGCGGATCGACTTTGTCGATTTCCCTAACTACAGCGAACGGATGTACCTTTTCCGGATCGATGGGGCGAGCGGGGATATCAACCCCAATTGCGATGAAGGAGAACTGCGTTTCATCGATGAAAATAACCTTTTTGACCTCGCGATGTGGGAAGGGGACAAGATCTTTTTGCCTCGTCTGCAGCAAAATGAGCGTTTCCGCTTGGTATTGGTCTACGAAAATGGCGAATTGGTCGATACCATTGGTCCAGTTGACGTCAAAAGATAAAACACAGGCAAAAAAGTTTATTTCTTCTATTGATTTAGGGTCGGCTTTGACTAAAATATGCGTTGCCCGAGGAAGGCCCGACCCCTAGCCCTTCCGTCGGGTTTTTGTGTTATATTAGCCTCGTTATGGAAAAAACCACCCTCGATATCTCCCCTTCCTCTTGCTATGCCGACGGCAAGGCGGCGGGGTATCTGCTTTGTGCCCTCGACCGTTATCGCCCCGACATTACGCCTAACGTCGCTTATCTATTCGTCGGCTATTCGCTGCTTGATCAAGACCTTTATGGGGCCCTGTTCGATTTGGCGATGATCTCCTTGGCCTCTTTGATCCTGAAACGTCAATTGCTTATCGGGAAGACGGAGACTTCGCTTCCGGAGTGGGGCGAGTTCCCGCCCGACCCCAATCAAGCTAAGTTCTTGAAGCAAGCCGAGGCTTTGATCGGGAGTTTGTCCGTGAACCTAGCGGGGCAAAATGGACTTGATCTGCTCGATTGCTATGGTCCCGCGAAAATGATGTCGGGGGCGCTTTACGAAGGGATAAGGGACGGCTATAACGAGGCTGGCCCCGATAAGGAAAAGGCCCTTTCCCATTTTAAGGAAATGTATTTATCCAGCGCCGAGAAACAAAGCCATTTCCTCGATATCGCCAAAGGATTGGAACGGATTCTTCTCGACGTTTCGTTACGGCTATAGGAGCGAGTATGAATATTTACGAACAGCGGATCGCCTCTTTGCGGGCGAAGATGAAAGAAGAAGGGGTGGCGGCCTACTTGATTTTGACCGGCGACCCCCACAACAGCGAGACCCCGCTTCCCTATTACGGGGCGGAGCGGAAGTTCTTTTGCCCTTTCAGTGGCGACAACGCCTATTTGCTGATCAGCCAGGAGGCGGCTTTGCTTTGGACCGACGGAAGGTTTTTCATCTCGGCCAGGCAAGAGCTTTCCGGGACCGAGATAGCCTTGATGGAGATGGATAGTCCGGGGGTCCCCTCCTTGAAGGAATATTTGGTCAGCCACGATCTTTTCCCTTTGGCGACCTCTTTCCTCATCGCCCCGGTCGATTTCATCGAATCGATCGGCCAACTCGGGGAAGTCCGGGACCTAAGCTTCTCCTATTTGGTGAGCGATAAGCCCGAATTGCCGCGCGATCCCCTCTTCGAGCTCGCTTTGCCTTTCAGCGGGCAATCGGCCGAAAGCAAGATAAAGAAGGTCAAGGAGCAGTTAGGCCAGGCCCAGGCCGTCCTTATCTCGACCCTTGATGACATCGCCTACCTCACCAACCTCCGGGGCCATGACATCCCTTACGCCCCCTTGTTCCATTCCTACCTCTATCTAGGGGAGGAAAACGTCCTCTTCGTCGACCCGGTTAGGGTGCCCGAGACTTATTCGGCCACCCTTGTCAAACCCCTTGAGGAACTATTGCCTTATCTAGAATCGGTCAAGGACGTCCCGACTTTGCTTGACCCCGTCAATTTGAACGCCAAACTCTATGGCCTATTCTCTTCCCCGGTCAACGGCCCCTCCCCCTCAAGGCTTATGAAGGCGGTCAAGAACCCGGTCGAGATCGAAAACACCATCAAGACCCAGATCAAAGACGGGACCGCCGTCGTTCGCTTCCAGATGGAGCTAGAGAAAACGCTGAAGGAAAAAGGGGTGACCGACGAATGGAGCCTCGGGCTTTATCTGCATAAATGCCGGCAATCTAACGAGGGGTTCATCGAGGAAAGCTTCGAGAACATCGTCTCGGTCGGGAGCAACGCCGCGATGATGCATTACGCGCCGAGCGAAGACAAATACTCTTTGGTCTCCGCGGAGGCGGTGAGTTTGCTGCTTGATTCCGGCGGAACTTATTTCGGGGGGACGACCGACACGACCCGGACTTTCCCGATTAAGCCGAATGCGGAATTCGTCCACGATTACACCTTGACCTTGAAATCGCTCATCGCCCTTTCAAGAGCCGTCTTCATCGCCGGAAGCAATGGGCGCTGCTTGGATGGGCTGGCCCGGGAAGTGATGTGGCGGGAAGGGCTCGATTATAAATGCGGCACCGGCCACGGGGTCGGGTATATGAACGTGGTCCACGAAGGGCCCAATGCCTTCCGGTATAAAGACGCCGGACGCCATGACGGGGCCAATATCGTCCCCGGGATGATCACCACCGTCGAGCCGGGGGTGTATAAGGAAGGGAAATACGGGATCAGGATCGAGAACAACCTCCTTTGCGTCCCGGCCTTCGAAAACGAATTCGGGACTTTCTACAAATTCGATACCATCACCTACGTCCCGATCGAGACGAGCTGCCTGGACTTGGCCTTGCTTAGCCAGGAGGAGAAGGATTGGCTTAATGCCTACCACGCCGAGGTCAAAGAAAAACTCTCCCCGTTGTTGAACGAAGAGGAGAGGGAATATTTGGCGAAGAAGACCCAGGCTATTTGAATTCGTAACGCTTGACTTCGCAGTTGTCGAGCAAATAGGAGACGAATTCCTCGTTTTCCATATCGTCGACGAAATAGGCGTTGACGATCCGCGATATGCCCCCATGGGCGACCAAAAGGATATCCTTGTCGCGATGCTCCTTTTTCAGGTAGTCGAGGAAAGGGAAGACCCGGGCCGCGACATCGAGATAGCTTTCCCCATTGGGGTAGCGGTGGGCGAAGCTCCCCCTTTGCTTCAAATAGGCTTCCCCTTGTCGGCTTTTCCCTTCGAAATCCCCATACCGCTCTTCCTTAAGGGCATCGACGAAATGAATGGGGAGATGATGGGCTTCGTTGATGATCTCGGCGGTTTTCCTCGCCCGGAGCAAGGGGGAGGAGAAAATCATGTCCAAATGGACGTCTCGGAGCTTTTCGCGGGTGGCCCTCGCTTGGGCGATCCCTTTTTCGTTAAGCGGGGCGTCGATGCTCCCTTGGATCAAATAGGCAAGGTTGTAGGCGGTTTCCCCGTGGCGGATATAATAGATAGACATAAGCAAAAGCGTTAACATAATTACGATACACGGAGCAACCGACATGATAAAGGCCATTGGAAGCGCATTCATCTTAACCAACGAGGACGCCAGTTACGTTATTTCGATCCACGATCGGCGGCCGACCCTCCTCCATTATGGGGGAAAGGTGAAGGAAAGCGATATCCCCTCCCTTAACCTCGACTACTCGATCCCGACCGGAAGGGCGGTTTATACCGAGGGGGAAACGACCTTGAACCTCGTCCCGGTTGAAGCCTCCGGACTTGGGAAGGGCGATTATCTGACCCCTTCGTATAGTTTGGAGAGGGAGGGGAAGACCGTCTTCGATTTCCGTTATGACGACTATTGGATCAACGAGGAGCCGGATGGGGGCAACCCCTTCCCCCGTCCCCGGGGCGGGGAGGAGCTGGTCTTGCTCCTGCGCGACTTGGAGGGGCAGGCCTCTTTGGAGCTGCACTATATCGTCTATGATCACGCGATCGCCCGTTATTGCACCATCCATAACGAGGGGGCGAGATATCTTTACATCAATCATCTATCCTCCTTCTCCCTTGATTTGCCTTACCTTGGCCAAAAAGGCTATTTCCTTTCCTCCTCTTGGGGAGCGGAAGGGCAAGCGGAGCTGCTGGATCTGCCAAAGGGCGAACTCCGGTTCAAAGGCCTGACCGGTTCTAGCTCCGATTGCTTCAACCCCTTCTTCGCCCTGTTTGCGAAGGATGCCGGACCGAACCATGGGGACGCCTACGGGTTCAACCTCCTCTATTCCGGGTCGTTCGAGATCTCGCTTAGCCGCGACTCCTTCTACCGCCTCCGGGTCCAGGAAGGGCTCCCGTCCACCGATTTCCATTATGGGATCAAATGCAACAAAACCTTCTATTCCCCGATCGCCATCCTGACCTATAGCGATAAAGGGGCCAATGGGCTTAGGCGGACCAATGCCCTTTTCATCCATTCCCATATCATCAGGGAGAACTTCCTCCACGCCCCGCGGCCGGTCGCTTACAACAATTGGGAGGCGACCTACGCCGACTTCAACACCATGAAGATCCATTCCTTGGTCAGCCAAGCCGCCGACCTCGGGGTCGAGCTCTTCGTCTTGGACGATGGCTGGTTCGGCAAGCGGAACGACGACAAAGCCGGGCTGGGCGATTGGACGGTCAACAAGAAGAAAGTCATCGGGGGGATGGCCGCCTTAGCCGATTACGTCCATGAAAGGGGTTTGAAATTCGGCCTGTGGTTCGAACCGGAGATGGTCAACCCCGATTCCGATCTCTACCGTTCCCACCCCGAATATGTCCTCTCCGAAAGGAAAGAGCCTTGCCTATGCCGTAATCAATTGCTTTTGGACGTGAGGAAAAAGGAAGTCCAGGACTTCATCGTCAAGACCATCGTGGAGGCGGTGAAGGATTACCGTCTCGATTACATCAAGTGGGATTTCAACCGGCCTTTCTCCGACGTCGCCCAATCGGTCGTCTACGATTATTACCTTGGCCTTTATGACGTCCTTTCCCGGATCTGCCGGGAATGCCCCGATACCTTGTTCGAGAACTGCGCTTCCGGGGGGATGCGGTTCGACCTCGGGATGATGTCCTTCTTCCCCTATACCTGGGTTAGCGACGACACCGATTCCTACGAAAGGGCAAAGATGCAAAGGGCGTTGTCGCTGGGCTACCCTTTCTCGACCTTCTCCAATCACGTCTCAGCCAAAATCTCCCATCAGCTGTTTAGGAAGACGACTTTGGGGACGAAGTTCGACGTGGCGATGCTCGGGGCCCTCGGCTATGAGTTGGACCTCAATCACCTTTCGGGCTTGGATGAGGAGGAGATAAAAGAGCAGATCGCCTATTATAAAGAGCATCGGGAGCTTGCCTTATTCGGCGAGCCGATCGATCTCTCATTCGGGGAAAACATCGTCATGGGAGCGAAAAAAGGCGATGAGATGCTCATTTCCTTCTGCTCGGGGGTCAATCGTCCTTTGCCGAGCCTAGAGATCCTCCGCCTTGAAGGGCTCGATGAGCAAGCCTCCTATTCGATCGCCACCCGGCCGGAATACTTCGATATCCGGGACTTCGGGGATATGATCAACCACATTTCCCCGGTTAAGCTAAAACCCGATGGGGCGGTGGCTAACGTCGTCAGCAAGGTTTACCGTTACCCGTCCGAGACCACCGAAGTCACCTTAAGCGGGGCGGCTTTGGCCCATTCGGGCTTGAAGCTCGGCATGAAGTGGTCGGGGTCGGGCATCTCGAAAACCAGCCGCATCATGTTCGACTTCGCAGCCCGCGCCTATTACCTAAAGAAGGTTGAATAAGCCTCGGCGGAGTCAATAGGCTCCGCCTTTTCTTTTTGGCGAGCTCCGCCGATTCCTTTATTTATCGTTGGCTTTTGCGGACTAATTGATTTTTTCGCGCGGTTTTCGATTATAAAAAACAACCATCCCGATTTCCGTTAGGGCTCTTCGATTAAGCGCGGGACGCTTATCCAAGACTTTATTCGCCCTTAAGCAAATCTCGGAGCGAATCGGTTTCCATGCAATATTTCCTTCGATGGGAAAAAGGCCTTAGCCTGAAGCCAGCTCTTTGGCCTTGCCAAAAAGGGCAAACGGACTTTTGCCATCGATCGATTTAGATATCGCTTTCCTTATCGCGAAGCTCCGGAACGAAAAGCAAAGCCAAATAAAGCAAAGGGATGAGCAGAAAGAGGAACATCCAATAGCCTTCATAGGTGATGAAGGAGAGCGATTCCGGCAAAAACGCCAGCAGGAAAGAGCAAAGGAAGAAGAGGATGCCGTGGCGGACGGTTTTCTCATCCTCGCTTTTTAAGGCCGGGATGATGAGCCGGACCATCCGCATCAAGTAAGCGGCCAAAGCCGGGGTGCCGAGGAGGAATACCTTGGCCTCGGTGATTTCCCCGAAAAGGTTGCCAAGCGACAATAACGACAAACCCGCGCCGAGGATAACGAGCAATATCTCCGCCATGTCGAGCGTCGACCCGTTTTTCTCCCGGTCGGCCTTACTGACGATGCCAAACAACGGGAGCCCGGTGGAAGAGGCGCAGGATAGCGACATCCCCGACATGACCCCGATGAAGATATAGACCCCGATCGGCATGAGCCCCATCCCGGCTTGGGCGAGTTGCGGCCCCCATTCCTCCAATAAGCCCTGGGCCAACCCCAAAAGGAAAATGACGGCGGCGGCGGCGACGAACAAAGCCAAACCGACGACGAGGGTCAGGCGACGGTAATGGGGGAGGTCCTTCTCAATCATAGACGACCTCCAACCCGTCGAAGGTGAGCTCGACGCTTGCCTCCGCCCCTTCGATGAAAGGAAGGGAAGGCGGGAGGTGGCCGAGCGGGGCATTGAAGATCATCGGGACGTTCAATTCGCCAAGGACCGAGAGGGCGGCCTCCTTGAACCCCATCCCGAACATCGTCTCATCATAATGGAGGGGGCGGCCGAAGATGAACAGCTTGGCGGTTTGAAACCATCCGGCTTCCTTGAGTTGGAATAACCCCCGCCGGAAGGAAAGCGGATTGAGGTCGCAGCATTCCAGAAAGAAGATCATCGGTTTGTCCTTCGTGAAGTCGACGACTTTATCGAACTTGGTGCCGCAGAGGGTCAATAGGCAGTCGAGGCAGCCGCCGAGCAAGGTGCCGTGGACCGGGCCTAGGTAATTGACCCCTTCGATCTTATTGGGGCGGCGGTAGGAGCAAAGCTTGAGGTAGGGATCCTCTTTCTTATTGCCGAAAGTCCATTTCGGATAGCCTTTGACCCGGTTGGCTCCGGAAAGCAGGCGAAGGGCGTCGGCTTGGTTGACCCGGGGCTTTCGCTCGTAAAAAGAGGGGGCATTGGGGCCGTAGATGGCCTTGACGTCGGAAAGAAGCGGCAAAAGGAAAGCGAGGTTGGTGTTGTCGGAAAAACCCATGAACCATTTGGGGGCGGCGTCTTTGATGGCGGCGAAATCAAGGTAGGGGAGCATCTCGCACATCAGCTCGCCCCCGCCGACGGAAAGGATCAAATCGGTTTCTTCGTCCAAATAGGCCTCCGTGAATTCCTTGGCTCTTTCCTCTGGGGAAGCGGAGGCGATTTCCCCGTCGGCTAAATAGACGTTCGGGCCGACTTTGACTTGGTAGCCCCATCGGCGGAAGTTATCGATCGCGGCCTCCAAACGCGAAAAATAAGGCTCGATGTTGCACCCAAAGGAGGGGGCGACGAGCGAGATGGTGGAGGCGGTGGAAAGGAAAGGCGGGGTTCTCATCGGGCTAATTATCTTCTAAGAGCCCGTTTAAAGGAAGGCTATATTTCGACGCCAGGCAATAAATAGAAGCTATTGGATTCGGTGGTGTCCTCGCTCGTCGCGGGAGGCGGCAACTGGGCTTGGTAAAGCTCGCTGACCTCATCGGCGTCCTCGTTAAGGCCGAGCCGCAAAACCCCGGCGGTGGATATTTGGGCGACCCCGATCCCGACCCCGGCGACGAAGCAGGAGAAGATGCTAAGCAAAGAGGCGTAAAGCTGTTTCTTCTTTTTGGTCCGGACTTGGCCCGAGCGGATGGAAGCCGCGAGGTTGGTGTCCATCATGAGGGGGTTCTTATATAGGATGTAGCTGGATTCGATGTTGAATTCCTCAAGCAGCCGGTCGATGAAGGTTAGGGTCGGGACCGCGTCGCCAAGCTCATAGGAACGGAGGCTGCGGACCGAGGCCCCGGTTTTGGCGGCGAACTCGTTTTGGGTCAATCCGCGGGCGTTGCGGAAAAACTGCAGCTGAACCGAAATGGTTTCGGGATCGAGCGGCTTATTGACGAGATTGGAATCGTTCTCCCGCCGGGCGAAGAGGTCATCGAGGGTCAAGTTCAGGGCGTTGGCTAAGCTCGGGGCGACCAAAAGGGAAATCGAAAGCCGGCCGGACTCGAATTTTGAGAAGGCCTGGGGCGAGTAGCCGACGTAGCTCGCTAACTCGGTTTGGGTGAGACGGAGCATTTTCCTTCTCCGTTCGACGAATTTTCCAATCGGTTCCTTTTTCATGGCAGGGGCATTGTAGGGCAAGTTCAATAAAAGTTTATAAACTTTTTTGCCGTTTTTCGCTATTTACCAGCGTTAAGTCGCCCTTTATCATTTAAATGATGTTAAACGGAGGCAGGCATGGTCGCGAGTAATCCCTACAATCTTTTCGGCGTTGATTTCGGCTCTAACCCCGGGCAAAGGGAACTGATCCGGCAAATCAACGAGGATCCCTCCCGCAAGCCGGTCGTCTTCTGCGTCGGGGCGGCTGGGACGGGAAAGACCTTCGCCGCCTTGGCCGGCGCCCTTTCCTTAGTCCGGGGCAAAGGGGCCAAAAAGAAATACAAGACCTTATTCTACGTTCGGGAGCCGGTCGAGATCGGCCACCGGCTTGGATATCTAAAAGGAACGGAGGAGGATAAATACGCCCCCTATTTGGGGCCTTTGCTCGATAATTACAACCACCTGATGCAAAAGGCCCGGAACGAAGGGGTGATCCCCGACAAAGTCCGGCAGCCGAAGAAACTGAAAGGGATCATCGAGGACGAGGATATGATGCCGAAGGCTTATCAGAAGCTCCCCAACGACATCGTCCCCCTCGCCCCCGAGTTCATGCGCGGCCGCTCATTCGAGAACTGCATCATCTTAGTCGACGAAGCCCAGAACCTGACCTTGGACGAGCTGCAGACTTTGGTCACCCGGATCGGCGAATACACCAAGATGGTCATCATCGGCTCGCCCAACCAGATCGATATCCCGGGGATGGACGAGGAGAACAATGCCTTTTTGACCGCCTATCGGATACTGGAGCCGACCGGGTTGGTCGGGTATGTCGAATTGCTTAATCCGATGCGTTCTTCCTTCGTCGCCGATTTCGACCTACGGTTCGTCGAATACAAGATGGCCCACAAAAAGGCTAAGTAGGATCTTTACCCCTGGGGGACAAGCTGCGATAATCTCTGGGTGCAGCAAGTCGGGTTTTATTCCAACCATACGCCGGTCAGTTTCCTTTCCCGGATTAAGGACAATCTTTCCCGATGCGTTTCCTTCGCCTTTTCCGTCTCCTTCATCAAGCAAAGCGGATTGACCTTGCTTTTGCCCTCGATTGAGGCGGCTTTGCGGCGGGGAGCGAAAGGGAAGATCGTCACCTCGACCTATCAAAACTTCACCGATATTCCCAGTTTGCGCACTTTTTGCGATTTAAAGCGGCGGTATCCCTCCCAATTCGACGCCCATTTGGATTATGACTCGTTTTTAGATGGGGGATTTCACTGCAAAGGTTACCTTTTCGAATACGAAAACGGTCAATGCGAGTTGCTCATCGGGAGCTCCAACCTGACTTCCTTCGCTTTGCTGAAAAACATCGAATGGGACCTCTCGGCGACCTCGACGTCATCCGAGGCGTATCTGCAGGAGGCGAAAAGGGAGTTCGCCTTCCTATTCGAAAAGAGCAGCCCGCTCGATGAGCCCTTGATTGAGAAGTATTCCCGCCATCTGGAGAACGCCTTGGTCCATTGGGACATGGATTTCAGCTTGCTTGAGAAGGGAATCAAGCCCAACGGCATGCAGGTATTGGCGTTAAAGGAAATAAGAAGAAGCCGGCAATTAGGCAAAAAGAGGGCTTTGGTCATCGCCGCGACGGGGTCAGGGAAAACCTATTTGGCGGCCTTCGACGCCAAGGATTGCCTGGCTAAGCGCGTCCTCTTCTTGGCCCATAAGGACATGATCATCGTCGCGGCCAAAGACAGCTTCCGGACCGTCTTCGGCCCCAGCCGGACCTATGGGTTATATAACGGGGGCATCCAGGAGAAGGAGAAAGACTTCGTTTTCGCTTCGGTGAGCATGGTCGCCCGTCATTTGGATGAATTCGATCCCGATGGATTCGATTACATCGTCATCGACGAGGTCCATCACGCCGCCGCGCCCACTTACCGTTCCATCATCGATTATTTCCGCCCTTCCTTCCTGCTAGGGCTGACCGCCACCCCCGACCGGATGGATGGGCAAGACGTCTATTCGCTTTTCGACGACAATATCCCCTATGATCTAAGCCTGCGGGAAGCGATTGAAAACGGATTGATCGTCGGCTTCCGATATTTCGGGATATCCGACCCTTATCTTGATTACGGGTCCGATTCGCTCCCGGCATTATCGGCTCAGATGCTAAGCGAGGACAACCTCGGCTTCATCGTCGAGCAAATCGAAGGGCACCATCCGAAAGGCAAGCTGATGGCTTTGGCTTTCTGCCCGAACGTCAGCCTAGCCGAACAACTGGCTTCTCGATTCTCCGGTTATGGCTTTGGGACGGCCGCGGTCTCCGGGAAAGACGATACCCTTCGCCGAATGGAGCTCTTCACCCGGTTGCAGCAAGACGATGACCCTTTGGAGATCGTCTTCTGCGTCGACATCCTCAACGAGGGGATCGACGTGCCGCGGGTCAATATGGTTTTGTTTCTCCGGCCGACCGAATCCTCGACCATCTTCATTCAGCAATTGGGCCGCGGCTTGCGCAAGGCCCCGGGGAAGGATTCGGTCACGGTTTTGGATTTCATCGGCAACTCCTATCGGCGGAGCGCTTTCATCGGGATGGCCTTGGGGGAGCTTACCCCCGGCGGGGCGGTCGACAAGCTGTATCTGAAGGAATTGGTCCAAACGGATTTCGCCTCGCTTCAGCTGCCGGTCGAGATCCATTTCGACGAATTGGCCAAGGAAGAGATCCTTTCCTCGATTGAGCAGACGAATTTCTATCATATTCGCTTCCTCAAGGCCGATTTCGCCTCCTTGAAGGCCTTTTTGAAGCTGGGGAGCAAAGAATATCCGTCCCAATGCGATTTCCTTTCCGCCGATCTATGCACCGATTTGCTCCGTTACATAGTCAAATACGATTATTCCTACTTCGAGTTTTTGACGGCGGTCGGGCAAGCCGATCTCCCCTATTTCACTCCGGCGCAAAGGGATTTCCTCAAACGGCTCGGTTTTTTCCTCCCCCTGGTTCGGCCTTATGAATTCTTGATGCTACAAGCGCTTTTGGAAGGGGAGAGGGATTTAGCCGGATTAGAAGAGAGCGCCCGCTTCCCGGGCTTTGAGAAAGAAAGCTTCAATCACGCCTTGAAGGCTCTTTTGCCTAAGCAAGGCGGGGGAATGGAGATCGGGCAAGGGCTTATCGAGGAAGCGGGCGGAAGATTCCGCCTAGCGGTCGAACTTAGCGATTCGTTCCGCCTATTTTTGGCCGATGAGCTCGAATATGGCCTCCGCCGTTATGAACGGGATTACGGCTATGATGAGTCGCGTCTGCATTTCCTGGGGCGTTATAAGGCATCCCAGGTGTTTTTGGCGACCAACAACCATACCCATTTCTTCATGAGCGGGGTCAATTACGTCAACGGGGAATTGGTCCTCATCATCAACCTGAACAAAGACCAAGTGGAAAAAGAACATCTCCGTTACAGCGACCGTTTCCTCTCCGCCTCCTGCCTGCAATGGGAATCAGCGACCGGGACGACCCTTTCCAACTCAAAGGGGCGGCGGCTGATCGCGGCTGGCCACGCCCATCTATTCGTGCGGAAGATCAAAAAGGAAAACGGGGTCGATATGAGTTTCCTCTACGTCGGCCAAGGGAAGCTTACCAATCCCCGGGTCTCCCCTAATCAAAGCCGGACATTGCTTTTCGACATCTTGCTTGAGCGTCCGATCCCGTCTTATTATTTCGAGGAGTTGGAGATCCATGATGAATAAGCCGCGGGTTCGGGCGGTGGCGGCCGTCATCGTCAAAGACGGGAAATACTTCGCGGCCATAAGGGGCTATGGCTTCCTTAAGGGGTATTTCGAATTCCCGGGCGGGAAGATCGAAGAAGGCGAAACCCCCGAGGAAGCGCTTAGAAGGGAGATAGAGGAGGAACTAAGCAGCGAGATCGAGGTCGGGGAGAAACTGCTGACCGTCAATTATGAGTATCCCGACTTCCTTTTGGACATGGATGTCTTTTTCGCCGTTTTGAAGCAAGGCCGGCTCCTTCTCCACGAAGGGATCCACCTACAGGAGCGCTTCTTCGACCTCATCGAGATGGACGAGACCCTCTTTTGCCCGGCCGACCAAGCGATCGTCAAGGCCTTGAAGGCGCGAAGCTTTGCTTTGCCCTAAACCTGTTTTTGGTTTACCCTATGCGTATGGAATTGCAAAAAGACAGGGTTTTGGGCTTCGGCTTGGTCTATGGGACGATGACCCGTTTCCTCGTCGACGCCTATTCGGAGGAGGAGCTGCCGCTAGATGAAGCATCTTTGATGGCGGCCTATATTTTGCTTGCCGAATCGCTTGGCGATGACGTCGATGGCTTTATCTGTGAATTGAAGCAATTGCTCGTCGATAATATTTTCCCCTCTGAAGGGGAAGTGATGATGCTTCCTACCGACGATGGGTACCATTCGGTCGGCTACGTCCTCGCGATGTTAGGGGAAAACGCCTTCCATTATGACGAGGAGCTTTATAATGAACTGAAGCGGAAAATCGATGAGGGGTATTCGACCTTCCAGCCCTCGACCGATGATCTGTGCCGGAGTTTGATCAAAGACGTTTGCCCGGACGGGGACTTAGCCTTGCTGCGGAAACGGATAAAAGACCTTCGGGTCGGAGGATAGCGATATGGTGATGAAAAGCGAACATAGCGATCATCGGCTGCAAGCCCATCTTTACGGGGATGAGTGCCAAGCCCATTTAGCCCGGGTGGAGGCCGACTTAGCCGAGGAATACCCGGTCGCCTTCAAGCGCGACCTCTTGGCTTTGATCCAAGCTCTATCCCGCTTCATCGACGATTCGATTGTCTCCCCCCGATTGCTTTACCCTTCCCCGAGCGACCCCATTTCCTACCTTTGCCTTTCGATTGGGCAGGATCCTCAGCTGGCCGGGCGGCTGCTTGATTACCTAAAAGCCGAGAACTACTATTGCTACGACGCCGGCATCAATATTTATAACGCCTTGATCAAGCGTCTTAGTTTGGCTTTAGACGCCCCTTATTTATCCCGCATCGCCCTCCGTTCACCCTCCCCTTCGTTCGGGCTTGAATGCGCTATCGCCAAAGGGAAATTGCTGGAAGCGGACGTCACTTTCTCCGCCTCGCAGTCGGCAACCCTCGATATGGCGCAGAAGCGGGCGGGTATCAAAGTCCGGGTTGAGATCGAGAACATCGCTGACCAAGCCGCGGTTTACGGGATGGTCGTCTTGAACACCAAATCGTTGACCAAATCCCGCCGTTACGTGGTGACCCCGAACGGGACCAAGCGGCTTGGCAAAGCCTTTGAGCTTTCCTATCCGCTAGCTGACTTAGGCCCTTATGCCCGGGCTGATCTAGGGCTGCTGATCCAAGTCAGGGGGCATGAGTCGAAATTCGATAAAGACGGCCATAAGCTGAAGGAGAAATTCGCTCAATTGACCTTGCCTTTGTCCGCCAATCTGGTCTTTCCCAAGGAATAAACATGGCCGACCTTAAGGAGATCGCTTCGGGTTGCCTGCATTGCCCAAAAGCCTTTTGCTCCGCCAACTGCCCGCTTTGTAACCCCATCAGCGAAATGCTCCGCCTCTACGCTAGTGGGGCAAAAGAGCAAGCGGCCGAATTGCTATATCGATTCAACCCTTTCCCCGAATTGACTGGGTCGCTTTGCGAGCGGTTTTGCGCGAAAAACTGCATTAAGCACCGGCTGGGGGAACCGATAGATTTTTCGCCTTTCGAGTTGGAATTGTCGCAATACCCCGATATTCGGATCAAAAAAGAGAGCACTTTCCAGCGGATCGCCGTCATCGGGGCGGGGCCCGCTGGCCTTGCTTATGCCTATAAACGATTGCTTAATGGCGACGAGGTAACCCTTTTCGATCGCTTTCCCTCCATCGGCGGGGCCATCTATGCCTATATCCCGTCTTTCCGTTTCGATATGGGGGCGCTGGAGAGGATTCATCAAAGACTCCTTTCGTTAGGATGCCATTTTAAGTTGGGTTATGAAGTCGAAAGAGAGCCGGCGGGCTTTGATAAGGTCGTTTACGCGACCGGGGCCTATATAGCCAATACGGCCGGCTTCGCTATAAATGAAAAGACGAGGCTCGGGCTTGACTTGCTTTATTCGCTTAAGCATGGTTCGCTTTCCCTTCCTAAAGACGGCCGTTATTTCGTTTACGGTGGGGGCAACGTGGCTTTGGATTGCCTGCGCAGCCTTGCCCGGGCCGAGCTTGACGTCACCTTGGTTTATCGGCGCAGCGAGCTTGAGATGCCAGGAGATAAGGAACAGCTGATGCTCGCGGAAAAGGAAGGGGCGAAACTCCGCTGCCTGACGGTGATCGAGAAAGTCGAGGGCGAGCGGCTGCTTTTGAAGCCTTGCGAACTGGGCCCGGTCGGCGAGGATGGCCGCCGGTCGTTTAAGGTGAAGGAGGAGGAAGGCGAGTGCGTCGACTTCACCGAACTTTATCTATGCCTTGGCGAAAAGCCCGCCAACAAGGACGGTTTGACCTATATCGGCGATGCGGCGTTGGGCTCGAGCAACGTCGCTTCCGCCATCGCCTCGGCCTCGGCGATCGATTGACTCTGAAACGTTTTTGCCCGTTTTGTTTATTTTCCTATCGACCCCTATTGTTTTTATGCAGTCCTTCTCTACAATTGTAGAGAAAGAAGAGGAACGACTATGGAAGACATCATGACCGCGAAGAAGATGCGCAAAGTGTTTGGCTCAGGCGAATCGGAAGTAGTGGCCATCGACGATATCTCCTTTTCGATAAAAAAAGGCGAATTGGTCATAATCCTCGGTCCTTCCGGGGCGGGCAAATCGACCTTGCTTAACCTCATCGGCGGGATGGATTCCCTTACCGCCGGCTCTTTGATGGTCGACGGGGAGGAACTGGCCAGCGCCAGCAAGCGGGAACTGACCGAGTATCGGCGGAATAAGATCGGGTTCGTCTTCCAATTTTACAACTTAATGCCGAATCTGACGGCGAAGGAGAACATCGAGCTCGCGACCGAACTCAAGAAAGACGCCTTATCCCCGGCGGAAGTGCTTTCGAAAGTCGGGTTAGCCGATCGGCAGGACAATTTCCCCTCCCAGCTTAGCGGCGGGGAGCAGCAACGGGTCTCCTTGGCCCGGGCGATCGCCAAAAACCCCGACATCATCCTTTGCGACGAGCCGACCGGGGCTTTGGATTACGAGACGGGGAAAGAGATTCTTTCCCTGCTTTCCCAAGCCGCCCGCAACCAAGGGAAAACCGTCATCATCGTCACCCATAACAGCGCCCTCAAGGACATGGGCGACCACCTCCTGCGGATTAAAAACGGCCAGATCGTCCTTGATGAGCATAACGACCATCCGATGGATATAAAGGACATTGAGTGGTGATGAAAGCCTATAGCAAGACGATATTCAGGATGGTCTCCCATAACAAAGGGAGGTTTTTGGCCAATTTCTTCATTTGCCTTATCTCGGTTTTCGTCAGCAGCGGCCTCGCCGGCTGCCCCGATTCCTTCGAGGAATCCTATGTGTTGGGATATGACGACAACCCCCCGGACCTCATCGTCAAGTCCACCGGCGAGTCCGGCTTAACCGAAGAGAACCTGGCCGTGCTTAAGGGTATCGATGGATATCAAGACAGCTTCTCATTCTTTTCCTATGATTTCTCCCCGAATGACGATGAGACCTACTATCGGGTCTATTTGGTCGATTTCGCGGATATGGGGATGGCTAAGCCTTTAGCCGAAGATTATCCCGCCGCCTTAGACGAGGTGGTGGCCATATCCGGGGTCGGGGAATACGAAGTGGGGCAGGCCTTGGGGTTTGATCCCCTGCAAGCCGTCACCGACTCGATCAAGGAGCAAGCCGGGGACATGGCGGCGATGTTCGCCTTCCCCGAAGCCGGGGATTACAAAATCGTCTCGATCGCCACGAACAGCCTTTACCGCTGCACCGCCCCGGAAACGGCGATGATCGATTCGGAGGAGGACCGTTATGTCGAGGGTGTGTTTTATTTAGACCGGCAATACCTTTCTGGCGTCGTGCCCGATTTTTTGGCCCCGATGGTCGACGTCGACTCCTTCTTCCCCTATACCGACTGCTACCTTTCATTCAGCCACGAGGCTAAGTACATGAGCGAGGATTACGACGAGCAGATGGAAAAGAAGGCCGAGGAGGTGAAGTCTTTGCTCGGCGACGCGGTCGAGGTTCTGACGTTGCAGGAAAACACCTCCTACGCCATGTTCGATTACTATAACGATAAGGTGCGGGGCATTTCTCTCGTCATCCCTTTCTTCTTCATCGTCATCTGCGCCCTCATCAACCTGATCACCATGCAAAGGCTCATGAAAGACGAACGGAGCGAGATCGGCTGCTATGCCTCGCTTGGCTTTCAGAAGCGTTCCATCGCCTTCAAATTCCTTTTCTTCGCCTTCTTCTCCGCCGCGACCGGCTGCTTGGCCGGCTATTTGACCGGGACCCCGTTATTGCCTCTTCTTTTATACCCGGCCTATGACTCGGTTTTCCGGATGGGGGAGTTCGCCATTTCCTTCTTCACCTTGGCTGGGATTTTGATCGCGGTGGGGGTGGTCTTGGTCTCTTTGTTCGTGACGACTTATATCGCTCTTGCCTATTTGAGGGAGGTGCCGGCCGAGCTATTGAAGGAAAAGGCCCCCAAGCCGGGGAAGAAAATCTATCTGGAACGGATCAAGCCTTTATGGAAAAGGATCTCCTTCTCCTGGAAGAGCAGCTTAAGGAATATATTCCGGCAGAAGAAAAACCTCATCCTCACCACCTTATCGGTCATCGGGGGGACGGTCATCGTCATGCTGGGCTTTGCCCTGAATGACGCCTCATCCGCCATGGTCGACGATCCGCTTTTCGGGCGGGTCGCCAGCTCGATGGGGTCGATAAGCGCGGTCATCATCCTTTTGGCCATCGCCTTGGCCGTCACCGTCATCTATTCCTTGGCCAATATGAACATCGAGGACCGGAAGCGGGAGATCGCCACCTTGAAGGTGCTGGGCTACCATAACGTCGAATGCTCGCTTTACACCTTCCGCGAGATCATCTTCATCGTCATCTTGGCCTCGATTCTTGGCGTCGGGGTCGGGACCGGGGTCGTCTATTGGGCCTTCGATTTCCTCCAATTCGGGGAATTAGGCGACGTCCAATGGTATTCGTATTTGGCGAGCCCGATCCTGATCATCATCGCCACCGTCTTGGTCAACCTCCTCCTTTCGCCCCATATCGCCCATATCGATATGAACTCCTCGCTTAAGCAGCTCGATTAAAAAAAGCCTCGTTTGAGGCTTAATAGACTTGGACGGTGCCCTCTTTTTGACCTTTGGCCTTCAATAACGCCTCGTCGGCGTGGCGGAAGGCGGTGAGCCCTTCCTCCCCAGGATCGGCGCAGTACAGGCCGACGCAGAGGCTCAGGCCGTGCTTAGCGAGGTTTTCCTTGACCATCGCTAGGCGGTAAAGGGTCTCTTCTTTCGGAAGCCTGGTGATGACGGCGAATTCGTCCCCGCCCCAGCGGTAGGAATGCTGGAAGTAACGGCGGAGGGTTTCGGCTACGATCTTCAAGGCCTCATCGCCGTAGCCATGGCCTTTCTCGTCGTTGACCGTTTTGAAGTGGTCGACGTCGCAGACCGCGAAGCAGTAGGCGGAGCCAAGGGTCGATAGATGGGCGATCTGCTTGTCGAGGTTGCGCCGGTTCCCTAGCCCCGTCAATTCGTCGTTAAGCGATTCTTTCCTCAACTGGTTATACCCGACGTAATGGGATTTGTAGTTGGCGTAGACGGCATAGCCGGCGACGCACATGACGCCGGCGAAGACCATGGCCCCCAAGAAGTTGGTCCAGGAGAATTCCGCCTCCGGGATCGATTGGAGGGCGAAGGCTAGGGAGATTACCCCGCCTAGCTGCAAGACGAAGGTGGTGCTGGGGTGGGTCAGGACGATGAGCGGGACGGCGGCGGCCACCACGAAGTAAGCCAAAGGACGGGCGTCGTTATAAGCCGCCTCCAAGTAGGAGGCGAGGATGGCGAAAACCATCATGAAGATGGCGAAGAAAGCGAAGAAGACGGCGTAGGTCGCCTCCTTCCAAAACCCCTTCCCCTTGTTCTCGGTGAAGAAGATGAGCAAGATGGAAGAAAGGGAAAAGCAGGCGAGCAGGGCGTAGATGACGATATAGACGATGGCCCCGGTCACCGAGACGGGATAGGTGAAATAACCGCACCAAACGCCTTCGAAGATGCCGATGGCGAAAAGGAAGGCGCAGAGGACGAAAATCAGCTTTCGCCGCTCGATCAGGGCGGAGCCGATGATCCGGAGGTGGTCGACGAACGTTTTCATGCCTCCGCCTCCTCTTTGATGGGACCGCCGTTGAGGAATCCTTTGCCGGCCTTCTTCGATTCATATAGACGCCGGTCGACCTCGGCGAAGCAATAATCGCGCGAGTCGCCCATCTGGGTTTGGTATATGCCGAAGCTGGCGGACACCCCTAAGCTTGCAAGCTCCTTTTGGATTTCCTTTATCCCCCGGCTCAATTCCGCGGGCGGGATCCGCGAGAGGATCACGAATTCGTCTCCTCCATAACGGTAGCAGTTCTCGAAACGCCGGCTTAAGGCGTTGGCGGCCCCGATGATGACCTCGTCCCCGCGGGAATGGCCGTCATGGTCATTGATTTCCTTCAGCCCATCGAGGTCAGCCATGACGATGGTGAAGCTTTCGGCGGACCGCAGGAAGTCATTGACGTCTAATTCCAAACGTTTTCGATTCGGGATAGTGGTCAATTCGTCGGTGTAGGCAAGGCTCGCCATTTTGGTCTCTTGCCGATTGGAGCCGACGATGACGGTATAACGGATGAAGACGGCGATGACCATGATGAGGGCATAGAGGGCGAAGTTGGCGTAATCGTGCTCGTTCATCGCCAGTTTGTTGAAATGGCAAACTAAGGACAAAACCAAGACCCCGGCGACCTCGAGCCCGGCGATGAGATAGGGGTCGGGGACGAAGAAAAAGGCGATGATGGTCATGAAGACGAAGTAGGAAACCGGGATGACCCCTGAGGCGATCTCGGCATAGGCTAGGGCCACCGATAAGGCGGCCAAAGCGACGGTATAGCCAATGAAATAATATTGGAAAACGGTCATCCGAAGGGGATAACGGGCTTTTATTTTCAATAGATGGAGGATGAAGACGGTTAGGAAGCTGAGCCCGGCGATTAAATAGAGCAAAGTGGTGCGTTCGATGTGGTACCAGCCATCATGGGGCTCAAGGAGGGAATGGTAGGCCATGATGAAGGTCCCGTAGATTAGGCAAAAAGCCCCCAATCCATAGTTGAGGATTAGGATGGCAGTTCGGTTTTTGTTAATGTGCTCGGCTAGCAACGAATGGTCTATTGCTAGGAGTCGCTTGCGTTTTTCCATGGCAAATAAACTATTGGGAAACCCTCTCCCGATGGTCTGATAATAAAATAGGAAAAATCGATTTTTCGTCAAGGGATATGCTCGGCAAATCCTTAAATTCGGATAATAAAAAGAAACCGATGTTTTTTCATTGACGATTAGCGGAAAAAAGCATTTACTGACAATAATAGGTTTAGAAGGACATACATAAAGAAAAAATAAACGTTTTTTTCGGACGGCTGACTTCCAGACCGGCCGAATTCGTTGACTAAAGTATAGCGGAAGCGGATATTATGTAAAATCTTTGTAAAATATTCTGGTGGGATTTTCTCTTGACGAGTTTTCGACCCCGAAATACAGAGTTATCAAAGATAATATTTTTCGATTGATATTCCTTCTTGTCCATCTATAATTCGCTTATGGAAGAAAATTCCGGCGTCAGGATGGATAAGCAGGCGGTCTTGCGTTTAGCCTACCGTTTTGGCGTGACCGTCAAGCTGATCGAGGACGAATATTATCCCCTTTGCCAAGGGAAAGAGCCGCCGTCTCGGGGTTTTGGCGAGGTCTTCACTTTGCTTTACCTCCTGCTTCCCTATATCCGGAAAGACCAATCGCTTTTGGAATACCTGCCTTTGGTGTCGCTAAGCGCTTATGACGACGGGCGGATCGAAAGCGACGGCTATGTCTACCGTTTTCCCGAGGAGCTGTCTTCGCTTGGGCGGATGGCCGCCCTTTACGTCGCCTTGCATTGGGGATTGGAACACCACGACGAATCGTTTTCCCACCTAAACTACATTTTCTCCCTATCCTATGAATTGGACCGCTCCGTCGCCGAGGGGTTCGCCCTCAAAGATGACGGCGAGGGCTATATCGAGAAGGCCAAAATCGCCTTGGAAGCCACCGAAGGCGACCGAGGGCAGCTTTATTTTTCCATCGATTCGCAAATCGCTTCCTTAAGGAAGAGGAAAGCCTAAGCGAAGAAAATTAGCAGTCTGCACTTGCGAGTGCTAATTTTTCCGTTATAGTTTAAGCGGGCAAAGGAGGCTTGACAGAATATGAATATGCAAGAAAACGGGCCCATCGATTACGCGAATGACCCGAAAGTGTTGGAAAAATTCGGCCGCAATGTCTGCGATGCCGTGCGCGAAGGCAAGCTCGACCCCGTCATCGGGCGGGATGAGGAGATAAGGAAAGTCATCCAGGTTTTGGCCAGGAAGACGAAAAACAACGTCGTCCTTTTAGGCGAGCCCGGGGTCGGCAAAACCGCCATCGTCGAGGGGCTGGCTGAACGGATCGTCAAAAACGACGTCCCGACCTCATTGCAAGGGAAAGAAGTGTACGAGCTCGATATGGGGGCTTTGGTCGCCGGGGCCAAATACCGGGGCGAATTCGAGGAACGGCTGAAGGCGGTCCTAAACAAAATAAAGGAGACCAACGGCAAAACCATCCTCTTCATCGATGAGATCCATCTGATCGTCGGGGCCGGGAAAGCCGATGGGGCGCTCGACGCCTCGAACATGCTTAAGCCGATGCTCGCCCGGGGCGAACTCTCCTGCATCGGGGCGACGACCCTTAATGAGTATCGGGAATACATCGAGAAGGACCGGGCCTTGGAAAGGCGTTTTCAGCCGGTCATGGTCGGCGAGCCCTCGGTTGCCGATACCATCTCCATCCTCCGCGGATTGAAGGAAAGGTTCGAATCCTATCACGGGGTTCGGATCACCGATGGGGCTTTAGTCGGCGCCGCCACTTTAAGCAACCGCTACATCACCAATCGGTTTCTGCCGGATAAAGCCATCGATCTGCTCGATGAAGCCTGCGCTTCGATCAAAGTCGAGATCGAATCGATGCCGACCGAGCTAGATGAGGCCAATCGGAAGATCCGCCAATTGGAGATCGAGCGGGTGGCTTTGGCCAAGGAAAAGGACGAGTCGAGCCAAAAACGGTTGGCTTCCTTAGATGAGGAACTAGGCCAAGAGAAGGCGAAGTTCGCCTCTTTAAACCAGGAATGGGACAAAGAGAAAGCCTCAGTCAACGAGGCGAAGGAGCTGAAGAAGCAGCTGGAGAAGGCGAAGTTCGATCTTTCGAACAAATTCGCTTCCGGCGATTATCAAGAGGCTTCCCGCCTCCAATACCAGCTCATCCCTTCGCTTGAGCAGCGGCTGAACGCCACCTTAGAGGAAAACTCCGGGGCCGAGAGGCTGGTCAACGAGGTGGTCGACGAGCAGGAGATCGCCTCCATCGTCTCGCGGATGACCGGGATCCCGGTGGCGCGGATCTCCAAAGGCGACCGGGAGAAGGTATTGGAGCTCAAGCCGACCTTGGAGAAGCGGGTCATCGGCCAGGAGGAGGCGGTGACGCTGGTCAGCAACGCCATCTTGCGGCAACGGGCGGGGATCAAAAACCCCAATCGGCCGATCGGCTCCTTCCTTTTCCTCGGGCCGACCGGGGTCGGGAAGACCGAGGTCAGCAAAGCCCTGGCCGAAGCCTTGTTCGACAACGAGAACAACATCATCCGGATCGATATGTCCGAATATATGGAAAAGTACTCGGTTTCCCGCTTAATCGGGGCGCCCCCGGGATACGTGGGGTATGAAGAAGGCGGGCAATTGACCGAGAAGGTTCGCCGCAACCCCTATTCCATCGTCCTGTTCGACGAAATCGAGAAGGCTAACCCCGAGGTGTTCAACCTCCTATTGCAGGTGCTTGACGAAGGGCGGCTCACCGACAGCCAAGGACGGCTCGTCGATTTCAAGAACACCGTCATCATCATGACCAGCAATTTGGGCTCGGAGTATTTGCTTAAAGGCGACAAAGAGGCGGTCAAGCAGCTTTTGAACCATACCTTCAAGCCCGAGTTCCTCAACCGGATTGACGAGATCGTCTTCTTCAATCCTTTGTCGAAGGATACCCAGCTATTGATCGTCGACAAGATGCTTAAAGAGCTTTCTGAACGGCTTAAGGACCAATATTATTCCGTATCGTTCACCGACAAGCTGAAGCTTTACGTCCTCGATTCCGCCTATTCAAGCGAATTCGGGGCCCGTCCGCTGAAGCGGTTCATCCAGGATGAAGTCGAGACCGCCTTAGCCACCGCCATCATCGACGGGAGGCTCTCGACGAAGGAAAAATACCTCGTCGATTACTCGTCCGGGAAAATCGCCATCCAAAAAGCCTAACCGCTTAGCCAAGGGCCGCTCCCTTGGCTTTTCTTTTTCGTCAATATCCTATTCGGTAGTTTCGCCCCGGGTGGTAGAATAACCGCATGGTTACCAAATCACTCCTCGCCCAAGCCCGGGGCTCCCGTCCTCGGATCTACATCCCGATTTTGGGATTGATATTCTTGCTTGTTTTAGCCGCCGGCTTCCTTTCCCGATATATGGTCGGGAAATTGGCGTTGCTTGATAACCTTTTGACGAAAATCGACTTCACCGTCCCCTATTTGGATATCCGCCTTTATGGGTCGGATTTGATGAACGATTACCTTTGGGTCCTCTTCTGCTTGCCCGGCACGATCTTGATCTTCATCCTCACCGGCATCATGACCAGACGGAAGAAGTCCTATGGCATCCTGATGGGGCTGGAATCCTTATCTTCCTTCATCGTCATCATCCTGATGGCCGTCATTATTTTGCTGCCGGGCTACATCAACGCCGACTATATGGCGATCATCGAGCCAATCTATGGGTATGGGCGATATGCATTCGTCGGCGTCCATGCCTTAGCCTGCGTCTTGGCTTTCTTCGACCCGATCCTGATCGCCCCGAAATATCGGGAGATTTATCGCTTGCGCCGGGTTCGGCTAAGACGGAGCAAGCAATATGGGAAGGACAAGAAGACTTTCCGCCAGCTATACCGACGACGGAAGTATGAGGAGCTTTGCGAGTTCCTTTACGAGCCTTACATCAGCCCCGAGTCGAACCTAAAGCTTACCCCCTCGGCCATCGAATACCTCATTTACTCCGGGGGCGAGGCCAAGCGGAAATTGGAGACGATCCGTCTGTCCAATATGGCTAAATCCGGCCAAACCGTCGGGATGAAGATCGAGGTGGCGGCCAATAAGGCCGAGGTGAAGCGACTATCCGCTGACCAATATTACGTCGATCCTCGGACCGTGCCATCTTTCCTAGCAAAGCATGGCAAACAAGGGATGATGGAAGTATCCCCCAATACCCCGAGCAAGAAGCAATTGAAGCAGACGAAGAAGGCCGAGAAGAAGGCCGAGAAGGAACGGCGCAAAGTCAGCCACCAAGCCTTAAAGGCGGCCAAGAAGCAGGGCAAGGTATACTGATTGCCCTTTTATCTAAGTGTTGCGCAAAGCCGGCCCCGTGTTTTAATAACCACGTAACATAGGAGGTTCCTTATGAAGAAATCCCCCCTCTTGGCGTTGCTTGGCTTGGCTTTACTCGCCTGCGCACCGTCGGAATCGACGAGCGGTTCGACTGTAGCGGATTCGCCTAGCGAACCGAGCGACTCCACCTCATCCACCCCTTCCTCTCCGATTAAGGAGATCGATGTCGCCAAGGCCATCGCCCCCTTAACCGAATCAACCATCGCTTTTAAGGCCGAGCTGGATTTCAAAACCTATTACTCCATCTCCGGCAATCTCCATTCCAATATCCCCTCCTCCATCGAATCGGTCTTAACCCCGACGATGTATCATTTCGCCGAGTTCGACGAGGATGGCTATTACCAATACATCGAGGATTATGCCGATGATGAGGGGAACATGTGCCAGCATGTCCTTTATCCGGACAATACCATCGGGGAATCGCTTTACACCCTCGATGGCGAATACGTCCCTTTTGCGGAGTATTACGTCAATCCCTTCGTCGGGATAAACGAAGCCGATTATTATCAAGATGGCGAGGATTTGCGGCTGGATTTGGACAAAATCGGTCCAAACAAAGCCACCGCCATCCTTATGGCTTTCACCGGTTATGAGGATTATCCCTTCGACGAACTACGTTTTGATCTTGGGGCGGACGGGGTCATCGTCGGCGGTTCCTTTTCCGGGAAAGAAGAGCAAGTAAGCATCACCCAAAACGGGGTCACCAGCATCGTCGACGTCGAAATCAATTATTCGTTCCGCCTCGTCGGGCAAGACGAGCTGACCTTCGAGCCGTTGTCGGCTTTCCCGAGCAAACCCGAGGATGCGGCCTTGCAGGCGTTGTTCGATTCGCTTAAGCCCGGCAATTACACTTTGGAGGTTACCCGGATCGGCGGCTCCGGGGGGAGCGAGGCCCGGGCGAGCTTCGTCGATTATTACACCGCGGATACGCTGCTGCATACTCAACTCGATAAGGACGGCAATCGGCTTGGGAACGGCTATTACTATGTTTCCGATAAAGCCTTGGTCGAAGCCGTGACCTTGACGGATGGGGAACTCCTCGGCACGGGCATCTATCAAAACGACGGCGTCGCGATCAGCGACTTCGTCTCCTCGTTCGCTTTCTCCCCGGCGGTCTTCGATTACGTGGACGGGAAATACGTCTTGAAGTCCGGCTATAACTTCGAGCGGTATTTGCAATCCACTTCCCCCGATCAAACCTGGAACTACATGGGCTATCTCGCCTTCGCCAAGCCCGGCTATGCGATTGAGCTAACTGATGACGGGGCCAAGATCGCTTATGATTATGGGTACACCGACCCCACCGGGACCAAGGTCGAGGGGAGGATTGAGATGGTCGTCAAAGACATCGGGACGACGGAACTCGATTACCTCTACGTCCCTTACGTCCCCAATCCCTACGATTCCTGGGATGACCTCGGCGAAGAGCAAATCGCCATCATGAAGAAATACCTCGGCGAGGATTATTTGACTCTTTTGCCTTACGTCGACATCAAGCTGACCGGCGTGGCTACCCTCCCGAAATGGAATGACGCGGCCTCCGGCTATGCCAATATCGCCTTGATATACAGCAACGAGGAAACTCTTCACGCCGCCCACGCCTCGTTCCTTGCCGAGCTTGCGGAGATTGGATATCAAGAAGACGGGATGGCGGCAGATGATTTCACCCGATACGCCTTAATAAAAGACGGGATTGAATATAGCGTTGGGGTCAAGGTAGTCAAAAACAACCTCGACGGCAAAGACCGTTACTTCTATATTCGGCTTTACCCCATGGCTCAAGCCTCGGCGCCCTCTTTGGTCGATTGGCTTACCGATTCCTTCTCCGAAAGCGTCAATGCGGTGGTGACCACGACCAAGAAGACGGTTTATTACCATCTGCTCGACGGGGGCAAAGGCGAATATTACCGAGACGGGGATACCGAGACCGACGTCACCCATTACACCGATTCGGCTTATCGGAAAGAGGGCGAAGCCATTCTGGTTTATGACGAGGGCAAACAAGCCGTCGACCTTTATTTCGAGACCTCGACTGGCGAGCTCAGCTATCAGTCTCGGACAAATGATGTCCCTTCCCTAGAAGAGTATGCTTTGCGTAGAGGCTATTTCCCGCCTAACCAACTGCTGACCTTCCTCAAATTTATCGAAGAGGACGGCGAAGGGGGGTACGGGGTGAACGCCGCGGTCGAGACTGAGGCCGTGACCCAGTTAGCCCTTGGGGCGTTTGGCGATGACGTCAGCGGGCGGACCTTAAGCGGCCTCGACGTCGATTTCAATGGGGCGAAATTGACCTTAAGCTTCACTGCTGGGGGGATTTCCGGCGAACTTTATGCCGAGGTTGAATACTCGCTCTCCATCGATAAGGTCGGGGAGGCTTCGATCGATTTGTCCAACCTTCCCCCGATGAGCCTCAGCACCTATTTCTCCACCTTCTTCGCGTCCAGCGACAATTCGCTGGGCGAGTATCGGAAAACCATCGAGACTTACGCGCTTAGCGACGGGGCGAAAGGGGAATTGCTTTCCTCGGAGACTTTCTCCTATCAAGCCGAAATCGACGATACCCGGGTCCAGACGACCGATGATGACGGGGAAAAGATGCTTTTCGTCGAGGAAGGCGGACAGCTCGATATCTATTCCGAACAGAGCAATGGCGGTTATGGCGACCCCTTGACCAGTTATTCCGATATAACCATCGCCGATTACTTTAACAGCAACATCGGCATTTCCGGCGTCCTCTTCCCCTCGGCGATCGCCGGCTTCGCGAGCTACCTTTCCCCCGTGCCTGGAATGGAAGAAACCTATGATGTCCTTGCTTCGGCAAAACCAACCGTTGCCCGAGCTTTGCTTAAGGCGACTTGGCGAGAGGCTATCCCCGCTTCGGCGGAGATCACCGCCTTGCGGTTAACCCTCAACGGCCAAAACGAAATGCTCATCACCTTGGTTTTGTCGGAGACCGTCGATTCCTCGACTTTAAAAGAAACGACCTATACCTTCAGCATCTCTTCCCCTGGCGAGATCGACCTAAGCGGAATCGCCGTCGGAGCATAAAAATAGGGGCGTCCCATCTCGGGCGCCCCTCTTTTCTAAATTCGGCGAAAGCTGCTTTACTCAAGCAGTTCCTTAAGCTTATCGACCAATTCCTGCATCCTTTTGACGACGGCGAGGAATGGTTCCTTGCTGGTGAGGTCGACCCCGGCTTCCTTCACCTGCTCGACCGGGAAGGAGGAGCCTCCGCTTCGGAGCAAGGAGATGTATTTGTCAAAGGCCCCCGGTTCCTTGGCTTTGACTTTCTCGTATAAAAGCATCGAGGAAGTGAAGCTGGTCGCGTATTGGTAGACGTAGAAGGGGGTATAGAAGAGATGGGGGATATAGGCCCAAACCAGCGGCTTGTATTTCTCCTCCTCGATGTCGATGCCGTAGTATTGGGCGTATAGCTCCTTCATTTTGGCATTGAGCACCGAGTAGTTGATCGGCTCGCCTTTCTCGGCAAGTCGGGCGATGTCCCGTTCGAAATGGCCGAAGAGGGTTTGGCGGTAGAAGGTCGAGCAGATCTCGTCGATCGATTTCTGCAATAGGTATATCTTGTCGGCTTTGGATAGGTCGCCTTTCTCCAATAGGTAATCGAGGAGGTTGTGCTCGTTGAAGGTCGAGGCGATTTCCGCGACGAAGATGGTGTAGTCCTGCGTCGGCAAAGGTTGGCTTTCCTCGGCGTAGAGGGTATGGATCGAATGGCCGGATTCGTGGGCGAGGATGAAGACGTCGTTAAGCTCCCCGACGAAATTTAGCAGGATGTAGGGGTGATAGTCATAACCCCCGTTGGAATAAGCCCCGGTCCGTTTCCCTTCGGCGGGATAGACGTCGACGAAGCCGGGTTTCAAGACCTCGCGGGCCTTGGCTTGGAAATCCTCGGGGAAGCCCTTGATCGAATCGAAGAACAGCTCCTTGGCTTCCTCGTAGCTGTATTTCTTGCTCGATTGCGATAAGGGCAGGAAGCGGTCATAGCTCCGATGCTTGGCTAAGCCCAAGGCTTTCCGCCGGATCTCGTAATATTCCTTCAAGGGGCCGGAGTTATGGCTGGCCACCTCGATCAAAGACTCGAAGACGGCTTCGGGGATGGCGTCGCCATGGAGATGGGTGTCGAGGATCGACTTATACCCCCTGGTTTTCATGTTCGCCAACTGGCTTTGGAGGCCGAGGTTGTACATTTCGGCGTACGCGGTCTTTCTTTCGTCGTAATACTTATAAAGGGATTCGAAGATCAGCTGCCGGTCATCCGCCGTCTTGGCCTCTTTGATGAGGCTTGACCAATTGGCCATGGTGACGGTGACTTGTTTCCCGTCGCTTAAAGTCGCTTCCGCGGGTTTCCGGTCGGCCACCGTCAGGGCCGAATAAAGCGTCCCCTGCTCGCCCATAAGGGGGTTAAAGGCGCTTAAAAGGCTTTCCTTATCGCTTGAGAGGACGTGGTCTTTCTTCAAGAACAGCTTCTTAAAGAAGAAGCGGTAGGGCTCGTATTTTGGGTTGTCATTGAGGAAGCGCTCGATTTTCTGCTCTCCTAAGGAGAGCATCTCCGGGGCGTCGAAGGCGGTCGCTTCCGAGAGGAGGTTGACGGCGTATTCCACTTTCGAGAGCCGTTCGCTCCGCTTAACGTCCTTTTTGTCGAGGTCGCTGTCCATCGCCGCGTAGAAATAGATTTTGGCGAACAGCTTATTGGCCTCCTCGCTTAAATCGAGGTACTCGCCGAGCTTCTCGGCCAATTGGCCTTGATAGGCTTGCAGCTTGGCGGGGTAGCCTTTGAATTTCGACAGGGCCTCATCGAAATCCGCTTCGGCTTCGAAGAAGTAAGTGAGGTCCCAGCTGGTGGTTTTGTTTTCCATTGTTATATCTAGAATCCTTTCATAGCCATAACGTATTGAAGAGCATCGAGTCGAGGCGGCGGAGGAAGGGGTTGGCCAAGCTGGCTTCCTCTTCCCAGAAAAGAGAACGCCAGTAAGCCTGCTCGGGGTTCGGCTTGTTCGAATCGTAAAGGGAAGCCTGGGCGATGATCTTCCTCCCCATCTCCTCGATGCCGTATTCCTTATACGGGTCGAGGCCGAATAAGGATGCCACCCGTTCAAGGTTTAGCAAGAAAAAAGCGACTTCGTCTTTGCCTTTCAGCCTTTTGGCCCCGATTGAAAGCTTCTTAAAGGCCTTGTTGACGAAGCTGGCCCCATACTTCAGCCCTTCTTTGACATGCTTCAAAGCCAACGTCTCCAGCGCCTTATTGGGCCGGAAGCAATATTTCTCGCCCTTGTTGAGGCCGAGGGCCACCCGGGCGTCGAGGTAGCCGAGCTTGATGTTCTTATCGATCATCTCCCGGTTGAAGGAGAGGAAGCTCCCTTGATCCCTTGAGGGCGAGATCATGAGTACGTTGGGCAAGGCGAAGTATTCCTTCTTTTGGGGCGGGGGGAAGCATTGGAGCTCGATGGCGATGACCTTATCGGCCCCGAGGTCGAAGCAATAATCGATCGGGACCTCGTTTTTCCATCCCCCATCGACGTAGGATTTCTTCCCGATCTTGCACACCGGGAAGGCCGGGAAGCAGGAGCAGGAGGCCAACAGGTAATCCTTGACTCGGTCGCTTTCGACCTCGTTTAGGAGGAAATGCTCCTCGCTGAAGCCCGGGTAGGTGCAGGCGACGACCCCCATTTTGACCTTGAGCCCCGCCACGTCGATCCCCTCGAGGTTATCGGCGATCATCTTCTTCAAGGGGGTGACGTCGGCCCCGATATGGTCTTTGAGGTAGGAACGGAGGAACTTCTGGAACTTCGAGTTCTTCTTAAGGGAGAAAGTCTGGGTGATGGGGAGGGCGAAATCGAAGCCGTCGACGATGACGTCATCGATGGTCACCGACTCCCAGACCTTCTTCATCCGGTCCATCCTGGCCGCGGCTAAAAGCATTCCGTTGAGGGCCCCGATCGAGGTGCCGGTGATGACGTCGAAATGGTATCCGGCCTCGATCAAAGCCTGAATCGCGCCGTATTCATATCCGCCGAGGCTCCCGCCTCCGCTTAAGGCCAATCCCCATTTCATACGCGTCAATTATCTCACGTAAAAGACGGTTGTAAACGCGGAATCGGTTTCCCTTTTCTTTTCCCCGGGTCTATCCTATAGGCGTTATGGAACATAAACTCATCGCCCCTTCGACCTATAAGCTGATCGAACCCGGCCCCGCCGGACGGGTCAATATGTATTTGCTGCTCGGGCAAAAGGAAGCCCTTTTGATCGATTCCGGCTACGGGGTCGCGCCTTTGAAGGAGGCGGTCGCTTCTTTGACTAGCCTCCCGGTCGTCCTATTCAACACCCACGGCCATCTCGACCACGCCTTGGGGTCCTATCAATTCGAGGCCTACCTTCGCCATGAGGACCTCGGCCTTTATCTTGAGCATTCCTCCGCCCCGTTCACCGATCGACTTGGCAAGGCCATCAAAAGGGCGGAGATGAAGGAATTGCCGCTAGGGGAACTGGATTTAGGCGGAAGAAAAGCCATCGCCATTTCGACTCCCGGCCATACCCGGGGCTCCGTATGCATCCTCGATCCTGCCACCCATATCGCTTTCGTCGGCGATACCATCAACCCGGGGGAGGTGTGGCTCGGGCTAAAGGAATCGACCGGGGTCGAAGAGTATTTGCAATCGTTATTAACCCTGCAAAAGGAGTGCGAAGACAACGGAATCTTCATTTTGCATTCCGGCCATTCGGCCAAGCCGATGAATATGAACAAACTCCATAACCTCATTCATCTTTGTCGGAATATCCTCGCGGGCAAAACGGTGGGGGAGAAGGTTGACTCGGGCTTGTGCCAAGGCTATCGGGCGACCTATAAGTACAACTGCATCATCTATCGCCACCGATGAAACTCGACCTCTCTTCCCTGACCAACGATCCTTCGCCGCTAGTTAAGCGGGCGGAGGAGATATTCCGCTTGGGAAAGGTTTATGGCCTCCGTCAGCAGGGGAATACCTTCTTATCCCGGGTGGAAGGGAAAAGCCAAGATAGCTATCCGGTCAGCCTCCATATCGATGATAACGGAAGGATGGATGGTTATTCCTGCTCTTGCGAGGCCTCGCGCCGCTATCCCGGGCCTTGCAAGCACGTGGTGGCGACCTTACTCGCCATCAAGGAAAAATACGGCGGATCCGATTTATCCGACGATGATTCCGGCTTTTATTCCGATATCGATTATTCCGATTTGTTCTAGTCGCGCCGCTTTTTCAGGTTCCGCCACAAGATCATGATGATCTCGATGGGGATGCCGGCGATGAGCAGCAGCCAAAGATCGGTCCGCTGCAAAGCCAAAGGTATGACCAAAAGCAGCGTCCATAAGGCGCAGGAGGCCAAGATAAGCGTCGGCAGCGAATTATGGTAGAAAAGATGGGTCTCGGCCGCCATTAGGAGGAAGCCAACCGGGATCATCCATAGGAACACCGGCCATAAGCCGTTTTTATCGACGTCTTGTTCGGTGAAGAAATAACGGGAGAAGAAGATCGAGATGGCGACGAGGATCAAGAAGGCCAAGGTCATGGCCATGATGGTCGGACGATTGACGTCTTTGGGTTGGACGCTGGCGGTTTTCTTGACCTCCTCCTCTTGGTGCTCGCTGACTAAGAAATCGAGGGTCACCCCGTAGAAAGAGGCGAAATCGAGGAGGATATCGACGCTTGGCAAGGCATAGCCGAGTTCCCATTTGGAGATGGATTTGTCGGAATAGTTTATCTGCCTTGCCAAATCCTGCTGGGTCATCCCTTTGGCTTTGCGCAGGGTTTGGAGATTCTTGCCAACGACGGCGGGAAGGTTTTCCATAACCGATATTTTGTCCTTTTCCGAGCCTTCAATCAATAACTATAGCTCGGCTCGACGAGCTCTTTTGCCGAGTTGAAGGCGGCCGAATATTGTTTGGTTTCCTTGTCGTAGAACCGTTCGGAGTAGAAAGATATGATGCTCTCATTGGTGGTCGTGATGTTTTTGCTAGAGACCCCGGTCACTAAGCCATTGACGACGAAATTCGGGTCGAAGACGTCTTGGTAGACCCCGTCGGCGACGTTGGTGAGCGAACCGGAGAAGGAGACGTCGACGTTAAGTAGCAAGCTAACCGACAACGACCCCGAGAAGGAGGATAAGGTCTTTTCCCCGTTATTCAAGGTGGTGGAGCCGATGGATAAAGACATATCGGAGAGGCCATCCGACAAGGAGATGCTGTCGAGCATTTTCATCGGGATGGCGGATAAGCCGATGGTAAAGTTCCAATTCGGGTTGCCTTTCGAATCGGCCGCTGAGCTGAATCCCTTAATCAAATCCTCGCCATGGACGGCTTTGGCCGTATCGATTTTCATTGCATCGATAAGCTCTTGAACGAGATCCCGATATCCTAAAGTCGTTTGGAGAATGTGCCCCATCAAATTCGCGTTGAAGCTGCTGCCCTTTATCTTGGCTGCGCGCGAACTGGTCGATTGCCATAGCAAATGGTCCTCGACGTCATATTGCTCGACGTAAGCCCAGCCCTCGGGGTTCGCGACGTCATTGCCGTTGATGTAATAGTAAAGATTGATGTAACGGGTTCCCCCGACCGGGCCCGCCCCGAGGTTGACCCCTACCTTCATTGGTTCGTTCAGCGAGAAGAACATCATGATCTCCGACCCTTGCAGGCGGATGAAGGCGTCGAAGTTGGTTTTCATTTCGCCATATATGGGCATATCGATGGTCAGGCTGCCGGTTAATCGGTAAGTGGAGGTATACCCGTTCTCGGCGGTGGCCCCTAGAGTCAAGGAACCCTCGAGGCAATCCAATAAACTTCCTAAGGAGGAGAAATCGGTGAAGGCATAGGAGTTATTTCCAAACGCTTTATCGATTTGCTCTTGGATTTGCGCGCTTTCCTTCGATTCCATGTTTTCGATCCGAATATAGCAGTTCTGCAGGCTTTCCGCTTCCCCGATCGCGGTGATGAGCTCAACGGAGGCTAAGCCGGAAGCAACGAAATTCAAGGCGATTTCCACCGGCTCGCTGGTGCCAAAGGCGTCGGCGGAGAGCTTAATCGAATCCCTCGATTCGGAGAAGGAGGCGTCGATGATGAACTCGCTGGAGATGGCTTCTAGGAAGCGGGAGTTGGTGAACAGGTAGATAAGCCCGGAGTTCATGACCGAGGAGAACATATTGGTGAGCCGCTGGAAACGGGGGTCGGAAGAGGTGAGGAAGGTTTTGGCGACTTTCATCATCGAGGCGAAGGTCGCCTCCTCCATCCGCCCATTGAGCCCATCGCTATCCTTGGGGTTGGTTCGGGAGCCCGATTCCCCCTCAGGAATCGGTTCGCTGTTCTTCGAGTCGTAATGGAAGAGCAGGGAATTCTTACGCTCCCCTTCAATATCGACATAGCCTTGGTCGGAATAGGACAGCTGGAGGTGATGGTTGTTTCGGTATTCGGCCTTCCGGTCATAGACGGTGAGGTTGGCCATCCCCGATTGCGATTCGATATCGAAAGCCGCCTGCCCTTGGAAACCGAAGCCAGTCTGCATATAGGCGAGGTCGGCGAGTTCGCTCGGGACGGTCGACTCGCTTAGCTTCCCGAAGTAACCGGTCACCTGAAAGGAGCCGTTTTTGCTTTCCCCGAAGGAAGCGAGTCCATCGGCTAAGGTCGGAAGGTGGGTCAAATGGTGATAGGTTTCTTTATCTATCGGATCGATGGGCCGGTAGTCTTTGACCGTGATGACCCCATCGAAGGTCAAGTTGCTGGCCCCGGCTTCCTTTAGCTCGATCCGGGCCAATTCGTTGCTTTTCCCGTCAAGGGTCAAGGCGACCTGCCCTTTCAAGCCGACCTTATCGAGATCGAGGGTGGCGGTGACGAGGTTATCATCGTTATGGAGGGAGTCGACTAAGGTGATGATCTCCTCATATCGCCCCTCCCTAAGGGAAGCGACCAAAGAGGAATTTAGGATCGGGGAGATGAAGTCGTTGAGTTTTAGGAAAGCGAAGAGGACGTCGTAGGAGGCGGCCGCTTCCCCGAAGACCCCGCCGAGGGAATCGATGATGGAGTTGATGGTCGAAAGCTCGCTATAGGCGCGCACGACCCCATTTAGGCTTAGATAGGCGTTATCTTCGTCGACGTCGATCCGCAAGGCTTGGCTATGTTCGTTGCAGCTGGTCGAGGCGGCGATGCTTAGCCCTTTCAATAATCCTCCGCCGACGTCGATTGAGGAATCGAGCTTCATGATGGCCGTCTCCTCGATGGCGGGGCGGGCAAAGCCGTAATCGCCCCCATCATAGGCGGCTTCGCTGTGCTTGACGGCGATGCCTTCGTCGCCGGTCGATAAGCTGAACTGCGGGGCGACCGCGAGGAGGGCGATCTTCTTGAAAAGCTCCAAGGAATCGTTTAGCTCCGGATATTCCAAAGCCGAAGGAAGGATAGCGAAGTCGGCCGGCCTTTCGGTCAAGAGGGCGTTAAGGGAATAGCCGATCCCCCCGTAGGTGAAATAGCTTCCGTCATTGGGGAGGTTGATGCCCTCTAAAGCCGAGTCCCCGACTAACCCGATCGGGAGGACGGCATCCCCAAGCGGCAATTCCCAAAGGTAATGGGCATTGTCTTGATAAGCCGGATCGAGGGCGATGCTATTAAGCGAGTTCAGGATGGCGGTGGGATCGATAAGCGAGGGCGAGGAGGCGGAGACCCGGTAGCGGTAGCCTCCATCGGTGATGGCGTTGAGGATGGAGTCGATGCAATAATCGAGCATCCCATAGTCATAATAGATGATGCCGCCGGTCAGCTCATCCTCGACCGGGCCGTTTTCGTCGGTCACGTCCATCGCGGACAAGGAAACCTTATACGATAGCTCGACCTCGTCATGGCGGGTCGGGTCGCTAAGTTGGGCGTAGAGCCAATCGTTATGGAGGTTCAAAGAGAGGTTTAAGGATTGCTCGTTATAGGTTAAAGGGAGGTCGGCGGCTAAGGACAGGCCATGGATCGAGAAGGCGGAGACGGCGATATCGAGCCGGCCGTCCTCAATCTTGATGACGTTATCGACGCCCCCTAAATCGATGGCTCCCTCGACGTCGAGGCTTAACCCTTCGGAAAGGGAAGTGAGCAATTGCTCGGGGAAGGAAGGCGCGTTCAAAGAGGGTTCGTCCGTTCCGTTCGTGCTTTCTTCCGGTTCATCCGCTTTATTGGCCTGGGGCGAATAGGAAGCGAAGAGCAATGAAGGGAAGAGGAGCAAGGGGAGGATATGAGAGTAAACCCTTTTGCCCATCCCTTACTCCTTGCTCAAATAGTAGTTGCCGGCGCCGACTTCCTTATGGGTGAACTTCTCGGAGGCGAAAGTCGTCGAGACGTCTTCGCCCTCTTCGTTGATGAAGTAAGCGTTATAGGCTTGCTGGCAGAAAGCGAAGCCATCGGTATAAACCCCGTTGGTGACATTATTTAGTTTGGCATCGAGGGATAAGGAGCAGACGCTTAATTCGCCCGATAAGGCGATCCCGGCGTCGAGGCTGATCCTCTCGATCGCGTGGTACTTGGCTTCCGCGCTGGACGCATTGACCCCGTAGACCACGAGGTTTAAGTCGCCGAGGAAGCTGAAACCGGTCAATTCGCCAAGGTCCAAACCCAGTTTGAGGTAAGGGGCGGAATCAACTTCTCCTAAGACGAAATTATTCAATACGTCTTCCGGGTGGATCGACGGCAGCTCGAAGGCCGCGGTTCCGCTTTGGCTGGCAACCCCTTCAAAGAAGGATTCGTTGATGCCAAGCAGGTACTTAAGCAAATACCCGGGGATATCGTTTAAGAAGGTCGCCCCGTCGAGCCGGAGAGCGTCTTTGACGTTGCGAAGCCTTCCGTAGGTCGATTCGCGGGTCATCAATACCTCGCCTTCGGGATCGATCCCATCGGCATAGAAATAGAAGGCGACGTCTCTGCTCCCTAAGTATTCCTGGGGCCGGAAGTAATGGGGGTCTTCGGGCGCGTTGATCCCTTTGATCAGCGGCATGTCCTTGATCTCGGCGTAAACCATCGTCTTGGCCCCTTCTAGCCGGGCCCCGAGCTTGAGTTTCAAGGCATTGAGCTCATATTGGCCTAAGACGACGTCGAGGTTCGCTTCGACTTCATAGGTCGAAACCCCGAAGCTGTCGTCGGCCCCGATGGTCAGGGTGTCGAGGAAGTAACTCGAAAGGTTAGCCAAGCCGCCAAGGTCGGTGAATTGCTCGGCCGGAAAAGCCGATAAGTAAGAGAGGGAGGAAGCCTCGGCTTTGGTGTCGAGCAGGTTAATGGCGAGCTTAAAGCCGGTTCCTTCGATGCAGAGGGAGGAGAATCCGCCTTCGGTGAACCCGCTGCCTTCCTGCGGGGCGGCGTCATAGGCGATCTTGATGGTGATCTCGCCGGTTAAGCCAAGCGAGGAGCCGTCGAGGAGGAAGACGTGGTTATCCCCTTCGATTGAAGCCGACTTGATCACGTGGAGGCGAAGGAGGTCGAAATACTGCCCTTTGGTCAAGGAGGCGAGCAAGGAGGTTGAGGTATCGTCGATTAAGGAAGCGGTAAGCCGGTTGAACCGGTGCTCCATCTTCCCTAAGCCCATGATGGAATCCAACAGGGGATTCAAGGAGGAGATGTTCATCTTCCCTCTTAAAGGGGTGGTGTTCTTCGGGTTGCTCGCATTCCCCTCTTTAAAGGAGGAATAGGAGAGCCGGGCTTCATCCAATTGACCGGCGGTATCGGAATAAAGATCCGCCATAACCGTGTGGGTATTGCGGGAATTCTCGCTTCCGGAGGTGATTTCCATCTTCAGCGCCCCTATTGCTTTGGATAGGTCGAAAGCCAAAGTGGCGTCGGCTTCGATTTCCCCGACGGATAAGTAGAGCCCGAGGGTCGCTTGCTTGGAATTGGCGATGGCCTCGACTTGCTCGGCGACTCCGACCAAATGGGTCATCTCCTGATATTGGGCCTTCTCGTCATCGGATAGATTCGGGGCTTCGAAGGCGGTCGTCTTCAACGAGCCATCGAAAGTGAAGGAAGCGAATTGGATTTGCTTGAAATCGATGTTGAGCAGCGATTTCCCCTCGTTTCCGTCTAAGGTCAAGGTGAGGCCGCCTTCGATGCCGATGGGCTCGAGGGTGACTTCGACTTTGATCAGGTTGTCTTCGTTTTTGATGGTCTTCAATAGCTCAAGGGCGGCTTCGTAATGGCCTTCCTGCAGCCCGGTCGCCAAATCGCCTTGCAGGTAGTTGGTGATGGCGGAGATGGCGCTTAGTGTCATATCCATCTGGTTTTCGGTGATGGCCCCGTCTTTGTCGCTGGCTAAGGCGTCTTTGATCTTCCCAAGCAATTCGTCGTTGGTGACTTTGCTGGTTTTGGCCTTCAAGACCTCGTTGACGTTTAGGTAGGCTTCGCCGTTAAGAAGATGGGTCGAGATACTCTGAGCAGCCGATTCGTCGTCGTTGACGAATAGCCCTAGGTTGGCTTCGGCCGAGCGGAAGACCCGCTTATCCATATCGACTTGACCAGTCAAGGCGAGGGTGGCTTTTTCGTTGATCTCGTCTTTCCCGACGATTAAGGTCGAGGCGGGTATCGCCTCTTCGTGGTGGGTTAAGGACGCATTGAGTTCAAACCCGAACTGGGGATGGGCGACCATTCCGGCTAAGCCGCGGAACAAACCCATCGAATCCTCTAAGCGGCGGTACTCGGTTTCCGGGTAGGGCAAAGACCAGTCGATGGAGCCGGAGGTGACGGTGGCCGATAAATCCAAGGTCAAGCCGTTGCCTAAATCGACCGCGCCTTCGCTATAGGGGAGGTCGACCCCGGTCAGGTTATAGTTGGAGTCGGCTTTTAAGCCGATCGGCAACGAAAGCCCGGCGATCTCCAAATCCCATTGGAAATAAGGGTTGCCGTCTTTGCTGACCTCTTTCATTTCCTCCATCGAGGCGAGGATGGCGTTAAGGTCAACCGAAGACGCTTCGCTTTCCTCCGTTGAACCAGCCGTCCCAGAGATAGCATCGCCGATCGAAGGGAAAGAGACGTTGATATCCCCGTCGCTTAATATCGAAAGGATATCTTCGATGACCCAGTCGAGTTTCCCGTACTCGTATTGGAGCGTTCCGCCGGTGACGGGGTCGGTTTTGGGGTTCCCTTCCTCGTCGAGGATGTCTTCGGCGGCGGTCGAGACTTTGTATTTGAAATCGTAATCGGTCCCGTCTTGCTGGTAATTGGAAATCGAGAAATAGAGGTTATCGTCCAACAAGGCCAGCTCAAGCGAGCGTTGCTTGGAGTTGTAATCGACCGGGGCTTCTAGGGTAAGGTCGATCCCGTGGATTGATAGGCCGCCGAGGGCTAAATTAAGTTTAGCGCCGTCGAATTTCAGAGCGTTTTGCTCATCGAAAGCAAGGGTCGCTTGATCGATGGCCAAGGAGAGCCCCTCGCCCATCGCTTGGTCGACGAGTGAATTGATTAAAGTGTCCTTATGGGTTTGGGTGGCCGGATTATCGGGCGTCGAAGGGTCATCGTTTGGCCCTTCATCGACCACGGTTTGGACTTTTTGGGGCATCAAGTAATAGGTGAGCCCGGTCGAAAGTCCGAAAAAGGCGAGGAAGAATATCCCGCCGGTGATTAGCGATTTGGTTTTGGCGTTCATAATGCCCCCTTAGGCCTGGTAGGCCGAATAGTCGATTTGGTCGTTTAGCGAAGGGATGCTGACATCGCTGGTGGAATAGTGGGTGGTCAAGGTCCCGGTGCATTTGGATTTGATGAATCCCATGTCCGCTTGATAACGTTCATGGGTAGTCATGGAAATAAGATTCAAGTCAGCGTCGGTTTCAATCGTAAGGTGGCAGTATTCGAAAACCGGATACGATTTAAGCCCCGAGATGGTTTTCATCTGTTTTTGGTAGTTGGCGATGCCTGGCATCATGCCGTCCTCTGATTTCATCTCGATTTCGATGGTATAGCCGTGGCTATTGGCGTAGATCCCGGATGAGGGATCCCCGGATAAGGTATCGCCGTTTAGGATGGTCTTAGGGGAAACGATATAGATAAGGGGATCGGAGACGGTCCGGCCCATCAAATCAGCGTATTCCTCGTTGCTCATCGTTTCCTCGGGGTGCGAGGCGTAATCGGAAGAAGAGCCCCAATAGGTTTTGGTGTTATCCCCCTCTTCGTACATCCGGTTATAAATATTGACGATGCCGAGGGAATTGGACTCCTCAAAATATTTTCCATCGGATTTGATTGAGCAGGATTGGATGGTTTGCTTGGCTATCCCGGCGTCGGAAACCCCCACCCCGATGGCTTTGCCTTGTTTGGCATCGGAGTAAAAGGAATAGGCGAGGTTCACGGCCTGGTCGGGGGTGAGGACGTCTTGCAAGGGCGTGCCGTCTTCCTTCGCCCCGTTATATAAAGCCAAAGCTTCCAACAAATAGGCGTCGCCGACTTGGTAGGAGTCGCCGTTGGCCACATGTTGGACCAAGGGTTCTTTGAAGGCACAGGCCCCGGCGAATCCGGCGCCGACCCCGAGCACGACGGCGAAGGCCCCGAGCATCGAGTAGCGGAAGCCTTTCCGCTTAGTGAGTTTGGTTTTGGTTTTTTCTTTGGTAGTGTTCATTTGCTTTCCTGCCGTGGCTCATTCTATAGAATGGGGGTCAAAGAGCACTCTATTTCCACCTTTCTTAGGCGTAGAGGGTCATTCTCTATTTTGGAGAAATAACAATTATGTCGATTAATACTGAGGAAAACCGGTATGAAAACGATGAAAGAGAGTTTGAAAAAGTTTTGAAAAAGCCATCTCGTCTTAAAAACTAGGTCTCACCAAGACAAGAAAAAATCGCCGGTGCATCGAATAAATACCAAAATAGCGCCCGAGGCCGAGTTTTAAGCGTCATCTTTCAATAAATCCTTTGCAAAAAGCTTGGATTGCGGGCTTTTACATATCGAAAAATCTACTTAAAGAATAAGTTTTTGCGCATTCTAAGAAGGAATATCGTCCTAATAACGTGTTTTTGCCGTCATTTAACTGCTTGCTCTAAGAAGACAAACAAATCTTCGATTTGCTGAAAACCACCATAATAGACATCGGAAATGTCGTCTTCGCGGTTGGGGTTGGCATAAAAATCCACCCCCAGGAATGTCTTGCAGATTTCGTTGAACTTGGATTCAAGGTCGAGGTCTTTATATTGCTCGGGGTAACAAGTGGCTCCCACCCAGTAAGCGTCGCAATAAGCGATCTCCAAGTTGGTGTAGTAAGAGTTATAAGGCATTTGGAGATAGACCTCGCCGTTTTGGATCGCTTCGATGCTTTGGAGTATTTCGCTTTTCTCGGCGCTGGATAAATCCGCTTTCAGGATGGCTAAACTCGAGGCGTCGAGGAAAATCTTATCCGGGGAATCGAGTATCAAATCCTCCAAGTTGACGTTCCCTTGATAGCCGATTAAGCCTTTTTGGTCGAGGACGTTTATAACCCCCGCGGCGTCGAAGATCGAATATTGAGCGGTTGAGGACTCGAATGATTTGAGGCCATATCGGGCTTGCCCAGCCAAATAGGCGGTTACTCTTCGATCGTCCTCAATGCTCTCTTGCCTTTGCCGCAAGTCAGCATGGAGCCCCTTTATATAGCCAACGAGCTGCTCGGCTCTCTCCTCCTTATCTAACGCTTGGCCTAAGATCAATAACGAATCATATAGCGTTTCGTCGAAAGCCTCGGTCTCGCCGTAGGATAAGGTCAAAACCGGTACCCCTAAATCCTCTTGCAGCCTATCTATCCCGACTTTATCCGTGTCATAGGCCGAGATGATCAAATCCGGACGGCAGGAAAAGATCGCTTCTTCTTCGACCACCTGGGCTTTCGGACCCCCGGTCCCGCAGGAAGGGAGATCGGTCCAATAATGGCCATAGACTTTCTGATATGGGCGGAGGGCGTAAGGCGAATTCAAATAACCGAAGGCCCCATCGTCGCCGGATTCCACCTCGATCCGCTCAACCCCGCAGAGTTTTTCCTGTTCGCCGATATAGGAATATAGGCGCAAGGCCCCAGCCCCGATGCAAACAATGCGCTTGGCTTCCCCGGGGACGAGGCTCACTTTCCTTCCTAACGCGTCGGTAATGGTGATTCCCCCTTCTTTTGAAGTGGAACTTGTCCCTTGCTGGCAGGCCGCTAGCAAGAAGACGTTTAACATAAGCAATGGTTTTTTCATAAATAAGATACAAACAACTCGCCATCGAGGATCTTTATCCGCAAATCAATCCCGTAAGCGAGCCGTAATTGCTCCTCCGTCAATCCCTCTTTGTTTGGTATATGGACTAAGGTCTCGTCGATAAGCAGATAAAATTCATCGGCGAGGCGATAGGCTAATTCGATATCGTGGAGGCAAGTAAGGATGGCTTTGCCTTGCTTAGCCTCGGTTTTGAGAATCTCAGTGACTTCCTTGGTGGCTTTGACGTCGAGCGCGGCGGTCGGCTCGTCGAGGAGCAATAAGCCGGCGTCATTGACGAGGGCTCGGCCTAAGGCGACTTTTTGCTTCTCCCCGCCGGAAAGCGAAGCGGCGTTTTGATAGGCTAGCGGGGTCAGATTCAGCCTTTCGATGACTTCTTTGGCCTTCTCGACGTCGCGCTTTTTATATATATAAGGCGAATAAGGCAATCGCCCTAATAAGATGGCGTCGATTACCATGCTATTGCTGAAAATCGGGTTCTGGGGGACATAGGCGACTTGTTTCGATAGTTCGTTCCGTTTGATATCCCGATAATCGACCCCGTTGATGGATATTTGCCCCTTGTTTGGCTTAAGTATGCCTAATAGCAAACGGAGGATCGTGGTTTTCCCGGCTCCGTTATTGCCCAACAAAGCGGCGATATGGCCGGGTTTGACCTCGAGGCTCGCCCCTTTAAGGATCGGCTTTTCCTTTTTGGAATAGGCGAAGTCGATATCGGTGAAAAGCAAGCTCATCCACTCCGCCTCCGATTGGTTAAAAGGATGTAGATGAAAATCGGGGCCCCGATGATGGCGGTCAATGCCCCGACTGGCAAGTTGGTCCCGTTAAGCAAGATCCTTGATAAAAGATCGCATATAAGCAAGGCCGATCCGCCGACTAAAGCGGAGATCGGGATCAGATAACGGTTATCGGCTCCGATTAGCCGCTTCATCAGCTGCGGGATGACTAGGCCGATAAAGCCGATGATCCCGACGAAAGAGACGGAGACGGCGGTAATCAAGGAAGCCAATAGGAGTCCAATAAAACGAACTAAACCGACGTTGATCCCGAGGCTTTTGGCCGTCTCGTCCCCTTCCTCGAGGGCATTAAGCTTAGGGGAAAGGAGGATAAAGACGAGCAAACTCGGGAAAATAACGGCCATCAGGATGTAAATCTGCTCATAGGTGGCCCGGGTTAAATCCCCGAATGTCCAGTAGACGGCGCTTGCGAGGGTAGTATCGGAAACGAAATACTGAACGAGATTGGTTAAAGCTTGAAACAGCATTCCCAGCGCGACCCCGCTTAAGGCGACGATCTCCGGGGCGAAGCCTTTGATTTTCGATAAACCCAAGATGACGAGGATGGCGAAGACCGAGAAAAGGAAGGCGAAGCCAGTGACGGCGTATGGCGAGGAAATGGATATTCCCGAACTTGAAAGGGCACCGCCGCTAAGGAAGAGGATGGCTAAGGTCGCTCCGAAAGTAGCCGATTCGCTGACCCCTAATGTCGAGGGTGAGGCCATCGGGTTGCGGAGGGTGCTTTGCATAATCGCCCCCGAGGCGCTTAAACCCATCCCGACCAGAACGGCGGATAATACTCTTCGAGCGCGGATATTTCGGATAATGACGTTGGCCTCTTCGCTCCCTTGGCCGAAAATGGCCAAGAATTCATCGGCCCATGATAGGCCGTGGTTATCGATTAGTAGCGATAACAACGAGAAAAGCAGGAGAGCTATGACCAGGCATCCGATAAGGATCCACCTTTTCCTGACGATCTTCTTCCTTCGGCTTAGCAAAGGGTCGTCTATATCGAGAAACCGCGGTTTTCCCATCGGTAGTTATGTTTGTTCTCCATCGACCGTTTTGCAATCGATTGAGGCGAAAATTTCGCTATTGGATGCAAAATATCCCGAACATTTGTTCGGAAAGTGTATAATTCCCCTAAAGCAAGGATAAAAGAATGGATACTAGGCGACAAAAGACCCGGGAGAAAATCGTCTTCCAATATCGGAAATTCCTCGTCAATGTCGGCTATGACAACATCACGGTGGATATGATTCTAAAAGCCGTTCCGGTCGCCCGATCAACTTTCTATTCCCACTTCCGATCGATCGATGATATCGCCGTCTCTTTTTGCGACCAGATGTTCGACCATATCTTGGCCCCAAAGCACGAAAAAGAATTCGGGCACGACTTTTCGGCTTATGATGGGACTTTTTCGCCTAACCAAGACTTAGCCCATATCTTTTATCACTTTATGGAATCGAAGGGGTTCTTAGATCCTTTGCTGAAATGCAAAGGCTCCTTCGCCTTCTTACAGGCTTTGCGGCGGAGGCTTAACCCATTCTTTATGAAGCTGGCCGCCTCCGAGGAGTATTCGGTCGATAACGTCCCGACTAAGATCACCGCTTTGATGATGACCGAGGCTTTCATCGGCTTGCTGACCCATTGGCTGGATATGGGGTGCATATCCTCACCGGAGCACGCCGCCCACTTTTTCATCAAGACTTTCCGCCGGGTTAAGTAAGCATCGTTGAAAGTCGATGACGGATCTCAAAAATCCGATATAAATTTTCTTATAAAACTATAGGCAATTATTGCTTGTAGTAGTATAGTTTTGATAATGAAAAACAATCTTCTCCGCTTGGTCAGGCGCAGCAAGGAAATGACCCAAGAAGAGGCCTCGAGCGCCCTTGGTTTGCCGTTACGGACCTATTCCGATTACGAGAACAAGGAGGAACGGCTCGATAGCTTAAAATATCGTTATCTCCTCTCTTCTTTAGCAGAGTATTCGCCGACGGCCTTTAGCTTCGATTACAACCTTTTGCCTTATTTATTGACCTCGGGGGTCGATTTCGTCTTCGCCTACCCCTATTTCGGCGAAACCCGGATCATCGCCGATAAAGAGGCGTTTTTGCCTGGTGGGATAAAAGTCAGCACTCCGAATGAACTGAACAAGGAAGAGCTGGTTCACGCCCTCCAAAATGGGCGGATAATCTATCGGAAGGATGAAGGGCAATCGACTTTGGTGAGCCATCCGGCTCCGATCAATCGACTGACTTTCAATGGCTTAAGGGTCTATGTGGATGACATGGCCTTAACCGGAATGGAGAAGCTGCTTGGCAAGGAGGGCAAGTACACTTATCTGGCCTATTTGCTGTCCGACCAAAACCGGTTCCTTATCTCCGTCATTTATAAAGGGAGGCAACGGCAGTTCAAAGGCTCGCTCCTCCACCTTTACGATGAGCTGTTCGGCTTTGTAAAAATGGTCGGTGGGAAGAACGCCGAGGCGATTGTGAAGGCTATCCTATGTTTTGACTATGAAGCGAGCGGGGAAGCCCGGCTCACCATCCTTCCCTCCTCCTTTTCCTTTGACGCCAAGACCCGAAATCACCCCGATCCATTGCTCGAGCTTCTCTATGAGCAATACCTTAACGCCTCCGAGGCCTCTGATAATGAAAATGATAATGAAAACAGCGGTGAAACTTCTTTATCAAGCAACGAAAACGGCAGTGATAAAGAAAACATTATCAACTCCGAAACAAGAGTAACCATCGAACAAAAACGCGATAATGATAATGTAAGAAAGGAAAATGACGAGCCGCTGAAACAAAATTATCATACCTCTTTCGACCCTCTCGAAGAGCTCAATGGCAAGGAGCGATTAGTGCTTTCCGAGGTGAGAAAGAACACCCATATCACCCGTAATGAACTCATTGAAATAACCTCTATCGCCCCGGCGACCCTCTCCCGGATCTTCAAGGTTTTAAAGGATAAAGGGTTCCTCCGTCGGGTCGGCTCGGATAAGACAGGATATTGGGAAATCATCGCGAAATAATCGCTCTTCCCCTTAGTTAATTAACTCGGCCTCCTCGAATTGGAGGCCTTTTGTTTATCAAGTAAGCTATTCCGCCTTATAAATCGTCAACCAAAACAATGCTTAGAGGCTCTCGTTTTTCTTTATCAAAGCTTTTTCCTAAAGCAATCTGGGGAGACGGTTATCTTTTTAAGTGACAACTGGAGTTTGAAATTGGCCGATTTTAGATTGACGAGGACGAAAACCGATTTTTCGCTCTCTTGTCATCGACTATGTTTTTTGCGTTTAGCCCTTTTCTTTCTCTTTTTGGCCTACGCGCGGACTTCCCACCGGTGAAACGAGGCCTCTAGAGAGGGCGTACAGGCGCGTTTTCGTTTAGATACGTAAAACTCCTCGTCTAGGTCGCTAAAGCGGCTCAAACGGCTTCCTAGGCGTTTTTTGGAATTAAAATGCTTTAGGCTAATAAGTGACAGGAAACCGTCGGCCTTCAGTTAAACCAATAGAGGACGTTCCATTTGGCTTGCAGGTAGTCGTCGATGGTGTAGTCTTCGATCCGACCCGCCTCTTTTTCCAGAATGCGCCGAGGCTCGCTTAGGTAGATCCCAATAAGCCCGACTTTTCCTTGAGCTGCCTGAGTCTTCTTTATCAACTCGACGGCTTTCTCAAACTCGCTTTCGGCCGCGGCTATTTCCCCTTCGATCCAGTTTCGATCCCTTTCTTTGATTTTCTCCAGCATGAAGAGGACGAAGTCATGGTATTGGTCGTAATCCAATTCCGGGTGGGGGTCGTAGAAGTGAGAACGCATTTTGATCTCGGGGTGCTCCTTATCATCGATCATCTCTTCGCAGTAGAAGCGGTGGCAACGGATATCGAATTGATTTTGGATCTCCGGGTGCTTCGAAAAGAAATCATAGTAATCGGCGTTTGCCGGCTGCTTGTTGGGGTGCCGTTTTTCGGCGCGGGTTTTGGGTTTATAGGCCGCTCGGATCTGGTCGAGCCGGCGGATTTCCTCGATAAGAGGACGGGTTCGCTCGAACCGGTCCGGGTCTAGGGCTTGCTGGCATTGGCTTTCCAAGATGGCGAAGGTGTCTTTTAAAGCGTCCTGCTTGAATGAACGGAAATTCTCGTAACGTTTTATCACCCTCGCTAAGTCAAAGGGGCTTTGGACGTCATTCACCCACGAAGGGCTGATCGCCAACAAGTTATCTTTATTGCCGTAGTTGGTCCCCTCGTATTCCAAATCGATTTCGATTTCTTCCCCGCCTAAGCTTTGTTTGGCCTCGATAATCGGGAAGGAGTTAACTGGGCTTGGATAGACGGCGAAGAGCCCATAAACGTCATGCTCAGCGGTTGGCTTCATCATCCGTTATTATAGGTTCAAATTGGCGTTTTGCATCCTCTTTTGCGACGAGCCGCCCTTCCATTTTCTTAGGAAGCGTGCTAATATTTGCCTTGCCAAGGGGTCAAAATCACTCGGGGCAGTATCGGTTTTATTTAGGAGGTGGCTATGGGCGAAATCCAGGTTGGCAGCAAAGTGTTCCATCGCCGAAGCGGGCTTTGCCTCGTTCAGGAGGTCGCTCCGCTTCCCGGTGACGATTCCGGCACCACCTATTACGTCTTACGCCCCCAATATGGGGACGAGAAAGGCAACATCGTCCGGGTCCCGACCGAGAACCCCGTCTTCCTCCGCCCGGTCATCGGCAAAGACAAAGCCAAGGAATACGTCGAGGGCTGGCCTTCCTTTAAGGAAGAGCATTACATCGCCGACTCCAAGAAACGGAAGCAATCCTACGAAGAGGCTTTATCCAAAGGCGACATTTACCTGATGGCCCCCCTTATCGTCGGGGCCTTGCAAAGGAAGAAGCGGGACGGCCACCTGAACTCGATGGACATCTCCTTCGTCAACCGGGCCGAGCCGATGGTGTTCGGGGAGATCGCCGAAGCCCTGGGGATCAGTTACCAAGAAGTCATCAATCTGCTGATTAGCGATAATTAGGCAAAGAAAAACGGGACCGCGCGGTCCCGTTTTCGTTTGTCCTTCGATTTATTGCTTCGCGGAGGAATAGGCTCCGTAGAAGGAGAGCAAAGCCCCGGCGAAGGAGAAGATGAGGGCGCAGATGCAGCCGGTGCCGAGGGTGATGGCTTCGGCCATGTCGGAGATGATTTCCGCGTTGGCGGATGAGTAGAGCGATGGGGCTAAGCACCAGAGGATGCCTGATCCGGCGAGCAGCAAGCCGTTGATCCCGAAGAAGATGGTCCCAAGCTTGCCGGGCATGAACGAGGCGATCAAGCCGACGAGGATCGAGACGCAAAGCAGGATGAAGGCGATCAATAGGCCGGGCACCAAGGCATAGCCCATGGCGTCGGACCCGAACATCACCGTGAATAGCGAGCCCCGGACCGAGGGAGTATCACCAGCCCCGAAGGCGGTGGAGAAGAGGGTGAAGACGCCGATGATGCTTAGCAAGGTCACCAGCAACCCTAGGAAGAGATTGGTTTTCTTGTTCATTATTCGTACCTACCGCGGATAAATATATACTTCGCTTCGCGAGGTTACAAACACAATCGATGGAATGGGCAAAAGCGAAGTTTTACGTTGTTTTACGCTTTCAGGGTTGCCGAAGGGAGCGTTAAGGGTTTATGGTTAATTGACTTAAGAAGCGGTTAGGGCTCTTGGGTCGATAAGGGAAAAGGGAAGTTAGGAGCCCGTTTCCCGACATACACATTCATAGCCTATTAAGGGAGGGCAAACATGAAGAAATGTGGACGATTCGTCGCCGGCATGTTTGGGACTAGCCTTTCGCTAGCCATGCTGAGCGGCGCTTTTTTGATGGCCAACAAAGGGGCTGTCGAAACCAACGCTGCTGGCCTGAATTATTCGTGGACAGCGACTAGCAGTGACATCACCAAGTTCAAAGACGCTTCGAACGGGAAGACGATTCAGCTCGGCGATCTTTCCTGGACTTATACGTCTGACGCAAATTATGTTGGTACGTACCTGAATAATGGGGCCATCCAACTGGGAAAGAACGGCGACGCCTATCCTGGCGGCACGCTTAAAACATCTTTGCCCGATAACTATGCTATTTCTTCTATTTCGGTTGGGTGTGGAAGTTATAATAATAGTTCTTACAGTTATGGGTCTGGTACAATCGGCGTTACTATTGGCGAAGAAGTAGCGATTGAAAATCAAAACACCGCAAGATGGACAAATGGTGGAAGCATAATCGGCGGCGATTTAGATTCCCCACTCTCTGGCGATATTGTTATAACCATGGGCGCTTCTACAAGAGCCTATTACATTTATTCTATTGCGATCTCCGCTTTTGAAAATGTTACTTATGACAAAATCGAAATCTCTGGTGCCCCTTCTAAAACTTCTTATTTTGTTGGCGATGAATTTTCGACCGAAGGTCTAGTCGTGACCGCCTCTAACGAGGCTGGTGATTCCAAAGTCGTCACCGACGACGTTGTTTGGTCCACCGATGTTGCTGAAGGTGGGTTAACCGCTGACGATACCTCAGTCAAAGTCACTGCCACTTATGGCGAATTGACCGCCACCAAAGACGTTGCCATCACTGTTGCCGAACGCCCGGTCTTCACTGCTCTTGAAGCGACTGGCATTACCAAGACCAGCTACAAGGCCGGTGAGAAACTCGACACCGCCGGCCTTGTCGTTACCGCCAAAACCGAGGATGGTTCTGATTCTTACATCGTCCCGGCTAACGAATACACCATCGATAAGACTGAGTTCACCTTCGATGATGTGGTTGCCGGGAAGGCGACTATCACCGTTACATATGGCGAACTTAAGGCAACCTTCGAAGTTGATGTGTCGGCGATGACTATTTCCGAATTCCGCGCCAAGGATGGCCAGTTTGGCGTCATTAAGGGCATCATCACCGGCCGGGCGAAAGACAGCAAATACAGCAATTCGGATTTGTATTTGAACGATGGCACTGCCGGTATCCGTCTCTATCGTGTCGACGATAAGATTGGCGCCGATTTGAAAGTTGGCGACGAAATTATCATTTCCGGTACCTGCGATAATTTCAACGAGACCTACGAATTGACCAACGCCGAGGAAGTTTTGGTTCTTGATAGCGGCAAGTCGGTTGCCCCGACCACGCTTGATTCTATTGCTCAAGACACTTTCGCCGGCAAAGATGGGCTTTATGTAAAGATCGATGGTCTCCATTATGCTGATGATGGTTCGAAACTTTGGAACGGCAGCAAAAAAGGCGCAATGACTTTGACCAAAGGCGAGGTCGAAATCGAAGCTTATCCTTTGGCTGATTCCTCGGCTCAAGATGCTCAGGATTATTTGGATGACTTCCTTTCGAAGATCGAAGGACTCCCCTTTACCTTTACCGGTCATCTTGGGACCAATTCCGGGACTTATCAAATAATGGTCACCGCTTCTTCCGAATTCTCTTGCCCGGCTTACGACGAAATCCTTAACTTTATCAAAACCTATATGCATATGGATCAGTGGGTTGACTCTGATGCCTCTGGCAACAATGAGTGCTTGACCCTCTTCCCGGCCGCCAAAGAAGCCTTAGAGAATCTCTCTGAAGCCCAGCAGACCTACTTCCTCAAATCCGATAATCCGGAAATCGCTGAAGCTCAGGCCCGTTACAAAGCTTGGAAAGCCGCTCAAGGCGATCAAAGCGCCGCTTCGGTCATCATGAACACGGTGAACGAGAACAAGGGCGCCATCATCGCCGTCTCGGCCGTTGCCGCCCTTGGCATCGCCGGGGCTGCCGCCTTGCTCATCAGCCGCAAGAAACGGTCCGCCAAAAACAAGTAATCATCTAGATTAGTTGTTCATCTAGGCCATCTCCAATCGGGGGTGGCCTTTTCTTCTAGATGCCCTCAACCAAGGATATTCGTGTTGTTTAGTGTGAATTTCAATGAAAAATACGTGCAGTTTAATGTAAAAACAGTCATAAAAAACACACTAAACTACACGAATCGTGATATCATAGGCCTGTAAACATGGAGGAGGAATGTAGATGTACCGAAAAATCGTAAAGTTCCTGGAGCAATGGAAATCCGATGAGCGGCGCAAACCGTTGATTCTCCAAGGAGCGAGGCAAGTTGGAAAAACCTATTCCATTTTGGAGTTTGGGCGGTCCCACTATGAAAACGTCGCGTATTTTAATTTCGAAACCGACCCCAAATTAGCCCAAACTTTTGCCGAAGACATCCATCCCGATTATCTTTTGCCCATCCTATCGCACCTTTCTTCCCAGACGATAATCAAAGGCAAGACCCTCATCGTTTTCGATGAGGTTCAGCTTTGCGAAAGGGCTTTGACGTCGCTCAAGTATTTCTATGAAGAGGCTCCGGAATATCACGTTGTTGCCTTAGGAAGCCTCTTAGGTGTGGCGGTCAATCGAGCTCAATTTTCTTTTCCGGTCGGCAAGGTAGACATGAAAACCCTTTATCCGATGGATATGGAGGAATTCCTGTTGGCTTTGGGAGAGGAAAATTTAGTCGCTCGAATTAAGGAAGCATTTGCTACCAATTCTCCTTTGCCGGCCGCTCTCCATTACTCGGCTATGGGGTTTTACCGACAATACCTAGTCGTTGGCGGGATGCCGGAATGCGTGCTTAATTTCGTTCAAACCAAGGATTACATCCTCGTCCGTCATCTTCAGGACACCATTTTGGAGGGTTATTTGAATGACATGAGCAAGTACAACAAGGAGAGCGAAATTAAGAAAACCCGGCTGGCTTATGACAATATCACCGTTCAGCTTTCGAAGTCGAATACCCGATTCCAGTATAAGTTGTTGAAAAAAGGGGGCCGGGCGGCGGAATTTGAGAACGCGATTGAATGGCTTTGCCTTTCAGGGATCGTTTCGCGGGTTTATCGGGTTGAGCAAATCAAGAAGCCCTTGGAAAATTATCGGGACATCGATGCATTTAAGATCTATGTCTCTGATTTAGGGCTGCTTTGCGCCAAAAAAGACATCTTCGCCAATGATATTTTCTGCATGAGCGATGACTATAACGATTTCAAAGGCGGAATGACGGAAAACTACGTTCAAGTCCAACTCTCGATCAATGGCTACCGGACCTATTATTGGGAGTCGGAACGGGGGGCCGAAATCGACTTCGTTATTCAGAGGGAGGGCTCCATAATCCCCATCGAGGTTAAAGCGGCTGACAACGTTATGGCCAAGAGCCTAAAAATATACATGGACACCTATAAGCCTGATTATGCTATAAAACTCTCAGCCAAGAATTTCGGCTTCGATGGGTCAAAGAAGACAGTTCCGCTTTATGCCGCCTTCTGCATTTAGTCTTAACTTAAAGGAGGTTCCGCTAGTCGGGGTATTGCTTTGTATCAATAAAATTTTTGAGCAACTTTATTCGATGATATGTGGTTAATTTGATCTTTTAGTCAAGAATAAAAACGGTTGCCATCAGCAGTTAAGGAAAGGCCACCAGTTTAGAGGTGACCTCGCGATCAATATTCCTGCTTCAAAGAGAATTTGAGGTCATCGAGGTCGAGATGCCAATCCCCCTCGACCCGTTCATCGTCATGGCTATCGGCGTACTCCTGAATCCGATTCCAAATGGCGGTCCGGATATTATCTATCGCCCGTCTGGCGGCATTATTGAAGTCGGACTGCAAGGAATAATTGGGGGTGATGTAATAGAAGGTGATCTGGCCACTGACGATGGCTTTGTTGGGATGGAAATAGACGTCGACGCTGCAACAGTCGATCCTTGGCCCGGATCCATAACTCCAGCTGGTGAGGTAGGCGCTTTCGATGGCGTCTTTTATCTCATAACTCAGTTCATAGCTTTCGCCCATAAACAATGTCCTCCGGTTTCCGGAATTATCGCATACCTTGGAGTGAGGTCAAGGTTTTGAAAACCCTTCCGAAAACGTTTTCTTTCCTAGATAATGATTGGGGTCTATCGGATAATACCCCATAGGGAAATTCCCCTGCGAAAGGTGGGTCAATATGAAGTCAATCAAATTGTCGTTATTGCTGCTGGTCGCTTTGCTGTCGTCTAGTTGCACCGGGGAAGTCGGGTTAACCGGCCCGCAAGGGCCCCAAGGGGAGGTGGGGCAAACCGGTCCCCAAGGGGAACCGGGTAAGGACGGGACCAGCTTGCTCACTGGGGAAGGGGCTCCCTCGGCCTCCTTAGGCAACGTCGGCGATTCCTATATCGACACGGCGACCTGGGATTATTACCTCAAAACTTCGTCAGGATGGATCAAGCAAGGAAACATCAAAGGCCAAGACGGCGAGAAGGGCGAAGACGGGTCCCAAGGCCCGCAGGGTGAACCGGGGCAAACCGGTTCTCAAGGCGATGATGGTCTCTCCGCCTATGAGATATACATCAAGTATCACCCTGAATACCAAGGGGATGAGGAACAATGGATTCATGACCTCGTCAACGGCAATCTCTACGAACCGGCTTACTATACGTTAAGCTTCGATACCCAAGGGGGCGACGATATCGATTCCGTCAATATTCCTGAAGGCGAAGCGATTGGCGATTATCTCCCCGCTTCCCCTTATCGCGACGGCTATGCCTTCATCGGATGGAGCTATGACCCGCTTGAGTATGAAAAAGTAGACCTATTCGACACGATTGAAAAGGACACAACGATCTATGCGTTTTGGGAAACCGACGAAAAGCCGATAACTATCACCTTCTGGCACACCTTTGGGCAATATAATCGATCGCTTCTTTCGGACTTAATCGCCGATTTCGAATTGCTTCATCCCAACATAACCATTGTGCCGGTGATGGCGGGCGGCGGTTATGATGATTTAAAGTCTAAAATCATCACCGGTTTCTCCTCCGGCGACTATCCCGACCTCGCCGTTTGCTATCCTGATCACGTTGCCGAATATCTCGACCTTGGATATGCCGTTAATCTCGACAATTACATCAATGACCCGACCTATGGCTGGACCGAGGAAGACATGGCCGACCTCATCCCGGCCTTTATTGAGGAAGGGCAGGGATACGCCGATGAAGGCACCTATTCGGTCTCGTTCTACAAATCGACTGAAGCGATGTTCTATAATCCGGAACTCATTGGAATCGACCTTTCGTCTATCGACGCGGACATCAATAATGGCAATCCGCTGAGTGAAGAATACCTTGACACGCTGACCTGGGACGAACTCTTCAACAAGCTCTGCCCGGCCCTCGTGACCTACAACAACGGACTGACCCGCAAGATTTGGGACGATACCGACGCCCATTCCGCCATCGTCGGCTACGATTCCGATGACAACTTCTTCATCACCCTAGCCGAACAATACGGCTATGCCTATACTTCCATCGGCAGCGATGGCAAAGGCAAAGTCGATTTCAACAACGACGGCATGAAAGAACTCATGAAGATGCTCAACAACGCCGCCCAAAAGAAATACCTCACCACTCAGGGTGCGGCTGGCGACTACGTAACCAGCCTCTCGGCGGAAGGGAAAGTCCTCTTCTCCATCGGCTCGACCGGTGGCATTACCTACCAGCTCCCAGACGGCTCGCCCTGGGTTCCGAACGTCGCCCGGGTTCCCCAAGCCCCGACCGGCAACGGCCATAAGCAAGCCCTTATGTCCCAAGGCCCATCGTTGACCGTTTTGAAGCATATGAACAATGGCGTCGTCGATGCCGATCGGGTCATGGCCAGTTGGCTCTTTTACAAGTTTTTAGCCGAGACTGACAACTCCACCGACTGGGCACTCAACTCCACCGGTTATATGCCGATCCGCACCTCCTCAATGGAATCCGCAGCTTTTAGAAGAGCCTGTAATACCGCCGGTAAAACCAACCTCGAATTGCTCTTGGCTCGGGGCTTGGAATACTGTTCCGAGGTGCCGAGCATTATGTTTACTCCCAAAGCCTTCGTCGGTTCGTCTGAATGCCGTAACCAGGCCGGCTCCATCGTCCAGCAAGTCGTCGCCGCTGATCATGTGTTGATCGATGCCGAGCTCGACACCATCTTCACCATTGCTTACAACAATGCCGTGGCGGCCATCAAGTAGCCGAATTCTCATCGCCCTGATCTCTAATGGAAAATTATGACTGCAAGTAGAAAAGCCATTAACTAGCCGATGAGTTATTGGCTGTGGAGCAAGACCGTCTCCATGGGCTCTCGGATTATCCCGCCAAAGAGGTGGTGAAGATGATGAAGGAAGCCATTAGGCAAGTCAAAGCGAAACGGAAGTGAGCCTCTTGGCGTTATCTCTGTTTCGACATAGTCGAAAGTCGCCTTCCGAGTTAAACCGGATTTTCGGTAAGGTTTTGACGGTAATCCCCTCGTCGACCGATAATTTAGTTGCGCAAGAATCATATATAGCAGCGCATATCTTGCAAAAGTTGCGAGATATCTTGCAAGACCTTACAGAGAATCGTGAATAAGATGCCAAAGGAGAAACATAAGTAAGTTTAGCCAATTAAAAATCAGTATTACTCGGATGAATTCTTTGATTTTGTTGCCGTCGGGCGATTCAAAATCGAATCCCAATTTGTTGCAATCGATGACTGGACCGGCCGATATCTTGCAAAAGTTGCGAGATTTCTTGCAAGATATATCAAAAAGGTACATACGAAACGCCAAAGACTAAACATATCGATTTATAATCTTTCAAAAAGCGCAATGCCGATCGACCAAAATCGCTGACTCAGTTATCCATTCTCAACTCAGTATCGCTCCCTGAAGTTGCGTAAAGGATGAACGGTTCGCCCGATATCTCGCAAAAGCTGCGAGACTATTTGCCAGATCTTTTTTTTGCAAGTCTGACGCCTGATCAGCCATAGCCAATTTCCTCTTGCTTATTAATCGGCAGAACTCGCTATAATTATCACCGGTAATTAACAGGAGCCCCACTTATGGCTAGACTAACCGTCAACTTCTTCTCCACCTCTTTGAAAAGGACCGTCACCGTCAACGTCATCCTGCCGGTCGATAAGGCTTTCAGCTATGACGGGAAGCAGAGGGTGGTCAAACCGTATAAGACCCTCTATCTGTTGCATGGCCTATTGGGCGATTGCAACGATTGGCTCGAAAACGCGCCGTTGCGCCGCCTGGCCGAGGACCATGATCTGGCCGTCGTCTGCCCTTCCGGCGAGAACGCCTTCTATTTCGATTCCAAGCTCATCCCCAACGCCGATTATGGCGAATTCATCGGCGATGAATTGGTCAAGATGACCCGGAAGATGTTCCCCCTATCCCATAAAAGGGAGGACACCTTCATCGCCGGTCTTTCCATGGGCGGCTATGGGGCGATGCGGAACGGGCTTAAATACCATAAGACCTTTTCTCATATCGGCTGCTTCTCCGGGGCCTTGCACATATTCGAGAACGATCGGCGGTCGAGCCTCAACGCCGACGCCATCTTCGGCGATTTCGCCAAGGCCGCCAAAACCGATTTGAATCCCCGGGTGTGCTTTGCAAGGATGAGCAAAGCCTGTAAAGGGGATAAGGAGCTCTATCCGAAGATCTATCTCTCCTGCGGGGAGAGCGATGACCTTCTCTCCGCCAGCCTCTCTTTCCGGGACTTCCTCAAGGAAAACGGGGCCGACGTCACCTATCATCAAAGCAAGGGCGCCCATGAGTGGGGCGTCTGGCGGGAAGAGATCATCAACCTCGTCAATTGGCTGCCTTTGGGGGAAGCGGAAGTCGGAATCGGCTCGGGGAATGTAAAATAATAAAAATTTTAAACAACTTATATTTGTAAGTTGTTTACCTGCCAAACGATAAAAAAGTCGTTTGACAGGTTTTTCTTTTTCCGTTACTTTATGGGTGAACCAATCCCCAAGAGGTAAAAAACCACCAATCGAAATCCCAGCCGATTAGGAAGACGAAAGGAAAGGCGAAAGACCTCCGAAGTGAAGGAGTTCAGCAATATCCGAGTTGAAATCCTTCTGGTTCGATGAATGATAAGCCGATTAATCGTTCATCAAAAAAGCTTCGTTCAAAATTAGGGATTGGTTAGTAAAAACCCTTCAGCAGAAGGGTTATGAAATGGGCGGTCATCCGATTGGAGCCGCCCTTTTGTTATGCCTTCTTTATCTTGACGCCAAGGCCCGCCCAGCAAAGTGGGTCGGTTGGCTTTGCGTTTCAAGGTGTGAAACGTTATGGCTTTCGTTTCATATCAAACCGAAACGAAGCGCGTTGCGTTTCAAAAGACGCTGCAACGTCAAAAAGGTTCGAAAGCTCAGCTGTGGTTTAATGTGGTCCAACACCATAGACGATCCCGCAGCTTTAGCGTTTACCCGATAAAAAGAAAGCGGTTTGTCCTGCGACCGAAATCCAAGGAGGAAATGCCGTCGGAGCCGTGAACTTCAGACCAGCCTTGGACTAGAATGGATTCCGCCGGCGTTGATTAGGGGCATAACGTTTGCAAAACAAACTTTTTTGTATGGATAGCGCTTAGATGACATCTTTGATTGGTTTTTGATGCCTTTTGGTCAATTTTTTGACGTTCCATTGAAAACTTAGGCGTCTTTCTCCCTTCCTTTTCAGCAGTCCCTTTGTTATCGATAAGAATGAAGGCGGGCCCACACTAGAATCCGCAGCTTTTGGCTAATTTACGGGCTTCTCTGTGGTCTATGCGGTCCCGGACCACAGCCAATCCCGTAGCTTTCAGGTTTGATCGATAAAAGAAAACGGTTTTCCTGCAATTGGGATTGGTTAAACATACCAAGGAGAAAAAACCACATGGATTTTACCATTTTGGCTAGGTTAGGTCTAGGGTGACGGTCTTTTGGGCGCAAGCCAAGACCCCGTTTATAGAATGAAAGAGAAAGGGGGCACGGTCGTTTCTAGGCACTTGGATATAGCGGGGCGCCGCGCGATCGCCATGTCGGTTTCCGGACATGGCCTTCTAACGAGAGGGCAAAGCCACCCAAAGAAGAAAGGCTAAGCAAGAAACGACAAAAAGGCGCCACCCTGGAGGAGGCGCCAAGGCTTTTTACTTAACGAAGCCGCAGCCGAGCGGGGTCAAGACGAAGTGGGCGATCTTGAAGTGTTGCCGCCCGAAGGGGATGCCGATGATGATGGCGCAGAATAGCATGCCAATCAAACGATAGAATAGGGCGTTGACGAGCCGAAGACGGTGGCGAGTCGGCGATCGCGGATGCCTGCCGTCTATCCCGTCGTTTTGCGGCTCGATCCCACAAACCGCCTAGGAGGACCGCCTTAAATTTAAAAATGTACATAGGACTTTGAAATAAAGTACGAATTGCTTAAAATAAATGTACGAATTATATGGAGGAAGACTATGACCATCACTGCAACCGAAATCAAAAATAACCTCAGCAAATATTTGACGTTATCGATGACCGAGGACGTCTACATTACCCGAAACGGGAAAATAGTGTCAAAGCTTACGAACCCGTACCAGGATCGAGTCGCGATCGCGAAATCGCTTTTCGGAGTTTTACCCGACGACATCACGTTGGAGGAAGCAAAGGAGGAAAGGCTGAATAAAATATGAAAGCTTTGATAGATACTTGCGTGATCATCGACGTATTGCAAAATAGGGAGCCTTTTTGTCGCGAAGCGCAAGTTTTGTTTTTAGTGGTTGCCAATAAGGCTATTTCCGGGTGCGTTACCGCCAAATCTTTGACCGATGTATATTACTTGATGCGCCGGTCCACTCATAACGATAAAAAGTCGCGGGAAATCCTGAATAAGCTCCTTTGCCTTTTCATGGTAGAAGATACAATGGGAATCGACTGCCAGAAAGCCATCGATTCGCCGATTTCCGATTTCGAGGATGCCCTAATGGCGGAAACGGCGTTGCGGATCAAAGCGGACTGCATCGTGACCCGCAATAAAGCCGATTTCCGCAAATCGGCTATCGCAGTCTTTGAACCGGCGGAATTAATCGAAAAGATAGCCTCTGATAACGTTTGAGAACCGACGCCAGCGTTTTGGCGAATCTTGAATAAACCGAAGACGCTTCCCCGTGGGAAACGTCAAGGCGCCAAGGCTTTTTACTTAACGAAGTCGCAGCCGAGCGGGGTCAAGACGAAGTGGGCGATCTTGAAGTATTGCCGCCCGAAGGGGATCCCGATGATGGTGATGCAGTAGAGCAATCCGATTAGGCAATAGAGCAGGGCGTTGATCCAACCGAAGAGGATGGCCCAGATGACGTTGAGGACGGTCTTGAGTCCGGATGGCTTGACCTTGGTGACCTTCTTCCCGAAAGGCCAGATGACGAAGCTTGCCAGCTGGAACAGCTTGACCCCAATGGGTATCCCGATTATGGTGATGCACCAGAATGCCGCCTCAAAGAGCAAGACGATGGCGGAGATGAGCCCGCCGAAGACGACCCAAATGATGTTGCCGATGGTTCTCATGAAACCCCTCCTTGTTTATTTGACGATACCGGTTGGAAGATAATAGTCAAGGTATGGGCTTTGATTAGGCTCGCTTTTAGGTTACCACTGCAGATTGCACTAGTAAACGTTTTGTAGACACCTAATTTTTAGGTTCCGATTCCTTCTTGGCTTTTGCCTCCTTGATTATCTTTTCCTTCTTCTCGTAGGCGATC
>CASFQA010000005.1 GCA_949296775.1 uncultured bacterium | reverse complement strand
TCCTTTCCGTCCGCCTATGCGGCGGGCTCTGTCATATTATCGCCCCGGCGTTGTGCGCCGGCGCGGTTTGATGTGTCCACTTTAAGGTTACCACTGCATGCCACTGCGCTCCGCCGAAATTAAAAACTTTTGTTTTGGGCAAAAAGGCGATTATAAAAACCGAGATATTCGGCAAAAACCTATAAATAAAAATTACAGTTTATGGCATTTTCCCCGTTTTAAAATTTGCTATTATTGGCAAAACCGTGTATAAATCGCTAAAGGTCGTAAAAATGAAACGTTTAATCGAAAAAGAGATCCTTGAATGGCTGAATAGCGATCGGCGGACCGCCTTATTGCTTTCCGGCGCCCGACAGGTGGGGAAAACCTATATTGTTCGTGAAGTCTTGCGGCAAGCTGGCATTCATTTTATCGAATTCAATTTCGTCGAGCAGCCAGAGTTGGTTGAAGCTTTTTCGAAGTTTTCCGATACTCAATCGCTGATTGACCGGCTCCGGTATTTTGCCCGGGTTCCTCTCATCCCTCATCACGCCGTTGTCTTTTTCGACGAAGTCCAGGCCTTTCCGGATCTGATGACAAGGATTAAGTTTTTGGCTGATGAAGGCAGCTTTAAATATATTTTAAGCGGCTCATTGCTCGGCATCACTATGCGCGGAGTTCGTTCAGTCCCGGTGGGGTATTTGGAGGAACTTCACCTTTATCCATTAAATTTCCAAGAGTTCGCTTTGGCCAATGGATTAAATGCGAATGTGTTGGATTTAGTCAGGGAATGCGCCGCGAATTGCCAGCCAATTGATGAGGCGATACACAAAAAGCTTTATCGGCTGTTCCGTCTTTATTTGGCTGTCGGAGGCATGCCGGCTTGTGTAACCAGCTTCCTTGAGAACAAGAACCTTCCGGTGGTCAATCGAGTCCAAACGAACATCCGGAATCTCTATGAGTCCGATTTTCCCAAGTACGAAACCGAGGATAAGCGGGTCAATGTTATTGATGTCTATAGGAATATCCCGTCCCAGTTGAATAAACAAAACAACCGTTTCGTAATCTCTTCTTTGGGAAAGGGACTCAAGCTTGATCGGGTAGAGAACAATTTTCTTTGGCTTTACGATGCCGGGGTGGCTTATCCCTGCTTTATTTGTCAGGAAATCAGACCACCATTAGTTTTGAGCAAAGACAAAACCGCTTTTAAACTCTTCTTGAACGATGTCGGATTGCTGACTTCCTTTTTCCCGGAAAGCATCAAAGCCGAGCTCATCGATGGGCTAGGGATCCGTTCCTTCAATGAGGGTTCGTTATATGAAAACTTCGTTGACGGGGAGCTGGTATCGATGGGTTCTGCCCCCTATTACTACAAAAGGGAAAACTGGGGCGAGATTGATTTCTTGGCGGAGACGAAGTCCGGTTTAGTGGCCCTTGAGGTGAAGTCCGGCAGCCAATATGAGACCCATCGTTCTCTGGATAAGCTACTGCAAACCAAAAATCCGTCTTTAAGCCAAGCGGTCGTCCTCTATAATGGCAACTTCAAACGTGTTGACGGAGTTCAATATTGGCCGATTTATGCCTGTTTTGCTTTGAATCGGGACGTCCTTGGCAAATTCGATAAAGGCTATTTCGATAATTATTTACCCTCTAGCTAATATTTCCTGATGGGAATCGTTGTCGGTGCCCGTTTTTAACGTTGGTTGTTAAAATTTAAAATCCTTCGATTTCCTTTTCGTTGTTTTTGGCTATATGCGCAGCCCGGAATCTAACCCTCGACCACGATGGGTGGACTAGTCTTGCTTTTCGAAACGATAAAGCGGTTTATTATCTTAGTTCTGGAAGCGCCGCCCAGGCAGTTGATCTCCTAAAATCTGGCTTGAATCAATATTCGGGTTTGGCGTCAGCCTTTTACGGGTCGGCCGCGATTGTTTGAGTTTGGGTCTTCCTAGTGATAATACTCAATCGGAAATCCTTGGCATCTTTCCGTGATTCTTACGCATCGATGCTACGTTTTGCCTCGTCCAAAAACTGTGCTGGCCGTTTGCAGGGTTTGCTTATGACGCTGCTTATCGTCTTGCTGAGCCTTTTCGCCTTTCTCCTTTATCCGACCTGGCTCCTGAATTTGGCTAGTGGACAGGCATTAGCTGCGGTCTACGCTGAATCAGCTGTGACCTTCGCCATCGATCCTTCTTCCATCTATTACCAAGGAATGAAGCCTCCTCTTTGCGACTTTTTCTTGGCTGAGTCTTGTTGTCGTCGCCATCGACATTATGGCTGGTTTAACGGGCTGGCTAGTTGGGAAAACCAAAGGTCGTCATTAAAGGATTTTTGAACATAACCTGTATATTTTGCAGCAATTAACCGACCATAATCCGTTCGCTGCGGAACGCTTTGGCGGATAGGAAGACGAAAAGAACGGTTACGGCGAGGTTGGCTAGGACCGACATTCCGAAATAGAGCAAGGAAAAGGAACCGATTGAAATCATCTGCATGCAGGCGCAGGTGTTCAGGAAAGGGATGAAGGCGAAGGGAAGGGCGGTGCAATCGGCAAGGCTTGGGATGAGGGCGGCCACCATCAATACCGCGACGCCCGGCCCTAAATAAGAAGTCGCCTCTTTCGTCGATTTGGCGAGGGCGCTTATGAGCGTCGCCGCCGAGACGAATAGCAATAGCAACGACAAGACCGAAAGGAAGTATAAGGCGTATCCCCCGAAGCTCAGGCTCATGGTGACGTTGCCCATGATCTGCGGAGTGGCTAGCATCGTGCATAAGGCATTGAAGCTGCCAGAGATGACGGCGAGCAATGACAAGGCCAATAGTTTTCCCGTGGCGAATTCGGTTGGGGTTATCGGGGTGCTTAAAACCGAGAGCAGCGTTCCTCTTTCCTTCTCCCCGGCGATGGCTTCTGGGCATATGGACAAGACGGAGGAATATAAAAGCGAGATGGTGATCATCGGGAGGACGAAGCTCATGATCGATTGTTGAAGGGCCGAGGTCTCGCCGATGTTGTTGGCGTTGACCGTATAAGGCTTATAGGTCTGGTCGATGATCGCCAACATCACCGAGTAAAGGTTCTCCGATTCGGCTTTGGAGGAATTATAAAAGAGGTTGACTTCTTTTAGGCTGGCGGAGCTGTTTTCGGTTTCGAAAAGCAGTTGGACGACCGCATCCATCGACTGGTCCTGCAACTTAGCTTTCGCTTCCTCTATTTCCTCGTCGGCGTAATAGGTTATGGTCGGCTCGGCTTGCTCGCTATAGGCGAAATAGGAAAGGAGGGTGGCTTCGAACTTCCCGTCTTTTCCGTTTTCGTTGATGGCTATCCTATAAGAGTAATCCGGCGAGACGGTCGTGCTGGAGGCGAGGTTATCGATGATGCCGCCAAGTATGTTATAGAAAACGAAGATGATAACGCCAGGAAGAAAAAGGGCCCCGAGCATCCGTATATCCGTCAAAAATCTCCGCATTTCCTTGCGGAAGACCGCAAAAACGCGCTTAAAATTCATTCTTTTTCCTCCTGATATACCGAGAAGAAAACCTTTTCGATCCCACCGGCTTTTGCGATATTCGCCATCGAATCCTCATAGGCTTTCTCCCCATTGAGGATGATGAGGGCTTTGTCGGCGAGTTTCTCGACGAGGGAGAAGATGTGGGTCGAGATGATGATGGCTTTGCCGTCGCGCCTTAGCTTGAGGAGGTAATCCTCGACCGCTTTCGAGGCAAGGATGTCGAGCCCGTTGGTCGGCTCATCGAATATGACTAAGTCCGGGTCGTTGACGAGCGACACCGAGAGCGAGACTTTCTGCTTCATCCCGGTGGAAAGCTCGCCGATTTTGGCGAAGGCGAAATCCTTGACCCCGAATAAATCGAATAATTCCTCTTTCCGCTTGGCGATGGTTTCGTCGCTAAGCCCGTATAGCCGCCCCATGAAGGCGAAGGTGTAATCGGGGGTGAAGAAGTTGTCGAGTTTCAGCTCGCTGGTCAAAAAGCCGATGTGGGAACGAAGCGAGTCGGCTTTCCGGTCGAGCTTTTCGCCGAGCAAGGAAATCTCGCCCTCGCTTGGCGAAAGCAAGCCCGAGAGCATTCTTAAGGTCGTGGTCTTGCCGGCGCCATTGGGGCCGAGCAAAGCGAAGATCTCGCCTTGGTAAAGCTCGAATGAGAGGTTGTGGACCGCTTGGAGAAAGGTTTGGTTGGTTCGCCTTTCTTTTTGCTGTTTCCGGGACAAAGGGAAACGCTTGCCAAGATTGCTGGCGACCAGGATTGGTTTGTCGTTCATTGGTTTTTCCTATTTTCGGTTTTCTCGTCTTCCTTGACGACGTCATAGATCGATATGACCCCGAGCATCGCCTCGTCTTCTTCCCCGTTCTCGGTGACGATGATCAAGCCCACTCGTTTGGAATCGATGAGGTCGGAGAAGTTTCTTTCGGCGAAAGCCATCGGCTCCCTCCTCCCCATGAAGATAAAGCGTTTGCTGTGGTTATCGAGGGCGAAGTATTCCTTGTATTCCCCGAGTTGGCTATTGGGGTCGATGGGCTTTTTCTTGGCTTTGGAAAGGATGAGCAAAAGCTTGCCGGCGGTGACGATCCCTTTGACCCTTTTGTTTTCGACGATTGGGACATAGGTGACCCCGTGGTTGGCGAAATTGTTAAGGGCTTTGGCCAAGGGGTCGGAGTAGGTGTAGGTCACGACTTTCTTGGTGGCGATGTCGTAGCATGTTTTCCGCATTTGGCAAAGTATCCGTTCCAAGTCGTCGCAAACCAAACTCGAGACGGCGACCGGATACCCGCCTCCGTATTCCTCGTGGCTTAGGTAGTTGCGGATTTGCCGATATTCGTCGAATTGCTCGTAATACTTTTTCTTATAGTAGGAGTAGAGCCCTTGATCGAAATCGCGGATGGTCTCGAGCTGCCGATAAAGGTTGAGGAAGCGATCGGTCGTCTCTTTGGTGTATTCCATACTTGCTCTCCTTGTTAATAATGATACCGATTGCGGAAGCAAAAGGCTCATACATTCGGTTTCGAGCGGCTTGGGAAAAACTTTTACCGATTGCTTTCCTCATTGTTCATCGGCATTAAGTAAAGTTAACTTTTTTATATCGGTAATTGCTACCCGTTTTTCGTTGAAAGCCCTTTCCTCTCTTTATAAAATAAAGCGGTTACAAGCGGTCAGCATGGAGGTTAGATATGCCAATCCGTCATGAAGTGGTGGTCGGGGTTGAAGAAATCTGCGACCAATACGCCAACGAACCATCGCCTTTGATGATGATTCTTTCGGCCATTCAAAAGAAATACGGTTACATCCCCTTGGAAATTCAGGAAATCGTCTCGCGGAAGACGGGGATCCCGGTCGCCGAGATCTACGGGGTCGTCACCTTCTATTCGTTCTTCTCCTTGAAACCCAAGGGCAAATACGTCTTGGGCGTTTGCTTAGGCACGGCCTGCTACGTCAAAAACTCCCAGGCCATCATCGACAAATTCTCGGCGATGCTGGGGATCGCTCCCGGCGAAACGACCGACGATGGCTTGTTCACCATCGAAGCGGTCCGCTGCATCGGGGCTTGCGCCTTGGCCCCGGCGATGTCGATAAACGGAAAGGTTTATCCGAAAGTCACCCCTGACCAAGTTGGGAAAATCATCGACGAATACCGGAAGATGGAAGCGGAGGGCAAATAAATGGATCGCATCGACTCAGTTAAGAAATTAGACGAAAGCATCAAGACCTGCACCGATTTATTCGAATCGAAGATCAAGGGGACCAACGGCAAGCGGGCGGTCGTCGTCTGCGGCGGCACCGGCTGCATCGCCAATTCCTCCGAGGATATCCAGAAAGCCCTCGAAGAGGAAATCAAAGCCCACGGGATTGAAGACAAAGTCACCGTCAACCACGTCGGCTGCTTCGGCTTCTGCTCCCAAGGCCCCTTCGTCAAAATCTTCCCCGAGGATACCCTTTATCGGGCGGTTAAGGTCTCCGACGTCAAGCAGATCGTCGAAGATGATCTGATCGGCGGGAAGGTTTGCGAGAACCTCCTTTATGTCGATCCGGTCACCCATGAGAAGGTGGTCCGCCAAGACGATATCAACTTCTATAAGAAACAGGTTCGGGTCGCCCTCCACGGCTGCTCGCTTATCAATCCGGACTTGCTTGAGGAATCTTTGGGCTATGACGGGTTCAAGGCCTTGAAGAAGGTTTTGACCGAGATGACCCCTCAGCAGGTCATCGACGAGATTTTGGCCTCGGGCCTACGCGGCCGGGGCGGGGCTGGCTTCCCGACGGGCCGGAAATGGCAATTCGCCGCCAACGTCGAGGCCGATCAGAAATACATCGTCTGCAACGGCGACGAAGGCGACCCGGGCGCGTTCATGGACCGTTCGATCCTTGAGGGCAATCCCTTTGAGGTCATCGAGGGGATGATGATCGCCGGTTACGCCTTCGGGGCCACCAAAGGCTACTTCTACGTCCGGGCCGAATATCCGGTCGCGGTCGAAAGATTGCAACGGGCGATCGAGGATATGGAGCAAGTCGGATTGCTCGGCGACCATATCCTCGGCACCGATTTCTCTTTCCACGCTTATCTCCGTTTAGGGGCCGGCGCCTTCGTCTGCGGCGAAGAGACCGCCCTTCTTAACTCCATCGAGGGGAAGCGGGGCATGCCCCGTCCCCGTCCGCCTTTTCCGGCGATCAAAGGGCTTTGGGGCAAGCCGACCTGCGTCAATAACGTCGAGACCCTCGCCACCGTCCCCTACATCATCCGGGTCGGGGCCAGCGAGTTCGCCAAAGTGGGCACCGAGAAGAGCAAAGGCACCAAAGTCTTCGCCCTCGGCGGCAAAATCAACAACGTCGGCTTAGTCGAGGTCCCGATGGGCACGACCCTCCGGACCTTGATCTTCGATATCGGCGGCGGCATCCCCGGCGGGAAGAAATTCAAGGCCATCCAAACTGGGGGCCCCTCGGGCGGATGCTTGACCGAAAAAGAGCTCGATACCCCGATCGATTATGATTCCTTGGTCGCCAAAGGCTCGATGATGGGCAGCGGCGGGGCCATCGTCATGGACGAGGACAACTGCATGGTCGACGTCGCCCATTTCTACATGGACTTCATCTGCAACGAGTCCTGCGGGAAGTGCTCCCATTGCCGGATCGGCACCAAGCGGCTATTCGAGATGCTGACCAAGGTCACCAACGGAACCGCGACCACCAAGACGCTCGAGGACATGAAGTATTTGGCCACCGTCATCAAAAACGGCGCCTTATGCGCCCTTGGGCAAACGGCGGCTAACCCGATCCTTTCGACCATGAACAACTTCCCCGAGGAATATGAGGCCCACGTCGTCGACAAGAAGTGCCCGGCCCATATCTGCAAGAAGCTCATGCGTTACGTCATCGATCCCAATCTTTGCAAAAAGTGCTCGCTTTGCGCCCGTAATTGCCCGGTTAACTGCATCCATGGCGTCGTGGGCAAAGAACCCTACGTCATCGATCAAAGCAAGTGCATCAAATGCGGCTCTTGCTTAGCTGGGTGCCGCTTCCACGCCATCATCAAGGAATAAGGAGAGGAAGAGAAAATGGAAAACAAAGAAATCACCATCAAGATCGAAGGGCGGGAATATTCCGTCCCCGCCAACCTCACCATCCTTGAGGCGGCCCGCAAGCTCGGTTACAACATCCCGACCCTCTGCTATTGGAACCATGGTCATAATTCCTTGGCCTCCTGCCGGGTCTGCTTGGTTGAGCTGAAATCCGCCCGCGGCTCGCGGCTAGTCGCAAGCTGCGTCTATCCGGTTTCCGAATGCGACGCCAGCAAGGGCTTCGAGATCAAAATCTCCTCCCCGATGGCCATCGACGCCCGCCGGACCTCGGTCGAGCTGCTCCTATCCAACCATTCCAAAGACTGCCAAACCTGCGTCAAAAACGGCCAGTGCGAATTGCTCCACGTCGCCAATTTGACCGGTGCCCGCTCGGGCCAGTTCTTGGGCGAGGTCACCAAATCCACCTATGACAACGTCGCCCCCGGCTTAGTCCGCGACACCTCCAAATGCATCCTCTGCGGCCGCTGCATCGAAAAGTGCAAAGAGGCCCAAGGCATCGGGATCCTCGGCTTTGAGCAACGGGGGTTCAATACCATCGTCGGCCCAGCCGAGAATCGCTCGTTCGCCGACGTTCCCTGCCTCCAATGCGGCCAATGCATCGAGGTTTGCCCGACCGGAGCCCTCTCCGAGAAACGGGAGATCGATAAAGTCGACCAGGCGATGCACGAAGGCAAATACGTCATCGTCCAGACCGCTCCGGCGGTCAGGGCCGCCATCGCCGAGGAATTCGGCCATCCGATCGGTGAGCAAAATGGGACCGGCAAGATGGTCGCCGCCCTCCATCGGTTAGGCTTCTACCGCGTCTTCGACACCAACTTCGGGGCCGACCTCACCATCATGGAAGAGGCTCAGGAACTGATCAACCGGATCAAGAACAAGGAAGTCTTGCCGCAGATCACCTCCTGCTCGCCGGGCTGGATCAATTACATGGAGTATTTCTATTCCGATCTGATCCCCCATATCTCGACCTGCAAATCCCCCCACGAGATGGAAGGGGCCATCATCAAGAGCTATTTCGCCTCGGCCCATGGGCTGAAGCCGGAAGATATCTATGTCGTCTCGATCATGCCCTGCACCGCCAAGAAATACGAGGCCAAGCGGCCCCAGAACGCGGCGGTCAACGGGCTGCCGGACGTCGATGCGGTCCTTACCACCCGCGAATTGGCGGTCTTAATCCGCCGGGCTGGCTTGCTTTGGGATGAACTCCCCGACGAGGAATTCGATAACGATCTGCTCGGCGAATACACTGGGGCCGGGGTTATCTTCGGCGTCACCGGCGGGGTCATGGAAGCCGCCCTTCGGACCGCTTACCACACCCTGACCGGCAAGGAATACGACAAGATCGATTTCCTTTCCGTCCGCGGGCTTGAATCGGTCAAGGAAGCGGAGATCGACATCGCCGGGACCAAGCTTAAAGTCGCCATCGCCTCCGGCATGAAGGCGGCCAAGCCGTTGCTCGACGAGATCCGCTCCGGGAAATCCCCTTACGCTTTCATTGAGATCATGGGCTGCCCCGGTGGCTGCATCAACGGCGGCGGGCAACCGTTCGTCAAGCCGAACCTGATTCCCAATCAAGGAGCCGATATCCTCGATAAATATCGGCAGAAACGGGCCGACATCCTCTACTCGATCGACGAGAAGAAAGCCATTCGGCAATCCCATAATAACCCGGATATCATCAAGTTGTATAAGGATTACCTCGGTTCGCCCTGCAACGGGGTGGCGGAGGAATTGCTCCATACCCACTACGTCGCCAATCGGGCTTGCTTCCCCGAGCGGAAAAAGTAGTCTATGATAAGGGCCGGCCATCCCGGCCCTTTGCTTTATGTACAAAACCTTCATCTTCGATTTGGATGGGACGCTCCTGCACACCCTCCCCGATATTCGGCTCGCCATCAACGAGGCGCTTAAACGCTGCGGCTACGCTTATTCCTTCTCTTTGAAAGAATCCCGGTCCTTGATCGGCAATGGGGCCGATATGCTCATTAAACGCGCTTTGAAGGACAAAGCCGATGACCAGCGGGCCTTCGCCGAGCTCAAATCGGCCTACATGCCCTTATATCGCGATTGGCAGAACAACCACGCCAAGCCCTTTAACGGGATGAAGGAAGTCCTATCTTTTCTAAAGGAGAGGGGAGTGGGGCTGTTCGTCGCCACCAATAAGCCCAATGCCTTAGCCCAATCGATAGTCGAGGAGCATTTCGGGAAAGGGCTCTTCACCGCCATCGAAGGGCACGAGGAGGGAGAGCCGGTTAAGCCGGACCCGCTGATCGTAAATCGGTTCATAAGCCGGTACGGGATCGATAAAGACACCATCCTATTCGTCGGCGATTCCTACGTCGACGTCGATACGGCAATTAACGCCGGGGTCAAATCCTGCTTGGTGACCTGGGGCTACGGGTTTTATAAAAAGGCTTTGTTGGCGAAAGCCGATTATGTCGTTTCCAAGCCGAAGCAATTGGCCACGCTGGCTTTAAGGAGGGACGCATGAACATTCGTCTGTATAATTCCTATGGGAACCGGATCGAGGATTTCGTTCCGGTCAAAGAAGGGGAAGTCGCGATTTACGTCTGCGGCCCAACCGTGTACAACCATCCTCACATCGGTAACCTCCGTCCAGCGATCGTCTTCGATGTCTGGCGCCGTCTTTTCCAATACGCCGGCTACCGAGTGACCTATGTTTCCAACTACACCGATGTCGATGACAAGATCATCAAAAGGGCTATGGAGCTCGGCGTGAGCGAAAAGGAGCTGACGAGCGAGATCATCGGCGAGTACCGGAAGCTGATCGACGAGATCGGCTCCCTTCAACCGGACTTCACCCCGACTCCGACCGAGTATATGGGGAAGATCGTTTCCTATATCGATGAGTTGGTCCAATCCGGCCATGCCTACGTCAATAACGGCGACGTCTATTTCCGGGTTTCCTCGATCGACCATTATGGCGAGCTAAGCGGCAATTCCGTCGACTCGCTTATCTCCGGCGCCCGGATCGAGGTCAATTCGCAAAAGGAATCGCCTTTGGATTTCGCCCTGTGGAAAAAGACCGAGGAAGGGATCCGCTTCGAGAGCCCCTGGGGGTTAGGCCGGCCCGGATGGCATAGCGAATGCTGCGTCATGATCGACTCGCTCTTCCGGGATCGGAACGGCTATATCGACATCCATGGCGGGGGCTTTGATCTGAAATTCCCCCATCATGAAAACGAGATCGCCCAGTCGCGGGCCCATAACGGCAATGACTTAGCCAAATATTGGCTGCATAACGGCTTCATCAACATCGATTCCGAAAAGATGTCCAAGTCGCTTGGCAACGTCTTGCTGGCCAAAGACGTCATCAAGGAATTCGGGCCGATGGCCTTCCGCTTGATGGTCCTAAGCGCCCATTATCGCTCCCCGGTCAATTTCACCGCCGAGACGATGTTAGAAGCGCAGAAAAACTACGCAAAACTCGCCTCCGCCTATCGGACTTTAGCGATTACTTTGCAATCTAAAGGGATTGATGACCCTTCGAATTGCGCCTTTTATGAGGATGAGGTTTTCCTTTCCGCCCTCTCCGACGACCTCAATACGCCCAATGCTTTGACCGCCATGTACGCCAAGATAAAGCAGGCGAACCAAGATCTGCGCAACCCATCGACCCCCTTATCGGTACTCCAAGAGGATTTTTCCGCTCTTCGGTTCTATTCACATCTATTAGGTCTCATTGTAAAATACCCTTACATCGGAGAGCAGGGGAAGCAGCTGTATGCCGCTTATTACGCCGCCAAGGAGAAAAAAGACTATTCCAGCGTCGACGCGATAAGGAAACAGCTGATGGACCTCGGCCTCTGGATGATTTGATTGATCGATGACCAATATTGACGAAATCATTATTCGCTGGTTCAACACCGACTTCGGAACCGGTTTCTCCAACGGGCTGGTTGGGAACATCGTTTTGATTATCCTTTGCCTTTTCGCCACTGTCTTGTTCGCCGGACTTATCGGCTTTGAACGGGAGTATTACGGCCATGCGGCGGGGCTTAGGACCCATTTGCTCATCGCTTTGGGCTCCTGCCTAATCATGATCATCTCGATTTATGGGTTTTCCTATTGGGATGACGTGGTCCATACCACCCGCGATCCGGCCCGTTTGGCGGCCCAGATCATCCCCGGCATCGGCTTCCTCGGGGCTGGGACCATCGTGAAGAACGGGGTCTCGGTCCGCGGCTTGACGACCGCGACGACTTTATGGGTCTCGATGGCCATTGGGGTCGCCTGCGGCACCGGCTGCTTCGTCATCGCCACCATGGCCACCGCCGTTTGCTTGGCCGTTCTCGTCTTCCTTAGGAAATTCGAGGTCTTCGCTTCCAGGAAGAACCCGATCGTCTTGTTGGTCGTTCCCAGCGATTCCCCGGTGATGAAGGATATTTTATTGATCGCCAACCGTTATGGCATCGCGATCCGCGATTCCTCCTCCGAGCTTATCACTTACCAAGACCATTCGGCGATCCGGACGGTTTTGCATTTGGCTTACGCCTCCTCTTCGACCGTCTCCGCCTTCGCCGACGAGCTTAGGATGGCCATCAAGCCGCTGGACCTCCGGGTCTCCACCGAATTCTAGAAAGGTATTGTCTTCCGCGAATCATGAGTATAATTATTTACGGCAAGAACGCCGTTCGGGAAGCGGTCGCCTCCGGTCGGGCCTTGAAGCTCAGAGTCGTGGCTAAGCAAGGCAAGGATCCGATAGTCGCCTTGGCCCGGAAAAGTTCGATACCAGTCGAATTCGCCTCTATCGACGAATTGACTCGGATGACCAGAAATCCCTCTCATCAGGGGTTTGCGGCCATCTGTCCTGACTTCGAGACCGTTGACTTCGAGGAGTTTTTGCATCTAAGCAAAAAAGAGCCGCTCCTGCTGATGCTCGACGGGATCGAAGACCCCCATAACCTCGGCGCGATTATCCGCAGCGCCGATGCCTTTGGCGTCGATGGCATCATCATGAAAGACCGCGGCAACGCCCCGCTGAATGCGACGGTGGCCAAGATCTCAACCGGGGCCATCAATTACGTCAAGGTCGCTTTGGTCAACAATTTGAGCGTCGCTTTGAAAAAGCTGCAGGAAAACGGCTATTGGGCGGTGGCGAGCGATGGGGAAGCGCAGCAAAGCTATGCGGCGGTCGATTACCATTCGCCGATCGTTTTGCTCGTCGGGAGCGAGGGGTTTGGCCTCTCGCGGTTATTGCTTGAACGGAGCGACTTCATCGTCAAAATTCCGATGGTCGGGCATGTCAATTCGCTTAACGCCTCCGTGGCGACTGGTATTCTGCTTTCCCAAATCGCTTTATCCCGAACTCGTTAACTTGCCTCCATTAGGAGGTCAAGTCGATGTTCATAGAGACTGACTACACGTGGCTGAAAGACGAGGAACTGCTCCTTCGGTTTCGGCTTGGCGACGGAGTGGCCCGTAACGAGCTGTCGCTGCGTTATTTCCGTTCCCGTCATTTCCATTTGCTTCGGGCTTGCCCGGAATATGCCGATTTGCTTGACGATTGGACTTACAACGAAGTCTTCTTCCGGAGCTATCTGATGGCCGAGGGGACTTACCGGATCGGGGAGTGGCGTTTTATCGCCTATTTCCAATTCATCCTCCATCGGGAAGCGGGGCGGGAGGCCAAGAAAATCCTCCAAGAAAGGGAAAACATCCCCTGCTTTAGCCTCGACGCCATCGATCCGGATACCAACGATTCCTATTTGCATGAGCTGATTCCCGACAACCAGCCCCTTAATGACCCCAAGGCTTTTTGCGCCTATGCCGATGCCTTGTCGAAGCTTGGGAAATTGCCGAGGCATCTTAAGCCCGCCGACATCGAAGTGGTCCGGCGCTTGTCGGAAGGGTATTCGATTCAGGAGGTTTCCGAGCAAATGGATCTCCGCCCCTCCAATACCCGGATGATGGCTTATCGGTTTCGCAAATGGGCCAAAACGGTGCTCAAAAGCCTGAACGAGGCGAGCGAGGGCGAACGGCTTTTGCTGAAGTTTCAGACTAGTTGATTTGACAAGCCCCCGATAAAGGCGTAGCCTTTGCATGCTGAAAGGATTAGGATTATGGCAAGGGTAAAGGTCTTTTTGGTTTGTACCGAGTGCTTGAACCGGAACTACACCGTCTCCAAACGCAAGGATGATCCTGAACGGCTGACCCTGAGCAAATTCTGCCCCCATTGCGGGAAGCACACCCTCCATAAGGAGAGCAAGTAGCGAAAGGAGTCTAATATGGGCCCAGTGAAGTACACTAAAGAAGTCATCAAGGAAGGCAAGCGGATCCGTTGGCCGAAGCGGGATGTCCTCGTCCCGACCCTCATCGTCGTCATCTGCATCGTCGCTTTCGCCGCGATCTTCCTCTCGCTTGAGGATTTGACCGCTGGTTCGTTAATCCAGCAGCTGAAGGATGCATTCGGAGGTAATTAAAGATGGCCGCACCCCAAATAGCCGATAAGCAGTGGTACATCGTCACTGCCTACGCCAATAGCGAAGACCGGGTTGCCGAGAACCTGCGGCGCCGGATCGTCACGATGAACCAGGAAGACAAGATCTTCCGCGTCTGCGTTTGCAACCAGGAAGTCCCCGAACTAAAGGATGGCCTTCCGACTGGCAAGACCAAGATCAAGAACCTATATCCGGGTTATCTATTCGTCGAAATGATCATGGACGATAACGCTTGGTATGTTGTCCGTAACACCCCGGGCGTCACCGGCATCGCCGGGTCCTCGGGCGGCGGGCAAAAGCCGACCCCGGTCCCTAGAGACGAGATGGAGCCGGTCCTCAAACGGATGGGCATCATCGACCAGTCGATGTATGACCGTTACTCGGTCGGCGACCGGGTCCGGGTCATCCATGGGCCGCTTGAAGGGACGGAAGGGGTCATCGATGAACTCGATAAGACCACCGGCCACATGCGGGTCAATACCGTCTTCTTCGGCCGTACCACCCCGGTCGAGGTCGAATTCTCGGAAGTCGAGAAAATCTAATAAGCCAAATCCCCAGCGGGCGATTCCGTTGGGGATTTTCGTTTGCCTACCTTCAGTCGTTGTTCTCTTTTCTTATCCGTTCCATCGCTTCCTCGACCCCGAGGAAATAAGGGGCGCTGGCTAAGGCGAGGAAGGCGTTGTGGAGTATTTCCCGGTAGAGGCGGCCGAATTCCTCGGTGATGACGAGGAAGACGAGTTCGGCGATCCGCATCGGGTGGACCTCCGGGCATTCCTCGACCACGAGGTTGGTCAGCATATCGGCATAGACCACGACCAGTTTCCCGGCGTTGTCGGAATAGCATTTGGTTATGCTTTCCTCGGTTTTGGCCACGAAGCGGATATAGTCGCGGACGGGGCTTTGGCCGAGCGAGAAATCCTCCCCCGACATAAAGACCCGCATCTCGGTTGCTTTGTCCATCAGGTGAGTTGGGCTGTAGGCTTTGCCGAGATCGGCGGCGGCAAGCAACGATAGTTCGGGGCCGGCCTCTTCCTTGGCGTAAAGATTATCCAGGAGAAAGCAGGCGGCCGCGGTCATCTCCTTGGCTTCGATGTTCCCATGTTCGGTGATTTTGACGTTGAGCCAACTATGGAGGGCGTAATGGAAGGCGTCCAGGAGTTGCTCATAGGCGTTGATGGCGTTTTTCATAACGTGGGAAAGTATACCTTAAAGGGTTATCATAGTCGCATGGTTTTCCTCTTTGCCTCGGATTTGCATGGCTCCTTAGTTGGGGCAAGACGGCTTTTGGAGGCGGCGAAGCGCCATCATCCGGACATGGTTTTCCTCCTAGGCGATATCCTCCATGGCTCTTTTGACGATAAAGATGAATTTTGCGATACCCTGACTGCCCTCGGCTGCCCAATAATGGCGGTTCGCGGCAATTGCGACTACCTTTCCGATGAATCGCGGCTAGGGTTCCCCCTTCCTGAAGATGCGACCTTGCCCTTATTCCATAAGACCTTTTACTTAACCCATTATCCGGTCCGCGGGAGGGTAAGGGCTGACGTCGTGCTGCATGGCCATACCCACGTTAAAGGCATTGGAAGGGTTGGGGACACGCTACTCGTTTGTCCGGGTTCGATCGCCAAGCCTCGCGATGGGGAAGCGGGGTATGGGGTGATTGAAGAAAAGGGCATCAGCTTGTATTCTGCCGAGGATTTTCGCGAATTAGAAAGCGCGCAATTCTAAGGCAAAATCCGCAAAAGAGGCATTATTTGCTTGGTTTTTTATCTTCCCCAATGGCCATTTATTAGTTTTTTTGCCAAGGAAGAATAGAATCCCTATATGGAAAAAAGTTTCTTGCCCCTTCTATTGCTTCCGCTTCTTCTGCTCGGTTGCCGGCCTCCTGTCTCTAGCTCGCCGACTTACCTTTTGACGGTTGAGGATCGTTACGATTTCCTAGTTGAGGATATCGAAGGGGAATATAAGGCTGGGGAGAGGGTGACGTTCGAACTTTCGGCCGATCGGCTTGACCGTCCTGGGGCGCTCCTAAACGGGGAAATCGAAGTCGAGCAAACGGTTAAGGAAGGGGAGGAAGGATATTTCTTCGCCTTCGCCATGCCGGATGAGCCGAGTTTGCTCCAAATCACCAGCGGCGGACTATTCGGCCCCGACTGCGGGCTCGGCCATCATCTTTTCGGCGAAGGTTATATCGATTCCCGTTCTGAGCGGATGGCTTGGCGTTGCCTAAACTGCGGTTACCGGACTTTCGATGAAAAGGAAGCGACGGACGCTTATCGGTTCGGAATCGAGATATACGGGGCAAACAAGGTGTTTGAATATGGGAAAGAGCAAACCGCCGAATTGACTCTTGGCGAGGAATACCAGCTTCGGATCAACTTCCCGATCCTCGATTATAGGGAGGATATCGATCAGGATATCGTCATCAATGCCGATGCTTCCGTTTCCGTCTATCACGCCTATAACATCGATTCCCAGTTCGCCGCGATTTATCGCCTCGTCCCGTTGACCTCGGGATCCGCGGGGATGCAAATGCAAATTAACGATCAAACCTATGATTTATCTCTCGAGGTCAATGACGCTTCCTCCGATAGCATCGGCAAGCCTTCTTCGATCGCCGAGCTCGCCGTTTATTCGGAATTCAAAACGACAATCGACGGTCTTGCTTATTACGAATACGACCCCTCTTTGTTCGTTGGTTTGACCGTCGATGACGGGAGAATGGGTTATAGCAATGAATCCATCGACGTTTTCGTTGACGGGGATACTTACGACACCTCCTATCTATCCTACCTTTCCGATTCGGTTTATTACCCCGCCTATTTCCCTTACGTGGAGGCTAACCCCATCAGTAATTATCGGTTTGAGGTGGCCTTTGATTCGGTTACCGCCTCCGAGGCTGGTTCCCCAGCGAAGCAACTGGCCTTCTATGGTCTCTATTACTCGACCATCGACCCCGATCATTCCGGGGCCAAGGACCCTTTCGATTCCTTGAGCTTTACCTGCGTTAATCTTGATTATCAGCCCGCGAACGAGAATTTCCTTGAGCAGTTGAACAATATTCGTCAAGACGGGACCGTCGTCTTGCATCAAACCCACCCGGAATATTTCTTCGAATACCAAGTCGAGGAATTGATCCTTTCGGTTTATACCGGCGCCTCCTCCATCGGGGCGATATTCGAATTCGGCGATTATCTCTATGTCATTCGGGCGACTTACGTTGACCGCTAGTCAGCAATTATGAACGAATTTTCATATTGACTCTTGACTATATGAGCGAATGTTCATATATTACTCCTTGAAATATGAATTTCGGTTCATATAAGGAGGTAACCCCATGGCCAAAATGCCAAACGACGAGATCATCGACAGGATGGAAAGCCTGCTCAACGTCGCGAGCGATTTCACCCGCTTGAAGATCATGTACGTCCTTTCCGAAGGGGAGAAGAACGTGACGGAGATCGTGAGCGAAGTCGGGGCGTCCCAATCGCTTGTTTCCCACCAATTGCAGACTCTAAGGAAAGCCAATTTGGTTTGGACTAGGCGACAGGGGACCTCGGTTTATTATTCTTTGGCCGACGAGCATGTCGTCAAATTGCTCGACCTCGTGTGCGAGCACGTCTGCGAGGAGTGAGGATATGGAAGATAACCGGAAGAAGGAAATCGTCTTTTTGCTGTCGCGGGCTTTGCTATCGATCGTTTTGCTGCTGCTTGGAACCTTATATTTAAACGAGCGAAACTTTCCTTTCTACGTCAACCTCATCGTCATGTTGGCAAGCTATCTGTTCATCGCCTATGACGTCATCATCAAAGCTTTCAAGGAAATCGTCTTCGAGCATAACCCCTTTAACGAATGCACCTTGATGGTGGTGGCCTCGATTGGGGCCTTTGCCTTGCGCTGTTTCGGGCCGGATTACAACGAGTATCTCGAAGGGGTCTTGGTCATCCTGCTTTATCAAGTGGGCGAGTTCTTTGAGGACTTAGCCGAGGATAAATCCAAGAGGGCCATCACCAAGGCCATCGACCTTCGGGAAGAAAAAGCCAAGGTCCGGGTGGACGGGAAAATAGTCGAGAAAGACGCCGTCGATATCCTCCCTGGGGATTTGGTCTTGATCGGGGCGGGGGACAAGGTCCTTTGCGACGGCATAATTGTTAAAGGCGAGGGGGAAGTCGATGAATCCTCCTTGACCGGGGAGTTCGTCCCGGTTGCCAAATCCGCCCGCGATTCAGTATCGAGCGGAACCCTGCTTGCCAAAGGCTCATTGGAGGTCGAGGCCAGCAAGGCCTATGCCGATTCGACCGTCGCCAAATTGCTCGACCTGGTCGAGAATTCGGCCGAGAAGAAAAGCAAGGTCACCCGCTTCATCAGCAAATTCGCCAAATACTACACCCCGATTGTCATGGGGGTTGCGATTTTGGTTATGGCGATTCCGCCCCTATTCATCGGGATAGGCGATGGGGCGACTTGGGTCGCTTGGATTCGGACCGCCCTCTCTTTCCTCGTCGTCTCTTGCCCCTGCGCGGTCGTCATCTCGGTTCCCTTAGCCTATTTCTCGGGGCTCGGCTTAGCTTCGAAGTCGGGGATTTTGGTCAAAGGGGCAGCCTATTTCGATCAGCTGAACGAATTGAAAACCATGGCCTTCGACAAAACCGGAACCCTGACCGAAGGGAAGTTCGAGGTGCTGGAGGTTCATCCGGAAGGGATTAGCCAAGAGCAATTCTTCGAATACGCCGCCGCGGCCGAGACCATCTCCAATCACCCGGTGGCTTCTTGCTTGAAATCCCTTTGCTCCATCGATCAATCCTTAGTCAGCGGGATGGAGGACATCGCCGGGCAAGGGGTGAAAGCCATTTATAAAGGACATGCCTTGTTCTGCGGAAAGACCGGAAGCACCGCGCATATCTCCGCCCAAGGGACGGTGGTAGGGCTAACGGTTGACGGGAAAGACGCCGGTTATTGCGTCCTTGGCGACCGGATCAAGCCCAACTCTCCCTCAACGATCAAAGGATTGAATTCCCAGGGTATCAAAACGGTATTGCTTTCAGGGGATAAGCAAGCCAACGCCAAAGCCATCGGTGAGCAATTGGGCTTTCTCCAAATTCAGGGTGAGCTGAAGCCAGAGGAGAAAGTCGCCTCCTTGGATCGCTTAATCAAGAACGGCAACGGCCGGGTCGGGTATGTCGGGGACGGCATCAACGACGCCGCCTCGATCGCCATCAGCGACGTCGGGATCGCCATGGGCGGCTTAGGCTCGGACGCGGCGGTCGCCAACGCCGACTGCGTCATCCTTAATGACGACCCGAAGAAGATCCTGACTTTATTGAAGGTGGCGAAGAGGACCAAGAATCGGGCCGGATTCAACATCGCCTTTTCCATAGTGGTCAAGATCGCCGTCATGATCGTCTCCATCGTCGCCTCAGCCACGGCATTATTCACCTTGCCCTTATGGGTGGCGGTGCTGGCCGATTCCGGTTTGGCGTTATTGATGATATTGTCGTCATTGCTGCTCGGCCTTGGAAGAGCCAATTAGAAACCAGTCATTGCCAATATAAGATTCAAAGAAATCAAAACACTGAAGTAAAAAATGGCTAAAACACTAGGGATCTGCGGGTTTATTCATCGAGCTTCGGGGTCAATGTTTGCCATTACCGCGATCGAATTGGCTTAGAATTCGGCGTCGTTTTGGCTTTAAAAGAGGGACGTTATGCGTTGGTAGAAGCGAAATTATCCGACTATCAAGCCAAGGAGGCCAGGGTGCGTTTGCGGAAAACCAAAAAACAAACCGAGGAATATAACGACGAGGTATCTGGCCCCTATCCGAAAATGGCTTTGCCTTGAGCCTTGATCCGCATCCTCGCGAGCCGGAATGCCTATGCGAGGCAAGACGACGTTCGCATCGTGATTGAAATTTGAAATTGTCAATTATAAATATTGACATGATCATTACTTTCATTGTAGCGACCGAATCTTACTAGTTTTAGCACAATCATCAGTCAATTTCCGTTTTAACAAAACGGCGTCAACTATAAATCTTTTGGAAAAAAGCTTTTGTTTCTTGTCTCGCACACGCATATACTATGCAAGCGCGTTTTACGCGACGCGTTATGCGTGGGAGGGCTAGACGAAGCCCGCTTAACCACTGCATGGAAATCTACCACAAAGGAGAGAAACATGAGCAAGAAAATCGTCAAAGTCGTCAAGATGGAGCTCCCTGGCGGGGAAGCCCATCCCGGCCCGAAGCTCGCTTCCGCGGGCGTCGTCATGAACAAGTTCTGCACCGACTTCAACGCCAAGACCGGCGACCGTCGGGGCGAAACCGTTCCGGTCATCATCACCGCCTACGAAGACAAGTCCTACGACTTCGTCATTAAGACCAGCCCGGTCGCCGAGCGGATCCTCAAAGCCGCCGGCATCAAGAAAGGGTCTAGCAACGCCAAGACCATCGTTGGCCACATCAGCGAGGCGCAACTCGAGGAGATCGCCAAGTACAAGCTGCCCGACTTCAACACCGAGGACATCGAGGCCGCGAAGAAAATCGTCGAAGGCACCTGCAAGCAAATGGGGATCGCCATCGATCGCTAAGGAGAGCCAAGATGAAAAAATTCAGCAAGAAGTACCAAGAAGCCGCCAAGAAGATCGAGGCCGGCAAAGTCTACGAACTCGCCGAAGCCATCAAATTGGTCAAGGAAACCTCGACCACCAAGTTCGATGCTTCCGTCGATATCAGCTTCAACCTCAACGTCAACCCGACCCTCGCCGATCAATTGATCCGCGGGACCATCACCCTTCCCCATGGCAACGGCAAGACCAAACGGGTCCTCGTCGTCACCAACGCCAAAGCCGATGAGGCCAAGGAAGCGGGGGCGGATTATGTCGGGGGCAAAGAGATCCTCGAGAAGATCCAACGCGAGAACTGGTTCGCCTTCGACGTCATCGTCGCCACTCCGGACATGATGGGCGAACTCGGGAAAATGGGCCGGGTCCTCGGTCCGAAAGGCTTGATGCCGAACCCCAAGACCGGCACCGTCACCATGGACGTCAAGACCGCCGTCACCGACATCAAGAAGGGCAAGATCGCCTACCGGGTCGACCGGGATGGCAACCTCGCGATGCCGATCGCCAAAGTCTCCTTCTCCGACGCCGATCTGATGGATAACCTCGTCGCCGTCACCGACCATATCGCCAAATCCCGCCCGAGCACCGTCAAGGGCACCTTCATCCTCAACGCCGCCATCTCCACCACCATGGGGCCGGCGGTCGCGATCACCTTCCCGGGTCGCAACTAATCACTTGGTGAATGGCTTCGTATACCTAAGATAGCCGGGGGCAAGTGCCTTAAAAATCCACCCTGCTGAGGTTGTAGATGTAATTCACGATAACCCGCTAGTTATATTGAAGCTTCACATACATCAACGAAAGGAGGTAGAAACATGAACCAGAAAGCCCTGCAAGCCAAGAAAGACGCGGTTGCCGCGATCAAAGATTCGCTTAGCAAATCCGCTTCCTTCACCGTCGTGTCCTACCAGGGGCTCACCGTCGCTGAGATGCAAGAGCTGCGCCGGACCCTCGAAGGGGTCGGGGCGACCATCACCGTTTACAAGAACACCATGGTCCGCCGCGCCCTCAAAGAGGCCGATCAGCCCGATCTCGGCGAATTGCTCGAAGGCCCGAACGGATTCGTCTTCTCGGAAGACCTCTCCAAAGGCCCGAAAGCCTTGGCCAAATTCTCCCGCTTCCACGAGCACCTCGTCATCAAAGGCGGCATCGCCGAAGGACAGGTCCTCGATGCGGCTAAGGTCAAGGAGATCAGCAAGCTCCCGGACAAGAACGGCATGCTCGCCATGTTCCTATCGTGCTTGAACGCACCGCTCACCAGCTTCGCCGCCGCCGTCAAGGCGATCGCGGACAAAGGCGCCCCCGCCACCGAAGGCGCCAAGTAAATGGAGGAAAACCACAATGGCTAAATTAACCAAAGAAGAAATCATCGCCTCTTTGAAAGAGTACACGGTCCTCGAGCTCAATGACCTCGTCAAGGCCGTCGAAGAGGAATTCGGCGTCACCGCCGCCGCCCCGGTCGCGGCCGCTGCTCCGGCTGAGGAAGAAGGCCCGGTCGCCAAAGGACCGACCGAAGTCTCCCTCATCCTCAAAGGGCTCGGCACCGGCTCGAAGGTCGCCATCATCAAAGCCGTCCAGGCCATCACCGGCCTCGGCCTCATGGATGCCAAGAAGCTCGTCGACGGCGTCCCGGCTCCGGTCAAGGAGCACATCAGCCCGGTCGAAGCCGAGGAGCACAAGAAAGCCCTCGTCGCCGCCGGCGCCGAAGTCGAGATCAAGTAATCTCGCTTACAACGAATCAATGCCCGCCCCAGGTGTAAGCCTGGGGTGGGTTATTGCGCTTCCAAGGGGGATATCCAATGCCGCAATACTTCGATAACGTCGAGTCCTTGAAGCACAGGGAAACGACTTACAAAGTAACGTTCCTCGGAAAGGAATTCCTCTTCCATAGCGACGCCGGGGTCTTCTCGAAAGATGGCCTTGACGATGGTAGCAGATTGCTGCTTGAAACCATAGTCAAGACCGATCTTGGGGACCAGCTCCTCGATCTCGGCTGCGGGATCGGGCCGATCGGCCTGATTCTCGCCTCCTTCCAGCCCAACTGCCACGTCACTTTAGCCGACGTGAACACTAGGGCGCTGGAATTGGCGCGGAAAAACGCCGAATCATTCGGGGTTTCCTCCCGGGTGACCATCGTCGAATCCGACGTCTATTCCGCCATTCAGACGACTTTCTCGACCATCGTCACCAACCCACCCATCCGGGCGGGGAAGAAAGTCACCTACGCGATGTACGCGGGCGCGCTCGGCCATCTTAATGAAGGTGGCCGGTTGATCCTAGTCATCCGAAACAAGCAAGGCGCCGCGTCTTGCCAAACCTACCTGGAGTCCCTCTTCTCGAAAGTCGAGCTCGCCAGGCAGAAAAAAGGATATCGCATCCTCATCGCGACCAAGTAAGGAGTCCACAATGCCCGAACAAGACAACATCATCCCGTTCACCCATTATGCTGGCCCGGATGGCAAAGAATATCCGGTCGGCATCAATGGTCGGATCAATTTCTCGAAAATCTCCGGCCATCTCGATCTCCCCAACCTCGTCGAAATCCAAACCGATTCCTATCAATGGCTCATCGACAAAGGAATCGACGAAGTCTTCAAGGAGATTTTCCCAATCCAATCCAATTCCGGCAACATCACCGTTGACTATGTCGGCTGCCGCCTCGAGGAACCGAAGCAGACCCCAGCCGAGTGCCGGGAGCACTCCAGCGATTATTCAAGCAAGCTGAAAGTCACTCTCCGCCTCATTTTCAACGACACCAAGGAAATCAAGGAAGCCGAGCTCTACATGGGCGACCTTCCGAAGATGACCGAATCCGGCACCTTCATCATCAATGGGGCGGTCCGGGCGGTCATTTCCCAAATCGTCCGTTCGCCGGGTTCCTATTTCAAAGAGGAATTCGATACTGGCGAGGCCGGTCACGTATATTTCGGCGAAATCACCCCGAACCGCGGCACTTGGCTCCAGTTTGAGACCGATTCCAAGCTCGTCCCCTATGTCCGGATTGACCGGCAACGGAAAATGCCGGCGACCGAATTCTTCAAAGCCTTGGGCTTCGATGGGGTCGATCAGCTGAAGAACCTCTTCGGCGAGTCGAAAGCCCTCGAGAACTCCTTGGCCAAGGAATCCTTCGCCAAGGCGACCGATGCCCTTTCCGACATCTTCTCGAAATTGAAGCCGGGCGAACCGCAGACCAACGAAGGCAACATCGCTTTCATCTACAACAAATTCTTCAACGACAAGCAATATGACCTCGGGCGGGCCGGGCGTTTCAAATACACCCAGAAGCTCGGGCTCTACGAACGGCTTCCGGGCCGGGTCTTGGCCCAAGACCTCAAAGGGTTCGACGAGAACGGGGAAGAAGTCACCCTGTTCAAGTCCGGCCATAAGCTGAGCGCCGAGGAAGTCGAGCACCTCCGCGACATCGAATTCTTCGAAAACGGGGCCTGCCAATACACCCTTGAGCCCAATCCGAACATCGGGCTCGATCCGGATCACCGGACCGTCAACATCGTCAAGGTCTATGCCCACGACAATCCCTCGGAACACGTCTGCCAGATGATCGGGACCGATACCAACTTGACCATCTCCCGGGTCACCATCCCCGATATGGTCGCTTGCTTCTCCTATTTCCTCAACGTCATGGACGGCTTAGGAAATACCGATGACATCGACCATTTGGGCAACCGCCGCGTCCGCTGCGTCGGTGAATTGCTTCAGAATCAATTCCGAGTCGGCCTCGCCAAGATGGTCAAGACCATCCAGCAGAAGCTGACCGTCACCGATTTGAACTTCACCCTTCAATCGGTCGTCAACGTCCGCCCGCTTCGCTCGGCTATCCGCGAGTTCTTCTCGACCTCGAACCTTTCCCAATTCATGGATCAGGTCAACCCGCTGGCCGAACTGACCAATAAGCGCCGTATCTCGGCCTTAGGCCCTGGCGGCTTGACCCGCGACCGGGCCTCGATCGAAGTCCGCGACGTCCACTACACCCATTATGGCCGCCTCTGCCCGATCGAATCCCCGGAAGGCCAGAACATCGGTCTTATCAACTATCTTTGCTCCTACGCCAAAGTCGATGAGCACGGGTTTATCAAGACCCCGTACCGGATCGTCTACCACGTCGGCAACAAGGCCTACGTCTCCGATTCCAAATGCGGCTGCCATTATTTGACCGCCGATGACGAACGGGGGCTTTATATCGCCGAAGCCAACGTCTCCCTCGGCGAGCCCGTCCTCGCTTCTTCCGTCGGCATCAAAGACGCCGAGAAGGACGAGATGGTCAAGGAGATCCTCGATGACGAACTGACCGTCCGCCACGATGAGGATAACCTGATGGTCGGGAGGGATCGGATCAACTACGTTGACGTCTCGCCGAAGCAGATCGTCTCCATCGGCGCGGCCTCGATTCCGTTCTTAGCCCACGATGACGCCACCCGGGCCCTCATGGGCGCGAACATGCAGCGTCAGGCGATTCCGCTTCTGCGCCCCTCCGTCCCCTACGTCGGGACCGGTATGGAGGCCATCATCGCCAAAGACTCCGGCGAAGCGGTGGTCGCCGTCAAAGACGGGACCGTCACCTTCGTCGATTCCTCGACCATCGTGACCCAGTCGCTTAACGAAGACCCCGTCACCTATCGGCTGGAGAAATTCCAATCCTCCAACCAGGACACCTGCTTTAACCAGATCCCCATCGTCAAAGCCGGCGATGAGGTCAAGAAGGGCCAAATCATCGCCGATGGCCCGGCGATGAGGGGCGGCGAGCTCTCGCTTGGTCAAAACGTCTTAGTCGCCTACATGACCTGGAACGGCTTCAACTACGAAGACGCGGTCATCATGAGCGAAAGGATGGTCAAGGAAGACACCTTCACCTCGGTCCATATCTCCCATTACGACTGCGAATGCCACATCGGCAAGCTCGGCAATGACGAAATCACCCGCGATATCCCCAACGTTGGGGAAGAAGCGAAGGCCTTCCTCGACGAACGGGGCATCATCATCCCCGGCGCCGAGGTCAAAGAAGGCGATATCCTCGTCGGGAAAGTGGCCCCGAAAGGGCAGACCGAGCCGACGCCGGAAGAAAAGCTCCTCATGGCTATCTTCGCCGAGAAGACCAAAGAGGGCAAAGACGAGTCGAAGCGCGTCCCCCATGGCGGGGCGGGCATCGTCCATGCCGTCAAGATCTTCTCCCGGAAAAACGGCGATACCTTGCCGGCCGGGGTTTCCGAGATGGTCCGGGTCTACATCGTCCAGAAGCGGAAGATCTCCGAGGGCGATAAGATGTCGGGCCGCCATGGGAATAAAGGCGTCATCTCGAAGATATTGCCGGTCGAGGACATGCCGTTCCTAGCCGATGGCACCCCGATCGACATCCTCCTCTCGCCAATGGGCGTTCCGTCCCGTATGAACATCGGGCAGATCCTCGAGATCCACTTAGGTCTCGCCTGCCGGAAGCTGCATATGCGGGTCGCGACCCCGGCTTTCGACGGCGTTTCCAACGAGGAACTCGCTGACATCATGAAGAAGGCGGGGCTCGCCGAAGACGGCAAGACCGTCCTCTACGATGGGCGGACCGGCGAACCGTTCGCCGAACGGATCTCGGTCGGCGTCCAATACATGATCAAGCTCAACCACATGGTCATCGATAAGCTCCATGCCAGGGCGACCGGGCCTTATGCCCTCGTCACCCAGCAGCCGTTAGGCGGCAAAGCCCAAAACGGCGGCCAGCGGTTCGGCGAAATGGAAGTCTGGGCCCTCGAAGCCTACGGGGCGGCCCATACCCTCCAGGAAATGCTCACCATCAAATCCGACGACCGGGTCGGCCGCCGGAAGACCTATGAGTCGATCATCAAAGGCAACCCCATCCCGACCCCGGGCATGCCGGAAGCCTTCCGGGTCCTCACCAAGGAGCTTATGGGGCTCGGCCTCGACGTTAAGCTCTTCGACAAGGCCGGGAAGAAGATCGACATGGACGTCTTAGTCCGGAATAACATCGAGCTCGAACGGCGGACCAATTCCTCCATCCGGAAGACCATGTCCCCGACCGAGCCGGAAGTCGATCCGACCGCCAGCATCGCCATCAACCGCGATGATATGCCGGTCTTCTCCGAGGAAACCCTCGCTGAAGAAGGGCTCTCCATCACGAGCGGCGGCGAGTCGAATGAATAAGGAGGCGAAAAACAATGGCTGACAAAGAAAAAGACACGATTCAACCCTTTGACATCAACGACCTTTCCTCCGTCCAAATCGGACTCGCCTCCCCGGAGACCATCCGGAGCTGGAGCCATGGCGAGGTCACCCGCGCCGAAACCATCAATTATCGGAGCCAAAAGCCCGAGAAAGGCGGTTTGTTCTGCGAGAAGATCTTCGGCCCGGCCAAAGACTACGAATGCAACTGCGGCAAATACAAGAAAGTCCGCTTCAAGGGCATCACCTGCGAGAAATGCGGGGTTGAGGTCATCTCCAAGGAGTGGCGGCGGGAACGGATGGGCCATATCGAGCTCGTCTCCCCTTGCTCCCATATCTGGTACCTCAAGTCCATCCCCTCGCGGATGGCCCTCGTCCTCGACATCCCGCCCAAGCAGCTTGAGGACATCATCTACTTCAACGCTTGGGTGTGCCTGAACAAAGGCACCTCGATCCTCAACGAGAAGGAATACCTCGACGAATCGACCGCCCGCGCCCGCTTCCCGGAAGTCATCGAAGACATCCTCAAACGGCAGCCGGGCGACGTCGATGGCGACGGCAAGCCTTTGCCTTACATTGAACCGGGCTCGGCCGAGGAGGAACGGGCCAAGGATTTGATCCGCCGTTTCCCCGACCGAAAGGAATCCTTCCTTTTCTACCCCGGCGCCGCCTTCATCGGCAAATACACCGGGGCCGAATTCGGCCAAGGGGCCGAGGCCATCAAACGCCTCCTCCACGAGACCGACCTCGATAAGGAATTCCAGCTCCTCACCGAGGAGATGAAGTCTGCCACCTCCGTCCAGGCCCGGACCAAGATCTCCAAACGGCTGGAAGTCATCCAGGCTTTCCGCGATTCCGGCCAAAAGCCGGAGTGGATGATCCTTGACGTCATCCCGGTCATCCCGCCCGATCTCCGCCCGATGATCCAACTCGAAGGCGGCCGTTCGGCAACCTCCGACGTCAATGACCTCTATCGTCGGGTCATCTCCCGTAATTCCCGTTTGAAGAAACTGATCGACGCCAACGCGCCGGCGGTCATCATGGTCAACGAGAAGCGTATGCTTCAGGAAGCGGTCGACGCCCTAATCGACAACGGCCGCCGGACCAAAGCCGTCACCGGGACCAACAACCGGAAGCTCAAGTCCCTTTCAATGGGGCTGCGGGGCAAGCCGGGCCGGTTCCGCCAGAACCTGCTTGGCAAGCGGGTCGACTATTCCGCTCGTTCGGTCATCGCCGTCGGCCCTGACCTGAAGATGTACCAATGCGGCATCCCGAAGGAGATGGCGGTCCAGCTCCTCCGGCCTTTCATCGCCGCCGAGCTCATCTCCAGCGGGCTCGTCACCGCCCATAAGGCCGCCGACCGCTACATCGACCGTTATGACCCTGAGGTCTTGACCATCGTTGAGCGGATCATCTCCGAGCATCCGGTCCTCCTTAACCGGGCCCCGACCCTCCACCGTCTTTCGATTCAGGCCTTCCAGCCCAAGCTAGTGGAAGGGAAAGCCATCCGGCTCCATCCGCTCGTCTGCCCGGGCTTCAACGCCGACTTCGACGGCGACCAAATGGCCGTCCACGTCCCGCTTGGCAAAGCGGCCCAGCAGGAAGCGGTCGAGTTGATGCTCGCCTCCAACAACATCCTTTCGCCCAAAGACGGCAAAGCCATCGTCATCCCGTCCCAGGACATGATCCTTGGCAACTTCCACCTCACCACCGAGGAATCGAAAGCCGACTTCCAGTCCCGGATCGATGAACTCCAGGCGAAGCTCGCCAAGGAGAAGGAAGACCACGTCGGGCTCATCGAGCATGACGCCGTCTTGAAGATGATCGAGGACAACAAGCGTTACCTCGCCGCCGAAGGCAAGGTGTTCGCCACCACCGACGAAGTGGTGTTGGCTTATGAGAACCGCGAGGTCTCGCTCCATAACCGGATCGCCATCCCGGCCCGTTCGATCCATAAAGACGAGGGAACCGGCATGCCGAGCGGGGTTAAGGACAAATACCTCATCACCTCGGTCGGGAAGATCATCTTCAACAACGTCTTCCCCGACGATTTCCCCTATCTCAACGATAAGCCGGGCGCCTCCGAAGAGGAGATGCGGTCCTGGTTCGTCTCCCCATCCGACGTGGCCGCCGCCTTAGGCGATAAACTCGACACTTCGGCCGGGGCGCCATCGCCATTAGCCCAATACATCGCGACCTTGCCCTTGAAAAACGCCATCGGCAAGAAGCAGCTCGGCCCGATCATCGACATGGTCTTCTCCCGTTATGGGGCGTCTAAGACCTCGGCCGTCCTCGACAAGATCAAGGACCAAGGGTTCTATTACTCGATGGTCAGCTCGGTCACCGTCGCCATCTCCGACATCAAGGATATCGATGGGAAATACCCGCTGGTCCAAGAAGGGTATAAGAAAGTCGATGAGACCAACCAATTCTACGAAGACGGCTACCTCACCGACATCGAGCGGCATCGCCGGATCGTCGATATCTGGAAGAAAATCACCGACGAGATCGCCGATAAGATCAAAGACGCCATGAAGGCCGATAAGCGGAACCCGCTGATCATCATGGCCGATTCCGGCTCCCGTGGCTCGGTCGACAACTTCAAGCAGCTGATCGGCATGAAGGGGCTCGTCGCCAACCCGAAGAACATCGAAATCGAGCTCCCGATCGTCTCCTCCTACCGGGAGGGCATGAAGGTCAGCGAGTTCTTCATCAATACCCACGGCGCCCGTAAGGGTTCGGCCGATACCGCCCTTAAGACCGCCGACTCGGGCTACCTCACCCGGCGTCTAGTCGACGTCGCCCAAGACGTCATCGTCCGGGAAGAGGATTGCCATTGCGACCATGGCTTCAAGGTGCGGGAAATCCGCGACACCAGCCGCGACACCGTCATCATGAAGCTAAGCGACCGTATCAGCGGCCGGTTCTCGATGCACGACATCGTCAATCCGGCGACGGGCGAAGTCATCGTGCCGGAGAACACCCTCATCAGCGACGAGCAGGCCAAAGCCGTCGAGGCGGCCGGCATCAATGAGGTCGAGATCCGCTCGGTCTTCACCTGCCAGACCAAAGACGGGGTCTGCCGTCATTGCTATGGCCTGAACCGGGCGACTGGCAAATTGGTCGAGAAAGGCGAAGCGGTCGGCATCATGGCCGCCCAGTCGATCGGCGAGCCGGGCACCCAGCTCACCATGCGGGTCTTCCACACCGGCGGTATGGCGGGTTCGGACATCACCCAGGGTCTCCCCCGGGTCCAAGAACTCGTCGAAGCCCGGAACCCGAAGGGCGAAGCCACCATCTCCGAGATCGAAGGGACCATCACCTCGATCAAGCCGAGCGGCGAGAAGTTCTTAGTCACCGTCGCCAACGACAACGAGGAGAAGGAATACGAGACCCTCGCCGCCGCCCATCTCCGGGTGGAGGAAGGCGACCATATCGAAGCCGGCTCGAAGATCACCGACGGGGCCATCAACCCGAAGGAATTGCTCAAAGTCGCCGGGGTCGAGAAACTCGAAGTCTACCTCATCAAGGAAATCCAGAAGGTCTACGCCGCCCAAGGCATCGGGATCGACTGCAAGCATTTGGAGATCATCATCCGCCAGATGCTCCGCAAGGTCGTCATCCGCGATGGCGGGGATACCGGCTTCCTCCCGGGTTCGCGGGTCTCGGTGGAGAAATTCACCGAGGTCAACACCAAGACCTTGATGGAAGGGAAGCATCCGGCCGTCTGCACTCCGCTCGTCCTTGGCATCACCAAGGCGGCGTTGGAAACCGAATCCTTCCTCTCGGCCGCCTCCTTCCAGGAGACGACCCGGGTCCTGACCGACGCCGCCATCAAGGGCAAGATCGATCCGCTTCACGGGCTGAAGGAGAACGTCATCACCGGGAAACTCATCCCGGCGGGGACGGGCCTCCGGACCGCGGAAGAGGAAGCGAAGGCCCTCGAAGGGTTCGATGTCGGCTCGGCTATGCGCAAGGTCAAAGCCCAGTACATCGAGAAACACGATCGTCCGGACTTCGCTGACTAAGGCTATCAACAACAACGGGGCTGCTGCGGCAGCCCTTTTCCTTTTGTTTCCGATTTGCGCGGTTTTCGGCATACATATCCGTTTTGCGCGCTTTGGCGAAGGATTTGCAATCCTTTTCCTATTCGGAAGAGGGAGTATAATCGGCGTGCGCGAAAGGAGGGCGGAATGACGGCGAAAAAGCAATCGGCATTGGCTTTGCTACTGCTCCCTTTTCTTTCCTCTTGCTTCCGGTCGGAATTGACTTATGAGAAATTCAGCGCCGAACTGACCGACCCTAGTTTCGCTTCCTTTCAAGGGGATGGATACTATCGCATAGCCGAATGGAAGAGCTTGAAGGGGAAAGAGAAGGATTATTCGGTCGCCACTCGGCAGGAAACGATGAGCCACTTCGCCCCTTATGGGGAGAAGTCCTATTGCCTGCCTAGCGTCGGGGAGGTGCCCCTTGCCCTGATCCCGGTCGGCTTCGCGACCTCGACCGCCCCCGACCTCACCCGGATCGCCGCCGCCTTCATGGGGGAAGAGGAGGATACGGTCTACCAATCGGTCCGCAGCTATTATTGGTATTGCTCGGGCGGCCGGCTTTTATTGGATTTCGAGATCGCCGATTCCTTCTTCCCTTGCCCCTATACGGTCGAGGAATTGGCCGAGCGGGCGGGGTCGGGGGCCAAATCGACCTTGACCGCCATTTACAACGAAGCCATGGAATGGTTTGAGGAGAATTACAACTCAGCCTATATCCGGTTGAAGGATTTTTATAAGGAGAGCCCGATCCCGGCCTATTTCCTCTATGATTCCCCCTATGCTGGGATGGCGGGGGTGAACGCCTCGACCAATTCGATGCTTTGGGCCTTCTCCATCAATTCGCCAGCCCCGATCTCCTGGTCCTCCATCTATATGACCGGCGACGATATATTGCCTGACGCCCATACCTTCATCCATGAGACCGGCCACCTGTTGGGGTTAGAGGATTATTACGATACGGTCGATGGGTCGCTTCGCCGTTCCCCCTTGGGGCGGATGGACATGATGGATTGCTCGGTTGGGGACCAAAACGCCTTCTCCAAGCTCTTGCTCAATTGGTCGCGCCCTTTCGTCGTGACCGGGGATTGCGAGATCACCATCCGCCAGTCGACCTTTAATAACGAATGCATTTTGCTTGCCCCTGACTGGAACATGACCCCTTATGACGAATATATCCTTTTGGAGCTTTACACCCCGGGATTGCTAAACGGCAAGGATGCTTCCTCTCATCGGGGCTTAAGCTCCCGTCTCCCCGAAAAGCCCGGGATTAAGGTCTATCGGGTCAATTCTGAGCTCGGGGTTTACGACAATACCCGGTTGATCGAACCCTTCCGGGAGGACTCGGTGGTCGGGGAAGGCCAAGGGCTGAATTATTGTCACGACAACGCCTTAACCGCCCCCTATCTCATCCAACTGCTGGACAAGGGCAGCGGGTCGGCCGCCTTAGCCGATTATTACGTCGCCAGCGACTCGGTTAAAACCTTCAGCGAGAATGGGGCGACCCGGACCACCTCCGAAGCCCTCTTCTATGAAGGGGATGGCATTAAAGGCGACGACTTCGCCGATTTGGGTTTTGGTTTCGGTGACCTGGGATTTGAGTTCGAGGTTACCTATCTTTCGGGGAGCGAGGCGACGGTCAGGTTCACCCAGAAGCGTTAATCCCCATCCATTGTTTTGCCCGTCAATAAAAGGTTTTGCAGTCATTTTAATCGGTGGATGAATCTGGGTTTAAGAGGCGCCGCTACTCGATCAGTTTTCCTCCCCGGTTCAGTCGAGACGAAGGCTTTGCGCGGATACAACAAAGCCTTGGGCTTGACGCTCGATGATTACCGATGCCAATCGCTCGACGAAGGGTTCATCAAAAACCGGCATCGTTTACTGTGGTTGGAAATCGATCCGTCCTACGGGGTTATTGCAAGACCAAATAGAACTATATCCGAACGATCGGCGGGAAGGGCTTAGCGGAAAAGCCCTTATTTCTTTTATAAGGATTTAAATTTGTTTTCCTATATGGCGGTCGATTAAGATCTTCAAATATTGTTTGACTACCAATTAACCCTAGTCTAAAATTGCGCCCGGACGCGAAATAGGGCTTAGTTCACCCTAGTTCGGACCCCTGGCGCTGATACGCCGGGATACGTGTGAAAGAAAATTAAGGAGAAATCACGCAAAATGCCAACCATCAATCAGTTAGTTCGGCAGGGCCGCGTCTCCGCCGTCAAGAAGTCCAAATCCCCGGCTCTCGGGAAGAGATGGAACTCGTTGACCAAACGGAGCAGCAACCAGCCCTCCGCCCAGAAGCGGGGCGTCTGCACCCGTGTCGGCACCATGACCCCGAAGAAACCGAACTCGGCTCTTCGGAAGTACGCCCGTGTCCGTTTGTCTAACGGCTACGAAGTCACCGCCTATATCGGCGGGGAAGGGCACAACCTCCAGGAGCACTCGACCGTCATGATCCGCGGCGGCCGTGTCAAAGACCTCCCGGGTGTCCGTTACCACATCATCCGCGGCTGCCTCGACTGCGCCGGCATCGAAGCCCGCCGCCAAGGCCGCTCCCTCTACGGCACCAAGAAGCCGAAGGAATCGAAGTAAGGAGATAATTAACCATGCCAAGAAAAGGTTCAGTTGAGAAACGGGACGTCCTACCCGACCCGGTTTATAACTCCAAGCTCGTCACCCGCCTCATCAACCGGGTTATGTATGATGGCAAACGGGGCACCGCCCAAACCATCATCTACAAGGCCTTCAAGCAAATCGAGGAGAAGACCGGCAAGCCGGCGATCGACGTCTTCGCGACCGCGATCAACAACATCATGCCGGAAGTCGAACTCAAAGTCCGCCGGATCGGCGCCGCCAACTACCAGGTTCCGGTCGAGGTTTCCCCGGAACGGAAACAGACCCTCGGCCTCCGCTGGCTCGTGACCTATGCCCGGCTCCGCGGCGAGAAGACCATGGAGAACAAACTCGCGGCTGAGATCATCGACGCCGCCAATGGCACCGGCGCTTCCGTCAAGAAGAAGGAAGACGTCCACAAAATGGCCGAAGCCAACAAGGCCTACGCCCATTATCGTTGGTAAACCAATAGGAAAAGATTTATGGCTGACGAAAACATCATTAGCGAAACCGAATCCTACGACCTTCCCCATACCCGGAACATCGGGATCATGGCCCACATCGACGCCGGCAAGACCACCACGACCGAGCGTATCCTCTATTACACCGGCCGGACCCACAAGATCGGCGAAGTCCACGAAGGCACCGCCACCATGGACTGGATGGAAGAGGAGCAGGAGCGGGGCATCACCATCACCTCTTCGGCGACCACCTGCTTCTGGAAAGGCAACCGGTTCAACATCATCGACACTCCGGGGCACGTCGACTTCACCGTCGAGGTCGAGCGCTCCCTCCGCGTCCTTGACGGGGCCGTCACCGTCCTCGATTCGAAAAACGGCGTCGAGCCGCAAACCGAGACCGTCTGGCGCCAAGGCACCAAGTACAACGTCCCGCGGATCGTCTTCTGCAACAAGATGGACGCCACCGGGGCCGACTTCGATATGTGTGTCGCCTCGCTTCATGAGAGGCTAGCCGCCAACGCCGCCGCCATCCAATGCCCGATCGGCCGCGAATCGAACTTCAAAGGCTGCATCGACATCATCGAGAAGAAAGCCTATGTCTACGGGGACGACAAAAACGATGCCCCGACCATCACCGACATCCCGGCCGAATACCAAGCCAAGGTCGACGAATACCGCTCGACCCTGCTTGAGAAGCTCGCCGCCTTCGACGATGACCTCATGATGATGGTCCTCGAAGGCGAAGACGTCCCGGCCGACATCATCAAGAAGACCATCCGCAAAGCCGTCTTGACCGGCGAGTTCTTCCCGGTCCTCTGCGGCTCGGCTTACAAGAACAAGTGCATCCAGCCGTTGCTCGACGCCGTCGTCGAATACCTCCCATCCCCGCTCGACATCCCGGGCGAGAAAGGGACCCTCAACGGCGAGGATTACGTCTGCGAGCCGACCGATGACAAGCCTTTCATCGGTTTGGCCTTCAAGATCGCGACCGACCCCTTCATCGGCCGGTTAGCCTACGTCCGCGTCTATCAAGGCGTCCTCAAGAGCGGTTCCTATGTCTATAACTCCTCCCACGGGGTCAAGGAACGGATCGCCCGCCTTGTCTTGATGCACGCCAACCACCGTCAGGAAGTGGAGATGCTCCACGCTGGCGAAATCGGGGCCATCGTCGGCCTCAAGTCGACCACCACCGGCGACACCCTCTGCACCGAGGACGAACCGGTCGTCTTGGAAAACCTCGTCTTCCCCGAACCGGTTCTCGAAGAAGCGGTTGAGCCGAAGACCAAGGCCGACCAGGAGAAGATGTCGGTCGCCCTTACCAAACTCGCCGAGGAAGACCCGACCTTCCGCGTCCATACCGATCCCGATTCCGGCCAAACCATCATCGCCGGCGTCGGTGAGCTCCAACTCGACGTCCTCGTCGAGCGGATGCGCCGCGAATTCAAGGTTGAGGTCAACGTCGGGGCCCCGCAGGTCAACTACCGCGAGACCATCCGCAAGACCGGGGAAGCCGAGGGACGCTACGTCAAGCAGACCGGCGGCCACGGCCAATACGGCGATGTCTGGATCCGCTTCGAGCCGAACCCGGGCAAAGGCTTCGAGTTCGTCGACGCCATCGTCGGCGGCGCCGTCCCGAAGGAATTCATCAAACCGACCCAGCAAGGGTTGGAGGATGCCCTCACCCGCGGCGTCATCGCCGGCTATCCGCTAATCGATGTCAAAGCCACCCTCTTCGACGGGTCCTACCACGACGTCGACTCCTCGGAAGCCGCCTATAAGATCGCCGCTTCGATGGCCCTCAAGGCCGCTGCCCCGAAGTGCGACCCGGTCCTTCTTGAGCCGATCATGAAGGTCGAGATCACCGTTCCGGAGCAGTATTATGGCGACGTCATCGGCGATATCGCTCGCCGGCGCGGCAACATGACCGGGGAAACCCAGCGGGGCAACGCCAAGCAGATCGACGCCGAGATCCCGCTCGCCGAGATGTTCGGCTACGTCACCGACCTTCGCTCGTTGACCCAAGGCCGCGGCAACTTCACGATGACCTTCGACCACTATGGCGAATGCCCGCGCTTCATCCAAGACGCGGTCGTGAAGAAGGCTTCCGGCAAATAAGCAATACTGATAAGTATTGTAAAGAAAATCCGCTTGTCTTATCATTAGCAAGCCAGAAAGTCTTAAACCATTTTTGGAGGAAATAACAAATGGCAAAAGAAAAATTCAACCGTGACCGTGTCCACGTCAACGTCGGCACCATCGGCCACGTCGACCACGGCAAGACCACCCTCACCGCCGCGATCACCCACGTCCTCTCGATGAAGGGTCTCGCCAAGGACATGGCCTACGCCGCCATCGATGCCACCCCGGAAGAACGGGCCCGTGGCATCACCATCAACTCGGCTCACATCGAGTACGAGACCGAAAAGCGTCACTATGCCCACGTCGACTGCCCGGGGCACGCTGACTACGTCAAGAACATGATCACCGGCGCCGCCCAGATGGACGCCGCCATCCTCGTCGTCGCCGCCACTGACGGCGTCATGCCGCAGACCCGTGAGCACGTCCTGCTCGCCCGCCAAGTCGGCGTTCCGCAGATCATCGTCTTCCTCAACAAGTGCGATATGGTCGATGACCCCGAACTCGTCGACCTCGTCGAAATGGACGTCCGTGACCTCCTCAACAAGTATGAGTTCCCGGGCGACGAAGTCCCCGTCGTCAAAGGCTCGGCCCTCAAAGCCGGCCAGGCCACTTCGATCGATGATGCCGCCTGCAAGCCCATCCTCGAGCTCCTCGATGCCCTTGACACCTACATCCCGGATCCGGTCCGCGACAACGACAAGCCCTTCCTTCTCCCGATCGAAGACGTCATGACCATCTCTGGCCGCGGCACCGTCGTCACCGGCCGTGTCGAGCGTGGTATGATCAAGCTCAACGACGAAGCCGAAATCGTCGGTATCCGTCCGACCCAGAAGACCGTCGTCACCGGCCTTGAGATGTTCCGCAAGACCCTTGACTTCGCCCAAGGCGGCGATAACGTCGGCGCCCTCCTCCGTGGCATCACCCACGACCAGGTCGAGCGTGGCCAAGTCCTTGCCAAGCCGGGCTCCATCGTCCCGCACGACAAGTTCACCGCCACCACCTACATCCTCACCAAAGAGGAAGGCGGCCGTCACACTCACTTCCTCAACGGCTATCGTCCGCAGTTCTTCTTCCGGACCACTGACATCACCGGCACCATCACCCTCCCCGCGGGGACTGACATGGTCATGCCGGGCGACCACGTTACCTTCACCGTCGAGCTCATCCACCCGATCGCCATGGAGAAAGGCACCAAATTCTCCATCCGCGAAGGTGGCCGCACCGTCGGCGCTGGCACCGTCGCCGAGATCCTTCACTGATAGGATTTAGCCAAATTAGCCCTCTGCTTCGGCGGAGGGCTTTTCTTATGCTAAAATCGCCTAGCATGGATAAGGTTTTAGGCTTCAAAGGCTATGGCACCCGTTGCTTCGCCTTCTTACTCGACGCCGGCGTTTCCCTCGTTTTGTCGATCGTTTTGTATTTCACCTTGGGGAAATATGGAATCGAATCCCCATTGGGGTATGAGGCGAAACGTGAGGCGATGTCATCTTTAGTCGATGAGTCTGGCTTAGCCGATGAGAAGGGGACGGCCTTCTATTTCGATCCGATCGGCGAGGACGGGACCCTGGGGGCCGATGAATATGGATCGATCGTGTGGGATTATTACTTCGCGGTCGCCGTTAATCCCGACCTGCGGTTTTATCCCGAGGATGGTTTCCTCGGCGACGAAAGCGACGCGGAAGCGGTGGGGCGCTGGATTTATGAACACGTCTATGGCTATGACGGCTCTTCCATCAACCCCTATTTCGCTCTGCCGTCCTCCTTGACGGATAAGCCGGAGTATTCCGATTCGATTAAGGGGCAGCTTGCCGATGAAGAGAGCAAAGAGGAGGCGGCGGAGCGGCTTCTATCTTTCTACTATCGAGTCGAGGATGGGGTGGCGAAAGGGGCTTATGTCGACGCCTTTTACCATTTCAGCGAGCAGCCGGTTTACCTTTCTCTTTATCAAGAATGCTCGGACATCCTTTATTTTGAATCGTTGCCCTCTATTTTGATCCCCCCTCTCCTTATCTTCGGCTTGGTTCCATCGCTATTCAAAGGACGGACGGTCGGTAAGTTGGTTTTCCGCCTTCATCTAGTCGATAAAGACGGGAAGCAAGCCAGGTGGCATCAATGTCTTCGGCATTATCTATTTATCGCCTTCCTCTTTATGCTTCCGGCTTTGCCTTTCAACGCTTCGTTTTTGATCCTTCTTTCCGGTTTCCTCTTCTTGGTCGATTTCATCGTCTTGCTCATGAGCAAGCGGAAACAAAGCCTGCATGATCGGCTGTCGGGGACCTTGGTCTATGGGGTAATCGGAACAGAAGAAACCGTGGATAATCACGATGGCATCGAAGAAAATGACGATCAGGGTTCGGAGTGAAAATTGCCTATTGTACCCATTAGGGGGTAGGGGTATACTTGTTGAGCGCTAAATAGCGCCACTGGACCGTTAGCTCAGTTGGTAGAGCAGCTGACTCTTAATCAGCGGGTCGCGGGTTCGAGTCCCTCACGGTCCACCAAAAACGATTGATAACGCCGGCCCCCGCCAGGCGTTTTTCTTATCGGCTTAGCCTTCGATGATAAGATAAATGATAAGATAAATGATAAGATAAACGCCATTGACCAAAAGATAATCAAGGCTTTGAAACAAGATAAATATCTCAATCTGATAGAGCTGTCTCAATTGGTTGGCGTTTCCGTTCCCACCGTCCACCGGCACATCGATTCCCTTGTCAAAAAGGGATATGTCCGGAGAGTCGGATCACGGAAATCGGGCTATTGGGAAACGCTTTGAGTTTTTTGTCGTTCCGATTTAACAAAACTTTTATAGGCCACATCGGGGAATTTTCGATAAAATAACCGAGTGAACAACGTCATCGAGATCCATGACCTCCGTAAAAGCTATGGCGAGTTAACCGCGGTTGATGGTCTGTCCTTCCGCGTCCGCGAAGGGGAGCTTTTCGCTTTTTTAGGGGTCAATGGGGCTGGCAAATCGACCACCATCAGCATTTTGGTTGGCCTTTTGCGGCCCGATTCCGGTTGTTTGACGGTTTTGGGCCATCCGATTGAGGAAAAAGCCGCCTTCCTCCCTTCAATCGGCATCGTCTTTCAGCAATCAATCCTCGATAAACGGCTTTCGGTTTACGATAATCTTTACTATCGTTCTCGCTTATACGGGCTAGGACGCGACCAATTCGCGCAGAACCTCGCTTTTCTTTCATCGGCTTTGGATTTGCGGGGGATTCTGAAGCGGCCGCTCAACCAATTAAGCGGCGGGCAAATCCGGAAAGTAGACTTGGCTCGGGCTTTGATCCATGACCCCCGGATATTGATTTTGGATGAGCCGACGACTGGGCTCGATCCTTTGACTAGAAAGCTGGTATGGGACTTAATCGAGCGTTTGCGGAAGGAAAGGAAGCTGACCGTCATCCTGACCACCCATTATATGGAGGAAGCGGCCATCGCCGATTACGTCCTCCTCATCGACAAAGGGAAGGCGGTCGCCGAAGGCAAACCGATCGAATTGAAGGAACGTTACGCCGGCGATTATCTCCGGATTTACCGTTATGAGCCGGATTTCCTCAATCTATTGGCGGAACAACGGGTTGAGTATCGGCCTATTAAGGTCGGGGTTGAAATCAAATTCCGCTCGACCAAGCAGGCGATGGGCTTTTTGTCCCGCCATTCCGCCTACATCGAGGATGCCGAGATCATCAAAGGGACGATGGATGACGTCTTCCTCGCCGTCACCGGGAAGGAATTAGCCAATCAATGAAGCAGAACTATCGGGCTTTCTCCGCCCTGATAAGGCGGAACTGCAAACTCTATTTCAAGGATCCGATGACCTTTTTGGTTTCCCTCATCACCCCGATGATCCTTTTGTTGCTTTTCATCACCTTCCTTGGGCGGAACTACGAGCAGACCTTGCTTAATCTATTGGGCGGGTTAACGATCGAGCAAACGTTGATCGACGGCTTCACCGGAGGCTGGCTTGTCTCCTCGGTCTTGGCCACCTCTTGCTTTACCGTCAGTTTCTGCTCCGGCGTCATGATTATCGATAAGGTCAATAAAGCCGACCTCGACTTCCTAGTCACCCCGTTGCCCCGATGGCTTTTGACCCTTAGTTATGTTTTGTCCAACCTGATTTCGACCCTCATCGTCAGCTTTGCCTTACTGGGGATCGGGCTCATCTATTTGTCGGCGGTCGGATTTTATCTTTCCTTCCTTGATGTTTTGCTCATCGCGGTCGATATCGTCTTGACCAGCGCCTTCGCCTGCTTGCTGGCCAACCTCATTTGGAGCTTCACCCGCAGCCAAGGGGTCAATTCGGCGATCTGCGCCTTGATTTCGGCTTTATATGGCTTCATCTGCGGGGCTTACATGCCTTTATCCTCGATGGGGGAAGCGGTGAGGAACTTTACCTCCCTTTTGCCCGGAACTTATTCGACCGTCTTGTTCCGTAATCACTTTCTCAATGGGGCTTTGGAAGCGATGGGGGAGACGCTGCCGGGGGCGTTGGTCGCGGGAATCGGCGATGGCTTCGACGTCAGCTTCGCCTTCTTCGGCCACTCGGTCCCCCTCTATGCCATGTATTTGGTCATCGGGGCCGCCGATTTGCTGATGCTTGGGCTTTTCGTCTTAATCGCCTGCTGGCAAGGGAAGAGGGCCCGGAAATGAGTATCCTCATCCGCCCGATCGAGGAGGCGGATCTGCCTTCCGTCGAGGATGTCTTCATCCGTTCGATCCGCCTAGGGACGGGGAAGGAGTATTCGCCGGCCCAGCAATCCGCCTGGATCGGCCGGCATGATTTAGCCTGGTGGCGGGATTCTTTCCTCGATAAGAAAACCGCCGTCGCCTTTATCGACGGGCGGATCGTTGGTTTCGGGGACGCCAAGGGGTCGTATATCGACCGGCTTTACGTCGACCCGGACTATTTCCGCTTAGGGGTTGGGAAAGCGTTGCTTAGCTATTTGGAGCAGGGCGAGCAATATCCGTTGGAGGTTTATGCCAGCAAAACCGCTTTGCCGTTTTTCGCAAGCCAAGGTTACGTGGTTGAAAAAGAGAATATCGTCGTTCGCTTGGGCATAAATCTTTCTAACTACTTTATGCGGAAATACCGAAATTAACGTGTATAATACTTCTATGGCCAAGCCCAGCAAGAACACGATTCGGCGCATTATCAGCGCACTCGCGGGGACCAGACGGAAAGTCGTCACCCTCTATGACCTTTCGAATTTGATTGGGGTCTATCCCGACGTTTTGGGCGACACCCTGGCTTATTTTTACCCCCTTATTCGCTTAGATCCGGATTATAACGTCCGCGATCTGGGGGAGAAGTTCCGCGAATATCTCGCCACCCCGTTAGAGCCGAACAAAAAGAAAGCGTCGGTAGCGAGAAAGGATACCGTAGCCTCCGCCGAGCTTAAGGGCTATTCATCGACGATGGACTATATCTACAAAAAACTCACCAGCGTTTCCGGCTTAATCGATACCTCCATCGTCTTAACCGATCACGACCTCCGCCTGATGATGAAACTGATCGAAAGGGATCGGCGCCGGCTGAAGAAAAACAAGGCCGGGAAATAAAATTATCCCAATTTCTTCTTCATAATTGCTTTGTAATTCCCTAAGTGCCTTTTACGCATCTGGATCAGTGGCCTGTTGACAAAAAAATAACTGCCCATATTATCTTTGCGGAAGAAAACATATGAATGCAGCCATTCTTTTGACTTCTTTGTGCTTATCGACTTTAACGGGTAAAGCCGTGACCGATACTTACTCGTTCCTAGGCGATGAGTATGAGATTGCCTATGCTGAGGAGAAACCCAAAAACGGTCGATCCGCCGTCTCAACCGATGGCTTTAACCATGTTTTCGGGTTTGATAGTCCTGGCATCAGAGTTGGTCAGTATGGTGATTCTCGCGTCGGGTATTTCTATTACGACATGGACATTTTCACGACCCCCTTCACCGAGAATTCGATGTTGGTTTTGATTCACACGGAGACCTCTGCTACATCCGGCTACGTCGCTTATCGCGGCGGCAGCAGTACATTTGATTCTAACTACAACCTTTATTTCCTCAAAGTTGAAGTTCAGATCCCCAGAATTATGGACACCAGCAACGGCAGCCACACCGGTTCGGTCAATCGCATCATCTATTGGCCGATGTCCGGGGAAGATTCTCCGACCGGGACAGCCACTTATACCTCTTCTTACGGCGAATCCACAACTTTAACTTCCGCTTTCAGAGGAGGGATTAACCAAGACGGCGTTTACTTGGAATATGAACGGGAAACCACGATTTCATATACGTTTACCTCGGAGGCGACCATTTCCACTATCGACCCGATCTATTCTAGTCAGCGACTGCCTAATGATGGTTTGAAATTCAATGGCTTCTCTTATTTCATCGAATATGCACAATATGGCCGTATTACCTATACGATGAACACCTATTCGCTATATGAAATCGCCTATAACGTCGCTAATTTCAATCGCAACGGCTTCGTCGTTCGCTATGGCATCGATATGGAGGTTGTAAATTACGATGATGTTGATTCGACTGATGAATCGCCGCTTTATGTTGGCTTCGGGTACGACTATGAGCTTCGGTGGAATCTTGGGTATAACCCCTCAACCGTTGATTACTTTGCATGATTGAACTCCGTATCAAAGAAAAAACCTTTGCAGGGAACATCGTTTTCAAAGATGTTTGCCTTTCGTTTCCTAAAACCGGATTGTTTTTCCTTTTCGGCGCCAACGGTTCGGGAAAGACCACCTTGCTGTCTATGCTATCTGGCCGCGATTCAGACTTCGACGGCGAACTAATATTTGATGGGCAAACCATCGGCCCGGCGAACCGCGACTACTATTCAACCGAAACCGCTGCCTACTGCTTTCAAGATGCCTTGCTATTCGATGATCAAACGGCGTTATCCAACGTGCTGTTGCCTTTTGCCAAACGGAATAGGAGGAAGGCGGAACGGATTCTTGTCGATTTAGGGCTTGGGCATTTGCGGCATTCGAAAGGTCGGAGCTTATCAACCGGCGAGAGGCAACGGGTGGCGCTGGCCCGGGCGTTTTATAGCGATCGGCCTATTCTTTTGCTTGATGAGCCGACCTCCAACCTCGATCGGGAAAACGCAGAGGCGGTTTTGCGCGCGGCGAAAGCTTACAGCCACCATCATTTGGTGATTTTTAGCACCAATGAGACTTTGTCATCCGACTATGCTTCCTTTCCCCATCTAAAGGTTGGGGGAGGACGAGTCGAAGGGGGCGGGGTCCCGTTTTTAGACAAGCAGAAAACCCATCGTGATTCGCCGTCAAGGAAGCGCTGGCCGCCTTTGCGGTCTTTGCTTCGCGAATTCCCTTGTTCTCATGCTTTGGCGTTCTTGGCCTCGGTTTTCTTGATGTCGACGTCGATTTTCCACGGAATCATGCTGACCAGCCGAACCGATAATGTTTTCTCCGGGATTATATCCGATGAAGTCGTCCCCAGCTATCAGACGCGAGCGATGATCGAAGAAGGCGACATGCTCCCATATTTTTCCGGCAGCCCCGAGGAATATACTCTGATGATCCGCTCCGCCTCGAACTACACCATTCAAGGGCGGGAGTTCTTTACCGCCAAAAACCAACTGATGGCTTTTGTGTCGGAGGAGTTTTTCACCGATGGTTTGTTGAGCCGGGAAACCTATGATTTCGAGCTCGGTTCGTTTCCGGATGATCCGTTGGAATACGCCTTGCCCGAACCGTCCTACTTGGGCATATGTCAAAGCTATGGCATCGACGATCCTTATAGCGAAGATGGCTTTACCAAAGCCCAATCGGAATTGATCCTCCGGGTCAATAGCGGAGTCGAGTGGACTTTATCCGGCGTTTTCAAAGCCGACAGCGTCCCCAATTTCGAACTGTATCTCCATTCCGAACGGATCAATTACAATGCGTTCTCGGCTTTTTCCTTCTATTCGACCGTCGGCATCACCAATAACGAAGGCGCAGGTTCTTTGCCGTTAAGCTCCCGTATCCTATTCAAGAATGACGAGGTCAAACGCTTGGCTTTAAAGCGAGATGCCTATGTCGCCATCGGGAGATTTCTTATTGTCGACAAAGAAGGGTCGCCCAAGATATTTCGCTACGCCGACATAAAGGCCAATTTCAACGACCTATTGCTTTACGGGTGTTTGGCCACTGCCCTTTGCCTGGCGATGGCATCGGCATATGTTTTGGCATCAAACCGCCGGCTCTTGTTGCTTCGGTTAACCGGCGCTTCCCGGGATTATCTTTTGCATCCGCGGATTGCGTTTTTCTCCCTTACTTCGATAATCGCCTATCTTTGCTCAGTACCATTGGGGATCGGGGCCGCTTATTGGGCTGAATACCGTTACCTTTCGTCTTTATTGGGTTATGCCATGCCATTTATTCGCATTGGGGCCGACGCGATTCTTTTCCCCGCCGTCTTCGTCGCGGCCGGCATTTTGTTCTTGCCATTGATACTAAGGGTCGGGGCCCTCCGCCGGGACCTTTCCCGTTTGCTTTACCGGCTGAAGCAGAAATAGGGCGGGAACTGTTAAGTAAAATTAACCTATAGCCCCTTAAGGGGCTTTTGCTTTTTTTTCGTTGAGAGTGGCCCCTATTCGCCCTATACTTTAACGGCAAGGAGATTTCATAACCCAAATGGCAGAAATCAAAAAAACAATGAAATCCGTCGACGGCAATAGCGCGGCCGCGATGGAGAGCTACTACTTCACTGAGGTAGCGGCGATTTATCCGATCACCCCGTCTTCCCCGATGGCGGAGCTCGTCGATGCCAAATCGGCCAAAGGCGACAAGAACTTCTTCGGCGCCCCGGTTAAGGTCGTCGAGATGCAGTCGGAAGCCGGCGCTTCCGGCGCGGTCCACGGCGCCCTCCAAGGCGGCGCCCTCGCGACCACCTTCACCGCCTCCCAAGGCTTGCTCCTCATGATCCCGAACATCTACAAGTGGGTCGGTGAGCTTTTGCCGGCGGTCCTACACGTCGCCGCCCGTTCCTTGGCCACCCGGGCCCTTTCGATCTTCGGCGATCACCAAGACATCTACGCCGTCCGGCAGTCGGGCATCACCATGATCTGCTCCTCCTCGGTCCAAGAGATCGCCGACCTCACCCCGGTCGCCCATCTCACCGCGATCGATTCGAGCGTCCCGGTCCTCCATTACTTCGATGGCTTCCGGACCTCGCACGAAGTCCAAAACGTCGAATTCGTCGATGAGGAAGAGTGGAAAAAGCTCCTCCCGATGGATAAGGTCGAGGAATTCCGCGCCCGGGCCCTCAACCCCCATACCCACGCGGTCACTCGCGGCGGGGCGGAGAACGACGATATCTACTTCCAAGCCCGTGAAGCCCAAAACAGCCATTTCGAGCACGTCATCGAAGTCGCTCAGAAATACTTTAAGGAAGCCTCCCGCCTTACTGGCCGGACCTACGCTCCGTTCGTCTACTATGGCGATCCGGAAGCGACTAAAGTCATCATCGCCATGGGCTCGGTCACCGAGACCGCGATGGAAGTCGTCGATGAGCTCAACAAGCGGGGCGAGAAGGTCGGCTTAGTCAAAGTCCACCTCTATCGTCCGTTCTCGGCCAAACTCCTTTCCGAAGCCATCCCGGCGTCGGTTAAGAAGATCGCCGTCCTCGACCGGACCAAAGAGACCGGGGCGATGGGCGAGCCGCTTTATCTCGATGTCATCGCCGCCATGGCCTCGGTCGGGCGGAAGTTCGATGCCATCATCGGCGGGCGTTATGGCCTCTCCTCCAAGGATACCCAGCCCAAAGACGTCAAGTCGGTCTATGACTTCCTCGACGCGGAGAAGAACTGGAACGGGTTCACCGTCGGCATCAAAGACGACGTCACCCACCTCTCGATCCCGGTCGATGAGGAATTCGTCATCCCGCATTCCTACACCTCCTGCCTCTTCTATGGCTTAGGGAGCGACGGCACCGTCTCGGCCAACAAGAGCTCGGTCAAGATCATCGGGGACGCCACTCACCAATACGCCCAAGCCTATTTCCAATACGACTCCCGGAAAGCCGGCGGCACGACCCGGAGCCACCTCCGCTTCGGCAAGGATCCGATCCATTCCGAATATTACGTCAAGAACGCCGACTTCATCTCCTGCTCGCTTGACACCTATATCTTCAAGTTCGACATCATCTCCAACCTCAAAGATGGCGGCACCTTCCTGCTTAACACCAACATGGACGATGAGACCCTCGTTAAGTCGATGCCGAACCGGATGAAGCACCTGTTGGCCAAAAAGCACGCCAAGTTCTACGTCATCGACGCCAACAAGCTGGCGGCCGAATGCCATATGGGGCGGCATACCAACACCACCCTCCAAGCCGCCTTCTTCAAGCTCTCGCCCTCCATCATGGATTACTCGGAAGCCGAGAAGTGGATGAAGAAGTTCGCCGAGAAGTCCTATGCGAAGAAAGGCATGGACATCGTCAAGAACAACTGGGACGCCATCGACGCCGGCCCGAAGGGGCTCCGCGAGATAGAGGTCGATCCGGAATGGATCAACCTCCCCTACCAGAAAGTCGCGACCGCCGACACCGGCGACACCTATTATGACGAATACGTCGAAGTCATCGATCGGCTCGACGGCGATGAGCTCCCGACCTCGGCCTTCACCAAGCACGAGCTGCTTGATGGGACGATGAACGAGAACATCACCTTCCGCCAGAAACGGGCCATCGCCGACCGGGTGCCGGTCTGGGATCCGACTTACTGCATCCAGTGCAACCAATGCGCCTTCGTCTGCCCCCACGCCACCATCCGTCCTTACCTCCTCAACGAAGAGGAAGTCAATAACGCTCCGGATATCGTCAAAGCCGGCCTCAAACCGGCCCTCGGGACCAAGGACAAGACCTTGAAGTACCGGATCCAGGTCTCGACCGAGAACTGCATCGGCTGCGGCCTCTGCGTCTCCGAGTGTATGGCCAACGCGACCGCCAAGCGGATGGGCAATGACCATTACGCGCTTAAGATGGTCGATGCCCACGGGCAGGCCGAACAGCAAAAAGGTGCTGATTACCTCTACTACCACTGCAGCGAGAAGAAGGGCGAAGTGAGCGATGCCACCGTCAAGGGGCTCGGCTTCAAGAAGCCTTACATGGAAGTCTCGGGTGCCTGTGCCGGCTGCGGCGAAGCCCCGTACTACCGGATCGTCTCCCAGCTCTTCGGCAAGGATATGCTGGTCGCTAACGCCACCGGCTGCTCCTCCATCTACTGCGGCTCGACTCCGTTGACTCCCTTCGTTAACGACAACGGCAAAGATGGTCCGGCTTGGGCCAACTCCTTATTCGAAGACAACGCCGAATACGGCTTCGGTATGCGGATCGCGACCGATCAGAAGCTCGCCCGCATCGCCGATATCCTCACCGCGGCCAAAGCCTCGGAAAAGGTCAGCGACGAACTCAAAGCCGTCATCGACGATTACCTCGCTCACGTCAAAGACCGCGAATACGTCCGCTCGATCGTCCCGACCCTGATGAAGTTGGTCGACGAATCGAAGGATGAAGCGGTCAAGGAAGTCAAACTCTATGAGCGCGACCTTATCGACAAGTCGGTTTGGATCGTCGGCGGCGACGGCTGGTCCTATGATATCGGCTATGGCGGACTTGACCATGTCTTGGCCAATGAAGCCGACGTCAACGTCCTAGTCCTCGACACCGAAGTCTATTCCAACACCGGCGGCCAGGCCTCGAAGTCCTCGCAGACCGGCTCGATCAATAAGTTCACCGCCTCCGGCAAGAAGGAAGCGAAGAAGAACCTCGCCCTCATGGCCATGGCCTATGGCCACGTCTACGTCGCCCAGATCGCCCTTGGGGCCAACCCGGCCAAAGCCATCCAGGCCTTGAAGGAAGCCGAGTCCTATGATGGCCCGTCCCTAGTCATCTGCTACTGCCCCTGCGCCGAGCAGCATATCAAAGGCGGCCTCGTCAACTCGATCTCCGAGGAGAAGAAAGCCGTCGAATGCGGTTACTTCACCACCTTCCGTTACGATCCGCGCCTAAAGGCAGAGGGCAAGAGCCCGCTCACCTTCGACTGCAAGGAACCGGATTTCTCCAAACTCCGCGACTTCATCATGCAGGAGACCCGCTTCAGCCAGCTCCCGATCGTCAACCCCGAGCATGCCGAAGAACTCCTTACCAAGTGCGAGAAGTACGCTGAGCAGCGGTATCACGACATCAAGAAGTTCGGCGAATAACCTCCTTCGCTGAATGTCTAGCCCGTCCATCGCGACGGGCTTTTCTTTACTCATTCGGGAAAAGGTCTATATTAATTTTGGAGGCGCCATATGGGATCGTTTATATCTGTTGTTCCTGTTGCCTTGTCAGCATTAACTAATATAACGGCAACTACTTCGTCGACTTCTTTCTCGTCGACGACTGTTTCCGAGTTGGTTAGCCATATCGAATTTGTTGAGCCTTTTGCTAAGGCTTATTGCATTGAAGTCGCTCAATTTATGTCTTCGGCTGAACCGAATATCACTATGATGTATTTGCGAAGCTTCAATGAGGATTATATCGGCTACACCGGCAACGGACTTGATAAGGCCGCCCTTTGGGCGTATGTAGCCGGATATGATCCTAACATTTTCTTGGTCTCATCGACCGTCGACGCCTTTAACCAATCAGGTTATTATTTTTCGCAGTTTGTCGATGGCGGCAAATGGGGTGGCTCAGCCCATCGTGGCGATAATTTTAGTCATCCTAGAGGTTCTTCTTGGCAAAGTTTGTGTTTTAAAGATCCTGTTAAGTCCTACCGCGGCATAGATTTGATCCATATGTTCGCCGTTATGGATGCTGCTTATGAAAATACCTTGGATATTGGTTTTGTGTCCCCTTCCGTACCCTTGGGTGATGAATATGTCATGGATTTAGCTTCTTGGGCCGGGGATTTGCAAACGGCGGTGAATTCGATTCGCATAGATCAATATTCAACTGTTCTTGGCATGAACAACTTTGGCAAGTTTATGTCAGTTTTTGGGCAATGTTCCCAGGAAGATGTTTTGGCCGATATCGACGGAATGATTATTGCCAGAGATTTTTTGCCATCCGATAAGCATGTTTCGACAGCGGTGGAAAACTATTACCATAATCTCAATGATACTTTCCGAAAAAACCATTTTGTTGATGCGGTACTTTCAAAATCAAATTCCTCTTGGAGTGGGTCGAATAAGCAAAAGTTCCTCTGCGAAGTAGGGGACATGCTTGGCTTGACTTATAACAATGGCGTTTGGAAGGAATCGTCTTCTTATTCAAACGGAACCGATGTGGCCAAGTATTACTTGTTGAACGGAAATAAAACTTATCCTTCGAGCGAGGACAAGAAACCAGTAAACGTTCGAGCCAAGGTGACGGAGCTTTTCAGCGATTATGTTTTCGGGCTTTGCTAAAAGATTTGCAAACGGGCTGTTTCGTTGTGTTTTCGGGATTTTTGTTCTCGCTGCGGTCGACTTATCCTCGTGCAGCCTCTTGGCTTATCACACGCGTAAAGCCGCCTGCGAGAACTCTTCTTATTTCAGCGTTTTAAGCAGCGTTTCTCTTCGGAAAGGCTATTCATTAACCTTTGATTCGAAACCAATTGTTTTCGGAGATGACTCGCTTCCTTTTATCGACATACTCGAAAAGGCCACCCCAGTTAATGTTTGCGATAAGTGCTATCCTGATGCGCCCGAACAATTTCCTGATGATTTTCCTACCTCTGAATGCGGAATTTACCAAATCACGCTTGGTCACGCATTCGGGTCAGATCCGCCGTTTATGGAATTGTTTTTGCCAAGGTGGATTCGCGTTTTATCTGATGAGCTTTACGTTTCACAACGATATTTTTCTATTGAGCCTGAACTAGTTGCTCAGTGCTTCGACTTAGCCGATAGAATTGTCTCTGAATCTAATCAATCAATTTAATTTTTGGGGCCTAGGGTTTCTTTTCTTTTTATGGATTCTCTCTATCTGGCATTATAGCGAGTGAAATACGCAATGGTACAAAGTTTTACGGTACTGCAGGATAACTTGTATATTGATGAAGATTCGCGCGCATTTTCGCTTAACCCAAGCCTTTTTCCGTCCGCTCCTCCTGCTGTTGATTTAACCCAGATTGCGCAGTTTGTCCCCAGGACCGCTTATACTTTTTGCTTGGCGGTTTCTGACCGATGCAATCTCCGTTGTTCGTACTGTTTTAACAAGAACAAGTCTGGACGGAGGATGAGCCTTGAGCAGGCTAAGGATATTTTGGATAACCTCTTTTCTCTTTTTCCGGACGGTCAGAAATATTTCGTTGATTTGTCAGGAATCGGTGAGCCTTTGTTAAATCTGGATGTCATTCTCCCGCTAGCTGATTACTGTCATGAAATCAGCAATCGCATAATGACCGAGGTTTTGCCTCAATTTGTTTGCAATGGCACGTTGCTGACCCCTAAGATTGCTAAGTTGCTTCAAGATCATGAAATATTGTTCGGAGTATCGCTTGACGGGAACGAAGTAATAAATGATCGATATCGCGGCAAAGGCACTTATAAAACTATATTGGATAATGTGATGTCCATTGCTAGCAGGGATTACATTGGTTGCGCGGCGACTATCGGAAACGATTCGTTTCCTTTACTGGAAAGTATTGATGAACTCGGGAAAATCTTTAAAACCCTAAGCTACCGTTATGTCCGCGGCGATGGTTTTCGTCTTGATTTGGAACACGCCCACGCATGGGCGATTGAATACGAACGATTATCTCGCGCCTTGCTTCATGATGCTTTGGCTGGAGATGATTCTAGATTTTTGCGTTTAATGAATGGAGACGATTGGTTTGGCAGATTTTTGTGCCGGTTTTTCGGCAACAAGAAGACAATTAACCGTTGTGACGGCGGCATCACTCGTTTCGCCTTTGATTTAGATGGCTTTGTCTATCCTTGCTCCCCCTCTATTGGGTTGCTCGGAACCATTATAGAGCCCGGCGTTCTTGCCGATGCCGGCGTGAGACTGGATGAGCAAGCTCGCGAGTGTCCGGATTGTCTTTACAAAACTTATTGCGGAGGGCCTTGTGCCATTGAAAAGGCCGCTGTCGGAGGGCCAAACCCCGCAGAGTGCTATTTGACCGGGGAGATCATCAAATTTTCGGCCTATATTGCTTTGAGAGCAAAAAGAGACAACCCTAGCTTTTATATCCGTCTTCGGGAATTCGTGTCTGAAAAGTTTGCTCGTTACGTTCGAGATCCAGCACTCGATCGGTATCTAAAAAGGCATCCTAATCTTTCCTTTGTAGATGGGAAGAAAGCGTTTGACAAGGAAGTCCACAGATATTGAGTTTCTTTTTCAAGATCTGTTTTGGGTTATTCTTTCCGATGGATAATGACTTTGAGTTGAATCCGGGAGACTGCCGCCCAATTACTTTGGAAACAGGGTGAGTGATATTACCTTTGGCCACGATCCCGTTTCATCGGATTATTCCCTATCCTATTTTTCAACAGCGTTTATATTCGTGACGGTTTCGCCGATTCGAATCGTTTTTTACGATTGAGCCTGGCTTGGTCGAGCGGTGCCTCGACTTGGCCGACGAGATCCTGATAGCGAATTAGGCTTTATAGACACAATTTTGGAAAACTACGCTTTTTTGTCTCCTAAAACATTGGAAAACTACGCTTTTTTGTCTCCTAAAACATTGGAAAACTACAAAAATACCCTATATAATTCCTATGGGCAAATACCATGTATCGAAGAAAAATATCAGAACTAATCGAAAAAAAATTAAAAGATCCTGATGCGCCCATTCTCTTAGTCAATGGAGCGCGGCAAATTGGAAAGTCCTTCATTTGCCGGAATGTTGCCAAGTCGATATATCCCCATTATGTCGAAATTAACTTGCAGGACGATTTTGATGGCGGCAAAAATTTTGCAGTGGTTAATGGCATGCGAGATTTTTATCTTCGAGTTTCAGCCTTGTATGGGGCGAGTTTAGGTTCTTACGAAGACACAATAATCTTTCTCGACGAAATCCAGGTCTATCCTCACCTTATTTCCATGCTCAAGCCATTGAAGGCTGATCGGCGTTTCCATTATATTTGCTCCGGTTCGCAACTTGGGGTCGCGATGCGGTCTTCTTTCATTCCAACGGGTAGTGTCCGGTCCCTTTCGATGCGGCCGATGGATTTTGAGGAGTTCCTCTGGGCCCGTGGGGCGGGGCAAGAAAGCATCGATTCCTTACGGCAGAGTTTTGTCGAAAAGAAACCAATTAACCAATCGGCCCACGAATTCTTTTTTAAGGCTTTCAAGGAATACCTACTTTGCGGTGGTCTGCCGGAGGCGGTCAAGGCCTTTTTGGAAGAAGGCGATGTTTACAAAACGCGGGAAATCCAATCATCCATTTATGAATCGTATAAGGGTGATATGTCTCGCTATGATCAAACTCATTCCTTAAAGACACGCCGGATATACGACTCTTTGCTTTCCTATACTCAGAATAAAGTTAAACGGATTAGGGCGAAGCAAATCGAAGGCGATGTGCGGGCCAGCCTGATCAAATACGAGGATGAGATCGATTATTTGGTCGATTCCGGGTGTGCCTTATCAGTCAAAGCCGTTTCCGATCCGCGGTTTCCTCTTGGCGAATCGAGCGCGAAGGATTTAATGAAGCTTTATTACAATGACGTCGGAATCCTGACTTATCTGCTGTTCAACTACAACGTTAAGCCTTTTCTTAACGACGTCCCGGCGATAAACCTTGGCTCGGTCTATGAGACGGTGGTGGCCCAGGAACTCATTGCCCATGGTCACCAATTGTTTTACTTCGATTCGAAGAAGGTGGGGGAAGTCGATTATCTGGTCAATGATTATGACTCGCTTTCGATTTTGCCAATCGAGGTTAAATCCGGTCGAATGGGGTATGAGTACCGGGCGTTGCCGAAGCTTGTTGATCCAAATGGCAATTATCGGTTAGGTCAGGGAATGGTGCTGCAAAACGCCAATCGGCTGGATTTTGCGGACAATATATTGACCGCTCCGATCTATATGGTCATGTTCATATAGGTTTTGCGGCCTTTTCACTATTTCCTGGGTTCGAAGGTTCGAGCCTTTTGGCTGTTTTGATTAGTAGGGCAAAACAAGAAAAAAGCGCCCGTTCTGCGAGCGCTTTATCTATCGAACTGGTCGGAACGACGGGATTCGAACCCGTGACCCCTACCACCCCAAGGTAGTGCACTACCAAGCTGTGCTACGTCCCGGCAACGCGTATTATACTCAAACCGACCCGGTTTGCTATATTTTTCGTCCTGCGTCGCCTAGTTTCTTAAGGCCGTAAGCGGGATGACATAGACCCCGTCTTTTCGGCGGTAAGCCGCGGAACTTAGACCAGACAGCACAACTAATTTGGCAGGCGGGGGCAGCCTTTTTCGATGAAGAAATCGTTGATTCGGAGAAGATTGGCCGCCGCTTTGTCGATTCGCTTAGCCCCAAGTTTGATTTCGATGGCCGTCCATTCCCCACTCGGCATTTCTATTACCGCGTCAATTTCGTTTCGGTTGTAATCCTGGCAATGTAACAACTTGCCACCGAATGATTCGGCGTAGATTCGAAGGTCGTGTTCGCATAAGGCTTCGAAAAGGAAACCCGCGGTTTCTATATCAGACGCTAGTTTTGCCGGCATTATAAATCCATATCCTTATTCATTCATAAACCACAATTTCCAGTAATAATCGGTAGAATTTCAACAATCTATTCAGGATTAGACGGCTGAAGCCTGCAAAAACAGACGCTTGGTACAGGTGCTTTTACACAAAATATACTGGCGGTGCATGCTGCCGTTGAATAATTGCCATTCAGGAACGGCCATGGGGAATTGATTTTAACCTGTTGCATGGAATGATCTTGAGCGGAAGGATCGTCCGGTTGGCTATTTCCCATCTTTAATCTTTATATGAAAGCGAATCGATGGAACGATTTTGTTATTTTCGGAAAGTCCCCGATTATAAGCGTGGCTTTTTTCAGCCTTTTTCGAAAGCCATCGCCGTTAGGTATTCGACCAAAGCCCGTTACTATCAGTTGGTTCAAAACAAAAATGTCCCCGTTTCCTACCAAGAAACGAAGGGACAGTAGACGTGGTAATACAACCCTATCGGCGGTTCACCTTCGAACAAAGGGGGTGGTCCAAATCGGTGTCACCCACCGGCAGATCGCGAGAGGAATCACATTCACCTTTAACATTAATCCAACGTCGGCCTCCCATTGTTTTTCAAAGTCAGTGATGGCTCGATCGTCGTAGCCATCTTCGTCTTCGGCTGGCTTGATGACTCCCGGAAGATCTTTCCGGTGGCCCTGGTGGACAGCGACCCTTGCTTTTGCGCTTGCCCAAATTGAGCGCTGAGAGGGCGACTGCTGTACAGGTGCTTATTGATTAATATTCCTAAGGGCCTATATTTTGAATATGGCAAAAGAAGAATCCCTGGATGCGATGCTTCGCCCTTATGAACGCGAGCTGGTTTGGATCCATTATTTCCAAAGCCACAAAAATCTGTTTCTAAAAATCGGCCTCGATGCTGGTTTAACTATAGACGACGCCGAAGATGCGACTATGGATGGATATTTGGCTTTGCTGGAAAAGGATCCCCAAAGCGTGACTAATCCAACTCAGTTTATCGCCGGGGTTATTAAGCATAAAGCCGCCGACTACTTCCGCGAATTGGTTCGCGAGGACTGCGATTCCGATTTGACTGATACGTATGCGGACAATGATGCTTCATTTACAGAAGAAATTTCCATTCGGCAATTTCTCGGATTGGTGAAAGGCGTTGTCGGCGAAGACGAATATTCGATTCTTTTCGATAAGTACGGATCTGAGCTGACTTTGAACGAAATCGCCCAGAAGCGAAAACTAACCGTCAATCAGGTCTTTTATCGGCTAAAAAACGCGCTTAAGCAAGTTAAAAAGGCAATAGAAGCGGATTCCACATTGAAGCAATAAGGTTTCGCTGAACGCGTGATTCAAAATCCCTGGACCTGGAACCTTTTATAGCTTAGTTTCTTAATTCGGTTAGGACAAAGCCCTGAATTATTTTTTTAAAACATTTTTAATAAAAAAACGCAACCTCCTCGACTAATAAGTGGAGGAGCAAAAATGATCAAGCATATCGTTTTGAGCCTAATGGCAATGACGCTAGCGATGACAGGAATGAACGCTGTCGCAACTTGCCCTGGGGACGGCGAAGAAGTAGATGGGTCGGGCATTGGACGTGCTTCGCTAAGCAAAAAAGACCGTGAGGGAAAAACCGGCGTTGATAATTATAAGTATTTTCTCGACACGGAAGGGGAATTCGTTGGCAAGAACGACGATGAATTCGAATATGGTGAAGGCAAAGCAAAGGTTACTTTCGCTGATGGGCAATCCGAATACGTTGAGGTTAACAATCTCAATTTGCGCAGCGGCATCGCGACTTATTCCAACGGAGGCAATGATTCCTATGAGAATAATGACGACTTTCCGAATGCCAGTCTTCTCCGACGAGCTTCCGCCGGTCATTTGCCTGGCCAAGGTTTCGTTTCGATGGAAGTTCACGGAACGATAAATCAGAAAAAATCCGGATGGTTTTCAAAATACGTCGATAAGGATTTTTATGCTTATGACGTCACATGCGCCGGCAATTTGCTAATTACTTTAAGCGTTCCGCAAAATCTGGATCTCGATTTGCGGCTATATAAATTAAGCAATACTTTAGACACCTCTTACGAGGAATTGGATTTTAATGAAACTTACGGACTTCTAGGGACTAGCAACAAAGGCCAGGGCGTTACGGAATCACTAAGTGTTAATTGTTTTCCTGGCACCTTTTATATCGTCGTATATTCGTTCAACGACAAAACCTATAGCGATACTGATAAGTACACATTAACTATCGTTGAAGAGGCGAACCTATCTTCGTATTCCATTCCAGAAGCGATGAATAAAGGCGATTTAGGAGCTATTTGGGTTAGCGATTATTCTCCGGCCGGGATAAATCCTGCGACCACCCTGAATCCCGATGAAAACTATTTAAAATTATCGAATATCAGCGAATATCCTTTGCTTGACAGCATCTCTTCTATTTATGACGGGGCTAACTCTTTAACTTATGCCGTCGTATACGTCTGGGACAACTACTTAAGAGAAATTTTATGGGGATATTATGAAGCCTTGCTGCAGTCGTTTTTAAAAACTTATTGCGACGAATTTAATAACATCATTGAACCCGCTAGCAAGTTAGAAAATACTTCCTTGATCCTTGATGGTGTAGAGGCGGGCCTATCTTGGGCCGCGGTGGGGCCAACGTTCGTCAGCGTTTTACCGCTCGGTTTTGTCTCTAAGGCCGCTGGATTTATTAGCGCGGCATTGACGGCGGGAGCAGTAATAACCCATTTCATCAACTCAATAATTAAAGAGTACTGCGAGCTTACGACTTTCAAATCCTCGCTTTCGCAAATAAAGGACTTCTTGACCGGAATTACTGCGGCGCTTGAAACGACTGAAAACAACAAAAATAACGAGATAGTCATGATAAAGTTCGGATATCGCTTCGTAATGGAGAAGGAAGGAACATATTTAGACTGGTCACCGCTGTATGTCCCAGGGCAGCAGAATTTATTCCGCAATACCTATATAAGTCGCACGCGGTCCGATTCCCCATTTACTGGTACAATAAAACCTATCAAAGACATTTAAGGAGTCGAATATGGAAAATACTGAGGCCATTTTCTCTGGAACATGGAAGGATGATAACCATCGAGCGGCCATTAACGCCTTCTTTTATGAGCATATTTTTGCTCGGGCTTGGATCCCATTGGTATTCTTTATTCTAACCGTTTTCGTCAGTTCAGGATTGATGGCGATTAACGAATGGTATTTAAACCCTATTTTTTGGGCGGTTACTGGCGTGGAATGGGGGGCCGAGCTGATTTTTATACACGTTATTCTTTTTTATCATCGACGCTATTTGGCTTGTCCAAAAGGAACGGAATATTCAGTGTTTGTCGATAAGGCAAAGAAGGAGCCGATCCTTACGCTTAAAACGGATTCGGTTACTCGCTCGGTGTTAATTCGGAGAGTGTTTGTTACGCAGTCCTTCATTTATATCGGACAAAGCTGGTGCAATTATGTTGTTTTGCCCAACAACGCGATTTTAACAAAGTATTTTGCTGAAAATTTCCTTGATAAATTCAATGTCCCTTTTCGAGGCTGCGTGGGATATCCGTGTTCCAGTCGTCGAATCGATGGTCGATAAATAGCAGCATGGGTCTTGCTAATGATTGCTGATGCGCCTATTGGCTCAGACCCCGCTCGTTTTCTTGACTCCCTCGTTTCATGTATAAAGTAATCGCATGGAAGACGAACGAAAGGCCAAAGTCTTCTTGGACCGCTGCCTATATGACCTTCGTTGGAAAGTCTATTTTCAAAAACACGAGCATCTATTCATCAAGATCGGGTTGGACTCAGGCTTGGGTTTCGAGGAAGCGTAAGATGCCATGATGGATGGTGTTTTGGCTTTTTTGGAAAGAAAGACGGGAACGTGGCCAACTGACTCAGTTCATTATCGGGGTGATAAAGCATAAGGCCATCGATCGTTTTCAGGAACTATCCTACGAAGATTGCGATTCGGAATTCTTTGAGGCTTCGGCCTCCGCGATGAGCCGCTCGCGCAGAGGGCGTCGATTAAAATATATTTGGATGCCCTTAAAGCGCGACTGGGCTCGGACGAGTATTCGATACTATACGATAAATACGGCCTCGGTTTGACTTACAAAGCCCTTGGGGAAAAGAACGGCCTTAGCCTTGACCAAGCGGTGTACCGGGTCGCTTTAGCCCTTAAGTCGGCCGAGCAGGTCGCGAGCGAAAAATTCATTATATTAGTCCATTGACCCCGTTTGCCCCTTGTCAATCGGTAAATGGGCGTTTAGATTTACCCTCGAGGTAACTGATATGAAAAGCAAAGTCTATTTCACTTCCTTCCGCGTTCATGTGGGCGAATCCCAGACCCATAAACTCCAACGGCTGATGGACAAAGCCGGCTTCAAGGAGATGAATCTCGAAGGGAAGTTCGTTGCCATTAAGATGCATTTTGGCGAATGGGGCAATTTGACCTTCTTACGCCCGAACTGGGCGAGGGCCGTCGCCGATAAAGTCAAAGAGCAGGGCGGACGCCCCTTCTTGACTGATTGCAACACCTTATATCCAGGGTATCGGAAAAACGCCCTCGACCATTTGACCTGCGCCGAGATGAATGGCTTCTCGACCGCCTCGACCGGCTGCCACATCATCATCGGGGATGGACTGAAAGGGACCGATGAGGTGGATGTCCCAATCCAAGGGGGCGAGCTATTGACCGAAGCCCATATCGGGCGGGCCATCATGGATGCCGACGCCTTCATCTCCTTAACCCATTTCAAAGGTCATGAGGAGACCGGTTTCGGCGGGGCAATCAAAAACATCGGGATGGGCTGTGGCTCCCGGGCTGGGAAAATGGCTCAGCATAATGACGGCAAACCCATCGTCGACGAAGCCAAATGCCGAACTTGCCACGCCTGCGCTAGAGAATGCGGGTCCGATGCCATCTCATATGCTTCCGGCAAAGCCCATATCGATCAAGAGCTTTGCAAAGGCTGCGGCCGCTGCATCGGTGCCTGTCCCTTCGACGCCATCTCCCCCCAAGACGGGTCGAGCAACACCAAATTGGGCATGAAGATCGCCGAATACGCCAAAGCGGTCGTCGATGGGCGGCCCTGCTTCCATATCGCCCTCATCCAGGATGTTTCCCCCAATTGCGATTGCCACGGGGAAAACGACGCCCCGATCCTTCCCGACATCGGCATGCTTTGCTCCTTCGACCCAGTCGCCCTTGACCAAGCAGCCGTCGATCTCTGCAATAAAGCCAAACCCTTCGAGGACAGCCAATTAGGCGAGGCGATTAAGGAAAACGGGGAAACCGGCAACCACTTCCACGACTCCAACCCCCGGACCGACAGCGAATCGGCCCTATCCCATGGGGAGAAGATCGGCTTAGGCTCAAGGGATTATGAATTGATCATCATGAAATAGAGGCGAGTTCCGCCTCTTTTTCCTTTGCGAAGCAAAGAAGCGTGGATTTTGGCTTCGCTAGTGTATAATCAAGCGCGCTATGGAAAAGACAGCTCGGAGCTCAAAGGATTGGATCATCGTCAAAGGGGCGAGAGAGAACAACCTGCAGGATGTCAACGTCGAGATCCCGAAGGGTTCTTTGACCGTTTTCACCGGGGTGTCCGGATCGGGCAAATCGACCCTCGCCTTCGATACCATCTTCTCCGAGGGCCAGCGGCGTTACGTCGAATCGCTTTCCTCTTACGCCCGGCAATTCCTAGGCGGCTTCGAGAAACCCGACGTCGACTCGATCGAAGGGCTTTCCCCAGCCATCTCCATCGATCAGAAATCCACCTCCCACAACCCCCGTTCGACCGTGGGGACGGTGACCGAGATCTACGATTACCTCCGCCTTCTCTACGCTCGGGTCGGGACCCCTTATTGCCCAACCCACCATACCCCCATCCACTCCTTCTCGCCCATCGCCATGGCCAACATCGTCATGGAATATCCTGAAGGAACAAGATTGCAGATCCTTTCCCCGGTGATCCGCCACGAGAAGGGGGCCCACGCCGAGACGCTCGATAAGCTGAAGAAGCAAGGGTTCTCCCGGGTCCGGGTCGACGGGAACACCGGCTTATTGGAAGAGGTGCCCCCTTTAGATAAGAACAAACGGCACGATATCGACATAGTCATCGATCGGCTCATCATCAAGGAAGGGATCCGCGAACGGGTCATCGAGGACGTTGAGCTGGCGCTTGATTGGGCCAAGGGCTATTTGGTCATCTTGACTCCCGACGGGGAGAAATTGCTTTCAAGCAAACATTGCTGCCCCGAATGCGGGTTCTCCATCCCCTCCTTGGAACCCCGTCTATTCTCTTTCAATGCTCCTTTAGGCTATTGTCCGGAATGCAAAGGGCTTGGCATCAAGCGGGAGGTTTCCTTGGATTTGCTGATCCCAGACCCTTCCAAGTCGATCAAGCAAGGGGCGATTAGATACCTCGCCAACATCGTCGGGACCACCAACATCGAATGGAAGGAATTCGAATACTTATGCGAGATTTACGGGATTCCGCTCGATGTCCCTTTCGAAAAACTCAGCAAAAAGCATAAAGACATCATCCTCTACGGATCGCCTGACCGCCTCGATTACGTGCTTACGAGCTCTAGCGGCAACAAGATGAACCGACATGGCCGGATCGAGGGGATCAAGACGAGGATCGAACGGCTATACCGCGAGACCAGCTCCGACTGGATGAGGCAATATTACGAATCGTTCATGCGCGATTCGATCTGCACCGCCTGCTCTGGGGCGAGGCTTAACGAGGCCGCCCTTTCAGTCAAGGTCAATGGGCTCAATATCTACGAGGCGACCTGTTTGCCGCTCGACCGCTTCCTCTCTTGGATCGACGATGTCTCCTCCGATTTGGAGGAAGGGCAGAAGCAAGTGGCCTCGCTTATCGTCAAGGAACTAAGGAACCGGGCCCAGTTCTTGGTCGACGTCGGGCTTGAGTATTTGACTTTGTCGCGTTATGCCATGACCTTATCGGGCGGCGAAAGCCAGCGGATAAGGCTGGCGACCCAGATCGGCAGCCGGCTCTCGGGCGTTTTATACGTCCTCGACGAGCCATCGATCGGCTTGCACCAACGGGACAACGACAAGCTGATCGCCACCTTGAAGGAGATGCGCGACCTTGGCAATACATTGATCGTCGTCGAACACGACGAGGACACGATGCGCTCGGCCGACTATATCGTCGACGTCGGCCCCGGGGCGGGGATCCATGGGGGCAACATCGTCTATGAAGGCGACGTCTCAGGGCTGTTGGGGTGCCAGCAATCCATCACCGGCGCTTATCTATCGGGAAGAAAGAAGATCGAAATCCCCGCGAAAAGGCGGAAAGGCAACGGGAAATGGCTGCGTTTAAAAGGGGCGAGCTGCCATAACCTGAAGGGTATCGACGTCGATTTCCCCCTCGGTTGCTTGGTTTTGGTCACCGGGGTTTCCGGGTCCGGGAAATCATCGCTGGTCAACGAGACGCTCGTCCGCAGCTTGGATAAAGCCATCAACGGGAAGAAAGACCCCGAGCCGATAATGCTTAAGAAGATCACCGGGATCGAGAACGTCGATAAGCTGGTTTCCATCACCCAGGAGCCGATCGGAAGGACCCCGCGTTCGAACCCCGCCACCTATACCGGGGTGTTCGACGATATCCGGGCCTTATTCGCCGAGACCAGCGAAGCGCGGGCCAGGGGGTTCGACAAGGGCCGTTTCTCCTTCAACGTCCCCGGCGGGCGGTGCGAGAAGTGCCAAGGGGCGGGGGTCACCAGAATCCCGATGTCCTTCCTACCCGACGTCTACGTCAAATGCGATGAATGTGAGGGGAAGCGTTATAATGAGGACACTCTCCGCTGCTATTACAAAGGCAAGAACATCCACGATGTGCTGGAGATGCGGATCGAGGAGGCCATCCCCTTCTTCGAGAACCGGCCCAAGATCCTGAACAAGATCAAAACCCTCGCCGATGTCGGGCTTGGCTATGTCAAGCTCGGGCAACCGGCGACCGAGCTTTCCGGAGGCGAGGCGCAGCGGGTCAAGCTGGCGACCGAGCTGCAGCGGAAGATGACCGGGAAGACCGTCTATGTCCTCGATGAGCCGACGACCGGGCTCCATAGCGACGACGTCGCCAAATTGATCGAGGTGTTGCAACGGATCGTCGATCACGGCGACACCGTCATCGTCATCGAGCATAACCTCGATTTGGTCAAAGTGGCCGACTACATCATCGACTTAGGCCCCTTAGGCGGGGATAAAGGCGGGGAGGTGGTGGCGACCGGGACTCCCGAGGAAGTAGCGGCCAACCCGCATAGCTATACCGGGCAATATCTTTCGAAGATGTTGGCTAAGGATAAGTAAAAAGAGGAGACTATCGAATCATGGGCATCGCGTTATTGGTCATCGGCCTATTGGCCTTAGCCGGAGGAATCACCCTCCTGGTCATCCCCTTGCATGGCTTTGTCAAAAGCCTCGCCAAAAACCTTTTCGACAAAAAGGATTGGCTTTTCATCGGGCTCGGGTTCTTGAGCCTGCTTGTTTCCGGCGGCTTGCTCGCCGGGGCGATGATGAGCCTCGGCGATTGGGCCATCAAAGGCGGGGATGCGGCGATGGCCATCATCGGCTTAGCCCTCTTCTTTTTCTCCTTCCCCCTCCTTTGGTGCGCTTTCTATCTCCGTTATTGGAAAACCGATATGAATTCGGGATTAATGAAATGGGTTAAGCTCACCATTTACGTCACCATCCCCTTGTCGATCTGCGTGTTTTTGCTCTTTAGTGAGGGTATTGCGCCGTATTTGACCTATCCCCTTGTCTCGGGGTTCGTGATCGACGGGGACGGTTTCCGCTTCGTCCGGGTCGGCGATAGCTACACCGATGGCCTCCACGTCGCTTGGTATGGGGTCATCATGATCTGCGGGGCCCTCATCTCCTATTTCGTCTCCGACCATCAGTTCTACAAGAAATACCATAAGCATGGTTTGCTCGACGGGACTTTGATCGTCGGCTTCCTCTCCGGGGTCATCGGGGCTCGGATCTGGTATGTGGTCGGCAATTGGCATGGCGATGGGGCCGGCGGGCCGAATTTCTCCGAGCTTTGCGCGAATGGCAGATGGTATGAGATGTTCGCCATCTGGGAAGGCGGCCTCACCATCATCGGCGGGGCGGTGGCCGGCATCATCGCCGGCGCCCTCTTCCTTTACTTCACCAAGAAGGAAGTCGATATCCGCTGGGCCGTCGATACCGTCGTCCCGACCATCCTTTTGGCTCAGGCCTTAGGGCGGTGGGGCAACTTCTTCAACTGCGAGGTCTATGGGGCCTCGACCAGCATGGACGCTTGGTCTTTCCTCCCCTCGATCATCCTGAACCAAATGCATATCGGGAATTCGGGATATCCGATGAGCGAGGGAATGATGCACGTCCCTTTGTTCCTGATCGAATCGCTTATCAATATCGCCGGGTATTTCATCATCGCCTACGCGGTGCCGGCGGTGTGGCGGAAGCATCGCCCATCCGGGAGCCTATGCGGCTGCTATATGATTTGGTACGGGATCGTCAGGATGATCATGGAGCCCCTTCGCGACCCAAGCTTTAATATGGGGGCCGATGGCCAGTGGTCGTTCTGGAATTCATTGGGCTATATCGTCATTGGCTTAGGGGTAATCGGCGCCTTCGCCCTGTATGATTTCATCAAGTTCAAGCAAGCGGGGAAGGAAGCGAAGTGATGGAGCGTTACGACGTCGTCATCGTCGGGGCCGGCATCGCCGGGATCTCGGCCGGCATTTACCTTAAGCGCTCCTCGCTTTCCTTTTTGCTAATTGAGCGCAACGCCCCGGGAGGCAAGTTAAACGTCATCCACCGGATCGACAATTATCCCGGCGCTCCCTCGATCTCCGGGATCGAGTTATCGCTTTCTTTGCAAAAGCAATTGCAAGAGCTCGGGGGGTCGATAAGCTATGGCAACGTGGTCGAGGCGAAGAAAGACGGCGAGGGTTTCGTCCTCCGCTTCGATTCCGGCAAGGAGGTCGGTTGCCGAGCCATCATCGCCGCCTCCGGCTCCAGCGAGAAGAAACTCGGGGTCCCCGGGGAAAAGGAGCTTTTCGGCCGGGGGATCAGCTACTGCGCCACCTGCGACGGGGCTTTTTTCCGGAATAAGCCGGTCCTCGTCTACGGTTATAAGGACTTCGCCGCCGAGGACGCGCTCTACCTCGCCTCCCTCTGCTCGAAGGTGTATTTCCTCTATCCGCAGGAAATCGAGGCGACCGAGGCCCATCTCAACCAGCTGCGATCCCTATCCAACGTCGAAATGCTTGAGGGGCGGATCGACCGTTTCGAAGGGGAGGGCCACCTCGAACGGGTCGTCCTAAGCGATGGCCGAGATATCGGAGTCGACGGGGCTTTTCCTTTGTTCGAGCAGCAATCGGGATCCGCTTTCCTCGCCCCTTTGGGGGTTGAGGCCAACAATGGCTTCCTGAAGACGGATGCCGATATGCAAACCAGCGTCCCTAATGTCTATGCGGCCGGCGATATCGTCGACAAGAGGCTCCGTCAATTGGTCAACGCCGCCAGCGAAGGGGCGATGGCCGCGGTGGCGGCAATCGCGAATATCCGAAAAAAGAAAGTATAATAGGCTTGGATATGAACAACGTCGTCTTGCTCTCCGGCGTCTCGGGTGCCGGCAAATCAACCATCTCCCATGCCTTTGAGGAGATGGGTTATCGGCTGATCGAGAACGTGCCGAATGTGGTTTTGCCGGCCCTTTGCGAGGAAATCGGCTCTAACGACGCCTATAACGACACGGTTTTGATCGTTGAGCTCCGCCATGCCAAGCGGGCCAATGAGATCTTGAAGCAGGCGGAAGGGCTCCATTCGGTTTTCCTTCTTCTCGACTGCGCCGCGACTGAGCTATTGACCCGTTATCGCTTGACCCGGCACGTCCACCCATTGCAAGCAAAAGGGTACCCGCTGGAGGAATGCATCCGGCTCGACGAGCAGACGATGAAGGAGGTCCGGCCCTTCGCCGATCTTTACGTCGATACCACCGGGCTTTCGGCCCAAGAGCTCCGGAAGATGGCCTTCGCCCATTTCAAGGGGAATGAGTCGACGATGGTCATCACCTTCTCCTCTTTCGGCTATAAATACGGCATCCCCCAAGACGCCGAGGTGATTTTCGATTGCCGGAACGTCCCGAATCCCTTTTGGGATCCGGAGCTAAGAAACCAAACCGGCTTAGACCAAGGGGTCATCGATTTCCTTTCCGGCAAAAAAGAATGCGACGAGCTTTTCTCCCATATGGTCGCCTACTTGGATTATTTCCTCTCCCACGCCAAGCAAGACGGGCGGAATTACATCAACATCGATCTGGGGTGTTCGGGAGGGCAGCATCGATCGGTCTATTTCGCCCAGCGGCTTTATGATCATTACAAAAGCCAATACATCTGCTTCGTCTCCCATCGGGAAATGCGGCGTTATCGGAGGGGGTAATTAAAATTGGCTCCTAATTTCTCCTTCGCGCTTAAGGTCAAGGAAGAGATCGCGTCGTTGCCTTTTGACGACGCGAGCCTCCGGCCCTTGCTTTCCTCTTTCGCCAAAGGCAGCGGCTCGATTCGGCTTTCCGAACGCGTCCTCGACCTTTCGACCGAATCGTCGAAGATCGCCAAGCTCCTTTACTCCGGGCTGTCTTCGATTTACGGCGTCCCGGTCCGTTTCGCCTATTCCAAGCAGATGCGGCTCCGGAAAGCCGTCCAATATCACGTCCTTTGCTCCGACCTCGACTACATCCTCTCCGATTTGGAGGTGGATTTGCTTTCCCCCTCCTTGCCCAAATCCTTATTGGCGAACGAGCAAGATGAGCAAAGCTATCTAGCGGGGGCGTTTTTGTCCAAAGGCTCGGTCAACGATCCCCATTCCTCCAATTACCATCTTGAGATCGCCTGCGAGGAGGAAGGCTACGCCAAAGCCCTCGCCAAGCTCATCAATAAGTCCCGTTCCTTCCCCTTCAACGCCAAAGTCGCCAGGCGGCGAAGCCAATTCATCGCCTATTTGAAGCGGAGCGAGCAGATCAGCGCCTTCCTCACCTATATCGGGGCCACCGCTTCCTGCTTGGAGTTCGAGAACATCCGGATCGACCGGGATTTCAGCAACGTCGGCAATCGGTTCAATAACCTCGACGCCGCCAATATGGAGAAGACGGTCTCGGCCGCTTCCCGCCAATTGAAGGAGATCGCCTTCTTCAAGAAAGGGCAGGCTTTCCCGGAAATATATTCGGAGAAGCTGAAGGCCTTGATGCGGATAAGGGAGGATAACCCCGATGCCTCGCTCTCCGAGCTCGCCGCTTTGCTTAGCGAGGAGCTCTCCTGCCAAATAAGCAAAAGCAACATCAACCACCTATTCAGGAAACTGCACGAGGAGTATCAGATAAAGCATGGAATTGACCCCGAAACGGACCAAGACGCTTAAGCGGGCCGACAAAGAGGCCTTAATCGGCTTCGGGCTCCATTTGAAAGAACTCCGCGAGGCCAAGGGGCTGACCCAGCTCTCTCTGTCCTTCTCCGCCCAAGTCAGCCCTCATTACCTCAGCGACCTCGAAAACGGACGGCGGAACCCAAGCTTCGTCGTTTTGCGGCGCCTATCTTCCGCCTTGGGCATCCGCTTATCGGAACTGCTCGACTATTAAAAGGGAACGAAATCCTAGAAAACGGAACAATAACCGCTTACGGCGGGGCTTTTTGAATTGTTATAATTGCCTGGCCAGTAGGAGGAATACAATGGCTAATCGTTTCTGTTTGAACCCCGTTTCCTATCATGGGTACGGGGCGATTGACTCGGTGGTGACCGAGATCCAATCCCATCACTTCAAAAAAGGGCTCCTTTGCACCGATCCGGGGCTCATCAAGTTCAAGGTCGTCGACAACGTGACCAAGCTCCTCGACGCCGCGGGGCTGGCTTATGAGATCTATGACGGCATCAAGCCCAATCCGACCATCGAGAACGTCCAAGAAGGGGTTGAGGCTTTCAAGAAAGCCGGGGCCGATTACCTCATCGCCATCGGCGGCGGCTCGGCCATGGATACCGCCAAAGCCATCGGCATCATCGCCACCAATCCGGAATTTTCCGATGTCCGGAGTTTAGAAGGGGTCGCCCCGACCAAGAACCCCTGCGCCCCGATCCTCGCCATCCCGACCACCGCCGGGACCGCGGCCGAGGTCACCATCAACTACGTCATCACCGACGTCGAGAAATCGCGGAAGTTCGTCTGCGTCGATCCCCATGACATGCCGATCGTCGCCTTCATCGATCCGACCATGATGTCCTCGATGCCGAAGGGGCTCACCGCCTCGACCGGGATGGACGCTTTGACCCATGCGATCGAAGGGCTCATCACCAAAGGGGCTTGGGAACTTTCCGATTGCCTCCACCTTGAGGCCATCAAGCTCATCTCCTCCAATCTCCGCTCGGCCTATGCCGGGGAGAAAGAGGGAAGGGAAGGGATGGCCCTTGGCCAATACGTCGCCGGCATGGGCTTCTCCAACGTCGGCTTGGGCATCGTCCATTCGATGGCCCATCCCTTATCGGCCTTATACGACACCCCGCATGGGGTCGCCTGCTCGATCCTTCTCCCGACCGGGATGAAGTTCAACGCCGAATACACCGGCACCAAATATCGGGAACTCGCCCGGGCCATGGGGGTCGAAGGGGTCGACCAGATGAGCACCGAGCAGTATCGGGAAGCGGCGATCCAAGCGGTCTCCAAGCTTTCCCAGGACGTCGGCATCCCGACCGATCTGAAAGGGATCGTCAAGGAGGAGGACCTCTCCTTCCTCGCCGACTCGGCCTTAGCCGATGCCTGCATGGGCGGCAATCCCGTCGCCCCGACCAAAGAGCAAGTCATCGCCCTCTATAAGTCGCTGATGTGATTCGCGGCGAATCGCCCGCTTCCTTCTCGAGGCGGGCTTTTCTTTTCCATAAAAAGACCGCAAAAGCGGAAGGAATCGTCGCTATCTCCTTTTTGCAAAGGGTTTGCGTTTGCTATTTTTTGCCGAACCCTCCCTTTTTGCGGGTATTTTCGGCGACGGTATGTTGAGTTATTTGGCTATCGGCGGAAGGATTGAGCGCTAAGCAATTTAGAGGCGGGGCGCGAAAGCGCAGAAATAGATGCAGTTGAAGGAATTGAAATAAGCCGGGTTGATTCCGTAAACGGTCATCCCCTCTTCGAGGACATCCGCCCCTTTGCCATACCCTTGCCAATCATCGAGGTAGATGACTTCGGGGATATCGTAGATCGTTTCTTTTCCCTGTTCCCATAGTTTCCCGTCCTCGACGGTGAACTCGAATATCCGGGCCTCGTAGACCTCGACCCCTTTTATCTCCGCTTGGCTTAAGTCGGCGGTCGCCGGGTAGGTTTCCTTTATCAGGATATCCCCTTGGTATTCGATTCGGAGGGAATCCCCGGGGATCAAGGGCCGATTCCCATAGTCGGTCGCGTCGACATAGGGCAGGATTTCGTCATTGAAAAGCATCGGGAACCCATAATCGATAACCTTCGGCGAGGTGGTGACGTCGTAATCCAAATAAGCCGACTCCTTCGCTTCGCTCGGGCTTGTCTCGCGAGCCGTTTCCTTTTGCGAGCTTAGGGAGGCGGTGCAGCCGGTTAGGGCCAATAGCAACGACAATAGGGCAAGGGGGTTCCGCATATACCTATATTTTATACGGCGATGGCGATTAGGCAAATTCGCGCGGTTCGTTTCATCCTTTTGCCCGGTGATCCTCGAGCGCGGTCGCCGCTTGGCCTCGCCTTTTACCTAGAGGTAAACAATCGGTAATCCGCTTTTTGATTTATCCTCTTTTATTGGAAAGCCCCCCTTTGTATAATGTGCGTGCAGTTTTTATAAGGAGGGACAAGAAAAATATGTCCATCAAACTAGCAATCAACGGATTCGGGCGCATTGGCCGCCTCGCTTTCCGCCGGGCCTACGAAGTCGGCGGCTTCGAAGTCGTCGCCATCAATGACTTGGTCGACGCGAAGACCCTCGCCTATCTTCTCAAGTACGACACCACCCAGGGCTCGTGGCACACCGATGAGATCGAAGCCGACGTCAAGAAAGACGAAGATGGCAACATCATCGAGAACTACATCGTCTTCAAAGGCCACAAGATCCCGGTCCTCGGGAAGAAGGATCCCCATGATTTGAAGTGGGGCGAATACGGCGTCGACATCGTCCTCGAATGCACCGGCCGCCTCAAGAGCAAAGAAGATGGCCAGGTCCATCTCGACAACGGCGCCAAGGGCGTCATCATCTCCGCCCCGTCCTCCTCGAAGGACATCCCGACCTTCGTCTACGGCGTCAACACCGACAAGCTCACCAAGGACATGAAAGTCATCTCCGGCGGCTCCTGCACCACCAACTGCTTAGCTCCGGTTATGGACGTCCTCGACAAGAAATACCACGTCTCCGGCGGCTTCATGACCACCGTCCACGCCTACACCAATGACCAGACCATCCTCGACCTCGCCAAGGGCAACCTCCGTCGCGGCCGGGCGGCTGCCGCCAACATCGTCCCGACCACCACTGGGGCTGCTAAGGCGATCAAGGCCGTCATCCCCTCGCTCGATGGCAAGCTCATGGGCGGCGCGATCCGGGTCCCGGTTCCGGCCGGCTCGCTCGTCGACCTCTCGCTCGTCCTCGATGATGAAGACATCACCAAGGATGGCATCAATGCCGCTTTGAAGGAAGCGTCCGAAGGCTATCTCAAGAACGTCCTCGCCTATACCGAAGACGAGATCGTCTCCTCCGATATCATCGGCTCGACCTATGGCTCGATCTTCGATGCCACCCAGACCGTCGTCTTCACCGACAAGGCTGGCCTCCATCACGTCAAGGTCGTCTCCTGGTACGACAACGAGAACTCCTTCACCTGCCAATACGTCCGCCTCGCTGGCGAATATGGCAAAGTCCTCGGCTGCAAGTAATCAGCTGATCTGAACCAATTAAAGCTCCCGGGCAACCGGGGGCTTTTTTGTTGACGACAGATGGACTTAAATGTAGAAAATGGACGCATGTTGATTTCACAAAATGACAGCATTACAATAATAGCGTCGTTAGGGGAAGCCTATTATGGACTCGGTTTGCTTGCTCTCGTTGGTCCTTTCGTTGATTTCGCCCAATTCTTTTAACGTCCAACAACAAGCATCAAGTTCCAGAAACGAAGTTGATCCAACCTATAGCGCGACGGTCGAACCAGGATTGTTCTATACCAATGCTTTGTTTAAAGGCGATATTGGCCTTTCCTTGGATACCCCATATACCGGCAAGGGCGTTAAGATCGGAATTATCGATGAGCCGCTTGTGGTTAACGAAACATTTACGGATGGTAGTTTATGAAAAGCTTTAAGAAACTTCTTTCTTTGATCCCGATGATGTTGGTTTTGTTGGGATGCGCACCCGATTGCGATTCTTCCTCGAGCTCGGATGATTCCCTTCTTCCGGCTTACGATGGCGATATTTCGTTCGCTATGAATATCGATGAGTCGCAGGTGGTGGGGCGGTTCGCATGTTTTTCAACCCGGACTTCCTACACCGTTTATTCCGATTTGCCGGAGGGTTATCGTCTGCCGAGCGACTTGTATTGGGACTATGACCCCGGCTATATGATGATTTTTAAGGATTATTACACTTATCTTCCGCCGAACACTCTCGTCGGCAATGATAATGACTGGATTCTTTTTACGGTGGTTTTCGTCTATCCATCCGAGTCGACCATTTCCTTGAAGCGTGGGGAGGAAACCCTCTTTTCCTTAGATGTTCGCATCCTCGATGGAACCGTCACCCCCATTGGCATCGAGGAATCTCGGATACAAGATTTTGGCGATCCTTCTAAGCTTTACATGATCGTTGATTCGGCTGGAGAATATGGGCTCGCCGATCTTCCGACGTTCGCTAGGGAAGAGGATTACTTTAAGACCAATTTCCTTCTTTTCGTTAGCCTTGGCAACATCTCATTGGCTTACCCTTTTTCAATTAATGGAACGTTCTATTTCCATTGTTTGTGTCGCCCTGGGGTGGCTCCGACTTTCGGCATGAACAGCTACTATGTTATTGGGCTTAGGAAGTCGGTTTTGGACAATATAACGGTCCATTATTCTGCGGCCTCGCGTTATATCCCTACTTTGTTTCGGGAAATGGATGGCTATCTAGGGCTTTAAGACAAACTAGACCATTTTGCCGTTTTCCCCGTTTCTATTTTCCTCACCCTTTTAGGGTGGTAATATATTGACCGCAAGGAGATACATACCAATGCTTCAAACCATCGAATCCCTCAAGGACCTCCAGGGAAAGAAGGTCCTAGTCCGCGTCGATTTCAACGTCCCGCAGAAAGGCGGCGTCATCCGGGACGACAACCGGATCCGGGCGGCTTTGCCGACCATCAACTACCTCACTGACAAAGGGGCCAAGGTCATCCTCATGTCCCATCTTGGCAAGATCAAATGGAAAGAACCCGATCCGGCCAAGATCGAGGAGATGAAGAAAGCCAATGACATGGCTTGCGTCGCCACCCGTTTAGGCGAACTCGTCACCACCAAAGTCCATTTCTGCCCGGCGACCCACGGCGAAGAACTCGCCAAAGCCGTCGCCGAACTCAAAGACGGCGAGATCCTCCTCATGCAGAATACCCGTTATGAGAAGGGCGAAGAGAAGAACAATCCCGAATTGGCCAAGGAATGGGCGGCTTTAGCCGATGTCTATGTCCTCGATGCCTTTGGCTCAGCCCACCGGGCCCATGCCTCGACCGTCGGCGTCCCGACCATCCTCAAGGAAGAGGGCAAGCCGGTCGCCGAAGGCTACTTAATGGTTAAGGAAGTCGATAACCTCACCCGTTGCGTCGAGGTCGCCGATTCCGACCGCCCCTACGTCGCCATCCTCGGCGGCTTTAAGGTCTCCGACAAGATCAAGGTCATCGATTCCTTACTCAAGAAGTGCGACAAGATCATCATCGGCGGGGCCATGGCCTATACCTTCAAGAAGGCGATGGGCGAAGAGATCGGCAATTCCCCGTGCGAAGAGGATCAGCTCGACTATGCGAAAAAGTGCCTAGAGGAAGCCCATGGCCGCATCCTCTTGCCGGTCGATTCCATCATCACCGATTCCTTCGAGCCGACCGAAACCCGGACCATCAAGGAATGCGAAGGCGGGATCCCCGAAGGATTCCAGGGCGTCGATATCGGCCCCAAGACCCGGGAACTCTTTAAGAAAGCCATCCTCGAAGCCAAGATGGTGTTCTGGAATGGCCCGATGGGGGTCTTCGAGCAGAAGGAATTCCAGGCTGGCACCTTAGCCATCTGCGAAGCCATCCGCGAGCTTAAAGGCAATGCCTTCACCGTCTGCGGCGGCGGCGATTCCGCTTCGGCGGTCAAGCAGTTCGGCTATAAAGCCGACTTCTCCCACGTCTCCACCGGCGGCGGAGCCTCGCTCGAGATGATCGAGAACGACGGCCACCTCCCCGGCGTCGACGTCTTACGGTAAATAGCGATGCGGACCAAGTTGCTATTCGGCAACTGGAAGATGAACAAAACCCCCTCCGAGGCGAAGGAATTCGCCTTGGGGGCGGGCGAGATCGCTTCCCTTGCCAAGGAACATAACATCGAGATCGGGGTCGCCCCGACCTATGTCTGCCTCCAGACCGTGAAGGAGAACATCGATCCTTCGATCAAGGTCGCGGCCCAAAACTGCTCCGAATTCGACCATGGCGCCTATACCGGCGAAGTGGCCCTCAACATGATCGCCGAGATCGGGATCGACTGGGTGATCATCGGCCATTCCGAAAGACGGACCTATAATGGCGAGACCAGCGAGCACTGCAACGCGAAGATCAAAGCCATCCTCTCCGCGAACATGACCCCGCTTTATTGCTGCGGGGAATCGCTTGAGACCTTTGAGGCCGGGAAGACCGACGAATTCGTCGCTAGGCAGATTAAGGTCGGCTTTGCCGGGCTTAAGGCTGCGGAGGCGAAGAAAGTGGTCATCGCCTATGAGCCGATTTGGGCGATCGGGACTGGCAAAAACGCCACCAAGGAAATCGCCGAGAAGACCATTAAGGCCATCCGCGATCTTCTCGCTGAGCTTTATGATAAGGAAACGGCCGACGCCATCCGCATCCTCTATGGCGGCTCGGTCAAGCCGAACAACATCGCCGAATACATGAGCGAACCCGACATCGACGGGGCCCTCGTCGGGGGCGCTTCCCTCACCCTCGACTCCTATCTTGGGTTATTGAAAGGCTTAATCGGATAAAATGGCGTTTTCGACTTACGATTACCAAGCCCCGAACCCGGAGCAGCCCTTCGTCGCCCCTTCGCCTGAGCTGACTAACGTCTCCAAAAAGCTCGGCAAAGCCTATCTCTATATGGCTTTGGGGCTGCTCATCACCGCGGTTTGCTCTTTCTTATTCGCTTTGGGGTTGGCCTATTGGATGCAGGCGGCCCCCGATTCGAGCGCCCCGATGGTCACCTATTTGATCCTTTCGGTCGTGACCTTGGTGGTGATGCTCGTCGTCCCGTTCTCGATGCTGAGGAAAGTCGGGACCAACCGGTCGCTTTGGCCGGGGTTCATCACCTACTCGGTGGCGATGGGGGTTTGCCTTTCCTCCTTCATTTTGCTTGGCGTCGACTTCTACATCTTCGGCGAGGCCTTCCTTATCTCGGCTTTGGCCTTCGGGGCGGTCGGGCTTTGGGGCTACTACTCGAAAAAAGACCTCAACCGGATGTGGATGGTATTAGGGGTGGCCGGGATCTTGGTCCTTATCGGGACCTTGGTGTCCTTGCTGATGGTTTTCTTTGCCCCCGGGGCGAGCGTTTTGCTCTCGCTTATCTGCATGGTGGCCATCCTCATCATCTCGCTTGTCGTCGCCGCGATCGACGCCTACAACATCAAGAAGATCCTGACCCAAGGGCAGGGGAGCGACAACATCGTCCTCTACTGCGCCTTCACGATGTACAACGACTTCATCATGATCTTCATCCGGGTCTTGTACCTGCTTATCATCTTCTCTTCCCGAAATAGGAATTGATCACCGCCGGCTTCGGCCGGCTTTTCTTGTTCTATGCGCCCTTTATTCTCCCTTATCATCCCTTGCTTCGAGGCCGATAGGACCTTGCCTCGGCTTTTGGAATCCCTGAAATCGCAAAAAGGCGGGGTTAGCTTCGAGGCCATCTTCGTGGTCGAGCCTGGTCGAGGGGAGGATTTGGCCTTATTGGAGGAAGAGGCGAAGAAGGATTCGAAAATCCGGGTCAAGACCAACCTTGAAAGGCTTGGCCCGATGCGGAGCCGGGAGGCGGGCCTCCGGATCGCCCAGGGGGAGTACATCGCCTTCGCCGATGCCGACGATAGCCTTTCGCCTTACTTTTTCCAGAAGATGAAGGAAGGGTTCGATTCGGGGGCGGAAGTGGTGGATTGCTCTTTCGCCTTGCTGCGGGGTGGAAAGGTGAGGAAAGACCGCTTCGCCCACAAAAAGAAGGAACTTCTAAGCGGGGTGGAAGCGGCTAGGCGGCTGCTTTTCGATTGCTCGCTCCGAGGCTTTTTGTGGAGCAAGGCTTTCAAACGGGATCTATTGCTTTCCGTCCCCTCGATCGTCTTAACCGGGCGATTCGAGGACCTGCCTTTCTCCTTCCCCTTCTTGCTGCGGGCCCAGCGGGTCGCCTTATTGCCCGATGTCCTTTATATATATAGTAAGGATGGGAAAGGGGAGACCGAGCGCGACCCCTTGTCGCGGGCGAATGAGCATCTGGCGGCTTTCGCCTCGATCCGCCATTACGTCGATCTCTACGCCCCGGAGTTCCTGCCCTGCTTCCTTAGCTCCAAGCTGCGTTCGCGCCTTTCATTGTCCTACGATTTGTATCTTGGGGCCAAAGCCGGGGCCAGCCGCGACAGCCGGATTGAGTCGCGGGCCTCGTTCCGCCTTATTTACGGGGATGGGCTTTTGCCCTTGGAAGGGCGGGGCTATTCCCCTTACCTCCTCAATTCGATTCCCTACCGTTCCCTGGCCAATCGGATCAAAGAAGGGATGCAGATGACGATATAGGGGGTATAATCTAACAAAGGAGAAACAGCTATGGCTAAATTCTACAAATGCGACGAATGCGGTTCCATCGTCTTGAAGCTCAACAACCTCGGCCCGGTCCCGGTTTGCTGCGGGCAGAGCATGCGGGAGCTTGCCGCCAACTCGACCGACGCCGCGACCGAGAAGCACGTCCCGGTCGTTAAGGAGGAGGGCAACACGGTGGAGATCGTGGTCGGCTCGGCCCCCCACCCGATGGCCGAGGACCATTACATCGAATGGATCTACCTGCTGACCGACAAAGGGGCCAAGATCCATTACCTTCATCCCGGGGAGGCCCCGGCTTGCCGGTTCGCCTTGACCGATGACGAGGTGGCGATCGCCGCCTATGCTTACTGCAATAAGCACGGGCTTTGGAAAGCCGACGTCGAGTAAAACCCCGTCCATTGGGCCGTCTGGATTCATCTAGGCGGCCTTTTTATGTCGAAATAATAACAAAATATCGATGGAATCGAGAGTTTTTAAAAATCTTGCAAAATAAATCAAAAAGTTGTTGACGGCTCAATCGAAAAGGGTAAAATAGGCAACGTTCGCAACCCGGGGGGTACGCCGGGACGGACGGAAGAAAAGTCCGATGGCAGGCTGAAAAGCCGCCTCAAAGGACGAAGAGGAAAAACTCAAAAAGACAAAAATTCCTCTTGACTTCCTCTCGATATGAGAATATCGTATCCGAGCACACAACTTCCCGAGAGGGAACGGCGAGAGCCCGGTGTGCTGCTGATCTTTGAAAACTAGACAGATAAGACAACAAACACTTAACGTCGATTCCTTATTTAAATAAGTAATCAAACGAAACCAGATAATTCAAATTGAACTAGATCAAATTATAACTTTATTGAGAGTTTGATCCTGGCTCAGGATGAACGCTGGCGGCGTGCCTAATACATGCAAGTCGAGCGGGGGGAGCAATCCCCTAGCGGCGAACGGGTGAGTAACACGTAGGTAACCTGCCTTTGAGTTTGGGATACCCAGGCGAAAGCTTGGCTAATACCGGATAACGGCGCGCGGCGCATGCCGTGCGTATGAAAGTCGCTTCACGGCGACGCTCTTAGATGGACCTGCGGCACATTAGCTTGTTGGTGAGATAACAGCCCACCAAGGCGAGGATGTGTAGCCGACCTGAGAGGGTGACCGGCCACAATGGGACTGAGACACGGCCCATACTCCTACGGGAGGCAGCAGTAGGGAGTTTTCGGCAATGGGCGAAAGCCTGACCGAGCAACGCCGCGTGAGTGATGAAGGTCCTCTGGATTGTAAAGCTCTGTTACGAGGGACGAACGGCCGCTTCAGGAAATGGGAGCCGCCAGAAAGTGACGGCTAACTACGTGCCAGCAGCCGCGGTAATACGTAGGTCACGAGCGTTATCCGGAATTATTGGGCGTAAAGAGTGAGCAGGCGGCACGGATAGTCTGAGGTGAAAGCGTGGGGCTTAACCCCATACAGCCTTGGAAACTTCCGAGCTAGAGTGCGTGAGAGGTAAGCGGAACTCCATGTGTAGCGGTGAAATGCGTAGATATATGGAAGAACACCAGTGGCGAAGGCGGCTTACCAGCACTGCACTGACGCTCAGTCACGAAAGCGTGGGGAGCAAATAGGATTAGATACCCTAGTAGTCCACGCCGTAAACGATGATGACTAACTATTCCCGTTAGGGAGTGGTGAAGCTAACGCATTAAGTCATCCGCCTGGGAAGTACGGTCGCAAGACTGAAACTTAAAGGAATTGACGGGACCCCGCACAAGTAGTGGAGCATGTGGTTTAATTCGACGCTACGCGGAAAACCTTACCAGAACTTGACATGGAGCCCAAGGCCCTGGAATCAGGGAGATATACGGACTCACACAGGTGGTGCATGGTTGTCGTCAGCTCGTGTCGTGAGATGTTGGGTTAAGTCCCGCAACGAGCGCAACCCTTGTCGCTAGTTACCATCATTCAGTTGGGTACCCTAGCGAGACTGCCGATGTAAATCGGAGGAAGGTGGGGATGACGTCAAATCAGCATGCCCCTTATGTTCTGGGCTACACACGTGCTACAATGGCCGTTACAAAGAGTTCCGAACCCGCGAGGGGGAGGCAATCCCATAAAGGCGGTCTCAGTTCAGACTGGAGTCTGCAATTCGACTCCACGAAGGCGGAATTACTAGTAATCGCGGATCAGCATGCCGCGGTGAATACGTTCCCGGGGTTTGTACACACCGCCCGTCAAACCATGAGAGGTGGCAATGCTTGAAGCCGGTGTCCCAACCGCAAGGGGGGAGCCGTCTAGGGCAGGGCCGCTGATTGGGGTTAAGTCGTAACAAGGTATCCCTACGGGAACGTGGGGATGGATCACCTCCTTTCTAAGGAGAAAGTTGTCTGACTCATAGCGAGTTCAGGCAGTAC
>CASFQA010000004.1 GCA_949296775.1 uncultured bacterium | reverse complement strand
TGATACCATTGATGCTCAAAATGATGCTCAAAAATCTTCTATTCGAGAGAAAATGATTAACCTAATAAATGAAAATCCAAGAATAACAAGAAGACAAATAGCAGAACGAATAGGCGTGTCAAAAGCAACAATAGAGAGGGAATTGTCGAAATCCAAAGACATTCATTTCGTTGGACCATCGAAAACAAGACACTGGGAAATAATTTCTAAAAAGGAAGATTAACCTATTTATTAGGCATTAGAGACGTTCGCTTTCTAATTTTGAGGGCATTTAAGGCGTTTTCCAAATGCAAATCGAATTAGTGACGAGTTATCGGCATTTTTTTGTTTTGATCAATGGCTTTCCCCTTCATTTTGAACTAGGGCAAAGGAAAAAGGCTGGGATTTGTTCCCAGCCTTTTTCTCAATCAATAGGCGTTGAAGCTCAATCGCGTGTAATTCGCCGAGTTGACGATGATGGATAGATTGCCCGAGGTCCCGTAATCGTTCAAGGTGCCGGTCAAGGTCGGGTCCCAATTGGCGGTGATCGAGGTCCCGGTCTCGACTAGGGAGGAGATGGTGATCGAGTTCCCCTCGATCACGCAGTCGAAGCGGGCGCTCCCGATCTCTTCCCGGGTCTGGTAATCCAAGAAGGTGAAGGTCCCGCCGGTGTGGTCCTCGTCAAGGGAAAGGGCGACGTAGAGGTATTGGTAGTTCCCTTCCCCGTCCTGGTATTGGTAGTAGGCCTCGTTCCAGTCGAACTTGTCCCAGGGATCCTGATAGACGTTGAACTTCACCGGGTTGAAGTAGGTATAACCATAGCTTGCGGCCGGGAGGGTGAAGGACTTCAAATCGGCGGCGATCTCGAGCTCGACCCCGGTTTGGATATAACCGAAGGTCGGGTTGTTCCGCCCGCTGGAATTGTCGCCTTCGGTCACGTTGGTGCCAAGTTGCAAATACGTCCCCTCGAGCCCGTCGATGGCGGTCCCGCCGGTAAGCTTCAACACCCCGTCGGTCAAATCATAGCCGGTCGTGTCGACGAAGACGACCCCGTAATTGGTTTGGGTGATGGTGACGGTTTTATCGGCGGTATCGAAGGCCAGGCTCACGCCCATGTTCGGGGTGGCGTATTCGTAATCGAAGGTCTTCGAGAGGATGTTCTGCTCGATGTCCGCGTCGGTGAGCGGGGCGGAGACGGAAATCGAATACCAGCTCGACTTGAGGCTTTCCTCCTCCGGATAATCGGCAAAGCCGATCCGGAATTGGTAATTCCCTTCCTTCATCCCTTCGATGACGTAGCCGGTGTTGCCGTAGATGTCGTCGGATGGGCGGCGGAGGAGCAAGGCGTCCTCGACCGGGGATAAGGTGGTGGCGTCCCGGACCTCGAGGGCGAACTCGTAGGTCGTGGTGTCGGGAGTGGCGTTGATGAAGAAGCGATCGGTGGCCTCGCCGACCCGGATGGACAGCGCCGGATAGGTCGGGAGGTCGACCCGGAGCGAGGTCGGGACCCCGAAGTCGGTGTAGTTGATGATGAAGGAATGCTCGACCCCTTTGCTGGTGAGGAAGTGGACCAGCGACTTCCCTTTGACGGCGTTGCCATTGACGGTGAAGGCGTTGGAGGCGGTATAGATCCCGTCGGCGAGCTCATCGACGGTGCAGACCGGCTGGGGGATGTCCGGGGTGGTGTCTTCCTCCCCTTTCTCCTCGTTGCCGAGGATGGTGTATTCGATCGGGGTGACCGTGACCGTGATGTCATCAAGGGCGATCGACCCGGTCCCCCCGTACAGCCTGAAGGCGTAGGTCATGGTCGGGTCCATGCTGTACGAGTTGTAGGTCTTCCCTTCGTATTCCTCTTGCGAGGGCCTGCTCGAGGCGGGGTAATAACGGGTCGCATCGGTGAAATCGTATTCCCCGTTGCTGCCTTTTTGCCCTTGCATGTTGTACTCGGTCAAATTGGTGACCAGGAGGGAGGCGACGTCGATATCCCCGGTCCCGGCGTTTTTAGTCCCGTAGGAGAGGTTCCCTTCCTCGAGGATCGAGTCGGTGGCTTCCCCGTCTTCGATGATAACGGAGGCGAACCGGTAGTAGGTGAGCCGGTCGCTCTGGTCGTAGACCAAGGTCAAATTGACGGCGTTATCCCGCTTGGAGGCGATATCGGCGGATTCGTAAGTCGAGGAAAGGGTGACGACATCGCCCACCCGGCGGATGACGGCTTCCCGGCGGGCCGATTCGTCCCCGAAGGTCGGCAAGCCGAGGTAATCCTCGCCGCTTACCATGTCGATGACGTTGGCGATCACCCCGTAGGAGGCGGTTTCCGGGTCGTAGGGCAAGCCGGCCTGGGCGGCGTAATCATCCTCCGCCCCCTTGGCGTGGACCGTCCCGACGGTGGTGTAGCCGTAGTTGGAGGTGTAGTCGAAGTTGTAGAACTTGCCGTTTTGGATGCCGGCGTACCCCTTGGTGGTTTTGAGCCCCGACCCGTATTGGTCGGAATAGGGGGCGGAGACGGAGGAGTAGGCCGCGTTCTGGTAATAATCGTATTCGATGGTCTTGTCGGAAGTCGTTTTGCTTTCCTTGGCGACCCCGTTTTCGTAGGTGGTCGCGGTCGCTTGGCTATAACGCTTGATTTGCGCGCTGACCGCTTCCTCCTTCTCTTTCGCTTTCGCCGTCTCTAGTTCCGGCAAAAGGGCTTCGATCATTTCCTGGTTGCTGTCTTTGATCCGAAGCTTGGCTTCGCCGTATAAGACGTTGCCTTCGGTCAAGGGATAGGACACCTGGACCGAGAGGATCGTGTCCTCAAGCGGCATCAAGACCTCGCCATGGCCGGTTTTGGCGTCGATATCGACGTAGGCTTCGTAGGAAAGCTGGTTCTCGTCCGGCAATAGGCGGTAAATGACCTCGCCATTGGGCGGGACCGGGTTCTCGACGTCGAGCTCGTAACGGAGGTCGAATTCGGAATACACCTCGACGACGTAAACCTTCGCTTCCTCGTCGAAATCGACTTCCTCCCCGGTCAATGAGAGGGTGATCTTGCTCGGGGTGTTGAGCTTGGCGGAGACATTAATGGTCCAGCTGGCCGATTTGCTCGGGTCTTTGACCGAGGTGGCGACGATTTCCGCCGTCCCGGGGGCGATCCCGGTCACTTTACCATTCGAATCGACACTCGCGACAGCTTCGTTTTCGCTCCGCCAATCGACTTCGTTTTCCGGGTCGCCCTCGACCCCGGCGGTCAAGGTGATCGAATCCCCGACGTCGACCGCGGTCGGGCCGTTGATGGCGACTTCGCCGATGGTTATCGGGGTCGTCGTTTCCCCGGTCGTGGTGGACGAGCCGGGCGTGGTTTCCTCGGTTTCGACCGGGGTGCTCTCGCCGGTATCGGCGGGAGTGGTGGAAGAGGATGTCCTCATCTGGTCGCACCCAAACAAGGCCAGGGGCGAGAGGAGGGCTAACAGCAGGATGTTCTTCTTTTTCATCGGATTTTTTCCTTTCCGTTGCTACGCTTTTTTAATTGAAATGGTGGTTGGAAATATGTCAATCGAATTTTTAGGGTTTTTTGATTTCGCCTTGCCAGGCGCCGCCTACCCCCAGAAGCGGACCAAACCCTGATTTAATGACTATTGGACGACGTCTTGGGTGGGGGAAAGATACTCGTCAATGGGCGCGATCCCGTCCCCGCCGAGGTCGAAGTAGGGGAAGGTGGTGAAATACACCTCGCCGCTATTATCGTAGGTATAAAGATAGAAGGTCAGCTTGTTGAGGGCGGTGGGCTCATCTTCCTCGGCTAGATGGAAGACGAACCCCAGCCGGTTGACCCCGCGGAACCCGTAGGCGGAGATGATCGGCTCGAAGTAGGCGTTGGCCCATTCGAGGACGGCGTCGTCCTGTATCGACCAAGTGGTGCTGCCGTATTGCCGATACAGCGAATAGTTATCGGCATCGAGGAGGGCCTCCCGGGCGGCGAGGGTCTTGGTCTGTTCGACTTGGGAGGCGGAATAAACGGTCGGGGCGGAGAAATAGGCGAAGTCGGAATCGTCCCCGTAGGTCGGCCCGGTCCCGGGAAGCTCACCGCTGGCTTGGTTGCCGATCGTTAGGCTCCCTTCCTCCAAGGTGAACCCTTTCAGCGTTCCGTCATGGTCGAGTAGGTAGCCTTCCCCGGTATCCGGCGCATCGGTGACGTAACGGTAGTAGGCGTAGGAAGGCTGGTAGGCGTATTCGACCAGCGAATAGTCCGAGACGGCGTATTGGCGGTAGGAGTGGGTGGAGAAAAGATCGAGGGCTTGTTGCAGTTGCCCTTTTGTTTGGCTACTTGGGTCGTCGCCTTCGTTTAGCAGATCCGCGACCGGCTGGTTGATGGCCTGGCCAAGCGAATGGAAGGAAAGGAAAGCCGACCCGAGGTCTTGGTGGGTCGAGAGGTTGTAATAGGGGAACTCGGCGGTGAATTCGCCCTTTTCCCAGTCGTCGACGGTCAGGATGACCTCGTCGACGTAATAGGCATCGGAATAGCCGACGTTGCCGAGGTTGGCGAGGGCGCTGATGAATTGGGTATCCTCCAAATGGTAGGAGGTAATGCCGTTTTCGCTGCTCTGGTAGCCGAGCAGGTTGGCCGGGTTAAGGGAAAGGAAGCTTTGCCCGATTTCCTCGGCCCAAAGATCGGTCATCGGGGTGCCGGAGGTATCGGCTTGGGCGATGGCCCCGAACTCGACCTGCCCTTCCGCGTCGACGCTAAATTGCGAGACGACCCCCATGTATTGGACATACCCCGTCCCGTCGTCGAATCGCTCGGCGTAGGAATATTCCGATTCCGGGGTGAATAGCTTGTGGTAGCTCCGGGTCGGCAAAGAGGCGGAATTGACCGATGACAAATCGACGTCGATGGCGAAGTTTTGGCTGAGGAAGTAGGGGAGAAGGAAAGCGACGAATCGGTCGGAGACGTAGTCTTTGGCCGTCCCCCCTTCCTCGAGGAACCCCTTGACGTCATTGATCTCGGTTGTCCCGATTTGCATGAAATTGGCTTTCACCTCGTCTTGGATCCCTTCCCCGTAGACTAGCCCGATTCCGTGGGCGATTAGCGAATTGCCGATGACCTGGAAGCGGACCGAGCTTGGGTTAAGGGAACCGCTTGAATAGAGCATGACCAGGGAATTGATTATGGCGTCGTTGCTCTCGTTTTGCCCGTAGGCGTAGGTGTAAAAGCCGTCGTCGTCGGGCTCGGTCGGGAGATATGACAAGTCGAAGTCGCGGAAAGTCGTCCGGTAATCGGCAAGCTGCTCGTAACGGAGCCCGGAATTGGGGTTAAGAACCGGGGCGAGGGAGTGGATAGTCCCGTTTTCCCGATGATAAGGGAAGATGGAATGGTCCCCTTGGGCGACGGCGTTGAACCCGTAGAACCCATCGGTCTCGATGGCGTATTCGGTGTATTTCGCTTCTTGGGACCCGTCGTGATCCAATGAGGCGTAGGAGAGGGTGTACTCAACCGAGAAATTGCCTTGCTGGAGGGAGGCGAAAACCTTTTGGAGGTCGCCCTTCGGGACAAAGGGCTCCGTGGTCGAGACGGAAGAAACCGGGGTCGATTCCTCGCTCGAGGCGGGGCTGCTCGCGGAGTCGGCGCAAGAAGGCAGCAAAAGCAGGCTGGCGGCAAGCAAAATCAAGCGTTTCATAATTGTCCCTCCGTCAAGCGGGCGTATTCTTCCGCGACCGCGGGGATCTCGGTCGTCCCGATGTCCTCGATCATCATCTTGAGGACGGTGGTCCCGGCCCCGTTGGGGCGGGGGACCTCCAAGCTTATGTCGATCCCCTCTTCCTTGATCTCGACGATCGCTTTCTCGGCATAGCTTCGCCAGGAAGTGCCGGGGATATACCCCCAGCCGAACAAACTGGCGGCGAGCTGGGAGACGAAAGAGGAATCGGTGGTGAAATACACCCCATCCTCTTCCTTCTCGAGGTAATAACGGGCCAGGCTTCCGATCATCGACGAGGAGGCGTAGAAGGTGGCGCTGCTATTGTCGATGTAGAAGTCGCCGACCGTGTCGTACCATTGGCTATAGGCGACGAAGCCGTATTCCTCGCTACTCCCGCTTAGCTGGCGGTATTGGTAGGCGTAGTTCTCGTCTTTGACGATGTAAAGGTATTGCTCGCCCAATTGGTCGGGGGAAAGGTTTTCCAAGTCGGCTTTGGTCGGGACCTCGATGAACTTGAGGTCATCGGTCTGGTTCGGGCCGATGAGCGAGCGGAAATGGACTTTGCCGTCCGAATCGAGGTCGAAGTCGTAGCAGGCCGAGTAGGGGAGGCTGCTATTCGAGAGGGGGACGTATTCCCCGTCCTCGCCGATATCCTCCAAGGGAACGGCGACGTTCGACGGGAAAAGGGCGAAGCCGAAGTCGGTGTACTCGTCGTTATATTGGTCGAGGTAATCGACGAGGAAATAGCCTTGGCAGAGCTTGGCGACGAAAGTCCCGGGGGAAATGGTCCCCTCTTCCTCGATCTGGAAGGAGAAGGAGTAGTTGTCGGCGGCCAAATCGACCTCGAAGGCCTCGGCCACCTCCGGGTAATAGGCGATTCCGGATAGCGACCCGTCCGTTAGCCCCTGGTCGATGTAATCGAACGGCAGCTCCGACATGGGGGTCAAGGTCGACTTGATATACCCCTCGTCCCCGAGCCCGATGGTGATCTCGACTTCGTTAGTCGACGGGTTGACGATCCGATAACGGCATTCGGCCATGATCGAGGCGATCCCCGACCCGATCTGGGTCATGTATTGGAAGATGGTGTAGGTCGAGGAGGAGGTGATGAGGAATTCGTCGTCGTCGACGGCGATGCCGGTCAGCTCGTCGAGGGCCTCTTGGTAGAAGTTGTGGAGCCCGGCCACCCCAAAGGGGCCGAATACCTCCTCCATCGGGGCCAAATCGCCCGAGAGGGTGGTGTATTGGTAAAGGGAGGGGAGGCATTGCTCGCCTTCGACGTAGAAGCGGAACACCGGGCGGGCATCCCCGCTTGCTTCCTCGGCCAATCCGAAGGAGGCGTCGGGGTCGGTCAGGTTGTCCTCGTAGAAATAATGCTCGCCGTAATAGTCGACGACGTCGCTTTCGATGCCGAGGCAACGGTATTCGGTGGCGTAGCGGTACTTCCGGGTGGTGGACAATCTGACGATTGATTCCCTCAAGGCCGAGATGTCGGTCTGGTCGTAGTCGGACCCGGTGTCGACTTGCCCGCCCCCGATCGACTCGGAGGGTGGCAAGGAGGAACTGGAGCCGGGGGTGCTTTCCGCCGGTCCGCAAGAAACTAGAGAAAGCAGGGCGAAAGCGAAAACCGATTTTTTCATATCCTTACCTCCGTTAGGCTCTCGATGGCGATTTTCCCGCTTAGGGATTGCCCGGCGTCGAGCAATGGGGCATTGAGGAAGAAATCGGGGTAATCGGCCATCGCGAATTCGTCCCCTTGCCCGAAATAGGTCGACTCGATCTGGTAGCCGCCGGAGGAGAAGGTGTTCTCCCCGTCGGCCTCGATGAGCCGGATCTCGTCGTAGGGATAGACGGTTGGCTCGAGGTTGAGGGCGGTGTGGTATTGGTTGAACCCGATGGAATTGGAAAGGGGGAGGATGTAATGCTCGCCCTCTTCCAACGGCTCGCCATCGTCCTCGACGGTCAGATAATCGCCGATTTCCTCGTCATAACGGGTTTTGAACCGCCGATAGTCGACGTGGTAGATCCTTACCCCGGCTTTATCGACTAGCTTCGGCCGGTCGGGGATCGGGGAGGCGATTTCCTTCGCGGCGAGGCCGACGGGGGAATATAGATCGAGAAGGAGGTATTCCGAGAAGGGGTCGAATTCCGCGGAAGGCTCGGCTCCGTCAGGCATAACCACGATGCACTGGTTTTCCTCCTCGCTTGGCCAGAGGTCGATTTCGGCGTTGCCATAGACCAAATAGGGCTTGGTCCAGCCAAGGAGCAATTTGGAATAGGAGTTGAGGTCGCCGATATTGCCGTCCATCATGTCGATCTTCCCGACCGGGTTATACATAAGCCGATCGGAATAATAGTCGTTGAGGCCGAGGAAGTGGCCGGTCTCGTGGATGTAGGTGTGGGCATCGATCCCCTGTGGGCCGTAGCCTTCGTAGAGGAAATCGTAGGATGCCCAGCCGAAAAGGTTGTAATAGTAGAGGTTCCGGTTCGGATCCCCTTCCTTGTCCTGGTTGCCCCAGCTGGTGTAGGCCCAGTAATTCCGATCGTCGGTATAGGGGCCGTCGTGGGTATAGTCCTCGGCCGAGTAGACGAGCCAGATGCCGTCGAAGAACCCGTCTTGGTCGGAATCGAAATTGGCCGGGACGTAGCCTTGCTCGCCGAAAGCCCATTCGACCGCGGCCTGGGCGAGGTCGTAGGTCAGGCCGATGGTGATTTCCGCGGCTGAGGAAATGCCCATTTCCGCTTGGACGTCGAACCAGTCGGTGACTTCCCCGCCGAGGCGGAGTAGTCCGTTGGAGGATTGCTCGTAATAGGAGGCGACCGAATGGAATCCCGTCTCCTCCTCTTCGCCAAAGAAGGCGGTCTGGATATCGTCTTTGACCTTGGCTAGCCGTTCCGCCTCCCCCGTTTGCTCCGGGAAGCCGGCGAGCGGGAAATCGGCATAGCCGGGGATCAAGACGGGGATGACGAGGATATTGACCTCGCCGACGCTTGGGAGGAACTGGGTGTTGTAATGGAGATCGTCCTCGATCGAGTGGAGGGTGTCCTTGATCTTGGTCTCGTTAGGAGCGAAGGTCGCGCTTTCCGTTCTTCCGGATATGGCGATCCGGGCGGAATCGGAAGGGCGGGGGAGAGGGACGGATGAACTCGAGGAGCCGGCGCTCTCGCAGGCGGATAGAAGGAAAAAGGGAAGCAATAAGGATAGATAGCGTTTCATTATTCTCCCTCCTGGAGGTCGGTTATCTCTATGGCGAAAGGCAGGTTGTTCCCCGAGTTGAAGCGGTAATCGGAGAAGAAGACCATCCCGAATTGCTTGATGTCGAACTTGTCCCCGGCTTGGAAGAGGTCGTCGCCGTCCATCGGCTGCCCCAAGGAATAGTCGTCGAACCCGTCGGCGGGGATGAGGCGGAGCTGGTCGAAGGCGTTGAAGGAGATGCCGAGCCGCTCCCCGAGGTAGGAGTCGATGTCGATGTTGCCGGTGCCGACGGAATTGGTGACGATGAGAGCCGCGTATTCGTTGTTCCGAAGCTCCCCGCCTTCGTAAAGGTAGTCATCGGGATCGAAGATGATGTCGGTGTAGGAGCCGACGGCGATGACGGTGAACCGGAATAGCCGGGAATCGACGTGATAGAGGCGGACCCCGGTTTCCGAGGGGCCGGGTCTCCGGTCGTGGGGGACGCGGAGTATATCGAGCTCATCCAGCGATTCGGGAGAATAAAGGTCGAGGAGGAGGTATTCCGAGAAGGGGTTGAATTCGATTTTGATGTCCTCGCTAGCCACGCCGAGCGCGGTTTGCCGCTCGACCTCGTCATTGATCGAGGCGTAATCGGCGGGGACGACGATGACTTGCTTGTCGTCGTGGAAGCGGGAGAGGAGCTCGATCGAGGAAGGGCCATAGGCGACGTAGGGGGTGACCCAGCCGAGGACCATCTTCGAATAGGAATCGAAGTCCCCGACGTTTTGGTCCATCATCGTGAATTGGCCCGCCGGGCGATAAGCCGCCGAGTCGATCGCGTAATAGTCCTCCAGCCCCAGCAGGTGACCGGTCTCGTGGACGAAGGTGTGGGAGCTAACCGGGATGGAGGAAAGATCGCTTAGGTCGGGGATATCGCCATCGTAATCGGCGTAGGGGGTATAGAGGGAGGAGAAGGAAGCCCAGGAGAAAGCCGAGGTCCCCCGTCTCCATCCGAGCTGCCGCTCGATCTCCGCCTCGTCTTTGTAGGCGTCGTAATCGCAACTCGACATGTTCCAGAAGACGTTGTTGAAGTCGGTGGTGCCCTTTATCGCGTTCTCGGTATAGGTGTCGAGCTTATCGTAGACGAGCCAAACCCCGTCGATATAGCCGTCGTCGTTGTAATCGTAATCGTCGATGTCGATCCCTTGGGTCGAGATGGCCCAGTCGACGGCCTCGCGGAGGATCGTCTGGACGGAATAGGGCGAGGTGCCGTCGGTGCTAAGCAGGCTCGAATCGAGGATATCGGTATGCTCGGCCACGTCGAACCAGTCGGTGACCTTCCCTTGGAATCGCAATTTGCCGAAAGAGGAAGTCTGGTAGAAAGAGGATAAGGAGGGGTAGCCGAGCCGACTATCGCCTTCTTTGCCGAAGAAAGCCTTCTCGATGTCGGAACGGACCTGGGCGGTGTTATGCGTCTCCCCCGGCAGATGGACCGGGATGACCAGCAGGCTGACCTCGCCGATGGATGGGCAGACCGATTGGTTGTTGGAGAGAATCCCGGATAAGGACGAATAGGATTGGGTGAGGGTCACGTTCCGCGGGTCGATATAGCATTCGTCGGGCTCTTCCGTCGACTCGCGGAAGATTTCGATCCGGGCCGAGGGGCCGTCGTAATCGACTTGGATCGGCGGGGTGGATTCTTCTAGAGTGGAACTTTGGCTTTCCGGTTGGCATCCAGTCAAGACTAATAGCGGGAGCAAGGCGTAAGCTAAGCGGTAGGTTTTCATGCCCAAAGCCTCCTTTGTGGCGAAAGAATTTTGTCGAGTTTTGGGGAAATTGCAAGAAAATTCATTATCCTTGTCCAAGCGAGAACGGGAAAGCAAAAGAAAACCCGCGTCCAATGAATGGATTTTGCGGGCTTTTTGGCTAATTCCAGGTTAGCGGATGATGACGAAGCCGTTGGGGGCGATTTGCCCATCGGCGTAATTATGGGAGCAGATGACGTTCCCCTCTTTCTTTATCGGCTTATCGGTCCCGTTGGCGTATAGATAAGTATCACCCCGTTTGATGACCATCAAACCGTTTTCCTCATAGGCGTGGAAATCGGTCGAGGATAAGTCGGGGGTTTTCCGGATTTTGATCAGCTGCTTAAGCAAATCCTGATGGGGGCTGCCTTTGAGGGCCTCTTCGTAGGGGAAACCCATTCGCGGATCCCCGTCCTCCCCTTGGTTCATCGGGATCTCGGTCCCGTAGTAGAGGCAGCTCATGCCGGGGGCGAAGAAGAGGATGGCCAAGCTGAGCTCGAGGATATCGAGGTTGTTCCCCGCTTGGTTGAAATACCTCTTGGTATCATGGGTATCGAGCATATTGAGGTTAGCCATCGTCGCCTGGATCCGGTAATTGGTGTAAAGGCGGTTTAAGACGGCGGCTTCTTTTTTCGCGTCGTAGTTTTTCTTTAAGGCGAATTCATGGATGGCGTGGAGGACCGGGTAATTCATGACCCCGTCGAACTCATCGCCCCGAAGGAAGGAATGGGCGTTGTGCCAATGCTCGCCCAATAGCAAAGCCTCCGGGTATTTGGCTTTGACCTTGGTTCGTAACTGCCTCCAATAGGAATGGGAGATCTCGTCGCCGACGTCGAACCGCCAGCCGTCGATCCCGAGCTCGAGGTAACGGAAGACGATCGAGTTGAAATACTCTTCGGCCGCCGGATTGGCGACGTTGATCTTCGGCAGGTATTTGGCTAAGGAGAAAGTCCAGTAGTTGGCCTTTTCCAAATCGACTTTATCGCCATGGATATAAAACCAGTCCCAGTAGGGGGAGTCTTGGCCGTGCTTGACCACGTCTTGGAATTGGGGGGCAAGGAAGGACATGTGGTTGAAGACGGCGTCGAGGACGAGGCGGATGCCATGCTCATGGGCTTTCCTGATCAATTCCTTCAGGTCATCGAGGTTCCCGAAATGGGGATCGATGTCGAAATAATCGACGGTATCGTATTTATGGGCGGTGTTGGCCTTGAAGATCGGGGTCAGGTAGATGGCGTTGATGCCGAGGCTTTCCAGGTAATCCAAGCTTTCGATGATCCCCCGGAGGTCGCCGCCGGCGAAGTCTTGGTATTGGGGCTTTTTATCCCAACCCATGGTGATGTAGGAAAGGTCTTTGTTCTTATTGCCCATCCGGAACCGTTCGGGGAAGATCTGATAGAAGACGGCGGATTTGCACCAAGCGGGGGAGTCGCCGATGTCCTCGGGGTGGACGGAGGAGTATTCGAAGTAATCGTCTTCGCAAAGGGCATAGTCGTAGCTATCGAGCAATCCGGCCTCGGTGTAATAGTAGGTATGGCCGCCTTCCTCGATCTCGAAGACGTAGCCGACCCGGTTGTCGTAAAGCGGGACCTCGACCTCAAAATAGACGAAGTTCTCGTCCTCCCTTTCCGGCTTCATGACGGCCGGCTTCTTCATTTTCGGCAGGAAGAACTTGTTGCCGTAATAGACGGTGACCTTAAGGTCTCTGTCTTCCTTGGCCATCCGCAGACGGAAGAAGAAAGTGTCCTGGGAGGTGGGGTAGGAGTAGGGGGACTCGCTTAAATGGAATATCGCGTATTTATTCATAGCAGGCACATATTAGAACAACCATTTTCCATTTGGAAACAAAATAAGAAATTTCTTTTCGCTTCAAAAGGGAAGAAGGCCGATAGATCTGGAACGAATAGCGAAAAACGCGTCGTTTATAAGGGAATTACGCGTTTTTTGGCGGAAAATAGCCTTTTCGGCCGTACCTAGAGATTGGTATAGGCGGCTTTTCCAAGAAGTGGGTTAGACGAGGCAAGGCTATTTTATGATGGCGAAGCCGTTGGGATTAATGACGCCATCTTGGTAATTATGCGAGCAAATGACCTTGCCTTTCTTCTCGATCGGTCGGTCGGTGGCGTTGACGTATAAATACGTGCCTCCCCGTTTGATGACCAACAAATCGTTTTCTTCCGCGGCTAAGAAATCGGTCGAGCCCAAATCCGGGGTCTTCCGGATCTCGATAAGCTGTTTTATCAAGTCTTGATGGGGGCTGCCTTTGATCGCCTCTTCGTAGGGGAAGCCCCGCCGGCAGTCGGGATCGAAGGCCCCATCCATCGGGATCTCGGTCCCGTAATAGAGGCAACTCATGCCCGGGACGAAGAAAAGGACGGCGATGGCGCATTCGAGGATATCGACGTTTTGGTTGGCGAGGTTGAGGAAGCGGTGGGTATCGTGGCTATCGAGGAGGTTCAGGCAAGCCATGGTGGCCTGGATCCGGTAGTTGGTGTAAAGGCGATTCAACGTATCGGCTTCTTTCTGGGCGGAGAACCTTCGGTAGATCAAATAGTCGTAGATGGCATAGGTGACCGGGTAATTCATGACCCCGTCGAACTCATCGCCCCGAAGGAAGGAATGGGCGTTATGCCAATGCTCGCCCAATAGCAAAGCCTCCGGGTATTTGGCTTTGACCTTGGTCCGTAACTGCCTCCAATAGGAATGGGAGATCTCGTCGCCGACGTCGAACCGCCAGCCGTCGATCCCGAGCTCGAGGTAACGGAAGACGATGGAATTGAGGTAAGCCTCGGTTTCCGGGTTGGTGACGTTGATTTTGGGCATATAACGGCCGATGGAGAACGTCCAGTAGTTGGGCTTCTTGGGATCGACTTCGTCCCCATGGATGTAAAACCAGTTCCAATAAGGTGATTTCTTGCCGTTTTTGATGGCGTCTTGGAATTGGGGAGCGAAGAAGGACATGTGGTTGAAGACGGCGTCGAGGACGAGGCGGATGCCATGTTCATGGGCTTTCTTCACCAGTTCCTTGAAATCGTCGAGGCTGCCGAAATGGGGGTCGATCTGGAAGTAATCCAAGGTGTCGTATTTATGGTTGCTGTTGGATTTGAAGATCGGAGTCAGGTAGATGGCGTTGATGCCGAGGCTTTCCAGGTAATCCAAGCTTTCGATGATCCCCCGGAGGTCGCCGCCGGCGAAGTCGCGGGGCGTCGGCTTATCGTACCAGCCCATGGTGATGTAGGAGGTGTCCTTATGCTTGTCGCCCATCCGGAAGCGGTCGGGGAATATTTGGTAAAATACCGCGTTTTTGCACCAAGCGGGGGAGTCGCCGATGTCCTCGGGGTGGACGGAGGAATACTCAAAGAAATCCTTGTAGCAATCGTGATAATCGTAACTATCGAGCAACCCGGCTTCGTTGTAGTAATAGGTATGGCCGTCTTCCTCGATCTCGAAGACGTAGCCGACCCGGTTGTCGTTTAATTTGACCTCGGCTTCGAAGTAGACGAAGTTCTCATCGGTCCGGGCTGGCTTCATGACGGCCGGCTGCTTCATTTCCCGGAGGAAGAACTTGTTTCCGTAATAGACGGTTACCTTGAGGTCTTTGTCTTCTTTGGCCATCCGCAGGCGGAAGAAGAAAGTGTCCTGGGAGGTGGGGTAGGAGTAGGGGGACTCGCTTAAATGGAATATGACTTGTTTATTCATGGTGACTACATATTAGAACAAGCCTTTTCCCGATGGAAACAAAATAGAAAAATACCGAAGGTTTCCTATCGGTTGGACTTTGCCTATGGGTTAAGCCGACTGAAGGCCTTTATTTCCCGTTTTTCCTTTTCTTCCGCATGTAGATGGGGAGGGAGGAGTAGATAAGGTCGCTGGAATCGACGAGGTAAAGGAGTTTCTGCTTGGTTTCCGCCCCTTCGAGGTGAAGAAGCGTCTTCTTCCCCAATCGGACCGAGCGGATGGTCTTGTAACACTTTTCGTCGTTGTGGAGCTCGGCTTCGGATAAGAAGCAGCCGCGGGGACGGAAGGTAAGGGTGGCGGGATAGACATGATCGTTTACCGGCTCATCGTCGCTTATCCTTTCGCCCTCCTCATCGGTGTAGTTAAGGTGATCGAGCTGGACGTAGAGGTCGACTTTCTGGCCTTTTCTGAAGGGCTTATCGGTAAGAAAGGGGATGATGGTCAGGCTTTCGTCGCGCCCGTAATAGGTTTTCCTATCCCCATAATCCTTCTCTCCCTCCACTTTGACGGTGAAACGGTGGGCGTTTTCCTCTGCTTCGGTTTTGACGTTGCTGGCCAAGAAGGCGATGGACTTCGGGCGCGATTGGTTGATGAGCCGTTTATCCAATTGGGCTTTTTCGTTCGCGGTCAAGTTGGCTTTTTCGATCTCCATTTCGATGATGGGTACGGCGTTGCTTAGGTTTTTCTCGCTCTTTTTGTCGAAAAGATGGAGTTTGCCGACGTCGAAGCGGACTTTGATTTTGTCCCCTTTGGCTAAGGAGTTGGGCTCGACTAGGGAGAGGATGGTGAATTCCTTCCGTCCGCCAAGATGGAAGTAGACCAAGGTCTGTTCCCCGAGCCGCTCGACCAATTCGATTTCGACCGGGAATCCGGCGGTTTCGATTTTGATGTCGTTTGGACGGATGCCCAAATAGGCTTCGAGGGGGTAGAGCCGTTCATCAATCTGGCATAGCTCGACATCGGGGATGAGGATATCGATCGATTCGTCAAGGGAGATAAAGTGCTTTTCCTCGCCCTTTTTGACTATCGTTCCTTCGAAGATGTTCATTTGAGGGCTGCCTAAGAAGGTGGCGACGAAGATATTGCCCGGATGGTCATAGAGGTTCATCGGGGTGTCGACTTGCTGGATGAGGCCGTCTTTCATGACCACGATCCGATCCCCCATCGTCATCGCCTCGGTTTGGTCGTGGGTGACGTAGACGAAGGTGGTTTGGATATCTTGGTGGAGTTTGGATATCTCGGCCCGCATCGCCACCCGAAGTTTGGCGTCGAGGTTCGAAAGGGGCTCATCGAAAAGGAAGGCCGCGGGCTCGCGGACTATGGCCCGGCCCAAGGCGACCCGTTGACGTTGGCCGCCGCTTAATTCCCGCGGGGTCCGCTTTAAGAGGTTTTCGATGCCGAGGATCGTCGCCGCTTTATGGACTTTTTCCTCGATGACTTCCTTTTTGGCCTTCTGGCAACGGAGCGAATAGGCTAGGTTCTCGTAGACGCTCATATGGGGATAAAGGGCGTAATTTTGGAAAACCATGGCGATATTGCGGTCTTTTGGCTCTAGATCGTTGACGTAGGTATCGCCGATGAAGATGTTGCCGGAGGTTATTTCCTCTAAGCCGGCGATCATCCTCAAGGTCGTCGATTTGCCGCAGCCTGAAGGGCCAACGAAGACGATGAATTCCTTATCGTGGATTTCTAAGGAGGCATCGGAGACCGCCCGGACTCCGCCTTTGTAGACTTTGGTGACGTTTTCCAATCTGATTTTGGCCATATGTTTTATCCTTTCACGGCCCCGGCCGTTAAGCCGGAAACCATATTCTTAACAAGAAGGAAATAAAGAACGACGATGGGGACGGCGATGAAGACCGCCCCGGCGGCGAAGCGGGAGAATTCGGTTTCGCCTAAACTCATCAGTCCAACCGCGACCGTCCAATTCTCACGGTTTTTCAATAAGATTTTCGGCAAGACGAAATCCGACCACGGCCAAGTGAAGCTGGTGAGGGCGGTATAGACGATCATCGGCTTGGCTAGGGGCAGCGTGATGGTGCGGAATACCCGGACGTTGTTGGCCCCGTCGATTCGCGCCGCCTCATAGATCGAGGTCGGGATGGTGTCGAAGAACCCTTTTTGGACCAAATAGCCCATCGGGGCGGTGCAGGAATAGATGGCGATGAGGCCAAATAGGTTGTTGATCAGCTGGAATTGGGTCATGAGGATGTAAATGATGGTCATCGACATGAAGGAGGGGAACATCCCCAGCACCAATGCCCCTTTCATCAAGGGCCGCCGGGCTTTGAATTCGAAACGGGAAATGACGTAGGCGGTCAAGATGACCAAGATGGTGGATAAAACGCAGGAGCAGACCGCGATTATCAAGGTATTGAGCAGCCACCGCGGATAGTCATACATCGCCGTGTCGGTGAAGAGGGTGATGAAGGACTTGAAGGAATAGGATTCAGGGAAGAAACCAGGGATGGAATAGAGGTTTCCCGTCGAGGAAAAGGAGGCCAGGATAAGCCAGAGGCAGGGGAAGAGGAATATGAAGGCGACGATGATCAGCAAACAATAGGTGATCAAGGCATCGATGATCTTTTTGGTTTTGCCTTTCATCGGTAAGTGTCCTCCTTCTTATAGGAACCGCTTCGGACATAGACCAATAGCGAGATGGCTGAAGTGATGATGAATATTAGTAAGGAGATGGCGGCCCCGATGCCGTAAAAGTTCTTGCTGATGGAAAGATTATAGAGCCAATTGATCAATAGATCGGTGTCCGAAGCCAGGAAGTAGCCCTCGCTTATGGTTCCCCCTCTTAGGAAATAGAAGGTTCCGAAGTTGTTGAAGTTGCCGATGAATTGGGAGATGAGGGTGGGGGTGGTGGCGAAAATGACGTAGGGCAAGGTGATGTCGAAGAATTGTTTTCTTTTGCTGGCCCCATCGATATCCGCCGCCTCGTAAAGGTCTTTCTGGATATTGGAAAGGATCCCGGTGGCCAAAAGCATGGTCGTCGGCACCGTGAGCCAGGCATTGACGAAGAGCCCGATCCCCCGCGCCCACCAAGTCGAATCAAGGCCGAGGAAATCGATGATATTGCTATCGTGCATATGCCCGTCGCTTAGGTAATAATTGATGGGGCCCATGGTCGAGAACATGAACTTGAAGCCGATCAAGGTGATGAAGCCGGGGATGGCATAGGCCAAGATCGGGAAAGCCCGCCAGAAAGCTGATCCCTTGACGCATTTTTTGGATAAAAGCAAAGCCAACCCCAACCCTAAGAAATAGTTGATGAAAGTCGAGAGGAAGGCCCAGGCGAGGTTCCAGCCAAATATCTTGAAGAAAGTGGTCCCGATGTTGGTGGCGCCGAAGATGGTGGCGAAATTGTCGAACCCGACGTAATCGACCAAGTCGGTCGGGACTTCGATTTCCCCACCGAAATTGGTGAAGGCGACGAGGATCATCATGACGATGGGGATGACCGAGAAGACCATGACCCCTAACAAAGGGACGAAAAGGGCGACGTAGGGGAATTTCCGTCCCGCCAAGGAAGCGACGTCTTCCATGAAAGTCCGTGGTTTTTGGCCCTTTAGTTTGGTTAGCCTTGCCGATAGGGCGCTCCGTAAGCCGCTGAGGTAAAGCAAGAGGAAGCAGAGGATTATGAAGACGGTCAAGATGCCCATGAGCATCAAGACGACCGAGTTGTCGCCGACTACCCCTGACCAAGGATCGGACTCTTTGGTCCCTAGGGTCACGAGCCCGACTAAATAGTCCCCGCCTAAGAGAACCATATAGACTATGAAGAAGGCTTCAAGCAGAAGGAACATGATGCCTTTGGCGTATTGGCCATAGGCGATGTTTCCCGCTCCAGAGAAGAGGAGGGAAAGGAGGACCTTCCAATCCGATTGGGCAAAGAAGTCAGCGATATTCGCGCCGAACGATTTTGCCTTCATCCATTGTTTTTGGAAGAAAGATTTCGTTTTTGCGGGGATTGAGCGAAAATAATCGGCGATTGACAGGACTATTTTCTTCCCGCGGCTTTCCTTTTCCATAAAATCATGCCAAGGTCGTTATCGCTTCGTGGATTTGCCTGACCATTTCGTCTAAGCCGGTTTGATAATCTTCCTGGTCGTGGTATTTTTGCTGAGATGCCGGGCGATTGGGGTCGGTGGCGAGGTCTTTGTTCAGCGTTTCGCCCGGAGTCCAGATTTGGCTGGTTTCGTTTAAGGATGGCATTAAGGTGATGAGGCCGTCCTCTAGCCGGGAGTAGACGTTTTCCGAAATGGCCGAATCAGACGCAGCGACGACGTCGTCCCGACACGGGGCGACCCCAAGCATCGTCTCGCGGAGCTGATTCATCTCGAAGCTGGTGGCGAAGTTGATGAAGGCTAAGCAGGCGACCGGATATTTGGTGTAGGAGGAGATGGCGTAGCCGTTGATGCCGCCCATCGCTTTCATGTCGATGAGTTCCGGGTTCTCTTCCTATAGATTGCCGGATTTGGGGAGTTTGGGTAAGTCGGCGATAACCAGGTTTTCCTTCGCGGCCTGCTGGGCGTCGGCGGCGCTTAGTCCGGAGGCGACGTATTCGGTGACCATCTCGGTGGTGAAATTATTGGTGACGTCCGGGGTGGTCATGGTGGCGAAGATCTCGCCCCTGGCGAGTTGGCCATAGCAGGTGGTGTTGATTGAATCGTCGACGCAGGTCGGACCCATGATTTCCGCTAATTGGCGGATAATCCAAGCCCCCTTCCAGGCCTCCCCTTTGTTAAAGCCGATGTCATTGGGATTGGTTCCGTCGTCTCCGAAGACATAGGCTCCATAGGAGAAGAGATAACCGGCGGAGAAATAGACGTCATAGAGGGCTTTCATATAGCCGCGTTTCGAAGGATCGGCGGCATTGATTTCTTTCGAATATTTGTATAAAGCATTCCAGCTTTCGACCATGTCGGGGATCCCGTTGTTGTTGGCATCCGATCCTTCGGGGACCATGTCCTTCCGGTAGAAAAGCATCGGGGCTTGGGCGTTGACGGGGACCCCAAAGGAATAGCGGACTCCCGATTCGATCCCTTTGTAGGCGTTGATGGCCGACTCAGGGAAGTGCTCATAGGCTTCGATGTTCCAAGTCGGCAAGGGCATGACGTGCCGCCCGCGGACGTATTTCATGATGACGTCGTTGGCTTGATAGAGGACATCGGGGCCATAACCATAGGGGCCATCCTCGGCGAGGTTGGAGTATTGGTCGATGTTGGCGTCGACCGCCTTGATCCCATACTCGGCGTATTCTTCGTTAAAAGCGTCGAGCAGCTCGTCAAGGTAGCCTAAGGATTTGGCGGTGTCGTTTTCCAATATCTGGAGGGTGATGTTCCGTTCCAACTCTCCCTCGAAGCGGTCAAAAACCGGCATGTCGGCTGTCGCTTCTTTTATTTCGCTTTCATTGCCTTTGTCGGGCGAGCTGGAAGTTCCCTCTTCGCTTGGGCCGCAAGAGGCGAGGGCGAGGAGGGAAAGGACGGCGAAGATGGTGTGGGTTTTTCTCATTTTTGCAACCTCCTTATGAGAAAGCCGTTTGGCTGAATGTGATTGGATTCATAACGATGGGCTAAAAGATGGTCGTCGCCTTTTAATTGGATCGGGTGGTCGGTGGCGTTTATATAAAGCTCTAGCCCTTGGCCTCCCTCGCTTCTTTCGATTCGGAGGAGCCCTTCTATTTCCTGACAACGGAATTTGCGGAGATGGCTGATTTGTTTTGTATGGATGGCGATTAAATTCCGCAGCAGTTCGGAATGGGCGGTCGGCTTTTCTCCGTCAAGGGGGAAGCAGCGGCGGGAATCCGGATCGAAATTCCCAGGCAAAGGTATTTCCGTCCCGTAATAAATCCCCGGGCATCCGGGCATGAAAACCAGGGCCGCCAGAGCGCATTCCAAAAGGTCGATGTTCTCTTTGCAAAGGGTGTAGAAGCGGAAGGTATCATGGGAATCGAGGAGGTTGAGATTGCCCTGGATTTGGCTTGGGCGGATATTGGCGAATATCCGGTTGATCTCCGAGGCGCAATGTCTGGCGTTGCTGTTTTTGGAGGCCAAATAGCTTTCCAGGGCGTAGGTGAGCGGATAATTCATGACCCCATCGAACTCATCGCCTTTCAAAAAGGCGTGAGGGTTATGCCAATGCTCGCCGAGGATGAGGGCTTCCGGATAAGCGGATTTGATGGCTTTCCGGAAGTCGCGCCAGAATTCATGGCTCACTTCATCGGCGACGTCCAATCGCCACCCATCGATCCCCAAGTCCAAATAATGAAGGGCGACTTTCTTCAAATAGGCGGCGCAGGTCGATGAGTCGGGGTTCAGCTTGGGCATATACGGGCAAACGGAGAAATACTCGTAGTTGGGTTTATTGAGATCGATATGGTCCCCGTGGACGAAGAACCAATCCCAATAGGGCGATTTCCGGCCGTTTTTCACTGCGTCTTGGAAGAACAGGCTTTGGGAGGAAAGGTGATTGAACACCGCGTCTAATACTAGGCGGATCCCCGCTTTATGAGCGTCGTCGATCAACCTTTTCAAGGTCTTTTCGTCGCCTAGTTGGGGATCAATTTTCAAATAATCGACGATGTCGTATTTATGGTAGGAAGGGGAAAGGAAGATCGGGGTAAGGTATAAGGCATTGACCCCAAGCGAGGCGAGGTAGGGCAACCGCTCCCTTATTCCTTCTAAGTCACCGCCGGCAAAAGACTGCGGGGTCGGGGCGCCGCCCCAGTCTAAATTAACGTATGAAAGGTCCTTGCCTTTGTCCCCAAGTTTGAAGCGGTCCGGGAATATTTGGTAGAAGAACGCCCCTTCCAGCCAAGAAGGCAAAGAGGGGACGTCGATTTGGTGAAGGTAGGGGAATTGGAAGAAATCCTTATAGGAGCAAGCGAAGTCGTAATGGTCGGTTAATCCTTTTTCGGTGAAGAAATGGCTTTGGCCGTTTTCGACGATTTCGAAGACATATGCCAGCCGTTTGTCCTTAACGGGGATAATGGCTTCGAAATAGGCGAATTCCGAATCTAGGTAAGCTAGTGCCATCGGGATTTTCTCTCTGCTGGTCGGGAAAGGGTATTTCCCCCCGAAATGGGCATAGACCGATAAACCCTTATCCTCCGAGGCGAGGCGCAGCCGCAGGCAAAAATCTTTTTCCGATACCAATGAGGCGTAGGGGGACTCGCTTATGTGGAGGAGAGCTTGGGTATTCATTCAATTTCCGTCCTTTTTTGTTTATGATACGGACAATATGGCTAGCAAACGAGTGACGATTAAGGAATTGGCAGCGGAAGCCGGCGTCTCCATCGCCACCGTTTCCTACGTATTGAACAATCGGACCGATCAGAAGATCGGCGAGGAGAAGCGGAAGAAGATCCTGCAGCTCGCCAACCTTTACCATTACATCAAGAATCCGGCCGCCGCTTCGTTGGCTAGCGGGCATCACGGCTTGGTTTCCTTGATCTTCGATATGGATACGGCCGCCTTGCCCCTGGCAAACAAATCGATTATCGCCGATCGATTGACGAGGGCTTTTCTTGCGAAAGGGTATCGCGTTTGCTTAGAGCCGGCGGGCTCGTTGCCGGATGGATCGATGGTCGATGCCATCGTCGCCATCGGTTTGTCGGCCGAACGGTTCCGGGAGGTTGGGAACAACGTTTTCATCCCTCTTATCTCGGTCGATTCGTTGGTCGGAGGCGATTGGCTTTTCAACGTCATCTACGACGATTATGACCGTTACGATGGGCAAACGCTTGTATGCCTACCGGTAGCCTCATCCGAACTGATGAGCTATTTCCGAGAGCATTTCGACGTCCGCGTCGTTACTTCCTTGGCCGAATATCAGAGAGAGCCGTTAGGCTGCTACGTTCGGGATCCGGCCTTGCTGCCTTACCTTAGGGAAGGGGATGTAGGGAAGGATTGCTTTGGCGAAACGAAGATCGCCAAGGTGGTTGAGACGACCCTTTCCTCCATAAACGAGGAAGGGGCTTCGGTCCATTGCAAGATCTAAGGAAGGGCGTGAGGAGGAGAACGGCCTCACGCCCTTTTTTCTTTAGGCTGCCGATTTGATGGTGATGATGTGGGAGTAGACGTTGTAGCTGATGTCGTAGGTGCCGGCGACTTTGCACTTGAAGTTGTAGTTGCCGCCTACCGCATTGGCTGCTTCCCAGACCTCGGCGGAGTTGCTGGTGTCGGAGTAGGTGTAGTTGTAGTCCGCGGCTTTATTCGACCATCCATCGCCGACGGTGGTTGAGCCGGCGACGAAAGCGGCGATGGCGAATTCGGCGTTGGCGACCATCTTTACCCCTTTCAGTTCGTAGAGACGGGCATCGGCGGAATTGACGGTGAACTTGTAGGTGTCCTTAAGAATGTTGTTGTCTTGGACGGTGGATGGGCTCCAGGAGAGGCCGTCGCTGCTCGCCATGGTACCGTTGAGGTAGTAGTCGTAGACGGGCAAGGTCTTGGTCTTGTCGACGGTCGCGGTTACCGTGCCGGGGGTATTGTCGGCGCCTGGGGTGTAGATGAAGGTGTATTCCCCAGCTTCCTTCGTAAGGATGTCATTCCCTTGTTCCGGTTTGGCGAAGAGGGCCTGGGCAGCCGTGTCGAGATTCGTGTAATTGATGTTGATGTTGGCGTCGGAGGTCGTGCCATCGGCTTTGGTTGACATGGTGTAGAACATGAATTGCTCATCAGCGTCCAAATAGATGGTCAATTTGTAGGTTCCATTCTGCTGGTCGGCGAAACGGGTGGTGGCGTTCAATTGACTCTGCCAGTTGGTGATGTTTTTGCCTTTGATGTAATAGGCGTAGGTGGTCTCCGGCTTTTCCTCGACCGGATCCCCGTTCCGCTTGATGGTGATGTTGTCGAGGTTATTGATGTGTTCGGTGTCCTCGGGGTCGATATGGTCCGGATAGGTCTTCAGCGTGATGGTGTAGTTCCCATCCTGCAGGATTTTGATGTTCGATTTCCGGTTCGAGGCCGCGATGCCGCCGGCGCCTTCGACGATGTCGGTCAATTCCGAGGCGTTGATGATGTAGCCGACCCCGTATTGCCAATCCCAGGCATAGGGATCGGTTTCCGTTTCCTCGAACGAGGTGATTTGGAATTGATCGTTGGCGTAGAAATCAGCGGTGATGGTAAAAACGTTTTTGTTGGCTTCTTTGGTTAGTTTTTGGGCGTCGGTTGGGTTGTCGCCCCAAGAGGAAGTGGAGAGAGTGGGCGAGGTCCCGGCGCCGGCGAGGTAGAACACCCGGGTATCCTCTTCGTAGATTGAGACGGCTCCAAAGAGGGTGGTATCCTCGGTTAAGGCGGTTTTGAAGTCGTAGATCCGCGAGAAGGTCGGGGTAAGATACCAGCCTACGAACTCACCTTCGCTAGGAGTGTAAGCGTAGTTGGTAGGGACGCCGCCGGTTTCGGCCAATTTCTCGGTGTGGACGGTTTTCCCATCGACTTGATAGGTGATGGTGACTCCGCTTTCTTCGGATTCGGTTGGGGTTGAGGCCGGCGGAGTTGACTCCGGGGGCGTGGTGGAAGTGGCGGCCGGGTCGCAGGCGATGAGCCCGAAGGCAGCCAACAGGACGACGAAGGCTTTTTTCTTAAACATGCTTGTTCCTCCTTTGCTTGCGAACTTAAGCGTTTAAGTTAATTACATATTACAAGCCTGAAAAGCGCTTATCAACAAAAAATGTAAGCGCTTACTTATTCGATGCCATCGAACCTCGCGCGGGTACGTTATATATAAATAATAGGGATTAAAATTTTTGAAAGCCGACTTCGACGTAAGGGGTGGGCGGATAATCGGGGTCATAGTCGGAAATCGGGCCGCCGCCGGTTATATTGCCGAACATCTCTCCCCAGCCATTCTCATAATTCAGGTATTCCTGGAAGTCGTTGTAATGATTATAGGTATAGAACAGATACCGTTCTTCCGGATCGGTTATCGGGGTTCCGTCTAAATGTTCTCTGGCATAGACGATCCTTGCGGCGCCGCGGGTGATTTTATAGCCGTTGTTATAGGGCAAGGCCTCATAGGCCGGGTCGCAATCGGTGCCGGTGGTTCCGATGTCGACCTCATAATATTGGAGGTTGCCCCCTTCCCCCGAGACCCCTGGGAGGATCGGCTGGTAGGGCCAGTTCGAGCTATCGCCGCTGAATTCGCTGTGATTGACCCGAAGGTATTCACCCCAAATCGATTGGGTGGGGCGAGCGTCTTTGTCCTCCTCGTAATTGGCGGGGACGTCGGCGAAGGCGTAGATATAAGCGGCGACCTCTTCCAAGGTGGCGTAGGCGCCATTGCGGTAAACCTCAAAGGCGCGGTTCCCGTCGGCATCGAGGACATAATAGGTATTCATGTCCGCTGAATACTCCATCGTCGTGTTCCGGATGAAGGCGTTTCCTTCTTTGGGCTGATTGATGGCGATAGTCGGTTCCTGGTCTTGCTCATGTAGCGAGCCCGACATCAGGCCGGCTAACGAACGGAAGTAGGCGTCTTCGTTTGAGGAGGCGGGCTCGTAATCGGCGTAGAACTCGTCGACGTCGACGTTGTAGTATGGCGTTTCGGATAAGGGGATCGAGCTGACTTCGACCGGATTGGTGGTTCGATTGGCCGTGTGGCCGACGATGGTGGCGGAATCGCTATAGAGTCGGAAACGGCCATCTCGATATATCTCCCCCTCTCCTTGCGTGAATTCGAAGCTGATCTTGGCGATGTCATAGTTTGGGGTGATGAGTTGGCCCTCATCACCTTCGGCTAATTTGGCGGTGTTGACGTATAAGGGGATGGGGGTCGATTCCTCTTGGATCGTGACCAAGATCAAATTGCTGCCTTTTTCATAGGCGGGGGAAAAGGCTTGGAACTGGGCTTGGCCGGCTTTGGCCCCATAGAAACGTCCGTTGCTTTCCTCGATGTAAAAACCCCCGGCCACCGCCCGGATAGAGGCATCGGCGACGAGGTTACCGGTTAAGGAATCGGTAACGGAAAAAACGATCTCATCCCCAATTTCGACAATCGGTTTCTCAACGCTTAAAAGCAGGGCCTGCTCCTGATCGACTCCGCTGGATGAACCGGTTGAGGAAGTGGGGTCAGACGTCGAGTTCGGGCAAGCGGAAGGATCGAAGGCGGAGGAATGGCTCGAACGTTCGCGACATCCGCATAATAGCAACGGCAACAATAACAATAGACATGCTTTTCTCATAGCCTCGTTAGTGTAAAACCCCGACGGATTTTAAGCAATGGGGCAAAGTCGGGGGTTTTAGGTTTTTGGTAGGATGATGGACTTTTGCATAGAATTTGCCATCTTTCTTACTCCGTTCCTAATTTCTGCTTGCATCTCCTCCTCCCGGTTATATGATTGCCGCATCGATTAGAAAAAAAGGAGCGAATCAATGAAATCACTGCGTCCCCTATTCTTCCTGGTCGCCCCGGCCTTATTGCTGGCGGGCTGCGATCAAGGCGATGACACTTCGTCTTCCCATTCTATTTCGCCTGAGGAAACCCCTAGCGATACCCTAGTCGACTCTAGTTCGACCCCTGGCGGCGAAGATTCGGTATCGACTTCCTCAAACCAAGCCGACCTTCGCTTAGCTTCCTTCATCGAAGGGGTAAAATCGGCCAATTACGTCGTCGCTTATGACGATGCCTATTTAGGCGAGTCCACGGTCTATACCTATCTTGCCTATTACCTCGACGAAGAGACGGTGGTCTATGAAACCGATTATGGCGATGGCTATGTCGATGGCCAATTGGTGGGCAATCATGACGAATACGGGATGGTTGAGGTTTATTTTGCAGACGGTGAGCCGTATTACCAATCCTTGGTCAGCCCAGCGAAGGGGCATCCGATCGCCGAAGCCTACTATACCCCGGCGGATTTTATCGGCGAGTCGTCTGATTGGACAGCCGATGGCTCGACTTACGTCTGCGCCGACTCGGATTTGAAAGCGGCCCTCCTTAATTATATTTTCACTTACGACGGCACAACTTCTGACGATGTCGCCGATCTGGTTTTGGCTTTCGGCGAGGGTTCCGTCACCTTGGAGACGGCGATCGAGGGCGCGGAGCTGACCTTCGCTTTTACCGACATTGGGACCGCGGCTTATGAGGGGACGGAGGAAATGCTTTCCTCGGTTGAATTCTCCGCCCCTTCCGATTGGGGGGTGGCTGGCCTTTACGCCGAGCAATTCGGTATTGATTTCCCCTCCGGTTACTTCGGTTATGGCTATACGGCCTCAATCGATGACTATTTTGGCGATATTGAGGTGACCGATTCGACCGCGGATGCTTCGAGATTGCTTTCGGTGCTGCAGCCTTTGTTGGAGGAGGCCGGCTTCGCCCTAGACGAGACCACAAGCGATCTAGACGAAAACTATTATTCTTATAATGATGGCGATAATTGGGTCGGTTTCTATTGGATTACGGCTGAGGAAATGGACTCGCCCCTTTATCCAAACGGCTACATCAGCATCTTGTTTTACACTTTAGGTTATTGACAATAAGTTAGATTCCATCGAGCTTCTCTAATTCAGGGAACTCTCTATTCTTGCCTTTTTCTCCCCATCAGTCTACGCTTTCGCTGGAGCAATTGATGAACAAGAAGATCGACAATTTCTCTTTCCCAGGCGCCGTCTTGCTGACGATGTTCGCCTTCTGCTGCTTGCTTTTGCCATTTGACTTCGGATTCAGCGATCCCGGTTTCCAATTGTTTTATTCGGTTGAGGATATCGAGCTTATCTTCCTTTTCTACTGCATGATATCCTGCTTAGGGTTGGATATGCTGGTGGGGATGCTCGGCACCAAAAAACCGACTTTCACCCTTAAGATGGTGCTTTTGGTTTCGGTTGTCTTGAGTTTGGTCTTTTTAGCCGGGGTCATGGCCCTAGGCTTGGTTGGGGTCGGGACCATCGCCTTGTGCTTGATTCAATTGGGGCTGCTCGGCATGACGATCGCCGATGTCCGGGCCCATTATCTTTCCGACTTCAATCCTCGGACCCGTCAGAACCGTCCTCGTTAGTTTCCCTATCTGCTTTCTCCGCCTCCGTCTCGGGGGCTTTTTTCTTGCTGATTTTGTTGATGAATTTCATGAATATGGCATCTAGCTCTTCGGCTTTGAGGTAACAGATTATAAAGGCGGCTAAGGCTAAGACGCAGACGATGGAGATGACGGCGATTCCCCACCCATGGAAGGGAATGATCTCGCCGGACATGAAGAAAAGGTTATAGCCGATGGCGATGGCCCGGGTCGGGATCTGCATGACGATGAAGGTCAAAAACCGCATCTTGGTGATGCCGGCTAAGGCGCAGAATAAATCATCGGGGAAGAAAGGGAAAAGGAAGATGAAGAAGAGGATGACGTTGCCTTTTTTCTCGGTCCTTTCCAGCCATTTATCGACCATCGCCTTATCGCCGGCCACGAAATAGACGAACGGTTTGCCGATCCATCTTCCGAGCCAGAAAGCGAGGCAAGACCCCATAAATATGCCGATGAAGGAATACAGGAAAGACATGCCGGCCCCAAAAAGGAAGGAGCCGGCTAATATGGTCACGGTGCTTGGCAGGGGGATGAAAGTGACCTGCAGGAAAGAGAGGAGGATGAATAGGGCCGGACCCCAAGCCCCGAAGGAGGCGATGTATTCCTGAAATTCCTCGCGGTTGGAAAAGCGATCCCAGCCGAGGGCTTTATAGATAAAGTAGAAAGCGACGGCAATCGCCGCCAAGACGGCGATCACCAATAAGAGACGGAGGATGAACTTGCCGATGCGCTGGCGCTTCGTTGGGTTATTATTTTCCGGGGACATCGATTTCCCTTACGTCGTCGGGATACATGACGTTGACGTCATCGTCTTTGATGGACTCATCGCCGGTGACCGCTTGCTCTAAAGGCAATTTGAAGTAAAGGGCGGTCCCTTTGTCGAGCATAACCCCGTCGCGGGTATAAAGGACGCCTTCGCCCTCAAAGGTCATCTTGGTCGATTTGGTGATCTTGGCGACGCAGATGAGGTCCTGGTTATATGGGCAGGGCTTATGGAATTCGATGTTGAGCTTCATCGTCACCCCCCAGACCCCGGGTTCGGTGGCCCAGATCGCCCGACCGATCGTCTCATCGAGGATGGCGGAAATCAAGCCGCCATGGGTCCGATGGGGATAGCTTTGGTTCATCTCGTTAAAGCGGAACAAAGCGACGACGGTGTCGTCCTCCATCGTGTAGAACTGGGCGTGGAGGCCGAATGGGTTCTCCATGCCGCAGACGGCGCATAGTTTGGAGCCGGTTTGTTTTTCTCTGACTTTCACTAACATTTTCTTACCTCGAGCAGACCGGCATATTATAGACCGCATCGGCTTAATCTTTTAGCCTGTTTCCTAAAGCGGTAAAATCAGCACGTATGAATAAACCTCTTGCTTTTCGCGTTCGGCCGAAAACCTTGGATGAGGTGGTGGGTCAAGACTATTTGGTCGGACCCAGCTCCTTTTTGCGGAAATCGGTTGAGGAGAAAGCCCCTTTTTCCTTCATTTTCTTCGGCCCTCCCGGAACGGGGAAGACGACCATTGCCGAAGCTTACGCCCGTTCTTTGGGCGTCCATTCGATTTTGCTTAACGCCGTCACCTCAACGAAGAAAGATCTTGAGCAAGCTTTGGAGCAAACCAAGTTTTGGAATCCCTCGATCCTCATCATCGACGAAATCCATCGGCTCGATAAGCAAAAGCAGGATTATCTTCTTCCTTATGTCGAAGACGGGACTTTCTTTTTGATTGGGGCCACGACGACCAATCCGTATATCTCCTTATCAAGGGCCATCCGCAGCCGATGCCGCTTGCTTGAGGTCAAGCCGCTGGGGGAAATGGATATCATCGAAGGGCTTAAAAGAGCCGCCACTCATCCAGAAGGACTCAATAAGCGGAGCGAGTTCGCCGATGAGGCCTATTCATTTATCGCTAAGCTTTCCGGCGGGGACATGCGTTTCGCCCTCAATATCCTAGAGGAAGCCTCGGTCCAGTTCGGCAAGGGACCGATCGGCGAAGCGGATGTCAAGACCATCGAATCGGTGCCCAATTACGCGATGGATAAAGACGAAGAAGAACATTACGATTCGGTTTCGGCCTTGCAGAAATCGATCCGGGGGGCGGACGTGGACGCGGCTTTATATTATTTGGCGCGATTATGCATCGCCGGCGACCTCGATTCGATCAAAAGGCGATTGCTGGTGACGGCATACGAAGACATCGGCTTAGCCAATCCTAACGCGGTGATGCGGGCCCAACTTGCCATTCAAGCCGCCGAACAGGTGGGATTCCCGGAGGCCATCATCCCATTAGGCGATGCAGTCGTCGACCTTTGCTTGTCGCCTCATTCGAAGGCCGGTTGCCTTTCGATTCAAGGAGCTATGGATTTCGCCTCTAAACGCCCGTTCATGGTCCAAGATTACCTTAAGCTCACCCCGGTCAATGTCAAGGAGGAGGGAAAATACCCCTATGATCGGCCGGACCTATGGGAGCATATCCAATATCTCCCCGAGTTTTATAAGGACATGAAGTTCTATAAGCCAAGCTATAGCTCCGCCTATGAGAAAGCCTTGAACGCCAATTACGAACGGATGCTAAAACAAGGCCGCAGCTCCGATTTGCCGTCTTTGAAAAAGAGCAAGAATCAATAGGAAAAATTTCCGATGGAAAATTAAGAAAACCCGTTTTTTTCTTATTTTGATGTAAATATAGATTGTAACCGCTTTCAAAAGCATTTTGACTTGACGGGCCTCTAAAACCCCGTATTATTTCGCAACCCCCCGAGAGGGGTTAGCAAAATTCGGTAGATCCGAAGAAAGGAGTTTAGAGTTTTTATGTTCAATGATTTGTTGCTTAAGACGATCGAACAGATGAGCGGGAACGCCGATTCCTCCGATTCGACCTCGAATAAAAACGACTTCGAATCCTCTTTGGCGGAGTCATATGGCCTCAATGCCATCTTCACCCGCGGCACCAGCCTGGATTTCTAAATAATCGGGGCTCGGTAATTTGCCCCTTCCTTCCCGCTTGCCTAAAGAGGATAATGGGCAAGCGGCGGAAGCCGTCTGCGTCAGTGGCGGAATTGGTATACGCGCATGACTTAGGATCATGTGGGCTCTCCCGTGCAGGTTCAAGTCCTGTCTGACGCACCAAAAGAATATCGTGGTGAACCAATTAATTCGGTTGGCCATTGAATAAAGCGCCTGGATTCCGGCGTTTTTTGTTTTCTCCTCTTCGTATTTAGGCCGCTAGTATCAAGGAGAGGAAGACGATAGTTAAGACTATCGCGATGATAACAATAATAAGGCTGAAGGCATTGGCGCCCTTTTCCTCTCCTTTGAAGGTGCCGATAAGGGTGGCGAAGAAGAGGACGATCGAAGCGATGATGACCGGCAATCCAATTGTCACCAAAGCCGCGATCGCGAGAATGGCCCCGAAGATAAACAGGAGGAAGTTCTCGCTTATAGTGGAGGTGAATAGGACTTGGAGGCCATAGACCGATAAAACGGTGATGGCGAGCATGACTAAAGTCTCGAAGGCGTAAAATATCCGCCTTTTCCCGCTGGCCGAGAGAATGTCGAGGAGCATTCCTATGGCAGTGAACTTGCTTCGAAATAGGTTTCCCATATCCTTAAGGTATTGTAAGTAGGTGCGTAATGCAACCCTTTTATGAGTTATTCGTCGTAGATTTATGGAAAAAGTAGGTTTTTGCGGAGAAATTTACTTTTCGAGTATAAGGACGTTAGGCCTTTCTTAGTTCATGCTTTGGCAGAGCCAATTGATGAAGGCGAGGCGGTCAAACGATTCGAGATAATGCAGGCTATCCCCTTCACTGAGTTTTATATAGGCGTCTTCCCCTTCGACTTCAACCTCAGGGCGGCCTTTGTCCCAAAGGAGATTATCGCGGTTGAGCAAAGCGTAATAAGCCAAACAATCATGGGGGGTGATTTCCCAATGGGTGGCTTGCTTGAACCTTTCCACTAGTTTTCGCCGGTAATCGTTTAAAGGGCCGGATCCGGTCGATCTCATCCGTTCCTCTTCTTCTTTGCTCATCCGGGTCTTTTCCGTTTCCTCTAAGCCAATCGCATATAGATCAAGTTTGGCTTTGAAGAGCCGAGCCGCCGCCTCGACGTCGCAAAGGAGATTCCATTCGCTGACCCGGCGTTTCCAGTCTCCGCCCATGAAGAATATCGGATGGGTGGATAGGAGGCGCTCTTTATCTAAGCTAACCGCCACCCCTAAGTTGGTTAAAGGCCCAATGGCTAAAACGTAGGCGTCGGGATGGTCTTGCATTGCCTTAAGCATCGCCTCGCTGGCTTGGTTGGTTTCGGCTTGGGCGATGAAGGACTGGTCAATCGGTTCCAACTCTTTTCCGTATTGGTTATAGATTTCACCGTGGTTGATTTTCCTTAAGCCCTGGAGCGGAAGGCTTTTGCCGGCATAAATCGGAACGTTTTTGCCGGATCGTTTCACCATTTCTTGGGCAAGCATCGCTCTTAATGGGGAATTTTTGAAGACAGTCGAGATGCCTAATAGTTCGATGTTTGGATCATTTAGAATCGCCTCGAGGGTCAAGGCGTCATCGATGTCATCGCCGATGTCGGTGTCGAGCCACAGTTTCATACGGAGGCTATTGTAGATGGACTGGTTCAATTCCGCTAGCGGTGTTTCTCCCGGTACTTCAATGGGCTTAGCCCGACTATTCGATTGAAGATGCGGCTGAAATGGCTCTGGGAGGAAAAACCTAAGTAGGCGGAGATCGCCGACAGCGGTTTGTCGGTGTAGTGGAGCAGTTCTTTCCCTTCCTTAACTTTCTCCTGCATGATGAATTCCGATAGATTAACGCCGGTTTCCTCCTTGAATTTCGTCGAGAGCTTGCTTCGGCTGGTTAGGAGGGATTCAGCCATGTCACTGGTTTTGATTGGCTCCGACAGATGATGGATTATGTAATTCCGGACATCGCTCACCAGTTTGGAATTGTATGCGCCTTCTTTCAGTCGATTGACTGCGGTGGTGTAATCGAGGACCATCTGGTATTGAAGGGAAAAGGTCTCGATGGCGTTTTTGCATAATTCGACCTGTTGGATGTATGAATCAGACATCTTCAAGGCGTCTTGGACGTCCATCCCGCCCCGGATGGCCGCTCGGCAGATGACGGTGGTGGAGACGATGAAGGTGTTTTTGGCTTGACGGAGCCGCTCTTTGGCTAAGGTTCCGGAATTGATGGCCGGGGCCTGGGCGATATAGCGGTTCAAGCTTTCCAAGTCGCCATGACGGACGATCCGCGTAACCGCTTGCTCGACGGAGAGGGAATTGTTGAAATCGCGGTTCTCAAAATCGTTGAGCCTCCCGGCTTCGGTCTCTTCGTTAAGGTGGGCCGAACGGGTTAACTCGCCGTCTTCGATGGGGATTATATCGGCCATGGAGAGTTTCTCACCGTTGAGGATGTGGTTGACTGCAAGCAAAGCCGCGATGGTCGAATGCAAGGGCATCGGGACCAGGTTGCGCATATTCAAAACGAAGTTATCGGTCTCATCGGGCGGAACATCGAGGTTAAAAGCCAATTCCTTAAGGTTTTGGTCGCTGGCCTCGGCGGCAAAGGGAATCGGGCCGACGATTATCTTGGTTCGATCATTTTGCACAAAGGCATAGTAGAAGTTATTGTCGACTATGGAATAGCCTACATGGCCTTCTAGGTTAAGCAATTTATCGATTTGGGTCTTGATGGGGTCGACTATCAAATTGGTTAAGGAATGGTAATAGGTCTGCTCGGCGTTTTCGTATATCCGGACTGGGGCCCCCATTAGATTGGACAAGACGGTGCAGACGTAAGGCAAATCGATTTCCCGATACATGTTAACAATATGGATAAAGCTGAACGAATATTCAATATGCGGACCGTTAAGATGGAAACAAAAAACGCGAAATGGGAACAAATATGCAAGAAATAGCATTTTAATCAGGGGTATCTTGTCATTAGCTCGAGGGTTAGTGGGGCGTAATATTTAAAAAGATTTGCTTAACAACCCGTTTGTAAGGGCTTACATCTATGGAAAACGAGCCGAAGAAAATCCTTAACCAGTTAACCGTCGAAGAAAAAATCGCCTTGGTTTCCGGGACTGATTTTATGTATACCAACCCTATTCCTAGGTTGGGGATTAAATCGCTGCGGATGTCGGACGGGCCCCATGGGTTGCGGGTCCAGTCCGGTCGCGGGGACAACGGGGTCACCGGAAGTGAGATCGCGACCGCTTTCCCGACGGCCTCAGCCGTGGCGAGCAGTTGGAACTGCGAGAATGCATTGCGGATCGGCGAGGCGATCGGGAAGGAAGCCCATAAATATAAGGTCAACGTCGTCTTGGGCCCGGGAGCGAATATTAAACGGAGCCCGACCGGCGGACGGAATTTTGAATATTTCAGCGAAGACCCTTTGCTATCGGGAAAAATGGCTGCTAAGGAAATCGAAGGCATCCAATCGCAAGGCGTTGCCGCCTCGCTTAAGCATTTTGCTTTGAATAACGCCGAGACCTTCCGGAACAACGGCGATTCGGTCTGCGACGAGAGGGCGATGCGGGAAATCTACCTCAAATCGTTCGAGATCGCGGTTAAGGATGGCCATCCGGCCACCGTGATGTCAGCCTACAACAAAATCAACGGCGAATATTGCAGCGAAAACCGCTTCCTGCTAAGCGAGACCTTGCGCGAAGAATGGGGTTTCAAGGGGTTAGTGATGACCGATTGGGGGGCGATGCATGATAGGAACAAATCTCTGGAAGCGGGTTTGGATCTGGAAATGCCTGGCGATTGCGCGATTTGCCGTCAGTGGATATACGATGGCATCAAGGATGGTTCCCTAAGCGAGGAACGGTTAGACCGCGCGGCCATCAATGTCTTAAACCTCATCGCGGAATATGGGGCGGATAGGAAAGACGATTCATCTTTCATTGACAATGACAAATTGGCTGAGGAGGTTGCGATTGATTCCGCGGTCCTTTTAAAAAACGAGGGTTTGCTGCCCCTTGACCCTGAAAAGGATTATGTGGTGGTTGGCGACCTTTTTAGGAAGATGCGTTATCAAGGGGCAGGCTCTTCGATGATCAATCCGGCAAAGCTCACTTCCCCAGAGCAGGCCTTTGTTTCCAATGGGATCCGCTTCGCCTTCTCTCGAGGCTATAAAGAAAGCGAGACCGCCACCGATCCCGCCTTGCTTCAGGCGGCTTTAAAACTAGCCTCCAAAGGCAAAACCGTCTTGGTTTTCGCGGGATTGACCGATTATGTCGAAATGGAATCTTCCGATCGATCGGATATGGCTTTGCCGAAAAATCAATTGGAGTTAATCGATAAGGTTTGCGACGTCAATAAAAATGTAATCGTCGTCCTGTTTGGCGGGTCCTCCATCGAACTTCCATTCCTCCCTAAAATTAAATCATTGCTGCTTATGCATTTGCCGGGGCAAGCCGGAGGACGGGCGACCGCCAAATTGCTTTTCGGAGAGGCTACCCCCTCTGGCCATTTGGCTGAGACCTGGCTTAAGCAATACTCGTTATCCCCTTTATCAGACAATTTCGGCAAAGGAGAGATCGAGGCCTATCGTGAATCGATTTACGTGGGTTATCGTTATTATTCCGCCCACAAAGAAGCCGTCGCTTTCCCCTTTGGTTTTGGACTTAGCTACACTGAATTTTGCTGGCGCGATTTCCGCGTGGCGGTAAATGGGGACGATGTTCAGATTAGCCTTTTTGTTAAGAATATCGGGCCTTACGACGGGGCGGATGTCGTGCAAATCTATACCAGCGGACCAAAAACGAATATTGATAAACCCGTTCGTGAATTGCGGGTTTTTACCAAGGTATATTTGCAAAAAGGTCAAGAAAAGAATGTCGAATTGCACTTTTCTTTGCGTGATTTGCAAATCTTTGATGTGACTAATAAGCGCTTTGCCCTTGAGCAAGGGAAATACCTAATCCAAGCCTGCCATGACTCATTAAATTGTGAGTTCGAATCTTTTATTGAGGTTGAGGGGGAATCCCTTATTTCGGCCTTGGCTAGCGAGCTGAAGGGGAAATACCTTTTTGGGGATATTCGCTCGATTGGGGAAAGAGAATATTTCGATTACGTCGGCTACCATCCTCCTAAGACCAGCAAGCTTCCGATCACCCTTGATTCCAAGCTTGATGACCTTCAGGCGACCTTCCTAGGCCGGATATTAAGAAAAGCGGTCCTCGGGGTCGCGACAAAGCGGCTGAAGAAGGCTAAAAAATTGCCCGAGGGCCCTGAGCGCGACAATCAAATAAAAGGGGCGTTATTCCTTCATTCAATACTTGTCAATAATACGCTTATATCGATGTCGATGTCGGCTGGGAAGTCCTTGCCTTATAACTTCGCGTTGGGTTTTAGAGAACTTAGCAACGGCCATTTAATAAAAGGTATAAAGCGGTTCGCCGCCAAAATACAGGCACCAAAACTTCCGAAGGAGGAAAATCATGAGTGAGTCAAAGGCTTTGAATAACCGGGCGTGGAATTCCCGGGTACGGTCGAAAAACGTAACCGGCTCTGAGAAATGGCTCGGCTATTTACTCGGGCCGTGCGGGGCGCTTCTATTCAACGCCGTCTTAGGAACCTATTTGAACGTCTATTACACCGACGTCTTGGGATTAGGGTTTCTTTGGGGTGGGCTTTTCTTGGTCATATTCCCAGTTATCTCTAAGATCATTGACGCGATTACCAACGTGATAATGGGGTGGATAATCGACCGAACGAGGACCCGTCAGGGGAAAGCACGGCCTTGGCTTTTGCTCAGCGCGCCCTTTTTAGCCATTACCGGGGTTTTGCTGTTCGTCGTGCCGAGCGGGAACGTTACCTTGCAAGCCGTTTGGGTCATGCTTTCCTATAACCTTTTCTACTCCTTCTCCTACACCATCTATAACATGAGCCACAACCTCATGGTCCCCCTTTCCACCCGGAACGCTTCCCAACGGGGCGTTTTGGCGGTCTTCAACAACGTTTCCTCGATCATGATGAGCGGCATCGTCGTCGCCTTGATCTTCCCGATGGCCATCATGCCTTCGCTCGGGGCTTCCAAGGGGCTATGGATGATCGTGATGTCGGTCCTTGCCTGCATCACTTTGCCGGCCACCATCCTCGAATACTATTTCACCAAAGAACGGGTTACTGCCGAGCTGGGGACGCAGAAAGAGAAGAAAGTCCCCTTCAAGCTCCAACTGAAGGCGGTCTTCACCGACAAGTACATGTTGATCCTCCTTTCCTATTTCCTCATATATACCGTCGCCTCGAACCTAAAGAACATGTCGTTGCCTTATTATTGCAACTACATTCTCGGCACCTATTCCGATGGGATTACCCAAACGCTCGTCTCCGTCATCGGCGGGGTCCCGATGGGCATCGGCATCTTCGCCGTTTGGCCATTGGCTAAGCGATTCGGGAAGAAAAACATCACCTGCGTCGGTTTCTTGCTTTATGGCATCGGTTCGCTTATCTGCTGGATGATGCCCACCAATCTTTATGTCGTTTTGATCGGTCAATTCATAAAGAACATCGGCGGCTTGCCTTGCTCCTATGTCTTTATGGCCCTTTTCTCCGATACCTTAGATCATATGGAATGGAAAAACGGGTTCCGTTGCGATGGCCTCGCGATGTCAGTTTATTCGGTTATCCTAACCGCCGCCCAAGGCATCACGACCGGTATATTCAACGGCGGGATCGCCGCGACCGGTTATCAAGCCCCGATCGTCACCACCAAAGCCGAATTGCAGTCCGCCCTTGAGGAAATAGCCGCCAATGGATGGACCACCCAGTTGGCCGCCGCCGACTTAAAAGCCGCGGCCGACGGATCGATTACCATCGCGCTGCAGCAAAACGCCTCCGTTAACAACATGATCACCTTCTTCTTCGTCGGCTTAGAGGTGTTCGCCGGCCTCCTCTTCGCTTTCATGCTGATGTTCGTCCGGGTCGAAAAGACTCTGGAGCCGAAGCAAAAGAGCATTCGGGAACGGATGCGGCTTGCGACCATCGCCGGGGGGAAGGAATGGGTTGAGCCGGAAGTCGTCGTCGAGATGGAGCAGAAAAAACTCGACGAGGAAGCCGAAGTCGCATTCCGGGAGGAATTGAAAGAACGATGCGCCAAGAAGCATCTCGATTATGAAGCTGAGTTGAAGAAGCATAACGACGCTTTATCCGCCAAACAGGCCAAGGCCAAAGCCAAGGACGAAGCCGTGGAGGAAAAAACTCGGCTTAAGGAAAAGAAAGCGGAAGAAAAGCAGACGGCTAGATACGCCAAAATGAGCGAAGAGAAAAAGGAGATCCTAAAACTTAAATACGAGAAGAAGCAGCGGCGGGAGGCTTACCTTTGGGCAATTGAACGGGCCAAAGGCGAAGTCCATTACGCCAAGAGCCATGGCGAATTGCTTATCGTCGATGCGGCGTTGGAGCAAGTGGAGGCCAATAACGAGGAGATCAAATCGCTTAAGAAAGCGGCCAAGTCCAATATTAAGATTGGGCCGGAAAACGAGGGTAAAGCCAATAGCCTAAGGCTTTCTAACGCCAATCTGAAAGCCGAGGCCGCCATCAAGACCGCCGAGTTTAAGGAAGCCCATCGCCACGACGATTGGACCGTCTTGGCCCAGCAGTATTTGGATGAGGCCGTTATCAAATGAAGCTAAAAGGCGTCGTTATCTTGCTGTCTTGTCTGGCCGGCGGGCTGGCCATCGCTTCTTTAGGCGGCCTCCTCTTCGCTGGCTATCGCTATAGTTGGGGTCCGTTATCCTCTTTAGGGGATATTAGGCAAAGAAATATGGAAGGCAACGCGGAAATCTATTCATTATCCAATGTCGAAAAACTGGAGGACACCAAAGGGTTGGAGGGTAAGAAGATCGGTTATCTCGGCTCCTCCGTCACCTATGGGGCGATGTCTCTACGTACTTCCTTTGTCGAGTATATCGCCAAGCGGTGCGCCACTGACTATGTCAAGGAGGCGGTCTCGGGAACCACATTGGTAAACGATAAGCGGAATTCCTATGTTTCCCGCCTCGCCAATTTCGATCCGAACGATCATTTCGATCTGTTCTTGGTCCAGCTATCGACCAACGACGCCAGCCAAAACAAGCCACTGGGGGAATATGGGACCGACGATACCCATACCGTCATTGGGGCGATATGTTACATCATCGATTATGTTAGGGAGGCATACGGCTGTCCGGTCGCCTTCTATTCCAATGCCTATTACGAGTCGGATAAATACGCGGCGATGGTCGAAACGATGAAGGATATCTCGGCAAAAAAGTCCGTTGCTTTCATCGACATGTACTCCGATACGCGATTCAATGACATCAGCGAGGAACAACGCGATCTATATATGGCCGATGCCATCCATCCAACGATGGCCGGTTATTTGGAGTGGTGGACCCCTATATCGAAGACGGCTTAGCCATAGCGCTGCAAAGGGATGAATAAAGGCCGTTCATTGCGAAAAGCGGCTGGCCTATAAAGCCTTAACCGAACCCACCGGAATGGAAAAGCGCCGAGCTCGTCAAACTTTATTTATTTAGAGAAGGATATCAACCGGATTACCAATGTTGCTAATAGACTCAAGGAGGGCAAGAGATGAAAGCCATTAATCTACGCGTCGATTACTTAAAAAATTCGTTGGGGTTAGGCAATAGGCAACCAACCCTTTCATGGAACGACGAAGGGGGAATCAAACAGACCGCCTACCGCCTATTGGCCAAAAGCGAGGGGAAGGTCATCTTCGACTCCGGCAAGGTCGAAAGTTCGGCCATGCGGGTCGTTCTCCCGATTGAATTATCGTCCCGCCAAACGGTCGAATGGGCGGTGATGGTCTATGACGAAAACGGGAAGGAAGAAGGCTTTTGCGAACCGGCGAAGTTCGAGATGGGTTTGCTTTCGCCGTCGGATTTCCTCGCCCATTGGATAAGCGGGGATTATCCGGTTCGGAAAAAGGAACGTTACCCGGTTGATTGTTTTAAGAAGACCTTCCGCGTATCCGGGGTTAGCAAAGCGCGGCTATATATAACCGCCTGCGGGCTATATGAAGCCCGGATCAACGGCGCCCGGGTCGGGGAATTCGTCTTAGCCCCGGGCCATACCGATTACAAGAAGCGGATTCAGCTGCAGGCTTACGATGTCACCTCATTATTGAAAGAAGGGGAGAACGTCATCGAGGTTGAGCTAGCCGACGGCTGGTATCGCGGTTCTTGCGGAGCGTGGGGCTTAAGAAACCAATACGGCAAAGTCACCAAGCTTTATGCCCAGCTGGAGGTCGAGGGAGGGCAGGGGAAGCAAACCATCGTTTCCGATGCTTCTTGGAGTTGGAGCAATGATGGGCCGATCCGCTTCGCCGACAATAAGGACGGGGAGAGAGTCGACGCTAACCGAAAACCGTCATACGCGGGGAGAGCGAAGATATCCTATTGCAAAGTCATTCCGACCCCATCGAATAACGTCGATATCCAAGAAGGCGAGCGTTTCGCCCCGATTAAAACCCATATCACCCCTTCCGGGAAAACCGTTTACGAGTTCCCACAGAATATCGCCGGCTATGTCAGCTTCCGCGTCAAAGCAAAAGGCGGGGAACGGATTAAGCTCGTCTGCGGCGAGCTCTGCGACGAACAAGGCGAGGTGACCCTAAGGAATATCCAATGCCGGAGTAAGAGAAAGGCCACCCCGCTTCAGGAGGTGGAGTATATTTGCCGCCCGGGGGATAACGCTTACAAAACCAAATTCGCCATCTTCGGATTCCAATACGTTTCGGTCGAAGGGAAGGTTGATTCGCTGGAGGCGATCGCCGTTTATTCGGCTTTGGAGGAAACCCTTTGCTTCGACAGCTCGAACCCTTTGCTCAACAAATTCGTCGACAGCACCCGTTGGTCGGCGAAGAACAACTCGGCCGACGTCCCGACCGATTGCCCGACTAGGGAACGGCATGGTTGGACCGGGGATTCGGAATTGTTCTTCCTGACCGCCGCCTATCTGTTCAATTACGCCCCCTTCGCCAAAAAGCATCTGACCGACGTCTATGATTGGCAGAAGAAAGACGGCAAATTGCCTCAAATCGCTCCATCGGGGGGAGTCGATTTCTACATGGCGTTTATGAATGGGGCTCCGGGGTGGGCCGATGCCGGGATCATGATCCCCTATCGTTATTCGCATATCTATCAAGATAAGTCGGTTTTGCGGGAATTTTATCCCGGAATGAGGAAATACGCCGAATTCATCATTAAACGGATGGGCCGGCATACCGTCTTATCCAAGCCATTGCACTTGAAGCATTCGTTACGGAAATACGCGGTCAATTACGGCCAGGCTTATGGCGAATGGGCTGAACCGGCCGACGTCCATCCGACGGTTTGGACCGATATGATCCTGCCCAAGCCCGAGGTGGCCACCGCCTACGCCAGCTGGATGATGGGCATGATGAAGGAGATAGCCGCCAAACTCGATAAGCAAGAGGATGCCGAACGTTACGCTTTCTATCAGGCCAAGACCAAGGAGGCCTACCAAGCCATTCGCAAGACCGAGGAATATAAGCTCGATACCGATCGGCAAGCCCTCTTAGTCCGCCCCCTTTACCTCGACTTGCTCGACCCGGAGCAGACCAAGTACGCGAAGAAGCGATTGGTCGAGGCCCTCGACCATTATTCGTGGCGGCTCGGCACTGGTTTTTTGTCCACTCCTCTAATTTTATATGTCCTAGAGACAATAAACCCTGAGTATGCTTATAAGTTGTTGGAGAATGAAGAGATGCCGGGGTGGCTCTTCATGCCGAAATCCGGAGCTACGACCATCTGGGAATCCTGGGAAGGCACCTATGCCCAAGGCGGGATCGCTTCCCTCGATCACTATTCCAAAGGGGCGTGCCTGGAATGGGTGTTCTCTCGGATGATGGGCCTTAACCCCGACGGAGAGAACCATTTCACCCTCTCCCCGCTTCCTGGCGGCCACTTCGCCTACGCGAGCTGCGAATATCGCTCGGTGTTCGGGAAAGTGGCGGTGAAGTGGAAAAAGGAGGAGAGCAAGTGGGCGTTCCAAGTCGAGGTCCCTGCCAATTGCTCCGCCACCTTCGTTTATCCAGACAAGACCCGTAAGGAACTAACGGCTGGAACTCACGAGTTGGAATACCGGCAACCCTACAAAACGGAAAAAGAATAACCGAAAGAGAAAACCAATCAGAATCGAACGGCTTTAGATAGAGTGACTATGGAAAAAAGGTATCTCGCCATTGATATCGGGGCCTCCTCCGGCCGCGCCATTCTTTCTTTTGAGAAGGAGGGGCTGCTTTGCCCTGAGGAAGTCTATCGCTTTCCCAATGGGCCGATTAATCGCGATGGGCATCTGATCTGGGACCTCGATAAGCTCTTAGAGGAAGTCAAAAACGGGATTAAAGCCGCCTTCGCGGTTTGCCCGAACATCCGGAGCCTCTCAATCGATACCTGGGGCTGCGATTACGTGCTTTTAAAAGGCGAGGACCCGGTTTATCCAGGGTATTGCTATCGCGATCCGCGGACCGAATCGATCATCGATGAGGTCCATTCCCGGATTTCTTTCGACGAGCTATATTCCTTAACCGGAATCCAGTTTCAGCCTTTCAACACCATCTATCAGCTTTACGAGGATAAGTTAACCGGGCGGTTAGAAGGCGTGAGCGATTTCCTTATGCTCCCTGAATACCTTTCTTACCGGCTGACCGGGGTCAAGAAAAAAGAATACACCAACGCCACCACGACCGGCCTAGTCGGGGTGGACGGGGAGTTTTGCCAAACCATCACTGATAAACTGGGCTTGCCGAGCCATTTGTTCCCCAAACTCTCCAAACCGGGGACGGAATTAGGCCATCTGAGCCAAGAGCTCGCCAGCCAAGTCGGGGGCGATTGCCTCGTCCGGCTTTGCGCTTCCCATGACACCGCCTCGGCGGTCGAAGGGGTGGTGCTGCCATCCAACGCCCTTTATCTTTCTTCCGGTACTTGGTCGCTATTAGGCGCCAAAGTCGGTTCGATGATCAATAGCGAGCCAGCCCGTCGCTTTAACTTCTCCAACGAGGGCGGGCCGGGCTATATCCGTTTCCAGAAGAACATCATGGGGATGTGGGTCATCAATCGATTGAGGGCCGAACTCTGCCCGGAAGCCGATTTCCCCTCCATCATCAAAATGGCCAAGCTCTCCAAAACCAGGAAAACTGTCGACATCAACGATTCGGCTTATCTTTCCCCCGCCTCGATGCGGCAAGCGATCGAGAGGGAGGTCTGTCAAGGGGAGCTGAGCCCAAGCGAATTGTTCCGCATCGCCTTCAATTCCTTAGCTCTCTCCTATTCCCGGACCATTGGGGAGATCGAAAGCATCACGGGGCGGTCTTACGACTCCCTCGTCATTTTCGGCGGTGGGGCGAAAAACGCCTTCCTCAACGATTTAACCGAGAGAGTTTCCGGCAAGAAAGTCATCGCCTTGCCGGTCGAGGCGACAAGTTTAGGCAATCTTAAGATTCAAATGAAAGGAGATAATGCATGAACGAGAAGTATTTGTTGGCGAAGGAAGAGTACGCCAAATCCGGCGTCGATGCCGACGCGGCCATCGCGAGGGTTAAGGAAATCCCCGTCTCAATCCATTGTTGGCAAGGGGACGACGTCATCGGGTTCGATGGTTCCGATTCCCTCGAAGGCGGGATCCAAACGACCGGCAATTACCCCGGCAGAGCCCGGGATTTTGAGGAATTGAAGGCCGATTTGCATAAGGCTTTCTCCCTTATCCCCGGTAAGAAGCGGCTCAATCTTCACGCTTCCTACGCCATTCTTAAAGGGGAAAAGGTTGAACGGGACGCCTATCGTCCCGAGCATTTCGCCCCGTGGGTTGAATTCGCCAAGGACGAGGGGCTAGATGGGATCGACTTCAACCCAACCCTGTTCTCGAGCCCCCATATGAAGGACGGGCTCTCTTTATCCTCTCCCGATGAAGAAACCCGGAAGTTCTGGGTCCGTCATTGCCAAGCCTGCATTCGGATTTCCGAATATTTCGCCAAGGAAATGGGGAGCCATTGCTTGATGAACATCTGGATTCCCGATGGGTATAAGGACGTCCCCGCCGATCGGTTGGGACCCCGGCTGCGCTTAAAGAAGAGCCTAGACGAGATAATCGCCATCGGTTATGACCGGAATCTCGTCAAAGTCGCCGTCGAAAGCAAAGTATTCGGAATCGGGCTTGAATCCTACACCGTCGGCAATTCCGAGTTCTATATGAACTATGCCGCCAAAAACGATTTATGCTGCCTTCTCGATAATGGGCATTACCATCCTTTGGAATACGTAAGCGACAAGATTCCCTCGCTTCTTTCTTTCTACGATAACGTCGCCCTCCATGTCACCCGGGGGGTTCGGTGGGATTCCGACCACGTCGTGACCTTCGAAGACGAATTGAAGGAAATCGCCAAGGAGATCATCCGGAACGACGCCGATAAGAAGGTCATGATCGGATTGGATTACTTCGATGCCTCGATCAATCGGATCGCCGCCTGGGTCACCGGGGCGCGAAATATGGAGAAGGCCTTGCTTTATGCCTGCCTAATCAACAATAAGAAGCTGAAGGAACTGCAGGATAAGGGCGACTTCACCACCCTCTTCGTCGAGACCGAGGCCATCAAGGATCGGCCTTATGGGTTGGTATGGGAGGAATATCTAAGGCAATTCGGTTTAGGCTTGGATTACCTTCATTCGATCCGCGAATATGAGCAAAAGGTCTTAAGCGAAAGGAAATAGCGATGAAAAACATTTTGGAAAGCCGCTTCTTGCAGGAATTCTGCCTGACCGCCGACAATATGTATCGGTTGGGCTGGGATGAGCGCAACGGCGGGAATATCTCGTTGCTTTTGAACGATGACGAGGTCAAAGAGTACCTTGACCCGCGCTCGGTCAAACGGGTCATCCCCTTAATGGGGGTCCATGCCGTTGATTTCGATATCACCCCCCTTATCGGGAAATGCTTCTTGGTCACGGGGACCGGCAAGTACTTCAAAAACGTCCGGCGGGAACCCGAAATCAACCTAGGGGTGGTCCGGGTAGGCGAAGGCGGGAAGTCGCTCGATCTGCTTTGGGGGTTTGAAGATGGAGGGCGGCCGACCAGCGAGTTCCCGGCCCATATGATGAGCCATATCGCCAGGCTAAGCGTCGATCCGGAAAACCGAGTCGTCATGCACTGCCACCCGACTTATACCTTGGCGATGAACTTCGTCCATGAACTTGACGAAAAGAGCTTTACCAAAGACCTTTGGCGGATGTGCACCGAATGCGTCGTCGTCTTCCCCGACGGCGTCGCCGTCCTGCCTTGGATGCTCTGTGGGACGACCGAGATCGGGAAAGCGACCGCCGAGAAGATGAAGGAGTCCCGGCTGGTCGTCTGGGCGATGCACGGAATCTACGGGGCGGGAAGGAATCTCGATGAGACCTTCGGCCTTATCGAGACGGTTGAGAAAGCCGCCCAGATTTATATGCTGACCTTCGATAAGAAACCGGTAAACACCATCACCGATCAGGCGATGAAGCAATTGGCGGATCTATTCGGGGTCAAAGTCAAAGACGGTTACCTTGATTAAGCATTCTCCCCGTCGCCGACGGGGATTTCTTTTGCCTTTTCCTCTTTTCTAGCGGTTTAATTTAGCCGATAAAAGGAGCATCACGATGAAAAGAGTTACCTTAGTGACCGGGGCCGCTTCGGGGCTTGGCAAGGAGTTCGCCAAGCTTTACGCCCGCGATGGGCACGCTTTGGTTTTGGTCGACAAAGACGAGGAGGGGCTTAAAAAAGTCGCTTCCGAACTAGGCGGGGATATCGATATCCTCCCGGCTGACCTCACCAAGCGGGAGGAGCTGGAAAAGGTGTACGACCATTGCCAGTCCGCCGGTTATTTCGTCAACTACCTGCTTAACGTCGCGGGGTTCGGCGACCGTTCGGACTTCAAGGATATGGCCATCGCCAAGCAGCTTGACATGACCGAAGTCAATTGCAATGCCGTTTTGTATTTCACCCGGGTTTTCCTAACCGATATGCTTAAAAACGACGAAGGGCATATCATCAACGTCTCCTCCATCGCCGGTTTCTACCCCGGGCCTTATATGTGCACCTATCACGCGACCAAAGGCTTCGTTTTGCTGTTAGGCGAATCGATTGCCTATGAATTGAGGAAGACCAACGTCAAATTGCTGACCCTTTGCCCGGGGCCTTTCAATTCGGCTTTCGTCAGCAAAGCCCATAACGACTACACGTTCTCCAAGATCAAGCCGGTATCCGCGGAATACGTGGCCCAGTTTGGCTATACGAAATCAAAGAAGGGGAAAACGCTCGCCGTCATCGGCTTCAAGAATAAGCTGACCGTTTTCGCCTCAAGGTTCGTATCTCGGAAATTCATCGCCAAAACCAGCGCGAAAACGATGAAGAAAGACGCCTAGAATCGGTATTCGATGGCTTTTTTCGCCGCCTCCTCGATGATGTCGAGATTGGCTTTGACTTTCTCTGGCAGGGCGGCGGTTTTGATTTCGCTTATCGGGAAATAGCCATAAAGGGTATAAGCCCAGGTCAAGCTGACCAAGAAGCGGCCGACGTCAAAGGACATATGGAAGCCATCTCGGGTGAGGGTGTCGCCCAGCCGGCTCCCCCGGAGGTTCTGCACCGCGATTCCCGAGGGGATGATGCCGGCGAATTGCTTAGTGGGCAATACCTTCTCTTTCACGGTATCGATGATGGCTTGGAGCATTTTCTTCTGGTCATTGCCGTAGAGGGGGAAGTCCCAATGATCGGAATCGGCTTGATAGGCCCAGGTCATCTGCCAAAGCAACCGGAAATCCGGGTTCGGGCATTTTCCCCGAAGATACTCGATGATCGGGACAAGATCGCCGTAGGTATCGGGGCAGCCCGAGTGGCCGCTGTATTGCTGAAGGGTCAGGACATCCCATTTTCGTTCCAGCAATGCTTTTTCAAGGGTGTAATCGGGATGATCGTCGAGGCCATCGTAACGATAGACCCGGTAGGAATAGTCGGGGATATTCTCCTTGATGTTTTTATAGTGGCGTTCCAAAGAGCAGCCGCCGATGTAAAGGTTGCCGATATGGAGTTCCTTCACCCCGTGGTCTTTGAGGATAGGAAATAGGTAATCGACGGCATCGTCGGAAAAGGAATTGCCGATGCAAAGCAAAGAAAGGGAATCCTTGTTGGTCATGATCATGAATTTTGCCTCCGGATCTAATCTTAAGCGGTCTAGCTTGCTTTGTAAAACGGCAAAAAGGCTACACAAAGATAGTTTTGTCTATTAAACTACGTATGTTGAAAAGGAGTCACCGACATGGATAGAAGAATCATCCGCACGACTGATCTTATAAGGCGTTACGTGCTTAAAGCCTTAAAGACCAAATCCCCGACGGAAATCAGCGTTTCCGACATTTGCAAAGGCTGCAACCTTTCCCGCTCGACCTTTTATTTGCATTACCACTCGGTCGGCGATGTCCTCGAGGAGATCACCAATCGTCAGATCAGCGAGATCAAAAAGATCGCCGTCGCTTACTTAGGCCGAAGCGAGGAGACCGTTCTCCATATCGGGGCTCATATTCGGAAGAATTCCGAGGAGCTAACGATTATCCTTGATTCGGCGCCTGGGTATTTCGCCAATAAGATGGTAGAGCTGGTCGAACCGGTGTTGTTAAGCCAAAAAGGGTTTGATGCCGATGCGAAGGCCACCCGCTATTTCACCATCTTCATTATCTATGGTTGCATGGGCATGTTCCGGCGCTGGCTGAGCTCTGGACGGGATATCACCGCGGTCGAACTGATTAGGAAATTCATCGAGTACTTTCAGATTTTCAAGAACCAAAATCTTTTGGATAAACCCGCAGATAACGATTAAAGAGCCTTAATTTGCGCTAGCCCGGCGGAATTGCCGGGTTTTTCTTTTGAATATTTTCGTTTTGTTTTTGCGGGCTTTTCCGCCAACCGTATTTATTGCTTAGCCTTAATAGGCTAAAATAAGTCGGTATGGCAGAAAACGACGCGAAAATACTCGGGAGCCGGAAAAACTATAAGTACTTCCTATATATCGCCATTGTTTTGATCGCGACGGCGCTTTCGCTTTTCTTTGCCTTAAACGGACAATTCAACGAGGTCGTGGAATCGCTTAGGACCGCTGATTGGCGGTTTCTGATTTTGATCCTCGGCCTCGTCTTCCTCTCTTACTGCGTCGACGGTTTGATCATCTTGATTTTCTGCCGGCTTTACACCCGGAAGTATAAATTCCACCAAGGGCTCGCCGCTTCCTTGGTCGGGCAGTTCTATTCCAACGTCACCCCCGGTTCATCTGGCGGGCAAGTGATGCAGTGCTACACCTTGAAAAGCCAAGGGGTGACGGTCAGCAATGCCGCCTCGATCTTCGTCATGTGGTTCATTTTGTTCCAGTCGGCTTTGGTCGGGCTTGATATCTTCGCTTTCTTTTACGAGATGGACGTTATACTTTCCGCCCCTCATTATCACATCCCGGGATCCGAGCTTTATCTGCCGATGGTCCCGCTTGTCATCATCGGCTTTTTGCTTAACATCTCGATTATCTTCTTGCTGGTCGTGATGAGCTATTCCCATCGGTTCCACAATTTCATCATTCATTACGTCATCGGTTTTCTGGGGAAGATCCGTTTAGTCAAGCATCCGGATCGGACGCGGGAATCATTAAGGATCCAGGTCGAGAACTTCAAAATCGAGTTGCGCCGCCTTATGTCCAACATCCCGGTTTTGATACTCCAGCTTTTCTTGTTCTTGGTTATGCTCTTGCTTCGGAATTCGGTGCCGTATTTCTCCGGCTTATCGATCGGGGCCTACTCCTTTTCCTTCCCTCAACTCGTCCATTCTATTTTCTTAGCCGCCTTCCACCAAATGGTGACCGGGCTTATTCCTTTGCCGGGTTCGGCCGGGGTTTCGGAGTTTTTCTTCAACGCGCTGTTTTCGACCATGATCGCCGATTCGACTTTGCTCGCTTCGGCCCAGATCATTTGGCGGACAGCCACTTTCCATCTCATGTTCTTAGTATCGGGTCTAACGGCCGCCTTATACCGTTCGCGCCCCAAAGAGCCAATTCATTATGCCAATCGCCGGACCTTCGTCGATATCCAGCTCGCAACATATGAAGAACGGAAAAAGAGTTCCGATACCTTATTCGAGACGAGGCAGCTGTCTCGGCGGGCCCTCCAGAAGCGGATCGGCGAGGCTTTTTCCAAAAAGGACCATGTCAATACGGGGGAAATCCACCTTCCTGATGATATGGCGGCTATGCCGACTTTAGATAAACCGGCGGAGCCTTCGAAGCAACCGACCCCGTTAAAAACGAAACCCAAAAAGACCAAACTTCCGAAGGTCGGCAAAAAGAAGACCGCCACTCCGGCCGAGGATGATTCCTGGGAGCATTGGAACATATGAAGATCGCGCTTTTCTCCGATACCTATCCCCCTGAGATAAACGGGGTCGCCACCTCGACTTACAACCTCCGGAAGACGCTAGAAAACCACGGCCATCAAGTGTTGGTGGTCACGACCAACCCTTTCTCGAAGGAAGTAAGTTTCGAGAATGGGGTCATTCGGTTGCCCGGCCTTCGCCTTAAGCGGCTTTACGATTACCGGTTATCCTCCTTTTACAACGAGAAAGCCATGAGGATCATCGTAAATTTCCGCCCGGATATCGTTCATTGCCAGCACGATGTCGGGGTGTCGATATTCGGCAATCTCGTCGCCGCGAGGCTTCATATTGGGTCGGTCTATACTTTCCACACCCTTTATGAGGATTATGCCTATTATGTGACCAAAGGCCATTTCGATCGCTTCGCTAGGCAAGCCATCCGGCTTTATTTCCGGGGCAAGACCGGACTATATGACGAATTCATCGCCCCGAGCATCAAGACCAAGGATTATCTGCGCTCGATCGGGATAGATTCGACCGTGACCGTTATCCCGACCGGAATCGAGTTTGAGCGTTTCTCGCCCTTAAACGAGGATAGGGAAAAGACGGAGCAGCTGCGCCGGCAGTTCGGCCTATCAAGCGATGACTTTGTCTTGCTGTCTTTAGGAAGGATCGCGAAGGAAAAATCAATCGATGTCGTTATTAGGGGTTTTGCGGTCTTTTTAAGCCGTTTCCCCAATATCAAAGCCAAGTTATTGGTGACTGGGTGGGGCCCGGCGGAAAAGGAGCTGCAGGAGTTAGCCGCCGCCTTGCAGATAAGCGACAGGGTCATCTTCACCGGCAAATGCGCCCCTGACCAAACCCAATGGTATTATCATCTAGGGGATGTTTTCGCTTCGGCTTCTTTAACCGAAACCCAAGGTCTCACTTTCATGGAAGCCATGGCTGCCCATCTACCGGTTTTGGCCCGTTATGACGATAATCTTTCGGGGACGGTCCAAGATGGGGTCAATGGTTTCTTCTTCGCTGATGAGGGCGACTTCGCCCTAAAGCTAAAGCGTATTCACGATTTAGGGGGAGCGGGGCGAAGGAAGCTTGGCAATGCCGCCAGCCAATCGATCGAGGAATATTCGATGGAGAAGTTTTATTGCAATGTCTACGAGGTTTATAAACGTGTCGCCAAGAAATCCTGGTGAGCTTTCGATAAAATCGATTAAGCCGAGCAAAAAAGGGATCGAGGTTGCCTTTTCCGATGACTCGGCCCTCTGGCTAAGCCCTGATTCTTATACCGATTTTCATCTTTTCCTCGGGAAGAAGGTCGGGGAAGAGGAATACCGGCGGCTGAAGGAATTCGCCGATTCCGATGCTTTGTATAAACAAGCCCTCGGGTGGCTTTCGTCCAAATCGCTCTCAGAAAAGGAGGTCTATGATCGCCTAGCTAAGAAAAGCGATGACGAAAAGGCTATCCGAACTACTGTCGATCGCTTGCGATCCCAGGGCTTAATCGATGATCGCCGCCTAGTTGAGGAATATCTTGAGTATCGGGCTTATCCGGCTTTATATGGCGAGAAAAGGATCCGCTTTGAGCTGCGGAAAAGAGGCATTGGAGCCTCTATGCTCTCCCGCTTATCCTTTGATTGCGAAAAAGAGATGGCCCGGGCCGAGGAATTCGCCAAATCGAAAGTCCAAAAACTGTCGAAGTACCCTTCAAGCCAGAAAAAAGCCAAGCTATTATCCGCCTTGCAAAACCAGGGCTATGATTTATCGGTCGCGGAAGCGGCGGTAGAAGGTTGCTCTTTCCCCATTGATGGCGAAGGCGAACGGGCTAGCCTAAGAAAAGAGTTCATCCGCGCGAAAGCCCGTTACGAACGGAAATATCAAGGGTATGATTTAAAGGAAAGGATATATTCTTGCTTAGCCCGGAAGGGATTCCGAAGCGAGGATATAAAATCTATTTTGGAGGAAGAAGGGCTATGATTAAGGACCTAAAAGACGGGGACCGCGTTTACGGGCGGTTCCTGATTAACGATTGCAAGAAGTGCGTCTCCGGGAAAGGGAAAAACTATTTGACCTTGGTTTTGCAGGATAAAACCGGGACCGTCGATGCGAAAAAGTGGGATGTCGAGGAAGGGGATGAAGAGCTTTTCGCCCGCGGGAAAGTGGTTGAGGTCACGGCGGATGCCTTGATGTATAACAAAGCGTTGCAGCTTAAGGTCCACACCGGGGAAAAAGTCGATCCATCCTCGGTTAAATGGAATGATTTGCTTATCAGCGCACCCCGTTCGGCTGAGGAATTGGAGGCTAAGCTCAATGCCTATGTCGATTCCATCGCCGATCCTGACCTTCAGAAGTTGGCCAAGAAAGTCATCGAGAAGTCCGAAGGCAAGTTTCTCTCTTGGCCAGGGGCGGTAAGAAACCACCACGAGTTCGTCAATGGGTTGCTATTCCACTCCTTGACCATGGCGGATTTGGCCATCAAGGTTTGCGACGTCTATCCTAGCCTTAACCGCGACGTCGTTTTATCCGGCGCCCTGATTCATGATATCGGCAAGACCGTCGAGTTAAGCGGGCCGCAGGCCTGCGCTTTCACTTTGGAAGGAAAGTTATTGGGCCATATCTCCTTAGGCTTTGGTATCGTCAAAGAGGCGGCGACCGAGCTAGGATTCTACGCTTTCGACGATTTGAAGGAGGAAGAGAAGACGCCTAGCCATCCTCTTTATTCCAAAAAGGAAATGGCGGTCATCATGGAACACATCATGCTTTCTCACCATGGCAAGCAGGAATTCGGCAGCCCGGTGCTCCCGCTGACCAGAGAATCGCTCATCGTCTCGATGATCGATGACATCGACGCGAAGATGATGATTCTCGATAAGGCCTATGCCGACGTGGCTCCCGGCGATTCGACGGCCAAGATCTTCTCGATGGATGAACGGTATTTCTATAAACCAACCTATGTAAAAGAAAACCCCTCGCCGTCGGGTTTGAGCCTCGACGAGGAGCTGAAGGCGATTAAGGGTTAGTCCTTTTTGACCGCGGAAGCGATATCCATGGCCAGGCGCGGGAGGTTCATGCCGCTCGTGTCCTGGCTTTTCATCGTCAGTTGGAAGCCGCCTTCGCCTAAGGCGTAACGGGGGATGACGTGGACGTGGAAATGGGGGACGCTTTGCCCAGCCATTTCCCCGACATTGGTAAGGATGTTGACCCCTTTCGCCCCTAAAACCGAGACCTCGGCCTGCCCTATCCGCCTAGCGACGTCGAATACTTTATGCATTAAGTCGCGGTCGCAATCGAGGAAGTTGGCGCAGTGCTTCTTCGGCATGACCAAGGTATGCCCACGGGTCGTTTGGGAAATGTCGAGGATAGCGAGGACGTCGTCGTCCTCATAGACTTTGGAAGAAGGGATGTCGCCATCGATTATCTGGCAGAAAATGTCTTTCATAACCGCTCCTAGAGAAAAGGGCAAGCCTATTGGCCTGCCCATAAATTATATACCTTCTTTAATCGAATAAATCGGGGAAGGTGGTTTCGAAGTAGTCGTAGATGGTCTGATCGTGATAAGCGATGGCCATTTCCTCGACGTAATGCTGCTGAGCCGCTTTTTGGTAGGATTCGGTATCCGAGACCAATCCGGCGACCGAGTAGATGATGTCGTAGATGTTCTTGCCTTCCATCTTGTCGTAGGAGGCATCCCCACCTTGGACCAATTTCGGGGCCTTGACCGCTTCGTCGACCCGGACGATGTACCAAGTGGAGGAGTCCTTATCGTAGATGCAATAGGGGAATTCCTCTTCTTGTTCGTATTGTTCGGGGACCATGTAGTAGGAGCCTTGGACATACCAGCCGAAATTGCCTTTGGTGTTATCTTCCGCCGCCCCTTCCCGGTCGACTTCGTTGGCGACCGTGATCTTGAACAGACGGTTCGAGATCGAGGAGGCGAGGTCGGTTAGGCCAGTCGAGGTGTACCAGCCTTCGGTGACGTGGCTCGTGGCGACGGTTTCCCGTTTCTTGATTTCCAAGCCGGTTTCCTTGGTATAGGCGCCGGCATTGGTGAAATCGGTCGAGGAACCGGTGACGTTCCGGTCATCGGAGAGGCCTTTGTAATCGATGGCGATCTTGCCGTAAGTCGTCTCTTCGTAGGTGGCTTCGGTGTTGTCGTCGGCGGAGGCGGCAACCGGGGTGAAGCCGGCATCGGCGTAGATGGTTTGGGCGAAAGCGAAGTCCGCGTTGTTCTCAGCATCGGGGAAGTAGCCCTTGTAGAGCTGATCGAGGAAGTGGAGATCGCGGTACTTTTCATCGACCCCTTCCTTGTTCAAGACGAGCTTGGCGTAGGAACGGACCAACCGTTGGGCGCCAAACTGAGCGCCATCGATATCGGGAAGGGCGATGTATTGGACTTTCCGGGCGTAGGAACGGCCCAAGACGCCATAGTTGTTGTCGATGAGATATTGCTCGACTAAGGCCTTCCGGTAAATGGTCGGGAGGATGTTCCGCTCAATATAGTCTTCGTAAGTGACGTACATATTGGTGAAGTAATCTTCGACGTTATGGAAGTCCTTCGATCCATCGAGGGCGGTTTCCTTAAAGGTCTCGATGGTCGCGAGCTTGTAGAGCTCGGCGACCTGAGCCCGGTAGAAATCCTTCTCCAAGAAGAGGGACCGCCGTTGATAGGTGGTATTCTCGACGACCGACCACATCTGGGTTTCGATTTGCTCGACGACGTGGTTGATGAAGGCCAGGCAATTGGCTTGGCCTTTCTCCGCTTCGCCATAAATGGGGTGGTTGGCGACGAAGGAGGCGAGTTTGGAATTGTCGGTGTAGACCTCGTACATCCCGCCTTCGCCGAAGAATTCGCCGAAGAGCCCTTTGGAATAAAGAGCGAGGATGTTGTTGAGGACTTTCTCCGAATTCGAATCCCCAGCGGTGACCAAAGCATCGTAGATTTGGCCCATGTTGTTGTTGACGACGTTCTCGAGGTTGAGGATCGGGGCGTCGGCAACGTCAGCGGGGAGACCGGCTTCGACGTCGGAGCAGGACGCCAAGCCGAGGGTGGCGGCCGCGAAAGCGGTCAAAGCAAAGGCTTTAAGTTTATTTTCCATCGTAGCAAGCTCCTCCATAAGCCCAGACGCCGTCTCCTTCCCGAGCGGCATCGCTGTTATAGCCGATGGCGCAGGTTTCGGAAATCAGCTTTTGGCTGCCGTCCTCTTTCATCGTTCTAGCGGCGTCTTGCTGCTCGAGGTATTCGGCGTAGGTGACCCAGTCATCGTCGAAGGATTTTTGGGTGTCATCGACGGATTTCTGACGGGTGATGCGGATGTAATCCTTAATGAGCTTCCCGAAATCGGCATCGGCGAAGGTGACCTTCGAGCTGTTGAGCAATTCCTGGAAGATGTAGTTGTCGAGGTTGGAATCGAAGTTCTCAACCGCGTCTTGGACGTCTTTGGCCTTATCGGCATAGCTCGAATCGGCCGAGACCAGCTTGTTGATGTAAGTGGTCTTGGGGGTGGCCTTCCCGTCGACTACATAATAAGGATAATAGTTGGCTTCGTTTTCCGCGGTGACCGAGCTCGGATTGCTCGGGATGCGGTCGGGGGTCAACATGCTGTAGTAGTCATTAAGCGAAGTGATGTTTGAAGTGGTCTTCCCGGCATCGTAATCAGCTTTGGTGTACTCGCTGATGGTGGCGTTTTCCCGATCGTATTTTAGGCCGTATTCGGAGAGGGCCGAACGGTCGGCGACGATGAAATGGATGCCTTGGTAGGAGGAAGTGCCGGCCCGGACGGCGAGGATGATCTGGCCTTTCTCGTTGGTTAGGACGTTGCTGCCGATGTCCGGGAGGACGCCGGTCGTGTCAACTGAGAAGCCGGGGAGGGCGGCGTAATCCGCATCGAGGGTGCCGGTGGTATTCGGGGTGCCGTCGGCGTTGGTCTCGGCGGCGAAATTGTAAGCGTCTCCCGAGAGGGCGCCGGAGGTGCTTTCGCCATCGAGCAGATCGTTATAGGAAATCCGATTCGGGGTGATGACGGCGATTTGGTGGTTGTTGAAGTATTTGTTGAAGAGGATATTGCGCGGGTAATAGGTGGCGCTATTCTCGTTGACTTGATAACCGAGGTCGGGTTCGCCGCTGGTGGCGCTGTAGGAGACGCTCGCATCGGCCAGGGCGACGGCGGCGCCATAGGGGATGGTCCCTAAGCCCCGATCGACGAATTCCTGCTTAACCGAGCTGCCATCGTCGAGCTTGGCGTCTTCGCTCGGCAAAAGCCGGCCTTTCATTTCCTCGGTGGCGTAGGAGTTGTTGGACTGGTTGGAATAAAGCGCGTCATAGGCGTAAAGCCCAAGCTTGAATTCCGGGACGAACTCGGTGGAGAGATCCATGATTCCGAGGTCGCCGTAGGCCGAAGAGGATTCGGTGTCGTCGGAAAGCTCGTAGGCAATCGAGCCAAAGCTTAAGCGCTGGGCAACGTTAACGGTGCCATGGGTATTGTCCGAGGTATCGGCGCCCGCCAACTCCTTGATGACGTCGCCGAGTTTCTCGCTCTCGGTCGCCGAGATGGTGGCTTGGGCGTGTTCGTTGCTGGAAGCCGACTCGAACTTAACCAAAATATGGGAGACGTGGTAGGGCATCCTTGTTTTGAGGTAGCCATCGCTGACCGGGCCGAATTCCGCTTCCGCCTCAGCCGTCCTTAGGCCATCCCACAAGGAGCCATCCCGCATCTTGGCGAGGTTGCCGGTGGTGTAGTAATCCTTGTTGAATTGTTCCTCTTCGAGCTCATAAAGCTTCAAATCAAGCAATTCGTCGACGTTATCGACGTTGTTCGATTCCAAGAGAGCCTCGAATTCCTCTTGATAGGTGGTGCCATTGCTATTGGCGTTGGTCTCGGCCTGGCTCTTGATGCCATCGACGGCATTCTGAGCCTGATTCTGCAAATCGGCGAGTTTGCTGGCTTGGGCCGGTTCCTGGTAGTACTGGCGGATCAATACTTCCTTTACCTTGGAATAGGCGGTGCTGGCAGAGCTGGCGGAATTCTGATAATCGCCAAAGAGGTCTTCGGCGGTATATTTGATTTGATTTCCGGACGCATCCGTATAAGTGAGCAGCACGCCCTCGTCGTAAGTGACCTCGGAGCAGGCGGCTAAGGCGCCACCGGCCACGAGGGCTCCGACTAGACCAAGGGTGAGTTTAGTTTTCTTCATACTGGACTCGTTCCTCCTTCGTCATGAACGTAGCGCGATAATGATATGCTTTAACAAGTATTGTTACAAGGCTAAATTTCGGTATAAAAACCTAGGGACGATGGCGGCTTTTTCTTAATTGGCCAAAAAGAGGAGATTTTTTAGCCAAATATTTATATTTGGTAGTCCTTTTTGTGGATAAGCCCATAATAACGGGGCGGGAAACCAGCAATTTTGTCGGCCCAGCCCTTTGAATCTCTAGAAAAATTCACCAGCAGGGCTATAATCCCAGCTATGAACGATAACCTCGATAAAGAAAACCTCCGTTGCCCCCATTGCGGGACCCATTTGAACCCCGAAGACCGTTATTGCCCTCTTTGCGGGCAAGCGGTCGAGGCCCCTAAGCCCTCGGCCCCTAAGCAGCCGGGCTATTGTGCGAAGTGCGGGTTCTATAAAGACGACATTAACGTCCCTTGCCCCCATTGCGGATATTCTCCCAATCAGCAAAACGGTTATGCGAATTATCAATCGCCTACTGGCGGTTACCGAAGCGCTGACCCCGATGCCACCAAAGCCATAAAAGGCGGCTTCCTTGGCTTCTTGATGGGCTTCTTCCTCGGTATTTTGGGGCTGATTCTATGCCTTATCTTCGGGGACCGAGCCTGCAAGAAAGGGTGTGCCATCACCGTCGGGGTGACGTTTGCGGTGGAGATACTCCTTTTGATCATCATCGTCTCTTCCGGCGTTTTGTCGGCGGTTTAATAGGCTTTCGCCATCAACTTGACGACAAAGAATTTATTCTTTGCTCATTTATCACATTTGTTGCCCTGTCGGCCCGAGGTCACTACAATATGGGGGCTTTTTGATAGGAGCTTTCTATGTCTGCGTTATTGAAAATCGAAAATCTCCACGTTGCCGTCAAGGGGACGGAGATCCTCAAAGGGATCGACTTGGAATTAAACGAAGGGGAGACTTTGGCTTTATTAGGGCCTAATGGCCATGGCAAATCGACCCTGCTCGGAACCATCATGGGCAACCCCATTTACCAAGTGACTGAGGGGAAGATCTTTTTCCAAGGGCAGGACGTTTTGTCGATGAAGGTCGATGAGCGGTCGAAAGCCGGCCTTTTCTTAGCCATGCAATACCCGGCCGAAATACCCGGGGTCAATTCCAGCGACTTCCTTAAGGCGGCTATGAACGCCAGGCGGAGCAAGCCTTTGTCGCTTTTCGAATTCTATTCCAAGCTCCAAGCCGCCTACAAAGCGGTCGGCATTCCCTTCGAGATGAATAACCGGAACCTCAACGAAGGCTTTTCCGGCGGGGAGAAAAAGCGGAGCGAGATATTGCAGATGCTTTTGCTCGAACCAAGCCTCGCTATGTTGGATGAAATCGATTCGGGCCTCGATGTCGATGCGATGCAAATCGTGGCCTCGGCCATTAAAGGAGAACAGGCTAAGGGACGTTCGTTCCTCGTCGTTTCCCATTACGCCCGGCTATATTCGCTTATTTCGCCGACTAGGGCGGCCGTCATCGTTAACGGGAGAGTGGCGGTCGATGGGGGGCCAGAGCTAATCAAGCGGATCGATACCGAAGGATACGAATGGATCAAGCGCGAGCTCGGGATCGAAATCGCCAAAGAGGAAACGAGCATGAACGAGGTGAGCATCGGCGTCTGCGCCACCCGGGTGGCGAGCAAGGAGAATGAATGAAGACCCTTGTTTACCGCGATCAGGATTGGCCGGCGGCTTTGGATATCGCCGAACCGACGAAGCTTAACTTTATTTCTTTCCAGGAGTTCGTCGGTCAGGAGATGGTCGTCAAGGTCCGTTCCGGGGCCAGCTTGGTCGCCGCCTTTGCCGATTTTTCCTCCGGGGAAGGCAAATTGACGGTTCGGGTCGAGCTTGAGGAAGGGGCTAGCTTAGAATGGCACCTGGCCTCCCTTTCCTCCGGTTCCGATCAGAAGGTCTTTGATATCTCTGCCTATCATCTTGCGCCTAGTTCAACGGCGGTGGTCTCGAATTACGGGATCGCCAAAAACGGCGGACGGCTGACTTTCACCGGGGTTAGCCAAATCGATCGGGGGGCCAAGGGGAGCAACACTCGCCAAGAAGCGAAGATCATCGTCTTCGATGCCGGGTCGGATGGCAAATGCTCGCCGGTCCTGAAGATCGACGAGAATGACGTGAATGCCTCTCACGGCGCTTCGGTCGGCCGGCTTAACGACGATCATCTTTTCTATTTGCTTAGCCGCGGTTTGGCTGAAGATGAGGCCCGGCGGCTGATCACCATGGGTTATTTGAAGCCGGTTCTGGTTTATTTCGACGACCAGGGCCTGAAACAGGAACTGAATAAGGCGATCGAGGAGAGATTATGATTGACCCGTATAAGCTTCGGAAAGATTTCCCGATGTTCGTCAACAAAGTGTCAATGCAAAAGCATCCTTTATGTTGGCTTGATTCGGCTTCGACAACATTTAAACCATACTCTGTCCTTCAGGCCGTGGAGTCTTATTACACCCTTCATACTTCCAATTCGCACCGAGGCGATTATGACCTCTGCTACGATATGGACATGAAGGTGCTACAGGTGAGGGAAAAGGTCGCGTCCTTCATCAATGCCGACCCGACCGAGATCGTCTTTACCTCCGGCACGACCAATTCCATTAATTTAGTCGCCTTTGGCTATGGGGCGAAGTTTTTGAATAAGGACGACGAGATTCTTATCACTCAGGCCGAGCACGCTTCTAACGTCTTGCCTTGGTTCAAGGTTTCGGAGATGACCGGGTGCAAAATCGGTTATATCCCCCTGGACAAAGATGGTCGTTTGACCGCGGAAAGCCTGCAAAAGGTCATTAATCCGCGTGTAAAATTGATTTGCATCGCTCATATCACCAATGTGTTGGGCTATGTTGCGCCTTTAAAGGAAATTGCTTCCATCGCTCATAAAAACGGGGCATTGGTCGTGGTCGATGGAGCCCAATCGGTCCCTCATATCAAAACCGATGTCCGCGATCTTGACATCGATTTCCTTTCCTTCTCCGGACACAAAATGCTCGGGCCAACCGGAATCGGGGTGCTCTATGGCAAGTTTGATTTATTGGCTAAGACCGACCCATTTATGACGGGTGGGGGCATGAATGCCAAATTCGATATGTGCGGCGACGTGAATTATCTTCAGCCGCCCCTTAGATTCGAAGCCGGAACCCAGAATCTTGAAGGCATCGTCGGCCTTGGAGCAGCGGTAGATTACCTTTCAAATGTTGGCTTAGAAAACGTCAACCAACATGAGATGATGTTAAAGAAATACTGTGTCGAAAAGCTTCAGGAAACCGGGGCGGTTACCATCTATAACGCCGATTCACCATCCGGCATCGTCGCCTTTAATGTTAACGGGGTCTTTGCCCAAGACGCCGCCACCTACTTCAATTCAAAGGGCATAGCCGTTCGCAGCGGTCAGCATTGCGCCAAGATCCTCATTGATTTCCTTGGCACGGTGGCGACGGTGCGCGCGAGCTTCTACCTATATACCACCAAGGAAGACATCGACCGTTTAGTCGAGGCGGTCAAAACCTGCAAGGAGGGTTATCTGAATGCCTACTTCAATTGAAATTACCCCGGAGATAATGAGGGAAATCATCATGGATCACGTCGCCAATCCCCGTCATAAGAAGCGGAGCGGCGACCCTAAGGCCTTAACCACCCATTCCTCTTCGGTCAATTGCATCGACGATATCGACGTCTATCTGACTTTCGGTGAGGATGAGAGGGTCGAAGACGCTTGTTGGGATGGGGTTTCCTGCTCGATTACCACCGCCTCGAGCGATATCCTTTGCGATTTGTTGATCGGCAAAGGCAAACAGGAGGCCCTCTCGATCATCGAGGAATACATGAAGATGATTCGGGAAGAGCCTTACGATGCTTCGAAATTGCAGGAAGCCTTAGCTTTTGCCAATACCTCAAAGCAAGCGGCGCGGATCCATTGCGCCACCATCGCCTTCGATGCCTTCAAGCAGCTTCTGGAGGGCCACTATCATGAATGACGATATCAAGAAGATCGGCGAAGAGTATAAATACGGTTTCAAGGATCAGGACGTCTCGGTCTTGAATACCGGGAAAGGGCTTAACGAGGATATCGTCAGCGAAATCAGCCGGCTTAAAGGCGAGCCCGATTGGATGAAGGAATTCCGCCTCAAGGCCTATCGGGCGTTCAAAGCGATGCCGATGCCCTCTTTCGGGCCGGACTTATCTTTCCTCGATTTCGATTCCTATACCTATTTCACTAGGCCGTCGCAAAAGGAAGAGACCAGCTGGGACGCGGTTCCCGAGACGATAAAGAATACTTTCTCTCGCTTAGGCATCCCGGAAGCTGAGGCGAAGTATTTGGCCGGGGTCTCGACCCAGTATGAGTCGGAAGTCGTTTATCACAATATGCTGAAGGAAGTCCAAGACAAAGGGGTGATTTTCCTTTCGACCGATATGGCTCTGCGGACTTGTCCGGACATTTTCCGCAAGTACTTCAATACCGTCGTCCCCTTCGCCGACAACAAGTTCTCGGCCTTAAACGGGGCCGTTTGGTCCGGCGGATCTTTCATCTATGTTCCCAAAGGGGTTCATCTGGAAAAGCCCTTGCAATCCTATTTCCGAATCAACAATGAGAAATCAGGCCAGTTCGAGCGGACGCTGATCATCGTCGACGACGGGGCCGACGTCCATTACGTTGAGGGGTGCACCGCCCCGATTTATTCCAAGGATTCGCTTCACGCGGCGGTGGTGGAGATCTACGTTGGCAAAAACGCCAAATGCCGTTATTCGACCGTTCAAAATTGGAGCAACAACATCGTTAACCTCGTCACCAAGAGAGCTTATGTCGAAGAAGGCGGCTTGATGGAATGGATCGACGGCAACATCGGTTCGATGGTCAACATGAAGTATCCCGGCTGCGTGCTTGCCGGGGATAACGCCAAGGGCAATTGCATTTCGATCGCGGTCGCCGGGAAGGGGCAATACCAAGACGCCGGGGCGCGGATGATCCATATCGGCAAAAACACCTCCTCGACGATCATTTCCAAATCGATCGTAAAAGGCGGGGGAGTCGCCAATTATCGGGGGACCGTCCGTCACCACAAAGAAGCCATCGGGGCGAAATCCCACGTCGAATGCGACACTTTGATCCTCGATGATATCTCCGCCTCCGACACGATCCCGACCAACGAAATCAAAAACGACGATTCCTATATCGAACACGAGGCCACGGTCTCGAAGATATCCGAGGAACGGCTGTTTTATCTAATGAGTCGCGGCTTGAGCGAAAAGGACGCGACCCAGATGATAGTCATGGGCTTCATCGAGCCTTTCTCGAAGGAGTTGCCGATGGAATACGCGGTTGAGCTGAATCAACTCATCAAACTGGATATGGCGGGGTCGATCGGCTAGTGGACAATGTCTTCGACGTTATCGTAGTCGGCGGGGGACACGCCGGGGTTGAGGCGGCCCGGAGCACGGCGCTGCGGGGGTTTAAGACCGCCCTCATCACTTTGAACGGGAAGATGATCGCCAACATGCCTTGCAACCCCCATATCGGCGGGTCGGCCAAAGGGATCGTGGTGCGGGAAATCGATGCCTTAGGCGGCTTGATGGGGGTAGCGGCCGATCATCGCCCCTTGCAGATGAAAATGCTTAATACCGGCAAGGGCCCCGGGGTCCAATGTCTGCGCAGCCAACAGGATAAGCGCGGGTATCCGGCTTTCGTCCAAAGCCTCCTTTCCGCGCTCCCAAACTTATTTATCATCGAAGACGAGGTTAAGGCCCTTTCTTATGTCGATAAGCGGGTGAACGGAGTTTTCGCTTCAAAAAGCGGCCTTTTGCAGGGAAAAATAGTGATCCTCACTACCGGGACTTACTTGGATTCGACGATTATTTCCGGTACTTCTGCCTATCCTGGCGGCCCGGATGGGGAGGAGAGCTCAATCGGGTTGGCCGCCTCGCTTAACGCTTTGGGGGTGAAGACTTTTCGCTTAAAGACCGGCACCCCGCCCCGCCTAGATAAAAAGACCATCGATTTCTCCAAAGCCGAGATCCAAATAGGGAGCGACGAACCTCTCCGTTTTTCTTATTCGACCAACCATTACACCCCCCTTGCTGAGCAATTGCCTTGCTACTTGATCTATACCACACCGGCGACTATCGAACTCATCAAGGAAAATCTTGATCAGTCAGCATTGTTCAATGGGCTTATCAATAGTTCCGGCCCTCGTTATTGCCCATCAATCGAAAGCAAAGTCGTCCGTTTCGCCGACAAACCCCGTCATCAATTGTTTTTGGAGCCGGAGTTTGCTGACGGGGATTCGTTTTACCTTCAAGGGTTCTCGACCGGCATGCCTCATGAACTGCAGGAAGCGATGGTCCATACTTTGCCGGGATTGGAGCATGCCAAGCTGCTGAAGTACGCGTATCAAATCGAATACGAAGCGCTTTGCCCTTTGCAATTCGACGCCACCATGAAGGTTAAGGGGGTCGAAGGGCTTTATTGCGCCGGCCAGATTTGCGGGACCTCGGGATATGAAGAGGCCGCCGGGCTCGGCTTAATGGCCGGCATCAATGCCGGGAACGAGCTTTTGGGGCTGCCGAAGTTCATCTTGTCGCGGGAGGAAGCCTATATTGGCGTCATGATCGATGATTTGGTCACGAAGGGAGCCGATGAACCGTATCGCCTATTGACCTCTAGGGCCGAGCACCGGCTTTTGCTGCGCCACGATAATGCCGACGCGCGGCTTACCGAATATGGCCATCGCTTCGGTCTTATCGACGAGGAGCGTTATCAAGCCTATAAGCGGAAAATGGCCCGGATTGACGAAGCCATCGCGATCCTTAAAGAGGATTTGGTCGATGATCGGGAAGGGCTCAACGCCTATTTGATCGAGAATGGCTTCCCGGCGACCAATCAAGGATTCCATGGCATCGATATTTTGAAGCGGCCGCATTTCTCTTTCGCCCGCTTAGCTCCTTTGATGACGCGGCTTTCTTGCTTGGCGCTTGATTATGACGAGGTTCTTTCGGTGGAAACCAAGGTGAAGTATGAAGGCTATATCGCCAAAGAAGAGGCCTCCATCGAAAGCAGCCGGAAAAAAGAATCGATGGTTTTATCCCCTTCTATCGATTATCTCCACATGGATGGTTTAAGATTAGAGGCGCGGCAAAAACTCGATCAGGTTCGCCCGCTCTCAATCGGGGAAGCGAGCCGGATTCCCGGCGTTAACCCGGCCGATGTCGCTATCTTGCTTTTGAAGTTGAAGGAAAAGAACCATGGATGAAGCCAAACTCACCGCCATCCTCGAATCCAAAGGTATTATATTTCCGCCTTCCTTTTATTCTAAACTAAGCCTTTATTGTGAACTGCTTTCCGACTGGAATAAGCGGATGAACCTCACCGCCATAACCGAGGCCGATGCGGTCTATGAAAAACATTTCCTCGACTGCCTTTTGCTTTTGGAAAACCACGATTTCGCCAATAAGCGAATTTGCGATTTGGGTTCGGGAGCTGGCTTTCCGGGCATGGTGCTTGCTTTAGCTCTTCCCGATTCGGAAATCACCCTCGTCGATTCGACGAAAAAGAAATTCCTCTTCCTTGAAGAAATCAAGAAAACCCTGCAAATCCCCAACGTGAAGTTTCATATTGGCCGAGCGGAGGAAATGGATTGTTTCCGCGATTATTTCGATGTCGTTACCTGCCGCGGCTTTGCCGCTTTGCCTATCTTCCTCGAAGTGGCGGCTCCCCTTGCCAAATTAAACGGCTTAATCGTCGCCATGAAAGGGGCGAAAGCCGATGAGGAGCTTCTTGGGGCCAAAAACGCCATTAGGGCATTGCGGCTAACCTACAAAGGGGCGGATCGTTTCTTGTTGCCGGAATGCGGCGAGACCCGGGTGGAGCTGATTTTCGCCAAAACCGGGTCGACCGAGCGGAAATACCCTCGCCTTTGGAAAGACATCGTGGAGCGGCCTTTATGAGTCGGATTATCGCCATCGCCAATCAAAAAGGGGGAGTCGGGAAGACCACGACCGCCATCAACTTATCCTCCGCCCTCGGCTCGCTTAACCGCAAGGTTTTGCTGATCGATATGGATCCGCAAGGCAATTCGGCGCGCGGGTACGGGGTCGATATCGCTTTGGTCGAGAAGACGATTTTCGAAGTGCTTTCCGGCAAGGCTGAGGCGAAAGAGGCCATCATCGAAAGCGGCATCCCCAATGTTAGCCTGCTTCCCTCGAATCTTCGGCTAGCCGCCCTTGAGGCCTCGTTGGTTTCCTCCCCGCAGCCTAACGCCTTTTCCTTGCTGGAAAGGGCATTGCAATCGGTAAAGGACGATTACGATTACCTCATCATCGACTGCCCGCCCTCGCTTGGGGCCTTAAGCCTCAACGCCTTGACTTGCTCCTCTTCGGTCATCATCCCCGTTCAGTGCGAATACTTCGCCATGGAAGCGGTGGGGGCGATCCTTTCCTCGATCAGCAACGTACAGCGCCGGCTGAATCCTTCTTTGAAGATCGAAGGGTTCTTGCTCACGATGTACGATGCCCGTACCCAATTAGGGGCGGAGATCTCGGCTCAGGTCCGTTCCTTGTTCAAGGAGAATACCTTCTTGACCTCAATCCCCCGTAACCAATCGATCGTCGATTCCCAGGCGTCGCAAACCCCCGTCACCGCCTTTAAGCCCTCTTCTTCTGGCGCCGCCGCCTATTTTTCCTTAGCCCGCGAGGTCATCGATCATGAGCCAAGGTAAAGGGAAGAAGTCGTTGCCATCCTTAAGCGACCTGATCGAACGCTTCTCCCAAGAAGACGTCATCGCGGTCATGGAGAAGGAATATCAAAGCGCCCCGACGAAATTGATTCCTTCCTCCTTGATCGACGATACCTCCTATATTAAGGATGTCGTGGTACCCGAGAACACGATCGACGCCTTTGCCGCCGGGCTGAAGGAGAAAGGCTTTTACAATCCGCTGGTTGTCCGTAGCCTCGGCGACCGATACGAGCTTATCCTAGGGCGAAAACGTTTTCTCGGGGCCAAAAAGGCCGGCATTCTCTCTTTGCCTTGCGTCATCGTCAACGTCGGGGACGAAGAGGAGCTGCTGATGCTATTGGCCGATACCCGCGACCAACGGGATACCAACGTCATCGAATTGGGGCTCATCTGCCTTTCCTTGAAAGAGAAATTCGGCTATACCCAACAGACTTTGGCGGATTTGACCCATCAATCCCGTTCCCAGATAACCAATATCCTGCGAATCATGAAATTGCCCGCCTCGATCAGGGATGACATTTGCCTCGGGACCCTTTCATATGGGCACGCCAAGGCCTTGGCCTCTTTGTCTGGACGTGAGGTCGAAGAATGCGCAAAGAAAATCAAAGCCGAGCGCTTATCGGTTCGCGACGCCGAGGCCTTGGTCCGGGCTGGGAAAAAACTCATCGCCCCGAAGCAAGAGAAAGCGCTGCTAAGCAAATACCCCTCGGCTTCCGAGGTTTCGATTCAAGCCAAATCGGTGACCTTCCGCTTCCATAACCCCAAGGAAAAGGAGAAATTCGTCTTAAAGCTGCTGAAAAGCAAGAATAGGTGATTGCATTCTCCCCCAAAGGTCTATAATAGTGTCGCTTCAGGGCGACGAGAATTACGTCGACTGGCGGTGACAGCCCGCGAGCGAAAGCACGAATCGGTGGAACTCCGATGCCAACGGTACAGTCCGGATGATAGAAGTGACCGAACTATGTCATTTCCCTCCCTGAGCAGGAGGATTTTTTAATGGATAACAGCCAAATCAACGCCATTATCGCGATTGTTGCCTCTTTTGTCTTGCTGGCGGCCTCGTTCCGCTTTTTCGGGGCGTACAATGGGCAAAGGAAGTTCAATTCCACCCGCTTTATCGCCCGGGTCGCGATCTTTGGGGCTTTTGCCAGCATTCTTTACGTCGTTCCCATCTTCACCATCAATTTGCCGTTCATCCCTTCGTTTCTCTCCCTCCACTTCGATGAGATCCCCTGCTTTATCGCCGGCTTTGCCTACGGTCCTTTAAGCGGGATTTCGGCAATCCTCATCAAGACGCTGGTCAAATTGCCTTTGACCTCGACGGTCGGGGTGGGGGAATTGACCGATCTATTGCTTTCGGGGGCTTACGTTGGCATCGCCGCCTTGATCTATAAGAAGAAACGGAACCTAAAAGGGGTCGCCATTGCCTTTTCGGTCGCGACTTTGTTTCAAATCGTGGTCGCTATGTTCTTGAATGTCTACCTGATGATCCCTTTCTATATGAACCTTTATGGCATCGACGAAGCCGGTTTGTTGGCGGTTATGCAGCTGGCCAACCCCGCCATCAAGGACATTGGCTGGAGCTATGCTTTCTTCGCCGTCCTGCCTTTTAATCTCTTTAAGGACGTTATCGTCATCATCGTGACTTTCTTCGTCTACCGTTCCATCCATAAGCTGCTGCGGTTTGAGAGGTAAAAGAAAACCCGACGGCGAGTCGGGCTTTGCTTTTTAAGAATATTTATTCTTCGGTGATGGCCTGAACCGGGCAATTGGCGATGGCGTCGGCGGCGCTGTCGTCGTCGGCATCGGCGATGACTTCGGCTTTATTGTCGGCGTTAATGGCGAAGATGTCGCCGTGGGTGCCGGCGCAGAGCCCGCAGCCGATGCAAAGATCGGTATCAACTTTGAGTTTCTTCATGAAATTAAATCCTCCACTCAACGGGGGCATTATAGTGCAGGGATTGAAAGCAAGCAAAGGAAAAAGCGACCATTAATGTTAAATAAACTTAACTAATATATTCATTCAAGTGTGGAAAGTTAAGTATATTCGGTTACAATAAGGCGAACTTTTTCGGAGGTGAAAATTATGAAATGGTTCAATCAGCAATCGCGCTTGATTCAGATCCTTCTCTTGTTGATCCCGGTCGTCAACTGGGTCACTGAGTTGGTCGTCCGCTGGACTGCTTTCTTGGAGAAGCCGGGCATCATCCGCCTCGTCTGCGCCATCATCGTTACCTTCATCGGTCTCGTCTGGGGCTGGGTCGATATCATCTGGTGCTTGCTCTTCAAACATCTGACCTTCGCGAAATAGGTTAGCAACCGTTCCGCGATTAGCCTATACTAGGCTAGATGGAAACGAGGAAGGAACGACACGCTAAATACCGCCAAAGAATCTTGGCCTTGCCTTCAAGCGCTTTCGCTGATAACGGCAAGTATCTCAATGATTGGCGGGATGTCGGCGTCGTCGCCCCTTCCTCTTCTTCTATTTCCTATTCTGCTGACCGGATGGGAAGTTTCAACAACGCCGAGCCGGAGGAGAATTCCACTCCTTACCGGCTTTATTTAAAACGGCGCAACGTCCATTTGGCCCTTAAGCTCATCGGCTTGGGGATTGCCATTGCTTTCTTGGTTGCCGTTTATTTTCTTTTATTGTGGGAGTGAACCATGAGCAAAGCCATCTCCATTGCCATCGACGGGCCGGCGGCCGCTGGCAAAAGCACCGTCGCCAAACTCGTCGCCAAAGCGTTGGGATTCATTTATATCGATACCGGCGCGATGTATCGGGCTTTTACTTATGCGGTCTTGAAGAAAGGGCTCGATCCGGAGAACGAACAAGAGGCCTGCTCGATCATCGATGAGGTTAAAATCGAGCTTTTGCCGGGTTACGTCGTCAAATGCAACGGAGAGGATGTAAGCAAGGCCATCCGGGAGGTTGATGTCTCCTCCAACGTTTCCTATATCGCTTCCTATAAGGATATTCGGCTGGCTTTGGTTCGGATGCAGCGAAAAATGGCGGAGAAGGTCTCGGTGGTGATGGACGGCCGGGACATCGGGACTTACGTTTTGCCACACGCGGACGTGAAGATCTTCCAAATCGCTTCGGTCGAGACCCGAGCGAAGCGGCGGTACGAAGAGAATCAGCTCAAAGGGATTCCGACTTCTTATGAAGACGTCTGCGCCGATTTGCGGAAAAGGGACTTCATCGATTCCCATCGGGATTTCGCCCCTTTGAAGCAAGCAAGCGATGCCGTCCCCCTCGACACCTCTTACATGAATATCGAGGAAGTGGTGGACGCTATTTTGAAGATCATTGAGGAAAAGACGGGGGTTAAGCCGTTATGCCGCTAGGGCTCGTGGCTTTAGTCGGGGCTCCCAACGTCGGCAAATCGACCATCTTCAACCGGATGGTCGGTCAGCGTTCATCGATCGTCGAGGACACCCCAGGGGTGACCCGCGATCGGCTCTACGGGACCGGGGAATGGCTGACTAGGAAATTCCGAGTCGTCGATACCGGCGGCGTCGAGATCAAAAACGCCCCCTTTCAGACCGAAATCCGGGCTCAGGTGCAAATCGCCATCGAAGAAGCCGACGTCATCGTCTTCGTGGTCGATGGGAAAATGGGCTTAAGCGGCGATGACAAAGCGGTGGCCCGGATGCTTTACCGATCGGGCAAACCGGTCATCCTTGCCGTGAATAAAATCGACAATATCGAAATGGTCGCTGACTCCAGCGAGTTTTATGCTTTGGGTTTGGGGGACCCGCTCGTGGTTTCCGGGGCCCATGGCATCGGGATCGGCGATTTGCTGGACCGGATTATCTCCTTGTTGCCGAACAACGAGGAAGAGGAGTACCCGGATAGCATCGCCTTTTCCTTCATCGGGCGGCCCAATGTCGGCAAATCGAGCTTGACCAACGCGATCTTGGGCGAGAACCGGGTTATCGTCAATAGCTTAGCCGGGACGACCCGGGATTCGATTGACACCCCCTTCAGCTCCGACCTCGGCAATTTCGTCGCCATCGATACCGCGGGGCTGGTCAAGCGGGGCCGGATTTATGAATCGATTGATAAATACGCGGCTTTACGGGCGATGCGAGCCATCGACCGGAGCCAAGTCGCCGTCATCGTCATCGATGCCGAGAAAGGCATCCTCGATCAGGACCGCCATGTCGCCGGTTACGCCTTAGAAGCCAAAAAGGGGATCGTCATCGTCGTCAATAAGTGGGATCAAGCTCCCAAGGGGCTTATGCAGCAGCAGTTCGAAGAGGAGATCAGGACCCGCTTCAAGTTCCTCTCTTTTGCCAAAGTCATCTTTTGCTCGGCTAAAACCGGGCGGAATGTCCAATCAATTTTGCCGGCGGTCAAACAAGCTTATGAAGCCGCCTCGCGCCGGGTCGGGACCTCGATTCTGAATCAGATTATCCAAGACGCCCAGCAAATGAATCCGACCCCAGAATTCAACCACGGTCGATTGAAGATTGTTTTCGCTTCCCAAGTGAGCACCAATCCACCGACCTTCGTTTGCTTTTGCAACGATCCGAATTTCGCTCATTTTTCCTACACCCGATACTTGGAGAACCGTCTAAGGGAAAGTTTCGATTTTACCGGCACTCCGCTGCATATTATCTATCGTCAAAGAACCTAATATGTGCGCCAAATGTCCGAACCCTTTCTTTTATACAAAAGAAAAGGGTGCGATTTCAAAATTTTTATTAAAGATTTATTGCAAAACCTCCGATGGAATGGTAGTTTTATGCTAACATCAGCCAATAAGGAGGATAGATACTCATGAACAAAGCTGAATTGATCGCCGTCGTGGCGGAAAAAGCCGAACTCTCGCACACCGATGCCGGCAAGGCCGTCGATTGCGCCCTCGAAACCATCGAAGAAGCCCTCATCCGGGGCGAAGCCGTCAAGCTCTCGGGCTTCGGCATCTTCGAGAAGAAGGAACGGGCGGCTCGCGTTGGCACCAACCCCTCGACCGGGGCCAAGATCGAAATCGCCGCCAATAACTCCGTCGGCTTCAAACCCTCGAAGAACCTCAAAGAAAAGCTTAACTAAAAAGAAGCGATATTTCTTGACCCCGCCTCGTTCGCGGGGTTTTCTTATTGTCGTGGGATTGTTGGACTTGCTTAATCGGCTCAATGAACGCTTGCCTTGCTTAGCCGTCGGGGGGACGGTGCGGGATTTTTTGCTCGGGATCGAGCCCGATGATTATGACTTCGTGACCCCGTTGGAGCCAGAAGAGGCGCTTAAGGCCTTGCCGGCTGGCCGTTACCCTTTCGCTAAGTTCGGTTCCTTTCGCTTCCTATTCGAGGGGAAAACGATCGATTTGACCTGCTTGCGCAAAGAAGGCGGGTACTTGGATTCCCGCCATCCTAGCGAACTCCGCTTTGGGGTAAGCCTATTCGTCGATTCGGGTAGACGGGATTTCACAATCAACGCCCTTTACCTCGATCGATCCGGTTTCGTTTATGATTTCCATCATGGCGTGGCCGATTTGTCGGCGCGAATGTTGCGTTTTATCGGCGACCCATATGTTAGAATCGAAGAGGATCCTTTGCGGATCGTCCGCGCTGAAAGATTCGCTGCCCGGCTTCATTTGAACCTTGAAGCGAAAACTCAGCAAGCGATTAAGGATTTGCGGGGCTTTCTTGATAAAATCAATCCCGAAAAAATCATGATGGAAAGGAAAAAGGTATGAACGGACAAGCGGTGGGGATGGAAGGGATCGACTTCCGTTATTTGCTCCTCGATTTCTATAAAAAGCTTGGATTAAGCGAGAATGAGGCGATGGTGATCCTGATGGTCGACCAACTGATCCGGCAAGGCAATGACTTTGTCTCCCAAAGCGATCTTTCCTTCAAGATGAATTTGAGTGAACGGGAATTGGATAACTTGATGGCTGGGCTTATGCAGAAGGACATGATTTCGGTTGAGAGCCAAAAAGGGCGGCTGCGGACTTCTTTGTCCCCGGTTAAGGAAAAACTCTATGGATTGTTCCAGCAAGCGATCGCCGAGAAACGCAAGACGCCGATCGCCGCCCGGAAGGCCGAGGCGGTGGGGAAAGTACGGGACTATTTCGAGAAACGGCTCAACCGAACGCTTTCGCCTTTGGAAGTCGATACCATCTCAGCTTGGCTCGACGATGGCTATTCGGACGAGGATATCAAAGGGGCGCTGGAAAGCGCCATAGCTTATGGGAGGAAAACCTTTAAGGCCGTCGATTCGTTCTTGCGGACGGTGCGGAAGCGGGATGACATCGAAAAAGAGGGATACACCGGGGTCAATTCCCGCTGGAACAAGGACATCGAACATACGATTGAGATCGCCCGGACCAAATGGGTCGAAGATGATGACTGATCCATCTTTTATCGCCGGCGAACTGGGGCGCCTTTATCCTGATGCCCGTTGCACGTTGGATTTCGCCGACTCTTTCCAATGCCTAGTCGCGGTTAGCCTTTCGGCCCAGACGACCGATAAGAAGGTGAATGCGGTGACCCCGGCGCTATTCAAAGCCTACCCCGATCCAGTCAGCCTATCGAAAGCCAAGGTCGAGGAAGTCGGAGAGCATATCCGCTGCTTGGGGTTATGGCGGGGCAAAGCCGAGAATCTAGTGGCCTTGGGGGAAGCGTTGGTGAATCGCTTTTCCGGCAAGGTGCCAATGACTATCGGTGAGCTGACCTCCCTTCCAGGCGTCGGCATCAAAACCGCCTCCGTCGTGGTCGCCGAGTGCTTCAATATCCCCGCTTTTCCGGTCGATACTCACGTGAGCCGGGTGGCCAAACGACTTAATTTGGCCTTTGAGAATGATGATCCGGGCAAAGTGATGGAGAAGCTGAAAAGGAAGTTTCCCAGGGATTCCTGGATCGGATTGCATCATCGTTTCATCGCCTTTGGCAGGGGCATTTGCCATGCCCAAAACCCCGAATGCGGGCGATGCCCTTTCACTTCGATTTGCCGCCTTTTTGCAAAAAACGCTCGATGACGATCGGGAGATAGTCGTATCGCGGCCGGTAGCCTTGTTTGACTAAATAGCCGTGATCCTTCATCTGCTCATAGGGAATAGAGGAACGGGGATGGTCCCGGTAAAAACGGATTATATAGTCGGCCGGGACTAAATAGACTTCATTCAGCGAATGCCAGTTTATCAAAAAGAAGGCGATGCCCTCGGCGGCGATGACTTTCTCCAGATGCTCGATTTGCTGGATGGGGATATTGGCTAAGGGGAAGGAGGTTTTCGAACGGGTGCTTTTGGCTTCGAAATCGATGTAATGGCCCCGATATACCCCGTTGTAGTCGGTGGTGGATTGGGTTTGGAAAAAGGCTTCGGTGATTTTCGGGCCATGGGCATAGTCGACTTTCACCGCTTGAATCGGGGTCGGGCGCTTGGTGATCAGGGCAAGGCCTTTCTCGGTGTAATAATCGTTGGTTTGATTTATCTCATCTTCGAAATCCAATCCTCGGTTGCCCGGGGCTACCCGTAAATGGAGCTTTTTCCCTTTTGTCGGGCGGGAGGGGGAAACCGGCGGCTTCATCCCTCCGGGGTAATGGAATTCGCTCATGCTAAATCCTCTTTGGCGAATTGCTCCAGCCGCGGCAAATCCACGGTTTCGCCTTTGACTATGGCCTCTAAGACCCGGCGCAGGGGATTGGGGCCTTTCCGATAAGCGGCGAGCAATTGCAGATATTCCCTTAAGACGATGTCTTTGCGACTTAGGAAGGCCTGATAAAGGCGGAGGAGATTGGTGGCGTCGGTCAAGGCGTCGTGAGCTTGGCCGATTTCCTCCAACTCAAAGAGGTTCAGGGCTTTGCTTTGGGATAGGGGGTTTCCGTCCTTGCCTGGGACGTAACGATTCAGAAAGGCTTCGAAATCGAAAACCCGGTGGGCGAGGTCGCGGGCCATGATGATTGAGGAATCGAGATTGGCTTCCGCCGAATTGATGAACATTTGGGCATCTTGGGTTCCGTAAGTGACGAATAGGCATGAGGGGTAGTCGGCCCCCACGTAACGGCTTAGCATCTCTTGGGCTTTGGCGAAGCGAATGCCTTTCTTTTCGATAAGCGATTCGGTTATGCCGGTCAAAGTGGAAACAAAACTGCCGATTTTCTCCTTCGGCTTGACGTAAGTCTTGAAGCCCTTGAATTGTTTTTTGATCCTCCCTTGTTCATCCAAAAGGGCTTTAACGGCCCCGATTTCGATAATCTCGTGATGGATTTGGGTCGCTTCCACGTCGAGGAAGACCAGGCATTGGCGGCCCCGAAGGGCTTTGAGCAGTTGTTTCATTCCTTAATAAAATACCATATTCCGAGGGCTGGGTTTATTGAATAAGCAATAGATGTTGAATATAATTCAACGCGGAGGATTTATGGACGGCAACATCAAGCTCAATGCCAAAAAGATTCTCGAGAAGGTCTTCGTTCCCCATGGTCACGGATATGACCCGGAGGAGGTCGACGCTTACCTCGATGAGATCATCGCCGATTACCAAAGCTTTGAGCGGTTCTACAATGAGTCGAGCAAATACATCGCCGAGCTCGAGACCTCGATGCGGAGGTACCGTGAAAGGATTTCCGAACTGGAGGTCGCCAACGCCAAGATGAGCAAGCGGCTCTCCGGCATCAAAGAAGGCGATTCGGTCAGCAGCGAGAACATCGAATACATCAGCCGGATTAGACGGCTGGAGAACGCCCTCTACGCCAAAGGCATTGACCCGACCAAAATCTGATCCAAAACATTTCCGACCCGGACGACTGCTGCCGCAAGGTAGAGGAAAGTCCATGCTCGCACCGCCTGCGATGGCGGTAGTGATTGCGCTGAAGGAAGAAATAACTTCAGGTACGCGGGAGCGCGTAACGGCGGGCCAATCTCTCTAGCAGAAGGCGGCCCCTAAGGTGCCACAGAGACGAGCTTGGCGGCGACGCCAAGATGAAACGTTGGTAAACCCCGCAAGCGAGAAACCCAAATTCGGTAGGGGAAGCGCCCACGGCGAAACGAAGCCACGGGGGCCAGGCTTAGCCTGAGATAAATTGTCGTCCTCGACATAACATGGCTTACAGGGTCGGATACTCACAAAAGGATAAACAAGATGAACATTCCAACCAAGATCACCTGTGCCCGCATCGCCCTTGTGGTGGCGTTATTGATCGGTCTCCTCGTCGTCTCCTTAATCCCGGATCTGAAGATCCCCAGCTACGATGGAGTCAATTTGGTTAACTTGATCGCCGCTTTGGTTTTCATAATCGCCTCCAGCACCGATTTCCTCGACGGCTATTTGGCGAGAAAATGGCAGCAAGTCACCAATCTTGGGAAATTCCTCGATCCGGTCGCCGATAAGATGCTGGTCGACTCGATGCTCATCTTTTTCGTTTTCCCTTGGTCTTATGCCCCGGAACAGACTTTATTCATCCCGGTTTTCTGCGTCATTATCATGGTCGTTCGCGACTTGGTGGTCGATGCCATTCGCTTCATCGCCGCCCAAAAAGGGCAAGTGGTTGCGGCCAATATCTTCGGCAAGCTGAAAACCGTTTCCCAAATGATCGCCATCCCCGTCGTCATGCTTAACGGATGGCCGTTCAGCTATTTCGATTCCGGCTGGGCGTCGGGTTTGCGGATCGGGTCGTGGCTCATTTACCTGGCCACCTTCTTTTCCGCCATGTCGGGCATAATCTACGTTATACAAAACCGCTCCGTTTTGAAGGAGGAAAAGCAATGACCGCCAAAGATTTGCTTACTTTGCTCAAACAGAACCAGTTGACCTTAGGGGCATGCGAATCGCTTACCGGCGGTTTGTTTGCCTCGACTATTTGCGAAGTTCCCGGCGCGAGCGAGGTTTTCATGGGCGCTTTAGTCACTTATACGGCTAAGGAAAAGGTCGCTTTGGCGCATGTCGATCCAACCTTAATCGAAATGAAAGGGGTCGTTAGTTCCGATGTGGCCATCGCGATGGCGAGCGGGGCCAAAGAGGCCCTGGGCGTCGACATCGCCGTATCCTGTACCGGCAACGCCGGCCCGAGCCAAGAAGCCGGCGATGCAGGGGTCGGGACGGTTTTCCTAGGCCTAGCATATAAGAATATAGTTTATTGCGCCCCTCTCCATCTAAGCGGGGAGCGGAACCAAATCCGGAAGGAGACCGTTGATTTGATGCTCGACTTCATCGGTTCGCTTTTCGCGCAGATCGAATTCAAAAATCAGTGACGAAACCCATTTCCGAGTCTACATATTCATTAGGGGAAAATACAGGAGATAAAACATGGCAAACGAAAATCAGGATAGCCGCCTTAAGGCTCTTGACGATGCGCTGAAGATCATCGAAAAGACCTACGGCAAAGGGGCGGTTATGTCGCTTGGGGAAAGGCCGCGGGTCGATTGCGACGTCATCCCCACCGGCTCTATTCTTCTCGATCAAGCCTTAGGCGTCGGGGGATATCCCAAAGGCCGGATCATCGAAATATACGGTCCGGAATCGTCGGGCAAAACGACTTTGGCCTTAGAAGCGATCGCCGAGGCGCAGAAAAAAGGCGGTAGGGCCGCCTTTATCGACGCCGAACAATCGATTGACCCCGATTATGCCGCTAAGCTGGGGGTCAACATCGACGAGTTGATCCTTTCGCAGCCGGATTCCGGGGAGCAGGCGTTGGAAATATGCGAGATGCTCGCCACTTCCGGCGCTATCGATGTCATCGTGGTCGATTCAGTCGCCGCCTTGGTTCCCCAAGCGGAACTCGAAGGGGTCATGACCGATAACCAGGTGGGCTTGCAAGCGCGATTGATGTCGAAAGGCTTGCGGAAAATCGCCGGCATTTTGAATAAGACCGGCACCGTCGTTATCTTCATTAACCAGCTAAGGGAAAAAGTCGGAGTTGTTTACGGCAATCCGGAAGTCACCACCGGGGGCCGGGCCCTAAAGTTCTATGCCTCGATCAGAATCGATATCCGGCGGGCCGAAGCCATCAAGCAGGGGTCGGAGATCGTCGGGAATACCGTCAAAATCAAGGTCGTCAAGAACAAGGTGGCTCCGCCTTTCAAATCATGCGTTGTCGACATGATCTATGGGCAAGGCATTTCCAAATACGGCGAAATCCTCGATTTGGCTGAGGAGTTTGGATTGCTCCGGAAATCCGGCAACTGGTACGAGCTTAATGGCAATAAGATCGGCAACGGCCGTGAGGCGGCGAAAACCTACCTAAAAGACCACGACATCGAATGCGATGAATTGGAAAAGAAGGTCCGCGAAGCGGTTAAAACCGGCGAAGTGAAAAAATAAAAGGAAACGGGGCGTGGCTCCGTTTTCTTTAAGTACTCAATTTGAGTTTTCGTTCGCAAAAACTGGATAAAATTTCTTGTTTTGCAAGCAAATAGACCGCAAAAGCCTTGTTAAATTTTCCTTACAGTTTTTCGATATGCGGGGATATTTCCTTGGCCTTTTGCGCTTGGCTGACGAATGGAGAAAAAACCTTCGTCAATTTTTACAATAGTTGCTAAAATATCTTCGTGCCTGAGGTACAAACCCCTTGTCCGACAGCCATCTGGCTTAAGATATAAAGAGTTGTCCGCTTTCCTTGAAGCAGCGTAATCGTGCCTTGGGCGGTTAAGGAGTTTATTTGATGATTCTATCTTCTCTTCTTTCGACCGGCGCTTGGATAGGCTTGCTGGTCGGTTTGGCCTTGTTGGCGGCCGCCGCCGGGGTCATCCTCACTTGGGTTTTGCTTTCCCATAAATCCAAAACCGCGGGGCGGAACGCCGATTCGATGCTCAAAGAGGCGAAAATAAAAGCCGAGCATTTAATCAAGAACGCGGAAATCGATGCTAAGCAAGCGGCTTTCGAGGCTAAGCAACAAGCCGATAACGAGATTCGGGTCCGTAAGGGTGAACTCGCTTCACTCGAGCAAAAACTTACCCTCCGCGAACAGGCGATCGATCAGCGCGACGCCCAATTGCTCGCCAAGGAAAACGCTTTGGACAAGAAAAACGAGCAGCTTGAAAAGTCGATTGAATCCTATAAGAACCGGCAAGCCGAATTGGATTCCAAGATCGATTCGATAATCCAAGAATTGGAAAAGGTTTCCGGAATGTCGACCCAAGAGGCCAAAGAGGAGATCATGGCCCGGGTCGAGTCGAAAATGGCGATGGAGATCGCCGCTTATATCAAAAACGCCGAAGACGAAGCGAAGGAGACGGCGGCTTCCAAAGCAATCGACCTTTTGTCCTTGGCTTGCCAAAAATACGCCCAAGACGTCACCACTGAACGGACGGTTTCGGTCGTCGCATTGCCGAGCGACGAAATGAAAGGGCGGATCATCGGCCGGGAAGGGCGGAATATCCGAGTGCTCGAACAAGAGCTCGGAGTCGATTTGGTGATCGATGACACCCCCGAGGCCATCACCGTTTCCTGCTTCGATCCGATTAGGCGGGAAATCGCCAGGCGGACGCTTGAATACCTGGTTAAAGACGGCCGAATCCAACCGGGCCGGATCGAGGATGTGTCGGCTAAATGCAAGAAGGAAGTGGCGGAAACCGTTCAAAAGTACGGCGAGGAAGCCTGCTTCAAGCTTGGGTTGCCGCGTATCAACAAGGAATTGGTCGCCTATATCGGCCGGCTCCATTACCGGACCTCTTATGGCCAGAATGCCTTGGAGCATTCGATGGAGGTCGCTTACCTTACTGGTTTGATGGCCGGTGAGCTGGGCCTTGACGTCAATTTGGCCCGGCGGGCAGGCTTGCTCCACGACATCGGCAAATCGGTCGATTTCGAATTGGAGGGGAGCCATGTCCAATTAGGGGCCCAGCTGGCGAAGAAATACGGTGAGTCCGACGTGGTCATCAATTCCATCGAATCCCACCACGGGGACGTCGAGGCCAAATACATCATCGCCCATTTAGTCGCCGCGGCCGACACCTTATCAGCGGCCCGCCCCGGGGCGAGAAGCGAAACCCTCGAAACCTATGTTAAGCGGGTTGAGCAACTGGAAGGGCTGGCGAAATCCTTCGAGGGCGTTCAGCAAGCCTACGCGATGCAATCCGGACGGGAGATCCGCGTCATGGTCATGCCGGAAAAGATCTCGGATGCCGAATCGGTTTTATTGGCTCAACAGCTCCGGGAAAAGATCGAGAAGGAAATGACTTATCCAGGCCAAATCAAGGTTTCGGTCATTCGCGAATACCGGGCGATTGAAACCGCTAAGTGATGTATGCGAGTCCTTTTCTTAGGCGATGTCGTGGGACCCGTCGGACTGCAAGCCGTCGATGCCCTTCTTCCTTCGCTTAAGGAAAGGCTTTTGCCTCATCTGACCATCGTCAACGGGGAAAACGCCTCGAAAGGACGGGGCTTGACCCGCGCCGACTACAACCGGCTAAAAGCCGCCGGGGCCGACGTCATTACCTTAGGGAACCATTTCCTCGATAAAAAGCAAATCTCGTCCTTTATCGACGATTGTCCTGATTTAATCCGGCCGCTCAACGTCGCCGATTATGACAAGGGGCGGGGGGCGATGGTTTATTCCGGGGCTGGCTGGCAAGCGGCGGTCGTTTCAATTCTTTTGCCAGCCTTTCTCCCCAATAAGCTCAATAATCCCTTCGAGATGCTCGAAGAAATATTGCCCGATTTACCCCCGATTCGGATTATCGATCTGCACGGGGAATCGACTTCGGAGAAGCAGTTGTTCTTCCATTGCTTTCGGGGCCGCTGCTCAGCGATCTTAGGAACCCATACCCATGTGAGCACCTCCGATGCCGACATTCGGGAAGGAACCGCCTTCATTGCCGATGTCGGGATGTGCGGGGAAGACGATTCCATCATCGGCGTTTCCCCCGAGAGCGTCATTCGCCGGATCATTAAGCAAGACGGGACCTATTTCCATTGTTCGGAGACGGGGGTCCCCTTAGTCTGCGGGGCCTACTTGGAGATCGATGATCTCGGGCGCGCCACGCGGATAGTCCCATTCCGTTTCCGCGATTTCCAGGAGGTCACCTATGAGCCGTTGCCGAATAATATCGTTGCCTGATTTAAGCAAAGCCCGTAATCGCCAAGATGGGGCGAGCATCAAATATGATGAAGCCGTTTACTCGGATGCCTTAAGGCGTTTTGCCCAAGGGAAGAAGTATTTAGTCAAGACTTTTGGCTGCCAAGGCAACGTCAGGGACGAAGAGATAATATCCGGTTACCTCGAAAAAGCCGGATTTAGCAAAACAAGCGATGAAAAAACCGCCGATTTAGTCATCGTCAACACCTGCGCGGTCAGGGAAAACGCCGAAGACAAGGTTTATGGGGAAATCGGCAAATTCAAGGCCAACGCCACCGCCGATAAGGATTTTATCCTCGGGGTATGCGGATGCATGATGCAAGAGGAAGCCAAGGCCGAGAAACTCATCAAGACCTATCCTTTCATCAAACTCATCTTCGGGACTCATAACATCGCGGATCTGCCTTCGTTGCTCGATCAGGTCATCACCACCCGTCAGGGAGTGGTCGACGTCATCTCTTATCCCGGGGATGTAATCGAGAACCTCCCCTCGATCCGGCTTGATCCTTACAAAGCCTTCGTCAATATTTCTTATGGCTGCGATAAGTTCTGCACCTATTGCATCGTCCCTTATACCCGGGGACGGGAAAGAAGCCGGCCGTTGCAATCGATCATCGAGGAATGCCGGAATTTAGTCGCCGAGGGATATCAGGAGATAACTTTGCTGGGGCAAAACGTCAATTCCTATGGTAAGGATTTTCATGACGGGACCAGCTTTGCCACGGTCTTGGAAGAAGTGGCGAAGCTTGGAATCCCCCGGCTTCGCTTTACCACTTCCCATCCTTGGGATTTTTCGTTGGAGATGCTCGATGTCATCGCCAAGTATCCCAATATCATGAAATGCATCCACCTTCCGGTCCAAAGCGGATCGACCGAGGTTCTTCGGAAGATGGGCCGTCGTTATACCCGAGAACAGTATTTGGACTTGGTCAAAGCCATTCGGGAAAGGATGCCCGACTGCGCGATCACCACCGACATCATCGTTGGCTTCCCCAATGAAACCGAAGAGCAATTTGAGGAAACCCTTACCTTATGCGAGGAAGTTAAGTATGATGCCGCCTTTACCTTCATCTATTCCCCGCGAGTCGGGACCCCGGCGGCGAAAATGGCCGATAACGTGTCTGACGAGACTAAGCATGAACGGTTCAACCGGCTGGTGAAGGTCGTGGAAGCCGGCGTCGTCTATCATTCCGCTGAGATGGTTGGCAAAACCTACGATGTGTTAGTCGATGGGCCCAGCAAGAAAAACGCCGCCATCCTCTCCGGCTATACCGAATCGAATAAGTTGGTCAATTTCCCGGGGCCAAGCTATTTAAAGGGCCATATAGTCAAGGTGAGGATTATCGAAAACCACGCCTACTCGATGCTAGGTGAATTGAACGAAAATCCCGTCGACGTCATCTTAGGCAAAGCGAAGGAAAAACTTACCCAAGAGCCGGCTTATATCAATTATTTGGCGGCCAAAGAAGCCTTTGCATCCGATGCCGAGTTGCAGCGGCTTCTCGCTGAGAAAGAAGCGGCCCAAAAGGCTTTGGCCCTCTCCCTCGGTTCAAATGATTACGAAGCAAAAAAAGCCACTTTTGCAAAGATTTCTGCTTCAATTGAGGAGAATCCGCATTATATAAACTTCATCTCGGCCAGCGATGATTTGCGTGATTTATTCGAGGAAATGAAGGCCATTCTCCAATGATCATCGTTTTAACGGGCGTGACGGGTTCTGGAAAAAGCGAGCTGGCGATCCGCTTAGCCAAAAAACTCAATGCCGGGATCGTCAACGCCGATGCCTTCCAAGTGTATGAGGAGCTTAATATCGCCACCGCCAAACCCAGCGTCGAGATGATGATGGAAGCCCCTCATTTCCTCTTTGACTTCATCCCTTTGCCCTCTTCCTATTCGGTCGCGGAGTATCAAGCTGACTTGCGTTCGGCGATCGTTACTTTGGAAAAGCTGGGGCGGAACGTCGTCATCGCCGGCGGGACGGGGCTTTATATCCGGGCAGGGCTTTATGATTATCGGTTCCCCTCGCTTAGAAAGGTTGATTTATCCGCTTACGAAAAACTTGACGATGAGAAGTTATTCGCCGCCGCGTTGTCTTTAGACGAGGCCGAAGCCAAAACCATCCACCCTCATAATCGGGTTCGTCTGCTTCGGCTTATCGCGATGGCGTTGGCTGGAGAAAAGAAAAGCGAAATCAAGCAGTCGCAATCCCATCAGCCGATTTATGACGTTCGTTTCTATGGGCTAGAAGTTGACCGCGAGGATATTTATCCCCGGGTCGAGCAGCGGGTCGAACGGATGTTTGAGATGGGTTTAGTGGATGAGGACCGGCGATTAGTGGAAAAATACGGCCGTGATTGCCAGGCTTTCAAAGCCATCGGCGTCAAGGAGCTTTTCCCTTATTTCGATGGGAAGATATCCCTTGAGGAAGCCAAGGCCGACATAAAGAAGAACACCCGTCATTACGTTAAGCGGCAGGAGACGTTTTTCCGTCACCAGTTCCCGATTAATTGGATTAAGACCGAGGAGGATATCCTAAATGACTTATCCGGATTGGTCTGAACGGACGCTTGGATTGATAGGCGAGGAAGGCTTAAGGAAGATTCAGGCCGGGAGAATAGCCATCTTTGGGCTTGGCGGGGTTGGGGGAACCTGCTTTATTTGCCTGTTGCGGACCGGGGTTTCCACTTTTCTGCTGGTTGACGGAGACGAAGTGAGCCCCCATAACCTCAATCGCCAGATCCTATTTTCGCCTTTGGATATCGGAAGGAAGAAGGTTGAGGCGGCTTTCGATTACGCAAAACCGTTTTTGTCCGCTTCTGGGCAAATCGATTTGGCGCCCTCGTATTTAGAACCGGAGACGGTGAAGGATTACTCGCTTGAAAGGTTCGATGTGGTTATCGATTGCATCGATGACGTAAAGGCCAAGGTGGCTTTGGCTGAGTATTGCCAAAAGAATAATATCCCCTTTTTGATGTGCTTAGGCATGGGCAACCGAATGGACCCGAGCCAAGTCGAGCTAACGACTTTGGATAAAACCTCGACTTGCCCGCTTGCTAGGAAAATGAGGTCGGAACTTCGGAAAAGAGGTTTGGATCTTTCGCGGGTCACAGTCGCCTTTTCCCAAGAGCCGCCCCTTTGCTCCGGCCCGGTCCCGGCCTCGGTTATGACCGTCCCTTCCGCCGCCGGGTTAACTTTGGCCTATGGGGCGATGAAGATTTTGCTTTCGAAAAAGTATTAAGGGTCTAAACTTTGGCTAGCGAGGTTATTGCATATGGGACTTTTGAAAATAAGCGAGGTGGCCAAAAAGGCCGGCATCGAGGAACGATACCTGATTCCCTATGGCCACGATAAGGCGAAAATTGATTCTTCGATATCTAATTCCTTGGGATCGAAACAAGGGAAGCTCGTTTTGGTGAGCGCCATCACCCCGACGAAGGCCGGTGAGGGGAAAACCACTGCCTCAATCGCTCTATCGATGGGTTTCGGCCGGCTCGGCCAACCGGCTCTGCTTTGCCTACGCGAACCCTCTCTAGGGCCGGTATTCGGATTAAAAGGCGGGGCGACCGGCGGAGGCAAGGCCACCGTCGAGCCATCCGAGGACATCAATCTCCACTTCACCGGCGATATGCACGCTTTGACATCGTCGATCAATTTGATCTCGGCGGTGATTGAAAACTCCCTTTATCAAGGCAACCCATTGAATATCGATCCGGAGCGGATAATCTGGAAACGGTCCCTAGATATGAATGACCGTTCGCTTAGGGAAATTACCGTGGCCTTAGGCGATAAGAAAGGGACTCCCCATCAGAGTTCTTTCTGCATAACCGTCGCCAGCGAATTGATGGCTATCCTATGTTTAGCCTCCGATGAAGAGGATTTCTTAGCAAGGCTTTCGAAAATAACCGTCGCTTTTACCCGTGAAGGGAAGCCTTTGACGGTGGCTGATTTCCACATCACCCATGCCGTCATGAAATTGATGAAAATGGCCTTGCTTCCTAATCTTGCCCAGACCGCCGAAGGCAACCCGGTCCTTATCCATGGCGGCCCCTTCGCCAACATCGCCCACGGATGCAATTCCCTAATCGCCACAAAATTGGCCTTAAGGCTGTCTCCGCTAGTCATAACCGAAGCGGGGTTTGGAGCCGATTTAGGGGCGGAAAAATTCCTCGATATCGCTTCTCAAGAAGGTGGCTTGCACCCCGACTGCGCGGTTTTGGTTGCTACTATCCGAGCTTTAAAAATGCATGGCGGGGTGGCTTTTTCCGATCTTGAGGCCCCTAACGTCGAAGCGTTGCTCCTTGGAATGGCCAACCTTGATAAGCATTACGAGAACCTTACTCAATTCGGCTTGCCGGTCGTGGTGGCGATCAACCATTTCGCTAGCGATTCTGATGAGGAAATCAGGGCCTTGGAGGACCATTGCCAAGCTCACGGCTATCCTTATGCATTCCTCGACGGTTATTTAAAGGGCGGAGATGGGGCGATTGGTTTGGCTCGGCTAGTTCAAGCAACCCTGTCAAAGAAAGAAAGCCATTATCACCCTCTTTACTCGCGCGAATGGTCTGTGAAGGAAAAAATCGATTGCATAGCGAAGAGAGTCTATGGGGCCGACGGAGTGGATTACGCCCCGTTAGCCGAAGAAAAACTTCGCTTAATTTCCGGCTTAGGGCTCGACAAGCCATATGTTTGCATGGCTAAAACCCCGAACTCGCTTTCCGATGACCCCAAAAAGCTTGGGGTTCCTAAAGGGTTTAGAATATCAATCCGGGACATTGATTTTGCCAGCGGGGCAAACTTCATCATCCCTTTATGCGGCTCGATACTTACTATGCCGGGCCTGCCGAAACTGCCAGCCGCGGTCAAGATGGAGGATGAGCCATGGTGATCGAATATCAATTATATGATATCGTCGAGATGAAAAGGCCGCACCCTTGCTTCGCCCATTCCAAGCAGTTTCAAATTGTCCGGGTCGGAGCCGACATTAAAATCATGTGCTTAGGATGCGGGAACGTCATGATGATCGATCGGGATAAATTCAATTCGAAAATCAAAAAAGTCATCGAGCATCGTGAGCGCCCCCTAACTTCTGTTAACCAATGAACGAAATCCCTCCTACATATTCAGTAGGAGGTTTTTCGTTTGGGGCTGTTCAAGACTAGAAGGTTAGGGAAAACCTATGGACGGGGCGATAGCCGCGTGGTGGCTTTGGATTCGGCTGATTTGTCCTTTCCTTCCACCGGATTTATCGGGATTGAAGGCAAAAGCGGGTCTGGCAAAAGCACTTTGCTGAACTTGTTGGCGAGGCTCGAAAGACCGACGAAGGGTTTAATTGGATTTAAAGGTCGGAACCTTAATCGGATGAACCCCGCCGAGCGGTTGGGATTTCGGCAAAAAGAAGTGGGGCTCGTATTCCAGCACTATAATCTTTTGGAGGATAAATCGCTGCTCGACAATATCGCCTTCCCGTTGGTCTTGGCGGGGAGCAATGTCGAAGAGGCAAGGGAAAAAGCCCGAAACCTTGCTCGGGGGATTTTGGATGAGTCGCTTTTGGGGAAGAGGCCGGATCAATGTTCTGGCGGGGAAAAGCAAAGGGCGGCGATCCTGCGATCTTTGGTTGGATCCCCGGCCGCAATCTTGGCCGATGAACCGACAGGGGCGCTCGATGAAGAAAATGCCATTAAGGTCATGGTTCTACTAAAACGGTTGTCAACTAAAAGATTAGTAGTCGTGGTATCCCATAACCATGAATTGCTGGGAAGATATGCTGATAGGGTTATCTATATTAACGATGGAACATGCCAAGAGAGGACAAAGAAAACCACTCCTAAGCCGATATCGGTTGGCCGAAATTCTTTTTGGTGGATCAAAGAAGGGGCAAAGGAAAGCCAACGCTCCTGGCGCCGGCTGCTCAGCTGTTTCTTCGCCTGCTTGGTCGGTTTTACTTCTTTGCTATGTTCGGTGAGTTTCTTCCTTGGCAACGAGCCATGCTTATATAAGGAAAGGATTCGCTCTCTTGACGCCGGAGTGGCGACGGTAAGCTACGAAAAAATTGTTTCTACTGACGATTCATTATTATCTTTGGTCGTTCAAGAAAGACCATCATTTGATTTGGTTAGGGACGCCTTGTCTTCCTTATCCTCGTACTCAATTGAAAACGATTATTCGTTTTTGCTTCCTGAGTCGGTGGAGTTCTTGCTTTCCGGGCAAAAAGGGGAAGCTGAGTTTGTTCCCGTTGCCTCTTTAAGTGGCGATTACGCAAAGGAGTTATTGAATGAAGGCAACTTGGGGAAGGATGATCTTTCTTCCTGTTTGGTTAACCAGGCTTTCATAGAAAAGTACGGAGCCGCCTCCATCGGAAGATCGCTTATTGTAGAAGAGGGCGGAACCTTTGATGGTCCTGGATGGCAGAAGGATATCGAAGTCAAACTCTCCCTTTTGGTCGCGGGCGTGGTTGAGGAGTTCGCCTTTCTTAATAGTCCGAGGATTTACTATTCATATCCGGCGATATCCAATTGGGCTTCTAACCTTATTGTATTTAGCGACGATGAAACGACTCTATCTTTGAAAAATCTTTGCGATTCGGCCACTTCTGATTCGTTTTATTCCAATTACAAATATCGGATTTTCGTTTCTGATAAGAAGGATTTGCAACCTTTTTTCGATATCCTGCATTCCTTTTCGACAGAGGATGCCCCTTTGACTTTCACTTCTCGTGCCTATCTTAGCTATGTTTCCTTTTCTTCCTTAAGTCAGGCGTTATCGGCTTGCCTGGTCGTTTTCTTGGCTCTTGAATTCGTTTTTGTCGGACTAGTGATAGTTCTATCGGTTTTGTCGATCTTTACCAGTTCAAGGAAACCAATGGCTATCATGATGGCCCTTGGGGCGAAGAAGTCATCGGTCATAAATTGCTTTACCATTCCCTCCTTCTTTTCGATTGGCCTATCCGCTTGCCTAAGCATTCCCCTTGCCTTTACGGCCACGGCGGCTTTGAATTTCCTCTTCGAAGACCTATTCGGGCTGCGCCGCTTATTAAGGCTAGGGCAAAACGGAATCGATATGGGCTTGTTTCTAGGTCTAATTGGCCTCTTGCTTCTATTCTTCCTTATATCGTTTTTGGCTATGAGCGCCGCATTTCGACATTTAAGCCTTAGTAAGGAGATGCGCGATGAATGAATTCATTCACCTCCGTCATGTTAACAAAAAATATGCCTGTGACAATGCTTTGATTGACGTTTCGTTAGACTTGCCTTCAAAAGGGTTTGTGGCTTTGGTTGGCGAATCGGGTTCTGGTAAGTCGACCTTGCTTAATCTTATTGCCGGTTTGCTAAATGGCTTTGGCGGGCTTGCGGTGGTGGACGGGGTTAACCTAGGGCCTTTAGACGAGAATAGCCGACGGGATTATCGGTGTGGCAGAATTGGCTTTTTGGATCAAAACGTTTCTTTGCTCGATAGCGAGACTGCCTTAGCCAACGTCAAGTTTCCTCTCGACTCGATCTTTGAATGCACCCGAAAGGAAAAAGAAAGGCGGGCTAAGGACCTACTTCGGTTCGTTGGGGTGGAAAAACTTATTTATAAAAACGTCAACGAAATGAGTGGAGGCCAACGACAAAGAGTCGGCTTGGCCGCCTGCTTGGCCGCTGACCCAAAAATTGTTTTGGCTGATGAACCCACGGCTGCTCTCGATAGCGAGGCCTCGTTATCGGTTATGCAATGCCTATCCAAGATTTCGGCTAGCCGATTGGTGATTGTGGTTAGCCACGACGAATCGCTGGTGAGTTCGTTCGCCACGCGGATCGTCCGTTTAAAGAACGGCCGGATTATCGATGATCGAGTCTTGGATAACGAAAAAGAGTCTGGGCAGGTTCTAGCTTTGCAACTAAATAAGAAAAAGCAGTTGGCTTCGCCGACCCAACAAACCCTTTTGCTCCATGCCTTTCATGTTTTGGGGCGGCGGAAGATTCGTTCCCTTTTTATGCTGGGCTCTTTAGTCGCTTCTTTTCTGGGGGTGAGCGCTGGGGTTTATTTGACTGATTCGATTGAGCATGAAGTAGCCGGGGCTTTTTCCTCTATCGTTCCCCCAGGAAGAATCGTCGTTGCCAAAAAGGGCGGCGGGGAAGCGGGATATCAGGGTTTAACCGCCGCGAGTGAGCTTCAGGTCATGACCTTAGAGGACACTTTCCCCGACTTGATCTTGGGCTCGGGCCAAACGTTGCTCTTCGATTTCGCCTCCTTATTTTCCACCTCCGACGATTTTTCCTTTCTTTACGGGGCCAAACGGGTTGCTTGCCCTTCGCTATCTTCGCGAAACATCAACGAGTTTCTTTGGCTGGAGGAGACCTATCCTGAGGTCTTTCCGAGTTTCCCATTAAGCATGGATATCGATGATGTGGTTTTAGGGCTCCCATTTTCTGACATGGTCTCCCTTTGCTTTGATTTGGGAATCGAAAGAAATTATCAAAGCTTAGGGGAGGTTTGCTCCAGCGGGCTTCGTCTTTTGGTCGAACTCGCCAATGAATCGATTTCCTTCCATAACGAGGATCTGTTCTCGGTGGTGGGGGTAGTTCGTTCTTCGGCCCCTTGCATTTATCATCTTAACCGCGATTGGAACGAGGTATATTTTCTAGACCATTTAAACTTTCGGTCCTCGATCAGCGACGATACGCTTAATCCCCAATCGGTCTTTTCCCTACCTTATATCGTCTTGAAAGCCGATGAGGAGTTGGCTTTGTCCGCTTTCCGGGAAAAAGGTTTTTGCGATGAGATAGTATTCGATTTTTCTTTGCCCTCTTATCTTTCCTCCCTCACCGCCTACGATTGGCATAAACCGAGTTCCAGAGCCTATTTGTACTCGGCTTTCAATGGGCGGTTTCGTCTTAACGATGTTTTGTCCATGATGGAGGCGGAAGAGGTGAGGGGCGCTCAGCTTTGCTCAAATGGCTCTTATCTGTCTTTTACCGATAATTTGGTGTCGGGATTCGCGAATGCCTTTTATCTTTCGCCTCGCTACGATGAGGTGTTTATGGTGGGAGAGACGGTTTCGACCTTGCCAAAATCCGAACCGCTTTCGTCCATCGCGTTGCCTTCTAGCGTCAAAGATGGAAATTATTTGTCCACGTCGCGGGGCGGGTTGCACATAAGCAGCGATTTCTCCGGATTGAAGCCGGAAGAGATTCCCCGAAGCCTCCGGGAAATCGTGATTTCTTCCTCGCTTGATCGATTTTGGGAAAGCCCGGAAACCCTTTATGCGGCCATTGAATATGTCGATCCTAATGGGGCTGATAAAAGAAAGGTCACCTTTTTTGAATTCAGCGTTAAGGCAATCATGCCTACTTCGGTCGACACCATATTCCTGCCTTCGTTTTGGGCGAATGATTTTTTCGCATTGAAAACCGGAACCACTTCTTTGGCTTTGTCCCCAACTTCGGCCGTTTTGTATTGCCAAAGCGGAGAGGAGGGGGAATTGGTCGCTTCTCTTTCTCAAGATTTCCCCGACTATGATTTTGTCGACCCAACTACTCTTATCGACTCGAGCTTTGGCGGGGCAACCGATTATATTTCCTTGGTCTTGATTGCTTTTTCCTCCATTTTATTTTTGCTCTCGATCGTGGTTTTCGCTTATGCGATTTCCTTGTATCGGCTGGAGCTTGCCGGCGAGTGGCGTTTCTTCCGCTTATTGGGTTTAAGGAAGCAAGCGGAAAAACAGGCCCTGTTTTCGCTTAGTTTCGGTTTGACCGCATTGAGTTTGCTTCCTTCGATTGTCGGCTTAGCGATGGTGGAGGTCCTTGGCCATTTGTTCATATCCTCGGCTTTCGCCTCTCCTATCGGCTTTGCTTTCTCTTTCTTGCCTTTCGCGGTTATGCTCGGCCTCGGGGCGTTCTTTTTGCTGCTTGCCTATGTTTTGACTAGAGGGAACGGCAGTTTCAAAAATCGGCAAAATTGACTAAATTTTGTTTAAACCCGTCCCCCTTCGTTGTATATTAACCCCGGTCATTCGAACTAGCGAAGGCCAGGAAGGTTAGAGGTCTCATGAAGGGAACAGTCAAGATGTTCAACAAAGAGAAGGGCTACGGTTTCATCCACGCCGAAGACAACCGTGACTACTTCTTCCACTATTCCGCCCTCATTATGGACGAACCCGACGCTTATAAGATCGCCGATAAGGGCGAGCACGTCGAGTTTGATGTCCAAGAGTCGGATCGTGGGCCGCGCGCGGCGAACGTTAAGAAAATCGCTGAATAATTTGCCGTCAGTGCACTTCTGAGCCTTACCTTGTTCGTAAGGCTTTTCTTTTTCTCTAGTGTTTACACTAGAAAGTGAGTAGAATTGCTTCGCTTTATCCGAGGTTTGCACTTATGCCATTAAAAGCCGGAATCGTCGGATTGCCTAACGTTGGCAAATCGACCCTATTCAATGCCATTACCAACTCTCACGCCGAGGCGGCCAATTACCCATTCGCCACCATTAAGCCCAACACCGGGGTCGTCATCGTCCCCGATGAGCGGCTGGATTATCTAAACGACCTTTTCCACCCCCAAAGAAAGATCAACGCGACTTTCGAGTTTTATGATATCGCCGGGTTGGTCAAAGGGGCGAGCAAAGGGGAAGGGCTGGGGAACCAATTCCTCGCCGCCATCCGCGAGTCGGACGCTATATGCGAGGTCGTTCGCTGCTTCGAAAACGATGAGGTTATCCATGTCGAGAACTCAGTTGATCCCGCCCGCGACATCGAGACCATCGATTTGGAGCTCACCATGGCTGACCTCGATACCGTCACCAATCGAATCGCCAAGCAAGGAATCAAAGCCCGGGTCGCCCACGATAAGGAAGCGGCCTACGAGATGGCGATTCTTGAGCCTTTGCAGAAAACCTTAAGCGATGGCCTGCCCGCAAGGCTATGCAAAGGGCTGTCCGAAGAGCAGATTGAGTATGCCCGAAAGAAGTTTTTCCTGCTGACCTTAAAGCCGATTATTTACGTGGCCAACGTCGCCGATTCCGATTACACCGACCTCGATTCATGCGCCCATTATCAAACGGTTAAGAAGATCGCCGAGAGCCAAGGCGCCCAGTGCATCCCGGTTTCCTGCGAAATCGAATATGAGATCTCCCAGATTCAAGACCCCAGTGAACGGAAAGAATTCCTCGAAACCCTGGGCGCGGCGGAATCGGGGCTCGATAAATTGGTTAAGGCCTGTTACAAACTGCTTAACCTCTCGACGTTTTTCACCTGCGGGTCCGATGAATGCCGGGCTTGGACTTTCCATAACGGGATGAGTGCCCCCGAATGCGCCGGCATCATCCATACCGATTTTCAGAAAGGCTTCATCAAAGCGGAGATCTATACTTTTGAGGATTTGAAGGAACTCGGTTCGGAAACCGCGGTCAAAGAAGCCGGGAAACTGCGAATGGAAGGAAAGGAGTACCGGATGAAAGACGGCGACTGCGTCTTCTTCCGCTTCAACGTATGAACCGTTACCGCATCGGCTATGGAGAGGATATCCATCGGCTTGTCGAAGGACGAAAACTGATCCTTGGCGGGGTTGAGATCCCCTATGAGAAGGGGCTGCTTGGACATAGCGATGCCGATTGCCTTCTCCATGCCTTGATGGATTCCCTGCTTGGCGGGCTCGCGCTTGGCGACATCGGCGTTTATTTCCCTCCCGACGACCCGGCTTATGAAGGGGCGGACTCATGCCGGCTGCTCTTGAAAGTGAAAGAACTCGTCGACGAATCGCCTTATGCGATCAGCAACATCGACTTGCTCTTATTCGCCGAACGGCCGAAGCTGAACCCTTATCGCGAAGCCATTCGCCAAAACATCGCCTCTTTGCTTGGCCTCTCGCTTGATCAGATCGGATTCCAAGCGATGAGCAACGAGGGCTTGGACGCGGTCGGCCGCGGGGAGGCCATCCGCGCGGTCAGCACCGTTTTGCTGGAAAGGAAAGAAAATGACTAATCTCGATTCCCTTAAACAATCCTTGATTGAAGCGCTTGGCGCATATGGCCTGGCTTTGCAGCCGGAAGATATCGTCATCGAGACGAGCAAGGACCCAAGCCACGGCGATTATTCGACCAACTCCGCGATGAAATTCGCCAAACGGTTGGGAAAGAATCCCCGGGAATTGGCCCTGGCTTTGCAATCGAGTTTGCAAAACCCCAACGTTGACCATATCGAGGTGGCCGGGCCCGGCTTCATCAATTTCTTCATGCGGAAAGACGCCCTCCAAGGCATCATCAAGAAGATTTTCGATGAAGGTGACCAGTATGGGAGGAGCCCGCGGAACGGCAAGAAGATCAACGTCGAATTCGTCTCCGCCAATCCGACCGGCGACCTCCATTTGGGCCATACCCGGATCGCGGTGGTGGGGGATGTCATCTCCAACCTGCTGGATTGGGCCGGCTATGACGTTACCCGTGAATATTATCTCAACGATTGCGGCAATCAGGTCGAACACCTCGGCCATTCGATTCGCGGCCGTTACCATGAGCTTTTCGGGGAGCCTTTAGCCTTGGACGAAGATGATTACCATGGCTCCGACCTTATTGCCATCGCCGAAACGATCAAAGAACGTTATGGCGACAAGTATTTGGCCGATACCCCCGAGTCCCATGACTTCTTCATCCATTACGGCATCGAGGCCGAGCTCGATAAAATCAAGAAAGATTTGGCGGATTTCCAAGTCCGGTTCGATGTCTTCTCCTATGAATCGAATATTCGCAAAGGCCACACCATCGAGAAGACGATGGAAGAGCTCTCGCCCTATATTTACGAGCAGGACGGGGCTAAGTATTTAAAAACCAGTCAGTTCCTCGATGACAAAGACCGCCCGATCGTCAAAAGCAATGGTCAGTACACCTATTTTATGCCCGACATCTGCTATCACTACGACAAAATGAACCGGGGATTCGATTTGCTGATCGATGTCTTAGGGGCCGATCATCACGGCTACATCAACCGAATGAAATCGGCTTTGATGATGAAGGGATACCCATCGGATAGCCTTGAAGTCGAGCTCGTCCAAGTGGTCCGGACGTTCCGCGACGGCGAGGAAGTGAGGATGAGCAAACGGACCGGCAAGGCCATCACCCATCGCGAATTGGTGGCGGAAGTCGGCAAGGACGCCGTCCGTTACCTATTCGCCGAAAGAAGCCAATCCTCGCATCTCGATTTCGATTACAATCTGGCGATGGACCAAAGCTCGGCCAACCCGGTCTTTTATGCCCAATACGCCCACGCGCGTTGCTGTTCGTTGCTCGGTTTAGGGGCGGATATCCCCCTCGATGAAACCGGCAAGGGGTTGGAAAGCGAAGAGGAAACCGCCATCTTAAAGCACTTGGCCTCCTTCCAAGCCAGCTTGGTCAGCTTCGCCGCCGAACGTGCCCCCCACAAGCTTTGCGCCTATATCCATAAGGCGGCGGAGTTGATTCACGAATACTATGCCAAGACCCGGATTATCGATCGGAGCAACATTTCGTTGACTTCCTCCCATCTTGCGCTTATAAAAGCCTGTGAGATCGTTCTTAAGAACGCCCTCTCCCTCCTCGGTGTTTCATCCCCGAGCAAAATGTGATTATCAGGAGATAACAATAAAACCATGAACGAGAAAATTTCCATGATCGACGCGGCGATGGAGATCATTACCGCCGCCTCTGAACCGATGAAGTTCGAGGACCTTTGGAAGAAGGTCAAAGAAGCCTGCGCCATCAGCGAGGAAGAAGAGGCTTCGCGGATCGGCCATTTCTATACCGACCTTTCCCTTTCCGGCTCTTTGCTTTGCTTGGCCAATAACACTTGGGACCTCAAGTCGCGGCATAAATATTCCCCCGATGACGTGAGCGAGGTCTACCAGGATATGGAAGAAAGCGCCGACCTCTCGGAAACCGATATCAAGGAAAACGAGGATTACGACAAATCGGTCGGCGGACAACCGACTTCCCAAAGCAGCGACTGGGATTCTCCGGACGAAGGCGAGGAGAAGAGCGAAGGCGAGTTTAACTCCTACTCTTCCGAGCAAAACAACGAATAGTTATTTATTGAATGGGAAAATTTCGGCTCTGTGAGCCGATTTTTTCTTTCTTTGCTTTCTTTTCCCCTTTTTGCTAGAGTAATCGGCTTCCTTATGCAGAAGTACCGAGAACTATTCGACATAATCGCCTCCTACCAGCGTATCCTCATCTACGGCCATGCCCTCCCCGATGGGGATTGCTATGGTTGCCAAATCGGTCTAAGGGATGTCTTGCGCTTCGCCTTCCCGGAGAAAGGAATCTACGCAATCGGGACGGGAATCCCGCAATTGGCCAATTATTTTGGCGAAATGGACCATATAGACGAGAGCCTAATTCAGGGGTCTTTGGGGATCATCGTCGATGTATCTTGCCTTCGTCGGGTTGAGATGGAGTCGGTTAATCGATGCGCATATTGGATTAAATTCGACCATCATACGCCTCATGAAAACGAATCCTTCCCTTTCCCCTTCGCGCTGGAGCCCGAACGGGTTTCCTGCGCTGAGGTCGTGGTGGATTTTTGCTTGGATAACAAACTCTATATCCCCCCTTCATCGGCCGCTGCCTTCTACCTCGGGATTCTTACCGATTCCGGCCATTTTGCCTTCCACGGGACCACTCAGCATACTTTTCACCTCGCCAGCTTACTGATTCGGCAAGGAATCGACCCAAAGAAAATCATCGATCTGGCCTTTTACCAGCCCCCGGAAGTCAAACGCTACATCGGCTATCTTAAAAAGCAGGCCCGGCACGAAAAGGGCGTGACTTACGCCTATATGAAGGCCGAGGATTGGCAGAAATTCGGACTTTCCTTCAAAGAAGCCGGGGACTTGGTCAATTCCCTTGCCGGAGTCAAGCGGTGCAAGGTTTACCTTTTGTTCACCGAAGATGAAAACGGGGCGGTTAGGGTTGAGCTCCGCTCGAACGCCAATTACGAAGTTCAGCCGATCGCCGCCTCATTTGGAGGCGGAGGTCACCGCTTTGCGTCCGGGATCGATTATAAATCGGCTTCCGATTGCCCGACCCAAGCGATTATCGATGCCTGCAGCGCCGCTTCCCTATATAATGGGAAACCGGAGGAATAAAGATGTACGAACAATATTTGGCCGCGATCAAGGAAGCCCTTCCCCATAGTCGGGAACTTATCCTTTCCATCTATCATTCGCCATTCGCGGTTGAGATAAAAGACGACGATTCCCCGGTTACCAAAGCCGATAAAGCCAACGACGCTTACTTAAGGGAATTTCTTTCCGCTCGCTTTCCGGAAATCGGGTTTTTAACCGAGGAAAGCCAAGATACCAAGCAGCGGCTTCATCAGAAAGCCATATGGATCATCGATCCGGTTGACGGAACCAGCGAATTCGTAAAAAAGACCGATGAATTCACCGTCAACATCGCTTTGTGCGTCGATCATGAAATCGTCGTCGGCGTTATTTACGCCCCGGTTTTAGACCGCCTTTATTATGCGATAAAAGGCCAAGGAGCTTATGTGGAGGACAGCTCGCATAAGCCGGTCCGCCTCCATGTCAGCGAGAAAGACCATGAATTAAAGGCCATGCGGTCGATATCTCATTTCAACGATTTGGAAAGGGCCTTCATGGAAAGGAACCAAGACCGCTTTGAAGGCGAAGCGACTCCAGTCGGGGCGGCCCTTAAGTTCGCTTATCTAGCCGAAGGCAAGTTTGACTTCTATATCCGGATTTCCGGCGGAACCAAAGAGTGGGACGTCGCTTCCGGCGATCTTATATTAACCGAGGCCGGTGGAATAATGGTCGAGCCGAGCGGGGCAAAATTATCTTATAATCGGGAAGACGTCTATAACCGAAACGGCTACGTGATGGCCAATAAAGAAAGCAATCTATTGCTGGGCAAGTGAGGAACCCGCTTCCTTTTTCTTCAAATATTCTTCCATCATGTCGGCGGGTACGTCCGTGGCTTTGACCGCCATGACCCCGGGGACTTCTTCCATTACGATGATTTCGACCCCTGCCGAAATGTCTTCGTTAGCCAAAGCGCAGCCTTCGCAGGCCCCGACCATCGCAACGTAAACGATGCCGTCCCGGAAGCCGATATAATCGATGTCGCCGCCATCTCGGCGGAGGAAGGGTCGGATTTTATCGAGGGTGGCCTGGATGGCTTTTTCGGTGTCTTGAGTGTTCATAACGGAGGGCATTTTAGGAGCCTCGATTAACCTTTGCAAATATTTTGCTGGTTATTTTCCTTCTTAAAGAAGGAATAAACATCTATAATTCGTTGCTATCAAGGAGATATATATGCAAAAAGAATTACCGGTCTTCGAGCAATGGCCTTACAAAATTCCCTCCATTAAAGGGGCGGTGAAGAAAATCGAGGCCGTGACCGAGGAACTGAAAAACGCCACTTCGGCCAAACAAGCCATCGCCGCGGTCAAAAAACACAATCGGATCAGCGACAAGATCAACAACGAGTTCACCCTCGTCTCGGTTCGCTATACCATCGACACCACCAATAAGCTTTACAAAAAGGGGATGAACGTCCTTAACGAAGGCAGCCCCCTGATCAGCGCCAGCGAGAATAAATACGCCGCCGCCCTCCTTTCCTCCCCTTTTAGGGCGGAGATGGAGCAAAAGTTCGGCTCCTTCCTCTTTACCATGTACGAGTATTCCCTTAAATCATTCGACGAGAAAATCGTCGAGGAAGCGGTGGAAGAGAACAAACTCACCATGGCTTACGACGAGAAAATCGCCTCGGCCCAAATCGAGTTCCGCGGCAATACCTATAACCTTCCCCAGATGGGCAAGTTCATGGAAGACGTCGATCGGACAACCAGGAAAGAGGCGGCCGACGCCTACTATGGCTACCTCTCTTCCATCAAGGATGAGTTGGAGGAAATATACGACAAACTCGTCAAAGTTCGCGATCGGATGGCCAAGAAGCTCGGCTATAAGTCTTATACCGAGTTGGCTTACATCCGCATGAATCGGTTCGATTATAACCAGGAGGACGTCGCGAAGTATCGCGAAGCCATCCACGATTTCGTCACTCCTTTGGCCAGCAAGATCATGAAAGCCCAGTACAAGCGGGTAGGTATCAAGCATCCGGAAGTCTATGATATGAACGTTGTCTTCAAAGAAGGCAACCCCCTGCCGAAAGGCGATACGGCCTATAAGGTCGAGATGGCCAGGAAAATGTATGCCGCCATGTCCCCCGAAACCGCTTATTTCTTCCCCTATATGGCCGATCACCATGTTTTGGATCTCGAAGCCAAACCAGGCAAGCAATCGGGCGGCTACATGACCTATTTCCCGGTCTATCAGATTCCGTTCATCTTCTCTAACTTCAACGGAACCTCCGGCGACGTCGACGTTTTGACCCATGAATTCGGCCATTCCTTCCAGGCGTATATGGCGCGGAACATCAAAATCCCCGAATACCGTTCGCCGACTATGGAATCGTGCGAAATCGACTCGATGTCGATGGAGTTCTTCGCCGAACCTTATATGGACCTCTTCTTCGACGAGCCGGTCAAATACCGTTATCTCCATCTTGCCTCTTCCATCACCTTCCTTCCCTACGGGGTTACGGTCGATGAATTCCAGCATTGGGTCTACGCCAATCCGGAAGCCACGCCCGCTGAGCGGGACGCGAAATGGCATGAGCTGGAGGAGAAATACACCCCCTATAAGGTCGCTTCTTATGGCGATTGCGAATACATGGCGAGCGGTCATCGTTGGTTAACCCAAGGCCATATCTTCGACAATCCCTTCTATTACATCGACTACACCTTGGCTCAGGTCATGGCCTTCGAGTTCTTCAATCTCGATCGGAAGAACCACGACTTGGCTTGGAAACGTTACCTCAAGCTGTGCGCTTTGGGGGGTAAATATCCTTTCCGGACATTGGTCGCCAAATGCCACATGAAGGATCCGTTCCAAGAAGGCGTTATCAAAAAGACTATCGCTCCGCTGGCGAAGTTACTTAAATCCTACGATTTGGATTAAGCGAAAATAATAGACAAAAGGGCCGCGGTTTGCGGTCCTTTTTGCCTAGGAAGTTGGACCTCGAAGAGGATCGCGGTCCCCGATAAAACCGCAATACCCTCGAGGTCAAACTTTTTGGAGCCGTGTTCCTAGCTTCCCATTTGCTAGCGGCTGGGTAATGGCTTTCCTTTCCTGCTGCGCTTTAAGGGGCGCCCCCTTTATCTTCTTCGCCGTTAAGCGAATGAATAAACAATTAAAGTATCGGGTATTTTTCGTCGAGGTATTCGATAAACGGCCGAGCGGATAATGGCTTTCCGCTTACTCGCTTTATCCATTCCTCCCCGGGTAAGCAATCGTAGGGGAAGTCATGCTCCTGCAGCCAAGCGAGTATCGGAGAAAGGTTGCCTTCCTTATCCAATTCGAATATATCGATGTCTCGGCCCATTCTTTCCATGATTTGGGCTCCGTAAAGATTGCCTAAGGCATAGGCGGGGAAATAGCCAAACGAACCATCGGTCCAATGGATGTCTTGGAGGATGCCGGTGAGGTCGTCTTTCGGCTCAACACCGAGGTAATGGCGGTACTTCTCCGCCCAAGCGGCCTTGGCGTCTTTCGCCGACAGTTTGCCATTAATCAAATCGCGTTCGATCTCGTAACGGATGATGATGTGCAATGAATAAGTGAGTTCGTCGGCCTCTGTTCGGATCAAGGAAGGGGAGACTTGGTTCAAATGACGATAGAAATCGCGCTGGCTCACCTCTAAGGGCTCGCCTTTGATTTCCTCGACCATCTTCATGATCGTCGGAGTTAAGCCGTAGCTGCGGCCAATCAGGTTCTCAAATAGGCGGGAATGGGTTTCGCAATTGGCCATCGAAGCGGTGTTTTCCAAATACAAATCAAAGTGATTCCGATCCCATCCTTGGAATTGGAGGCAATGGCCGCCTTCGTGGAAAGCGGTGAATAAAGCGCTTCGCCAATCATCCGCGTCATAACGGTTGGTGAGGCGGGAGTCGCCCGGGGCGAAGAAATCCGAGAATGGATGTATCGAAGTGCTGATGGCCCCGCCGGAAAAATCGAACCCAATCAGTTCCAAGGCTTTCCGGGATAGTCGTTTTTGTTCCTCGATTGAGAGGGAGGGGATGAGGACGTAATTCAAGGTCCGCGGGGTCAATTCGACCTCTTTCAGTTTCTGGCGGATGAATTCCCCTAGTTCGCCGAAGAGGCGATCCAGCTCTTTTTCCTTTAAGCCCAGGTCCGAGCGATAGAGGCAGACCTCGTAAAGGGTTGATTCGTTCTTCCGGCGGAAAGCGGCTTCTTTCTGAGCGGCTTTGATGAGGGATTCGAAGTAGGGCAAATAGTATTCGAACGAGTTGAGCTGTCGGGCTTTCCGCCAGCTGACCATTGAATCGTTATAGGCTTGACGGATGCCTTCCCTTTCCTCGGCGGTGGTTTTGCTTAGGTAATCGATTTCCCGTAAATGGATATCGACTAGGCGCCGCTGGAAGGGATCAAGATCCTGCTGAGCCGTTTCCTTCAAAGCTATTTGGAATTGCCCATCGGAATAGATATCGTCAATCTTCGTTTGGATAAAAGGGAGTAAAGCCGCCTCCTGGGCTTGGCCGGAGTCAGGGCAAATCGTCTCCAAATCGAAATTAACGATCGCGGAGAGGTGCCGGTAATGCCGCAACTGCCCTAAGTATGTTTTGAGGGGTTCGATTTTATCCATTGTTTTTAGTTCAGCGAGGCCTATTGTATGCCCTATTTGACGATTATCAAACGGAAAATCTTTTCCTGATTTTGGATTTTAAGATAGTTCTTCATCCTCGCTTTAGCGAACGCTCGGACTTTATGGTGGGAATTTTACACAAAAAATTTTTTCTTTCCGCTGAAACAACACCCGAACGGGTACTATTTACCTTGACATAATTCCTTTTCCCACCATTTGGCAAGATACCGTTTGAATCTAGGCAAATCAGCCGATTGGCGAGCCCAATGAAAATTACCCTTCCTTTTTAAGGAAGAGAAGTTTAGGATTAGCGCTATGGTTAAACATCTAATTTTTGGGAAGCCCTTCCCTACGAAGACGATCCTCTTTTCGATTGAACCAACATCTTCCTATCCGAATCTAACCGTCAATGAAAACGACGGTTATGATTTGACTTACCCTCTTAGGAAACAAACCCGGATCTTCGGGCTCGGCGAAGCGACCGGCCCTTTAAACAAACGGGGTATGTTCAAGGTGAGTTTAAATTCGGATACCGCTCATCACGAGGATGACAATTACTCGCTATATTCCTCCCATAACTTCCTTCTCCTGGAAGGGGATGACCATCTTGGCATCTTCGTCGACTCGCCCGCCCGCGTCGTCTTTGACCTAGGCCATTCTGATCCTGATCGTCTGAAGATCCATAGCGATCACCCTTTTTCCCTCTACTTAATCGAAGGCGATAGCAGCGAGGCCATTTGCCATGTGTTCCGCTCGCTCATCGGCGAAAGCTACGTCCCTCCTCTATGGGGCTTCGGCTATGGGCAAAGCCGGTTTTCCTACTTTTCCCAAAGCGAGGTATTGAAAGTCGCGAGGAAATACCGAAAACACCAGTTGCCGTTGGATTATATTTGCCTCGACATCCATTATATGGACCATTTCGAGGACTTTACCTTCGACAAGGATAAGTTTCCCGACGTTCCGGCACTCACTTCGGAACTCGCCGAATCCTATGGCGTCCATATCGTTCCAATTGTCGATGCCGGGATCAAAGTGAAACAAGGCTCCCCGGCTTACGAAGAAGGAGTCAAAGGCGGTTATTTCGTCACCAACAAAGAGGGATTGCCTTTCCAAGCCAAAGTTTGGCCCGGCATGACCCATTTCGTCGATTTCCTCAAAGACGGGGCCAAAGAGTTTTTCGGCCGGCAGTTCGATTTTTACGCCGACCAAGGGATCGATGGCTTCTGGCTTGATATGAACGAACCCTCGATTTTTGCTTCGGAATATTCAATGAATCGACCCAAATCCGAGAAAAAGGCGGAAGGCGGTCCCTATTGGGAGGGCAATGGCTTCCTTTCCGATTATCAATCGTTCTTCCATGAGTTCGAAGGAAAGAAAATCAACCATTATGACGTCCATAACCTTTATGGCGGGTTGCTTTCGGAAGCCGTCTATGAGTGGGGCAAGCGGCGGTTCGGCCATCGTTTCCTCTCCTTTGGCCGTTCCACTTATATCGGCAGTCATCGTTATGGGGGGATATGGACTGGCGACAATCATTCCAGCTATGACCAGCTGCTGCTCAATATCCGGATGATGCCGGGTCTTAACATGGCCGGATTCCTTTTCTCTGGTGCCGATACCGGCGGCTTTGGGGAGAAATGCTCGCGGGATTTGCTTTTGCGTTGGCTGCAATTTTCCATCTTCACCCCGTTATTGCGAAACCATTCCGCTATTTTCACCCGGAGGCAGGAATGCTATGCCTATCTAGGAAAAAAAGATTTCCGCACCGTTCTTGGCTTGCGTTATCGCCTGCTCCCTTATATTTACAGCGAATACCTCCGCTGCGTGAAGGAAAACGACCTTTTGCTCAAACCGCTTAGCTTCCTATACCCCGACGATGATGAAGCGGCCGAAATCGAGGATGAATTGCTTTTTGGCGACGGGCTCTTGCTTTGTCCGGTCCACGAGAAGGGAAAGGGGCGGGAAATATATCTCCCCGAGCCCATGACTTTACTCCGTTATGACGGAAAAGATTTCCATCTTGAGAAAATGGCCGCGGGCCATCATCACCTCGCCTATTCGACCAAAGAGGTTTGTTTCTTCCTTCGCCCCGGGAAATCGTTTATATACGGGGATTACGCCCTCTCGACGCGCGATGTTGATTTGCGCAAAGTTTCCAAAATCGGCGATGGCGATTACACCCAATATCTCGATGACGGTTTTTCTTTTGACCTTGATCGACTGGAAAAGCGTCTAATTAAGTAAAAGTCCGCAAGAACCCCATAATCTTTTTGAAAACGATATTCTTTTAGGGATTTTTCTTGTGGCCAACCCTGATGATTTTTCATAAAAAAACCTGCATTCCCAATGCTGGAGCAGGTTTGTTGTCTATTGGTGCCCGAGACCGGACTCGAACCGGTATGGAGTCGCCTCCGAGGGATTTTAAGTCCCTTGCGTCTACCATTCCGCCACTCGGGCGCAAGCGAAAGGATACCACCAATGTCCGTTTATCTCAAATACTAATCGGGCGAGCTTACGACGGCGGCTTATTTTTAGCCGAATATGGCGTTATGAATTGCCGGATCCAGTCTTAGGTTGTTCTTTATTCGCTTCTAAAGCAGATTCGTCTCATCACGCCCTTTTGCCAATCAAGCATCAAAAAAGCGCCCATACAGGCGTTTCTTTTGATCGAACTGGTCCCCCGTGTGAGGCTCGAACTCACGACCCCTTGATTAAAAGTCAAGTGCTCTACCACTGAGCTAACGGAGGACAGTGGCTGGGGTGGCTGGGATCGGACCAGCGCATCAGGGAGTCAAAGTCCCTTGCCTTACCGCTTGGCTACACCCCAATTAAAAGAAATGGTGGGTGAAGATGGATTTGAACCACCGAACCCGAAGGAGCTGATTTACAGTCAGCCGCGTTTGGCCACTTCGCTATTCACCCACGCAGTGTTCACGCGTTTTGCCCATTAAGGTGGTGGATGCTACAGGGTTCGAACCTGTGACCCCCGCCTTGTAAGGGCGATGCTCTCCCGCTGAGCTAAGCATCCGCGGGGCGCAAAACGCGCTTGCTTAATATACCACAGTCAAATTAGAAGGCAAGAAAAAGGAAGAGGAATTTTTCCGCCGTAAAGTGACAGACTCGTTTTCACACTCAGGAAAAGAAAGGCCGGCTTGACACCGGCCAAATCCAATATACCTTTATAATCAATATCCCGGCTTGCCGAGCAGATGGAACATGTTCTTTTTGTAAACCTCCACGCCGGGCTGATTGAATGGATTGATGCCGTTGAGATAGGCCGACATCGCGCAGGCACGCATATAGAAATACATCAAAGCGCCCAGCGTCTTGGCATCCATTTTCTCAAGGGTGATGACGATATTGGGAACCCCGCCTGTCAGCGAATGGGCCTGGAGGGTCCCCTCCATCGCCTTTTTGGATACATAGTCCAAGGTTTTGCCTTCGAGGTAGTTGAGACCGTCGAGGTTATCTTCATCGTGGGGGACGACCACGTCATGATCCGATGAGGCGATGTTAAGAATCGATTCGAAGAGGACCGGACTCCCTTCTTGGATGAATTGGCCGAGGGAATGGAGATCGGTCGTGAAGGTCGCCGAATCGGGGAGCAAGCCAGTTTTTTCCTTGCCTTCGGATTCGCCGTAAAGCTGCTTCCACCATTCGCCTAATTGGACGAACCGCGGTTCGTAGGAGACGAACATTTCGGCGGCATAGCCTTTTTTATATAGGACGTGGCGGGCGACGGCGTATTTATAGGCGTCGTTTAGCTCCGGATTGTCGAGCAGGTCTTTCTCTTCCTTCGCCCCGGCCATGAAAGCGTCGATGTCGATGCCGGCCACCGCCATTGGCAGCAAACCGACCGCGGTGAAGACCGAGTAACGTCCGCCGACGTCCGAGGGCAAAACGAAGCGCTCGTACCTGTATTTCTTAGCCAGTTCAAGCAATGCCCCTTTTTCCTTGTCGGTCGTGGCGTAGATGGCTTTGCTGGCCGCTTCCTTTCCAATTTGCGATTCCAATAAGTCGCGGAGCAAGCGGAAGGCGACGGCGGTCTCGGTGGTGGTGCCGGATTTGGAGATGACGTTGATGGCGAACTTCTTGCCTTTCAGGTATTCCATCACTTGGTGGACGTAGCTGGCGGCGAAGGTCTGCCCCATATAGATAATCTCGGTTTTGTTGGTCGGGTGGAGTCCATTCAAAGCCTCGATCGCGGCCCGGGCGCCGAGGTAGGAGCCGCCGATCCCGCAGACGACGAGGATATCGAAATGGTCTTGGATGTAGGCGGCCGCTTGCTTGATGCGGGCGAATTCCTCCTTGTCGTAGGTGTCGGGGTAGTTGGCCCAGCCGAGGTAATCGTTCCCGGCCCCGGTTTTCTCGTCGATCATCTTGTTGATCGCGGCGACCTTGGGCTCATAATCCTTCCAATTGATTTCAGTGCGTAGGTTCGACAAATCCGTTTTGATCATTTTTGATTCTCCTTAGGCGAATTCTCTTCCTTTATCCATTCGGGCAACGCTTGGGCCAATGGGGCGAAGTCGATGTCCGCTTGGTCGATCGGTTTATGGCGGAAAGCCTTTTTCCTTTCCGATGCGGTCATTTGCTTAAGCGAGACCCGGACCGAGCCGGTGGCCTCGTCGACGGCGATGACCTTTACATTATAAATGCTTCCAATCGTTATATAAGCGGTAAATGAACGGATGAATTGGGTCGAGACCTCGCTTATATGAAGCAAACCGGTCCATCCTTCTTCGAAAAGGAGGATGGCGTAAGAGGTATAGACCGAGACGACCGTCCCGACGGCGATATCGCCGACTTTCGGCAAATATGGTTTCATTGTTTTCTCCTTTTAAGCATCAAAAGGAACCGTTCTTCATCCTCGATGGTGTTGATTTTCAGGTTTTCTTCGCTCCCTTCGATGATGCCGACCGGGCAACCGGCTTCTAAAAGCAAGGAGCCTTCATCGGTATGGCTATAGTCAAAGAAATGGGATTTGAGCAAGGATAGCTTGAATGCCTGCGGCGTTTGGGCGCGATAAAGCTTCTCCCGGGGTAAGTATTCCCTCGCTTTCTTATCTTCGACCATAAGCATCGAGTCGGTGGCGGGGCTCGCGACGATAGCCGCCCCTATTTCCCTCGCCTTATCAAGGCATCGATCGATGAGGGTTTCGGATAGATTGGGCCGGTCCCCATCTTGAATGAGGACGATGCCGTCTTTTTCCGGAATCAGCGACAAGGCGTTGAAAACCGATTCCGCCCGGGTTTGCCCACCGGGGGCGAAAAGGATGTCTTTCCCGTTGTCGTGGCCGTTAAGGAAATCGGCGACGGTTTGCTCCGTCCCCCTCTTGACCGAGAGGATTATGGTTTGGAGCTTATCCGATTGGGCCAAGGCATCGAAGGCGTAACGGAAAAGTGGTTTGCCCTCGATCAGGCGGAATTGCTTCAGCGTTTCCCCGCCGAAGCGGAGGCCGCTTCCCCCTAAAAGGAGCAGGGCATATGTCTCGCGTTTGCTACGATCCATGCCCTGCTATTGTAATACATTCGCGAGGCTTTGCCTCGATTAAGTTAATCGGTGTAGATTTTTTCTTTCTCGTGGGCCCGGAGGGTCTCGTTGATGGCGATGCCTTCGATGATCAGCTGCATGATCTTCTCCAGGGTCTTGCCGGAGGAGTAATCGGCGACGCAGGCGTAGTTGACCCGCTCATCCTCATAGAGGGAGGCGACGCGGTCCTCTTTCCCTTTGGGGTAGACGGCGATTGATTTTCCCCCGTTGTTTTTCACGATGATCATCGAAGGGATGTCGGTCATCCCGTCCCCGATGTAGACGATGTTGGAGTAGGGAATCCGGCGAGTCGGTTTTTTCTCGTTGACCCCGACATCGTCGGTCGCGTCATAGACCCCTTTGGAGATGCGGAAAAAATATTGGGTCTTCTGGGTGTAATTGATGGCCAGTTTGGGCCAGATGGCTTCCCCGGTGTTTTTGTCGAAGACGTATTCGCAGCCGTACATCACCTTGAACTGGTTGGCGATGGGGCAGCCTTCGACGATTTCCTTGTTGCCGGAGGATATCAGGTAATGCTCGATCTTGACCCCGTGCTCGGCCCCATATTGGTTGATCCGGTCGAACCAAGTGGTGACGCCGGGAAAGAATTTGATGTTTTTGCCGCATTCGCGCAGAAAGGCTTTGTCGAGCTTAATCCCTTTCTGGCGGGCCATCGCGATCATGGTGTAAAGGTAAGAGAGGATCTTTTCGCAGCCGGTCTCATTGGAAAAACGGGTGGTTTCGCCCCAAAACTCGGCTGGGGTGAGGCCCAAAGCCGGGATGAAGCCGAAATTCTGCATATCGGTCGTCGCCAAAGTGGAGTCGAAATCGTAGAGAATGGCGCAAATGGGCTTTTTGTTCAAGTTCGGTGCCTCCGAATGACCGAATTATAATTGACCGCGGCTTTTTATGCAAATTTCGATATTTCGATGGGTTTTTGCGAGTAAATAGTTTCCGCTTGGCGATTGCGGTTTGTTTCTTTCGGATTGCAGTCTAAAATAAGCCGGTATGAAGCCTTACCAGATTATCATCCTCGTTGCCGCCTTGATAATCTTCCTTTTCCTGGCCGTTTTTTTCTACGCTTTTTCCCATGTTCTCGATTTTTATCGCTCGCTTCGGAATAAAGAAAAGACGTTGAATTTGATCCAAAGCGAAACGGCGGCGATTCTGGTCCGGCTCGATTCCCTTTTCAAAAGCGTCGGCGTCACCTATTCGGAAGCCGATGCGAAATCGGTCGATTTGCACGCTTTGGATTTCACGAAACCGACTTTCGAGAAGCTGATGGCTAACCAATCTAAGCTGAATGGCTGCAAATCGGTCCTATCGTATTTGGCCTTGGATAACAAATGGGCGTCGAAGGGGAAAGAATATGAGTTCTGCGTCTCCTCCATCGCCGATTTGAACCGCTTCTACCGACAGACCGTCGCTTTGTATAACGCCGACGTGGCCGGTTATAACTACTGGCGGTCGCTCCCTCTTTACCGGGTCTTCTTCCATCTATTCGGTTTCAAGACCCGGCCTAACATCCCTTAGAAATTAAGCTCATAGTCGACCAAGCCGTCATAGAAGTCTTTTTCATGGCTTACGATGATGACGGCACCCGGGAAGCGTTCGATGGCCTCGAAAAGCGAATCCTTGGCTTTTTGGTCGAGGTGATTGGTCGGCTCGTCGAACATCAGAAAGTTGGCTTTCCTTAAGGTCATGACGGCGAACCGGGCTTTGGTGACCTCGCCTCCGGAAAGCTCCTTCATCTTCCGCATCGCCAGTTCCTTCCGCACCCCGACCGCCCCTAGGGCTGAGCGGACTTTGGTGTTGTCTAAATCGGGGTAGTGCAGCCTCACGTATTCAAAGGGGGTTAGGTTGAGGTCGATCTTTTCGTCTTGGTCGAAGTAATTGACCACCGTCCCTTTCAACCAGTGGAATTCCCCGCCTAACGAGGGGATCTGATTCATGATGGTTTTCAGCAATGTGGTCTTACCCACCCCGTTCTGCCCAAGGATGGCGATCTTCTCGCCTTTTTTGAGCAGGAAGGAGATGGGCGGCAACAATGGGTGGCTATAGCCGATTTCCAGTTCCTCGACCGATAAGGGTTTCTCCCCGACGTCATGGGTGAATGGGAAGGCGAAATGAACATGGCCTTCTTCTTTGCCTGGCGCATCCAAGACCTCGAGATGGGCGAGCCGGGCTCGGCGGCTTTTGGCGGCCCTGGCCGAGGTGGCGCGGACGATGTGCTTGGCGATGAAGGCCTCTTCCTTTTTTATATAGCGTTGCTGGGCGGCATAGTCTTTGGCGTATTGGAGCTTATCGACCTCGTGCTGGGCTAAGTAATGGTCGTAATCGCCTTTGTACCGGGTCAAGGCTTTGTTTTCTAAGCAGAAGACGACTTTGGCGATTTGCCTTAGGAAGGCTTGGTCATGGCTCACCACCAAAAAGGCCTTGGGGTAGGAAGAAAGGTAATTGGCTAGCCAGGACACCTGGCTTTGGTCGAGGAAGTTAGTCGGCTCATCCATGATCAGGACGTCTTTTTCCTCCAAGAGCATCTTGGCTAAGAAGGCTTTTTCCCTTTGACCGGAGGAGAGCAGCCTTAACGGCCGGTCGAGGTCGACTTTATCGAATCCTAAGCCGTCGGTTAATCGACCGACTTTCTCCTGGAGGGAATAAAACCCTTTCTCGTTTAGCTCGTTGCCGAGCTGCTCAGCCTTGTTCAAAAGCTTTTCGTAGTCTCCCTCGCCAGTCGAAGCCTTCATGTATAGGTCCTCCATCTGCTTCTCTTTGGCGAAAAGATCGGCATAGACCCCATAAAGGTAATCCTCGGTCCGAACATCGGTCTCGACTTTCAGCTGCTGATCTAAGTAGGAATAAGTGACGTGGGGTTCCCAGTTGACGCTGCCCCTATCCGGTTTGATGTCGCCGACTATAAGCGAGAGCAAAGTCGTCTTCCCCGAGCCATTGACCCCGACGATGCAGGCGTGCTCCCCCGGGTTGAGCTTAAGGCTAACCCCGTTATACAGCTCCTTGTCGGAGTAGTTGAATTCAATGTCCTTGAGTTCCAGTAAAGCCATAACTGGCTAATCTTAGCATAACCCCTCTTCCTTTATAAGGAAGGGATGGGTACAATGGTGCAAGAAAGGAGCTGCTATGGCAAGTTCAACCAAAAAAATATCCTGGGCCCACATCTTCTTTTTGATCTCCGGCCTCCTCCTCGTCATCTATTATCTGCTCACCGAAGGCGTCCCCTCGGTTTCGGGCGGCAATTTCTTCGAATCGGTGGCCGGCGTCATCGAGTTCATCGCCTCGATCGTCGTCATCATCGTCGTCATCGGGTTCTATTGTTATTACCTTTTCGCCCCCGATGCGTCGGTGGGGGCGACCAAAGCCTTGGCTCCGGCCCTTTTGGTCTTTACCCTATTCGGCAAATACGCGATGGAACTTGGCAACGATACCGCCAACCGGATCATCACGAGCCTCGCCGAGGTCTGCTTCACCCTCATCGTCTTATGTGGTTTCACCTTCATCTTTTTACGGAAGAAAGTGCTCGGGACCATCTTCGCCTGGGCTTGCTTGGTTTACGCTGTCTTCGTCGGGGTGAGCTATCTGACCCTGATGATCATGGCCGCGATCGACGGTAGCTTCGACGTCAAATTCCTTTTCTCGACCATGTGCTTATTCTTCGCCCTCGGCTTGATGTTCGGCGGCGGATACCGGATCTGCCGTTCAAAGGCCTGGACGGACTAAGCCCAATCCCTCTTCCAAAAGATCGATCAATTCAACATCGGAAAGTGAATCATCGAGGACGGCGGTGATCCACTTTTTCTTATTCATATGATAGGCGGGGAAGAAACGGGAATCGGTTAATAGCTCGTCCAGCCGATCGGTTTTGAAATCGATGATGTCGACCAGTTTGGATTCCTTTCCGAGCTTCCCCTGATCAAGCGGCATGATGAAAGCGAACCATTTATTGGTTTGCCTCTCTCTAAACACCCCGACTTCTTGGCTGGGCCCGGTGAAGGGAAAGTCAAGGTAGGCGTCCTTTTTCTCGGAAAGCCAATCGACCAGCCGGTTGGCCTGAGGGGAACGGAAATAACGTTGGTCAAAGCCCTTGCTCACGATGTCGGACAATAGGGCAAGGTAGGCTTCTTTGACCTTATGGGAATAGCCGTTGGCCCCCGAATCGAGCCGGAAGTTGGTATATTCATCCATTGTGTCGGAATCGATTAATCGGCCGGTCAAGCGGTTGTCTTTGATTAGGATCTGGACTTGGAAGTCATCGTTTAGTATGGCGGTTTGATAAATTAATCCGCCGTCTTGCTCTTTAAACCCGTATTCTTTTAACCGGGGGAGGTTCGGCATCCCTTTGACGATCGTTTCTTCGATTGACACGGGCTTATTATAAAAGGTGGTCTGGGAATTTTCTATTTGTCATCTCTTTGTTCGCTAGGGGATAATTTCAAATGTTGAATTAGGAGGGTGGTATGGAACTTGTGGAGGAAATCGCGCGGGAATTTTATCGACATTACCCTTCAAAGCACGAAGCGGTGGAAGTCATCGATAAGGACGAGATCCGCGAACTGAGGAAACTGTTGGAAGCGGGGCCGGAACATAGGCGTTATATTCTCTCCGGGAGAAAAGGGCGGCTTAAATTAAGCCGTGGATATTGGGTTGTGATGGGGCAATGCCCCTTTGACGAATTGCCTCAATCCATAAAACAACGGTTTTTCTTTGAAGCGAATGGTTATTTAACGATCCTTAAAACCGGCAATCGTCTTTTCGATTACGAGATCGTTGACCGGTATTTCGATTATCAAAGCCTCCACTGTTACGCAATAAGCGACGAGCATTACTTTTCGAAAGATTTGCTTCTTTGCGAGGAGATTCTTAAAAAATACCGTTTTGTTGAAAAGATGTTCTTAGCCCGTCAAAGGGCGGAAGAGAAAGAGGGGATGTTCGAATATATCGCCCAATATCTCCATAACCGAACTCGGGCATTGAATGGACTTGGCCAACGAAAATTGAAGGCGAAGCCCGTCGAAATAAGCGACAAGTTGGCCGATGATCTTCGTTACCGCCAAAAGGCCAATTTGGCTTATGGCAATTACCATTGGCTACTCGATGTCGCCAACTGCCCCTTTTATGACCTTCCTCCTTTTCTACGCGATTTCTTCTTAAATTTAGCCAAAGAGACCTATCCGCTGTATTCTTCCCCCGTTTCTCTTCCGCTCGACCAAGTCGGGGAAGGTTTCTATCGCGTATATTCCCAAAATAGCCCGGATGCCAAAGGGGAGGCGAAACCCTTTCAAAAATTGACGAATTCGGAAAAGAACATCCATATGATGATGTACCGTTATTGTCTCGAGGCTTATGAGGATTACACGTGCGATATAGATAGTGGGCTTATCGAACAACTAGCAGCTGCGTCCTATATCAAACCCGCGGCTTATGCCGATGGAATCTATGTCACGATAACCGATATCAATTGTTTGGCTCGGCTTAAGCATATTAGCCGGAATTTGCCACCCAATTTTCGCTTCAATCAAACTAAAGGCGTCTATGAATTCGATGCATCCAAAGTCGATTATTTCGATTTGCCGGAGGAGGAAAAGCGAAGGGAACGCGCTCGGGTTCGGGACGTTATTGAAGTTCTCAAGGACGGTGTTAAGCATAGCGAAGAGGAGATAGGGGAAATCCTGCTGCAGAAAGAAAAGCGCCGTTATTATTATGTTTATTCGCATAGTCGCTTTCCGGAGTCTTTCAAGGAGCAGTCGGTCATTTGGAGCGGGATGGGGAAAAGGATATTGGACGATTACCATCGAATCAAAGAACTGTACGAGAAGCGTGAAGTGGCGGGCGGCGTTTAAATTAAGTTGTCTCAAACTGGCGGATATCGATTGAATTCGCCGGTGTTTGGCGACAGGCGGATTACAAGGCTAAAGCAATAGCATATTTATCGATCGGTTAGACCAAATTCTAATAAAAAAAGACCGATCCTTGCGGTATCGATCTAAGGTTTTTGACTGACCTTGCCGAGCAGCCTGGCGGCCGACAGCGACTTGTAGACGCCCTTCTTCTTGGCGAAGCCGTCCTGGATGGCCCTTTCGGCCGCGCGGGCCGTCTCCTCGTCGGAGTCGGCCCCCTGGCGCGGGTCCTTCTTCCGGAACGCGGCCTCAAGACCGAAGAGGAACTGAAAGCTCGCCGGGCGTCGGGTTGTAGGCCCATCTCCGGAGACCGCATGCATGCTTCTTTGGGCAGGCGGCGCAGACGAACGGGAACCGTTGGGTCTTCTCGCGTTCGACCGTCCCGTCGCCGTCGGGGATCCGGTTCCTCTTATTCTCACGTGAGACGGAGGTTGGGCTGACGTTGGTGGCGAAGGCGATTTGGGCCGCCTTCTGCCGATGGGCGACGCCGATTTGGATCGCCTTCCTCTATTCGAAGGCGAACCGATGGTACGGTTGCGTTACAGTATTTCCTGTCCTTTCGTTTCTTCGTTAGGAAACGGGGACATTTTTGCATCCGACCAACGCTTGTTGGCCGAATGTCTAACGGCGGAGGCTTTCGGAAGTGGCGTAAGGGAATGGAAGGAGGCTGAAAAGCTTATGGCTGACTTCTAAAATCTAATCCACAGGGATCGAGAAACATAACATTCGAGCCAGTCTCGACGAATGCCGGAATGTTAAAGCACCCATACATCACAATGCAATAAATCGCGACACATCGAGTAAGCATTATCTCAAAGGCGTTTTGACTTTTGGAAATAAAGGCTCGGAAACGAAAAGAGTAACCTAATACTTATATAAAGCTCTCGGCAAGATAGTTGTTC
>CASFQA010000003.1 GCA_949296775.1 uncultured bacterium | reverse complement strand
TATCAAATAATCGTTTCCATCGCCTTTGGCCTCGATTGTCATGCTCGAAACATTGGCGAAGCCGTCCCACCATTCCTCGGAAGTGACTTCGATTCCTTTGGGGGCGCTGCTGCAAGCAGCCAAAGTCAAAGCGCAAAGCCCGAGAAACAGCCCAGTTTTTGCTTTTTGGTGATTTTTCATAATTCGTAACCTCCGTAACCTCTTTATAGAATTTATCCCCCCCCCCGAAGAAATCAACCTTTTTTCGCATGTCGATGAAAAAGTCAACCATCCGATAGGCAAGCTTTTGATCATTGAGATGGATTTCATTGAGACGGATAAGCCGACCCCAAGAATACCTAAAATCTTGGTGCCAGGCCTTATGGCGAAAAATTCAATATTTGGATTAACGAAAAACCAAAAAGTCTGCGCATCTTAGACCGGCTAAGGATGCAACAGACGTTTCTTTTTAATGTGGTGACCCGTACGGGATTCGAACCCATGAATGTATCCTTGAAAGGGATATGAGTTAAGCCACTTCTCCAACGGGCCATATAAATGGCGCTTGCTATAGGGCTCGAACCTACAACCGATCGGTTAACAGCCGATTGCTCTACCATTGAGCTAAGCAAGCGCATGCGCCTTGAGCGCGTTTCATATCTTACTTATCGAGGAGGCGATTTGCAATAAGAAAATCAAAATTCAAAAATATGCCGTAAAGACAAAAGAAAAAGCCCTTGAAACCAAGGGCGGAAGCATCATTATTCAGCTTTTTCGTTAAGTTTTTTCTCGATCGTCGAGAATAGATCGGCGACGGACTCGATTCCATTGAGTTCGGTGGTTTCGAATTGAATGCCGGTGCTGTCCTCTAAGGAAATGCACATCTCGACAACGTCGAGCGAATCCAATCCAAGATCTTTTAATTTGGCCTTGTCATCGATAGTTTTGATGTTGAGACGTTCCATAAACATCTCGCGAATTTCTTTCATAGTTAGGGTTGCCATGTTTTTCTACCTCGGCGCCCATTATAAAGAAAGAGGTCGCTTAATGGAATAGATGTTAGAGAAAAGGAACGAGGCAAACCCCGTTCCTTTTCCGCCCTCGACTTAAAGATTCTCAACGAGGGTCATTTCTTCCGAAACCTTCTCCGAGACCGCGGTTGACGTCGATTTGATCGCGCTCATCATGATGGTCCCGATACTCGCGAAAGCGATCAGGGTCAAAAGGATCCCCAATAACTGACCTTTCAATTCCGACATAGGCTCACCTCCTTTCTCTTTCAGACGATATAGCCGACGACGGCCGCCCCTTTGACGGTGATGGTCATCGTTTCCTTGCTGATTAACAACGGATCGTATTCTTTACCTAGGATAAAGCGAACCGTCTGCCCAAAAGCCGGTTGCTCATCGTCGATTTCGATTAGTTCTGCCCCGAAGTCGCCGATTAGATTAAGCGCCTCTGTCGACAAATACCCATCCCGAGCCAACCGATAGGAAACGGTCAAAGCCAAATTGTCGAGTTCAGAACGGATCGAGGAGACAATCGTGATGTCGCCAGCAAGCATAAAAGCAAAGACCAAGAACACCAATGAGAGGAGCATCGAAAATTTATAAGCCACTTAAGATACCTCCCAAAACCTCGGCCACCGCCAAAGCGAGCATAAGCAAAGAGATGCCAGCCCCCACTAAGGGGAGAAAAGACAGCGACTCCAATTTCCCGAGCCGCTTCCTAGCGATTCCTTCATGTTTTTCCTCGCATAGCCTGGCGAACAATCGATGGAACTGCTCTAAATAACGGGAAAGAGACCCTTCCTCAACCATCTGATAAACGGAGATCATGACCTCTCGGATTTTTGGGTCTGGGAAAAATGAGGCGAAATCGGCAAAAGGCTGGACTGTTTTATCTTCGTCTATCGCTTTAAGCAAGGCCTGCAGCCTCGCCGCCATCGAGGGACTGGCGAAAGGGATGATCGACTCCAATCCTTTGTAGACGTTGTAATTGTTTCCGATATAGACCGAAAAATAAGTGAAAAGACGGACGAATTCCTCTTGGTCGTGGTCGGCTTTGCCCCTCATTATCGCTTCATAACGGCTATAGATAAGGTAAAGCCCGACCAAGAAAAGGCCAACTGGGGCGATGAGTAGATAACTGAAGCCGTAAAGGAAATAGATTCCAAGCGATAATAAAGCAGCGACAAGAAAGACCGAAAGGAGCTTCAATAACTCAATCTTAGGATTCAATCCAGCGGAGACTATCTTCTTGCTCAAACTCAATTGCTTTTTCATACACCCTCCTTCTTCCGCCGTTTAAGCGATAACGATGAGAGTTTCCCCTCGCCGAAACGCAGGGTGAACAAAACGAAGGAAAACAGCAGCAAAGCGAAGTAGACAATGGCGGAAATCAAATAGGAGATCGAGGTTTCCAAATAAGCGTAAAAGGAAGTTAAGCCAATCCGCATGAAAACCATGACCAGAAGGGATAAGCCCCACATCAAGCCAAACTGAACGTAAGTCCTGACTCCGGCTTTATGATAGGCGATGTCGGCTAATTCAATCCGGCTGCTCTCCTCCATCACCTCGCTGGCGACTTTAAGGATATCCCCTCCTTGATCCTGATAAATATGGAAAACGGAAACGAACATCGGGTAGATCGATTTGTCAAAATAGGCTTGAAAATATTCGACCTTCTCCCCGGCGGATAAATCAGAAATCGAGTCGGCGAGTCTTTTTGCTTCCTCCCCGCAAGAAGCCAACCCGTTCTCGAAGGCCCGGTCGATGGAGTTCGTGGCCGACAAGGAAAGGATAAAAGCCGAGATAAAGGACGCGCATTCGCTCCGCCTCGCCTTTCTTTTCGTATACCGCTCAAGCAAAGGGAAGACGATAAAGGCGAAGCAAAAGAAAGCGGCGCCAATAAAGGCGATGGCCACGATGAAGTTGGCGGTGACGTAATAAACGCATGCCCCGATAAACAGGGCCACCAGTAAGGACACCAAGATGCTGGTCAACATTCAAAACACCTTCTTTATGGTTAAGCTATCTGGATCGGCATAGCCGATTGAGCTGATTTTGCGATTGGTCCGCCCCTTATCGTTGGTCTTATCGACGTAGACGAAAACAGGGAAATGATGGAGTATATCCCGCAGTAACGCCTCCATCTCCAACTGTTTGCCTGCCATCATGGCCATCCGGGCCATCCGATAAGGCATCGATTCCAAATCGAAAGAATGGATGGTGGTGATGATTGGACGCCCCGCCATCGCGCAATGAAGGGCGTCTAGCATCTCCTCGCCCCGAGATTCGGCTAGAAGCAAGTAATCGGGATCATAACGGAGAGCGGTCCGAATAAGCGAGGCATAAGAGGCTTTATCGATCCGATCGTCGACTAGCCAGGTCGTCAAATCGAAGTTAGCCGTCCCTCTGGTCAATTCCAATTCCGAAACGTTATCGATGACGATAACCCTGGCCACATCGTCTAATTGTCCCAGCAAATACTTTTGCAATTCGGTTTTCCCTGCCCCCGTCGGTCCCCCGATAACGATGGATTTGCGCTTTTTCACCGCATCGAGCAGGATTTTGCGCGAATTTTTGTAAAAGAAGGAAGGGTCTTTGTCCAAAAGGCACTGCCGGGAAGCGATACGCAAGGCGAAGGAATAGGACTTCTTCCCGCTTACTCTGGCCAAGGAATGGAAAGTGGCCGATAGACGATAAATATCGAAATTGACGTCCAGCACCGGATCGAGATAGGAGAACTGCTTCTCGGCAAGATTGGCGACTTGCCTAAGGAAGTCGCTGATCTGGTCTTTGCTCACCTCGATATCCGATCTCCGCCTCCCCAATGAATTGGTTTTGTAGTAAATTGCTTCCCCGTTATAGGAGATATCGGTGATTCCCTCCAAAGAAAGCAAAGGGGCGAGAAAGGAGTTCTCGAGGGATTCTTTCAAACGGTTGTCTTCTACCATTGTTAATCCTTTCTGATCGTCAAATAGGCGGTCTTGTCAAATTTGAGGTTTAAGGCGGAGGTGCAGTAAATCCGAATTCGAACCTCATCGGGGTAATTCTTGTATAAAGGCCCGTCCGAAGAGGAAAAAAGACACTCGTAATTTACCTTTTCCCAAGAAGTCAAAGATTCCTGCAAATAATATTGGAGATCCTTCTCAACCCCTTGCTTATAAAAATACGGTCGGTCAAGCAAAGCCCCTTCGGTATCAAAGGCCACCACGTTAGCTAAGGCGATCGTGTTGTAAAGACCAAGGAACACCCGATTCATCGAAGTGTAGAAGTAATTGGTCCGAAACAAGACGAGGGAAGAGACGGTCAAAGTGATGCCTAGCAGGAAATTGAGCATTCATTCCCCTCCCAAAACAACCGAGAAACCGGCGTCGGAAAGGCCAACGAAAGTCGATTCGCTCCATTTGAATATAAAGGAATCGCCATTCTCGCCAAACGGGCCGAACTCAACCTCGAAGCTAAGGCCGCGTTCCCCTTCGCCGACGCCAAGAGGAATATAGACATCATTGGTCAGGAATTCGGTCAATTCCCCTTCTCCGGAAAATTCCCGGCTGTGGAAAGTCCGCCGATCGACGATGTAATAATCCTTGGTGACGAATTCATATTGGGCCTTCCCGTTGCGGTCGCTGATCTGCTGGCCGACGATGATTATGGTTTGCCCCGCCGGTTTGCTTTCTCCTAGCGGCACCCGTCTAGGCGGGGTCCATTTGCCGATATGCATTTCCCCATTCTTTAGGTTAGGGATGAACAGTTTCCCAGCCACGCTTTCGGGAGCGGTAACATACCCCTCGGGATATTCGTAGATGAATCGGAACCGCGACATCCCGCATTCCCTCCGCTTGCTGGCGCGCCCCACCCCTTCAAGGAGGAAACTCACATCGTAAGTATCGGTGTTGACGAATAGCTGTCGGTTGCCGGGCACTTCCTGGTTAAGGGTCAAAAGCTTGTCCTTATAAGGCGCATGGGGAGTGACGTTTTTGGCGATAAGGTGGGAAAAGGCGCCGCCGCCTACGTGGATGCCAGAACGGGTTCCATAGGCTTTGATATCCAACTCGAACTTGCTTAGATAAGTATAGGAGGCGGGGATGACGAAGGATCCCGAAACAATGCCGGCGGAGGAAGAATATGAGTGATATGTTTCCTCCTGAAACACGATTTGCCCGTTGGACGGGTTGTATATATGGCGTTTAAGGTAGAAGTTGTTCCGCCCGTCGCCGGTATCGAAATTCCAAAAGACCTCAATGTCTTGCCCCTCGACGATCATCGAGGTGGCGATGTTGAAAATGTTTTCGGTCGGCACGGAGACTCCCAAAACGCCAGGAAAGCCTAAAAAGACGGCCCCTAAAAGCAGATTTCTGACCATATGGCTAATCAAAAAGCCGTGGCGACCCGCGAATAAATCCCCAGCAGATCCTTTTTATAATCGGCGTCTTTATAAAAGGACAAGTACCAAAACCGGTAATGCCGTCCGTGCTCCAAACACTCGTTGACGAATATTTCCCCTTCCAGCGGGTCAAGGCTGAAGAAGAAAGCCTTCACCTTCCGAAGAAAGGCTCCGGCAGCCGAGCTTAAGCGAACCAAGAAGTCATCGGTCAGGTTCTTCAGATGGTAATCCGGGCTCTTCCCGACTTGGACGAGGGATTGCCGATACATCGCCCCTACCAACAAGGATTTGTCGCGATTCGATAAACGGCTTAGGTCAAGATTGATTGTTTCATCCATCGGTTTTACCTCCTTGCTAAATATGTAACGGCCGAATCAGCATCCATCACTGATAAATTTATTTTAGGCGGAAAATATTTTTCTTTTAGACTTCTATTGTTGCGGTAAATAGTCGATAATTTAGGGGTTATGATTGTTTTGGTTGGGAAAAGCGCCTCCGGCAAAACCGAGGTCGCCAAGGAACTCGCCGAGCGTTATGGGATTCAAAAAGCCATAACCCATACCACCCGCTCAATGCGGGAGGGGGAAAGGCAAGACGTCGATTACCATTTCGTCTCCGAAAAGCGATTCCAGGAATTAGAAGCCGACCATGCCTTCGTCGAGACCACCGAGTATAACGGCAATCATTATGGCTGTTCGAAAAAGGAAATCGCCGACGATAAATGCGTGGTCGTCGATCCCAATGGCTTAATGGCCTTCCTTTCCCTTAACGATCCTTCAATCATCACCTTCTATTTGGAGGCCAACGCCGAGACGAGAAGGAAGAGGATGGAGGAAAGAGGCGATGGCGAAGCCGAGATCAGGAAGCGACTGACCAATGATGAGATCACCTTCCAAAAAGCCGGCGAGCAAACCGACTATCGCATCCAGACCGACGAGTTAAGCATCGAAGAGGTCGCTAAGCTCATCAAAGAGAAATACGAGCTGACCCTATCCCAAAGGAGATAAGATAAAGAAAAAAGCGTTCCCGGAGGATTAGGGAACGCTTTTGGTTTGGAAGGCTTAATCTTCGTCGTCAGCCTCATCCTTATTGCCGCCGGTCGGGACATAGTCCTTCAGATCGGCTGCATAGTTATGAGGGATGATCTTGCCCTGCTCGAGGCCATGCTTATCCATGACATCGGCAATCAGTTGCTTGGCTCGACGCATCGAGAGTTCGGACTTCACCTTGAACACCATCGGGATATCCTTATAGATGTTCTTGTGGCTGACGTCTTGGACGGGATAGGTCGAATTGGCGTATTCCTTCGGATCGAGGGCGAAGTAGAGTTTTAGGCTCTTCCCCGCGATGGTGATCTTGACGAAGGTCACCTTGTGGAGACGGAAGGTATCGCCGGAATTGGAGACGCGGGACTTAACCCCGTAGGATAAGATCTCGGACTTGAGCTCGTTATAGTTGCTCTTCATGTCCTTATCGGCATCGACCATCCGAGTCGGGAAGGGGATGCGGATAATCTTATCGTGGGGAGGCAAATCGGGATTGATGGTCCCGACCGGCTTCTTTTCCGGTTTCTTTTCCTCGACCGGGGCGGCCGGGGCGGGGTTATTGACCACCACGGTGATGTGAGGGGTCGGAGCCGGAGCCGGTTCCGGTTCCGGTTTGGGTTCTTCCACCACGACCGGTTTCGGTTCCTCCGGATCTTTGACCACGACGGTGACCGGGGCGACTTTCTCCTCCTTGATGGGAGCAGCCGCTTGGAATTCCTGGCGGACGATGGTCCGAATCAGATCGGCGGTGATGGTCGGGTCTTCGGGTTCCTTGGCAAGCTTAGCCAATTCATCGGCGACGATATCGCGGATATCCTCAGCGGTGATGGTCGGCTTCTTTTCCTCTTCGGCCCGACGGGCTTCTTCCGCCTTCCGGGTTTCTTCCAGCTGTTTAAGAAGGGCTTCGTGTTTTTCGTCGGCCGCTTTCTTTTCGTCCTCGGCTTTCTTGGCCTCGGCGGCTTTCAAAGCCTCTTCCTCGGCCTTGGCCTTTTTCTCCTCCTCTTCCCGGCGGAGTTGCTCAATGGTCTCGCGGCGCGCTTGCTCGATCACCTCGCGACGGGCTTTCTCAGCGGCCAGGCGTTTTTCCTCTTCTTCTTGCTTGGCTTTCTCTTTGGCTTCTTGCTCAGCCCGGAAAGCCGCAAGTTCCTCTTTGATGATGGCCCGGACGTCGACCGGTTCAACCGCCGGCTCCGGTTTCGCTTCTTCCTTTTTGCACTCGGCTAAGGAATCGGAGATGATTTTGCGGATATCCTCGGCGGTCAAAGCCGGTTCGGGTTCCGGTTCGACGACCAAGTCGCCGGCCGGGGTCGCGTTCTTAATCTCCTCGGCGACGATCTTGCGGACGTCGTCCCCGGTGATCGCCGGAGTGGCCGGTTTAGTTTCAGCGGTCGCCGGCAAGGAAACGATGACCGGCTTCTTGTTGCCCTCAAGTTCCTCTTTGATGATCTTGCGGACCTCATCGGCGGTCAAAGGCTTGTCGCCCATCGCCGCCTTGACTTCGGAAAGGGGGACGTCGTCCTCTTTTCTCTTGGTCTTGGCTTCCGGGGTGTAAGTATTGATGTATTGGACTAGAAGCGGGCCGCTTAAAGGCGAGGTGGCCGGAGCGGCGATGATGTTGGTCGGGGCGGCAGTCGGCAAAACCCCGTCGTGATAGGCGGCGACTTCCGCTTTCGGGGCGGCGGGTTCGGCGACTTCGTGGGCGTAAAGCTTATCGGTCGCGTAGACGCTCGCATCAGTCGGGATGAGCTTCGGTTTGCGGGCAACCTCGAGGCTTCCCATATAGGCCATATCCATGATGACGGCGACGATGCAAAGGATGGCGCCGATCAGCATCAAGAGCACCGGCACGAGTCCGAGCAAAGCATCTTTGAAGCCCAAATCGTTGAATTGGGCGATGATCGAGCCAACATAGCCGCCATCGGAGAACTTGGCGTTGGCATCATAGATTTGGCAGTAACCGGTCTCGGTGAAAAGGAATAGACCGCAGAAGATGATCATTCCGCCGCCGAGGATCCAGCCGATGGTCTCCAAAAGCCCGAGCGGATGCTTCTTGACGATGAGCATGACGAACTGGATAAGCAGCAAAATAAGAAATAAGGCTGCCAGGCCATACATGACGTAGTTGGCCGTGAGCATCGTTGAGCCGATCAAAGCCTTGATGCTGGATTTGATCATGCCGAAGTTGAAGAGGTTCTCAACGTTGGCGACATTATCCAAAATGCCCGGAGCCATACTTGGGATCACGAAACCGTAAACCGCGATGCCGCCGGCAAGAAGGATTAGGCCAATGATTGACAACGTAGCAATTTTACCTTTCATATTGGCTCCCTCCGCAAATTGCGTTTGCTTTACTAAATTGTAGACAAGGGAAAAACAAAATCAAAGGAAATTTAGCGCAAAAGTTCATCTAAATGGCATTGGCCATACCGCTCGCTGCAGAAAATGGTGATTTTTTGAGGCAAAACCTCGACCTCGACGTTGCCTGTTGGCCCCGGTTCGCCATCTAAGCACCAAGGTCCGGAATAATCGGTTTCAATTCGGACTTTTCTCGCCTTGATCGGCTGAATCCTATTGAACGGGATATAATGCAGCAGGCCATTGAACATCCCTTTTTTGGTAACGTAGATTTCGAAAACGCCATCGTCGATGTGGGATTTTCGATTGACCGTGAAGCCACCGACTTTCCTACCGTTTAGCAAAAGCAGGAAGGGGGTGTCGTATTCGCTGACCGTGCCGTCTTCGAAAAAGAGGCGGATATGGACGGAATGCTTTTTGAAAGCCTCCTTAAGGGCTAAATCGTAATAAGCCAAACGGCCGGCGATGGCTTTCATGAAACGCGGGGCGGTATAGGCGATATCCGCATAGGCCCCGATGGCCGCCATATAGGCGAAATGGGAGGAATTAAGCCTCATGACATCGGAGGCGGTAACGTATCCTTCCTTAATGATATTCAGGGAGCGGAGCAGGTTTTTCCCAATCCCGTAGTTGCGCCCCACATCCCCGATGGTCCCAGAATTCAAATAGCCTAGAACCGGCGTTTTATCGAGTTTGCAGATGGTATCGAGAATATGGTTGAAGGTCCCATCCCCGCCGGAAATAAGAAAAGCCTCATAGTTTTCCGCCAAGGAAGCCAGTTTTTTCTGATCCTCCTCAAAGTCGCTTAGCCGATAGCAATCAAGTTCGTCAAATGAGGGGGCCAAAAAGCGCAGAACTTCGGTTATTTTCTTTTCCCCCAACCGGTGACCGGAGGCGGAGGAAAGGATCAACAACGCTCTTTTCCGCATGGCAAAATGATAAAGGAACGTCTATTTCCCCGCAATAGAGGCCGCAATAAACCCTTTGAATAAAGGGTTGGGCTTCGACGGACGGGACGTGAATTCGGGATGAAACTGGCAAGCGAGGAAGAAAGGGTGGCTGCGTAATTCCACTATTTCCACCAATCCCGTCCCCGGATTGGTGCCGGAAATCAGCAAATCGCTCCCCTCCAGCTCGCCCTTCAAGCTGGGGTTGACCTCATAACGGTGGCGATGCCGCTCTTTGATAAAAGGCGATCCATACAGCCGATAGGCCAAGCTGCCTTCTCTTAGCTCGCACTCATATCCCCCGAGCCGAAGAGTCCCGCCCATATCAATGCCATCATGCTGACCATGGAGGTAATCGATGATCGGGAACTCGCATTCGGGGTCGAACTCGGTCGAATCCGCCCCTTTGATGCCCAAGACATCGCGGCAGAACTCAATGACGGCTAGCTGCATCCCAAAGCAAATGCCGAGGAAAGGTATCCGGTGTTCCCGGGCATACTTGATGGCGAGCATTTTCCCTTCCGATCCCCGTTTGCCGAAGCCGCCGGGTACCAAAATGCCGTCGACATCCCCCAAGACGGCATCCACGCTTCCGTCGGTCAAATCCATCGACTTAACCCATTTGACCCGGACTTCGCTATCCAAAGCATAGCCCGCCGCCTTTAGAGCCTGATAAACGGAAAGGTAAGCGTCTTTCAATTCGACGTACTTCCCGACTAAGGCTATAGTGGTCCGTTTCCTCAAATGCTTGATCCGCTCAATTAAGCCATTAAGGCCGGATAAATCCGGGGGCGGAGCCGCAAGGCGGAAATGATCGAGGACGTAATCATCGATCCCCTGATTATGGAGTTTGATCGGCAACTCATAAAGGCAAGGGCAATCATCGGCTTCGAAGACCCCGTTTAAGGGAACGTTGCAGAAAAGCGATACTTTCTCTTTGGTATGGGAGGACAAAGGGACTTCGCTCCGCAGGATAATCGCGTCAGGCTGAATGCCTAGGCCGGTCAATTCTTTAACCGAATGCTGCGTCGGCTTGGTTTTGCTTTCCTCGCTCGTCTTAAGATAAGGCACCAAAGTATTGTGGATGAAAAGGGTGTTCTCATAGCCGAATTCAAGCCGCGCTTGCCGAATTGCTTCAAGGAAAGGTAGGGATTCGATGTCCCCGACCGTGCCCCCGATCTCGGTGATGATGACGTCGGCATTGCTAACCTTCGCCGCCTCCAGCAAACGGGATTTGATCTCATTGGTCACGTGGGGGATGACTTGGACCGTCGCCCCCAAGTAGTCGCCCCGCCGTTCCCTGGCGATGACGGAGGAATAGATTTTCCCGGAGGTAACCGAGCTCTCCTTAGTCAGATTCGCGTCGAGCCATCGTTCATAATGGCCGATATCCAAATCGGTCTCCGCCCCGTCTTCGGTGACGTAGACCTCCCCGTGCTGATAAGGGGACATCGTCCCGGGATCGACGTTCAAATAGGGGTCGAACTTCTGCATGAACACCTTCAAGCCCCGCAGTTTGAGCAACATCCCGATGGAAGAGGCGGAAATGCCCTTCCCCAAACTGGAAACGACCCCACCGGTCACGAAGATAAATTTGCTTGCCATAGTTCAGCCTCGAGTATGCAACTCGGCTATTTTATGCCCAAAAATCCTTGCTATGAAGGAAATAAGGAAAACAATTTGGACGATGTCTAATCTTTTAGAACGAAATCCCGACGGATAGTTCGCCCATCAAAGGTCTCGATGAGCACTTCCTTATAATGGCTTGGCATCCCTAGATGCACCGGGACGATCGAAAGCCCATGCTCTTCATCGGCCTGGATAAGGTAGAGGTTATACTCTCCCTTGGTATAACCAAGCCCATCCCCGGCATCCTCATAATGATAGCAAGCGGCTTCGTTCCCAGTCCAAAGCAGGCGGAGAACCGATTGGAAATCAGTGGTCTTAGTCCCGACGGGATTCAACGTCAGTATCGAATGGTCGCGAACGAAAAGGTTCAGCGAACGTTCGTCGGCTTCGATCAGATTCCAGCCTTTTTTATAAAGGACATGGTCGGCATAGGAATAAAAATCGTCAGGGAAATAGACCGCCCGTTTTATCTCCCCAGCCATCAAAGAAGGGGCGAGCAAGAGGGATTCGCCAAGCATTATGGCCGAATTGTCGTTATAGGTTTCCTTTGCTTCCGGGAAGTTATAGACGAGGGGGCGCAGCACAACGAGCCCGCTGGAAAGGGAAAGGAAAAGATTATCGTAAATAGTCGGGATCAGCTCATAACGGGTCATGATCGCCTTCCGATAAATCTCGGCCGTTTTCTCATCGAAGGCATAAGGCTCTTGATGCCGGGTCCCGATCGAGGAATGGTTCCTCAAAACCGGGGAAAGGATGGAGGCGTTGATGAACCGTTGCATCAAATGGTCGGGGCAATCCCCGCCGAAGCCCCCGACATCGACGCCGATATTGGCGAAACCGCTTAAGGAAAGGTTGGCCAATTGGGGGATCGAAAGGCGAAGATGGTCATAGATCGAATTATTGTCCCCGGTCCAAGCCCCGGCGTAACGCGACGTCCCGGCATAAGCGGCGCGAGTGATCACATAGGGCCTTTTTCCGGCTTTGACGAAGCCTTCGTAGGTCGCTTTGTCCATGCAGTGTCCATAAACATTATGGGCGAGTTTATGGGGTAATCCCCCCATCTCCACTTCCAAAGGCAAAGGGCCTTTGAACGAAGCCGGCTCATTCATATCGTTTTCGATTCCGCCGATGCCGGTTTCCTTGAGGAAATCCGCCACCTTATCCGACCACCAAGCCTGGACCTTAGGGTTGATGAAGGCCGGGAAGACGGCGTCGCCAGGCCAAACTTCATTATGGTAAACCTCGCCATCAAGAGTGGAGAAATACCCGTTTTCCATCCCTTCGTCGTAAATCTTATAGCCGTCTAAGACTTTGACCCCGGCATCGATGAGGGGAATAAGATGGACTCCCTCTTTGGCCAGTTTGCCGGTCAAAGCGGCCATATCGGGGAAACGGGACTTATCGACCGTGAAGTCCATGTAGCGGTCCATGTAATCGATATCCAGATAGATGACCGAAAGGGGGATGTCGGCTTTCCGATAGCCTTCGACCACTTCCAAAACATCGCGTTCGTTGAGATACCCCCAACGACTTTGCTGCGCCCCTAAGGCCCAACGGGGAGGAAGCGGGTTCCGCCCGACAAGGGAGGTGTAATCGGAGACGACGTCGGGCATCGCCCCGAAAAAGCAATAAAGGTCAAGCGAACCATCCGAATAACCGTAGGTCACGAGATCGGGGTCTTCCTTCTCGATATCGAAACGGCATAACGAGGTGTTATCGAAGAAGAGCCCGACGGTCAGTTCCGGTTTGAATAGGAGCAGGAAGGGAATCGATTTATAAAGCGATTTGAAAGTCTCAACGTGGGGATGGGGGTCATCGGTATTCCAATTGATATAGGCATAGCCTTGCTTGTTAAGCGGGCCGGTTTTGTCGCCTAAGCCATAGACGGGGCCATTGAATTCGAAAGACAAGCCGCCGATCGAACTATCGGCCGAGCCGTTCTCGTGCCCCTCCTTCTTGGCGATGTCGACGTCATCATGGGTCAATTCGGCGGGCTTGTATGGCCGGGACGCCAAAGCTTTGACGCCGTTAACATACACTTGGAAATTCAGCTCATCGTCGAATTCCACCCGAAGCGATTCGTATTCGATTCGATTGCCGTTGACTTTGGCCCCGCTGGACAAGACGCTGAGCTTGGGGACGGCGAAAGAAGCCGGACAATCAAGGTCGCGTAAACGGAAAGCGACCGGGGAAAGGAAAGAAAGGATTCGGGTAAGGCTCCGCCCTTCCAGCTGGAACTCCCCGTTAGGCAATGCAGCGATTCTCATACGTATATAAATATAGATAAATTGGGCTCGACAAGGAAGAAGGCATCAACGACGAAGCGACAAAAAAAGCCTGAACGAATCAGGCAAGGCATTCAGATGGTGACCCCAGCTGGAGTCGAACCAGCCATTGGACCTTGAGAGGGTCCCGTCTTAACCGATTGACCATGGGGCCTTTGGGGTCGGTGCATATTAAACTACGAGAGGGATAGGATATCAAGAAAAAAGCGCGAATCGCGTTAGAAAAAGCCATGGCCGGATGAATAGCCATGGCATTTGGGAAAATTAGTTGGCCTTTTGCAGGATTTTCAAAGCGAGTTGACGATTTCCCCCAAGCGGGCTTTGACTTCTTTTTCGCCTAAGATCTCCAGGATTTCATGGAGGTTAGGCGATTGGGTGGAGCCGGTGATGGCGACGCGGAGGATCTCGGCGCAGTCGGAGACCGAGCCTTGGTATTTCTCGGGATCCGCCTTGTAATCCTTGTTGGAAATGGCAAACCCATGGGCCTCGCCGATCTCCTTCACCCCATTCCACCAGCTGCTTTCGTCACTGGCGAAAAGCATATGCTCGGCCAGGTCGGACAAAACTTCCTTCACTAGGGTTTTGCCCTGGGCGAAAGGCAACCCAACGCGGAGCATTTTCTCCCATTCGTCATGGAAGAAGAAGCGAATCAGCGGATAGATGTCGGAGTATTTGGCGTAATCCTTCCGCGGGTTTTTCCGTTCTTTCTCGATGTTGAGGATTCTCTTGACGTAATCCGGGTCGGCGTCGATGCGGGCGGCGAATTGCTCGTCGTGGGCATGCGCATAGGAACTGACCGCCTCAAACAGTTCCGACAAAGGCATCTTGGCGATCACTTCCTTGGAGAAATAATTTAGTTTCCCTTCATCGAACAAAGCCCCGTCGAGGCTCATCTTCTTCAGCGAGAAAGGGAACTCGTTCAAATCAAACGATTTATGGGCGATCGACCATTCCTCGAAGTTCGAATTGGCGATCGACATCAGATAAACCAGCAAAGCCTGCGGGCAATAGCCATTATCAAGGAAGTAAGACACGGCGGCTTCCGGGTCCTTCCGCTTGGAGAGTTTCCGTTTATTGCCGTGGTCCAGTTTCATGATCGAGGGGATATGGGCGTATTTCGGCGCTTTCCAGCCCAAGGCCCGGAACATATCCAAATGAATGGGGGTCGAAGGGATCCATTCCTCGCCTCTGGTAATGACGGTAGTCCGCATGAAGTGGTCATCGCAGACGTGGGCGAAATGATAGGTCGGAAGGCCGTCGGACTTCAAAATGACGACATCGGTGTCGTTGTCCTGCAGCTCAATCTCCCCGCGGATGGCATCGGTGAACTTCGTTTTCTTATCGTGATCGCCGTTGCTCTTAAACCGAATGACCCAAGGGGTTCCGGCTTTGATTTTCTTTATCCGCTCATCGACCGAAAGGTTCCGATCGCGGGCATAAGCCCCGTAATATCCCGGGAGAATCTTATGGGCTTCTTGGAATTTTCTGATGGCGTCGAGGTCTTCGGGGGTGCAAAAGTCCGGATAGGCCCGGCCAAGCTTGACCAATTCCTTGATGACGGTTCGATATATCTGCTTCCGTTCCGATTGCTTATAGGGCCCATAATCCCCTTTATCGCCTTCTGGGAAATAGCCTTCGTCCGCCACGATGCCGAATTCGGCTAATTGGCTGATCAGCAAATCGCCCGACCCTTCGATCGTCCTTTTGGTGTCGGTATCCTCAAGCCGAAAGAAATAAACCCCGCCGCTTTTCTTCGCCGTCAGGTAAGAAACCATCGAAGTGAAAAGCGATCCGGTATGAAGGAAACCGGTCGGGCTCGGGGCGAACCGGGTGACTTGGGCGCCCTCGGGAAGATTCCGGGGTGGGTATTTCTTCTCCAATTCCTCGATGGTCAATTCGACGTCGGGGAACAGCAGTTCCGCTAAATCGGCATTGGTGCTCATATCGCAACCTCCTAATGTCCGGGCAAGATTATATAATCATGCAATAAAATGTTCCACTTGAAACCGTTATGGGACCTGCATATAATACACGAGCCTAAACAGGCAACCGCAGGCGTAGTTCAATGGTAGAACATTACCTTGCCAAGGTAAATACACGGGTTCGATTCCCGCCGCTTGCTCCATCCCGTCACTTCCCCCGATAGCATCGGGGTTTTCTTTTACTTTCTTACTCATTTGTCGTTATAATGTCACCGCTATGATCGATTTAGACATCCCTTATGCGCTGGGATTAGACGAAGACACGATATCCCGTCTATGCAAATCCAATCACTTGCCGGGAGAATTAGCCGCTTCTTATAAATATAAGGTAGACGAGCTTTTGCAAACCGCCGAAGCCATCGCCTACGCCTTCAACTCGGCTTTCTTCTATCGCCATAACCATGGATCGGACTACTCGGAGATCGCCTTTAACCCAAATCGTCATTTGGCCAACGGGCTCTCGCCCAAGACCGTCGTCGAAGCGGCCATCGCCGGCTTGGAAGCGGAAAAATCGGAAACGAAGAAACCCGGCCAACTGCTGATCGAGGCCGATGATTTGCCGCGATGCGAACTTTGCCTGCCCTACTTAGGCAAAGGGGTCGCCGGGGTCATATTGAAAGCCAAGCAAACCACGGAGATGGAATATTGCTTGGCCCACTCCTTGCCCTTCATCCTCGACCTAGCGGGGGAGAAGAACGGAAGAGCCGCCCTCCGTTATAACCCAACCCGTATCAAAAACGCCGACGAAGCAATAGGTGACGCCCTGACCAAAAGCTTGCTCTCCGCCCTTCAAACCCCGATTGAGGTCAATGAAATCTCTGCTTTCTTAACATATATGAAACAGGGGCTTAACCCGGTCCTCGCCGATGGCGTCAAAAGCCAGGAACTCTATCCCGATTTAAGGAAAGAATGCCTTCGCCATCAAATTCACGCCGCTATGCTGGATAACGACCAAAAGGAATACCTAAAGGAGATCGTCGATGGAATCAACCCCCGCCCAGAAGAGATTTGACCGGATATTCGGAGAGCGTCCGGCCGATTACAAAATCGGAATGGACATCGCCGGAGGAGTCGTCACCTTCCTCGCCATGTGCTATATCCTGCCGGTCAACGCCGCCATCTTAAGCGACACCGGGATGGATACGCTGGGGGTTTTCGCCTCCACCGCCCTCATAAGCGGGATCGCCACCATATTGATGGGGCTGCTTGGCAAAGCCCCGGTCGCCTTAAGCGCCGGCATGGGGCTCAATGCCTTCCTGACTTACACCATCTGTGGTATCCTCGGCTTCTCCTGGCAAGAAGGGATGATCATCCTCACCGTGTCGGGATTGCTGTATTTGCTGCTTTCCGTCACCAAGGTTCGGCTCTATATCGTCAAGGCCTTCCCTAGCGACGTCAAGAAAGGGATCTCCGCCGCCCTTGGGGCCTTCTTGGCCTTCATCGGTTTGAAGGGGGCGGGCATCATCGTCAGCGACTCCTCCACCTTAGTCGCCCTCGGCTCAATCTCAACCCCCTCGGTTTTGCTTTCGATCGTCGGGATCCTCTTCGTCTTCTTCCTTTCCAACGTCAAAACCAAATCCGGCCTCTTGTCCTATTTGGCCCTTCCCCTATCGATGGTCGTCATTGCCCTGATCGGTTATTTCATGCGTTTAGGGGGCGTGGCGGATTCCGGTCTTCCTAATGTTGATTTCACTACCCATTGGGGAATAAACAATTACGAAAAAGTCTTCTTTTACGGGGTTTTCGACGCAGGGGCCGCGAACCAAGACTTCGGGGAAATGCTGCTTTCCGTCTTCTCCAACCCGCTTTCTTACGCCGCCATTATCTCCCTTATCTTGGTTAATCTCTTCGACACGACCGCCACCTTATTGGCCTGTGCCAAAGAAGCGAGCCTTCTCGATGAGGAAGGGAACCTCAAAAGCAACGGGCCGGTCTTAGCCGACGCCATCGGCGCCGTCATCTGCGCGCCTGCTGGGACCTCGACCGTCACTTCCTTCGCCGAATCGGCGGTTGGGATCAAAACCGGCGCCCGCACCGGCTTCGCCTCTTTGATCACCGGGATATTGTTCATCCTCTCGGCCTTCCTTTATCCCTTATTCGAATTGTTCTCCTCCTCCTGCGTCTCGGCCGCCGCTTTGGTCTCGGTCGGTTCCCTCATCTTCGCCTCCAATCTAAAAGACGTCGAATGGGCTAAGCCCGAATCGGCCGCCGGAGTCTTCATGACGATACTGATGGTGGTCTTATCCTATTCCTTGACCACCGGCATCGCTTTCGGCCTATTGAGTTATCTGGCCGTCAGCCTCGCCAGGGGGAAATTCAAAGAAAACGGATGGATGATGTATGTGGTGGCCGGCTTGCTCGCCGCCTCGCTCATCATCACCGAAGTGATCAAGGCTTGAGCTTGCCCCGCAGGTTAAGGGCGCTCAAATCATGGACCGCCACCGCCACCGAATGGGGGTCAAGCGGATCGACCGGCTGGGATTCGAGATATTTGATTAAATCCGGGAACCGTTTCAACGAGACGATGAAGTTATCGGAATACGTATTGTCCATCGGGGTCAAGAGGCAGTCGTCGTTTATTAAGACGATCGAGATGAGGAAACGGGCGTCGAAGCCCGTCATCATCGCGAGCCGTTCGACCCGGACCTTGTTGACCAGCAAAGGGTTTTGGATATAGGTGCTTTTCTTGCCGTGAAAATAAATCCAGTTCGGGTCGGTGTCCTTGGCGGCGATAGCCCCGGGGTAATAACGGTCGCGGATGCAATAGACGAACTTCTCCCCGATCATGACGTGATCGATGTGGAAAGCCTCGCTGCCTCCGCTGGTATTGACGAAGTCGTTAATCAAAAAGTAATCGTTGTAAAGAACCGTTTTTCTCACCGTCCGATAATACATACGGACGGTGAAATGCTTATAGAGAAAGCGCTTAGTCGCCGGATAAAGGAAAACAAAGAGGAAAATCGCCCCAAGCAGGCAAGCCAAGACGATGAAAAGGCAAAGCCTCACTTCGTAAGGCCAACCAAAATCCACGATGGCCAAACAATTCATCTTAGGCGAAATCCTCGGCGGCCCTAATGGCGACCTCGACCATGTCGACGAGGCCGGATTGCCTCCGCTCGGCGCTCATTTCCTCCCCACCGAAAAAGGAATTGGAGACGGTGAGGATGCAAAGGGCGTTTTTCTTTAAGGCGGCGGCGTTGGCGTAGAGGGCGTAGCTTTCCATCTCCACCCCGAGGACCGAAAGATTGGCCCACTTCTTCCAATATTCCGGATCGGCATCGTAATAGCCGTCGGCGCTTAGCACATTGCCGACGTGGACCGTTTTCCTCATCTTCTTCGCGGCTTCGTAGGCACTTAAAAGCAAAGGGAAGGAGGCGACGGCGGAATAGGTTCCGCCCTTTAAGTCATAACGTCCCATCCAATTGGAGTCGGTGCAGCTCCCTTCGGCCAAAATGACGTCGCCTAAGCCGATGTCTTTTTGATAAGCCCCGGCCGTGCCGATCCGAATGATCGATTCGACCCCGTAAAAAGCGTAAAGCTCATAGGAATAAATGCCGATTGAGGGCATCCCCATCCCCGAAGCCATAACCGAGATCCGTTTCCCGTTTTTGGTATACCCGGTATAGCCGAAGACGTTCCGGGTCGAAGTGACCAGCTTAACGTCTTTAAGGAAGGTTTCGGCGATCCATTTTGCCCGTAGGGGATCCCCGGGCATGAGGACGACTTTGGCGAAATCACCTTGATTCGCCGCGATGTGAGGGGTAGGCATAGTTTATTCTCCTTTATTTATATCGATGATATAGGCTTTTGAGCAGACGTCGGTGAAAGAGCGATGGTCGGCGGAAAGCCCGACCACGATCGCCTCGATGAGCAAGGAAATCCCGATGGTGGTGAAGGCCAAAAGGATCAAGACCGTGGCTCTGATCAGGTATTGCCTCGAGGTCAAAGGCGACCCATCCTCCCGGCAAAGGGCCAAATCGAAAAAGCGGAGGCCTAAGGTTTGGCCGTTTTTATAACCCGGCAAAACCGCCAAATACAAAACATCGACCCCGAGGATAAAAGCCCCGGTCACGAAAGCGATGAGGCTATTGGAGAAAACGACGGAAAAGGAGGGGTCGACCATCGTGTTGACGAGGATCGCGATCGCCGGCAGACAGAAAACCAAGTCGCCGAGGACGACTAAAGCGAAATCGAGCAAAGCGCTGGCGATCCGCCGCGAAGCAAGGCTTTTGGAGGTAACCGGCTTATCCATACGGATAAAGGATACCATCAAGTTCAAGAAGTGGCTATTCCACGGTAACCGATTTGGCCAAATTCCGCGGTTTGTCGATCGGGAGCCCTTTGGCTTCCGCTAGATAATAAGCTAATAGCTGCGAGATGACGACGGCCGGCCCAACCCCTAAATATTCCGGGACCGAGGGGAAGGAAAGGAGATCGCCTTCCCGATGGTACTTTTCGTCGGACACAACGAGGATATCGGCTCCCCGGGAAGCCAGTTCGACGAAATTGTTACGGCTGCTGGCCTCTTTCTCGGCATCGCTGATATAGCCGATGACCAAGGTCCCTTTTTGGATAAGGGCGATCGGCCCATGCTTTAGTTCTCCGCCCGGGTAAGACTCGGCGTGGACATAGGCCACTTCCTTCATCTTCAGCGCCCCCTCGAGGGCGGCGAGGTAATCGTAGCCCCGGCCGACATAGAAGGCGTCGGTCGCCGCTTTCCGTTCATAGGCGAGCTTCTTGATTTTCGAATCGTCGGCTAAGATCTCCTCGATGGAGGAAATCAAAGTCCGGATATCGCCTTCAACGTTTTTATCGCCTTTTAAAGCCGCCACCAGCAAAGCCAAGTAGGCGATTTGGGCGAGATATGATTTGGTCGAAGCGACCGCCACCTCAACCCCAGCGTAAAGCAAGGATGAGAAGGTGGCTTTCCGTTCCAACGTCGAACCCTTGGAATTGGTGACGACGAGGTTTGGAAGATTGTTGTCGTTAATGACCTTCTGGCATTTGATGAGGTCGGCGGTTTCCCCGGATTGGGAAAGGATGATGAAGAAGGGGTTCTCGCCGATATCGTAGGGATCGTAAGCCCATTCGGAAGCGATGGATGCCCCGCTTCGCTTACCGATGCTTCGGAAATATTTCACTCCGACCTTCGAGGCGTAGAAACTGGTTCCGCAGGCTAAGAAATGAACCGAGGAAGCCATCTTGATCATCGACAGCATATTCTTGTCGAAGACGAAGCCGTCATCGAGGTAGTTATCCAATAATCTCCGCAAAACGGAAGGGATTTCATGGATTTCCTTGATCATGTAATGGGGATATCCGTGCAAATCGTCATCGTAGAAATCCTTGCTGCGGGCGACGATGGGTCTTTCGACGGGATGGCTGGAAGCGAAGATCGCATCGGCTTCCGGTTCCAAATATCCGTAATCACCATCCTCCAAATCGATGAACGATTCGGTTAAGCCGATCATCGCTCCGGCGTCGGAAGCGAGGTAATTGGCCCCTTCCCCTTTGCCCAGCAATAAGGGCGAGGCGTTCTTCATGAAATAAAGCCGGTTCGGCTCATCGGCGTGGATAATGGCGCAGGCGTAGCTCCCCTCCAATTGCCCCATCGTCTTTTCGATGGCTTGGAGGACATCGCCATGGTAATTGAATTCAAGCAAATCGACGACCACTTCCGAATCGGTGTCGGAAAGGAAACCATACCCGTGCTTGCTTAAATCCTTTTTGAGGGCTTTGAAGTTCTCGATGACCCCGTTATGGACCAAAGCGAACTTCCGCTTCATGGAAATATGGGGGTGGGCATTGCGCTCATTGGGTTCGCCATGGGTCGCCCAACGGGTATGGGCGATGCCGACGGTCCCGGAAAGCGTCTCAGGCAAAGCGGCGCCTAGTTCCTCGACTTTCCCCGGCATTTTCTTCACGAAAAGCCGCTTACGGTCAAGCAAGGCGATGCCAGCCGAGTCATAGCCCCGATAATCGAGTTTCTTCAATCCTTTGATAAGGTATTCCCGGAAGTCGATCTTCCCGACTCCCCCAACTATTCCGCACATGGATAAGCCTCCTTAATGGTATTGACGACTAATGAAACGGACCGCCGGCAAGTGGCTTCGTCTAAATGCTCGGCCATCACCCGGAGCAATGGCTCGGTGCCGCTGGTTCTAACCAATAGGCGACCGTCCGCCCCGAGAATGGATTCCGCCTCCTTCATCGCCTTTTGGACGGCGGGGTTAAGCAAAGCCCCATCGCATTCCTCTTTATTGCTGAACCGGATATTAACCAAGCTTTGAGGGTAGACCTTGAGCTTCGGCAGCTCGGCGTAAACCGAAGGCTGAGACGAATAGATATTGAGCAGCTTGATCGCGGTCAATAGCCCATCGCCGGTATTGAGCGAGGAAGCGAAGATAACGTGCCCCGACTGTTCGCCGCCGATGGATAAACCGCATTCCTTCAGTTTGGCTTGAACGTATTTATCGCCGACCGAAACTATTTCATAGCCGATGCCGAGGTCGTCCAAAGCTTTCCTTAACCCAAAGTTCGACATGACGGTTATGACGACTTTGCCGCCCTTCAATTTTCCCTCTTCCCTAAGCGAAAGGGCCCCGAGGAAGATTTCCGCATCGCCATCGATCATTCGACCGCTTTTATCGATCGCCAAACAGCGGTCGGCGTCGCCATCGAAGGCGAAAGCCAAATCATAACCCCCATGGGCGAATAGTTCAGCGAGCCCTTCCATATGGGTGGAGCCGCAATGGTCATTGATATTACGACCGTTGGGGGAGGCATTGATGAAAGTGGCGTCGAGGCCTAACTTGGCGAATAAAGAGGGCGCCACCATCGAAGCCGAGCCGTTGGCTAAATCGCAGAGTACCCTAACGCCTTTCTTCCCGTGGAAATTCGAGCAAAGGAAGGCGAGGTATTGCTCTTTTAGTTCTGGCGAATAGAGGTATTTCCCTTCTTTGACCGGCAGATAGTCCTCTTTGGAATCGATATAGTCCTCAATCGCTTCCTCGATGGCCTCGGCCAATTTCTCCCCTGTGGGGGCGAAAAGCTTGATCCCGTTATCCGAATACGGATTGTGGGAAGCCGAGATCATGATGCCATAGTCATAATGGTTGGCTTCGACCAAAAAAGAAACCGAGGGCGTGGTCGAAACCCCTTCGTCAAGCAAAGTCCCGCCGCTTTTGAGGACGCCCCGCTTTATGGCCTCAAGCAAAGCCTCCCCCGATTCGCGGGTATCGCGGGAGATAAGGATGGTATTGGGATGGCCATCGGGATATTGCCCGATGTAACGGCCAATCCTATAGGCGGTTTCCTCGGTCAATTCGCTAAAAGCCTGGCCGCGGATCCCGTCGGTTCCGAAATAACGTGTCATGACCCCTCCTTTCAACGATTGGTCTTCTCGTTGTCGTTAGACATGTATTCTTCGAATGTTTGAAGGAAGGAATCAGGTTCAACCGATTGAATCTCCCCTTCGTAGGCAATCGATATGCGGCCGGTTTCCTCGCTGACGACCACGGTCACGGCATCGACCTGGCTGGAAATCGACAGGGCCGCCCGATGACGCGACCCGAATTTGCCCGGCATGGCGATGTCCACCGTCTGATAGTAAACCGAGGCGGCGGCGATGAGGTCATTACGGATGATTACCGCCCCATCGTGAAGTCGGGTGCCGGGGTAGAAAATGGTTTGCAGTATCTCGCTCGAGACCGGGCAATTGACCGTCACGCCTTTGGCGATGTAATCCCGGAGGTTATCGCCTCTTTCGAAAGTGATCAAAGCCCCGACTTTCTTTTTCGACATGATCAAGACCGCGTCGGCGACCTTCTTATACACCGCCTCCCGGTCAAAAAGGGCCTCGGGGGTTGGCTTGCCTCGGAAAATCTTCGAGGGCAGCCGCTTCTTCACGTTATTGGAAACGTACTTTCGCCCCTCCGCCGAATTGTGGAGGAAGAAAAAGGAGACGGCGACGATGAAGAAAGCCAAGACGATGAACAGCAATAAATCCAAGCCGAAGAGCCAAAACAAAACGATCGCCAATTCGGAAGCGGTCAAGAAAATCCGGACGAACCAGCGCTTAAGCCAAAAGAAGAGAACCACGTCAAAACCGGCGAAGATGATGATCGCCATGATCAGCGAAACCATATTCAGGTAATTCCCCATATCCAAATAAGGGGCGGGATCGGAAGAAAGAAGCAAGAAATTGATGTTCATGTTTTAATTTTCCTGAGAATGGGCATAACGGGCGGCGGCGCTCGCGGCGATGGCCCCGACGATGTCGTCGAGGAAGGTATTGTGATTGCCCGGGTAAGAACCATCGGGATTCTTTTTGTTCAGCTCCCCGACGATCCCGAATTTGTCCTTATCGATATAACCGAAATTGGTCAAGGCGATCGAACCGTAGACGTTGCAGATCGAATAGGCTAGGACTTCGTCAACGCCATATAACCCATCGTCCTCGCGAAGCATATTAAGCAATATCGGGTCATCGATATCGCCCCGGTCAGCCGCCTTATCGATGGCGATTGCGGTCATGATGGTGTACTGGACTTCCCGCTTGCCTAAAACGTCCATCACCGATTCGACCATATCTTCCCTCTTCAGATTGGGGAAATAGGCGGATTGGAGATAGACGGCGCAATCGGCGATGTCGGCAACGCTGACGCCGCGGTTAGCTAGCAACTGGATGCAATGTTCACGCAAATCAATCATTGGCAAATCACCAGACGAATAATAAATCGTTACCGAACAAAGTGCAAACGCGCGCACGCATATGCAAATTCATAAAGGGCGCAAAGCGGGAAATCCGCCTAAGTTTTGCGCCGTCTTCGTAAATTGCGATTTTTTTTAAAATTGTTTGGCTGACGAAAAAAGCGGACCTCTTGGGATCCGCTAATTCGCTCTGGAGCAGCCTGCGGGAATCGAACCCGTATAACCAGCTTGGGAAGCTGGTGTTCTACCACTGAACTAAGGCTGCATCGGTTCAGCGAGGAGTATTAAACAATAAATCGAGGGATTCGTCAACGGCCTTTGACGCGAACCGACGAACCGTTCTTCATCGCCAGATCCTTGGCGAAGTTGATGGCTTCCTCTTGCGAGGAGAAACTCATGACCGCGTCTTTCCGGGAGGCATAGCGCACCCGCCACTTCTTGGTGGCCTGCGGGGCACAGCCTTCAAAGATAACCGCCGGCTCCGGCTTCTTCTGCTCGATGAGCTTAATATCCTCAGCCTTGGCCTGGGCGGGGACGGGGGTTGGATCGGCCGCCCGAACGATTATGACGTCGGGGATAGGAGCCCCATCCTTCTTTTCTGGGGAAACGGCAGTTGGGCTCTCCACGGACTTGGCGACCGGTTTAACCGCCGGGGCGGCGACGTTAAGCCGCTTCAAGACCGCGTTAAGCGTCCGGAAGGTCAAGCAATAGGCGATGAAGGGGCCGACGATGATAAGCGAACCGAAGAAACACCAGTTGAAGAACTTGCCAAAGCCGGTCCGCGGGGAGGCAATGCCTAACTCGAGGGCAGCTTCCTCAACCCTCCTCGATAAGGTCGACATCCAAATGATGGTCGGGATAAAGAGGAAAACAAGCGAAAGAATCCACACAATCCAATAAGGGCACATCTTGCGCTTGGCGAACTTGTTGACGTCCCGATTGACCATGGAAAGGCAAATCAACGTCCAAATCGATAAAGTGATGATGGAAAGGAAGATGAACAGGATGCCGGATCTTCTAACGTGTTTGTATTTCATAATAAAACCCTCAAGCAAATTCTAGGCTAACCCTATTTTCTTGACAACAAAAAACCGCGGTTAACCGCGGAGTCTTGCAACATGGTGGGTGCTACAGGGATCGAACCTGTGACCTCCTGTACGTCAAACAGGTGCTCTCCCAGCTGAGCTAAACACCCATGTTCGTGTAAGGGTCCGTCTTTCTGACGGCTCGGCTATTATAGAGCCCTCCCCCACCCATATCAAGGAATATTTTATAGAAAAGGCCGGAAGCGCCGGCCTGGAAGTTTTCGTGGTGCCGACTAGAGGAATCGAACCTCCAACCTGCGGTTTACGATACCGCTGCTCTGCCAGTTGAGCTAAGTCGGCGCACCGCATACTTTACACGCCAAGCGGCTTCCAAACAAGAAAAAAGAGGCGCCCAACGGACGCCTCGCTCTTTATTGATGGCTTGCTTTCGCTTTCTTCATTATCCACTGGACCAAGACCGCCGCCTCGTGGATCAGAAGCGGTACGATGGCCAGCAAGAAGACGTAGAGATAATCCATCGGATGGTCGTGGAGCGGATAGACCTTGAAGAAGGAATTGATGTAAGGAACCTCGATGACGAAGAACTGCAAGGCGATGCCGCCGAATAAGGCGATCCAAAGCATCGGGTTCTTATCGGCGAAGACATAGATGAAGCTCTTTTTGGTATTGGTCATCCCAAGCATATGGAACAACTCGGAGAAAGCCAAGACGCAGAAGGCCATCGACTGGGCCTCTTCCACCACCGATTCCTGACCGATTTCCGAAGCGGAGGATAAATATTCCCAAAGCGACAAGGCAGCGTCCGGATGGGCGGCGTTATAGGCCCCAAGCTCGTTGATCGGGGCGATCAAGAAGGCGGCCAAGGTAATTAGACCGATGATAACGCCGTAACCGAAGGTGATGAGATAACCGCCATGGCTGAAGAGGGATTCCTTCGGGTCACGGGGCTTGTCGTTCATGATGTCGTTCGGTTTTTTGTCGGCCCCTAATGCGATGGCCGGGAAAGAGTCGGTGATGAGGTTAACCCAGAGAAGGTGAATGGCGATAAGCGGCGAGGGGATGCCGATGATGGCGGCGATCAGCATCGCCACCACTTCGCCGATATTGGAAGAGAGGAGGAAGAGGACGGTTTTCTTGATGTTGGCGTATATGCCCCGCCCTTCCTCGACCGCTTTCTCGATCGAAGCGAAATTGTCGTCGGTCAAGACCATATCGGCCGCCCCTTTGGCGACGTCGGTCCCGGTGATGCCCATGGCGATGCCGATATCGGCGGCTTTCAAACTCGGCGCGTCGTTAACACCGTCCCCGGTCATGGCCGCGGTCAGCCCGTTGGCCTTGATGGCTTTGACGATCGAGACTTTGTTGGAAGGGGAGACCCGAGCGAAGACCCGGCAGGTCTTGACCTTCTCCTGCAGCTGCTCGTCGGTGCAGGCGTCGATTTGGTCGCCGGACATAACCTGACTCTCGCTATCGGCGATCCCGAGCTCTTTGGCGATCGCGAAAGCGGTATCCTTGTGGTCGCCGGTGATCATGATGGTGACGATGCCGGCTTTCTTCAAAGTCGAGACGGCCGGCTTAGCCGCTTCCCGCGGAGGATCGACCATGCCGACTAAGCCGATGAAGATAAGGTTATCCTCCTCGACTTCCGACCCTTCCCGATAGGTCAGCGAAAGGACCCGGAGAGCCTCGGAGGCCATGGCGGAGGAAGCGTCTTTGATGGCTTCTATGTCTTTATCGGTTATCTTCCGCACCGCCCCATTATCCAAAATATGGGTGGTGTGCTTGAGTACCTGATCCATCGCCCCTTTGGTGAACTGGACCGCTTTGCCTTCCTCCGAATGGAGGGTCGACATCATCTTCCGCACCGAATCGAAGGGGGCTTCGTTGATCCGGGGGCTAGTTTTCTCCAAGTCGGTCTTCTTCATCCCGAGGTTCATGGCGAATTCGACCAGGGCCACCTCGGTCGGATCGCCGTAGACTCCGCCTTCGACTTTGGCGTCGCTGCAAAGGGATAGCCCTTTGGCAAGAAGGGAGATGTTCTCTTTATGGCTGTCGAATTGGTCTTTCTTGATCATCATCCCCGGCACATAGGCCTCGACGACGGTCATCTTGTTTTGGGTGAGGGTGCCGGTCTTGTCGGAGCAAATGACCGAGACCGCGCCTAAAGTCTCGACCGAGGCCAAGCGGCGGACGATGGTATTGACCTTAACCATCTTCCCGACCCCGAGGGCCAAGACGATGGTGACGACGGCCGTGAGCCCTTCAGGGATGGCGGCGACGGCCAAAGCGACCGAATCCAGCAACGCGTCCGACCAAGTGGCGGCGATATTGCTTTGTATCAACGCCCAGATGATTTTGACGACAAGCATCAAGATAACGACGCCGACCGTCAAAACGCCGAGGAACTTCGATAGCTGGGCCAATTTCTTCTGCAACGGGGTCATCTCGTCCTCTTCCCCGGAAAGCATGGAGGCGATGCGGCCGATCTCGGTCTTCATCCCGGTGGCGATGACCACGCCTTCGCCCCGGCCATAAACGATCGGGGTCGACATGAAGACTTCGTTGACCCGATCGCCGACCCCGGATTCGCCGGTTAAGACGACCGAGGCGTCTTTCTCGGCCGGGACCGATTCACCGGTCAAGGAGGATTCATCGGCCTTCATCGAGAAGGTCTTGATAAGCCGCAGGTCAGCCGGGACCGTCCGCCCTTCCTCCAGGATGACGATATCGCCGGTCACGACTTCCTCGGCCGGGATCTCGATAAGCTTCCCGTCCCGCCTGACCGTCGCGGTCGGAGCTGACATCTTCTTCAAGGCTTCGAGGGCCTTTTCGGCTTTCATCTCCTGAATGGTGCCGATGGTGGCGTTGAGGATAACGACCAAGAAGATGATGATGACGTCGACGAACTGCTCGAATTTCTCATCAAATGGCAAATCCGGCTCCCGAACGACGGTATAAATGCCCAAGGCCACCGATATAAGCGCGGCGATGAAAAGGATCAAGGTCATCGGATCCTTCATGTTGTTGAAGAAAATGACATACCATGGGTCCTTCTTCTTTTCGTCAAGTTTGTTCCGCCCTTCCGCTTCCAGTTTCTTTTTGGCTTGTTCTTGGGTTAAGCCGGATTCGGGATCGACGGAAAAAGCGCTTAACGTTTCTTTGGCGTTTTTGTCTTCGTACATATTTTCCTGTCCTTCTCTCAATACGAGTTAAGGTCTCGCGAGGTGTTACCCCCTCGGTCCCGGCTTATTCAGCGAGATGTCGAGATCCGAGCGAGCGCTACTCCCCTTACGGCGCGAGATTATATCACAGGCGGACCAGGAAATTAATAACTACTTACGGTAGAGCCGTTCCAAGGTGAAGACGATGGCCACCGACATGATGAGTTCGGAAATCGGCAAAAGGAAAATAATGGCGATGTCAAGGGCGCCCGCGGACGGGGAAACGTACATCTCCATCCCGATAAGAAAAGCCAGGATGAAGAAGAGGGAAGAGGAGTAGATGATCCCATACTTGCGGACCGGACGATAATCGACTAAGGGATTGACCATGTATTTGAGGATCTTGGCGTAAAGGATGAAGCCCAACACCCCACCGACGACCACGGCGAGCAGATAGATAACCGCCAGGGTGATCGAGACCGGGTCGGCGCCGGAGAAAAGGCCGAAGGCGCTTCCTCCCATCATCACGCCCGACCAGATTTGGTCAAAGGCCATGAAGAAGACGAAGAGGGTAATGCCGCGATACGCCCCGTTGTCGTTGCGCACATTGCAGATGAAGATGATGAGGTAGGCGATGAAATAGAGCAGATAATTCCAAAGGGTGGTGAAATCAAAACGCCAAGAAAGGGCGCTCATATCGAGGAAAAAGCAAAGGCAAAGCAAAATGGTCGCGAACCCGGACAAACCAACCGCCAAGATTTTGTTCTTCCGATGTTTGAGGTAAAGGCCAAGATTCATGGGGTTATAATTAGATAATTAAGGCGAAAAGGCAAGAAGATGGTCAACGGAAAGTTCGAATTCGGAAAAATAGTTGATTCGCCCCTCTACCGCTCCGAATATGGGGAAACGCCCGCTCATCAGGAAGCCGGGGGTTTCAATTTCGCCCTCGTCAAAGACGCCTATATCCTGGCCATCGCTTATTGCCACCCCCTTGACCCCGAGCATTGCGCTCTTGACGAGCTAATCGTCGCCAAGCCCCTCCGCCGCCGCTATATTGGATCATACGCCCTCCGCTTCATTTCCACCCGGGCGAGGCAAACCGGCGCCCGGAAGCTAATCGCCTTAGCCCCATTGCCGTTGCTTAGGTTTTTTAAGGCCAACGGCTTCAAGGAGGACGAGACCGGAGAAATCATCCTCGATGCCCATAACCGCCAATGCATCACGATGATATGCGATCTGACCGCCCCTTTCCGCAAAGGCCGCTTCCATCCATTTGGATAGTCTTTTGCAGGGTTTTCCTCGCCTTTGAGATCCCATTCAGTTAACGGAATCAATTCCCTCTTTATTTACGCGCATACCGGCGTATGATTGCCCGAATGGGAGGAATGACAATGCAATTGAATTCCCTAATCGACGAAAGCTTCACCAATGAGCCTTACATGATTTTATTGCCGCTCGGGTTGATTCTCATCGTCGGCAAATTGCTATCGTTGCTGATGGCGAAAATCAAAGTCCCGGAAGTGGTCGGCTACCTTTTAGGCGGCCTATTGGTCGGGCTGTTCTATTTTATCCCCGAGGAAAGCCAATTCATCTTGACCGATTATTCGGTCGAAGGCATCAACGACCTCGCCAAGATCGGCGTCATCCTGATCTTGTTCGAAGCCGGCATCACCACTAATCTTGGGCAAATCAGGAAACAAGGCAAATCCAGCATGATCATCACCAGCTTAGGGGTGATATTCCCCTTGCTGCTCGGATTCCTCTGCGCCTTCATGTTCCGCTTCTTCGGCCATATGGACGAGGAGTTTTACATCGGGCTGGAATCGGCTGGGACTTCCCCTTTCTATTCCGACCTCTATTATGGGGTCATCCTGACCGCCACCTCGGTTTCCATCACCGTCGCCACCTTGAAAGAGCTCGGCAAGCTTGAAGGCCCGATCGGCACCAGCTTGGTGAGCGCCGCCATCATCGACGACGTCATCGGCATCATCTTGCTTTCCATCGTCATTTCCTTATCCGGAGGCGAGGAAGCGACGGCTCCTTGGGTCATCCCGACCGGCGATTCGGCTTGGTCAATCGTCCTCTTGATTCTAATCATGGTCCTTTTCTTCGCCATCTCGATCGGCATGGGGATCGGGGTTCACAAGCTATTCGACTGGATGGGGAGGAAATACCCCCACCATCGGCGCATCCCGATGCTTTCGCTCGGCTTCTGCTTCCTTTGGGCTTTCGTGGCCGAGATATTCCATATCGCCGACATCACCGGGGCTTATGTCGCCGGGCTTATCCTCGCCAACACCAGCGCTTCCCACTACATCGACCATCGGGTGGAGACGACGGCCAATGTCTTATTCACCCCGGTTTTCTTCGCCTCAGTCGCCCTGAAGATGTTCTCTTCCTTAGGCATCGGATCTTCTTCCGGGGAAAGCGTTAATTCCATATCCGGCCTATTCATCGGCTTCGGCTTGGTCTGGGTGGTGGCTGGGCTACTCGGCAAAGTGCTCGGAGCCGGGCTTGGGGCCAAGATCACCGGCTCGAACAGCAAAGACTCGCTGATCGTCGGGATCGGGATGATGGCCCGGGCGGAGGTCGTCATCGTCACCGCCCAAGAAGGGGTCGATTCGGGATTGGTCGAAGCTGGGATCATCCCCTTTACCCTCGTCCTCATTCTCGTCTCCAGTTTCTTGACCCCGATACTCCTCCGTTTCTTAAGCAAGGAAAAAGAGGAAATCGTCAAAGGAGCATAAGATGTCATTAAAAGCCTTCAATTGCAGCGCCTCGGTCGTCGCCTACATCAAAGACGGCCATCATTACGGCATGACCTGCGCCTGGGCTATGATGATCGGCTACTCCGATATCGCCATGCTTTTAGGCGGTCAAGCCAAAACCAGCAATAACCTCGAGGTCGGAATGAAGATCGGCGTGTCCGCCCTATCCGACGACCAAGCCTCAATCTCCGCCGCCTTCGGCCGTGGGCATAGTGATTCCATCGATAAATTCGCCCTGGCCCCGATGAAGATAAACGGGTCGGTGGCCTTAATCGAAAACGCCAAGGTCCAAATGGAATGCACCGTCATCCGGATCGAGGAATTCGCGGAAAAAGACAAACTAGTCTTCCTCCACGTCGATGATTATTCTCAAGACGAGGGGAAAAAGTTCCTCTACGGCTACGACGAGGCCGCCTACTGAATCAATCCGACCAATAACGGAGCTTCGGAAGCGGGTGCTCCAATATCTTATCGACATGAAGCGAGGTGATGAAGCCCTCGCTTTTGTTTTCCAAATAGCCGAGCAAGCCGCCTTTAACCCGCTGAAAAGCTTTCTGAGCCACCAACAAAGTCAATTTGGCGTCATCGAGGGCCCGATGAGGGGTAAGCCCATTCGGCAGGCTGCCCCCAAGCCCGAATAAAGCGTCTTCCAACGAAAGCGATCTCTTCGATCCCAGCAAGCGGTCGGCCAAAGGCTGAACGTCCAATCCCAATAGATCGAATCCCGGAAGGCGATAACGCCAACAATCGCCCATTAGGAAGCGGAAGTCATTGCCGGAAGCAAAGCCGACCAGCAAAGTCTCTTCATCTTCCAAAACGCTTTTTAGACGGCCGTATTGCTGGGGGAAAGAGGGCGAGCGTTCGTAATCGGCGGAACGATAAAACAGCTGCAAACCCCGCCCGAGCCGATTCACTTTGAAAGTTGACTCGGGATTGATAAGCATTTCGATTTCCCCTTCGATTTGCATGGATAAAGAGGCATAAACCCCGCCGAACTCGCATATCTTCCCGATATTCCCGTCGGTGTTCGCGCATTCCAAATCGAAAAACAAAAGCCGTTTTATTCGCTTAGGATCGAAAGCGGATATCCTTTCCTCCCGAGCTTGCTTAAACAGATTCAATGAGGCGAAGGCCTCGCCGCATTCGGGGAAAGAAAGCAGGCAGTCACCGTAATCGACCCCCAATAGGCAAGCGGCATCCTCCGCCTCGAAATCGCAGAGGTGGACGAAGAAGGAAAAAGCCTCGCAGCCCTGCAGGAGGGCTTGGTCGTCGAACTGGGTTTTGGCTTCCTCATAGGGAATGTCCTCCGCCACTCCATAATAAGCTCGGAAAAGCCGCTTCAAGTCGAAACAGGAAAAGCGTTTGGGGAAATTCAACGCCCTTAGCCGCAGGAAAAAGGGCTCAACGTCATAGCTGACAATAGGGTATTCGGTTATAAGCGCGCCGAATTGTTCCGACCCAAGGGCCGCCTCCCCTTTCTCCAAACACAAAAGCCTTTCGTCGGAAAGGCAATAGACAATGACGTCCCGGTCGGGATGGTAATCGAAGAATAGATGCATCAAGAAACCGTCAGGCCCGACATCATGACATAGACCATGAAGCCGGTCGCCACCCCGAGGGCGACGATGAATAGCCCGAGGACCGCATAAGAAAGGGCCCGATTCCTTTCCTTAAAGAACAAAACGGAAAGCAAATAGGCGAGGATCCCATCGATCAAGGCCGGCAAAGCGATGATCTCCGCCCCGAAAAGCAAACGAGGCGGCAAAGCGAAGATGACGGCCGAGCCGGCGAGGAGAGAGACGGAAACGAGGCCGAGGGCCCTTCGATACCACATCGACCCTTTCTCGTCCCGGCCGTAGAAAGCGTGACCGACTAAGGCCAATAGAAGCAGGCAAAGGCCGAATGGCAAAGCGAAGATGGCGGAGCCGATATAATCGGCGACCCCGAAATGGTACATCAAATAATAGGCGACCCCCGATAAGACCAACGGCAAGGGGATGGCGAAAAACCAATAGAGGACATACTTGAGCATATCCCAGGAACGGACATAGGCGGATTTGAGTTTTTTGCCTAACGGGGCCGATAAAGACGCCGGATCCTCGCCGGCGAAAACCCGGAGTTCCGCCACTTGGGTCTTGGTCACGATCTTATGGGCTCTCGGCGAGCGGAGCAAGTCCCCCTTCATCCCCGCCCAATCTTCCTTCAAGGAGGGGGCGATATGGAAATCGAGGTAAGAGAGGTCGGGGGCCATCTTCTCAAGATCGCCCCGGCGAGCCCCGATCCGCAGCTGCTCGATGAATTGGAAAAGCAGGACTTGCTTCTCCTCGTCCAAGCCTAGCTTGATGGCGAAGGCCAGGAAATGGATCTTCTGCTCAAAAGACAAAGTCTTAAGCGATTTGATCGTCAAATCGAATTTCGTCGAATCGATTAACGGCATCGAGAGGAAATGGGCCAATAGATCGAGCGAATCGATATCGCCCTCCTCGGCTTTCGAGGACAAGACGATGACTTGGTCTTTGTAGCCGGAAACGTCTTTCCGCAAAGCCATTTGGCAAAGGAAGGCGATCCGGAAGGCTTTGTCGTCCTCCGCTTCTTTATAAGCGTGATGGGCGATGTCCTCTTTCTCGATGCTCCCTTTTTGATTGAAGACCGCTAAGGCCTTATCGAAGTTCGGCTCATCGTCGAAGTAAAGGAAGGAAAGCTCGTTGAATTCGTCGAGAATGACTTTATATAGGCGTTTTTTCGCCTCCTCGACATGGCAATCGGCCCCGCTCGATAAAGACAAATAATGATCCCGTTCGGCGATGATGGCTTCAAGGCTATCCATATCATGGATGGTTGCTTCCTCGCGGGAGGCCAAGATATTGAGCTTGATGACCAAAGCCTCGTTGAGCAAGCCAGCCCTTTCGCTTTCCGAATGGTATTTCATGCCCAAATCGACGATATCATCCAATAAGGCGTCGATTTCCGCCTCCCCGCAGGGAGGAAGGCCATGCTTTTCGTTATGGCGGGCCCGAAGCAAAACCAGCTTGACCCTTTGATAGCCAATCGATTCCTCGATCTGTTCCTTCAAATCAGCCGTCCAAGGGGCTGAGAGATCGTTGGCATGGGACGATAAGGAATTCAATATGTCGGAAGCGGAATCGAAAAGCCCTTTATTGGTGAGCGATCCAACCGCCATGATCTGACGGCATATGACTTTGACGAAAGAGGAGAGGAATTTGACGTTCTCCTTTGAATCCTCAAGGTCCTGTTTGGCTTGGGCTAGCTTGGCGTCGCAAAGCAAAAGCTTTTCCTTCGAAAGCGACATCTCCGCCAAAGCCGCCTTTGATTTCGGCAATTGGAAATCGCAATGGGCGGAAAGCTTCTCCAAATCGAGCAAGTCGGTGGATAAGGAGAGGTTGAGCTGCTTCAGTTCCAGCAGCCGATTATCCATTTCGTTGCTCATCCTTCGACCTCCGGTTGCTCTTCCTCACCCTTCTCGACGGATAAAATAGCCTGCAGATCGGAAACCGAATCGTTTAAATGACGGAGGGCGGCAGAGAAATCGTCCATGATGGCGATCTCTTTCTCCGAATAAGCGGTTAGCTGCTCGTTCAAGCGGCGAATATCGTCTTTGCTCTGTTGGAATAATTTCCCATTCAACTCCGATTTCAGCTTTTTGATTTTGATTTCCAAGGCCGCGTTATCGGATTCGAGTTGGTTGATTTGGGAAGGCAAATCAGCCATATTGCCATTAGTCTCCCGAATTGGCTCTTTCATAAGCTAACCCCCTGGGTGGCAAAAGCCTCCGCGATGGCTTTCTTCCCTTCCTCTAAAGCCACCTCAAAACGGCTTTTTGCGAGGGTTTCGATCTCCTCGCTGACGGATGAGCTGATTCGCTCAGCCTCGGAAATAGTGGCCTTTTGCGCCTCAATGTAACGGGAAAAACCTTCATGCATCGCCTCATCGGCAGAGCCGGCTAACCTTGCGGTCCTATCGGCTAAACCACTAGCCAATTCGGCAAATCCTTTGGCTTGATTGTCCATTGACGCGCCTCCTGTCTTCTAATTTTCCCCTAAAAGGGAAAAAGAGGCAATATACAATCGGCGAAAATTTCGGCAAATTCAGCTAGGCGGTCGGCAGTTTATCGTTAAAGCCGTTCATAACCGGCGCCATCTTCTTCAAATCGTCCGCCGATAAGGCCCCAACCAAAAACATAATCGACATATAGCTGGCGATGAGGTTAAGGACGAGCATCGAGCCGGCATCGGGTGGGAAAAGGGCGGCCGAACGAAGCGAATCCTCAGCCCCTTGGAAAGCCTTAAGGGCATTCTCGTATACCAAATCGCTGGTTTTATTGGCCTTGACGAAACCATCGATCAAATCTATGGTCCGATGACATTGGTCGGCATCGGTGGCTTGATTGAGCTCCGGCATCATCGAATGGACGATCTCCTGTTGAGAGGAGGAGAGGTAACGGTCGGCCTTGAAAGGGTTATCGGTTTTTTCCATAACAATATCTTAAAGGCTAGAAGCCAAGACTCAATAGGATATTGGGCAAGTCGGCAAAACATGCGATCCGCCCCGCTGGATGGAGGGCGTTTCCAAAACCGTATTCGGCATGGATGAAAGGGAGGCCGGCCTTTTCCGAGGCTTCCTCATCCCTCGCGGTGTCCCCGATATAGATCGCTTCGTCGATCCCTTCCCTATCCATCAAGGAGCGAATGGTGAACCATTTGGGCTTCTTGGTATCGTCAAAGCACATATGGGAAAGAAACGTCCCTTCGGGAAGCAAAGGCAGGAAGGTCTCGATATAGCCGGCTTGGCAATTGGAGACGATATAGAGGCGATACCGCTCCTTCAATTTAAAGAGCGTTTCCCCGACAAAGGGGTATAACGTCCCCGGATGGTCGGCCAAATAGGCGTTTTCCGCCTGGAAGAAGGCTTTTCCCAAGGATTGGATTTGGGTAGGCGAATAGCTTTTCGGCGCGATCGCGGCGGCGATTTCATCCATCGTCTTTCCCATTAACGAACGAGCGTCATCCGGGGTGAAACGGAAAGATGGGCCGAGCAGCCTCCGCCCCACCGCCTCGTAGCAGGAAGCCACCGGGACGGTGGAATCCCAGAGGGTTCCGTCTAAATCGAATATCAAGGCTTTCATAATGAAAAGGGGCCAAGGCCCCTATAAATCATATATCGGCGACCACAACCCCAGCCGGCTCGTAATCGTAATGGTGATTGACCCAAACGAGCAAAAGATAAGTAAGCAGGTAATAACGGGTCACGGCATAGCCGCACCAGAAGATGACGTCGCCCGAATGGGAGAAGCAATCGAGGATGTTGTAATTGGAGATGATGCAGAAATAGAAGAGGAAGCCGCTTAGGATGACCGAGACGTAATACCAGACCAAGCAATCGCCATCGAGGCTCTTCTTGACGAAGAAGAAGAGGGTGATGAGCATGCTGACGGCAGCGATGATGTCGATGACCCCGGTCACCGTTTCCCCCAACTTGAAGTTAAGGATCGCCCTTCCGAGGCAGAAAGCGGAAAGCAAAAGCGTCCCCAAAGCCACGATGCCGACATGGCTGCTCTTCTTCCGGAAGAAAGTATCGAGGATGAAAAGAAACAAGAAGACGGCGATGGTGATGCCGAAAACCAAAAACAGGAAGGCCTCGCCGGTATGGAGGTAAGCATCGACCGCTTCCCCTTCCGGCAGATAATCGAGCCGGTAATTATGCCCGGCCGGATCGGCGTAGGCCCCGAGCAAAGAGACGAAGAAAGGGATGGTCAAAGCCAAAACCAGGAACCCGAGGAAACTGAACAAAGATATCCCTAAGGATTTAATCCATTTAATCATTGGCCTTATCTCCTTTCTTGGAATCGATCCGTTTTATCTCTTTGAGGTAACGCTTCTCCTCCTCGTCGTTGCAAAGGACGAAATGGCCGGGGATCAACTCCCGGAAGGAGGGCTTTTGCTTGGAATAATCGTGGGTCGAGGCTGGGTTATAAACCTGCCGGACCCGGTTCTTCTCCGACAAGGGGTCGGGCTTAGGGATGGCTGAGAGCAAGGCTTTGGTATAGGGATGAAGCGGGTGGCGGAAGAGCTCTTCCGAGGAGGCGAGCTCAACCATATCCCCGAAATACATGACCCCAATCCGGTCGCAGAAATACTTGACGACCGAAAGGTCATGGGCGATGAAAAGCATCGTCAGCTTCATCGAATCCTTGATCTCGTTAAGCAAATTCAAGACCTGGGCCCGGATCGAGACGTCGAGGGCCGAGATCGGCTCGTCGCAAATAAGCAGCTTGGGGTTCATGATAAGGGCCCGGGCGATGCCGATCCGCTGCCTTTGCCCGCCGGAGAACTCATGGGGATAACGGGAGGCGTATTCGGGGATTAAGCCGACTTGGCGCAAAACCCGCTCGACCGCCCGCCGATTCTCCTCCTTGTCATACTGCCCTTGGATGTGCAGCCCTTCGACGATGATGTCCTCGACCGTCATCCGGGGATCGAGGGAATCGATCGGATCCTGGAAGATCATCTGGATCTCGTTCCGGAGTTTGGACGAGGAATGCTTGTTGTCGTAACGGATTTGGGAGATTTTCTCTTTCTGAACCGAGACGACCGAATCGGTATGGGCTTTGATCTCGGCGATTTTCGCCCCGTATTCCTGCCTTAGCGAGTCTTTTTCCTCCTCGCTGGCCGATTCGCTTAGTTTGTCGCGGAGTTCCCTTTTCAAAACCTTGATTTGGGAATTGTCGCGGATCCGGGTCCACTTGATTTCCTTTTCGTTCCAGCGGCTCCCGGCGGAAATCCGGTACCCCTTGTAGTAGATCGAGCCGGAAGTGATGGGATAAAGGCCGATGATGCAGCGTCCGGTGGTGGTTTTGCCGCAGCCCGACTCCCCGACTAAGCCAAAGCATTCCCCTTCGTGGATTTGGAAGGAGATATCATGGACGGCTTTGGTTTTGTATTCGCCGGACTTAAAGAACTCCTTTAAGTGGCGGACGTCTAAGATAACGTGGTTCTCCATCAAGGAGGGGTCATAAGACACCCCGACTAAAGAGAGGGCTCTTTTGGCCTCATGGAGATCATCGTTGAGCTTTTTCCGCTCATACCGGAGGGACTCATCGAGCTCCACTCCTTTGTATTTGACCTTAAAATCCCGCAAAGCCGCCTTAGCTTGGTCGACTTTTTCTTTCAGTTCGGCTTTCTCCGACTGAATTTGGAGGCGCTTTTCTTCATTCATCTTTCTTTCCTCCGGAAGTCTTGCCGGCCCGTTTCAAGGAATTCTTGATCCGGGTCGCGACGATCGAGGGCATCTTATGTTCCGGCGCCCTTTCATCAAGCAGCCAGGTGGCGGCGTAATGGGAAGGGGAAATCTGAAACATCGGGGGCTCTTCCTTGAAATCGATCCCGAGGGCGTATTTGCTTCGGGCGGCGAAGGCATCGCCTTTCGGCGGGAAAAGCATGTTCGGCGGGGTGCCGGGAATCGCCTCGAGTTTTTCCTTCGAATCGACGTCGGGAATCGAGGAGAGCAAAGCCCAGGTATAAGGATGGGCGGGCGAATAGAAGACCTCATCGGCCTTCCCGTATTCGACGATTTTCCCCGCATACATAACCGCGACCCGGTCCGCCATGTTGGCGACGACCCCTAAGTCATGGGTGATGAAGATGACCGACATATGGTGCTTGGCCTTCAGCTCGTTGATCAATTCGAGGATCTGGGCTTGGATGGTGACGTCGAGGGCGGTGGTCGGCTCATCGCAGATCAAAATGTCCGGATGGGCGGTCAAGGCGATGGCGATGACGATCCGTTGGCGCATGCCGCCGGAGAACTCGAACGGGTATTGATAGAACCGCCGTTCCGGTTGAGGGATGCCGACTTCGGCCATGATCTTCAAGGCCCGGTCCTTGGCTTCCTTATGGGTGACCCGGAGGCAGGAAAGATAACGCCGATGCTCGAGCAGGAAATCATCATAGGCTTTCTTAAAGGCCGGGAAGGTCAACAAAGACCGATAAAGCGGCCGGACCTCGGCGCGATAAGCGTCGCGGGCCCCATACTTCCTCTCATGCATCGCCTTCTTCGCCTCTTTTCGGGCGGAAGCGGCTTCTTTTTTGGCGTCGCGAAGGGCTAGCCGGCATTCGTTATAGGCAAGCAGCCCCGCTTCATTCCCCTTATCGGCGGATAAAGCCTCGAGTTTCTTTTTAACCTCCGCGACCTGCTTCTCCTTCGGGTTGACGATGGAGGCGTAAAGGTCGATGAGTTCATCTTCGCTCGGGTTGTTCTCTGGCTTAGCCATGGCCTCTTGATAACGCGTTTTCGCCTCGGCGATCTTGGCCTTAGCCTGCTGGGAGGGGCCTTTGTCGAAGAAGGACTTCCAAATAGGCTTCAAGTTGGCCCAATGCTCCTTCAAGAGTTCCGTCTTCTTGGCTTTAACCGCCGCCCTCGCTTCTTTTTTCTTCGCCGCGTAAGCCGCTTTATCCATAACGATAACGTTCTTCAATTCGGCTTTCTTGTCGATGAAGGCTTGTTTGGCCTTGGCCTGTTCGGCTAGCAAAGGCTCGAGGTTCGGCGTCCGTTCCTCGGCCTTGGCGTTTTTCTTTTCCTGGGCGATCTTGGCCTTGATATCGGCAAGCGAATGCTTCAAATCGCTTTTGGCGAGCTCAAGCAAACGCTCATCGTTCTTCAGCTTGATGAAGACGTCGTTGACGATGTCCTTGAAAAGGTTCTTCAGGTGATGCCCGTTGATGAGCATGACCTCGGTGATTTGCTTGCCGATCTTCATGATCGGGTTCAAGGAGGAAAGGGGGTCTTGGAAGATCATCCCGATCTTAGTCCCCCGGATATTATGGAATTCGTCCTCGGAAACCTGGGTCAAATCCTCGCCTTCATAGACGATCGAGCCCGATTCGATGCGGGCGCTTTTGGGGAGGATGCCCATGATGGTTTTGTTGGTGACCGATTTGCCCGAACCGGACTCGCCGACGATGCAAAGGGTCTCCTCTTTATATAAATCGAAGGAGACGCCGCGGACGGCTTTGACCATCCCCTCGTCGGTTTTAAAGGAGATGGCCAGGTTTCGAACCGAAAGAACCGGTTCCTTCCCCGCTTCTTTCTCCCCGACCGAAGCGGGGTAATCGATGGTTTTGTACTTATTCATAATCACTCATCCGCTCCTTTCAAAGCCGGGTTGAAGGCGTCGCGCAAGCCATTGCCGAAGAGGTTGAAGCAAATCATGATCAAGGCCATGACGATGGAGGCGCTGACGATCAAATATGGGTAATTCCGCAAATCGCCTTGGACGTTCGATAAGGTGATGCCGAACGATTGTGAGCCCGAGAAAGCCAAGGCCGAAGGCAATAAGTATGAGATATTGGCTTCGGTGAAGATGACCGAGGGGATCATGAGGATAGCCCCGGTGATGATGGGCCCGATGCCATTAGGCAGGATGTGCTTGAAGATAAGCCGGCCATCGCTCGCGCCTAGGGTCCGCGAAGCTAGGACATATTCCCTTCGCTTATATCGATAGAACTGTCGCCTGGTCTCGGCCGCGACCCCCATCCAGCCCGTTAAGCAGAGGGCCAGCAAGAAGGTCCAGAAATTAGATCCCAGCAACAAGACGATCAAGGTCATCATGACGATGAAGGGCATGCCGCCGAGAATCTCGCAGAACCGTTCCATGAGCATATCGACCCAGCCGCCGAAGTAACCGGAGATGGCGCCCCAGATAAGGCCGACGACGATGTTGATGGCCGAGCTCAATAAACCCAAACCAAGCGAGGTCAGTAGACCAGAGAAGACCAATTTGAAGAAGTCTTTCCCGTTCCGGTCGGTCCCGAAGAAGTATTTCGGCATCTCGCAGGAGCCGATTTTACCCTGCTCATAAAGCAGACGATAAAGCGATTGGGTTCCATAAACCGAGACCGAAGTCCCGACTTCGCCGCCTAAATTAACCGCCCGCATCGATTGAATTGACCTTAATGGACAGTAGGTGTCGCCTTCCTCCGTCAAAACCAAAGTGATGTTGCTTGAAGTCATCGGGGCCTTGTTCCAATCGATTGTCGTATCGCCGGAAGAAAGGCTGAACAAGGTCACTTCGCTGCCAGTCGAACCGCGACAAGAAAGGGTGTCGATCCAGCCATAGTTTACATAGTTATCGATATCGTTTTTTGTGAATTCCTGGCCAGATACATCGCCGAAAGCCGCTTCATAGTAGTCATAACGGAACGCGCCGTAAGTGACTTCGGAATGGTAAATGCCGGTTGAGGAAATATCGTTAAGCCGCGAATAACCGGTGGTATTCAATAAGCCATAGGCCTGAGTGGCATTGCTGAAAGAGGCGGCGTCGACGCTAGAAGTAGAGCCGGTCGCCCTCACGGATTGAATATAGAGCGAATTGGCCGAAGCCGCGGCGTCTTCCGGGGCTTCATAAACGATGACGAAACGCCCCATCGCCTTTTCCGAGGTGATGCCATCGAGATATCCGCCCTCCCGCAAAACGCCGACGACATCATTGACGCTCAAAGAGAGAACCTCGTTATTCAAAGTCATGGGGTCCATCAAAGGAACGACGACCATTTCCTCTTCCGGTTCTTCAGGCATTTCCTCTTCGCCAGGGTTGTCCTCGCCCTCTTCCGGAGTTTCTTCGCCCTCCGCTAAAAGCGAAGGCTCAGTCGATGGATCATCTTCCTCGGCGGATTCGAAAACCCAGCCGATCGAGGCGGCGATTTCCGTCCCCTCGATATGATTATCGGCATAAGAATCGGGATAGAAAGTGACCTCATACGCGACCGAGGGGTCATTGAGCGAAAGCTCAACCGCCGGAGAAACCAATCCCGAATCCTCGGCATCAAAGATGCCAACTTCGTTTTCCGTTGAGCCGTTGCCAAGCCTAATCGCCCCATTCTTGCCATAATTCCGAACCGATTCATCCCAAGTATCGGAAACCGATTGGGTCGGGGTGATGTCGCCGATGACGGCATAAGACTTATAGTAAGAATCGGAAGGGAGGCTGTTGGTATCGGGATCAAGGATCGCCTTCTCGATGTAGCCGGTCCCATCCATGAACCCGCCGGTATCGCCGTCGAACCACTTCGGCGGAAGGTAACGGGCGGCCGCGACCGGGTTATCGATGTCGTTTTTATTGGCGACCGGAACGATGATGGCCATGGCGATCAAGATGAAAAGGATGCATCCGGCCACGACCGAAGAACGGTTTTTGACGAACCGCTTCATCGCGTCTTTGAAATAAGTCGTCGGCTTGGTTTCAAATTTCTGGTCATGAATCGAGGCGTCTTGCTGGACGAACTCGAAGTCATTCACCGATTCGAAATCGGTGGTCATCTTTTCGTTTTCCATATTACTTCTTAGCCCCCATTCTGATACGCGGATCGACGATGCTATAGCTCAAGTCGACGATTAAGGTGGCGAATAAGCCAATTAAGGTGTAGATGGCCATATCGACCATGATGACCGGGTAATCCTTGCCGGTTAAGGCGGTGACGAACAAAGAGCCGATACCCGGAATGCCGTAAATCTGCTCCAAAACCATCGAACCAGAGAGAATGGAGATGAATTGGGAGATGATCATCGGGACGATTGGGACCAAGGAGTTGCGCAAAGCATGGCGAACGACCGACTGGCCCTTGGTTAACCCTTTGGTCCGGGCGAGCAACAAGAACTCGCTTGACATGACCTCGCATAGCTCAGCCCGGGTATAACGGGCAAACGAGCAAATGGAGCCAAAGGATAAGGACAAGACTGGGATGATATACGCTTCAAACGCCAATAACGGGTCGGCCGCGGCATTAGCTTGGCTCGGCCATCTGATCGGGAAGCCCGGTATTTGCCCAAACCCGATTAACAAGAAGGAGATAAGAACGAAAGACGGGACCGAGATAAAGATCATGATGACGGTCGAGATAAGCGAATCGATCCAAGTGTTCTTCTTAAGGGCCGCCCAAATGCCTAAGCCCAAGCCCAAGGGAACCGAGATGATGATCGAGATGATGTTGAGCTTCATCGAGGCCGGAAGCCGCATGACGATGATCGAGATGGCGCTTTGGTTAAGGGCGACCGAGGTCGAACGGCCCCAATCCCACTTAGTGACGATGTTGACGAGCCAGTTCCAATAACGGACAAGGATCGGATACGGCGCAAAATAATAGTTGCGGGAATCGATAGTGACCATCTGCTCGTATTCTTTGTTGGCGACGGCCGCCAGCCCCTCGGGGGTCGAGGTATCGATTTCGTAATAGAAACCGAGGCTCACCTGCTGCTGCCAAAAGCGGAACTCTTCGGTGAAGTTGGTGGCGTTTGGCTCTAGCGGCAGGCACTGCAAGAGGATATAGGTGACGGAGAGAACAATGAAAGCTGTCAATAAGATGAACAGGATTCTCTCTATCACGTATTTGGTACTGTCTTTCATTGTTCTCTCTTTCTTTCCTTTGTATTTGCCGGGGTAACCATAACCCCGAACTCGTTTCTTAGCAAGACAAGAAGAGAGCCGCCCCCGCCTACGCGGGAAGCGGCTCTGGAAGAGACGGTTCTTCGCTAGTTAAGTATTAGATTCCGTAATCGGAGCACTTCCCGACCGAGTCGACGAGCACCGATTTGGTGATGACGGAACTTGAACTCGAGCTTCCGTCGAGGTTGTCGGAAGTGACCTTGGAAAGGTCGACCGAGTAAACGAGCGAGAAGTAGAGCGAGAAGTAGTTGACGTTAATTCCTTGACCCTTCATCTGATTGACCAGGCTCTTGACTTCATCGAGGTCGACGTAGACGTTGATGAAACCGTTAAGGTCGGTGTTGATCGAATAGGCCGACTTGTCGTTCAGGTAGTAGCCGCTGGTCGGCGTCGAGGTCGGGCCGCCCATGATGGCGAGGTCGCGGATCTCGAAGTCAAGGATCGAGTTGCCTTGGTCATCGGTCGCGCTGGACGGGAAGGTGGCTTGCCAATGGATCCGGTTATTGGCCGAATCGAGCTTCATGGTCTGATTATCGGCGACCGGGGAGGTAACGCCTTCATCAACCATGGTCCAGCCTTGGCTAGCCGACCATAGAGCGTCATAAGACCAGGTCTTGCCGTCGAAGACGACCGGGTTGGTCTCGTTGACGACATTGGTCGGGTCGCCCCAGTTCAGGTTGAATCCTTGGTTGAGGGCGACGGTCGAGGAACAGGTGTTCATGAAGTCGAGCGGGTTCAAGACGTTGCCCGAGATCGCCCCTTCGGCGAAGTCGAATTGGCCTTGGTCCATCCGGGTGTAGGTGTCGTTGTAGGTGGTCCCGCCGACTAGGAGTTCGACCTTAAGCGCGAGGTTCTTGCCGTTCTTGCCGACGTTGACCGCGTTCCAGGCCTCCTGAAGGTAGGACTTGATGTAGGAGCCGAGGTTGTCGATGGTGGTCTGGTAACGGAAGAAGCCGGTGATCTCGATGGTGTCGCCGTTGCGGTAGCTGCCTTCGGCCAGCAACTGGCTGCCGGCGGCGTCGAAGTAAGCCTCCGCGATGGCCCGCGAGTAGGCCTGCTCATTGCCGGCGATCTGCTGCCGATACCAAACGGCCGATTTCCCATAGATCGAATCGCGATAGGATTCTTTGCCGGCGGGGTCGATCATGTAGGCTTTCGATAGATAGCCAACGGCCGGGTTCTTGCCGGCGAGGTCGGCCAATTCCTGACGGTTCATGGCGTAATAGAACCCCTCGAGGAAGTTCTGGTTGCTCATGATGGGCTTGACGTCCCAGTAGTTGTTCTCCGCGGTGGTCGTGACCGAGCCGTTCTCGCCGAAGAAGGCCTCCCACTGTTCCTCGGTGGTCGAGTTGATGTTGAGCTTGATGATGGTCGAGCCCTCGGTCCGGAGGACGTTTTCGTCGTTGCGGTGCTCCTCAAGCATATCGACCGGGATCGAGACCTCGTCGAGCTGGTTGTTGAGGAAGGCTTGGTAGGCCAGGGTGTCGGCGTCGGAGCCGGTGAAGATGTCCTCGGTGTAGCCGTCGTAGAAGTAGAGGTCCTTCTCGTAGTAGGTGTCGTTGGCCTTGTAGACGATCCGGACCTGGTCCTCCCAGTACTCGGGGATGTAGGGGCCGAAGACGAGGATGTTGTCGAAGCAGGTGTTGTTGGTGGTGTTCGACCGGGTGCCGTAGTTTTTCGCGCCGGTGGAGAAGTTGTTGTTCCCGATGTCGAGGAGGAATTGCTCGGGGACCGGGGAGTAGAACATCGAGGAGAGGGCGGTCCGGGCGTAGGCGGCCGACTGCGGCTGGATGAAGCCGAAGTCGATGGCGCCCTCCGCCACGTTGATCTGGATCTTGACGCCGCTGTCCTCCCAGGCCCCGCTTTGTAGCTCGGTGTTGTAGACGTATTCCATGGCGCCCTGGAAGCCCGAGGCGTCGGAGACCATGTCGGCGTAGCGGAGCAGCCGGGCGTTAAGCATGGCCTTGAACGGGGTCAGATAGTCCTCGAGGGCGACCTGGCGCCCGTCGTATTTCGATTTCCACTTGGAGGACTCGGCGGTCCGGTAGGTGTAGCCCTCGCCGAAGTGGACCTTGACCCGCCAGTACTGGCTGGTCTCGTCCTCGCCGGGGTTCTGGACCGGGTTGCCGCCGTGGTGTTGATCTTCGTTCCAGCCGTCGAGCATGATCGGGGCGTCGGTGGTCGAGAGGGAGCCGACCCAGGAGTAGTCGGTGTTGGAGTCGTTGGCCTTGACCCCGAAGTAGCTGGAGGAGATCATCGACATCCGGTCGGAGACGTCGGAGCCGTTGGAGTCCCAGCCGTTGAAGGTGCCGGAGTCGACGGTGGTGTAGCCGTGGAAGTAGCTCCTCCATTCCGGCTTCGATTCGTTGATCGGAGCGTTGTACATCCGCCCGTCGGGGTCGATTTTCCCGTAGGCGGTGCCGAAGCCGTAGTTGGTGAGGTAGGTGGTCGACGGCAGCGTGACGCGATCGGAGAATTGCTCGTAGGATGCGTCGTCGTAGAGGGGGATGCCGGCCGTGAAGTTGTCCAAAGCATACTTCTCGAGGGCGTAGAGGGCACCGGCCCTAGTCTCATAATCTTCCTGGGAATAGTCGAAATTGCCAGTGGCGGCGCCTTCGGTGGCGGGGCCAGGATTATAAGGGGCGGTACCAGTGATTTCAGGTGGGGTATAATCGCCACCGCCACTGCTATTCGAACCCTTATTCTTGTCTCCACAAGAGGCGAGTCCTAAGCTAGCGGCGAGAAGGGCGATCAAGAACACTGATTTTTTCATTGTTTGCCTTCCTTTCGTTTCTTTTTATGCGCGCTTGCGAAAAACGCGTAAGGAAAGGAAACCACAGAGAGAAAAAAATGCAACTCTTTTTTTATTTTTTTACCTAGAGAGCTGGGCTGTTGGATAGGAAAACGATCATAAAAACGAGGCCGAGGGCAAATTCAACCAAGCCAAGGAGAAGGTATGGCAGCCAAATAAACTTGTTCTTCGCCCGCTGGGCAACTTTGTATTCCTTATAGTCGCCGGCATCCTCAAACCGCTTGTCCATCCCTTGATGACGGTAAGCTTCGAAAAACCGGTAACTGGCATAGCTTAGCAAATCGAAAGTCCCGCTTCGCCCCACCGCCCTTAAGCCGAGGAAACCGAGGACGATGGTCCCCCCGACAAAGAAAGCGTCGCTAAGCCGAGAATAGATATTGCCGCTTCGGAGGAACAGCATAAGGAAGAAGACCAGCAGGCTCAGTCCGGCGCATATGCCAAAGGCGATCCAAAACGATTTTTTCACAAAGCGAATAGTAGAGGAAATAGACGATAAATCAAGATTTACCAAGCAATAAGCAGAAGTGGCGGATCGGCTTATCGATTCAAAAAAGGCGCAAACGAAAGAAAACTACGCAAAAATTCGATAAATTAAACGAAGGGGGAAGCGACGGAAAAACATGGTGACGCCATTTATTTCCACTTACGCATTAAATGAGTTGACTAATTCTATCGGACCTATATTATTCACACACGTGCAATGAGAGGCATGATTATGAAAATGAGTAAAACTAAATTGACATGCTGGGCCTTATTGGGGCTAAGCATCGTCGGACTGGCCGCCTGCAATAGGGATGGCACCAGCAGTAGCAGCAGCGAAGAGCTAGGCGATCGTCGTCTGAACATCACCTTGGCCGCTTCCTCGATTCCCGAAGGCTCGACCTTTTTCGACGGCTGCTTGCCCAGCGTCGTCTTCGAGGATTTGACCGACGGCACCACTCGGGAGGTCTACAACTATTCCGCCCGGACCACCTATACCATCACCAACGATACCTCAGGTGAGGAATATTCGGCTTCGGATTCCCTTCCGGCCGGCCAATACACCTGCGAGGTCCGTTATTCCCAAAGCGGCTACACCTACGGGACCGTTAAATTCAACGTCGTCGCCGAAACCCCGACCGTTGCCGCCGAAGGCAAAGGCTATAAAAGCTATAAAGTAGAGGATTTATCCGAATACCAAATCCAAAATTTCGATGAAATCGAAACCTTGGGCGGAGGCGGAATGCCGGCGAACGGCGACGTCAAGATCCTCGTCATCCCGGTCGAATTCGAATATGGTCAGAAATTCAGCGACGAGATCCGCGATGAGGTCAAGCCGATGCTTGAGGAAGCCTTCTTCGCCGAATCCGACGGCACCCCGTGGGAATCGCTGCATTCCTATTACGAGAAGTCGAGCTATGGCAAGCTGAACATCACCGGCGTAGTCACCGATATCTACACCGCCCCTTATAACGATAAGGAGCAATCGAGCACCAATACCGGATTCTCGACCCAGATCGCCCAAGAGGCCGTTGACTGGTTGGTTTCGACCGGCCGGATCGACCCCACGGATTACGATCTTGACGGCGACGGCTATATCGATGGCGTCGAAGTCGTCTACACCACCCAGAACAGCACCCCCGGCATGAGCGGAACCGCCGACGCCGGATCGAGCGGGCTTTGGTGGAACTTCACCACCAATACCGGGGCAAGCCCCAACGTCGCCTCCCCAAAAGTCCACCGGATCTTCTGGACCCGTTATGACTACGTCACCAACAACTATTACGTCAAAGAGGCCCAAGGCGATCCGGAGAACAACATCCCGGCCCAAGGGCAGGTTTGGGAAGGCAAAGCGGTCGACGCCCATACCATCATCCACGAAACCGGCCACATGATGGGCGCCCCCGACTACTACTCCTACGACCGGACCGAGGGTCCGGCTGGCCAAGTCGACATGATGGACAATAACGTCGGCGACCACAACGCCTATACCAAGATGATCTATAACTGGGTCGCCCCCCGGGTCGTCGATGGCTCGAGCGACAACTTCACCATCACGCTCAAGTCCTTCACCGAAACCGGTGACTTCCTCCTTGTCAAGCCGACCGCCGATCCTTGGAACGAGACTCCTTACGACGAGTATTTGATGCTCCAATACTACACTCCGACCGGCTTGAACGAAAAAGACTCGACCGGCTATCCGGAATGGAGCAACGCCACCAGCGCCTCCGGCTCGGCCGCCTATGGCCATGGTGGGACCTATGAGTATCCGGGCTTGCAGGTCTTCCACGTCGATACCCGCGTCTCTTCGGAAAAAGCCAAACTAGCGGACGACGGGTCCATCGATGAATCGACCCGGGTCACCAACTACACCGATACCCCGCTTCCGACGGAGAAGACCGACACCGCCGCCGGGACTTACGAATCGGAAGCCCGCCGGGTCCACGACAACACCCCGTCCCGCTCGACCGATGGCGCGACCGGCGAGAACACCCCCTTCCGGGAACTCCAAGCCGTCTTCGCCACCACCACCAACACCACGGCCGGCACCTCTTACTACAACTCCTTCGGCCTCATGACCAACCTCTTCGGGGATGAGGACTTCAAGGCGAAGAACGACACCGGCACCAAGAAGGAAAGCTATTACGGGAACGACACCTACTCCAACTACTACTCCCGTTCCTTCTACCCCAACGACCTCCTCTGGAACGATGGCAACCGCTTCGACTGGACCTTCCACGTCGAAAGCCAAACCGACGAGGAGATCACCCTCCACTTCATCAAAACCCCAGCCGATAACGACGCCTTTACCGACTAATAAGGGTTAAACCGATTGAGCCGAGATCGTTTCTCGGCTCTTTTTATTAATAAAAAGCAACTTATCCTTGCATTTTTAAATTTGGCCCGTATGGTATATGGGCGTTCATTCACCTACGCGAATGAAAGACAGGCTAATTCATCAGCAAATAGCCAAAAAAGAAAGGATGAAAACAATGAAAAAGAACCTTCTGCTAAGCTTAGCGGCGGTCCTCGCTCTCGGAGCCCCGATGCTGGCCACCTCCTGCGATCCGGCTGACGATCCCAGCTCTTCGATGGTCATCATCGAGAACGGTTCCTCGATCAATCTCGGCTCCACCGGCCAAATCAAAACCAAATTGGACGGCGAATTGACCTGGACCGTCTCTGACGAGAACATCGCCACCGTCGACGAGAACGGCAACGTGACCCCCATCGCCCCGGGCGAAGTGACCATCACCGTCTCCAACGGGACCAACGAAGAGGAATACAAGATCACCGTCGTCGACCCCGACAGCGCCACTTCCGGCAAAGTCACCGTCGATTACGACGCTCTTCCGACCGAAATCCTCCCCGGCAAAGAAAACGGCATCAATGTCGAGGATTACGTCGAAGTAAGCGGCGTCGGCTCTTGGTATCTCACCACCTCGACCCCCGACGTCGTCCAAATCAACGGCAAAACCTTCTATGGCCTTGAATGCGGCGAATACACCGTCACCCTCCACGCTGGGCGTACCGTCCGGGCCTTAACCGGCAACGTCATCTCGGAAAACAAAGTCGCCTTCAATAATTTCTACTCCTCGATCAAGGATAACTGGATCTCCTATTCGGCGATCTCCGGCGTCTATGCCGTCACCGATGATTATTTCTATTATCCGGTCGACTCCAACGAAACCACCCAGACTTATACCTTAGCCGGCTCAATCCGCGACACCCAAAACGACGTTTGGCGGAACTTCACCGTCGAAGCGTCTCCCGATGCCACCGGCGCGACTTGGTTCGATATCAACGAGGCAACCTTCGAAGTCGGCTATGGTTATGGGGCCAGCAAGGAAATCGAAGGGTTAGGTTCCTTCGACGTCCCGGCCTCAAACTTCCGCGAACTGATTTTCCGCGGTGAGTCCTCCGGCATGTATTACATCGAGGAAGACGGATCGAATTCCTTGACCAACATGCTCGATGCCATCGCCCCCGAAGCCTGGAGCAACATCGTTTATTACTGCGAAGAACTCTATGGCGAGATCATCAACGGCGCGATGGTCTACGTCGCTGATTTAGACACCAATCCCTACATCACCTTCTTCCCGGCCATCATCGGAGAGGAAATCAATTATATCGATACCCTTGAATTGCCGAGCACTGCCGGCACCATTCAGGAATTCCCGGCTTATATCCAGGTAACCGACTTCAATAAAGCCGGCTTCACCGCCGCCGACTCCTGGGTCAAGGCCCCGACCGAAGTCCCGTCCCTAGACGTCTCCGCCTTCGACAAGTTCTTCGACAATATGGCTGAGAAGAAGTCCTACACCATGAAGATGGACGCCGCTTGGTACGAAAATGGCGTTCAGACCGAAACCCCGGAGAACATGACCTTCACCGACACCCATCAGGATATCTTCTCCTCGATCTCGGTCTTGTCCTACGCCAACGAGAACGCCATCTACACCCGTTATGGCAATCTCAACGACAACAACGTCTATTGCGATACTTCGCTTAGCATGGGCGATGCCAACATCCAAAACAACCACACCGACCTTAAATTCATCCACCAAGGCAGCTTCCACGAAGCGACCGGCATCTACGACGAAACGACCGGCAACGGCTTCAACGTCGCGACCCAAAGCACGGACAACGCCAAGATTAAGGATATTTGGGCCGATTCGATCCTCGTCCCCACCGCCACCTTCGGTCATGCGAAAGAAATCACTGAAGAAACCGGCGGAAAGACGTTATTCGAAATTGCCTCCTTCACCGATCTGCAAGATGGCAAGTACTACTTCAACTCCTATGGGCCGGACCGGAACTTCTCCTACATGCAAGGCGGGGCTGATATGGGCTTAAGCGGCATATTCTATATGTTCCTCTTCCACGTCAACCAGTCCTATGCCTTCTGGACCGCCTATTACCTTGGCGTTACCGGATACCTCGATAGCTACTGCGACTCCTACTTCACCGTCAGCGAAGACGAGCTCGTCATGGACGTCACCTTCGACTATTCGACCGACATCAAGTACAACATCCACATCTCCTATAGCGACGTCGGGGTCGATAACGTCCCGGCGGATGCCAAGGCCTATATGGAAAACCCCTATAAGTCCACCATGCCAGTGCAGGACGAAGAGGGGCCGGCCGAGGATTCCTCGAGCTCCGCTCAAGCTTAATCGGCTTAATCAAACCACTAGCCATCCTTAACCGGATGGCTTTTGTTTTTGCCTCGAACGCAAATTAAGCCGCCTTACCTACCAAACCTAATATTTAGAAGTGAACTCTATCGGAATTCCGTGTAAAAACGCCTTATCAGAAAGCGAAAACGATCAAGGACGAGAAATTATCCATTGTCTTGTCTTTTGTAGCCTTACAGGCCTTAAAAACCGCGCAAAAACCGATTATCAAAACCAATTAGCGGATTAAAATAGCAAATCGCCGCATCGAACAAGGTTCTTCGCTTTTTCGTTTGGGTGAATTTGAGAAAACAATGGTCTAGGCGTGCTGCCTTGAGTCTAGTTAAACAAAGATGGATATTAACCACGATTGGCGTTCCGCTTTCTTCTAATAGCCATCAGTTCAAACCAAAACCAATCAATGTGCGCTGAGTTCAAAGAATCGCAAGACCAAACGGACGAATCACCATCAATCAAATATCTCCTTGGAAAGGATTAAAACGGGTATCTCCGCCTGCAATAGATAAGAAAAAGAGCCTCCCCATCAGAGGAAGCTCTTTGAGACGAATTAAGGATTAATCGGCGAAATCAGCGGCCGGAGCGAAGCCATCGTATTCTTCGCTCATGATCATTCCTTCGTCATAAACGACGTTGCCGAAGACAATGGTCGAATCGGTGCCTTCGTCTTGACCGGTCCACTGAGCGTCATCAGCTTCGAGAACTAAGCCGAGGTAGCCGTCTTCGGTTTCGACAATTGAGACATAGGAGACGTTGCCGCCATCGATATGAGTGTAGGAATAGGTTTTGGTTTCCGGATCGACGTTGAAGCCAAACTTATAGGTGTTGCCCTTTTCGTCGACGACGGTCGATACGGTCGCTTCAGTGCCATCGTATTCCTTCAACGTAATGACCACATCCTTGTTGACACCGGTCGCAACATAATTGGAGTCGTACTCGGTGATGTAGTACCAAGTGCCAATCGGATTGAAGTCGGAAGCCGGCAGGATATCAACGGCAACGGTTGACGGAGAATCGGCCCATTCCGGCATATAGTAGTCGGATTCAATGGTGATGGTGACCCTTGTCTTTTGCGTGACTGCGGCTTTTTTAGCCGAAGCATAGAGATAGTAGTAACCATCCGTCCCTTGATAGGAACTGACCTCGAGCAAATCCGGGTCAGAGGAGACGGGAGTGCAGGGGACGTTAATATCATCCGGCGAACCGATGATCCGGAAGGTCCGGGTCGTGCCGGCATTCAAGGTGAAGGAGTTGGCGGTATCAAGAAGGTCCTGAGAAGGCGAGTAGACACCGTCTTTTCCAGTCAAATAGAAGGAGCGGACTTGTGCGTTATCGACAACCTCGACTTCGATCTGAGTCTGCGGGACCGAAGGAACAGCCGGATTGCCAATGGTAAGGGTGGCAGTCCCTTTCTTCTTCGGAATCCAGGTATAGGGCTCAAGAGCGCCACGCGGCCCGATGATCGAGGTATCGGAGCTCGAAATGATGGTGAAGTTCTCCAAATCGACAGCAGTCGCCTTGTCCGAAGTCAAAGTCATATGGGCATTGACCGCGGCATCGGAATCATTGTTGGTCCGCTGGATGGCGTTCTTATCGGCATATTCCTCGCCAAGATCCTCATCCCGGACGGTGACGCCCATCTTCGAGGTGAAGTAAGCGGAATCGTCATGGGTATTGGCCTCGGTTGGAGTGCCGTAAGTATAGGCGATGGTGATGTCGAATATGGTCGTGAAATCATTGGCATCGATGATTTGGTGGGTCGCGAAGTCATAAGCATCGCTATCGTAGACCTTGCCATCGAAATCAAGGGTCAGCAAGCGGCCGGCGGTATCGAATTTGAAGTCGATAGCGTAGGTATAGAAACTGGTCTCCCGATCTTCTTCATCGACCTGGGTGGAATTGGAAGTGTCGATCTCACGATAAGAATCGAGGTCAACGGTGAATCCATCGGCCGTCGCAGTCGAGACGATCTTCCGCTCGAATTGCCCTAAGCCTTCGGTGCCGATGTCGGCCGAGGTGTCATAACCGATGTAATAAGCATACATGATGTCGAAATAGATCGATTCATAGTTATGGGCGTAGAAGTGAGCTTCGTAATCGGCCATCGAACGGACGCGAGAATAACGGCCTAAGCCAGTGCCGATATCGGTGGTTTTGTCGACGATGCCGTATTTAGCGGAATACTTCTGATAATTGCCAGAATAGTAGGATTCGCCATCATCAAGATAGGTATTGACGACCGAGAGGACATCCCCATCAATTTTCTTATCAACCACGCCGACAAGCTTGTTTTCGTCCTTGAGGTTATGGGCCTCAGCATAGGACCCGTTGGTGTAGTTCTGATAATCGTAATCAATGCCGGTGACCTTGTTGGTGTATTCGATCTTCAAGACATCATCCGGATTCATGGTCGATTCGCTCCGAGCCATGCCTTGGAAGAGATTGTTCAAGGTCTCGGGGCTGTCCGGAAGCTTATCCTGTTTGACTTTCTTGATGTAGCAACGGCCGGTTTCCTCATCGGCGTTGTCATCATAATAGAAGTCATAGGTCGCCCCACCTTCGATCTTGAGGGCGCCAGTGCCGGAATTGTTGTAAGTAAGCGGCGCGAAGCACTTAGTCCAGTCGATATCCGACATGTCGAGTTCGGTGGTGCCGACCATGAAGGAGAAAGCCGCCGACTGCGGAACCGCAACATTGCGGGCGACGTAGAGGCCAGAACCTTCGGTTTCCTCTTTCAAGACGGCGGAAATCTGCCCGCGGAGAGTGATTTCCCCGATGGCGTTGACGGTGACGGCGATGCTGACCGAACGATTAGGCATCGTGAAGGTCGCCTTGCCGTCGCTGCCGACGGTGATGGGCTCGCCGTTGATAAGCAAATAGCCCAATTCGAATCCATCTTCGACGGTGACGGTAACGGTTACGGTTTCGCCAGGCTTCGCCGAATCTTTGTCAACGGTGACGCTGACCCCGGTCGGAAGCCCTTCGATCCGGATGGTGTAGGTGGTTTCTTCGCTCGAACCGCCACCGGTGTCGGAATCCGATCCAATCGGGGTGGTCGTGCTGCCGGTGTCGCTATCCGACACTTGGCTATCCCCTGAGCCCGAACCATCGCCTGTTTGGCTTGACGAACTGGAATTTCCAGTCGGTCCGCAAGCGGTGAGGGCGACGGCGCTCAGGAGCAAAAGGAGGTTCTTTTGTTTCATGTATTTAACCCTTTCCTTAGAAATTTATTTGATCACTCCGTAAAAACCGGGGTGAAGAAATCGACAACTCCGCCACTGGTCATGGGGTGGACGGTATACCCATTAACTTCGATATAAATATCGGTGATAGTCAAAGAAGAATAGGTTTGGTTCTGCCAGTCGGTAACAACCAAATGGTGTTCGGCGCCGACGATGCCGCGGTAATCATAGGCAAAGGTAATCGCCGGCTCTAACCCGATGCCTTCATCCGAGCCGTAAACCATGCCCGAATTACCGGCAAGGAAGGAGATATGCATGCCCGGATAGGCAACCGAAGTATAGTGATCGACCTCGTTAACGATGAAATCGGTTATCGCTGCCTGGGTATCGAGGGCTTTCCGGAAACTAAGGCAATTCCGATAATACAAGAAGCCGGTCGAATCGTAGACGCAGATGATTGATTCGCCTTCTTTTAATCCTTTGAAGGTGACCATGCCAGAATCATCGATGGTAGCTTCGGCAACACCGTTATTAGACATGGTAACGGTCGCCCCAACGGTCGAATAATCGCCGAAGGAAACCGAGCCCCGATATTCATAACCGACCGTGAAGACAATGCCGACGGCCGCGTCGATGAAGGCGCCGGTAATGCCGCCTTCCATAACCTCGTCCTCGGGATTCCATTCAACCGATTCGTAACCGCCGCTGGATTCAGAGTCGGTAACGTCCGATCCGGTATTAGTAACATCCGACCCAGAGTTGGAGTCAGTGGAATCGGTGCCATTTTCGCGGCAGCCGACCAGCCCCAAGCAAGCAACGGCGATTAAGGGAATAAGCTTTTTGTTCATAATCAAATCCTTTCTTATTGCTGATCGCGGATATAGGTTTGCATCCACTCATCAAGTGCCGGAATCGTGGTGGTACCAAAATCCGTATAAGTATATTGGAGGGTGACGGATGATCCGTTAAGCAAGATGTCAAATAGGAAATCAACCGTATCCAAGTTACCGGCGTTATCGAGATTCACGACCATAATTAGGTCAATGAGCACGCAGCTCATGACCGTGGTCGCGGCCTGCAGCGAGTTCATGACCTGGGCGATTTCGAAAAAGTCATACATCATATAATAGTCATAGGTGATGAACATCTCCCCATCTAATCCAAGGCTTGGATCCTCATAGGGCTGCATGAATTGAAGATTATGATTCCAAAGCACCATATTGCTCGGATAATCCATGATGAATGCCATATCCGAAACATTGGTGGTGAAGGCTGGATAGGCCAAAGCGATGGTCCGCAACTCCGTCATGGTCTCGTTGAGATAGAAAAGATAAGCCCCATCGAGATCGACTTCGAGCCCTTCGCTTTCGTCGACATAGGTTTTCTGCGGCAAGCTCACGTAACCAAGAGAATAGATGGAATATCCGGAATCAGGATAATATCCGCCATACCAGTAATCGGAATGATAAATCTCCTCCCCGATAACCGGGTTATCCTCGCTGTAATTCAAAGATTCGTAGGTCAATTTGGTGAAATTGTTGCCCAAGAAGCCATCCATGGCTTTAACCAAAGTCGAATCGTAAACAGCGGCCCCGCTGCCTTCGGAATTCAAATACGCAGCAACCTCATTCACCGAAGTGGAGCCAAAACTATGGAAAGTCGAGGTTATGACGGTTTCATCGGTCCCCGTCATTGTCAGAACCAAAGCCTGCTCGCCATCCTCACTGGTCCCAATTGAAGCGGTGAAGCTTTGCACATCGGCGAAGAAAGTCTCGTCGAACTGAATGAATTCGATAAACGCCAACCGGGCGTTCTTGTTGGAGATATTGATCGTTTGGGCGTTGGCGTCCGCGGACTCAACAAAAGAAGCGGCGGGAATCGGAGAGACCACGATATCATAAATCGAGGTCAGCTTATTCCCGCTTTCATCGACGTAGGCATCAGAAGCGATGATTTCGTCGTTATAAAGATTAAGGTGGAAGACCGCCCCGTCTTTAGAAGCGTAGCCTTCCTCTGCGTCTTCATAATCACACCAAGTATAAGTCGGGGTGAAGTAATTGCTGAAATTGGTCGTAATCTTGGAATAGACCGGTTCATCGGCGGTACCGATATTCATGTTTTCGACGATCTTGGTCGCGACCGTGTAATTTTGGGCCCCTTGGATGGAATCGATCGCCGCCTTTGCTGAAGAATAGTCGACGTTGATTTTAGGGCCCTCGCTGCTATCTCCGCTTGTGTTTTCGTCGTGGCACCCCATTAATGGGAGGGCCAGCATGCAGAGGGTTAGCATCAATGGTTTTCGGATGTTTTTAATAGACATTGGTACTCCTTGTTCTCGCGCATTTACTGTTGAGCCTCGGAAAACATAATAGCGTTACGAAAAAAAGCAAGCCTTTTTTGCCTGAGAATAAGCATCTAATGACAAAAAAAGGGAAGGCAAGTCGCCTTCCCAGATGATGGTGAACAAATTATGCGGCAGTTGAGGAAACTGGTTCTAGTATGTACTCTACGGCGTAATCGTCATATGGACCAGGCATTTGGACCTCAGCATAATAGGTTACGCCAGCTTTAAGTTCGACAATAACGTGGGAATCGTAACTATTGCCATGTCCTTCATAAGGATCGTCGTTACTTCCTTCAACCAAAGCGGTCGCCGAATCGCCCTCGTAAATGTGTTTCACAAAAGGGTCGAATGCATAAGCTGTTGAATCTTTATTAGTTTCCGAATAGAAGACATACGTACCGTCGGTCGGAACGGTGAATTTAATCCAATAGGAAGATTGGGTAGAACCAGAATAAGTATATGGCAAGCGACCGTCGGAAGGGAGTTCAACGGCGTTAGCACGGCTACTGCCATTTTGAACCGTAGTTGAATAAATCGAACTAAAACTGATCTCACCTTCGACTTTTACAGTCACGGTCGAATTGGCTTCAGCTTCCAAGAAATAAGAATCGCCAGCCATTAACGTAGCAAGAACCGTTGTGCCACTATAGACAGTCAAGGTACCGGAAGAGGTATCATCGATCTTTATCGTATACCAGCCGTCTTGATCCATAGTATCACGGTAGTAAGTAGCAATTTCACCTCCGCTCAACGTGGTTGCATCCTTGCCAAGGAACTCGTTATCGATCGGAGAAGACAGCAACGAACCAGGTATGATCTTGTCCAAACCAATGGAAAATTGATCAGCACTCATACCATCAGTCCCACCATAGCCGGCAATCCGAGCGTAGTAGACAGTGCCTGCCACTAAATTAACTTCAGCGGCAAAATCATCTTCGTTACCAGTTTGAGAATGCCGGCCATTATCGTCATTAAATCCCTCGTAGTCGACATTTCCGCCTTCAATAGTATAGAGACGATTTAAATCGAGATCCCTTGGTGTGTTGGAATAAAAGACATAATCACCGGTTTCCTCGACGGAGAAAGTAAATATAAAACCGTCGCCGCCGTCAGAAGAAGCAAATATTCCAGCGTTATCCAAAGTATAGGCAGTATCCTCGGTGAGTCCATCTTGATAGGTATCGACGAATTGGGCATTTACAGAAACCGTATTGTTATCAATGCCACGAAGCACAAAGATCACGTTTGTGCCTTGAGTTAATTTGACGCCGACTTGACCGCCTGCTGAAACTGTCTTAATGACTTCATCATCAGCATCGACAACGTCAATGACCAGTCCTTCTAGATCGGGCAGCTCTATCACAAGATACTTTCCATCCATATCAGCAGACGGAGAATAACTATAATAGTAACCATCTTTTGTCGACCTAAGGTTGTTAGTGCCCTCAATGAGATTTGCAATGCCAGGACGCCCGATGTATTCGCCGTCTTGGACATAATCGACTTGGAAGGTAAAGCCGGTGTAACTATAGAGGCTGCTGGTATAGCCGACTTCAACAACGTAGGATCCAGCCTCCAGGTGCAGACGCTCAAGCAGCTCACCGCCATAAGTGGTAGTGGTGTCCCAACCCCATCCACTTTGCACACCGGTTTCGGTGGCGGTTGCCACTTGCTCGCCAGTGCTATCGTATACCTTGAAGTATTTGGCGTAGGAAGATGAACCTTCATTAAGGGTGAAAGCCAAATCCGCCGCTTCATCCAAGGTAAGAGAATAGTAACTGTATTCGCTATTAATGGAATTAACGGTCACCGGCGTACCAATAGTCATGGCGATCGGGTTGGAGATATCGGCGCCCGCCGGAATCTCGCCAATTGTCAAAGTCACATAGTCGGTATCACTGGTCGCCCCGTTCAAGTCGACAACCAAGATATAACGATGGTTGGCCTCAAGATTCAAAATCATCGTCGAATCGCTGGTATCCGAATCAGACCCTAAAGAGGATGGGTTTGCAGGATCGGTGATATCGTAAACTTCAACATCAGCCCAAGTGTAATTCGTGCGGCCGATATTAAGGGCAACCGCCTTAGTTTCCGTCGGGGTATAGGCCTTGACCGTGGCAGGCGTCATAACTGAGCTAGTATAGTCGTCGCGGCGAACGGTCGAAGTTTCGCCGTAGACAAGCTGACCAGCCGCTTCAATTGAATCCTCTTCGAAATCAAGGAATTTCATTGCAAGACTGCCGTAATAAACTCGGTCTTGATAGTAATCATTTGAATAAGGATCGATTACGAAGCAATAAGTCTGCCCCGGCTCAGCCAAGAAACGTATGTCTCCGTCAGTGCCAATCGGTTTAACGGCGCTGTCAAAAACATAGTCATTAGAGCCAAGTTCTTCCTTTTCCCCTTCGAATGACCCTTTGTAGACATCAATAGCCACGTCGAGGTTACTGGCGGTAACCGTGGAAACCTCACTTTCCTCGCAGGCCGACTCATCGACGTAAAGGTAACGCCAATCAGCTTCCGCATCCGCTGGATGAGTGTAAGTCAGATAGACTTTTTCATAGCCCGGAACGAGGTTCTCGGTATAGGTTTCGCCAGTGATTAGGGTAATCGGATTGCTCGCCGATGCGCCCGGTCCGAACTCCTCATACACGGCATAGATATCCAAATCCCCGGTAACCGGAGTTTCAGGATTCCACGGAGTTTCGCCGGCTTGATCCATATACCAGCCCTTGAACGCCATGCCCAGCAGCAAAGCATCGCCCGGGTCAGCAGCCAGCTTGCCTTCGATGACGGTGTAATCAACATCGCCAGTCAAATCGCCGATCGTTCCTTCGCCAAGATGGAATGTGACGGTATGGGTGACGGTGTCGGAACAAATGACGTTGTCGATGAAGAGCCCATTGTTTTGGTTGGTATCGGTCTTCAAGGCCTCCCATTCGGCCGTCGTTCCTTCATAATTGACCAGTTCCGCCTCGCCAGTAATCAATTCGTCTGGCAACGATTCTACAGCACCCGAAACATTAACGGTCAAGCCCTCATTGTCGAAAGTGTCATCAACCGTTGTAAGATTGAGAGCTTTATATTCAATGGTTTCTAGCGAGTCCATGTTATTAAACGAGCTCTGCAAAACAGTAGTCAAATCTCGCGGAAGGGTAAGAGATTTCAAAGAACTTACGCCACTAAAAGACCATTTGTTGAATGTGTCAATGGTATCGGGCAAAGTCAGACTAGTTAATGAGGATTTATATTCAAACCCGCCAGAAGTTGAGGTCGGATCGCCAACACATGTCACTTTGCCAAGCAAAGTGGCAATCGCCCCATGGTATTCGCAGTAATTCTCTGGAACGACAGCCTCGGCGGCTCCGGAGCTCTTGACGTAATATTCGCCCTCAACATCAGGACGTGGAGCGAAAATAACCCCAGCCGCAATATCGCCGATCGCCCCATAGACATTATAGGTAAATTCCTGAGTTGGCGAAGCTTCGGTTCCATTAAGCTTGGCGACCACGTTCACATGATCAAACCAATGGTCAGCCGGGATGTTTTTCAAAGTGTAGACGAGGTAATACGGGGCGGCGGGAAGCTCGTCGGTTGCGATAACGGCCGGCTCCTCGGCGGCCATATCAAGCCAGGTCGCCTCTTCCGCTCCATTGATGGAGGAATAAACGTAATCGACGTCAAGGGTGCTCGCTTCCTTGACGACCTCCCCTGCCGCAGTCTTGACAGAGCGGGTCAATGAAGCAGTTTGAATTCCATTGATGGAATTGAGCCGGAAATAAACCCGGACGTCTTTAGTGCCAGCGATCTCGCCATCAACCGCCAAGACGCCGATATTGGTTTCGATTTCCGGAGTAACGTCAGAAGTCTCTGCCCCGACTCCGAGTTTGACCTTTTGGCCAATGGCGTCTTCGCCAAGGACATCGTCGAACACCGTGCTAGACGGGGTATCGGCGTTTGCCTTCTCGGAGAGGGCGATTCCCACCCCGGCGCCCACAAGGCTAAGCCCAAGGGCGCAGGAGGCGGAGAGAATAAGCAATTTGTTCTTTTTCATATTTGCTCTCCTTACCAATCTTCGGTCACGCCTTCGTCGGTCGCTCCACCATCGCTAAGCTGTTGCTTAACTACGATATCGACCTCGTCAGAGTAACCAGCGACGCTGAGGGTGACGGTAATGGTCCCGCCAACGGTGCCAGTATGGAGGATGCCATCTTGATCGAGGGTGGCATCCATCGTCTTGCCATCCTCTTTGGCCACCATTGTTATCGACCAGACCGGCGTCTCGTCGGTATTGGTGATATTAGCAACTAGCTCGACCGTTTGCCCGGTCAAAACCGGTTCGGTCGGAACGCCGCCGATATCGACAGTGACAACCTGGATTTCGATGGTGACCTCATGATAATAATCGCCAGCCGCCGCCCGAACGGTAACCGTCCCGGCAACCGACCCGGTATGGAGAATGCCGTCCTGATCGATGGTGGCATCCATAGTGGTTGGGTTCTTGACGATCGACCAAGTAATATCCGCTTCATCGACGCCGACCAGATTCAAATCGAGTGGGATCTCGTCGTTAGTCGGGGCTTTACTCGGGGCGCCAGTGATAGTGATTCCAACATAGGCTTTGTATTCCTCACTCAAATCATCGACCGCGGTGATAGTGGCGGCTATATCCTTGCCCTCCTCGACGAAGGTAAAGGAGACGAGATCACCATCAGGATTAACGACGGCCTTAGCGGTCTCCGGAAATATCCCAAAAATCTTAATGAGATCTTGGGCGCGAGTGCCGTCTATGTCGATGATATAAGTGTGATTACCAGTTGCCGCATCGGTTGAGGCATAGGTGTATTTCGCAGCATCGGCATTTAGGTCGAAGGTTGCAAAAGCCTCATCAACCGTCATAACACCGGGCGATAGAGGTTGATCAAGACGATAGACGTAACCTTGCTTTTCGTCGTATGCAGCAGTGTAGAGCACCTCATCGACCAAAATATAACCATATACGTTGGATGCGCCCGACAGAATTATGCCTTTTCCTTGAACGAGTTCGAAATAGGAATCGCCGATCGTCATCTTATACGAGGCTGGGAAAACATCGGTAGCGAAAGCCGGGTCCGGAATAGTGATCTCAATAGAGTCGACCGCATCTTCGTAAGCGGCGGTGACGGTCAACTTGCCCGGAACTTTGCCAGCAGTTAACAATCCAGTAGCTGGGTCGATGGTCGCATCCATCGTCTCCGGGGCTTTGCTAGTGATGGCCCAGGTCGGTTTGGCCCCATCCTCTCCATTGGTGATGGAGGCGGCTAATTGAAGGGTGCCGCCGATCGCCACCTGCGTGTCGGTGGTCGTGATATCGACGGAGACGACCGGCGCCTCGACTACGGTAATGACAACCGAATCGCTCGCTTCGCCTACTCTCGCGGTAACCGTGATCTTACCAGGCTTAGTACCGGTTGAGACGTTGCCATTCGCATCGACCGACGCGCCCATATCCGCTGGATCGGTCGTGCAGGTCCAGTTAACGCGATAACCATCAGGCCCGTTAGTGACATAGGCGTCTAACTTGAGGTTAGTCCCGGTATACACGGTTTCGCTCGGCGCGCCAAGAATCTTAACCGTCGTTACTTTCGGCGCTTCTTTAACGGTAATGGTGATTTCATCGCTAACGCCCCCATAAGTTGCGGTAACGACTAAAGTTCCGGCTACAGTGCCGGCATTCAAAACGCCGGTTTCGGCGCCGATGCTGGCATCCATCTCCGCCGGAGTTTTGGTTTTGATGGCCCAAGTCGCTTTGGCGCCTTCCGCTCCGGTTACGGTGGCGGTCAACTCCAAAGTTCCCTCGGTCTCGACCTCGGTGACCGTGGTGGTGATGTCGACGGTAATGGTCGGCGTGGTTTCCGAATCGGTATCCGAGGTGGTATCCGTTACGGGGGTCGTCTTCGAAGTGGTATCGACCGGACTTTCCTCGCTACTTGACGTACGCGCGGGATCGCAGCTTCCCAAAAGCAGCAACGCCGATACCGAGAGAGCTAGCAACGTAGATTTTTTCCTCATATAAACAAAGGCTCCTTTCTATCTCTCGAACGGGCAAATTTTTTCGCTAAATCAAAAAAGGTCAACTAAAAATTGACGAAAGCCGGAAATTTGTCAGGCATTCAGATGGTTTCGGTTAACTCTATTGAAAATAGACGTCAATATACTGGGCTTACTTCGCAAACGCTTCCGCTAGGCTTATTTCATCGAACTCCTCTTCCATCGCCTTCGGCGAATAGGAATGACCGGAGGATTCAATCTCCTCCTTCAGCAAGACGGTGAGGATATCGACGGCGATGTTCTTGACGCCATCGTTATTGATGATGAAGTCGGCGTAGATCGAGCTCGGTTCCACCACTTCCCCATACATCGGCTGGACGGTATTGAAGTATTGGGAGACGATGTTGTCGAAAGTCCGTCCCCGGTCGCGCTTATCGCGGATAAGGCGCCGGAGGAACCGCCTTTCGGCCGAGGCGGTGATGAAAACCTTGATATCGCCAAGCTTTCTGATCTCTTTATCGACCAAAGCCATGATCCCTTCGACCAAGATCACTTTCTTCGGCTCGATGGTCTCGACCTTCTCGCTTCGAGTTAAGGTCACGAAGTCATAAACCGGCTTTTGCACCGGCTTCCCATCTTTAAGGTCCTTAAGCTGCTTTCGCATCAATGGCCAATCGAAAGCCTTCGGATGATCGTAGTTGACCTTATAACGGTCTTCCAAAGAAATATCGGATTGATCCTTATAATAATCGTCCATGGTCAAGCGGACGATGTCCTCTTCTCCTAAACGCTTCATTACCTCAGAGGTGATATAGGATTTCCCGGAGGAGGAACCGCCCCCGACTAACACCAGCCGATTCATTTCCCGATCTCCATTTCCAGGCCATTAAAGCTTATGGGGGTGGCGAAATAGGCCTTGGCGAACCTTTCCATCCAGAACAAATCGGAATAGGAGGCGATCTCAACCCCCGAATGCATCCCTAACATCGGGATGCCAAGATCCACCGAGGGAAGGGAGAGGCGGGAATTGGAAATGGAGGCCAAAGTCGAGCCGGAACGGAGGTCGCTTCGGGTTGAGAAATCCTGATAGGGGATCCCCTCCTTTAAGCAAATCGCTTTGGCTAAAGCTTCGGAGGCGGCGTAGGTCGAATAGGCGCTGGAAGCGCTCCGCTTGATGGCGATCCCCCGCCCCAAACGGACCTGGACCGTCTTGTCCTCAAGCTCCGGATGGGTCGGATGGCCGGCATGGGCCCCGTCGCTGGAGACGAGGAAAGAACGCGGCAAGGCCTCGGTTAGATCGAAGCCGCGTTTATGGGCTAGCCGCGATAAAGTCTCCGCCATCATCCCGCCGGAGGCCCCGAAATAGGTGGCGGAGCCGACTTCCTCGGAAGCGAAGAGACTCAAGACCTGGATTTCGTCTTCCTCGGCCGGGGAAGATTCCAAGAAGCCATATAACCCGGGGTAAGCCCCGCCGAGATCATCGAGCCGGGGAGAGAAAAGCAAATCCTCATGCTGCCCGAAGAAGGCCGGCTTATCCTTGATCACCAAATAGAGGTCATGGCTGAGGATCCGCTCGGCCGTTGGGAAATAAGAACGGAGGAAAGCGTCGAAATCGAAGTCCTCGCCGTTGCTGACAATCGGACGGAGCCCCGTATCGGCGTTAACCTCTTCGTGGCTATTGACCTCCCGATCGTAATGGATGGCGAGCCGCGGCAAATAGGCAAAAGGGGCTTCGCTATCGAATAGGCGGCCGATTAGCTTACCCTTCTCCTGCACGTAAACCATCCCCGAAAGCCAAAGAGGGCGATCGAAGAAAGAGGCATAGATAAGCCCGCCATAAGGCTCACATTGGACGAGGCTGCATCCGGATTGGCGCAAAACCGGATTGGCTTTCAGCTTCAAACAAGGCGAATCGATGTGGGCGGCGTATATCTTGAAATAAGGCTTAACCAGTTTCTTGGGCATTCTAACGGCCAAAATCGCCCCGCCCCCGCGATTGACTAGAAAAGAGAAGGAATCCAAACTCTCCGTAAATCCCGCCTCTTTCAATTGCTTTTCCGCAAAGGCGGCATTCTTATAAAATGATCCGGAAGCGAGAAGCGCCCCTAGAAGGAAATCCCGATATTTATTCATGAAAAGAAAGCCTCCGAGTTGATTATACCCGAAGGCGAGGCGATTAATCGAGGTCGAATTCGACGATGTCGAAGCTATAGGCGTTGCCGCTATTTTCCCCTAGCAGATGGAACTCAGCCTTATATCCCCAGGCTTTGGCCTCAGGCAACTCCGCGATCGGGATATCGGCCCCGTAGTTCCAGTTATCGCCAAGAAGCTGCAAATCGAAAGTCTTCTCCTCCCCGCCGATCGCGGAGATGGTCACGGTCGCGCCGACGAACCCTTCGCGCAGCTCCACCGGCTTGCCGATGTCAGCCAAGACGGCATGGATATCGCTTTCCTTAACCTCAATCGTCGGGGTCGCGGTCGGGAGCCAGCCCTTCCGGGCCAAATAAGTCATGTTGAATTCGTCGACCTCCAAAAGCGATTCCAAGGTATCGCTCCGGTTTTGGATCTCGGTATTGACGGTATCGACGCCGAATTGCTCGATTAAGGTCGGGGTGGCGGAATATAAGTTGGTCCCAAGCCCTAATCGGTCCCCAGGGATCGAATACCCTAAGGCGGCTAAGGTGGTGGGATAGGTGTCGAAAGCGCAGTATTCACGCGTCAAATCAGCTTTTTCCGGGGCGACCTCAACCGCGGAATTGATAAAGCAATAGTAAGTCCGGCGGTCGAAGTTGTCCCTATCGGCCTCTATGAGCCAACGAGGGGTCATCGAGACGTGATCGCCGACCAATACCATGGTGGTGTTGTCGCTGACTTCCTTATTGACCTCGCCCGAGGAATAGAACCAATCGACGAATTGGCTTATTTGCCGGGAAGAGCAGGAGATAACCGCCCCATAACGGTCTTCTTGGACCATCTGTTGGTCGCAAAGATAGCAGGGATGCCCGTCATCGTCCTTGACGTTGGTGTTGAAGTGCGTATCGACGGTAAGGCCGGTGATGTTGAAAGGGTTCCCGGCCAAGGCGGCCTCTTGCTTTTCCAAAATCGTCTCTTTCAGGAAATCAAAGAGGCGGAAATCCTCATACCCCCACCAACCATCGTGGTTGACGCGGTCCGGATCGGAGGAGGGAAGGCCATGATAATAAACGTAATCGCGGAAAGCGAAGCCTCCGTGTTCGGATAGATAAAGCCGCCTTCCGCCGAAAGTCGCGTCCGACCCGCAGAAGAACGTCTGGTCATAACCATCGTTAGCCAAGACATCGCCAAGGGCCATGACGTTGGGGAAGAAGGTTTCCTGGGTATCCATGTTGTTTTGACCCAATATCGTCTTGAAGGGGAGGCCGCTGGTATGGGCGAACATCGCCGCCATGGTCCAAGAGGTGTATTCCAGGCAGTGGGAGCCGTTCAAAACCGAGGAATTCCCAGAGAAGTCATCGTAGGTTTCCGCCAATTCGGTCAATTCAGGGATGTAGTTGTAATCGAAATAGCCGCCGTTTTCCACATCAGCATAAGTCGTTTCCATCGATTCGAGGAAAAGGAAGATGAGGTTGCGCGGCTTCTCCGGCGCCTCCAACTCGATCGAGGCCGGATCGACGTAATGCTCATCGACGAAGGAAGACTCGGTCATCATCGCCTTGATATAGGTGGTGAGGTCAAGATAATTCCAGAAAGCGGCTAGCGAAGGGACGGCGGCGACCAAGCCGGACAAGGTAAAGGTCAAAATGCAGATGAGGTTCCGCCTTTTGACTTTGAACAAAAAGAGCAGAAGGTAGGTAATGGCGATGACGACGGCCACCACGACGCTGGGGATGACCGCCGAGTAAATGAATGGCATTATCGAGGAGGCCGGGGTGCCGGAAAGCGACATAAGGGTCGAAATCGCCTCGGGGACCGAGATGTATGGGAAGGAGCGCATGACCCAAAGAACCGAGAAAAAGCCAAAGAAAAGGAGATCGGCGAAAAGCAAGGCCAGCACGATGCCGACGGCTTTCAAGGCGGTTTTGATTTTACTTTTCTTAGTCGATGGGCTTTCCATACGGGCGCAAAGTATATAGCACAATCAAAACTATTTCTATAAGAAATACTCGCGCCTACAAAAGGGCTTCAAGCAGAATCTTCAAGCCGATCCCCAAGAAAACCAGGGAAGAAATCAGCCCGGCATAACGCTTTAAAGGCTTGGAAAGGAAGCTGCCGAGCAAAGCGCAAACAAAAGAAAGGGCGAAGGTGACGCCTCCGATGCAAACAAAGACAACCATCGCCTCAGCAATCGAATAGGAAAGGAAGGTAAAGCCGATGCAAAGGGCGTCGATCGAGGTCGCCACTGCCTGGAAAAGGATTTCCCTTAATCGCAATTCCGAAGCGTTTTCCTCCTCTTTAGCCCGCAATTCCTTAACGAAATCAACGAAACTCTTGATTGAAAGCAAAGCCAAAAGGGCAAAGGCGATATAAGGGATGTAGGTCTCGAGAATATCCTTAAAGGCATAGCCCACGAAATAACCGATCGTCGGCATGGCCGCTTGGAAGAGCCCGAACAAGAAGGCCGAGAAGAGCAATAACCCCCATTTCCGAAGCCCGGCCCTCACCGCGTTGCAGGCATTGGTGACCGACGCGTCGATCGCCATATTGCAGGAAGTGATGATAACCAACGGCCAATCCATATGGCGTGAATATTAACGGCTATGAACCTCGCTTTAAAGAGGGAAATGCCTTTAAGGCAAATTAGCACTTTCAAAGTCAGGCCAATGGTTCTAGAATGCGGGAACTATGAGATCAGATTCCAGCTTAACCTATTCTTCCGAAGACGCCGCCATCGACAAAGCCGACGCCAAAAAGACCCTTCCGATCTATATGGAATGCCTTAAACCCAGCTGGCGGCTTATCATCGTCGATTTCTTCGTCATCCTCTTCGATGCCTTCTTCGAGTTGATGATTCCCTTTTTATCGGGGCTCATGATCCGCAATGGCCTGGAGGGATATGGGAACCTAAATGCCATGGGCTTGCCCCAGCCGATCGTCATCGGCGGCGGGTTCGACCAGCCTAACCTTTATTACGTTTGGCTTTACGGCGGCCTTATGATCGCCTGCTCGATTTTGGCCATCGCCTGCCAATTGGCCGGGATGAAGCTATCGGCCGCCATCTCCAGCGACTACATCGAGCGGCTCCGCAACACCATCTTCTACAAAGCCGAGCAATTCTCCTTTTCCAACATCGGGGACTTCCCAGTCAGCAAGCTGACCACCATGCTGTCCAACGACTGCAACAACATCCGTTTCTTCGTCATGATGATGGTCCGGATGGGGTTCAAGCAATCGATGGTCGCGGTCATCGCCTTCATCTTCATCTTCTCCCTCAACTGGCTGATCGGCTGCATCGCCCTACCCTTAGTCGCCATCGGCTTCCTCATCATCTGCCACATCATCAAGAAGACCAAGCCGCAGTTCGTCATGACCCAAAGCGCCATCGACGCGGTCAACCACAACGTCGAGGAGGACACCGAGGGCATCCGCGAGGTCAAGGCCTTCTGCCGGGAAGGGTATATGCAGCAGAAATTCGAAAAGGCCAACGACGAGCTGACCGACATCACCTACTCCTCGGTTTCCCGGCTTGGGATGTCGAGCGCCATCACCACCCTCACCATCAACATCGTCATCGCCATCATCCAATTGCTCGGCGGCTTCTCGATGCTCTATTCCGTCCAAGCCGACCCCAATTCGCTTTGGACCATGTTCAATAACGGCAACCCCTTATTCGACGCCGGCGAGCTCACCATGCTGACGAGCTACGCCGCCGTCCTCACCATGTCCTTCTCCTTCCTCTCGATGATCGTCCAGTTCTACTCTCGGGCCGAAGCCTCGAAGGAACGGATCGACCGGGTGTTATGCGAGGAAATCGACATCTCCTATGCCCCGAAGGAAAAGACCGCCGACTTCGACCCCGACCACCTTTCCGGAGCCGACGTCGAATTCAAGGATCTCATCTTCTCCTATCTCAAAGACCCCGCCAAACCCGCGGTCGGACCGATCAACCTCCATATCGCCGCCGGGGAGAAGATCGGGATCATCGGGGGGACGGGCTCGGGCAAATCGAGCCTCGTCAATTTGATTCCCCGGCTTTATGACGCCACCGTCGGGGAAGTGAGGATCGGCGGCCATGACGTCAAGGACTATTCCCTCCGCGCCTTGCGGGAGGAGATCGGGGTCGTGCTGCAGAACAACGTCCTTTTCACCGGCACGATCCGCAGCAACATCCAATGGGGTAAGAAAGGGGCGAGCGACGATGAGATCAACCGCGCCTTGGAGATCGCCGGCGCCTCGGAATTCGTCACCCGTTTCAAAGACGGCCTCGACACCCCGGTCGCCCAAGGGGGCAAATCGGTGTCCGGCGGGCAAAAGCAAAGGCTTTGCATCGCCAGGGCGGTCATCAAAGACCCCAAGATCCTCATCCTCGACGATTCGGTCTCGGCCTGCGATATGGAAACCAGCCGGAAAATCCAGGAACAGCTATCGACCAGCCTCAAGTCGACCACGGTATTCATGATTGCCCAGCGGATCGACTCGGTCAAACGCTGCGACAAGATCTTGGTCCTCGATAACGGGAAGATGGTCGGTTACGGGACCCATGAGCAGCTAATGAAGGACTGCGCCCTCTACCAAGAGATCGCCGATATCCAAGCCAAGGGGGTCGAATAAATGAAATTCTACAAATACAAAGGCATCAATACCTCCGGCCGCGGGGAGAACATCAACGGGGTCGACATCCAGTTCAGCTGCGGGAAACAAGGCTATAAGGAGATCTCCGAATCCTATGGCAAACGGAAAAAGGGATATGGGAAGCCTAAGCATTCCTGGGGTTCTTTATTACGGGTCTTCTCCTATTTAAAAGGCGATAAGTGGATGCTTTTCGTCGCCGCCTTCGTCACGGTGCTGATGATTTTGATCAATTTGATCGGCGGCTTCGTCTCCGCCCCGTTGGTCGACGGGCTATTGAACCCCTCGGTCTTCGCTTTGCGCGGCGATTGGGGGCAATATGGATCCTTCGAAGGCTATAAAGCGGAGGCTCTCTCCTCCTCGCCCTTCAACTCCATCCTCTTCGGCTTCGTCGATTGGCAGGGACCGGACATCCTCGGCCAATCGGTCAAGGTGCTGGTCGTGGTCATCGTCATCTTAGTCGGCCTCTATCTCATCGGCTTCCTCTGCTCGATCGCCCAAGTCCTGCTGATGACCAAGATCGGGACCAATTCGCTGATGCGGCTCCGCAACGACATGTTCAAGAAGATGGAGTCTTTGCCCCTTAGCTATTTCGATGGGACCCCGCACGGCGACATCATGTCCCGCTTCACCAACGACGTCGATAACCTCGCCCAATTCTTCAACTCCGGCATCATGGAGATGTTCACCTCGGCCGTCATGCTGGTCGGGATCGTCATCTTCCTATTCGCCCTCAACTGGTTCTTGGCCCTCATCGCCCTCTTCATGGAAGGGGTCGCGATGCTCATCGTCGCCAATAACGTCCACCACTCGGTCAACGCTTTCTCGGAGACCCAGATCTCGATGGGCGAATTCAACGGGCTCAGCGAGGAAGTGCTTTCGGGGCTTAAAGTCGTCAAATGCTTCTCGAAGGAAGACGACATGATGGAGGTGTTCAAGTCCATCGATTACCGCCATACCCTCCATAATAAGAAATCGGTGTTCTTAAGCTCGGCCAACGTCCCGATCGTCAATAACTTCAATAACCTCAACACCGCCATCGTGACCATGCTCGGGGTCATCCTCATCGCCATCGACGCCCCCTTCATCAAGGTCTCGACCGGCACTTTGGTCGCCTACGTCGCTTTGCTGCGGATGCTGGCCCGGCCCTTCAATAACATCTCCAACCTATTGACCATGGTCCAATCCTCCTTAGCCGGGGCCGAACGGATCTTCCAAATGATCGACCAGCCGGCGGAACCGAGCTTACAAACCGCCAAATGGCATTCCTATAAGGCCGAGGATGGCAAGCATTATTGGACCAACGGGATCGAGACCAAGCCGGTTTTAGGCCAAGTCGACATGCGCCACGTCGACTTCTCCTACGTCAAGGGGCAGCAAATTCTCCGCGACATCACCCTCTATGCCCACCCGGGGCAGAAAATCGCCTTGGTCGGATCGACCGGCGCCGGCAAGACCACCATCACCAACCTATTGACCCGCTTCTACGACATCGACGCCGGGGAGATATTGATCGACGGGATCGATTTGAAGGATATCGATCGGGTCTCGATGCGCCGCTCGATGACCTTAGTCCTCCAGGATACCCATCTGTTCTCGGGGACGATCATGGACAATATCCGCTTCGGCTGCCTCCACGCCGATGACCAGCGTTGCAAAAACGCCGCCAAACTTGCCTGCGCCGATCAATTCATCGAGAAATTGAAAAACGGTTACGATACTTATATCGATGGAGCCAACGCCTCCTTATCCCAAGGGCAGAAGCAGCTGCTCAGCATCGCCCGCTGCGCGGTCGGCAATCCGCCGATCCTCATCCTCGACGAAGCCACCTCCTCCGTCGACACCCGGACCGAACGGCTCATCAGCAAAGGGATGGACAACATCATGGCCGGGAAAACCGTCTTCGTCATCGCCCACCGCCTCTCGACCGTCCGCTACGCCGACTGCATCATGGTCATGGACAAAGGACGGATCATCGAAAGGGGGACCCATGACGAATTGCTGGCCCAAAAAGGCCGTTATTACGAACTCTGGACCGGCAAGACCGAACTCGATTAATCACCTAAAGGAAGGTCGAAAAAGCCTTCCTTTTTCATATCGAAGGCAATTTCCTTGACGTTGAGGGAAGAAGAGGTCTGGACTAGCAGCCTCATATTAACGACGTCATAGCAAGAGGAATAGATCGTCTCCTCGCTTTGTCCCTTCTCATCGAAAGTCGATCCCTCGATAACCCGGGCATTGGAGAGCAAATGGAAAAAAGCGACGATCTCAGCCTCAGGAGTAGCGAATTCCGGCAGGTGCTCTTTGAAAAAGGCCATCCGGACAAAGCGGGAAAACGGCGAGTTATCGCCAGGCAATCCGATGGCCCCATAGCCAAGCCCAGGGTAAGTCCCGGCAACAAAACGGTTGGTCAACTCCCCATAACGGGAATAGTTTTCCGATTGGGCCGGAAACCCAGGGGAATTGGTCAAGACGCCGTAAGGGTTATGATAAACGTGCATCCCGTCTTTCTCCTGCTCGATGACGAAGCTATCGCTCTCGTCGGACAAAAGATAATGCAAAGGGGCGGGCGGCATATTGGGGGCGAACCCCTTCTGGCTAAGCCGCATCCCGCCGATTGCCTCGGCGGCTTCCTTGGCGGAGGAGAAATGGGTTAAGACGAAGGCGATGAACTCGTACTGGGCGACTTGCCCAGAGGGATCAAAAGACGCGAGCCCGGGGTAATTGAGTCCGGCCATGGCCAGTCCGGAAGAAGAAATCGCCTCAGCGAATAAAGGGAAATCCCCGCCTCTTGCCCCAATGCCCAGCAAAGCCGGATGGTCGGAAATCGTTTCGCCAGAAGAGAAAAGCAAGGGGGCGTGAGGGGAAAGATAAAGCGCCCTTTCCCCGAAATTGCCGACTAAATCGAGGTTGCGGCCAAATAGGAAGGCGGGATAGGAAAGGGTTAAGGCAGTGCACATATGTTTTCCTCCGCCTTTATTATAGCAAAGCACAATCTTTGACACATACCCCCCGGGGGTATATATTGACCCTATGGAATGCTGCAAGAAGAAAGACAAACCCCGCGATGAAAAGGAAAAAGCGGACCTAATAAAACGCTGCTCACGGGTCGTCGGCCAAATGGAAGGGATCAAGAATATGCTGGAGGAGGATCGTTATTGCGGCGATATCCTCTGCCAGATTTCGGCGGTCGAGGGGGCGATTAGGGAAATCGCCACCAGGGTTTACAAAACCCATATGCTAACCTGCGTCAAGGATAAGCTCATGGGCGGGGATGATTCGGCTTTGCTCGAATCCTTCGCTTTGCTGCGGAGACTAAAATAAATGAAGGAACGTTTCAATATAACCGGGATGTCCTGCGCCGCCTGCTCGTCCCGGGTGGAGAAAGCGGTCGCCAAGCTAGAGGGGGTCCGCCAAGTCGAAGTCAACCTGCTGACCAATGCGATGGCCGTCGAGTTCGATGCGCCATCTTCAATCGAATCGATAATCGAGGCGGTCGAGAAAGCCGGGTACGGGGCGGCCCTCGCCAAAGAAAAGAAAGCCGAGGCCAAGACGGATAAAAATAGCCTCACCAAGCCATTGCTATTCCGCCTCATCGCCTCGCTAATCCTCCTCGTTCCGCTTTTCTACCTGGCGATGGGGGCGATGTTAGGCTGGAACATCGGGGCCTTAGTTGATTACCCCCTCCTATTAGGCCTAATCGAAATGGCCCTAAGCCTGGCCATCATGGTCATAAACCGTCATTATTTCGTCTCCGGCTTCAAGGCCTTGCTCCACCGTTCGCCCAATATGGATACCTTGGTCAGTCTGGGATCGGGGGTCGCTTTCCTATATAGCTTCGCCCTATTGCTGGAGATGGCTTATTACGTCTCCGCAACCGGGTACCAAGACCCTTCGACCTACCGCGCGATCATGGAAATATCGATGAACTTCAACTTCGAGACCGCCGGCACCGTCGTCGCCTTGATCACCGTCGGGAAGACGTTGGAGAGTTATTCCAAAGGCAAAACCACCAGCGCCCTCTCGGCCTTGCTTTCCCTCTCGCCCAAAACCGCCCATCTGAAAAAGGACGGCCAAATCAAAGACGTGGGAATTGAAGAAATCAAAGCCGGGGATGAGCTGCTCATCTACCCCGGCGAATCCTTCCCGGCCGACGGAATCGTCCTCCTAGGCTCCTCCTCGGTTGACGAGTCCTCCCTTACCGGGGAATCGATGCCGGTGGATAAGAAAGAAGGCGACGAGGTCAACACCGCGACCATCAACCAAACCGGAGCCTTGACCATTAAGGCCACGCGGACCGGCGAGGAAACGACCTTAAGCCAAATCGTCAAGATGGTCGAGGAAGCGTCTTCCTCCAAAGCCCCCATCGCCCGCATCGCCGATAAGGTGTCCGGGATCTTCGTCCCCGCCGTCATCCTGATCGCCCTCGTCGTCTTCGTCTTCTGGCTATTATTCGGGAAAGACTTCGTCAACGCGAACTTCGAATCCGAATCCCTGTTCACTTACGCTTTGGAGAAGGGGATCGCGGTCTTAGTCATATCCTGTCCCTGCGCCTTAGGGCTCGCCACCCCAGTCGGGATAATGGTCGGCTCCGGTCGGGGGGCCAAGCAGGGTATCTTATTCAAAACCGCGACGGCTTTAGAGGAGACCGGAAAGGCGGAAATCGTCGTCCTCGACAAGACCGGGACCATCACCAAAGGGGAACCAAGGGTAACCCAAATCCGGTGCAAAACTAATGAAAACGAGTTTTTATCCTTGGCTTTTGCGGTCGAATCCGCATCCGAGCATCCTTTGGCCAAGGCTATTAAAAAAGAGGCCGCAAATCGTAATCTAATCGAAAAAGAAGTCACCCGCTTCCAAACAATTCCTGGTCGCGGGGTCCAAGCCGAAATAAACGGCATCACCTATTATGGCGGCAATTTGGAATTGCTAAAAGAAATCAAGGCCGATACCCCTTTGGCCGAAGCCGATTACCAGGAAATCTCCCTATTGGGCGCGACCCCATTGCTCTTCGCTAAGCAAGGGGAATACCTCGGGGCTATCGGAGCGGCGGATGAGATAAAAGAAGACAGCAAATCCGCCATCGCCGCCCTCAAGGAAATGGGGATCATCCCGGTCATGCTCACCGGGGACAATGCCACGGTGGCCCGTTCGGTCGCCATTGAAGTGGGGATCGATCAGGTAGTCGCTTCCTTATTGCCGGGCGGCAAACTAGCAGCCATCCGAGAGCTCAAGAAGAAAGGGAAAGTCATTATGGTCGGGGACGGGATTAACGACGCCCCAAGCCTTACCGAAGCCGATATCGGCATCGCCATCGGCTCCGGCTCGGATATCGCCATCGATTCCGCCGACGTCGTCATCGCCTCATCCAAGCTATCCGATGCGGTTAAAGCGATCAGGCTATCCAGGAAAACCTTGCTCAATATCAAGGAAAACCTTTTTTGGGCCTTCATTTACAACCTCATCATGATCCCGATTGCGGCCGGGGTATTCTCCAGCGTCGGCATGGCCAAGATGCGGCCATGGATGGGGGCGGCCGCCATGTCGTTAAGCTCGCTCACCGTCGTCTTGAACGCCCTTCGGCTAAATCTATTGTCCTTAGATAAAGGCGCAAGAAAACGAAACCATATCCAGCTAAGCGAGGATTTGTACCCTACCGCTTGTCCGATAAGCATTGATAAACGAAAGGAGGTGAAGGAAATGGAGATAACCCTCAAGGTGAGCGGCATGATGTGCATGCATTGCGTCGCCCACGTCAAGGAGGCCTTGGAAAAGGAAGCCGGCGTCGATTCGGCCGAAGTCAGCTTAGATAACCAGCAAGCCGTCGTAAAAGGCGAAAACCTCGACAAAGCCAAGCTCGTCGCCGCGATTGAAGCGGCCGGTTACCAAGCCGAATGACCTAGCCTCGCGGCTAGGTTTTTGTTATCCTAAAACCGTTATGAAAAAGTTTTGTCTTCTCTTGTTGCCCCTATTCCTCGCTTCTTGTCGGGGAACGGTCTCCAGTTCAAGCCCGGCCCCAAGCGAAAGTCAGAGTTCTTCGGAAAGCGAGACTCCCCCATCTGAATCGAGCCCAACTTCGGCATCGACTTCCTCAACCACTTCCTCGGAGGAGAGCCCATCCGTCGAAGCCAAAGCCGATCTTTCCATAACCAGGGAAGACATACCCTCCACCAGTGAAAGCAGTTACCTCATTGATGAGGACATCGAGGTCGACGGCATCGGCTTCCACCTCAATTACGTCCAGCAAGGCAACGGGGAAAACGCCGGCACCATCCAAATGCATAAAGCCGACGGAGAGATATACAATACCGATCCGCTAGGCCATAACCGGGTCATCATCACCTTGCTTGATAAACGGAACCAGTGGAACCCCGTCATCGCTATGCCGATTGTCTATGCCGGGATGGAAATGAACCCAAATGAATATTCGGAAGTTCCTAATGGCGACACCGGAGATAATGAGGAATACGTTTGGATCTACGATTTCGATGCCGTCTACCCCTACTTCCGCATCGAGAACAGCGACCCCGAGATTGAACGGGCGGCCTATGCCTACTCCATCGCTTTCACCAACGTCGGTTAAGAAAAGTTTTGGCAATCGGCGGGGTCCGTTATATAATCCACTTCGCGCCCGTGTGGTGGAATGGTAGACGCGGCGGACTCAAAATCCGCTGAGTGATGAACTCGTGCCGGTTCGAGTCCGGCCTCGGGCACCAAATTAGCAAGATCCGACCGAAATCAAAGGTCGGTTTTTTTAACTTCCGGCGACAAATAGGCGTACTTCAAAGTCACTTCAATGAGACATTGAACTTATTTCAAACACTATTTCAAAGTTACTTTTTCTTTATTGGATGAGAAGAATTGGGCGTTGCCGATTTTTATAGAATCTAAATAGCCTATTTTGATCAAATTCCCAATAATGACATTCCGAAGATAGGATGAATTGGTGAGGCCGATATGCTTAGCGATATCCTTTACGTCCCGATTCGCCCCATAGCAATAGGAAAGTATCTCCAAATCATACTTAGAGGTCAGCAAATTTTCCGACAGAACGGAAATCGAGTCCGTTTCAATGCTGACCCCGGCGGCATAAGTCAAATCCGGGAGAACGATGGAAAATAAAGAGTTCTTAGAATAAATGAAAGGCTTATGGCGTTCATCGGCGGAAGCGTAGTCACTTACAATCCGCTCAAACCCAGTCCCTTTGGCTTCCATCGCCTTGCAATAACAGAAAATACGGCAAATATATTCATTTCGTCGTCGGGAAGCGAAACCCGCTAAATCATAAGTCGGCTTTAAAGGGCCGCTTTGATAGTAAGAGCCAGGAGAAGTAATGACAAGCCGATCTTTGAACATGTCCAAAGAAATCTGCGATCCGGGAATGAAATAATCGCGATGGGCCAAAGAGTTGATGATCGCCTCGAATAGAGCCCGTTCCGGATAGGCATCGACGTCGATCCGGCCATCCCCGGTTTTCAAAAAGCCGCGGTTCATCCTCGTGCGAACAAACTCGTTCATGAACTCGTACCCTTGCACTAGGTTGCCAACAAAGGAATTGCTGGCAATGACCAAATCGCTTCCCCTGGTGAAACCGGGGTAAACCGAGCAAACAATCTTAGTATTGGCTTCATCGCAGGAATCCGAAAACAGAGATGAGCCACGATAAAGCTTCCCATCCTTATCGAAAAACGGCAAGGATTCCAACTCCTTCGCGTTCAAATGCTGATTGGTCCGAGAAAACCTAAAAGCATCTAAATCGTGAAAGTCATCAATAGAGAAGGGAATGTCGGTTGTCATCTCATCAAAATGAGTTTGCTCATGACGGGTCGACATGAAAACCAACTCTTCCTGGGTCGCGGGAGAAGTGAATCCGTCATTTCGGACGAAAACCATCGGAAAACCCTGATGCATGAGGATAACCGGCTTCTTGTCCGATTCCTCAACGTTGATTTTTAAAACATAAAGATCATGCCCGGAATCGGCATATGACAAAAGATCGGTTGAAATATGCAAATCAGCCTGAATGCGGTTTTTAACATTTTGATAAAAAAGCTGCTTTTGCTTATCCGCGGTAGACAAGTCCATGCCCGCGAGAGAGAAATCATCTGGCTTGACCCCGACAAATAAGACCCCGCCTCCGCTATTGGCAAAGCCGGCGACGGTTTTAAGCCAAGAAAACGAATCGTCGTTAAGACGAAGCTTACACTCAATAGTTTTATCCTCTATCTTGAAGAACGGGTAGATATCTTTAAGAAACATAAATTAACCTCAGTAATATGTTACCAAGTTCGACCAAGTTTTCAATGTAATTTCAATGTTTACTTCAATCTCACTTCAATGTCTACTTCAAAGTCACTTCAATGAGACATTGAACTTATTTCAAAGACTGTTTGATTATTCCTATTTCTATATATCTCTCATTAGGTTTTTATCCAAGAGAAAAAAGTCTAAAATAATAAGATGAAAATTTACGAACGTCTGCTATCCATCGCGAATGGCGCCCCAAGCGCTATTTGCCTCAAGACGGAGGAAAAAGACTATACCTACTCCGACTTTTTGAGCTTGATTGAGCATTTCAGCCGCAAGATACCCTTGGAAGCGAAACGAGTCGGGATCGTCATGAAACATGGGCCGCAGCAACTCGCTGCCATCTTCGCCGCCTTGAAATCGGGTCTCGCCTATATCATCGCTGAGCCCGACTTCCCTAGCAAACGAATCGAAAAGATGATGGGGATCGGCCAAGCCGATTGCCTCTTCCTCGATGCGCCGAGCCCTCAGTTCTGCCCTTCTTTGCCTCAAATCGGAATATGGAGCCCTGATCAGCCCAAGGAGCCCAAAGGCGTTCACGGATTAGCCTATATCCTCTTCACCTCCGGCTCAACTGGCAAACCGAAGGGAGTGATGATCGCCGAAGACAATATCCTCGGCTACGTCAAAGCCTTCCAAAACGAATTCCATCTAAGGAATACCGACACTTTTCTGCAGCATTCGGTATGTACCTTCGATATCTTCACCGAAGAGGTTTTCGCTTCCCTTCTTAACGGGGCGAGCCTCGCAATCCCAAACGATGAAACCAAGCAAAATACTGAACGTTTATTAAAGTTTTGCGAAGAAAAAGAGGTAACTGTCGTTTCTTCCTTCCCCTATTTGTTCAAAGAATGGAATTCCCGAGACGATTTGCCGGGCTGTTTCCGTTTATTCATCTCCGGTGGTGATGTTTTGCGGGCTTCTTACGTCGATAAAATCCGGAAGCGGTTTAAGGTTTACAACACCTATGGCCCAAGCGAGACCACCGTTTGCTGCACCTATTGCGATTCCACGGTGAAAACGCCCAATCCGGATGGGACCTTCCCAATCGGAAAAGGCATCGAAGGGTATCAGGTCTATTTGGAAAAAGACGGGCAGAGGATAAATAAGCCGAACCAAATAGGCGAGATCATCATCCAGGGGGCCGGGGTAGGCTTAGGCTACGTCGGCAATCTCCGCCAAGGATATCTTACGATCGATGGCGTTCCGTCCTTCCGAAGCGGCGACCTCGCCTATTACGACGAAGAGGGCGACCTCAACTTCCTCAAGCGGAATGATGCTCAGGTCATGATCTATGGCAAACGGGTCGAGCCGATGGAGGTTGAAAACCTCATCCTGAACAAAGGGCTGGCAAGCGAGGCCGCGGTCGTCGCCGTTTACGATGAGGAAGGATTAGCCCACCTTAAAGCCTGTTTGGTCTCCCCTTTTAAGGAAGAGCAGATTAAAGATGAGCTAAGCGCTTATCTGCCTCCTTATATGATTCCGGAGCATTTCGTTTTCTTGCCCAAGATGCCTTTGACCGAAAACGGTAAGCTCGATCGACGGTCCCTGCGCTTCAATTTACGAAAATTCGGGCTGAACGAAGCCGAAGCCTGGGCCGACCAAAGGCAGAAGGTGCTTAAGGAAGTATTCGCCTGCTATTCGGTCTATAGCAATGAAGAGCAAGCAAAGATCAAAGAGGGCAACAAGCAGGAATTTATCGAGGGATGTCGGAACCTCCGCCATGTAGCCTATGGCTTATTCGATGGCGAAAGAATCGTCGGATCGGGGGATATATGCTATCAAAAAGAACTCCCATCCCCGGAGAATAAATCCGGCAAGGTGGCGTTTTTGATGAACGTCTACGTCGATGAGTCGCTGCGGAAACGCGGGTTTGGCCGACTGATCATGAAAAAACTGATGGAAGAAGCTAAACAGGCTGGAGTCGGCAAAATCTACCTCGAGTCATCAAGGGCCGGCCGCCCGTTGTATCAAAAGCTCGGCTTTGAGCTGAAGAACTACTACATGTTCTATAGACCTGATGGAAAGAGATGATTTGACGCTTGAAACGTTCCTCGGTTCCGATCCGAGTCTCCCTTTGGTCGTCCTCAATTCCTATATGAAGGACGGGGCAGCCATCAAGGAAGAATTAGGAAAACTCCAAGCCCCTGAAGCCAACCTCGTCGTCATTTCCAACCTCCGTTGGGACGATGACCTGACCCCTTGGCCCATCGAAAGGATCAGCCAAAACGACACCCCCTGCCAAGGGAAAGCCGATGAATACCTCGCTTATCTGCTGGAGAAGCTTTTGCCCTCTTTGGAAGGAAATAATGGGCTGAAGCCAAAAGTAAGGATCATCGCCGGCTATTCGCTAGGGGGCTTATTCGCTTTATACGCCGGTTTTAAGACCGACCGCTTCGCATCCTTAGTATCAGCCTCGGGTTCGCTTTGGTATCCAGGCTTCCTGGACTTTGCGAGAAAGAATCGGCTTTCCCCTACCGTCAATTCCGTCTACTTGTCTTTAGGGGATAAGGAAAAGAAAACGAAAAACAGGATTCTCCAGCCGGTCGAGGACAATACCTTAGCCTTCCGCCGCTTTTTGGAGGAAAAAGGAATCAAGACGATATTCGAGATGAACCACGGCAATCATTTCGTCGACGGCGAGAGGCGAATGGCCAAAGGCATCGCATGGGCTTTGGGAAACTGGCGTTAGGATAGAAAGCGGAAGCAACACGCAAAGACCTTTATATTTATCCGTCTATTAAACAAAAAAACCTCGAACTAATCGAGGTTATTTTCAATTTGGCGCGCCCAGGGCGACTCGAACGCCCGACCTCAAGCTTCGGAGGCTTGCACTCTATCCAACTGAGCTATGAGCGCAGCAGCCAATTATATGGTGCACTGGATGAGATTTGAACTCACACCGGGAAGCCCGACTAGCTCCTGAGACTAGCGCGTATACCAGTTCCGCCACCAGTGCACGGGCGGTATTCTACTACCCTAGTTTCAAAAAGTCGATTGTCCTTTTCATAATTATCGGGTCGTCTTGCTGAAGTCGAGCATAATCAATGAAGAAATTAGGGTCACGGTCGTAGGAACCGGGCTTGTATTGCTCGTTGATCTGCTTGAAATAACGATAGCTTTCTATTTTCCAATACGGTTGATGGCCCCGCCTATTTGCCACCACCGTCTCAACGTTGGGCAGCCCCGCTTCCCGGAGGGCGAGCAAACTATCGGAAAAGGGCACCATCGTATCCTCGTCTCCTTGGATATAGAGCAACGGCTTCCCGCTTGCCCTCGCCACCTCGATGATCGAAGAGCCCGCCACCGCTCCGTAGCGGCTGGAAAAATAAGCGCTGATCCGCCCTTTCATTTTCTTAAGGGTCGGGGCGCTATATAAGATGATCGAGGCAATATCGAGGAAGCCGGCGAATGATATGGCTTTCTCGATCCGGTACTCCGGAAAGGCCAAGGCGGCCGAAGAAAGATACCCGCCCCAAGAATGGCCGATCGAATAACGGGCCAACCCTTTCGCCGCTTCTTGGGCGTCTAAATAGGCGAAAAAGGCCTTTTGGTCAAGCAGGGGATGACCAAGATCAACCATATCCCGCCCCAATGAAGTCATGCAGCCGTGGTAGTCGAAGGCATAAACCAAATAGCCATTACGGGCATAATAGGCGATTTCCTGGGAATAGGCGGTATAACCGGCCCCCAACCCATGAAAGAAGACGACTAAGCCTCGCGGATCGGCGTTTGGATAGGCGACCTCGCCATTGATGAGGGTGCCTTCGCTAAGAAAGGAAAAAGGCTCGGTCTTCACCCCGAAAGAGCTGATCGGCGGATAACGGAAACTGGCTAAGCCATCGCCCCGCTTCCCAAAAACCTTCTGAAGGGCCTTTCCGAAAAGAAAATCAAAGATCACGTCGCTGAACCCCGAACAGCAAATGAAATAAGCCTTTTAGCATATGCCCGTTGGCGAAATCGACCACCGCCAAAGCGAATTTTTGGCTATATCCGTTCATCACGATGTTCCTTATCGGCGTGGCGGCGATCGAACGGCTAACCATTATCGAGAAGCCGTTATTCTCATCGACGGGGAAACTGGCTCGAGCCTTCTTCATCAATATCTTCCCAATCCAAGTCGAGGAGATATCGCCGAAAGTCGAATCCAAAGTATAGGGGCGGCTCCGGGGGTCCTTGGCAATGGAGACATGGTGACCGAGCAAATCCTCGAAATCGTTGTCGTATTGGAGGAAACCGCCTTTGGGGACGTTATAATAAATCGGCATCGACATCATCTTGGAAGCGAATTGATCAGGCGAGATGGCTTTTAGGCAGGCCTTTGACTCGACGGTTTCAGCATCAGAGCAAGCCTCGATTTGGTATTTACCCCCTTCGACTAAGAAAGCGGAGGTGCCGATATCGTAATGGGATAAAGCCATATATGGGATGGAGAACTCGTAAATTTTGGTCTCTTTTGGGCCGAATGTTTGTTTTTGGAACCCGATGAGGGTCCGCTTGGCCTTAAAGACATTGCCTTCGGTCGGCTCAAGGAAAAGCATGACCGTCAAGGCGGAAGCGACGTCGGAGGAGTTGGTGACCTCGATGCTGGCCTTGACTTCCTTCCCCTCTTCGATGGTTCTATCAGAAAGAGTCAACTTGCCGTATTTGAATTTGCCATAGCTTAAGCCGTGCCCAAAGGGGAAACGGGTCTTCTTCTCGCAGGAAAGATAATAACGGTAGCCGACATAGATCGATTCCCGGTAAATCGATTGGACTTCCGTCCCTGGGTAAAACCCGAAAGAGGGAACATCGGAAAGATGAATCGGCCAGGTCTCGGCCAGTTTGCCCGAGGGGGAAGCCTCGCCCTCGATGATCCGCCGGATGGCCTCGCCCCCTTCTTGGCCCGGCAAATAGCAAAGCAATATCGCCCGGCATTTATCGGCGAAAGGCAGTTCGACCGGGGCACCGACGTTTAAGACGACGATGATGTTTTGATTGACCGAGTATAGGGAATCGAAAAGGCGAAGCTGCTCTTCGGGAAGACATAAAGTCTCCCGGTCGAACCCTTCCGATTCATTATGGTCACTTAACCCCAAAAACAAGATGACCGTTTGCTTCTTAGCCGCTAAATCAGCCGCCTCGATCCGCAAAGCCTCTTGGTCGTCTTTAGGATTAAAGGAGTACCCAGGGGCGTAGTTCTTCTGCTCATCGTCTTTCAAGCAATCAAGGAAGCTGGCCTCGTGAAGGGGGCTCACGCAGGAAGAGCCGCCGCCGGTAATCCGCAGCCGCTTGGCCAGCGAGCCGATGATCGCGGCGTCAGCAAGCCCATTTTTTAGGGGAAGGACGCCATCATTTTGAAGCAAGACAAGGGAATTAAGCGCGGCTTGCAAAGCCACTTCCGCCGCCTTATCCTCGGAATAATCAAAGGGTTTATCGCTTTGGATTTTGACTCGTTTTGATAAAGCGATGATCCGCTCGGCGGTGGTTTTGACCGCATGGCGGTCGAGTTTCCCCGCCCGAATGGCGCGAAGCAGATCCTTGCTTCGGTCGATTAAGCAAGGCATCTCGACATCCAAGCCATAATTATGGGAACGAACGAAATGGGCGGTCCCGCCCCAATCCGACATGACGACTCCGTTATAATGCCATTCGTTCCGAAGCAGATCCTTTAGCAGATAATCGGAATCGGAAACGTAAGTCCCGTTGATTTTGTTGTAACTCGTCATCAACGTCCAAGGCCGACCCTCGGTGATGGCGATCTCAAAGCCTTTAAGGTAAAGCTCATGCAGCGCCCGTTCGTCGACGATGGAATCATTGACCATCCTTCCGTTTTCCTGCGAGTTGCAGGCGAAATGCTTAAGGCAAGCCCCGACCCCTTCTTTTTGCAGGCCCTTGATGAAGCCGCTGGCCAGCTTGCCAGTCAAATATGGGTCTTCCGAGTAATATTCGAAATTCCGTCCGCACAGAGGATTGCGTTTGATGTTGATGGCGGGAGCCAAAAGGACATTCACCTTATTTTGCCGGCAATCCCGTCCCATTGATGACCCGACTTCCTCCATCAACGAAGGATCGAAGGAACAAGCCAACAAAGAAGGCGAGGGGTAACAGGTCGAGGGAAGGGTCACATTGGAATCTAAGGCGGTCGAGACATCGGACATTCTTAATCCCAACGGCCCATCGCGCATGCTGACCCCCGGCAATTCCAACGAGGGCACTCCATGGAAATTCCAGTTTCCATCACCGTAAAGAAGGGGCAACTCTTCTTCGATCGTTAACCCCAAATCATCGACTTTGCTTTTCTTCATATGAGCGAATTATCCTTTTTTAGCAAGAATAAATAAAGGTTGCCTTATAATAACGCCCGTTATGAAGAAGACCATCTACATCAGTTTCGATCGGATTGAGGAGGAAACGGCGCGTTTCCAAACCCTGCCTGGCGTTTCCTCCGCCCACCTTGGCGGCGTGAATGGCCAAAAAGCCCACCCGAGCTATGACGAAGTTAAAAAGGGGTTGTTCGGATACAAAATGGCCATCAAACTTGATTACCCGTCGGAAAAGACATCATTCACTCAGCTCCTCCCATATATCAAGGAAATCGCCGGCGAAAAGCCAATCGGGATTTATTACACCGATCTGCTCGATGGAATCGAGATCAAGGCCCGTTGCTTTGAATTCGGCTTGGCGGACAAGGCGAAAATCGAGAAGATGTGTTCCTTCTTTTTGCTCCCATCCTTGGCCTAGACGACCTTAAGCCAACGAAGGTATCACTTCTTTTTGTGGGCGAACAAATTTATCTCGTTGATTTTAAAATCGAGGCCAAAGACGGTTTTGACTTCGGTCTTGCCGATGATCTCGGTCGATAATGTCAAGGTATCGATGTTGTCGAAGCCAAGTCGATGATAAAGCTTTAAGGCCTTTAGATTTGATGGATTAGCCTCAATTTGGACGCGTTCCAAACCATCGGCGAAAAGTATCTTCTTTATTTCGTTAAGGGCAAATGAGCCGAGGCCTTGCCCTCGATATTCGGGCTTAATATAAAGATATTCGATGTTGTTGACGTAACCGTATTTCTCATTCACATGAATAAAGCCGGCCGCCTCCCCGTCGACATCGATGATATAGGAATAGCATTTCGGGCTCAGCATCCGACGTATATCCTCGAGGATATCGGCTTTCGAAGCCTCCACCAACTGAGTTGACCAAAAATCCTTTAGCATGATTTGAAGTTGCTTAAGGTCATCTAGTTCAATCGCTCTTAATTGCATAGTCATCGTGATCCTCCTTAAAGTGTTTTTACTATAGCAAAAAGGGCGCAAAAATGGCACTTAGGCGAAAAATATAGGCAAAAACGTCGTTATTTTGAAAAACAAATTGCAGGTTTAAATTACTTAAGCGAGAAATAATCGCCGAGTTTGGCGTTGATTGTCAGGTTATCCTTAGAAACCGTTAAAGCCGATTGGGCGTTATCTTCCCTCGGGGTCAAAACGTAATCTTTGCTTTCGTCATCCGGCAAAAGAGAAATCCAAACCCGAACCTCGCCTTCGATGAACACCCAAGTGTCATAACTATGGCCGACGGCGAACTTCATATCCGAAATCCGGGTTATCGAATCATCAGCTTGGAAATCGACGCTCCGGGAATAATCGGCGGAATAGCCGTAGACATCGGCTTCCTCCGCCGCATCGGTGATTGTCCAGCTCAAAGAAGCCGCGTCGGTTCCTGTCTCATCAATGATCGAAGGAAGCGCGGAAAGATCGAGACTAAGATTGACTGTATAAGTATCAACCTCAATAGAGCCAAACTCCTTGACGACGATATCAAGGCAAATGGCCGTGATCTTGCCGGTGACGCCGCTACTGCCGTTATGTCCCCGGGTCTCAAACTTAAGCTTGCTTTGGCCAGGTTTAATCATCGCCCGGTCCAACGTCAAGTCGATGGCGGCAATCTCGTTAGATTCGTTTCCAATCCCTAAATCATCTTTGGTCACAATACCCCATTTGATTGAACCATCAGGCAAAACATCGCTGTTTTCGACGGTGATTTTGGTATAACGCTCATTGAGTGCGGTGCATACCGCCCACCGGCTATCGGCGGTTAGCCGAATCGAAGCCGCGGGAGGGAATTGGTCGCCGGGTTGCAAAGTCGCAAAAGTGTAAGAAGTTTTCTCGGCGCTCAAACCATTATCACTGCTGTTTATGACGAATTCCTGAGTTGCGGTTATGCTGTCTTCCGAGTCGGGATTTTCAATGGAAGAGTCACCGGGCGTAGGCGAGATATCCGGGGTAGAAGAAAGATCAGGCCCACAGCCGAATAAAGCCAAACTGATGAGGACAAGGCCAAGGACGGAAATGGTTTTACTCATTAAACTACCTCCAACAATCAATCATTAATATAAACCCTTGTCAACGAATCCAAAAACTAAACAGATTTAAAGACGGCGATTTGATTTAAAGGGCAAGCCACCTTGATTTGAGCTGGACCAACAAAGATTTCCGAAGTGTGAATGTTTTGCCAGCGGCCAACGGGCAAATACACATCGCGGGCCCGTGCCCCAAAAGCGAATATCGGGGCGACTAGGTAAGCGGATCCGAACATGTATTGATCCTCGATACCCCAACAATCGGAATCCTCCGGGTATTCGAAAAACATCGGCCTCATTAACGGCCAACCATGTTCGTTTGCTTGATCAAACAAAGAAGAGACATATGGCTTAAGCGATTCCCGGAGCAACAAGTTCTCCTTCAACATCGAATAAACGTCATCGCCAAATGCCCAAATCTCGTTTGGACGCCCGGTCGGAGCGAAGCCTCCCCCAATATTACGATTATCGAGCGGAGGAATATCGTGAGGTTGCCGATCGCCATGCATCCTTAATACCGGCGTGAATACCGACCACTCAAACCAGCGTATCAACAATTCTCTCCAAACTGGATCATTGACGTTTCCGGTAAATCCACCGATATCGGAAGTCCACCAGGCTTGCCCGGCGATCCCCGCATTTAAAGAGGCGGCGAATTGATCCTTCATCGATTCAAAGGTGCCCGGCACATCGCCCGACCAAAGAAGGGCGCCCTCTGCTTGAGCGCCCAACCAACTCGACCGGATCAAACATAGTTTTTTGTTGACTTTGGCATGGGAAGAAAAAGCCCTTAAGTAATGGAGGGGATAGACATTGGCCACTTCTAAAGAGGGGCCAAGGGAATAAAGATGATTATCGAAATCATAGGCGGTGAATTCCGGCTCCGCCTGGTCAAGCCAATAGTAATCTATGCCTTGATCTTCGTAGGAAGCCCGAGCTTTTTCATAAACGAAATCCTTTGCCCAATCCGAAGTGAAATCCACGATCAAGCAATCGCCATTGTAATCATATGATTGGGTTCCCTTAATCGGTTTAAGAAGGCCGCCCATATTAAGCAATTCATCGTAATACTTAGATTTTTTATCAACGGTCGGCCAAATCGAAACCATTAAATTAACCAGATTTTTACGGGCTTTAATGACTGAATCTCTAAGATTTGCCCAATATTTTTGGTCAAATTCCCATTCGCCTTGCCTAGTCCAGTGGAAGAAATCGATGACTAGCATGGATAATGGCAGCTTCCTAATGGCGTAGCCATCCAAAACTGCGTTAATCTCCTCTGGAGTCCGATATCGCAACTTGCTTTGCCAAAGCCCAAGAAGGCCTTGGGGGAATTTTGGCGCCCGCCCAACGAGCTCGGTATAATGCTCTAGTATCTCTTTCGGCGAATCGCCAGTTATGACAACATAGTCAAGACGATGGGTCGAATAGGCTTTAAACTCGATCCCGTCCTTTCCAAAATAAGCTTCCCCAATCGCCGGATTATTCCAAACTAGGCCATATCCTTTCGAAGATAGGAAGAAAGGGATGCTGACCTGAGAATTCCTTTGGGCGAGCTCTAAATGACACCCAGATAAATTTAGGTAAGGCATCTGATATTGCCCCATCCCATAAAATTTTTCATTGGGGTCCCCTTCGAATGATTGACAAAGCGAATAAGCGCCATTGGGGTGGACCGTCCATTCCCGGGCCTTTCTTTTCAAAGCCGGCGAATGAGGTTGATCGTAACCGAAATCACGATAACGCTCTTCCAATACGGCCTCTTCGCCTTTTAGAAACGACAATTGGCCATGGTGGCTTATTTTAGCGGTTAATCCATTGACATTCAAATAACCATATATGTCAACAAACTTTGTCTGACATTCGGAAGCGATATTTTTCAATTCCCAAGAACACGCAAGAGGCAAAGAATTCAAACTAGCTTGCACCCGGATGGCGAAGTTGGAGATACCTGACACCACTAGCCTCTCTTGCCCTTGCCGATAGACAAGACGATTTGGATAAACGCTTAGCATAACAATGGCCTTTCTTATTCGCGTTTATCTTAACAAATACCCGGCGAGGCATAAAGCGAGCATGTTTGCCGTCCAAACGCTTAATTGAACAAGGCCCCCCAATTAAGCCCCAAGGCGCCAGCGGCCAAAAAGCAAAATAAAAACCGATGTCGTAACATCGGGATTAGGAGATTTTGGTGGACCTTATGGGGCTCGAACCCACGACCTCCTCCATGCCATGGAGGCGCTCTCCCAGCTGAGCTAAAGGCCCAAGAATTATCCGCGCTTTTTTCTAGCGCGGACATAAATGTACCCTTCCGCTTAGCCAAAGTCAAATGCTAAATCGTCGCAAGTTGAGACTTTGCCCACGTAGCGACTTCGTCGGCCCCGCTCGAACCGCTGAACCGCCGCCCTTCCAAAACAGTAGTCGACGAGGGTACCAGGCTAAGGATATTGGCCACTGAATTTGAGATGCCGCTACTACCTGAGGTGCAAAATGGGATTATGGTCTTGGAGGAGAAATCATAGGCCTCGAGAAAGGTCCAAATGATCTTCGGAGCTTTTCCAAACCAAATCGGATAACCTAGGAACACCGTATCATAATAAGCCATTCCCGATACTTGGTTAGCAATTTCGACCCGAATCGTATCATCGGCGTTTTCTTGGTCGCAGCGGCCGCCGGTATAGTAATCTAAATCCTCGCTGGTGTATGGATCGACCGGAACGATCTCGAATAAGTCAGAGTCAACGCCATCGTGAATATGCCCGGCGATCCTTTCAGTTGTCCCGGTGGCGGAGAAATAGGCAACCAAAACTCGGTGCTCTGTATCGATGTTTACCGCGGATGAAGAATTAAGGAGCGAATCCTCGGGCTGGCTAGCCAAAGCGGATGATCCGGAACTCGCTTCCGTCTGGCCGCATGAAGCCAAAGCCAATAAAGGCAAAACTAATAGGTGTTTTTTCATATTCATACCCTCCCAATCATTTTGATGATTTTCGCCGGCACTCCGGCGACGACCGAGAAAGCCGGGACGTCTTTATTCACCACCGCACCGGCCGCCACAATTGCGTGATCGCCGATGCTGACCCCAGGCAATATAGTCGCATGGGCGCCGATCCAAACGTTTTGGCCTAACTTGATTGGCTTAGCGATGTTATTGCCCCGCTTTTGAGGCTCCGAATCATGGTTTAAAGTAGCGAACACCACCTGATGGCCGATTAAGCAATCATCGCCGATGTCGATGCCCCCTTGGTCTTGAAAGCAACACCCAGAATTAATGAATACGTTTTTTCCCAAATGGATGTTCTTCCCAAAGTCAGTATATATCGGAGGGAAAAGCCTAAATCCATCATCGAGATGATAACCGACGAGCCGGCTCATCAAATCCCTTAACTCTTCCGCAGAGTGATAAATTGAATTAATTTCCGTCGTAACCTTTCTCGCATCCTCGGCCATTGAATGCATGAAATCCCGAACTTCCGCCTGAAAATCAATGTAACCATCGTTCTCTTTTAACCGTTGCTTGAAGCCTTTTAAATCCATACGCCGATATTTTCCTGACTTTCCGAAGCATTTCAAATACGCATACTTGATGGGTTGTCATAGTCTTTCGTTATGGTAAACTAAAATTATGGAACTCCGGCAATTACATTACTTCCTCACTATTTGCGAAGAGAAAAGCATAACGAAAGCAGCTGAACGGCTTTTCATCACCCAACCGAGCCTATCAAAACAAATGCAGAATCTCGAGGCTGAGCTAAATTGCCAATTATTCATCCGCGGCGCCCGCACGATTTCGCTGACGGAAAAAGGAAAAATATTGGCTTTGCGGGCGGCTGAACTGATCGAATTGGAAAAAAAGACCAATAAGGAATTACAAACCCGCGAAGACAATATCGAAGGGGAAATCACCATTGGAGCTGGGGAATCGGCTTCTCTTAAAACCTTAGCCAAAGCCGCGGAAATACTTAGGGAAAAGCATTCGCACGTGACCTTTACCATCCACTCGGGAGACTCAACCTTCGTCTTGGATAAATTAGATAAGGGCTTATTGGATTTCGGGGTCGTCATCGATCGAGGCGAGTTCCAGCGTTATGGTTTCCTCCACTTGCCGCTTCACGACCACTGGGGCGTCTACATGAAAGCCGACGACGCTTTAGCCTCTGCCAGCTACCTAACGGCCGAGCAATTGAAAGGGAAGCCATTGATAACCTCGCTGCAATCGCTTAGACCCGCCTCGCCGATCTATAACTTTTTCGGAGGAAAACTAACCGGGCTCAAAATCGTGGCGAAATATAATCTCCTGTTCAACGCTACTTTGCTCGTTCAGGAAGGACTTGGATATGCCCTCGGCCTCGAGGGACTGGCCAAGGCGGAAAAAGAATTGGCCTTTGTCCCTTTGCATCCACCGATTGAAAACCGGCTCGACCTAATATACCGCGACGAAAATAGCCTCAGCCAAGCCGCCAAAGCATATTTGGAAATCGTCCGCTCACTATGCTGAGATAGTCTCGACTTCCCGTTCGGGTTCGTCGATGACCTCGACCTTTTCAATAAGCGGCAACGGATGCGGCATATCGTAGGCATTGGTCGGCAAGCTGGCTAGCTTATCCAATACCTCAAAGCCGTCTTCTAATTTACCAAAGGCCGCGTATTGCCCATCAAGATGCGGCGAGGTCTTATGGACGATGAAAAACTGAGTGGTGGCCGAATCCGGGTCGCTGGTCCGAGCCATGGATATGACCCCTCTTTCATGCTTTAAAGGATTATCGACACCATTGGCCTTGAACTCACCTTTAATCGAATAGTTGAGTTTTTTCTGAACGAATTCCAAAGCTCCGCCTTGAATCATGAAATTTTTAATGATCCGATGGAAGACCGTTCCTTCGTAAAGCCCCTGGCGAGCCACGAAAACGAAATTGGCGCAGGTATTTGGCGCCGCCTCCCAGTCAAGGGAGAGCTTCAATTCCCCATAATCCTTAACGTGAATGATTACCATATTTCTTAACCTCTTAATTTCCCTACTTTACCGCAGGACAACCTATGATATATTACCCTCGCCGTTAGGAGACCGTATATGAAAACCTTACTCTTCGCAATTCTTGACCACGTCCCCGCCACCGAAGATCTGCTTCGAAAACTTTCCCAAGAAGGCTATAACGGGACCGTCATCCCCACCAGCGGGCTTCACCATGTCCTCCCAAAATTCGATGACGACTATTCCGGAGCCATTTCCCTTGGGGCTTTGGTCGACGATCTGCCAAGTGGAAACCTAACCCTGTTCGTGGTCATCGACGACGATAAGGTCGAACAATTGAAAACTACCATCCGGGAAGCGACCAACCACTTCAAATCCATTAAAGGCGGGATGTTCATTCTCCCCGTCGCTTCAGTCGAAGGATCTTTATAAACAAGCTTAGATTTTAAAAAAGGAAGGCGCTTCTGCGCCTTTTATTTTTAGTTTGCGCGGAAATAAAAACCTATGGTCGAGCCATAGGCGGTAATCAGTGGCGTCGCTAAGAGGATTCGAACCTCCGGCCTGCCGCTTAGGAGGCGGCCGCTCTGTCCAGCTGAGCTATAGCGACAGCCCCGCTATATTATCACTGCCTGAAACTTAGTTCCATAAATACCAAATAAACAAAAAAACCTCGGATAACCGTCCGAAGGAAAGGGGAGGACCCCTCGAATTGTTTACACAACCAGATGAACGCTCCCTGCCGCTGCCCATCGGTCTCTCCTCAAGGCTCGACGAATACCGGACAGGCTTCGCCGCCGCCCCCGGCGAGCCGATGTTCTTCGCGGACGGCAGGACGACAGTCATGCGGACGATGAAGGTCCAAGAGGCATCCGGGGGTCCCTTCATCCGGTTCCACGGCCTTCGGCATAGCTACGCCACTCATCTGATCAACATGGGCGTGAGCCCGCTTATCGTCTCCAAGCACCTCCGCCATTCCTCGGCCAAGGAGACGCTCGACACCTACTCCCACGTATTCCCGAACGAGACCGCCGAGGCCATCGACCAGTTCTACAGGTAGGTTTGCAACCCATCTCCCCGCCTCCGATTTCGGAGGTTTTTTTAAGTTGCCGTCGCAAAAAATAGTCTTGCGAATAGTCTTACAAATAGTCTTACGCATAACAAAAAAATGCCGATTTTATCGGCACCTTTGTTCATCTGGTCGGAACGGCGGGGTTCGAACCCGCGACCTCCTGGTCCCGAACCAGGCGCACTACCAAGCTGTGCTACGTCCCGATGCGCATTCGCGCGAACGTCACTATACCCTTATCAAGATAAGAAATCAAATATTGATGCTTGATCGGTTTCCCCTAGACCTTTCAAAACCCCCAAAGCATCCAAATCGGCGATATTGGTCGCGCTCAATTTGGTTCGTTTCTTGAGATTTTCCTTCGATAGGAACCGCCTTCCGTCATTACGGGCCTCGACGACCGAACGGGCGGCGGATTCCCCGAGGTTATCCAAAACCGAAAACGGAGGGATGAGACAACCGTGCTCTTTGTCGGTTAGGAACAATTTGGCATCGGATTTATAAAGATCGATGTTGCCGAAATGGAAACCTCTTTGTTCCATCTCCAAAGCCATTTTCAAGGTATCGAGGATATCGGATTCCTTCGGCGAAAGCGGATTATCGCGCGAGCCAAACCGGCTCTGCAGCTGCTGAATCCGTTTCTTGACCGCATCAATCCCATCGATCATCGTTTTGATTTCGTAGGCGTCGCAGCGAACGGAGAAGAAAACGGCGTAAAATTCCAAAGGATAATAAAGCTTAAAGTAGGCAACCCGAACCGCCATCATGACGTAAGCCGTCGCGTGGCCTCGGGGGAAGAGGTATTTGATCTTCTTGCAGGATTCGATGTAATAGTCCGGCACCTTATGCTCGACCATCGCCGCTTCCTGTTCGCTACTAAGCCCTTTGCCCTTTCGGACCCCCTCCATGATTTTGAAAGACATCGAGGGGTCGAGCCCCATCTTGATCAGATAGGTCATGATATCGTCGCGGCATCCGATAACCCCATGCAAGTCGGTCTGGCCGGAAGTGATGAGGTCTTCGGCGTTGCCGCTCCAGACGTTGGTCCCATGGGCCAAGCCCGAGATGATGAGAAGGTCATTGAAGCACTGGGGGTTGGCGGTCACCAACATTCGCTGGGCCAAGTCAGTCCCGAATTCCGGTAAGCCCGACGCCCCGGTCTTAACCCCGAGGAAGTTATCGCTTAAATGAAGTTCCTTCGGCGAGGTGAAAAGGGAAAGAACCCTCTTATCGTTCATCGGGATCGATTCGATCGGGACCCCGGTGAAATCCCGATAATAACGCATGGCCATCGGATCGACGTGGCCCAGGATATCGAGCTTAAGCAACTCATCGTGCATCGAATGGAAGTCATAATGGGTAGTCATCCATTCGGAATTCAAGTCGTTCGCTGGATATTGGACGGCGGTGAACTCGAAAAGGGAATGGTCGCTGGGGACGACGATGATCCCGCCGGGATGCTGGCCGGTGGTTCGCTTGACCCCTTGGCAACGGGCCGCCAGATAAGCGATGTAGTTTTTGAAAATCGGGTCGTTGCAATCACGCCCTTGGTCCTCGAAATATCCTTTCACGTAACCGAAAGCCGTCTTTTCGGCGACGGTTTCGATGGTCCCGCAGCGATAGACGTTATGCTCGCCCAAGAGGATCTTGGTGTAGTTATGGGCTTTATGCTGCGACTCGTCTTCGAAGTTCAGGTCGATATCCGGAACCTTATCGGCATGGAAACCTAGGAAGGTCTCGAAGGGGATGTTTTGCCCGTTGCCTTTCATCGTGGCTCCGCAATGGGGGCATTGCTTATCCGGCAAATCGAAACCGGACAAGTAGGTTTTGGCATCGCCCCACTCAAAATAATGGCAATGGGGGCAAAGGTAATGCGGGGGCAAAGGATTGACTTCGGTTATGTCGGCCATGGTGGCGACGAAACTCGACCCGACCGAGCCCCGGGAACCGACGATATAATGCTCGGGCTCATCATGGGCCATTTTGATTAGCTTCGAGGCGATGATGTAGGTGACCGAATAACCGTTGCCGATAATCCCGTTGAGCTCTTTCTCAAGTCGCTGATGGACTTCCTCAATCCGGGATTTAACCTCGGGATCGGGGTTGCCGCAATAACGGTCTTCGAAGTTCTTCTCGCACATATCCCGGAGTATCCGATCGGAATGGGGAAGGTTGGCGTCAGGCTTGAACAAATCGTCGACGACCGGCTCCAAGGCCTCGACTTCCTCGGCGATTTTATTCGGGTTGTCGATGACGATCTGCTCCACGAAGTCCTTGTCCTCGATCCAAGCGGAGAAGGAATCGATCATCTCCTGGGTCGAACGTAAATGCTGGTCGGGATTCTCAAAGGCCGGCTTGTCCGCCCGGGAGGACGGGGAAAGGGGATGAAGCCCTAAAGAAGGGGTCTTAGTCCCGATATAAACGTCGCGGACGATCTTGTCGGATGGGTTCACGTAATGGCAATCCCCGGTGGCGATGATCGGCTTGCCAAGTTCCCTAGCCGCCATGATTATGTCATTGAGTATTTCCAGTAGATGGGCCCGATCACGGACGATTCCCATGTTGATCAAATAGGAGTAATTTTCAATTGGTTGAATCTCAATAACGTCGTAAAACCCAATCGCTTTTTTCAATTCTTCGGCCGATTTGGTTTGGGCCAATTCGAAAATTTCCCCGTTGAAGCAGGCCGAACCGACGATCAGGTTCTCCCGATATTGCTCCAAAAGCCGCTTGGGGGTTTTCGGGACGCGGGAGAAATAGGAAGTATGGGCTTCGGTCACCAATCGGTATAAGGCGCTTAAGCCCTCTTTGTTCTTGACCCAAACGGTCGCGTGATACGGATGAAGGTGGGAGCAGAAGGAGTTGTATTTTCTTTTCGTCGCCTCGTAATGCCCCTGATCGGGATCGGCGGGGTCAGGGAGGGGAAGGGAAAGGCTCGCCAGGTCGGAGTGGACTAAGTTCGGATGCTGCTTTTCCAGCCGCTCAAGAATCTCTTTCCACCCTTCGTTAAGGGCAGTCGCGTCATAAACCGCCTCATGGGCGTCCTCTTCGGAATAGATATTGCCAAGCCCCAAATTCCGCAGCATCGCCCCTTCGCTATGCCGGGCGGCTTCCGGGAATAGATAATGGGAGATCGGCATGGTGTCGATGACCGGATTGGTTAAAGGGGGCAGCCCCTTCCTCGATAACGCGGCGTTGACCATCCCGATATCGAAAGTGGCGTTATGGGCGACGAGAATGCAATCGCCGAAGAAGGATAAAATGCGTTCGAGGTCATCCTCGATCTTCGGCTTGCCCCTCACCATGTCGTCGGTGATGTGGTTGATGCGGGTGGCCTCTTCGGGAATCGGCATGCCCGGATCATAGTATTGGTTGAACTGGTCGACGATCTTCCCGTCCTCAACGATGACCCCGCCGAATTCGATGATGCGGTCATAACGGGACGATAAACCGGTGGTCTCGGTATCGAAGACGCAGAAACGCGCCCCCTTCAAAGGCCGGTGGGCGGGATTGAGGATGATGGTCTGGCGGTCCTCGATCATGTAGAGCTCGCAGCCGTAAACGATCTTAAGGCCGTACTTTTTGCCCGCGGTTTGGGCGGCGGGGAAGCTTTGAACGACCCCGTGGTCGGTTACGCCGATGGCCGACATCCCCATATTCTTGGCCACCGAGGCATAGCTGGCGATGCTCGCCACCCCATCCATGGCCGACATATTGGTGTGGAGATGGAGCTCGGTCCGTTTACGCGGATAAGGGTCCTCCCGGAGCTTTATGCCCTCTGGGTATTCGAATTTATGGACGGTGATGGCGGGGACGTGATCGAAGCGGTCTTCCTGCAAGGCCCCATACACTTTGATGGGGAAAAGGGCTTTCCCTTTGTTGGATTTGGCGACCAACCCCTCGATGTCTTCCGGTTCGACCCCCCGGGTTTCGAAAAGGCGAACCGAGATGGCGCCGGTGTCGTCGCCGATTTGGAAACGGGCGAACATCTTCCCGGCTTTGGAGTTCCGGGCTTCGATGTTGCCGAAAGCCATTCCGGTGACGGCGACGTTGCATACCCCCATCGAATAGAGTTTATCGATGTTCTCGACTTCCTGATAATTGCCCTTCGACCACATCTTCTCCCGAAGATAGGCTTCCTTTTTTTGACTAATGAAGGTCGCTTCGGCTTCCTTGAGCCGATTTAAGCGTTCTTCCTCTTCCTTCTTTTTCTCTTCTTCGCTGGTCTCGACCATGACCGAAAGCCGATAAGGGTAATTCAAGAAGGCGAAGAAGTCTTGGGCTTCTTTCAATTCGTCTCCGCTATGGGCATCGTCGCTGGAACGATAGAAAAGGCAAAGCTCTTCCGCCCCATTGGCGATGACGTCGGAAAAACCGTAACGGTGGTCATTGCCCCAATCGAGGAGGATTTCCCGGGCCGATTCGATTTTGACCTCGGTTTCATAAGAAAAACGAATGGAGTATTTGTAGTTGATGTGGCCCAGCCCTTCGATGAATCGGGCTAATGACTCGTAATCCCAAGGGGTCTGCTTATGGATGGCCATATCGATTTGGCTCGGGTCGAAAAGGTTTTTCGAGACGAATTCGAATTCCAAATCCAAACCCAGGCTGCGCGGAACCCCGATTGAGGTTAGGAAACGATCCATCCGATTGGCCATATATCCCTCCTAGAACAGCTGAATGATGTCCTTGACGGTGACGGCGATCATCAAGCCGAAAAGCAACACCATCCCGATAATCGACATAATGGTTTGGGCTTTGGCCGGCACTTTGCGCTTGCTGACCCCTTCGATGACGGTGACCAACAAAGCCCATCCGTCAAGGCCGGGGAAAGGCAAAAGATTGAAGAAAGCGAGGTTAATCGATAGCAACCCGGCGAAATAGAAGATCATCGCCACCCCGCCGGTCGCTTGGATGTTGGGAAGGGCGGCGGTCATCCCGACGATGCCGGAAAGATTCTGGAAGCCGCCGGGGGAGAATAAGGAGGCGAAGCCTTTGACGATGGCCCCGCAGGCCTCGGGGACGTCGCTCGCCCATTGCCGCCAAGCCCCATTCCAGCCGAGCCATTGCTTGATCGCTTGGATCTCAAAACCCGGCAAGGACAGCTTCTGCCCGTCCTCGCTAGATTCGATCGTGAATTTAAAAGGCAAGGTCACCCGCTTCTCTAGGTTTTCCGCGAATAGGCCGTCCTCATTGATCGGCAGCATGGTCAAATTGACGGTAATGACCGTCGAGGGATCGGCATTGGAGACCAAATAGGATTCGCCGGCGGAAAGCTTCTCGGGGTCGGGGAGGCGATCGATGCCTTGTTCCTTCATGTCCTCGCCCACCTCTTCGCTCGCGAGGTAAAAGGAGATCGAGGAGGCGAGATCGTGATTCTTCAATAAAGTCGAGGGGGTATATAGGGCCACGTAGGGTTCCGAACTGTTGGAGATATAGACCTCGTCGGAAAGCAAAACCGAAGTCCCGCCGTTTAAAATCAAAGGGATGTCAAGATAATACTCCTCGGCCGCAAAGCCGTCTTCCGGATGATCCTCGATGTAGGATTCCAAAACCGATAACGGCTCCCCGGAAAGGGAAACCGGGGTATAGAGGACCGTGGTCTCCGGGTCATCGACGAGCGCGCTTTGATAAGCTGAGTAATACTGCGGGAAGGCGATATCGCTGACGAAGATGAGGACCAACCCCAAAACGAAGTTGAGGAAGACGCCGGCCACCAAAACGATGCATTTCTTCCATTTGGCGATGGCGTTGAGCGACCGTGAGGGATCGGGGGCATCATAACCTTCCGGGGCGCCTTCATCCTCGCCATACATCGAGACATAACCGCCAAGCGGAATCGCCCTTAACGAGAAATAGGTCTCCCCCTTCTTCCTTTTCCGGTGAATGATCGCCGGCCCAAAGCCGATCGAATATTCGAAGCAATATACCCCAAAGGCCTTAGCCATCGAGAGATGGCCGGCCTCATGGATGGAAATCAACACCCCGAGGATGATGATTATCTCAAGAATAGCCAACAGTATTTCCATTAATCCTTGCTCCCTTCGACGAAGCGAGCCACCGCTTGCCGGGCCGCCGCGTCCGTTTCCTTTAAGGTTCGGTAGTCGATGCCCTTTATCAAGGGCAACGAGGCTAAAGCATAGCCTACGGCCTCTTCGATTTGCAAGAAGGGCAATTCCCCGTTAAGGAAAGAATAGACCGCCGCTTCGTTCGCCCCATTCAAAATCGCCCCGGCATTTCCTCCGGAGGAATAGGCTTTTAAGGCTAAATCGACGGCCGGAAAACGTTGGGGGTCAAACAGGCGAAAATGGAAAGGGGCGTAATCGGAAAGCCGATCTTCGATCACCGGGATGAACGGGTAATCCTTTTCCATCAAGGCGTATTCGATCGGCCCGTGCATATCGGGGGCGGAGACATCGGCATAGTATTTCCCGTCCTTTCCCAAAACCAATGAATGGACGTGGGATTCGGGATGGATGAGGATCTTAATCCGCTCCAGCGGCCAGTTGAACAAATAGGCCGCCTCGATAACCTCGAAGCCCTTATTCATCATCGTGGCCGAATCGATGGAGATCTTCTTCCCCATGCGCCAAGTCGGATGGGCGAGCGCCTGCAAAGGGGTGATATCGGCGAGCTCTTCTCTTTTTCGATCCCGGAAAGGCCCCCCGGATGCGGTGATCAATATCTCCGCGGCCTGGTCGAGGCCGACGTAATCCAAAAGCTTGGCGATGGCGACATGCTCGGAATCGATGGGGATCAAGCGGCCATGACCGGCTTGGCGAAGCCCGTTGACTAGCTCCCCGGCGACGACTAGCGATTCCTTATTGGCCAAGCAAAGGATTTTGTCCTTTTCCAAGCTCCTTAAAGTCGGCGCCACCCCAGCGAAGCCGACCAAAGCGTTGACCACCATATCGGAACTGGTCGAGTCGATAAGGCGCAAAAGCCCCTCGTCCCCAAAATAAAATTCGTGCAAAGGAAAGGCTTTTTGCAGTCTTTCTTTGTCTTTTAGCTCGATAACGCAAACTTTTTCAATCGACGGGAAACGCTTGAGGATCAAAGGGACTTTATCGACTTGATGGCCGACGGAAATCGCTTTTAAAACAAAACGATCGGGATGTTTTTCAATAATATCGAGCGTCTGAGTCCCAATCGACCCCGACGCCCCCAAAAGCACCACCTGCCGCATAATTAGAGAATCGCCCATCCTGAAGCGGAAACCGCGGCCACCAAACAGGCGAATATCATGGTGAAGGAGAAGGAATCCACCCGGTCGAGGATGCCCCCGTGGGCCCGGAGGATCGTTCCAAAATCCTTGGTGTCGAAATGCCGCTTGATATAGGAGAAAGACAAATCGCCGAGATTCCCTATTAACGGCAGCAGGAAAGAAAGCAAAACCACCAAATACCAGCGCGATCCCTCGCCGAAGACCGTTAAACTCGGCAGCAATGGGTAACCGAAATAATCGGACAGCAAAGCGAAAGCCAAAGTGAAGCCCCCGCCCAAAAGCCAACCGCCGAAGAACCCCTCCCATGTTTTGTTGGGAGAGACGGACGGTATCATCTTATGCTTGCCGAAGAAGATCCCGACGAAATAGGCAAAGGTGTCGTTGAAGATGGTCGCCATGGCCACGAAAATGAAGAAGACGGCCGAACCGTAATAATCAAAACCCGCCCCCTCAAGGGCGAAATACCCATAAGGCAGGAAGCGGGCGACCATCATCGATTGCATCCCCAAAGCGAAAAGCAGCCCCATCCCGAAAAGGTAAAACACATCGTCGGCCTTGATCTTCTTATCGAACATCGCCAAAGCGAAATAGGCGAAAAGATCCAATGCCAAGACGAAGACGGAAATAGATAACCCGCTTCCAGGAGGGTTAAGGGTGAAGGCGAACCCATCCATCCCTTCGTTCGCCTCGTAATTGCCTTTTAGAAGAAACCAATAGGCGTTACATAGAACAAAAACATAGGTGATCAGGTAAACCCACCATCCATAGTCCCGTTTGGTGCAATGGAGCAATTCATAGGTTCCGATGATCAGGGCCACCGAGACGAAGGCCAGCCAAAAATACGATCCCAAAATCAAACAGGGGACGAAGACGGCGATCAAAACGGCGGCCACGATCAGCCGGCTGCTAAGGGAGGCCTTCTTCTTATCGTCCAGCGCGTTAGGCATTGTCAAGCCCCCCGAAGCGGCGATGGCGCCCTTCGAATTCCCGTAAGCATTCAAGCAATGCCTCTTTGTCGAAATCCGGCCACTTAGTCGAGGTGAAGATAATCTCGGCGTAAGCTATCTCATAGAGAAGGAAATTGGATATCCGCTGCTCCCCCGAGGTTCGAATAAGCAAATCGACGTCCGGCAAGGAAGCGGTATAAAGATAAGAAGCGAAGCGCTTTTCGTCGAGGTCTTTTAAATCAAGGCGGCCTTCGTGGCAATCGAGGGCGATTCTCTTCGCCGCCCGCACGATCTCATCGCGCCCGCCGTAATTCAGGCAGACGTTAAGGATGTTGGCGTCATTGTCCTTGGTCAGCTCGATCGCTTCCAAGCAGACTTTTCGGGTCTTTTCCCGGATTCTCGACAAATCGCCGGAAATAATGATCTTCGACCCGTTCTTCCTCAGGTAATTGATTTCCCGGTGGAAGAAATCCTCCAGGTAATCCATAAGATGATCGATTTCATCCTGCGGACGATTCCAGTTTTCGGTCGAGAAGGCGAAAAAGGAAACGACCTTGATCCCCTGTTCCCGGCAAGCGTCGTAAATATCAATCAGCCGTTCGCAAGCCCTCTTGTGTCCCAAATAACGGGGTAGGCCATGGCTTTTGGCCCACCGTCCGTTCCCATCCATGATGAAGGCGATATGGGACAATGGCTTGCTTAAATGGAATTCGCTTTTCATAGACAAAGCGATTATACCTTTCTTGAGACAATAATAAAAAGGGGACCTAAGGTCCCCCGACCATCAGATGGTCATGATTTCTTTGGTTTTGTCGGCGATGATGGCGTCGACTTGCTTGTTAGCCGATTCGACTTCTTTCTGGATTTCGCCCTCGACCCGTTCCTTATAGTCGTCGGAGAGGCCATCGTCCTCTTTGATGAGGCCGAGGATATCGCGGCGGATATTCCGGATCGATACCTTCGCTTCCTCCCCCAAGGCTTTGGCTTTCTTGGCGATGTCCTTGCGGATATCCTCGGTCAACGCCGGGACGACGATCCGGATCCCATCGGCTTCGGTTTGGGGGTTGATCCCGAGGTTGGCCCCGGCGATGGCGGCGGCGATGCTCTTGATGTCTTCCCGGGAATACGGCTTGACATAGAGTTGGCGCGGCTCCGGCATTTGGATGGAGCAAAGGGCGCTGATGTCCATCTTCTCCCCATAATAATCGCATTTGATGCCATCGAGCATCGCCGGGTTGGCCCGGCCGGACCGTAACTTAGCCAATGAGCCTTTAAGCGACTCAATCGACTTGTTCATTTTGCTGACGGCTTCGCTAGTGTAGGCGTCCATAAATATATCTCCGTTGGTTTTTGCCTGATTAGTATATCAGTTTTCGGCGATGACGGTACCGATATCCGCTCCCGAAAGAACTTTAAGCAAATTGTCCGGTTCATCCATGTTGAACACCCGAACCACCACTTTCTTCCCTTCGAGCATCGCGACGGCGGTCAAATCCATAACCGCCAGCTTTTTCTCCACCACTTCATGGAAAGTCAGATGCTTGAGCAATTTGGCCTCGGGATTGGACCGCGGGTCGCTATCGTAAACCCCGTCAACCCCGTTTTTCGCCATCAAGATCGCGTCAGCCCCGACTTCCAAAGCCCGCAAGGTGGCGGTCGAGTCGGTGGTGAAGAAAGGGTTTCCAGTCCCGCCGGCGAAGATGGTCACGATCTTTTTGTTAAGATGCGAAGTGGCTTTCCGCCGGATATAGGCTTCGCAGACTTGAGGGACGTTGATCGAACTCATGACCCGTGAGGCGATGCCCCGCTCCTCCAAGGCGCTTTGAATCGCCAGGGCATTGATGATGGTCCCCAGCATCCCCATGTAATCGGCGGTCGCCGGCTCGATGCCGATTTTCTCCGCCATCCGGCCCCGCCAGATATTGCCCGCCCCGACGACGATGCCGACCTCGGTTCCGGTCGACAAAACCTCCCCGACCGTCTTGGCGACGTTTTTGAGCTTTTCCGAATCGAGAATCAATTTGTCCTTCTCATCGGCCAAGGCCTCGCCCGAGAGTTTGATGATAATGCGTTTGTAAATCGAGTTCATGGTTTTCTCCGTGGAATGAATTATACAAAAAGCGCCCCCTCGGAGGAAGGAGCGCTTGTCTTCTTATTCTTCGGAAGCCGGTTTCTCGATTCCTTCGCCGACCGCATAGCGGACGAACTTCAGGACTTCGATGCCGTTTTCCTTGCAAACCTGGCCGACGGTCTTGTTCTCGTCGTAAACCCAAGGCTGGACGTCAAGGCAAGCGGCGGAGAGGACCTTATCGACCTTGCGGGTGACGATCTGGGCCTTGATGTTCTCCGGCTTGTTGACGAGCTTCGGATCCTCGGCGACCTCGGTGGTCGCGATCTTGGTTTCCCGTTCGCGGACTTCAGCGGGAACCTCGCCGATCGTCCGATAAGACGGATTGTTGGCGACGACGGTCATGGCCATGGCCTTGTTGAAGTCCCCGCCATCCTTGGAAAGGAGGACGAGGGAAGAGATCTTGCCCTGCATATGGCTATAGGAACCGAAGGCTTCCCCCTCTTTGGCCTCGATGATCTCGTAACGGCGGAGAACGAACTTCTCGCCCATGGCGATGGTGGCCTCAGCGAAGGCGTCTTTGGTAAGAGCGACGGCATCCTCGAGGGTAGCCGGGCATTGGCTGAGCAGGATATCGACGACTTGGTTGACCAAATCGTGGAATTTGTCGGAGGAGGAGACGAAGTCGGTCTCACAGTTGACTTCGACGATGACCGCCTTATGGCACTTGTCGCAGACCTTGATCTGGGTTAGGCCTTCGGCGGCGATCCTTCCAGCTTTGGAAGCGGCTTTGGCGATGCCTTTCTCCCGGAGGACGTCGATGGCTTTCTCGATATCGCCATCCACTTCAAGGAGGGCTTTCTTGCAATCCATGATGCCGGCCCCAGTCCGGTCACGGAGGGCTTTGATCTGATCGATGGTGACGGCCATATTACTTGCTCTCCTCGGCCGGTTTGGCCTTTCCTTCCGCTTCGGCTTTGGCTTTGGCGGCCGCTTCGGCTTTGCGGGCGGCGAAACGGGCTTGCCGTTCGGCCTGCATCTTGGCGTAATGCTCCTCGCGGGCTTTGCGGGCGGCCCGGATGGCGGCCCGGCGCTGCTCGGCGGCGATGTCGGCGACTTTGATGGCGTCGGCCATGGTCGCTTCTTCGCCTTCGTCGACGGTATAGGCGATTTCGGTCAATCCGCCGTTGGTGCGGGCCTCGACGATGGCATCGGCCATGACGCCGATGATGAGCTTGATGGCCGAGGTGGCGTCGTTATTCGACGGAAGGGGGAAATCGACGGTGTCGGGATCATCCGAGGTATCGCAGATGGCGAAGACCGGGATGTTGAGCTTATGGGCTTCGAGGACGGCGTTATGCTCGACGGTCGGATCGACTAAGACGATGGCGTTGGGGAGCCGGCGCATTTCCTTGATGCCCTCAAGGTTCTTCTGGAGTTTGGCCATCTCTTTCTTCAAGAGGGCGACTTCCTTCTTCGGGAGCTTATCCCACGAGCCGTCTTCCGAGGCGGTCTCTAAGTCGCGGAGCCGTTTGATCCGTCCTTGGATGGTCCGGAAATTGGTCAGGGTGCCGCCTAACCAGCGGTTGGTGATGTAGAACGAGCCGGAACGGACCGCTTCATCGATGACGATTTGCTGCGATTGGGCTTTGGTCCCGACGAAGAGGACCTTGCCGCCGCCTTGGACGATGGCCCGGAGGGCTTTGTAGGACGCGCTGACGCGTTCGACGGTCTTGTTAAGGTCGATGATGTAGATGCCGTTACGGGCCCCGTAGATGAATTTGCCCATCTTCGGGTTCCATCTCCGGGTCTGATGCCCGAAGTGGACGCCGGCGGTTAAGCACTTCTTGACGGTGATGATCGGGGCGTTGGGATCGTGCATGACCGCGGCCATGATGTTTTCCTCGGCCGGGGCGGCTTCTTCGGCCGGAGTCTCGACGGCTTCGGTTTCCTTGATTTCGTCACTCATGTTGGTGACCTCCATTCGTTTAGGCCTCCCCCGCTTCCAACGGATGACCACCTGCTCGATTTTTAAGCCTGCTTCGGCCCGAGAGGAACTAGGCTCCGAATCCACGGGGTGCGTTTTGGCAGCCGAAAATCGACTGCAAGCCGGAATATACCACCCATACGCGCGTATAGGCAAGGAAAATCACTTCTTTTTCAAAGAAGGGAAGTACTTATCGTATTGCTCGGAGAGCTCTTGCTGGGTTAAGTGGGTGTAAACCTGGGTCGTATTGATCGATTCGTGGCCCAACAGCTCTTGGATGTAACGGAGGTCGGCTCCGCCTTCTAAAAGGGCGGTGGCGAAGCTGTGCCGGAGGATATGGGGGTGCAGATGCAAACTCTCCCCCAGCCGGGATTCGATGGAATCGAGGATATATTCGAGCCCCCGTACCGAAAGCGGCTCCCCTTTGGAGGAGAGGAACACCCGATCGGATGGCCGCGGGTTTTTCCGTTTTTGGAGCAACAATGGGCGGGATGAGCGAAGATATCGCCGCAAAGCCTCGCCGGCTGAAGAGGAGAAAGGGGCGTAACGGTCTTTATTCCCCTTCCCGTGGATCAGCATGGAGGAGGTGGAGAAATCGATTTGGATCAGGGTCAAGCCGACCAATTCGCTCGCCCGGATCCCCGAGGAGAAGAGCAGCTCCAATATCGCTTGGTCGCGGAGAGCCAATTCGTCCTCCCGCTTTTTGTTCTCCTCCAGTAGCCGCTCAACATCCTCCTTAAACAGCCGTTCCGGGTAATGCTTGCCATCCTTAGGCGAGGAGACTTGACGGAAGGGATTGGCGAACACCGCCCCTTTCTTGAACAGGTAATCGAAATACCCCCGTAAGGCCGAAAGATGACGCTGCAGCGATCTTTTGCTGAGCTTTTTATCGGTTAGGCAATGGTAGAGGTAATCGCGGATGAAAGGTTCGTTGACTTGGCGGATAGCCTTCCCTTCCTTTTGGCAATAAGCCAAGAAAGAGGCGATGTCCGCCCGATAAGCCGCGATGCTTTTCTCCGAATAACCCCGTTGGTAGGCGAGGAAATCGCTATATCGGTTCAGCCAATCAGCCATCGATGTCCTCGCGGTAACGCCCGATGTTGCTTAAGCAATCCTCGACGTCCCTTTCCCGGGTTTGCTTGCTTGATCCGGGGATTAAGGACCAGGTCGCGTTCATCGGTTGGAAATAGCTCGTCGAGGCGTGGAGGATGTAATTCAGCAATCCGCCGAGGATGGTCTTCGCCGGCACGGGGACGAAAGGCTTCCCGGAAAGCTTCCTGGATAGATTGATCGCCGCCACGATCCCGGTCGCGCTCGATTCGACATATCCCTCTACCCCGCTTAGTTGGCCAGCCAAAAACACGTTCGGGCGGGCCTTTAGGCTAAGGTCCTCATTTAGGCAAAGAGGGGCATCGACATAGGAGTTCCGATGCATCAGGCCATAACGGACGAACTCCGCCTTCTCTAAGCCGGGGATAAGGGAAAACACCCTTTTCTGCTCGGGGTAAGTGAGGTTGGTCTGGAAGCCGACGAGATTATAAAGATCCCCCAACAACGTGTCCTGCCGGAGTTGGGCGACGGCATAGGGATGGGGATGCTCGGGGGTCGATAGCCCAAAAGGCTTAAGCGGGCCGTGCCGCAGCGTCTCCACCCCCCGGGAGGCAATGACCTCAATCGGCAGGCAGCCTTCGAAATAATGGGTGTCGAACTCGTGGACCAAGGCTTTCTTAGCCCCCAATAGCTCCTCGACGAACCGCAGATACTCCTCTTTGGTAAACGGGCAATTGATGTAGGACTCATCGCCCTGCTCATAACGGGATTTGCAATAGGCTTTGGAGAAATCGATCGAATCTTTCTTGACGATCGGGGCCGAGGCGTCGAAGAAGGACAAGGCCTTTTGCCCCAATAAGCCGATGAGACTCTCCAATAAGGCTGGCGAGGTCAGCGGACCGGTGGCCAAAATCGTCGGCGTTACGCCGGGCAGCTCTTTGACTTCTTCCCGAATCAGGCGAAAGAAGGGGAAAGACAAAAGCTTGTCGGTGATATAACCGGCGAATCTTTCCCGGTCGACCGAAAGGGCGTTGCCGCTTGGGACTTCGGCGATAAGGGCCGCCTCCATCGTCAAAGAGCCCAGCCGGCGCATTTCCTCCTTCAGCAGCCCCGCGGCGTTGTCGAGCCGCTTCGACTTCAATGAGTTGGAGCAAACGAGCTCCCCCAGCTTATCGGTTTCGTGGGCTTGGTCGGCATAGGCGGGACGGGCCTCGTAAAGGGTTACCTCATATCCGCGCTTAAGCAGCCAATAAGCGGCTTCAACCCCGGCGAGCCCGCCCCCGATGATGGCAACGGATTTCATTTTTTCTTGTTGTCCAGCCATTCGTGATAACGGCACTTGGGGAAATTGGTGCACCCTAAGAAGGAGGTTTTGCGCCCTTTTTTCACGACGAGGTAGCCGGTTCCGCAGCTGGGGCACTTCTTGACGTAATCCTTTTCGGTATAGACCGCCTTTTCCTTTTTCTTGTTGGGGATGCCGTCAACCGAGGCGGTGTAACGGCATTTGGGGAAGGCGGAGCAACCGATGAACTTCTCCCCTTTCCGCGACAATTTGTAAACTAGCGGAGCGCCGCAGTCCGGGCATAGTTCCCCGGTCGGCTCATCTTCCTTCTTGGCTTCCTTCTTGATATAGATGCATTCGGGATAGCCAGAGCAGCCGACGAATTGCTCGCCCTTCCGGTTGGCCTTAACGACTAGAGGCTTCCCGCACACCGGGCAAAGCTCCCCGGTATAGACCGGCGGCTCCTTATACATCTTCTCCTTCGCCAATGAGAACTTGGCGGAAAAAGGCTCATAGAACTCGTTCATGGCCTCGAGGAAAGTCTCTTTCCCTTCCTCGACTCGGTCCAGTTTGTTTTCCATTTCGGCGGTATAGGAGGTCGAGACGATGTCCGGGAAGTACTTATTGAGGACGGTGACGGTCTTGATGCCGTCTTCGGTGGGGGTCAGCACCCCTTTGGCGGAAGTCACGTATTTTCGTTTGATCAGGGTCTCGATGGTCGAAGCGTACGTCGACGGGCGGCCGATCCCCTTCTCCTCCATCGCCTTGACGATCGAGGCTTCGTTATAAGGCGGCTCCGGTTTGGTGAATTTCTGCTCGGGCAGCCGATTCTTCACCTCGACGATCCCTCCTTCGGTTAACGGGGGCAAATCGCCCTCGTCCTTCTCGTCCTCGAATTCGCCATAGACGACTTCGAACCCCTTGAAAAGGGTCCGGGAACCGGAAAGGGAGAAATCAAGCCCGTTGCCGGAAAGGATGACCGAGGTGCGCTCCACCTTCTTCATCGCCATCAACGAAGCCATGGCCCGGCAATAGATAAGCCGATAAAGCTTGGCCTCGTCGCTATTGACGAATTTCGCCACCACCTCAGGGGTCCGATGGGTTCCGGTCGGGCGGATGGCCTCGTGGGCGTCTTGGATGTTCCTCCCCTCTTTGCCAGCCCGCAATACCCCGAGGTATTCCTTGCCATAAGTCTCGGTGATGAAGGGGACGGCGTGCTTAGAGAAGAACTCCGGGGAAATCCTCGTCGAGTCGGTACGCATATAGGTGATAAGGCCGACGTGCTCGCCGTTGATTTCCAAGCCTTCATATAGCCGCTGGGCCACCGACTGGGTCCGGGCGTTGGAGAATTTGTATTTCGAATAGGCTTCCTGCTGCATCGAGGAGGTCGTGAAAGGCGGGCGCGGGGAAATCGACTTGACGGCTTTGCTAAGCGAGGAGACGATCAAATGCTCGGGGATCCGCGAGACGATCGCCTCAGCCTCGGCTTGGGTCGAGCATTTAAATGGCTTCCCATCGACTTTGGTCAGGTTGGCGGTATAGATCTTGCCCGAGATTTCAACCTCGACCGCGATGGTCCAATATTCGACGGGGACGAAGGCGTCGATGGCCTTTTGCCTTTCGACGATCATCCCCAAGGTCGAGGACTGGACGCGGCCGGCGCTTTTGACGCCGATCTTGCGCTGAAGCAAAGTCGAGACCTGGAAGCCGATGATCCGATCCTCCAGCCTCCGGGTTTCTTGGGCCGAGACCAAATTCATGTCGATATGCTTCGGCTCGGCCATGGCGGCGGTGATGGCCGGCTTGGTGATTTCGTGGAATTGCAGCCTTTTGGTGGTGTCGACCGGCAGGCGCAGGACCTTGGCCAAGTGCCAAGAAATCGCCTCCCCTTCCCGGTCAGGGTCGGTGGCGAGGTAAACTTCCTCCGCTTCCTTGGCGGCCCGGCTGAGTTTGGCCACCACCGCTTTCTTCTTTTCCGGGATGACCCAATCGGCTTGGAAATCCTTTTCGATATCGATGCCTAACCCGCCGCGCCCCCGAGTTGAAAGGTCGCGGATATGGCCTTCGCTGGCCAAGACTTTGAAGTCCGGGCCGAGGTAACGGCCAATGGTTTCGGATTTTTTCGGAGATTCGACGATGACTAATTTCATAACAAGCGAAATATAGAGGGGGCTTTTTCCCTTGTCAAAGCCCCTAAGGGACATATGCCCACTATATAAATAATGATTATTTATAAGAAACGGAAAAATTTTTTCCGCTTTAGGCTTTCCCCGCCCCCTCATCCGCCGTTTTTGCCGCCGCTCCCGGATAGCCCGGATAACGGAGGGATTCGAGGACGTCCCGGGGCTCCAAAACGCAATAAGCCCCCTGTTGGATCAAATAATTGCAAACCGAATCCTCGTCGATGTGATAAGGGATAGCCCCGACGTCATTGCCGGCTTTCAAGGCGATGTTGGCGGTAATGAGCGATCCGCTGCGGCTATGGGCTTCGGTAAGCAAGGTAAAGCGGGATAAGGTCGCCAAAAGGCGGTTCCTTTCCGGAAAATGATGGGCCATCGGGGCCACCCCGTCAGGATATTCGGAAAGGATTAACCCATCGCGGGCGATTTTTTCCTGCAGTTCTTTGTTCTCATTGGGATAATTGATGTCAATCCCATTCCCCAGCACCGCGATCGCTTTGTTATAACGGATCCCTTCTTTTAAGGCGATGGCGTCGATTCCTTTGGCTAAGCCGGAAACGATGGTGGTCCCGGCCTCGGCCAATTCGCTGGCGAATCTCTTCGTCGTCTTTCGGCCATACTCGCTGCATTCCCGGCTCCCGACGATCGTCACCGCGTTGGAATAGTTCTTAAGCAATTCCAAATTGCCCTCATACCACAAGACGAAAGGCGGGTTGTTGACCTCTTTGAAATTCTCGGGGTATTCCGGATCGATCAATGTCAAATACCGCCGCTTGACCTTGCTCATCCTTTCCTCCGCCGGCGGTATATCGAATTTTTGGCGATTTTTGATCGCCTTCATCATTTCTCCCCACTCCCCCCGATAGATTATCGAAAGATAAGCGAGGAGGTCTCTGCCTTTGAACATAGGGTACCTCCTAATGAATAAGTACCCAAGGAAACGCCCAAAGGCTCAAAGAAAATCGAAAACCGAAGTGGTCTGAACCGGTTTGAAGGAAAAACGATGGACCCCTTTTATCGGCCCGAACTTCGCCAGTTCCTCCAAATGCTTTTTGGTGCCGTACCCTTTATGGGTGGCGAAGGAAAAATCGGGGTAGCGTTTTTCCAATTCGACCATATATCGGTCCCGACTGACTTTGGCCAAAATCGAGGCGGCGGCGATGCAAAGGCATTTGGCGTCCCCTTTGATGATGGGATCGAAAGGGATATGAAAGCCAGGCAAGGGCATGGCGTCGGTCAAGACGAAATCGGGTTTAATCGACAAAGAATCCACCGCTTCCTTCATGCCTTTCCTCGAGGCTTCGTAAATGTTGATGTCATCGATCTCCTCAGCCGAGACGAAAACAATCGAGTAAGCGAGGGCGTCACGCTTAATGGCATCGAAAAGCTCGGCCCGCTTCTTCTCGCTTAATTGTTTGGAGTCGTTGATGTCTGGGTTTTGATAGGCGGGGTCAAAAACGACGGCGGCCACCACGACCGGGCCAGCTAGAGGGCCTCGCCCCGCCTCATCGGTCCCGGCGATCAGCTTAACCGAGGGGGAATAGTATTCTTTTTCCTTATCTAACAAGGGGCGACCTCCAAAGAAGCCGGGCCCAATAGCCCGTCTTTGAATTCCTTAATCAATAAATAAGCGGCCTTCTCCGTCGAAGGGGCGCCGTTTTCCAATAATCCCCGCCTGGTCGCGATCCGAATTAAGGCCTGATCGGAGGAAATATCCCGGAGGTCAGGGATGGCGAATCGATTCAGCAGGATCGACGGATAGTTCTCCTTAAGGTAACCGAGCAAAGCATAGGAGAGGTCCTCGGTCGGCAAGACGTCTTCCCGCATCGAGCCAAGCAAGGCCAGCCTTACGGCCTGGGCGCCGTCAGGATAATTCATCGGCAAAATCCCCGGGGTGTCCAAGAGGATGAAATCGTCGGCGAGCTTTATCCACTGCTCAGCCCGGGTGACGCCGGCCTTATTCCCGACCGCGGCCGCCTTCTTGCCCCCGAGGTTATTGATCAGGGTCGACTTGCCGACGTTGGGGATGCCGATGACCATCGCCCGGATCGGCTGCCGCTTCATGCCGAGCCGCTTCTCCTTTTCCCGTTTGGCCGCCATTAATGGCTCGCTGACCGCCAAGAGGGTTTTGACGATCTTCCCTTTCTTCAAGTCTCCGGCCAAGGGGGCATAGCCCTGGGCTTTGAAATACCCGATCCAGCCGTCGGTGACCCGAGGATCGGCCATGTCGGCTTTCGAGAGCAGCACCACCCGCGGCTTGGAAGCGGCGAGCTGGTTAAGCAAAGGGTTTTGCGAGGATAAGGGGGCCCGGGCATCGACAAGCTCGATGATCAAATCAACGATCTTGACGTAGGATTCGATAACCCGCCTGGCCTTTTGCATATGGCCTGGGAAATAATGCACGTTCTGCTGTTTCATAACCACTCATCCAATTTCACGTAATCCCAAGGGAAGGAAAGGCCCGACCAAGAGAATTTGGGGGTCAGTTTGCCATCTTCTAGAACCAATTCCCTTTGCCCGGTCAGCAAATAGGCTTTCCCTTGGATGAAATCGCCTTTGATCGGCCCGATCTTCGGGGAACGGGAATCCTCGGAATGGGAGGCGGCCCGATTGTCGCCGACTAAGAAATACTCATCGTCCCCTAACTCGCATTCCGTAAGCCGATTCCGATCGATCCCCTCGTATTGATACCCATTGGGCAAAGGCGGGAAATCCTCTTCGTCATAAAGGTTGGGCAAAACCTCGCTGGTCCCGTCTTCGTAAGTGATGGTGGTCTTGCCCCAAGCGGTATTGCTTTCGTCATACTCGAGCTTTACCTTCTCCCCCGGCAACCCGATGACCCGCTTGATCTTAAGCGAGGCGGAGGGAGACAAAACCAAGGAGTCGGGATCGAGGTAATCGGTCGGGAAATAGGTGATGACGATGTCGAAACGCGACAAAGTGGAACGCCAATTGCCGGTGCTCCCCGACCGCGCCCAGCCATAATCGACGATATCCCCTTCCTTGTTATGGGAATCGTTCCAGGTCAAAGGGACGTATTCCCCGTCCTCCAGCCGATAGCCGTTCTTATTAAGGGTCGGGTACATCGACGCCCCGTTGACGTAAAACGGCTCGCCATAAGCCGAAGTGAGGTAGATGACGTTAGCCGACACCGCCAAAGCGAGTAGGAAAACGACGAGCAAAACGATATCGAGGACGATGATCCACCAACGCTTCTTTTTCTTCGCGACCGTCGGGGTCGAGGTTAAACGGTTCTCCGGCTCATTTGCCATAACCGCAATTATAGTTAACCGAGGTAAGTAAAGGAATAGCCGAGGCCAATAGCGGGGAAACGCGGAAACTCGAAAAGGGCGCAAAAAGAGGAAAGCCCTCATCGATATAAGCTTATTGCGGGGATAAAGGAAAAAGAAAAGGGCGTCGACCGACGCCCTACTGTCACAATGCGATTACTTGGATTTGATACGAGCAGCCTTGCCGGAAAGCTTGCGCATGTAGGTGATCTTGTTGCGGCGGACTTTGCCCCGGCGCACGACCTCGATCTTGGAGATGGAGGGGGTGTGAAGGGGGAAGGTACGCTCAACGCCGATGCCCGAGGAGATCTTCCTCACGGTGAAGGTCTCGGAAACGCCACCGCCGCGGCGGGCGATAACGACGCCTTCGAAGGCTTGGTTCCGTTCCTTCTTGTTCTCGATGATGCGGACGTAGACCCGGATGGTGTCGCCGCTTGAGAACTCGGGGATGTCATGGCGAAGCTGACGGGCGGTAATCTCGTTGACGATGTTCATGTTCATTGTCTGTTACCTCCTATAAGCCAATTCTCTTCAGGTTCATGCCCGTGTGACTCGGCAGCGGAGCCTGCGTAGCGCTTTAAGCGCTTGACTAATATACCCTCTTCCCCTATGGGGGGCAAGCAATTTCAACAGGCCGATCAAGCCTGTTAAGCAAATCCGCTTGACACCAATGGAAGAGTTCACTATCATTGCCCCGTTAACGAATAAGGAGAAAAGAAATGGCAGTCAAAATCCGCTTAACCCGCATCGGCCGTCACAACGAACCGATCTACCGCATCGTCGCCGCCGATTCCCATTATGCCCGGGATGGCCGCATCATCGAGCAGATCGGCGTCTATGACCCGAGCAAAGGCGAAGAAAACGCCGTCATCGATGAGGCTTTGGCCCTCAAGTGGCTCGGCCACGGCGCCCAGCCTTCGGATTCGGTCCGTTCGATGTTCACCCACAAGGGCATCATGGCCAAATTCGCGGAAAGCAAAGTCAAGAAGGTCAGCAAGTAATGATCGAGCGCGATTACGAAGCCCTGCTCCATCCGATCATCGATCCCCTCGTTGAGAAACCGGAATCGCTCATGATCAGGGAGCTGCCGGGGGCTACCGACAAAGACGTCACCATCCTCATCGTCGCCGAAGACGATGACTGCGCCCGCCTCATCGGCAAGAAGGGCAGCGTCGCCAACGCCCTCCGGGCCATCGTCGCCATCGCCGGCAAAGCCGACGACACCGATCAACGCATCCACCTCAAATTCGAATCGTTCGAAGACGAAAAGGAAAGCGAGGACGACGGGAAGTAATTCCCGCCGTTTTTTCTCTATGAAGGACCTACTCATCGGAAAAATCGGGAAGCCTTTCGCCCTCAAAGGCGAGGTCAAGCTCATCCCCATGACTTCCTTCCCCAAGGAACGTTTTTGCCGTGGGCGGGAAGTCGAATTAAGCCTTAATGGGGTCAAAACCCCCGCCCATATCGACGGCTACCGGGAAACGGAGAAAGGGATTCTGATCCATTTCGACCTCGGCCCCACCATCAACGAGATCGAGCCATTCGTCGGCGCGGAGATCTATATGGATAAAGAAGAGGCCCCGATGCCGGAGGGCAGCTACCGCTACTCCGACCTATTGGGGATTGAGGTTTTCGACGAGGAAGGAAGGAAACTAGGGGAAATAAAAGACATCCAGCAATTCGCCCCGAAGAGCAACCTCCGCATCAAAAGGGAAGACGGCAAGGACTTCTACGTTCCTTTCGTCGATGAATTCGTCAAGGAAATCGATATCGAGGGGAAGAGGATGACCATCCACGTCATCCCGGGGCTATTATGAGGATCGACGTCCTAACCCTTTTCCCCGAGATGTTCGAAGGGTTCAAAACCACCTCGATCATCAAGCGGGCCATCGGCAAGGGGGTAGTCGAGTTCAACGCCGTCAATATCCGGGACTACACCCTCGATAAATACAACCGGACCGATACCCCGCCGATCGGCGGCGGAGCCGGCTTGATCCAGAAATGCCAGCCGATCGTCGATTGCCTGAAATCCGTCGATCAAGGCCAAGCCCACAAGGTATTGCTTTCCCCCCGAGGGAAAACCTATAACCAGGAAGACGCCATCCGTTTTTCCAAATTCGATCAGCTCATCCTCGTCTGCGGCCATTTCGAGGGGGTCGACGAACGGGTCAACGATTACGTTGACGAGCTCATCTCCATCGGCGACTATATCCTAACCGGCGGGGAAATACCCTCGATGGCCATCGCCGATTCGATCATACGTCTATTGGACGGGGCCATCACCAAGGATTCCTTAACCGATGAATCCTTCACCAACGAGGCCTTGGAGTATCCCCAATTCACCGAGCCTTATGACTATAACGGGGCTAAGGTCCCGGCGATCCTATATTCGGGAAACCATCAAGCCATCGCCAAATGGCGAAGAAAGCAATCCCTCTTGCTGACGAAAAAATACCGTCCCGACTTATTCGAGAAGATCGCCCTTACGAAGCAGGATAGGAAACTGCTGGAGGAAGGGGAAAACCCCAAATGGGAGATCGAGGCAATCGAAAAGGGGAGAAAATTCAAGAAAGAATGACCGGCCCCGAAGATGCCATACAAGCGGAATAGCGGAGCAGACCGAATTCGGCAGTGAGCGAGCAGTCGCGAGGCTGCCCGCTTTTTCCTTAGCTACTAAGGAAGGGGCGAGGGGATTAATCCCGCTGTCCTGCTCAGGCGAATCGAAACCTCCAAGGCCAGGATCGCTCAATAAGCCCGGAGGATCTTAAGAAGGAGGCGGAGCATTGTCTTCTTTCCCCCGCTTCCGAGCCGTCCATTCCAAGGAGGCGTAGTCGAGGTTTAGGCAAAGGTCATTACCTCGATGAATAAGCAGGCGGGAAATATTGGTTCGTCACAAAAAAGCCGCCCAAACGGGCAGCTTTTGTTCGAAATTTCAAATTTAGAAGAAGACGGATTCGCTCTTGGCCTTCATCTCCGCCGAGGCGGTGAAGGGGATCCGGGTGGTGTAGCCGGCTTTGGCGGCCACGATCATCTTGGTCGGCCAGGCGAAGATATCGCTGTTCCAACGCATGACGGTGTCGTTGTACACCTCCCTGGCGGCGGTGATTTCTTGCTGGAGGTAGGAGTTCTGCTGCATCGCGTCGGCGATCTCCTGGTGGGCCTTGATGTCCGGATAGGCCTCGAAGGCGACATTGATTGAATTGGAAACGGCATCGAGTTTGGTGGCGAGTTCGTTCCGCTGCTCATCGCTCACGTGGCCGCCCCGATACTTGGCGATGTCGACGAGGACCGATTTGTCGAGGTCGATGGCCTTATCGAGGAGTTTGGCGCAGTTCTGCAGGATGACGACCCGTTGGGTTTGATAGTTATCGATGGTCGAGGCGTCGTGCTGGATCTTCTGTTGCAATTGCTGCAGATAGCTCCGGGCTTTGATCTTCATGATTGCGAAGACGATGCCCGGGATGATGGCGCACACCCACAAGACGATTTGAAAAAGGGTGCTCCGCCAATCGGTCTTGACCGGGACTTGCTTTTGGATGACGTTGACGTCTTTGCCCTCAGGATTAACCGGGCCAGTCATTTCATCTAATTCGTTTGCCATTTCTTTTCTCCTTATTCGGTTAATGACTAGGAAAATAATACACTCATACAATCAAAGTTCCATCTACGAACTAACGGCCACGCCACTTCCGAAAGCCTCCGCCGTTAGACATTCGGCCAACAAGCGTTGGTCGGATGCAAAAATGTCCCCGTTTCCCACCAAAGAAACGAAAGGACAGGAAATACTGTAACGCAACCGTACCATCGGTTCACCTCAAGCAGAGGAAGGCGATCCAAATCGGCGCCGCCCACCGGCAGAAGGCGGCCCAAATTGCCTTCACCCCCAACGTCAGCCCAACCTCCGTCTCCCGGGAGAGTAAGAGGAACCGGATCCCCGACGGCGACGAGACGGTCGAACGCGAGAGGGCCCAACGGTTCCCGTTCGTCTGCGCCGGATGCCCAAAGAAGCATGCGCGCAGCCTCCGGAGATGGGCCTACAACCCGGCGGAGGCCGTGAAGGAGGCGTTCGACGAGGAGCTCTTCGAGAAGCTCATCGACGCGGTCAGGAAGCTGAAAGCCTAGCCTCCGAACGCCGCCTTTAAATGCGATAGGTCGCAGAAAACGTGGTTTTTGAAAAAACCGGCATTAACTAGTCAAACTCGCGCAAACCAAAAAATATCCGCTAGATCACTTTTTGTTGTCTTTATCGGCGAAATAGCCGCTTAAGGCCTGATCGTCGACCGATTGGAGTTCGTCGGAGGCGAAGGCCAATAGCCCCCGTTCATAACGGTAGGAGAACTGGGTTAAGAAGTTGTTCAACCCTTGGTTGTTCTTCACCAGTTCGCCAATCCCATATCGATCCTTCCCGACTTCCTTGATGGCCATCGGGGTGACCTTGCTGACCTTTTCGTAACGGATCCAGGGGACCGGGACGTTATGGGAACGGCCATCCCCGCCCATGACGGGGACGTAATCGACCATCCGATAGGTCTCGAAGGCGGTGGCCTCGACTTCGACCAAATCCGACTTGCCCTCCTTCTGCTTCTGATGGACCTTGAGGATCGAGGGGACAGTCGGGTCGGCGGTGCGGGGGCGGAAGGTCTCGGGGCTTAAGCCATTGGCCAAAGCTTCCTGCTCAAAGGAGGTTATATTCCGCGGATAGGTGTTTTTGTATATATAATCCCGGCTTTTATGCATCTGATACAAAGGGATCGAAAGCAAAGGCGCGAGGTCAAAGAAGAGCGAACGGATGAAGGAGTCGCAATAGGCGACGAACCGTTCCTTCATCTCCGCCCCGTCGTAGCCGATGAAATTGTTCGGGTCGGCCGAGTAATCGAAGGATTGGGAATGGGTCGAGGCGATGACGTTGATCTTCTTCCGCTTGTAGAAATTGAAATCGTCGCCATAGGGTTCGGGATCCTCCAGCAAATCGACCATATTCTGCTGGGCCAAAGGGGTGAAGAGCAGTCGGAACTCGACGTCGTTATCCCGGTCGAGCGCGTTGAACAAACACTCGAACTCATCATTGCCCATCGGGGTGAAAGGATGGTCGGTCCCGATCGATTTCTCGGCTTTCTTAGCCAATTCCTTCCGGAATTTGTCGATGGCTTTCCGCCGCTCCTTCGGCTCCATCCGGCTGGCTTTCGACGGCCCCCGGGTGAAGGAAAGGTGGGGGGCGGCGTCGTTGCCGTAAATCAGATTGGTGTTGTTGATGAATTCCGGGGCGGGATGGGCGACCGAGGCGGTCAAGGTCTGGGTATGGGTGACCGGATAGCTCCGGCCTTCGGAATCGCGGGAATAGGTGGTCCAGCTGATGGTTAAGGAGCCATGGTAGACTTTGCTGACGATCTGCCGGGACAACGTCCTTTCCAATAGGAAAGGATTGCCCTTTATTCGCCCGGAAAGGACGCCGAGGACCGAGACGTCCTCGCTCAATTCCTCGCCCAGTCCGTAATTATCCATCAGCATCGAAAGCCGTTCGGGGGTGAACCGCGGGTCCAAATCGATGATCGGGGTCGCTTTCTCCATCACGTGGAGGGGGGCGTTCCAGTCGAAGGAGCGGTTCAAAGCCGCCATATCGGCATAGCAGGTCCGCAGGGCCTGCTCCGCCGCCTCTTGCAGCTTGGCGAGCCGGCGCGATTGCTCGGCCCCGGTCTGCTTGAGGTTCTTATAGACGAAGATGAGCCCAATCCCCCCGGCAAGCAGCAAAAGGCCGACTAGGAAGGAGACCCAATTGAAGACGTCGACGAAAGAATAGATAAGGGCGATGGCCCCGGCGATCAGCAAAAGGATGAAGGCGACTAAGCAGATGGTCGTCTTGGTCTTGGTCGAGGATAGCTCCGCCTGTTTCTTGTTCGCGGCTGCCTGTTTCTTGTTGTAGTCGGCGACGTGGAGCTTATTGGCCGCCAAATCGGTGTGGGCGGCCTTCTCAAGCCCTTCGTAATACTCGATGGCCGCTTGATGGTATTGGTCCTTTAATTGCTTGGTATAGAGCTCTTTCGGCTTAAACAGCACTTCCTCGGCCATAACTACCTCCCGAAGCCCCCGAAGCCCGGCGGCATCTTGCCCGACTTCGCGTATTGCTTCATCTGCTTCATCATCTGCTTCGACTGCTCGTATTTCCGGAGCACCTTGTTGACGTCGGCGTTGGTGAGCCCTGACCCTTTGGCGATCCGGTTCTTGTGGGAGAAGCGCAGGCAATCGGGATGGCGCCGTTCATAGGGGGTCATGGAATTGATGATCGATTCGAACACCTTCATCTCCCGCTCGGCCATCTCCTTTTGCTCATCGCTCAATCGCGGCATCCCGGGGATCAGCTTGGCGATGGCCCCGAGGGAGCCGATCTTCTTGACCATCTTCATCTGGCGGAGCATGTCGTCGAGGGTGAATTCCCCCTCCATCATCTTCTTCGCTTCCTTCTCCGCCTCTTTCTCGTCGATCGCGTCTTTGGCTTTCTCGACCAAGGTGACGATGTCGCCCATCCCGAGGATCCGGTCGGCCATCCGATCGGGATGGAAGACGGTCAGATCGTCCATCTTCTCCCCCATGCCGGCGAACTTGATGGGGAGGCCGGTCAGGTATTTGATCGAAAGGGCGGCCCCGCCTTTGGCGTCGCCGTCGAGTTTGGAAAGGATGATGCCCGAAAGCCGGAGGTCGGCGTTGAAGGCGTTGGCGACGTTGACCGCGTCTTGGCCCGCCGCCGAGTCGACGAGGAGCAGCACCTCGTTGGGATGGACGGCGTGGTTGATATCCTGGAGCTCCTTCATCAGCTTATCGTCGATTTGGAGTCGGCCGGCGGTGTCGAGGAGCAAGACGTCATAGCCTTCCGACAAGGCTTTTGCTTTCGCCTGCTCAGCCAGCTTCACCGGATCGCCGGACGATGAGAAGAAACCGGCCCCGACCGCGGCGGAAAGGGTCCGTAATTGGTCGATGGCGGCCGGACGATAGACGTCTAAAGCCCCGAGCATGACTTTCTTGCCTAGCTTATCCTTCATCATTTTGGCCAGCTTCCCGGCGGTCGTGGTCTTACCGGTCCCCTGCAAGCCGACGAGCATGATGACGGTCAAGCCGTTTTTGACGTATTCGATGTCGCTTTGCTCTTCCCCGAGCAATGATTCGATCTCGTCATGGACGATCTTGACGACCATCTGGCTCGGGTTGACTTTCGCGTAGACGTCCTGCCCGATGGCTTTCTCCTTGACGTCATTGACGAAGGACTTGACGACCTTGAAGTTGACGTCGGCCTCCAATAAGGCGACCCGGATCTCCTTGAGCATCTCGTCCATGTTGGACTCGCTCAGCCGGGTTTGGCCCCGCAGCTTCTTGAACAAGAGCTGGAAACGGTCGGTTAGTGATTCAAATGCCATATGTCAAAGCCTTTCCTAATGATTGATAGAGGGCGAGCCGGCTCTTTTCGTCCTCGACTTGCTCGATGCTCGATATCGCTTCCTTAAGCTGGATGAGCTTAGCGTATAACCCCAGCTTGCCTTCGATCTCGCGGAGCTTCCCCTCGCCTTTCCTCACCGCGTCAAGGACGGCCGAGCGGCTGATTCCTTCCCGTTTGGCGATTTCCCCGAGCGAGAGGTCATAGCCGAGGTAATCCCGGACCGCGGCGCTTTCCTTTTCGGTCAGTAAGCTCCCATAGAGCCGATAGAGGGCCATCAGGTAATCGCTTTCCTCAAGCCGATCCATCGTCTACCCCCAGCAAAAGCCCGTAAAGGTATTTATCGAGGTCGAATTCCTCGAGGTCTTCCATTCTTTCGCCTAAGCCCATGAACCGGACCGGGACCCCGAGTTCATCGCGGATCGAAAGGATGATGCCGCCTTTGCTGGTCCCGTCCATTTTGGTGACGACGATGCCGGTCAAAGGGGCCACCTCCTTGAAGCAGCGGGCTTGGCTGACCCCGTTTTGCCCGGTCGTGGCGTCGATGATGAGGAAGCATTCATGGGGGGCGCCGGGGATCTCCTTCCCCAAAACCCGGGTGATCTTCGATAGCTCCTGCATTAGGTTGGCTCTGGTCTGCTGCCTCCCGGCCGTATCGACGATCAATAGATCGGCCTTTTCCTGCTTGGCTTTCCGCGCCGCATCGAAGACGACCGAGGCCGGATCGGAATTAGCCGCCCCTTTGACGATATCGATGGCGAGCCGATCGGCCCAAATGCCGAGCTGTTCGACCGCCCCGGCCCGGAAAGTATCGCCGGCCGCCAGCATCACCTTCTTACCCTGCTTCTTATACCGATAAGCCAATTTGGCGATCGAGGTGGTCTTCCCGACCCCATTGACCCCGACGACGAGCAAGACCGTCGGCCCCTCGGAGGCGAAGTTGACCTCATTGACGATGGCGCCTCCTTTGGTGGCGTAATCGACGAACATCAAATCGACCAAAGCGTCGTTGATATCTTTTGGCTCGGTCAGCCCTTCATGCTTGGATTTGTCCAATAGCTGCTCGCAAAGCCGCAGGCTCAAATCAACCCCGACGTCGGATTCGATCAAAATCTCCTCCAGCTCCTCGAAATACTCGGCGTTGACTTTGCCGTAACGTTTGCTTAAAGCGTCGAGCCTCGAGGCGAAGGCTTTATGCGATTTCGCCAATCCCTGCTGGTAGGTGACGGTCGACTCGTCTTTCGGCTTGCCGGCGAATTTGCTCTTCAAAAACGAAAAAAGTCCCATTTTGTCTATTCCTTCTCTGGCAACGCCATCTTGTTGAGGGCGTCCCGGGCGGCGGCGGTTTCGGCCGCTTTCTTGTTATGCCCTTCGCCTCTTCCGATCTCATTGCCTTCGAAATAAACCGCGGCGGTGAACACTTTAGCCGAGGCGGTCCCGGACTCCTTGATGATCCGATAGGTGACCGATTCCTTGGAGTCGGCCTGCATGCATTCCTGCAGCTTCGATTTGGGGTTGATGGCTTCGTTGATGGTCGCGTGCTTGATGTCTTCCTCAAAAATCGAGCGAACCAACTTGTAGCAAAAATCCAATCCTTGGTCGAGGTAAACCGCCCCGACGAACGATTCGAAGACGTCTTCCAACAAGGATTCGTTGGTGCTGGCTTCCTTCATAAACGAGGGGCCCACCCGGATATAAGGCCCAAGCCCGAGCTTTTGGCAATACTGGGCTTCGGAGGAGGAACGGATGAATTGGGCTTTGAGGACGCTTAGCTGCCCTTGCTCCATCTCCGGATGGAAGGCGAAGCAGAGCTCGGAAGTGACGAAGCCGATGATCGAGTCACCGAGGAACTCGAGCCGTTCGTAATCCTGATGCCTCGTCCCCACCATCCCGTTATAGGAGGAATGGGTAAAGGCCAGGCGGTAAAGCTCCTCGTTGTTCGGCTTGATGTTGAACCGGCGGTAAAGCGCCATATACTCGCTGCTCATCGCCGTTACTATACCCTATTGCCTCTTAAGAGGCTATAGCCCTCCGCAAGATGGGGGCAATTATCCTCAAAAGCCGGCAGGTTGGATTGGCTAGGCCCAAATGAGAAGTCACCAATCGGTCGGATATCCGGGGCGGCGGCTGGAGACGTATTCGAACTCGTTGATAAAATCATCGGACTCGAAAAACTCTGGATAAACGACGTATTTGCTCGATTGGGTATCGGCATCGGGGAGGGGGACGAAACCTTGGCTGGGCTTATCTCTGTTGTTGAAAAAGCCAAGGGTCGCGGTTCCGCCTTCGTAGATTCCGTTGCTGCCGACGGAACGCCTATAACGGATGTGGAGCGAAACTCTGTTTCCGGTGGCCTTTTCAAAGCAAACCAAACCGCAGCCGATGCTGAGAAGGCAATTGTCCGGCAATGACGACAAGGACACCGGAACTTTGAACTCAGGGGATTCGAACACGCCGATAAGACTGATATCAGGATGGTTTTTAACATTCACTGTGCCAAACCGATGACTGTCTCCTCTAAACATCCCCGCGAGGTCTATTGGAAAAAGATCTCCTTCTAGCGCTACCCAATCTGAACGCCAGGCGTCTCCCTCATAATCCAAAGGCGGAATTTCCCCGGTCGGGAAATATTCGATCTGCGACTCTAAGAAAAACGAATAATCGTCGAGGTTATCGGCGGTGATGAGGGCTTCGTTGCCATGCTCATCGTAAATAGGCATACAGCGGTACCCGCCGATGGCATACCCGATCTCGACAGAACCCGTTGTCTGCGGGCCAATCGGCAACGATACGCCGATCCCAAAACCAAATGGGCAAGAAAAAGGATAATCGAGGGTCGATTGCCAATTGGCGTTCATGGACCCGCAAAGCCTTAATTCGGTATAATGGCCAGCGGTTTGCTGATATTCCGTCCGGGAAGCCAAATCGCTCCCGTCAATAGTTCCCCCATAGCCCGTGCACGTCAGACTGCCAGGGGCACAGCCGAAGGATAAGCTTGCTACGGAAAGCAAATAAAGTTTGTGTTTCATTAGGTGCTCACCTCCGAAAACAGGAATGGGACAGGAAGGTAGCCTGATAGAAACAAAATCTGGCTAAGCATAGCTATGTCCTCTTGCTTTATTTTAACGGGAGAACGATTGCCGTCAAGCCAAACTCGCCCCCTCGATCGCCTCCTTGGCTTTGCTTAGAAGGTAGAGGAATTGCTTCTCGCCTTGATGGTCGATGATATAGGCGGCATCGGCGCGCGCGCATTCGAAGATCTTGAGGTCGTTGACCGGGGAGAGGAAAGAAAACTCCGGGAAGCCGCTTTGCCGGGTGCCGGAGAGCGTCCCCGGCCCCCTTAGCCTTAAGTCGGCCTCGGCGATCTCAAACCCGTCGGAGGAATCGACTAAGACGCCCAATTTCTCTTTGTCCTCTTCGCTCGGGGCGGAGATGCACATATAGAAATGCGCCTTTTGCCCATCCCTTCCGATTCTCCCCCTCAGCTGATGGAGGGACGACAAGGAGAAGCTGGTGGGCGAGAAGACGAACATCATCCCGGCTTTCTTGACGTCGATCCCGACCTCGACGATCGAGGTGGCGACGAGGATCGGCTTCTTTCCGGACTTGAACTCCTCGAGGGCCTTTTCCTTGCTCTCCTCGTCAAGCTGGCCGTGGATAAGGGCGCAAAGGCCGGGGAAAAAGCCGGATATTTTCTCATATACCGCTTGAACGCTTTCGTCCCCCTCCCCCTCGACCCGGGGGGCGATGACGTAGACTTGCCTTTCCTCCTGCAAAGCCTTGGCGATGGTCAAGGCCGCCCGTTTGTAATTCGCGGGCACGATCTTGGTCTCGACCTCCCGCTTCTTGAAGGGGAAAAGAGCCAAAGAGGAGACATCGAGGTCCCCATACAAAGTCAATGACAAAGTCCGGGGGATCGGGGTGGCCGACATCAGCAATAGATCGGCCCGCTCCCCTTTGCCGAGCAGCCTAGACCGCTGGTTGACCCCGAACTTATGCTGCTCGTCGATGATGGCTAAGCCGAGATTGGGATAGAGGACGTCGGCCCCGAATAAGGCGTGGGTCCCGATCAAGACGTCGAGGCTCCCGTCGGATAAGGCGGACAGCACCGCTTTCCGCTCCTTCCCCTTGATCAGCCCGGTCAAATAGCCGACCTTGACCCCGAATGGCTCCAATAAGGCCGAGAAATAGCCTAGATGCTGCTTGGCCAAGGATTCGGTCGGGGCCATGATGGCGGTCTGCTCGCCCCGGGTGAAGTTGGCATAGGCCAAAATAGCCGCCACCAGGGTCTTGCCGGTCCCGACGTCGCCTTGCAGGAGCCGGGTCATGATGGTCCCGCCGCCCATATCGGATAAGCATTCGTCCACCGCCTTCTTCTGATCGGCGGTAAGGACGAAGGGGAGCTTGGCGATGAACGAATCGATTTTCCCCTGGTCAAGGGCGAACCGATCCCCTTTGATCAGCGCCTTATTGGCCCTTTTGATGAGGAGGTTATGCAAGGTGAAGGTCAAGGCTTCCTCGTATTTGAGCACCCGCCTCCCGGCGTTTAAATCCGCCGGGCTCGCCGGGAAATGGCATTTCCAATAGGCCTCTTCCCGGTGAATGAGCCGGTATTTTTGGGCGAAGACAGAGGGGACGTGGTCGTAAATTTGCCCTTTAAGCGCCTCTAAGCTCTTTTTGACCAGCGAGGCGAAGCTATGGTTGGGGTAATCGGCGGGCAAGCTATAGACCGGGACTAGCTGATGGGCGGCGTCGATCCGCCCTTTCTTGATCGAGATGACCGAAAGCTCGTGCCGTTTGGAATCGAAGCTGGCGGCGACGCTCACATCGTCCCCCTCCTTGAACGTCTTGCCAAGATATGGCCGATTATAAGCCACCATCGCGTAATCGTCCCCGTATTGGTCGCGGAGATAGAATTTCGCGGCCGAGATTTTAGAAAACCTCGTCACTTGGATCGGGGTCAATATCTTCCCGAAAAGAACATAACGGCGGTTCGGCGCCAAAGACATCAGCTCCTCCCGGGTCGCGTAGCAAAAGGAATCATAACGCCTCGGCAGATGGTTGATGACCTCAAAGGGGGTGAAGATGCCCATCTCGCCGAGGAGGTAATTGAGTTTGGGGGAGGAGGTTAGCTTCACGAGGTTCATTTTACCACCGCTTAAGGGGAAGAGGAGCAAAGCAAGGCGGTATAATAAAATCGGTTGTCGAATCCCCGCGTGGGAGAAGAACGCCATCGTCTAAACCCTTGAGCAAAAAGAAAGAGAAAAGAATGAACCGTTATTACTTCGCCTACGGATCGAACCTCAACTCCCGGCAAATGTCCTCCCGCTGCCCCACCGCCCGGAAAGCGGGAACCTATCTATTGAAGGGATATGAGCTGGAGTTCCGTTACTATCTGACCATCAAGCCGAGCCCCGGGAAAGCGGTCCCCCTCGGGGTGTTCGCGATATCCGAGGACGATGAACGGCGCCTCGACCGTTACGAGGGCTATCCCATCCATTATCGGAAGCAGACCCTCGAAATCGAAAAAGACGGCGAAAGGATAACCGGCCTCGTCTATATCATGAACGAGGAGATCCGTGACGTCATGCCGCCGAGCCAAAGCTACCTCGATACCTGCTTAGAAGGCTATCGGGACTTCGGCTTCGATCCCCGTTATCTCCAGGAAGCGTTGGATAACGCCCGAAGAAAATGAAAAGGGGCCCGAGGCCCCTGGGATATCATTCAACCCCGACTAAGAAGGAATAGACCGGTTGATCGCCCATCTTGACGTCGATGTCGATCTCGTCCCCGTATTTCTCGTTTAGGTAATCGGTGGCTCGCTCCATCTCCTCCGGAGTCACGTCCTGCCCGCAGTAGACGGATAAGACGGCCGAATCGCCGCGCCGGATCAGGGCCTCGCTTAAGTCGAACAAGGCCTCCATCTTGTCTTTGACGCAGGAGACGATGTTTTTGTCCTTCATCGCCATATAGAACCCTTTGGTGATGTGGACCCCTTCGATCTCGGTATCCTTGATCGCATATGTCACCGAGCCGGAACGGATGGTCTTAAGGGCGCTTTTCATGTCGGCGAACACTTCATCGAGCTTCCCTTCCGGGTTATATTGCATGGCCGAGCAGATGCCTTGGGGGATGGTCTTCGATAAGACGACCCGGACATTGACGCTGCTCCCTTCCATGACGTCGGCCGCCTGGGAGGCCGCCATGACGATATTGGAGTTATTGGGGAGGATCAAGACGTTCTTGGCCCGGGTTTTCTTAATGGCTTTGACGAAGTCCTCGGTCGAGGGGTTCATGGTCTGCCCCCCGCTGACCAAGACGTCGACGCCGAGCTCCTTGAACATCTCATCGAGTCCGGCGCCGCTGGAGACGGCGACGAGCCCTAGTTCCTTATTCGGCTCGAGTTCCTCCTCCGGCTCAGCGAGGATCTGTTCCTTCTTTCTCCCCTGCTCAAGCCCGGCGAGGTAATCGGTGGCTTTATACCCTTTCTCGATATTCCGGTGCTCTTCCGACATGTTTTCGATGATGATGGTGACGAATTCGCCGAATTGCTGGGCGTAATTCAAGATCATGCCCGGGGTCAAGGCGTGGACGTGGACTTTGACGATCTCCTCATCCCTCACCGTGACCAAGGATTTGCCATGGCTTGAGAGGAAGCGCATGAAATTCTTCTCGTTGAAGGTTTTCTTCCCTGGGGTCGACCCGTCGTCGATCCGCAGGATGAATTGGGTGCAATAGCCATACCCTTCCTCGTCTTCCGATAACTGAGCCCCGGCATAAGTCGGGACGACCGGTTCGGAGGGCTGAGGGGCGACGTCGGCGTTCCGCTCGACGAAATCCCCGTGGACCGCGAGCTGCATCCCCTCGATTAGCCGGACTAAGCCGGCCCCGCCGGAGTCGACGACCCCGACTTCCTTCAAAACCGGCAATAATTCAGGGGTATGGGCGAGCGATTTCCTCGCCGAATCGAGGAAATAATCGAAAGCCTCCTCGATGGTGGTCGAGGATTTGACGAATTCCTTTAAGGCGGCGCTCGATTCGCGGATGACGGTGAGGATAGTGCCCTCGACCGGCTTCATGACCGCTTTATAAGCCACTTCTTTGCCGGAAACCAAGGCTTTGGCCAATTCCACCGCGTTGATCTGCTTCTTCCCTTCCAACCCGACGGCAAAGCCGCGGAATATCTGGGAGGTGATGACGCCGGAATTGCCCCGGGCCCCCATCAAAAGGCCGCGGGAGAAATTAGCCGCCACTTCATGGATATCGTCGTATTCCCGGTTCTGGATTTCCTTCGAGCCGGAAGTGACGGTCAAATTCATGTTCATGCCGGTGTCGCCGTCGGGAACGGGGAAGACGTTCAGCTGGTCGATTTCCGGGTAGTGGTTATATAGGTTATTGGCGGCCGAGATATAGAGGGCCTTCAATGTCTGGGCGTCGATGTATTTCATTGCTCGATCTCTTTGATGTCGGTGACGTAGACGTTGACCGAGGCGAACCGCATCTCGAACGTCTTCTCCAACACGTACTTCACTTTCTTTTGGACTTCCGAAAGGATCTCGTTGAGCTTCACCCCATAGGCGCAGTAGACATAAACGTCGACTTCATAGCCTTTCTTGCCTTTCCGGGCATAGACGCCTTTGACGTAATCCTCGGCTTTCAAAAGCTCGAAGATGTTGTCTTTAAGCGAGTTTTTGCTCGAAAGGCCGACCACCCCATAGCACTCGCTGGCGGCTTTGCCGGCGACCGAGGCGATGGCTTCCGTCGAGATGTTGATGCCCCCGTAGGGCGTTTTCTCTTTGATGCTCATTTTTGATCTTTCGATGAACGGATTGGGAACGCTTCTTACGAAGTCATAACGGATAATAACACGTCTAGCCAGGCTAAGCAACCGAGGTTAAAGGCCTAAAAAGGATGCCAAGGTTTGAATTTCCGCCTTATGGCGCCCATAAGCGAAAATAAGATGGTTGCCGAAAGGATTTTGCAGCAACGGGACGATATCCTCCTCGAAGCGGACTTTTATCTGGGTTCGGCATAGCCGCGCTTCGGCGGGATTGGCGATGATCCTCCCCTCGATCGCCCGGATGAAGGATAAATCCGGGGCTAACTTGATGGCCGTGATTTCGGTTTTGTCCAATTGCCCCCGCAAAGCGAAAGACAAACCGGACTCGAAATGGGTGGCTAGGGAATAATCCTTGACCATCGACAAAGGCAAGGTGCAATGGGCATAGACCGCCTCTTTGGCCTCGACGTCCATATTCGCCGGGTTGGCCATGAAAGGGGCGGCTCCCGTCAAAGCGTAGGCGATCATCATGGTCAGGGCTGAGGGGATATCCCCTTCGCAGCCGGCGACGATCCCCTCTTCATTCAATAAAGCGAAGGCCAAGCAGGCAGTGACTTGCCGGGCGGAGATCAAATCGAAGCATTTCATGGTCAAGCCATCGAGGGAATGGGCGGCCACCGCCTTCTTCAACGCCCCATAAACATAAAGGGCGTCCCGCAGCTCCTCTTTTCGCCGGGTCTTGCTTTCGAATCGCGTAAGCAGCCCTTCATCGGAAAGCAAATGCTGATCGTAATAGCCAAGCACCTCCTTAATCGGGACGTTGATAAGGCTGACCCCGAGTTTGGCCTTGACCGCCTTCGGATCGACTTTCGAGGCGATAAGCCAAGAAGAGGAGCCGCCGATAACCCCTAACCGGCTCGAGCGAAGATAGGATAAGGCGTTATAGGCGTTAACGGCTTCCTTCAGCATCGAGGCTTGATCGGATCCGTATAGCAAATAGGCCGGGAGCCCTTTTCTTTTTAGGAAAGCCATGATCTCCAACGAGGCGGCTAAGGAATTCCTCTCCCCCGTCGGCATGATTAGATAAGGTGGCCGATGCTTGGCATATAAATCAAGGAAGTATTCTTCCGATCCCCCGGTCAAGACCAAGAAAAGGGTCGGGTATTGGCCCTTAGGCTTGACGAAGACGAACCGTTTATCGGCGTTGAGTTTATCCAAGAAAGCGGCGGTTTCGCCTTTAAGGCTCGCCTCGCTGGCGGAGAGGGTACTCCGAAGTTTGACCAATCCAATCTGCTGCATAGTGGCCTCATTATAGCAAAAAGGCGTCACCGGGAAGATGACGCCTATTAACTGAAAGAGGATTACTTACGGGCTTTCTTCCGTTTGAGGACGAAGAAGGCGCCGCCAAGCAAGACCGAGGCCCCAGCCAGAGCCAAGACGACGATCCAGGCGGTATCGAAGGAGTTGACGTCATAGACGCCGTAGATGCCGCTGGTGCTGTTCTTCTTGCCGATCAGCATCGCCATAGTCGTGCCGATGTCGGCATCTCCTCCAACATCCTCAAGACTATCGACCAAGGCTTTGTTTTGAATGGCTTCATACTTGGCGATGATGCTGTTGAGGGCATCTTCGTGGCCGGTTTCGTTAACTAGGTAGCAAATCGAGCCATCTTTCCGGAGGGTATCGAACTCGGTGATGAAGTCGAGGGCGGCTAGTTTGTCATCGGAATCGGCGGCAACCTGACCTTTCTTGTTGCCTTCATCATCTTGCCAACCGTTATAAACGGCGGTTTCTTTAGCCAAAGTGATATCAGCCGATTGTTTTCCTTGGCCGCCGTCATTGAAGATAATCATGTTCGCTTCATATTCGCCTTCGACGACAAACTTATAAACATTGGTGCCCCAAGCGCGGTCAAGTTTCTCCATCGCCACGCCCGGCCAAGTGTTGTTCCTATAGGACGCTTCGGACGAATAAATATAAGCGTGGGTGAAGTCGCCCTCGTAATAAACAGTCAAATCGGCGGGAGCGGTTTCCCATTTGCCGTACAACGTGAAATCAGCGGTCGGGACCGAAGGAACGTATTCGGTTTTCAAATCAGAATCGGTATACCAGCCGCGATTGACATAGCCGTCGACCTTGAACCAAGAGGTGTTATATTCAGCTAAGCTACTGGCCTTATCTTCCTTGGTTTGCTCATCTGGCAACACCAAGGTTACTTTGTAAGATTCGGCTACCGCATCGGCAATATCATAAAACTCCTGCTTGCCTTCATCGCCAGAAGCCGTGGAGGCATCGTCGCGAATAAAGAAACGGTAATCCCCATCAGCCCCAACGTGGAAGTTTCCATCGTTTTCATAACCCCAAATCTGCTCGTCGTTGAAATTAACTTTCTTGGCCCCTATCCAATTAGTTGACATAGTGCCATCGTCATTAAAGGAATTGTAAACCACCTTGAACTGGTCGTCTTTCCTAAAGGAAATGTCGGCATAATACCAAGTGTGTCCGTCTTCCCGTTGTTCGGACTTGCTGAGTTTAATCCCGGCACCAGGAGTCCAATCTTGGGTCGAACCAGTATAGCCTTTAAGTACACCGACTATCTCGAAATAAGGCTTATTGACCTCTTCTTCGCTTTCGCCAGCCGCCTCAACCTCATTAGGAGTGCCGATGCTGCCGACCGCGGTTCCAAGCCCAATAGCTCCCAGGCTTCCAAGAGCTAAGGCGAAACCTAGAATCAGATTTCTGTGTTTCATTTTTACTATTCGTTCTCCTTTGAAACGTTGCAAATTGTAGAATGTAACCGCTTACAAAACAAGTATTATTAGAGTTAACTCTATTTGTAAAAATGCAGAAAAACGCATCTTTTTATTGAAAATCGAATGAAAAAAACGATGAAAACAAAAATATAAAAAATAGCGATGATGTACGTTTGTCCCATTATTTGGACAAGTTCGATCATTCCCGTACTTTAAAAGCCCAACTTTGTTGAACCACGACAAACAAAACGAACGTGGCACCACTTTCGAATAGGATCGTTTATGACAGTGACAAAAAGCAAATCATTAATATTTTCGTGTTAAACCAAAACACCCGACCAGACCCAGAGTTTCCTCCATCTCCGCTTGTCCATAATTTGTAAGCGCTTTCTGAAAGCCCTTACATTTTACTTGAATCGCTTGAAAATAAGAGGAAAATACCGATTACAGGGGCATTTCCGGTATCGAGATACCAAAAAGGAGAATTGCAATATGAAAGCGAAAACTCAGTTATTGACCCTAGTCTCAATGGCTACCCTCGCCCTAGGGGGAGTCACCGTCACTTCGAGCCTTCTCCTCAATACGCCGGAGAACCATTCGATCAATGCCGCCCAGCAATTGCCGAGGCCGCAAGAGGGAATTTTGGTCGGTGGCAACACGTTGTACTTTTCAATTCCAGACTCAACAGATGACAACCGATGGCAGAATAGCGGAGCAAAAACAGCCGTTAGATACTACAACAATGCAACCGGAATGGAAGTTTGGACTGATTACGCTACAGCAATCAAAACCCTAGAAAACGGCCGAACTTTATACGAGGCAACCATCCCTGCCACTGCTGAAACATACGATTACTTGATTATCACCAGGCAAAACCCACAGGGACATATCGGGTGGGACAGCAGCTGGGGTCAATCCAACAATATATATAGCCGTCAAATCAAGGGCAATTGCGCGATTATTCCTGATTATTTATCTTATAATGGCAATGTATGCATCGACTTATGGTCGGATGAACACTGGACCACCGTCAATCATTATGAGAGGATAAATCTTTGGGCCAACACCACAAACTTGCTCGGAACCAATAGTATTTGCGATCCTACCAATGTAACTGAAGCCTATCGAACCGAAATCAAAAACAAGTGGCAGGCCGCCAAAGAGTCGTATTTAAAGCTAGGATATGACGTCAGAGCTTATTTCTCAAATCTCGACTCTAGCGAATCCTGTGAAGGCGAAGAAGAAATTTGTCGCGACACCGCAGCGCGCTACGATCATATCGCCACTGCTTATGGACTAGAAGATTGGGCTTGCAGATTAGGATAAAAACGAGCACTCCCCCATCCCTTCCCGGATGGGGTTTTCTTTGGCCCTATTCCTCTTTCTTATCGGGGGCTTTATATAAGCTGAACTCCGTGACGTTATTCGCCTTGGCGTCGCTCGGATTAAAGACCTTGCCATCAACCATATACCATTTCAGCCCATATTTCTGGGCCGCCCCGGCATTGCAAACGATGACGGAGACGGTTGAGGAGTCGGCATTGGTCTCGCTTAACGCTTTCGCGGCTTCGGAGGTTGAGCTGGCTTCCTTGGTCTTCTTGCCCATTAGGAAGAGGCTGCATTGATCCAAGGCTTCTTTCTTCGATATGTAGACGGTGTCGGGGGATTCCAACATCTCTTTGGTCAAATCGCGATTCGAGGCCAAACAATAGAAAATCGGTTTGTCGAATCGCTTGATGGGGGTAAAGCCCTCAAAAGAGGATACGGCCGATAAGGGGGTTCCCTGATTCTTCGATGGCACCAAACAATAATCGATATAGCCCTTGGACAAATATTGGGACATCGTCTTAAAGTCGTCGAAATAGATCTTCTTGTAATCCTTGAAGGAGGCGTCTTTATCCTGCCTGACGCAAAGCCGGAAGGCCAGATCGGTGTTTGACTCCGGATACCCGAAGATGCCGACGATCTTCTCAGCCGGCTTCTTAACCGAATAGAAGCTCCGCGACTTATCGAGCAAGGCCGCGTCTTTCTCGCTGAGCCGATAGAAACGGACCCGCCCGCTCAATTTGGTGCCGCGGGAGAAGAACCAGCCATCCATGGTGACGATGCCGTTCTTGGTCAATTGCCCGACGAACTGACAGTTCCCCTCAGCCCGCTTCCCGGAGTTGTTGGAGACGTTGGAGGAATAATGGTAGAACCCTTTGCCGACCCGATCCTTGGGGTCTAAGCCAAAGACGAAGGAATCGGCGGAGAAGAAAAGGATATCCTCGCCGACGAAATGGCAATTCAGCGAGAGCTCCTTGTTGCTATAGGCGATGTCGACCACCCGAAGCCTCAGCCCCCGAGGGACGAAGGAAAGCCCGTCTTTTTGTTCCTCGAAGGAATAATAGATCCATTTACCGGTTATCAACGAGTTCTTATTCCCCTCATCGAACCCCGACATGCCTAAGACCACGTTCAAGATGACGACTAAGACCGTCCCGATGGCCGAGATCACGTCCTCATTGGCCTCGGGGAGGATATGGAGGAAGGTGGAGAGGAAGAGCAAGGCGGTGATGCCCACCGAGACCAAAGCCGAGAAGATGCGGATTAGGAAAGAGGCGGTCAGGTGGGAGCCGAAGAAATTCTTGATCCGCAGAGGCAGCGACCGTTTGTACTCATTCTTCTTGAAAAGGCGGAACTCAATCGATTCGGGGCTATCCGATCCTTCGCCCTCTAAGAAAGAGAGGACCGGCTCATCCTTTTTATCGGCGAGGTTATTCTTATACCGCGAGCCGGTGCCGGTTTTCCTCACCGTGCGGGCCAATCCGACGATCTCGCAGGTAAAAAGCCCAATCTCCACCAGGTTATCGATCGAAAGGCGGGAGATGAGGCCGAGGAAATCCAAATTGGCGTGGTTATCGATGGTCCTTGAGGGCAAGAGGATATAATCGAGCTCGCCACTCTGAATCCGCTTCACCGCCTCGTCTAAGGAAGAGCAGGCAACAGGATCTGGAGCCTCTTGCTCGAATAAAGGATGGTTCCGCAGCCCATTAAACGCCTCTTCCCCCATCTCGGGGGAAGGAAGATAACCGACTTTTGCCATAACGGAAGTATAAACAAAATCCCGTCGAAATAAACGAAAAAAGCCCAAATAAGGGCCCATAAAAGAAAAAGCCCGGCGGCGCGCTACTCTCGCCGGCCAAGCCGACTACCATCGCCACTGCGGTGCTTAACTTCTGTGTTCGGGATGGGAACAGGTGTGCCCACCGTGCCATCGCCACCAGACTTTTTCTTAGAGAGAACTCAACTGTTCTCTGAAAACCGGATACTAACCGAATAACCGTTCTTCACAATTGCAATCTACTTTCGCGCCGACTTAGCTTACTCATATTTCGTTTAAGAAATAATTAGTGAAATTAAGTCCTCGGGCTATTAGTATCAGTCAGCTGAACACGTTACCGTGCTTACACTTCTGACCTATCAACCTCCTGACATTGGAGGGCCCTTACTTCTTACGAATGGGAAGTCTCATCTTGTGGTTGGTTTCACGCTTAGATGCTTTCAGCGTTTATCCATTCCAGAGGTAGCTACCCAGCCATGCCACTGGCGTGACAACTGGTATACCAGTGCTCTGTTAATCCCGGTCCTCTCGTACTAGGGACTACTCCACTCAAACTTCCTACGCCCACGACAGATAGGGACCAAACTGTCTCACGACGTTTTGAACCCAGCTCGCGTACCACTTTAATTGGCGAACAGCCAAACCCTT
>CASFQA010000002.1 GCA_949296775.1 uncultured bacterium | reverse complement strand
TAAAACAAAAGATTGTGATAAATGTTGACTGTGAATAACTAACCTATACGGATTAAAAATGCTTCCTTTATATATCCTTATTTATAATTTGCGAATGTTTGAACCCGTTGTGCTATTGCGGTGTGCGTATTGCGGTGGTTCGAACTTTTAGGGGTATTTTTGACTATTTTTGCTGGGTATGACAGGACCCTAAAATTTTAGGTTACGACATAGTGAGCACGAATTGGTAAGATTTGGTAAAAAAATAACCTATAATGCTTATACATTATAGGTGTTCGTCAGAAATGGCGCGCCCGGGGGGACTCGAACCCACAACCCCCAGATTCGTAGTCTGGTACTCTATCCAGTTGAGCTACGGGCGCATGCCGCGTTTAACGGCCTTGCTAATATATGCTCTTTATGGCCTCGGGCAATAGGCAATTGAGCCTTTTCCGCCTCTTCTAATGGCATTTTCTTATATGGGCGAGCATGAATAGGCACGATGAGAAAGAAAAAGCCGCCTTAGCATATCCTAGCGGCGGCTTTACCTATATATCCTCCGGCGTGGCGGAAGCGATACTCAAAGATGGTGCCGCAAGCCGGAATCGAACCGACAACCTACTGATTACAAATCAGTTGCTCTGCCAATTGAGCTACTGCGGCTCAATAGGGATGGTGGGTGCTACTGGTTTCGAACCAGCGACCTCTTCCGTGTGAAGGAAGCGCTCTCCCGCTGAGCTAAGCACCCATCCGCCGGAATTTCCAGCGCTCCTAGATTATAGGCGGGTTATTTGCCGGCTAAAAGAAATTTCGCTCGGCTATCGTTCTTAACCCCGCCTTCCCCGGCGAGTAAAAGAAGCCGGATAACAAAAATCTGATACCCTGACGGATACCAGACGCTTTGTTAGCTGGTGGGCCTTAATGGGCTCGAACCATCGACCTTGCGCTTATCAAGCGCACGCTCTAACCAACTGAGCTAAAGGCCCAACCTCGCGCGAAACGCGCTCACATACTATAGACCAAGGGGTAGCAAGGGGCAAGAAAAATAAAAAAGAAAAATCCCCTCCGGTTCACAGAGGGGATCTTCGCTTAAGCTAGGAGGCGTTCGTAGGTTCCGCCGCCGGCGAACTCCAAGACCAAGTAGGTGCCGTCATCCCGGATTTCCTCGCTGACCTTAGCCAGCGCTTCATCTCTTTCCTCGATCTCGACGAGATAGACGGTTTGCCCGTTACGGCTGGTTTTGAGGATCTCGATTTCCCTTTCCTTTCCGTTTTCCTCAATCTCGAAGCTCACCTCGACGCTGCCGTTGCGCCCCACTTCGATCCCGAATTCCTTTTCCAGCACGGTCCGGCCGTTTTGGACCAGCTCGAACTCGTATTCGTTCTCGTCGTTCTCGTTTTCTTGGGTGAAGGTGATGTAGTTACTTTTGTCGGTGCGGAAGACGAACTCCAGCGATTCCTCGACTTCCCGTCCTTCGGTCTCGATTTCGTGATGACCGATGAAATCGTAAGCTTCCTCGTCTTTATAGGCCACCCCTTCATAACGGGTGTATTCGGTGACTTCCTCTTCATCGTCGTCGCGATCGACTTCCGTATGCTCGGCGACTTTGTTGAAGTAGAGCCGGTATTCCTCGCCTTCAAGGGTCAAGGAATAGAGGGTTTCGTAATTGGCGTCATCCGACTCAAGGACCTCGATATTGCCTGGGGTGTAGCCAAGGATCGATTCGAAATTCTCAATGTAGGAGAAGATCTCATCCGCCAAAGAGGATTCGTCGGACACATGGTTAGCCTGATAACGGGCCATTTTGGCTTTGACCGGCGAAGCGGAGGAGCCGCTTAGCAAGTCGAGCCCCATCACCGCTTGGCTCATGAGGATGGTCTTTTCCCCCGATTCCCCGAATGAAGGGGCAAGTCCGGAGGAGTTGTCGCCATTCGCGGAGGCGCAGCCGACGAGGGCGAGGGCCGGGAGGGCGAAGAGGAGGGATTTTAGTTTGGAATGTTTCATATTGGTTTTCCTTTCCTTACGCCCACCAAACGGCTTAACGGCTTACTTTATTACAAAAAAGACGATAAATTTTTTAACGAAACTAGAAAACATTCGATAACTGCTGAATAATTCTAGAAAAGAAAAAGCCTCAATCTTCTGATCAAGGCTTGCTATATTCCTATTAGAGGCTGAATAAGGCGACGATGACGATGATGACGGCGACTAGCGAAGCCACCAGGCCGACGAGCGAGGTGACGAAGCCGGTTAAGCCAAATGGCCCGCCTCGGTAAATCCTCTTCCGGCCCGACAAAGCCAGGCCGACGATCGCGGCGGCTAGGCAAAGGAAGGGGAGGAAGAAAAGAAAGAACAAAGAGAAGAACAGCAAGGAGACCGAGCTGATGCCGAGCACCATCGAGGCGATGGCGACGCCGCTTTCGCCCTCCGCTTTGTCGATTTGCCCCGCTTTCTGGCCGCATTCGGGGCAATAAAGGGCCCCATCATCGAGTTGATGTCCGCAACGCACGCAATATTTCATAACGGAATGATTATATCACTCCCGTTCAAATTAAAACCAAAATCAGCCCGATGATGATGAGCAAGACGATGACCCCGCCCCAAATGGCGGCGATGATCGACAAAATGAATCCCGCGAGACCGTACCCGCGGGTTTTGTGCAGTTTATTCCTAACGGCGCAAATAAGCCCGAAAGCCCCGCAAAGGAGCCCGACGATGAACAAGCCCCACATCCCTTCAGCGAAGAAAGCAAAGGCATCGAAGATGATGCCGACGATGCCTAAGACGATGGATAGGACGCTGGCGAGATCGGCCTTTCCTTCTTTATCGGCCTTATGGCTTGGCGAGGGCAGCCCATTGGGGGCGAAAGCGTCGAGCCGACGTCCGCATTTGGCGCAATAGAGGGCGTCATCATTATTGGAATATCCGCAATAGGAGCAAGGCTTCATATATTTAGATCATATACTACCGGACCACGATGATATCCGAATCGGCGAAAGCGAAGGTATAGGTTCCGTCTTGGTTTCGGCTCACCTTCATCTCGGCTTCCACTTCCTCGATGTCTGGGCCTTCTTTGGAGTATTCGCATTCATACCCGCGGCTTAGATCCCCCAGATACTCGAAGGAAACGCTGGTCACGACTTCCCCTTCGACCACGGTCAGCTCCGTCTCGTTCTCCATTCCTTCGATCTCGACTTCGTATTCGATGGTCTTGACATGTTTACGATTGGAATAGAAGGAATACTCATAGGAGTTCTCGATTTCGTCTTCCTCGCTTTCCATTTCATGTTTGGATTCGATCCAGGTGGAGGAGGATAAATAGATGGCGACCTCGATCTCCTCTTCGCCCCGCTCAATCTCTTTCTTTCCGATTAAGGCGAATTCCTCCCCGGTTCGCAAATCGCGGATAGTCCCTTCGTAAAGGTATTCGCCTTTCTCCTCCCCTGGGGTCTCGGTGAAGTCGAGGTCATAAACCGCCTCGTCGTTGAAAAGGATCTCGAAGCCGGAATCATCGCCGAGGAGGAAGGCGAAGGCCTCTTTCTCCGAGAAGGAGGCGACGATATCCATATAGGACGCCACCTCATCGGCGACTTGCTCGGCCAGCTGCTCGCTGATCCGCATTCCTTTTCGCGTGTCCGGGGCTAGATCTTCGACCATGGCGACGGTCGAAAGGGCCTGATAGCCAAAGGCGTTCATCTCCTTTTGGGTCAGGTTGTAGGAAACTCCCGGCGGGGTCGAGCCGCCGCCGATATCGACTTTATTAGACCGCAGCCCTAATGGCACGCCGATGGCGACCCCTAAGAGCAAAACCGCCGCCGAACCGCCGAGGAGAGGGTATAGCCAAGCAGGTTTGCTCTTTCTTTTGGGTTCGACGATAGGCAGGCTATCGGGAAGCTTGGACAAAGTCGCCTGCAAGTTATCGGGTACCTCGATAGAGGAGGCGCTTTGACGCAGCCGTTTCTTAATGTCGTCGTTTCTCATAGGCGATTGCTCTCCTCCTTCCGTAGTTTCTTCATCGCGCGATGGTAGCTGACCAAGACGGTTGAGAGTTTCTTCCCAATGGTTTTGGCGATGTCGGCGAACTTCATCTCATCGATGACGTGCAGGATGATGATTTCCTTCTCTTCAGGCTTGAGGACCTCAAGCATCTTATCGATCCCTCGGTAATCGGCATAGGCATCGTAGATGCCGGAGGAGGAATGGGCCTCGTCTTCATAACTCAGGCTGTCCTCCCTTTTCCTTAACAAGGAATAGCAGTAATTCCTGGCGATGGTCGCGAGGAAGGAAAGGGGGTTGCTCCCTAGCGAATAGGAAGCGAGCTTCTCGATGCATTGGACGTAGGTCTGCTGGCAAATGTCCTCAGCATCCTCTTTCTGCCCCACCAGCCCTAAGCAGATATAGTAGATTTTCCGGTGGGTCAGTTCATAGAAGGCGGGGAAGGAGGAGAGGTCCCCGGCTTGGAACCGCCGCATGTGGGCATCAAGTTCTTTGATTAAGGGGTCCATGGTCTCCTTCGCCTACCAAACGTTTGTCAAAATGATTTTATTACAAAAACAAACATTTGGATAAAAAGACGCTCATTTATATATGGGAGAACAACCAAAACCCCGACTGGGCCAAAAGACCGTTGGAAAGAAATCCGCCTCAAGCCTCGAGGGAGCTTAAATCAACCGCCGGCGCCAAAACCCATGGGACCACGGATAAATGTTGTGTAAGAGAAAAGCCGGTCTCATCCCACCCCTAGGGGTGGCGGCCCGGGCTTGAAGCCTAATATGTAGCCTTCTATCCTTGCTGTTGCACCAAAAAGGAGAAAGCTACATGAGCGATTCTAATGCAAAAACGCCGGGCCAGGAAGCCCTTTCGCCTGCCATCGTGCTGATGAGGAAAGCCGCCGAGCAGGCGGTCAACGAGGCCGTGGAGGACCAGTTCCCGTCCTTTCTGGAGGACTGCGTTTCCGACTCGGGGTCGCCGAGGAACGCGCCCCGGGATGAGCCGCTGGTCAATAATTCAGGCAGCCGGCAAATCTAGGTGGTTTGGAAGATTTATCCAAAGCTATGGAATTAAGGTCTACCCAACCGTCGGATGGGTTGACAAGGACACATACGATATTTGTTTTGCTGGATTGCGCGATGGATCAACTTTCTTTATATCAACCTTAGGCGTAAACAACGACGAATGCCGTCCTTTATTTTTCGCAGGACTTTGGGAACTGAGGCGAAGATTCCCGTACTCAAAGCAAATTTGTGTTGGGCAAAAAAATACAAGGGATGCCGGAAGATATCTATATCATCCCTCATTCAAATTCCTTCGGTTACGAACCTCGCAAAAAGAAGCCCAACATAAGTACTTCAAATAATAAGGAGGCTATGTAAATGGCTTCAAGAGGATCGGTCGCCCGAAATGGGCGCATCATGGACGACGAGTATTCCACCGTCGATGTGCTTCGCCACGGCGAAAAAGTTATTGAAGGTTTTGGCACCCATCACACAATGCCTGACTATTCTCATTCTCCGAATGCGGTATACGTCATCCGCCGCGAAGGCAAATTCAAAGCCTTACGGGTGTATGACGAGAATAACATGCCGATAATTGAGATCGCTTATCACCCTGAGGCAAAACTAAACAACGGGAATAGAAAGGATCCCATATGGCATATGCACGTGTATAAGAAAGGGGGCTTGACCCATAGTCCCGCACAATTAATAACCGCTGAAATCGAAGCAAAATACAAGCATTACTTGGAGGACATTGGATATGACAAAAAATGATTTAGAACATTTCCTAGACACCGGCTGGTGGAATCAGGACGCCACCATCTATTACCACGGCTACATCCACTTCCTCGACAGTTGGAACGATAATGAGGGGATGCACCTCCGCATCATGAAGTGGCGGGCAAAGAACATCGACGACAAACGTTATGAAGACATCCTCGATGAGACCGGCGACCTAGCCGACTTCAGCGAGCAGTTCCTGGTTGCCGAGAACGAGGACGCCCTCCGGGAGAAGTTCCTCAAAGCCCCAATCTGGGACGGGAAAGGCTTCTGGGAAGTCGAGCCGGAGCTGGCTTGGCTCGATTAGGAACACGGCCAGCAAATCTCAAAATTTCATCTTTATATAACCGATTGGTAATATTCTCTTTCGCTTTATTGAGAATTGTGCTTATATATAACCGATTGGTAATATTATGTCCAAAGAATTAGGGAAATTCATCGCCGATATTCGGAAACAAAATGGCATTAAGCAGGAGGACCTCGCCTTATACGCCAACGTCAGCATGAAATTCATCAGCCAACTGGAAAACGGGAAAAGCGGCCTCCGTCTCGATAAGGTCAATGACGTGCTCCGAGTCTTCGGCTATCAACTAGGCCCGATGGAGATAAAGAATGAATAGGAACGCCTGGGTCTACGTCGATGATCAAAAGGCCGGCAAGCTGACTCAAGGTGAGGACGGCTTCGTCTTTGCCTATGACGAATGGTACCGTTCTAGCCCTACCGCCCAACCGGTCAGCCTGACCTTGCCATTATCAAAAGATAAATACGAATCGGCCTACCTCTTTCCCTTCTTTGACGGTTTGATACCGGAGGGTTACTTATTGGAAATCGCCACCAGGAAATGGGGATTGAATCCCTTGGACCGAATGGGCCTCTTACTGCGATTTGGGAAAGACGCCATCGGCAACGTATCGGTCGTTGAGGTCAAAGATGAGTAGAACATGCCTTTGCTGCGGCAAGCCGATTGAGGGCCGGGACCAAGGGGGTTGGCATCCCTCCTGTATCAAGCGGTTCTTCCATACCGCCGTTTTCCCCGATTTCTCCCTTCTGAACAAGGAGATCGATGAGCTCATCGCCTTCTTTTTGTCCCACCACCATTCTTTAAGCGGGGTCCAGCCAAAGTTCTCCGCCGGCTTGGGGCGCAAAGGAAACAGGATCGGATTCACCCTCGCCTCCGCCATGCCCGGCTACATCATCAAGCCTCAATCGCCATCCTACCCCGAATTGCCCGAATACGAGCAAACGACGATGCTCTTGGCCGAGGAATGCGGATTGCCCGTCGTCCCCCATGGTTTGGTTCGAATCAAACCGGGCGAGCTGACCTACCTTTGCCGGCGGATCGACCGTGACGGCATCAAAAAGGTCGCCATGGAGGATTTTTGCCAACTATCCCTCTTCCCCTCCGAATACAAATACCAAGGCTCCTATGAAGGGGCGTTCCGCCGGGTCATCGCCAGATATTGCCAGCAAGGGCAAATCGCCGCGATCCGGTATTTCCTCGTCATTCTCTTTTCCTATATGGTCGGCAACACCGACATGCACTTAAAGAACTTTTCCTTAATCAAGGAAAACGGTCGTTATGTTTTGGCTCCATTTTATGACCTTCTGCCCGCGGAGATAATCGCCCAGCAAAAGGAGATGGCTTTAACGTTAAATGGCAAAAACACCAATCTTCGGTTTGGTGATTTCCAAGCCTTCGGAAAATATATCGGCCTTGACGAAAACCTTATCGACCGATTGATTAATCGGCTGGTCGGCAAACTGAAAGCCGCTTTAGCGCAAATCGACGATTCCCCGCTTAGCCCACACGCGAAAGAGGCTTTTGGGCAACTTATAAAGACGCGGATCAGCCAACTGAAACCCTAAATCAAAAAACCTCCCCAGTATAATCCAAGGGAGGTTGAGGGTTCTGGATAAAGCGGATTAACGCTTCGAGAACTGCGGAGCGCGACGGGCGCCTTTAAGACCGTATTTCTTCCGTTCTTTGCTCTTCGCGTTGCGGGTGAGCATGCCGGCGACCTTGAGGGTCTTCCGATCTTCGCCGGCCTCGAGGAGGGCGCGGGCGATGCCAAGCCGAACCGCTTCGGCCTGACCGGTGAATCCCCCACCGGCGACGCTGGCCTCGACATCGTAACGGGCTTCCCCGTTGACGAGGGCGAGCGGCTGCTTGAGGTTGAGGACGAGGGTCGGGAACGGCATGTATTCGTTCACGTCTTTGCCGTTGATGGTGATCTTGCCTTTACCGGCGCTGACGTAGACACGGGCCACGGCCGATTTGCGGCGGCCGGTTCCATAATATTTGTTTTCAGCCATCTGTTTTCTCCTTACTTGCTAAGGTCGAGGACGACCGGGTTCTGAGCCGATTGTTCGTGCTTGTCATCGGCATAGACGTGAAGCTTCTTGATCATCTTCCGACCAAGCGGGCCCTTCGGAAGCATGCCCCAGACCGAGCGCTCGATCATCTCGACCGGGTAGTCCTTGAGCATGACCCCAGCCGAACGGGTGCGGAGGCCGCCGTTGTAGCCGGAGACGTTGTAGTAGTTTTTCTTGTGGGCCGGATCGTTGCCGGTGAGTTTGACCTTGCCGGCGTTGATGACGACGATGTTGTCCCCACAGTCGACGTGCGGGGTGTAGGTGGGCTTATCTTTGCCCATGAGGATGACCGCGATCTTAGAAGCGAGGCGGCCAAGCGGGATGTCAGTGGCATCGACTAGGTACCAGTTGCGTTTCACTTCGCTAGTCTTGGCCATCGTGGTTTGACGCTGCATTTGTTTCTCCTTCTGTCGTAGTTAGCGACTTTTCTCGAACATTCAACTTTACCGGGGTTTACTCGTTCAAAGTAGTGCCGGCTAGTATTATCCGCGTATGCGTGTATGAAATCAACAAAAATTATTTATTTATCTTTTTGAATTTTTTCAATGCGTTACAATGTATTTTAAGCAGGAACGAAAACTTAGCTTCCTAATGGAGATTAAGAGGTTTCCTTAAGCTTAAAACGCAAAATAGTCTTCTTGGTCACAAGAGCAAAACCAGCTTGACCACTAAGTAGTGGGCAAGCAATCTTTTTCAAGTGGACAAGTAACTATTTTCCTTCGATGCAATCGAAACAAAAAGGGCCAGCATCCGCTGACCCCAATTGAGCTAAGCAAAGATTAGATGTTGTCGACGTTGGTATAAACGGCTTGAACATCCTCGGCCTCATCGAGCTCATCAAGCATAGCTTTGAGTTTGGCCTTCGCTTCCTCATCGACCTCAATCCACTCATTCGGATACATGGTGGTCTCGGCCCGGTCGTAATCGGCAACCCCAAGGTCTTTGAGCAATTCCTTGGCCTTCTCCAAATCCGAAGGCGCGACATGGACTTCAATCTCGCCCGATTCGTCGATCGTGACCGAACGGACATCGACGTCGCCAAGGACCAAGCATTCCTCGACCGCGCTTTCCTCCACGCCTTTGAAATTCAAAACGCCGAGATGTTCGAAGTTATAAGCTCGAAGTTATAAGCGACCGAAGCCATCTTCGCCCCCTTGCGGGTGCAGATGGTCCTCACGGTGACAAGCGCCCGGTTGACGTTATCGGTGAGGGTATCGACGATGATATTGCTTCCCCCCGGCCCCATGAACTCATAACGGCCCGGGATATAAGCGACCGCATCGCCGCCTTTGGCTTTCTCGATCGCCCGGTCAATGACGTCTTTCGGGCAAAGTTTGCGGTACTTTTCGATGGCGCTGCGAAGCGCTAAGTTCGAATTCGGATCGGGCTCGCCCGATTTCGCGGCGGCATAAATCTCCTTCGAGGCCCGCATGTAGATAGCCGACTTGGCTTTGGCGGTCGCCGCCATGGCCGCGGCCCTGACTTCAAAATGTCTTCCCATAAGAAACTCCTATTTCCGTGCGTAAATATAGCACTGCCCTAAAGGGGCAAAAAGAGAAAATTCATTTTAGTATGAGGTTTTTCGCCAAAAATCCACGACCGAGGCATTTAGGTGAGGACGACTTTGCAAACCCTCATTAACAATCTCCCCGCCCGCCAAGTTTCTCTAATTGGCGCTTGGGTAAACTGCGTAGAACCAATTCATCGTCGCTTCTTGGGCGGCGTAGAAATCCTCGGTGCTCGAAATAGTCAAGAACAGATTGGCGTAGTACTCAATTTCCGCCATCTCCGGCGCATAGCAGTATATGGCCGCGGCCTGATCAATCATATATTCAACCTGGGCCGCCATCTGCCGCCCCATGGTCTTCAGATGGAATGATTCGAATTCATCGACGGCCGCTAAATACGCTTGTTCGGATTCGATGGAGGAAAGGGAGGCGACGACCGAGTCTACTTCCTCTTGGGTTGCAAAGCCGTATTCGAGCAAGTCGTCGATCGCTGAGCCGAATAACCGTTCATAGGCTTTTTGCAAAGCCGGCACCGCCGACTTCCAATCGACTAACTCATAGGTAAGGTAAACCGTTTGTTTATCCAAGATCTCGCCGAATTCGTAAATTGGATCGTCGCTGATGAGCTCGCTCAGCGCCTCATCGGCATATATGCCGGATATCTCATAACCCGGGATGGCGTATTGTTCCATCGCCGAAAAATCGCCAAACGCCGGTATTGGCGAATTCACCATCGAGCCGGAAGCGATGAGCACCGATTCAAAGGGAAAGACTTGGCGAACGGAAACATCAAGCCCGACGGCGGATTGAACGTCTTCATATATCGACAACGCCGACTCGGCGGCCGCATACATCGCCTCAAACATTTCCTCCGGGGTGTAATGCCCACCCCGAAGTTCCTCTAGGGACACGATGATTTGATTGAAGCGATCGCTCATGGCTTCCCCAGAGGAATAATAATTGAGCTTATGAAGCCCATCGATGAAAGCGTTCAGCACATCGTGATAGGAGCTGCTACTGAGGCCAATTAAAGACAGGAAGCTATCGGCGATACTGTCCAATTCGTCGATTTGCCAATAATCGCTTGCTTCCTCATACCGATCGAGGATGAAATCATGGAAAGCGGAGTATTGGCCGGAAACATCGCATGGATAATCAATCGATAACGCCTGGAATTTATTTTCAAACAATTCGATTGATTCCTGTTTCAAATAATCGAAATTCGGATCATTCAAGGAATCGAAGATGAACAAACCGGCGAGATTAGCCAGAGCATCCATCAAGGACGCATACAACTCCTTAAAGGAGGGGAGGTCACTTGCCCCATTATCGAGATAAGCCCCCAGCTCGCCTAATAAGGACTCAAGCGTTTGCAATTCCGCCGAGGCGTCGATATCCGGGTAATTGCCGGATTCGCTTTGATACTGATCGTAGGCATCCCAGAAGTAATTGCTGACGGCATCGGTATGCTCGTTGGCTAACTGATATAGCCCTTCGAGGGCCGCTTCCAGTCCTTGATCGCGATAAGACTCGACCCGCTCATCGACCGTCCATTGCTCAAGCATCGGGAAATAGTCATAGCCGAATTGCTTGATAGCATCGTAGGCGGCCGACTCATCAACGAGCTCATACCCGACATAAAGAGTCGGGGCGTTCTCATCAATTACGTAACTGCCGTCGTTATAAAGCGTTTCGCAGTTGGCGTCGGTATAAAGGCCGGTCAGTTCATATCCAGGGAAGCTATAAATCTGATTGGCCAGATCAATCGTTTCCCCTGATCCGACGAATACCGAAGTCCCATAAGGGTAAACGCCCGGGGCAAAAGGATAATCAAGGATGACGGTCACGGTTTGGAGCGAACCGACATATTGCTCGACCTCAGCCAAAACGAGGGGGAAGTCCTCCATCATCGCGAAATAAGCATCCCGCAATTCAGGCAAGGACGAGGGAATGTCCGAATAGTCATTCAAGAAAGGCTGGATGATCGATCCGATTCCCTCTAAGTAATAATAAGATTCCTGATAAGCGGTGAGATAATTGCGAAGATATCGTGAAAGCTGATTGACCGCTTCGAACAAAGATCCCGAGGAATTATGCGATTCCAAAGCCGATTCGAACTCGCCTTCCAATGCGCTGGTATCGAAATTACTCTCGCCAAGTTTTTGAAAGATGTTCCGGAAAACTTCTGCAAATCCTCTCAAATCGATCGGGAATCCTTCGTATCCAGATAAAGCGGAGGAAAGCAATTCTTTCGCCGTTTGGTAGAAAGCAGTGCCCTGCTCGAGATTGGTTTGGGCGTTGGTTACTTGCCGAATAAACGTTGACGCATTACTGAGGCGGCTCATGGCGGCGTTCAGCTCACCGATGGTTTGAGCGGCCTTCCCTTCATCCAATATCGCCCTAAACCCATCGACATAAGTCGGGGATAAACCGGCATTGGATTCAAAAGCAGCCAAATCCTCCTCGTAATCGGTTAAAACATAGGTCTTGATATCATCAAGAACAGGCAAGGATTCAAACCAGGCATCGAATTCCTCTTTGATAAGCGAACCTTCCGGATCATTGGAAGCGAACATCAAGCGAAGAATAAAATCATTGAATTCCCCTTCGTACTCATACGTTTGCTCAACCGAAAGGAGAGAGGAGTAGTAGGTCGAATTCATGTCGCTGACCAAATAGCTTTGAACCGTCGTCCAATCCCCGCCTATGGGGGTCCAGCGAGCAATCAAAGTGACGTCCGCGCTTATCGGAGTCGTATTGTTATAACAAGCGGAATCGATCCGCTTCTCGGTATACCAGCCAAGGAATGTATAGCCGTTCCTAGTCGGGATTGGAAGCTCGGTTGTCGACCCTTTTTCGACTTCGATAGTCGTGGTCTCAAGTTTCCCTCCGTTGGCATCGAAACTGACCGTTACTTTATCGGATGGTTCCGCTGCCGTCCCATTGGTCACGGTGAAGGTGAAGGTGGTCCCGTTGGTCAAATAGATGGTGTAGGTGTCGACATTGCCTTCGCTCCCGGTCTTCTTGACCTCGACGATATAGGTCCCGTCTGGGCCTTTGGCCCCATCGGCCCCGTCTTTGACCGAGTAGACGGTCTCGGTCCCGTCGGAGAAGACGATTTTATACGTCCGGACCCCGTCGCTTTCCGAGATCAATTCGTTAGAGACGACGCTCACCGGCTCGCTGTCCGATGAGGAGGTCTCGCTCGAGGAGCCGGGGGAAGAGGAGGAATAGGACGGGAGGGCGGGGTCGCAGGACCCAAGGGCCAAGCCCAACAGGCTTAAGGCCAGCCAAATTGGTTTCTTACGCATGGCCTTTACCTCAAATGACGGCGTCGAGGACTTCATTCAACGCCATGATGTCCTCATAGGTCTCGCAAGTATCAATCATAGCATCGGCCTTTTCCAAGACCTCTTGCTTCTCCGGCGGCAACTGATCCACGCCCGGTTGATTGATGATCTTCTCGCGAACCATATTCGCGAAGTTCGGGACGAAGAGGCCTTCGGCCATATCGAGCAAAGCCTCGTAACTGGCCTGATCAGCGACCTCGTAAGCGGCGTTAAAGAATTCCTCTAAATCCAATTGGCTGCCAAACTGGCCAAATACGGATTCATTGGATTGATTAAAGAAGTTGCTGAAATCTTTCGCCGCCACTGAATAATCAACGATATCGATCTTGATGTAGACCGATTGGCCATCTTCCAAAATGTTGAAATCCGGCTTGAAATATGGATCATCGCTGATCAAATCGTTAAATTCCGGATCGGAGTAGTAGCCACCGAAGGAATAACCGTCATTGACAAAGTGGCTTGCGTCGCAATAAGCCCCTTCTTTGACTTCCGTAATATAATAAGCCGCCACCTCAATATCGATGAATTGTTTTTCATACGGCATCGCGTAATTAACAAAGACCTTGGGCGCGGTCTCGTCGGCGATATAGCCGTAAATGTTATCGATTTCGTCTTCACAGTCTTTCTTCCTTTGGTAAAGTTCGGACAAATCCAAGCAAGATTCGACTGTAGAACGGAAATCATCTATCATATGGCCATAATTCTCGTCAAAATCGGCGTAGCCCCGTTCTTCAGCGTAGGCCTTCAAATTATTGAAGGAGGCTTCGAGTTCGACAATGGCCGCCTCTTTCTTTTCGACCAACAAGGCTTCAAGGTCTTCAGCGGTCTCCGTCTCGATTTCCGCTAGAACAGCAAGATAGGCGTTATCGATGTTGTCTTTGAGAAAAGATTCGAATTCCCCTTGATTGTAAACGTTATCAATCTGATCGCGGAGATTCCGGAGTTCGGACAAAGAGCCCTTGCCTTCCAAGTCGTAACCCAGGTCGATAGCTTTAGCCTCGAGCTCGGCGATTTTGGCATCGATATAGGCTAAGGCTTCGGCTTTTTCTTCGGCAGAAGCAAGACATTGCTCCTGCATATACTTAAGATCTTTGAAATAAGACTGGAAAGACTCGTAATGATCGCAAACTTCATAAATATTATAGGAGTCGCGAATACTCTGAATCTGCCCCAAACATTCATCGTAAAGATGAGAATATCCATTCTGGTCTGCCAATTCGGAATCGTAATTGAAGGAATCAAGCTCCGCCCGCGCCTGCTTAGAAAGGTCATTTCGAAGATTCTCGAACGCCCATCCACCTTCATCAGTTAACGCCCGCGCGTACTCATCCAAGGCCCGGACCCGGTTTTCAAAATCTGACTTGCTCGTCGCTTCGCTGAGGGCCGATTTATAGCTTTCGATCTCATCAATATAGGAAGCGAGGCCGATCCGTTCCAGGCAATCGAGTTCCGAGTAATAATTGGATTCAAAATTCGCGATCGCCTCTTCCGCTCTCGCAGGCAAGTCCAACATAAAGAGGTAATCCTCGGCCTGTTGACGGAGAGTTTGGAATCTATCGTTCAACTCGCGGGCGTCTTCCAGGGCCGACATCGTGTCGATCTGAGCGAAGAGGGCATCGAAATCATCTTTGAATTCCGCGACCAAACCCTCGTTGTCAGCGAACTGGTTATAGATGTCCGTGGCATTGGTCTTGAACATCGTCTTGATCGAATCGGCGACGGGGATGGCGTAATACCAATCCATGTCTTCGCCAAGGGCATTAAGCTCTTCCCGATCGAAGCAGAAACCAATTCTTCCGACGTAAGTTAATATCTCATCGTTGTATTCAGGAATCAATTCAACCCCGATGAAAGATTCGGAAGGAGTATAGAAGTATTCCAGCATCTCGCTTTGCTGCTCGTGAAGGTAACTGGCCCAAGTCGCATCTTCGAGATTGGTCCATTTGGCGATCAAGGTCAAGTCCTTAGCGACCGGGGTGGCGGCACTCCAAACCCCGTCGGTCGGAAGATAGCCGGTGTACCAACCGGCGAACGCCCCGCCATCCCTAGTCGGGATCGGGAGGTCCAATAACGACCCTTTCTCGATCGCGGCGTAATCCTCGGCCTTATAATCGGAAGGCATTACCCCGCCATTGACGTTGAAACTGACCTTGAAGGTGGTCGGGGTCGTGGCAGATCCAGACGCTCCATTGGTGATGGTGAAAGTCGTGGTCGTCCCGTCGGTGAAGGTGATGGTGTAGGTATCGACGAGCCCTTCGGTCTTAGTCTTCGCAATCGACTTGATGCCATTGCCGGGTGCCCCACTGTCCCCATCCTTTCCGTTCTCGACGGTGAAGGTGGTGGTCGTTCCGTCTTTGAAGGTCACGGTGTAGGTGGTTTTGCCCTCATCATCGGTTGAAGCGTTCAAAGCGATGATCTCGGGGGCTAAGTCGACCGAGCTCGGGGCCAGGGTGGCTGAACAGCCGGAAAGGGCAAGGCCAAAGATTCCGGCTAAAAGGTAAAACGGGGTGCGGCGGGGTTTGGATTTCATGCGTTATTCTCCCTATGGTCAAAATTAAGGATATAAAATCCCTCCCCCAGAATTCAAGAGGGGTTGAACGTCACTCCAAAGATTTTACTTACCAATCCGAATCAAAGAAACATCGCCATGTACAGCGGGACTTGCTTTATCGGGTCACCGTCAATAACATTGCCGTTATAAAGCTTGTAGTTGCGCGTGACATTGTACTTCGCCTTATTAGTTAGCACTTCCTTAAGCGACTTCGCCCGACCATCGTTGGCCTTGGCTTCCAATAAAGTGATTTCCGATTGGCAAGAAGTCACGAAATCGATCTCCAATGAGTCGGTCTTTCGATAATAATAAAGATCTTTGAAATGCTTGATCAATGAATCAGCAATGAGGTTTTCGTATATCGAACCTTTGTAAATCCCGATGTTCCCATTAAGCAAATCGGCGGCTGATTGTAACCCAAGGCTGCGCATGAATAAGCCTGTGTCATTGAAGGAGATCTTGAAAACCGAATCATCGATTTGCCCGGACAAGGGCTTCTGCAAAGATTTGAGGTTGAAGCAACGGCTGATTAAGCCGTATTCCTCGAGCCAGATAATTGAGTCGAGGTATTTACGCGCCGAGCCATCTTTCCCAACTTGGGAATAGGCGAATTCTTGTTTTTCTTGCCAAGTTGGTTCGGAATAGAAGCATAAACATCTAATATCCGCCCAAGAAGAGTCCGGCCCAAACTCCGCCCCCCGGTCTCATCGAGATGTTTGCCATAATCGTCTTTGTAGGACTCAAGAATATCACTTTGCACCGATTGCGCGCCGACAATCCCCTGCGTTAAATAGGCGGCCACCGCTTCAGCATCCCGCCAACGATAGCATATTCGCGGAAGTATTTAAGGAAGACATCGTTCGAAAACCGATCCAAGGGTTTTAGAGAGAGGAACGCTTGCCTTGCTTGCTCAATAATATCTTTTCCGACGCCCTTGGCCCAAAGAAACTCCTCGAAATCCATCGGAGCCATGGTAAGACAATGCTCAAAGCCGACGGGAATATCGGCTGGGCGCCGGTTATACCCGCGAAGTCCTAAAAGCGAGCCGCTTTCGATGAGGTCATAACGCCCATCCAACATCAAAGGCTTGGCCGCGTAACGGGCCCGCGGGCATTCCTGAGCCTCATCGAAGAAAAAGACGGTCTTGCCGAGAGAAAAAATAAGCGAAGGGAAAACAAGCCGCAGCCGAGAAAGTAAGCTATCGGCGGTCAAATTCCCCTCAAAAAGTTCTTTCTTATCTGACTCATCGAGGAAATTTATATAGACAATCTCGGAATAATGGGAACGACAATAATCCATTATGGTCGTGGTCTTCCCTACTTGCCGAAGCCCCTTGATGACCAAGGCTTTCTTCTTTAATGAATTGTCCTTAGCCTATCGCTCAATATCTTTGGTGATTTTTCTTTCGAACATGGCTAAATGACATCTGCAACTTGTCAATTTTCAAATTTTTTCCCCGAAATTTTTTGATGAACTGTCTTAAAAAACAAAAATCCACGATGATTTCAGGATATTTTCAGTTCTTTGCTTTATTTTAAATACCCGAGTCTTTTCTTTGGGAGCAGGATGTCCGGTTCGACGACGGTTAAGCCGAACATATCGGCGATGGAGAGGACCTGATCGGCCGACTCATGATCGAAGTCGCTCGGGGAGTGGGCATCGATCCCGAAGGTGACGGTGTTGCCGACCTCTTTCACGATCTCCCAGAACTTGGGATATGGGTAATGCATCCATTGGAGGTCATCGACCGGCGGATGGACCTTATCCCGGCGGAGGAAGCCGCAGTTGAGCTCAACCGGCATGTTGAGCCGCTTGGCTTCTTTGAGGATGGCATAGGCCATATCGACGGTCTCTTGGTTCCACTCCTTATTCCACTGCATATAGAGATCGGGATGGGCGAGGTAAGCATAAAGTCCGCTATTCATGCCGGCGATGACGTCTTCGACATAAAGCTGGTTGCCGGTATGGGTATCGTAAGAGCCGTAGTAATCGCTCTTATCCCCCTTCCGCCGGCTATGCTGGCCTTGGATGAAGTAATCGAAGGGGCCTTTGAGCAAATCGAATAAGTACCGGACGTCCTTGCCTTCATGGTATTCGGCCTCGAAGCCGAGGAAAATCTCAATCTGATCCCGGTATTTCTCTTTCAAGGTCAAAACCGAATCGATGTAGCCCGGCAACAACTTGAACCGCCCCCTTTGCCCCGGCTCATCCATCCCCGGGAACATGCAGTGGTCGGAAAAGCCAAGCCGCTTAATCCCTTTTTTTATCGCCGCCAGGACGTAGGTCTCGTCGTTCTTATAAGCATGCCCGCACCGTTTGGTGTGGGTGTGGTAGCAGAAATCATAATAACGGGATGCGCTCATAGGTTACCTCCTCCAAGGTCAAGCCATTAGCCAAGGCTTTGTAATGCGTCACCGCCCGGGGCTTCTTACGCAAAGCCTCGGTTAGCTCCTCTATTGTAGAACGATGGAAGGCGACCCGAAAGGCATAACCGACCATCAAACGAATTTGATAAGTCATGAAGCCATTGGACCGGAAGATGACCTGCCCGATCATCTCCTCCTCGTCGAATATCACCTCGATCGGCCGCAAAAACCGAATGAATCCATCGACATCCTCTTTCTTCGAGGTGAAATTGGAAAAGTCGTGCTCACCCTCAAAAAGCCGCAAAGCCGCCTTGAAAGACTCCAAATCGAAATCGTAATCGCCTAAATACGCGACGCTATCCGACAAGGTCGCATGTTTCTTTTTGACCGAGAAACGGTAGATGTAGGTTTTCTCCACGCTGCTATGGCGCGGATCGAAGCTGTCGTCGACATAAAGCAAAGACGAGCAGGAGATATCGATCGGCAACCGCCGGTTAAGCAAAGAGCAGAGCCGACCCAGATTCACCCGATGAGCGATAGGAAAGGAGAAAGGATACTGGTGGGCGTTGACCCCGGCATCGGTCCGCCCGGCCCCTTTGATTTTCGTTTCCTCACCCAGCAAACTGGAGAGAGCTTCCTCCACCGTCCCTTGGACCGTGACCTTGTTAGGTTGGCGCTGAAAGCCATAATAAGCCCGGCCTAGGAAAGAGAGAAACCCGAGGACTTTCATAAAGCCGCCACCCCCATTAAGGCGAAGAAATCGAGATTCATCGCTGAGACGGCGATATAGCCCGCCATCACCAAAACCGAGACGAATAAACCGATCCAGGCATTAAGTCCGAAGCGGAGTTTCCGGTAACGGGTCCTTGTGGCGTCCGGGTCATAGCCGCGGCATTCCATCGCGTCGGCTAATTCCTCGCTCCGGACGAAGGAGGAGACGAAAAGCGGGATGATCAAGGAGGTGATGCCGGTGATCCGGGACCAAAGCCGCCCATGCTTGAAATCGACGCCCCGGGAAGCCTGGGCCTTCATGACCCGATCGGCATCCTCAAGCAAAGTCGGGATGAAGCGAAGGGCGATTGAGAGGATCATCGCGATCTCGGCCGCTGGGAAACGGAATACCTTCAACGGGGTCAAATACCATTCGATGGCGTAGGTCAGATCCAAGGGTTTGGTGGTCGCGGTCAAGACCATGGTGAGCATAATCATCATGACCAGCCGCATCATGATCCTAAAGGCTTCGGCGAAGGCATCCCAATACACCGTCCAGGAACCAGTCGACCAAGCGATGCCCAAAGTCGGCTCCTTGCCATTAGGGACCAGGATATAAATGAGCAGCAAAAACAAGATCATGAACCAGAGGGAACGGAGCGACCCCAATATCGAGCGCAGGCTCATCCGCGAGCAATAAAGCAACGCGCAAAGGAAGAGGAAGAGGATCCCGCCCATTAAGGCCCGCATCGACCAAGTCGGGTAATTGAGGAATACCGCGACCATCAAGAAAATCGTCGCCGCCAGCTTGGCCCGGGGATCCATCCGATGTAGGAAGGAATTATATGGGACATAACGCCCAATCGCGAAGCTACCCATTCCGACACCTCGCGATTTCCCCCGCCAAAGAAGGGATATCGACGCAACGATCGAGGCAAATATCCATCCCTTGGGCTTTCAATTGCTTGGCGAACTCAAAGAAAGGCGGGATTTGCAAAGAATATTGGCTGATGTCCCCTTTGAACAATTCGATTGGGCTGCAGGACTTGACTATTTCCCCGTCGCTCATGACGAAAACCTTGTCCGCATGCTTCAAGACCAAGGACATATCGTGGGTGACGAGAATGATGGTCGTCCCTTTCTCGTGGATTTCATCGAAGAGATCCATCATCTCCTTCGCCCCTAAGGGATCAAGCCCCGCCGTCGGCTCATCGACGACTAAATACTTCGGGTGGATGGCGAGGATCCCGGCGATGGCGACCCGCCGTTTCTCGCCCCCGCTTAATTCGAAGGGCGAACGGTCATAGAAAGATTCGCCTATCCCTACTAACGACAACGCCTCTTTGGCATCTTGAAGCGCCTCTTCTTTGCTCCGCCCGAAATTCTTCGGCCCGAAGCTGACGTCTTTCAAAACCGTCTCCTCGAACAGCTGATACTCGGGGAACTGGAACACCAGCCCCACCATTTTCCGCAAGGGGCTGATCTTCTTGCTCCGCTTCTTCTTGTCGGAAGAGGAGACGAACTCATCGACTTTGACCTCCCCTTTCGAAGGGACGAGCAAAGCGTTGATATGGCTCACCAAGGTCGACTTTCCGCATCCCGTCCGCCCCACCAGGGCCACGAACTCCCCTTCATCGATATGGAGGTTGATGTCCTTCAAAGCCTGGTATTGCAACGGGGTCTTCGGCGAATAGGTATAGCAGACGGAGGAAAAATCTATCGGCATAGCATTTCCCCCATCAATTCTTTTTCATCAAGGGTCGGAGTTACCTTAACCCCCAGTTTATTGAGCTCATGGGATAAGGAAAGGGCGAAAGGGATATCGAGATGGGAATCGGCGAGGACGGCATCGGAGGCGAACACCTCTTTCGGGCTCCCTTTTAAGATCAATTTCCCCTCATTGAGGACCAATACCTCATCGGCTAATTTGGCTTCCTCGATATCGTGGGTGATGGACAGGATGGTCAAATCGGGTTTGGCTTTCCTGACCTTCTCGATCAAACCGGCGATCTCTTTCTTCCCCTTCGGATCGAGCATGGCCGTCGCCTCGTCGAAGATGACGATGTCTGGCTGCATGGCCAAGACCCCGGCGATGGCGACCCGCTGCTTCTGCCCCCCGGATAAGGAGGTCGGCTCCCGGTCAAGGAAGTCCTGCATCCCGGCCAATCCGGCATATTCCTCGATGATGGCTTCCATCTCGCCGCTCGGGACTTGCTTATTCTCGAGCCCAAAGGCGATGTCATCGGCCACGGTGCTGCCAACGAACTGATTGTCGGGGTTTTGGAAGACGATGCCGAGTCGGGAACGGAGGGAGGGTTTGCTCTTTTTGTCCATAACCTGGCCAAAAAGCTTGATGGTTCCCGAATAGTCGAAGCCCAATAAACCCATGATGGCTTTAGCCAAGGTCGATTTGCCCGAGCCGTTATGGCCGATGATGGCGACCTGGCTCCCTTCGTTAACGGAAAAAGAGAGCCCATCAAGGGCTTTCGGGCCATCGGAAGCATAGCCGAAGGTCAGGTTGTCGACTTCAAGGATCGGTTCATTCATCCTCGTCTTTCCCCTTGTAGCGGAAGTGGATATATAGCTCGTTGCCGACGCAGCAGCCGACGTAAAGGAAGAGGAATACCCCTAAGACCGAATAAAACAAGGCTGGGTTCTCCTCGATTTGCCCGGCGAGCGGGATGAACAGAGAGATCCCGACCAAAAGAAAGCAGATCGAGATGACGACGATCCGGTAAAAGGCGTTGCGCTTAACGAACATCGAACTTCACCTCGCGCCCGACATAGGGGCGATATTTGACCCCGGCCATGTCGAGGATCCGCCGAGAGGCTTGCTCCTCAAGGTGATCGTGGTACTTGTCGTCTTTATAGATAACCTCTTTTATCCCGACTTGGACAATGGCTTTGGCGCATTCATTGCACGGGAACAAGGTGACGTAGATCCGGCATCCATTCAAGGCCGAGCCATCGCGGGTATTGAGGATGGCGTTGAACTCGGCGTGGCAGACATAAAGGTATTTGGAGTCGAGCCCTTCCCCATGCCCCCAGGGGATGGAATCGTCATCGACGCCGCGCGGCATTCCGTTATAGCCGATGGAGACGACCTTATTGGCCGAATCGACGATGCAGGCTCCCACTTGGGTCGAGGGATCCTTGCTTCGAGCCGCCGAAAGCTCGGCGATGCCCATGAAGTATTCTTCCCAATTGAGGTTATCGGTGCGATGTGTTTCCATATGCCTTCCTCCAGCACCGACAATCATACACGCGCGGGCAAGGGAAACCAAAAGCAACCGATTTAAAACAAAAGTATCGGTTGTTTTATAGGAAAATCGATTAAAAAAGATTCGATAAAATCGGGAAAGTATATTTTTTTGAACGTTAGATTTATGGAAATGACCGAAAAAATAGGTTCGAAGATTTGTGGAAATGACCCGAAAAACGGGATTAAAGATTAGTGAAAATACCGCAAAACTATTGAATATAACTTACAATTTCAGGTAAAATACTTACGATTGAAAAAAGAATCTATGGAACGGGGATCTAAATTTCAATTCAAAAGAAAAATCTACAAAGATCTGTTAACCTGGAAGCAGTATTATAGCCACGACTATGGGCTGCTGATAGAAGGAGCGCGCCGGGTAGGAAAAAGCACCATAGTCGAACAATTTGCTAAGAACGAATATCGCTCTTACATCATCGTAGATTTTGACAAGGTAGGAAACCCGGTCAAAGAAATATTCCAAGACGGGTTCGATGACTTAGACACACTTTTCAACCGTCTTTCAGTCTATTACAACACACCACTTTACCCGCGAAATTCATTAATTGTTTTCGATGAAGTTCAAAAATTCCCCCGGATTCACGAAGGAATGAAATATCTTATCGAAGACGGAAGATACGATTTTGTCGAGACGGGTTCACTTATCACCTTAAAACTTCTTGGCAAAAGGTTTACCAACCCAAGTGAGGTAATGAATATTCGCATGAATCCAATGGACTTCGAAGAATTCCTTTGGGCAAACGGTGATTTGGTCACCTATCCGTTCCTTCGCGACCGCCTGGAAAAACGCATTCCATTAACTTATCCGGTTCACCGAAAAATACTGGCAACTTTTCGTACCTATATGTGTGTTGGTGGCATGCCAGAAGCAGTAAATCAATATCTAAACGACAAAGTAAACTTCACAAAAGTCGATACCGCCAAGCGGTCTATCAATAAACTCTACGAGGACGACCTTCGAAAGTATGACCGTGATTATCGAACGTTCACCAGCGCCGCCTACTCCCACATACCAGCTTATCTTTCCAACAAAAACAAAACTTTTCGCTATAACCAAATCAAGAATGGCGCCGAATATATCTCCCTGATAAACACTATAGAGGGTATAGAGAAATCACTTGTCGGAAATATTTGCCGGAACATTAGCAATCCCGAAATAGCATTGGGCTTGAGCGTGATCCCCGAACAAATCAAAATCTATTCTTCGGATACAGGCTTATTGGTAACCCAGGCCCTGGATTCCGAAGGTCAAACCTCGGACGACATATACAAAAGTCTTATTTTCGATCGCCTTTCAACAAATAACGGTATGTTCTTTGAAAACGCCGTAGCACAAGCTTTGACCAGTTCCGGGCATAAACTTTATTATCACACTTTCAAAAAAAGCCGCGATGACGTCAAAAAACAATATGAAATTGATTTTGTTATTATAAAAAACGGGGAAATATGTCCAATCGAAGTAAAGTCATCTAGTTATAGCCGCCATACTTCTTTGGATTTATTTTCTCAAAAATATAAAGGTCGAGGGATTGGAGAAAAATACATCATTTACAGCAAAGATTTCAAAAAGGAAGGGGATACGCTGTATTTACCAATCTATATGGCTGGCTTAATCTAAAGTAAAATTGTCTCAAAAGCACGAAAGAAAAGACCCTCAAATCGAAGAATGTCTTCTCCGGCAAGCTGCTCCACCTCTATGTCGATGAGGTCGAATTAGAGGACGGCCATAAAGCCATTAGAGAAGTGATTCGCCATTGCGAAGCCTCCGCCATCTTAGCCATCGACGAGGAAGGGCGGGTCTTGATGGAAAAGCAGTTCCGTTATCCCTATGGCGATGACATATACGAAATTCCGGCCGGCAAAGCCGATCCGAAAGAAGACCCAATGGAAACCGCCAAAAGGGAATTAGCCGAGGAGACCGGCTATCAGGCCTCCCAATGGGTCCACCTTGGCGATATGTATCCCTCCTGCGCCTATACCGATGAGGTAATCCATATTTACCTTGCCCAAGGTTTAACGCCTGGGGAGCGTCGCCTCGATGAAGGGGAGAGCCTCGATTATCGATTCATCAAGATGGCGGATTTAAAGACGATGGTGTCTGAAGCATTATGAAGCCGATTGCCGAAAAACCCAGTGAGATTGAGATAAAACCGATCGATGGTCTGGATGTTTTGAAAAATATTCCGAAAACTGGCGTTGGAAAAACTGATCTCGACGTAATATCTAAAATGCGCCTTGGCGGTCTTTCTAATGATATAACTTTTGCCAATTTGCCTTGCACCTTCGACCATAAGAATCTTGGCATCGGGATTTTTATAGTAATCATCGAGCGTTTTTTCAATTTTGCGACGAAGGAACATTCTGCAAACTCCTATTTTTCAAGGAAGTTTTACTATCGCAAATCTATTTTTCTAATACTTTGTAGATGTTTTTTAACCATTTTTCCAATAGGCTGATTGCCCGTTTTTCCTATTTTTCCAATACTTCGGAGGTAATTTTTTGCTATTTTTCCAAAATCCTGAACCCGAGATTTGCAGCGGCAACCTAAAAGTGGATAGATCAAGTCGCCTCAGCAGACCGCGCCGGGGCTTTGATATGACAGAGCCCGCCGAAAATGCGGACGGAAAGAAAAAGGAACGTACCTCACGAAGAGAAGAAGGGTCGCCATCGGGAAGGACTTCCGCCAACACAAGATGACCGCCGACAAGAAGAAGGAGGAGATAATCAAAGAGGCAAAAGCCAAGAAGGAATCGAAACTTAAAAATTAGGTGTCTATAAAACGTTTACCAGCGCATCACTGTTTATCGCTTTTTATCGCTGTTTGTCATTATAAATCACTTTATCTCGAAGATATCGGCTTCGAAGGGAGAAAGGAACCCCATCCGATATCCTTGGACGGGCAAGGAGGAAAGCAGCAGCTTCGCTCCATCGAGGATGAGGTGTCGGGGAATCTTCACGTCCTTGCCGGTCAAATTGATCAAGACGAAGCGGCGTTTATCCTTATACACCCGTTGATAGGCGATCAGGTCCCCATGAACCATAATCGGTCGGAAGTCGCCAAGAACGAAAGTCTCGTCGTCTTTTCGAAGTTTCAGCAAGGTCTTATAGAAATTCAAGATCGAGGAGGGATCTTTAGCCTCGGAAGCGACGTTGACTGCTTTGTAATTCGGATTGACCGGAAGCCAAGTTTTCTCGTTGCGGGAAAAGCCGGCCGAAGGGGCGTCGCTCCATTGCATCGGACTCCGGGCGTGATCCCGGTTGACCCGGTTGGCCAGTTTATAACGGGTCTTCTTGGCAAGGGGCAGCTTCTTCAATATCCCATTGACCAGCCGGCAGCTGACGTCTTGGCTTTGCTCGGGGTCCTGCAACGGGAGATTGGTCATCCCGATCTCCTCGCCTTGGTAAATGAAAGGGGTGCCCCGGAGGGTGAGATTCAAAACCGCGAGGGCTTTCCCGGAGGCTTTGGGGAACCTCACCGGATCGCCATAATGGTTGATCGAACGCGGCTGGTCGTGGTTCTCGAGGTAATTGGCCATCCAACTGACCCCGGTCTGCCATTTGTAGAGGGCGTCGCGAAGATAACGGGGGCGGAATTTCTTCTTGAAGACCGGGACGAGGAGGTTATCGCAATTGGCGGTGTCGAACTGGAAGAACATGTCGAGCTCGTGGTTATCGAGGTAGCGTTTCCCGTTCTCGACGTCGATGGCATAGGTCTCGCCGATGACGACGCAGTCGTAATGGGAGAAGACATCGTCATAGAATCGGCGTAATAGCCTATGGTTCCCTTCCGAGCAAAGGTAATGCTCCATCCCTCTTCCGGAGGGCGAGAACCCTTTGCCGTCTTTTAACGACTCCTTATAGCATTGGTTGATGACGTCGCAACGGAAGCCATACACCCCTTTGTCCAAATAGAAACGGAGGATCCTCTCGACCTCCTCCACCACTCGCTCATTATGGAAATTGAGGTCGGGCTGCTCGGCGGAATAAAGATGGAGATACCATTCGCCGCTTTCCCGATCGTAAGTCCAAGCCGGCCCGGTGAACATCGAGGTCCAGTTATTGGGCGGGACCCCCTCTTTCTTCCCCTTCCGCCAAATATAGTAATCCCGATATGGGGAAGCGGGATCCCGGCTGGCCTTGAACCATTCGTGCTGATCGGAGGTGTGGTTAACCACCAGGTCCATGATGATCTTAAGCCCCCGTTTGTCCGCCTCCTCCAAAAGTCGGTCGAAGTCCTCCATTGTCCCGTAATCGGGATGGATCGAATAATAATCGGCCACGTCATACCCCATATCCATGAGGGGCGACTTGTAGATCGGGGAAAGCCAAAGGCAATCGATCCCCAGATCCTTTAGGTAATCCAATTTGGAGATGATCCCTTCTATGTCCCCGATCCCATCGCCATTGGAATCGCAGAAAGAACGGGGGTAGATTTGATAAATGACCTTGTCGGTGAATGAGCGTTTGGGTTCCATAGATGGATTATACCACCGCGAAAACTAGACGCGGAGAAAGAAGCCGAAACATATCAAATAAAACAACGGGATTGTTTTAGGTTTTGATTACTGAACGGTCACGAAATGCAGTTCAACCCCTTCGATCAATCCGGTGATGAACAGGCCATCGTCGCCGTTTTCGCCGATGAGCTCAATGAAAAGCTCGTTGTCATTCAGTCCAAAGAAAGCCATGGCACTAATCCGCACATCCGCCATAATGTAAGGGCCGTCAAGCCCCGGGCCGGGATTATGGAATGTGATGATCAGGCATTTTTGAAAATCCGCTTCTTCCGGCTTAAGGCGGATTATGCCCGCTTGATTTTCCTCCAAACCAAGCCATTCGCATTCCAATTCGCGTTCCCGATCGAGGTTAATATCCGATATATAAAACGGATCGGAACGCAAAACCGTTTCGAAAGCAATGCGGCAATCCTCCCACCCGGTTTGCTTTGACCCCACCGCATGCGAATATGCGAATTCGTGGGGGACCGGGGGAGTGAAGCCGTTGTCCCCGCATCCGCCTAGAAGAAGCCCAAATAGACAATAGGGAAGGAGCATTCCCTTGGCAATTGCTTTAAAACGCCTATTTCTATTCATATACGGTGACCGCCTATCCTTGCCGATGAGGCTGTTCTCTTGGCTTCGCCTTTCATCTGGGTCTTTCCTTTCTAAGGCAAAATGGGCGAAGAACTTAAACTAAGTATAGTAAAAAATCGAAAAGCAAAGAAAGGGGGCTAGGTTAACGAAAAACGGCCACCCGGCCGTCTTATTTATCCTCAAGGCTCGCTTTCGCCAAGGCTTCGTTTATTTCCTTGTCGCTGGAACAGAGGGCGAGGGAGAGATAGGCATCCATATCCTCTTCGCTCATTTTCTTCGAATAGGCTTCTTCGTCCATCCTCTGCTCCCTCCAATCGGCAATAGTCTACTCGCCAATCGGCAATCGACAACCCAATTTCCTTGGACATTGTCCAAACTTTTCCGACTTGTCTAGACCGCCCTAAGCGAAAAGATGATTATTGTTCAATCCCCTGTAGGCCCGCCAAGGGAAAAGATAACGGCCAGGCAGACGGCGATAAGAAGCAGCAAGACGGCGCAGAAGAGGAAGAACCCCTTCCGGGAAGGGCGGGCCCGCAGTTCTTCCCTTTGCTCCGGGGTCAATAGGCTCTCATCGACCTCGGGTTCATTTGAGTCTTTCTTTGGCATAGGCTAAGAACCGTTTATCCCCCAGGATCAACGCCTTCCCCTCGACCGAGGAAAGATCCTCGATGAAAGGATGGTCGGCGGTGAAGAGAAAGAAATCGTCCTCATTCCAAAACCCCTCATCCCCCGGCACGCCGGTTAGGCATACTTTATCGAAGGCGTTATCCAATAAAGGCAAGATGGCGGCGACGTTGCTTCCTTTTTTCGCCGCGAAGACGACCGATAAAGGCTCGCCCAAAGCCAAGGAAGGATAGCTTTTGGCCAGGGCGGCGATCATCTCGGGGGAAGAGGCGCAGTCGAAAAGATGAAGGCCCCGTTTCTCATGGTGGTTAGGCAGGGATACATTATCGAGACCAAGCTGCAAAGTCGGCCGGTCGACGCTAAGGCCGAGCTCTTTGGCCGCTTCAACGGCCAGGGCGACGTCGAGCATCTCGATGGCCACCGGGGTAAAGATGGCCAAATTGGGATAGTTATGGATGTCGAAGACCAACCGATCCCCGACGTAATGGGGGCGGAAAGGGGCGTTGGCCTTAACCCACTTCACCTTATTGTCCTCGCAATACTCCTTCACCGGCGGTTCGTTGAGCTCGTTCAGGTCGAAGGAGAGCAAAACCGAATCTCTGACCGCGAGGGCGGCGCAGTCTAAGGCGATGCTCGACTCGGTGGTTCCCAGCTCCTCGACGTGGTCTAAGCCGACCGAGGTCAGGATGGTAAGGGACGGCTCAAGCAATTCGCTGTATATCGGGGAGGACACTCCGCCAAGCGGCTGCTCGATGAGCAGATAATCGCAATCTTTATAAGCCGATAAGGCCAAAAGGAACTTCGCCTGTTCCGCGGATAGGTCGTATTTCTTCGCCAAAGACAATAAAGAGGTATCGATTCGCCCCCTTTGGCCATCGACCCTGATGTCATCCTCATTGTCGTCGAAGCAATTGTAATAAGCCCCGACTTTCTTCCCCAAAGCGCGCAAAATCGCATCCAAATAGGCGATGGTCATTGATTTGCCGGAACTTCCGGCCACCAATACCAAGGGGCAAGAGGGCAATAAGCCGGATTTGCGCAAAGCCTTGTCGAAATTGCCGGATTCAGAGCCGAAGCCACGCAGATCAATCATATTTCCGTCCTTCTTTCTCGGCTGAACGCATCGCCCTTTCGTCGTCGCGTTTCTTAATCGATTCCCGCTTGTCATGGGCTTGCTTGCCCTTGGCTAAAGCGATCTCGACCTTGGCGTAGCCGTTTTTCAAAAACACCTTCGTCGGGACGCAGGTGGTCGAGCTCCCCTTCAAATGGGAGTCGAGCTTGCGAATCTCTTGCTTAGTGAGGAGCAGCTTCCGGTCCCGAAGGTGATCGACGTTGTACACCGTCCCGTCCTTATAGGGGGCGATATGCATATTGGCGATATAGGCCTCGCCGTTTTTGATATAGACATAAGAATCGGAAAGCGAGGCGTTCCGGGCCCGCAGCGACTTGATCTCAGTCCCGGTCAAAACCAACCCGGCGGTCATGAAGTCGCTAAGAAAATAGAGGAAATGGGCTTTCCTATTCTCCAACAATACCGAGGAATCGCGCTTCTTCTTACTCATGGTAGGTGATGGTTATCTTCGCTTCCTTTTCGCTAACCGAATCGAAGAGTATGGAAATGGGCAGGCTCGCCCCATTGTTCAGCTTGCCGGAAGGAAAGAACTCGCTCCCCTCCATATCAAAGGTGTCGCCGGTATGGAAGAGGTCGGCGTTCGCGGTGCTGACGTCAGCCCGATCGAAAGTATATTCTCCGCCGGCTTGGATAAGCTGCAAGGAGAAGATGTCTTGGCCAAGCAAGGAAACGCAACGGGCGTAATCGGAATTGGAGGCGGCGATGGCTAAGCCGTTGGCATAAAGCCTACCGTCGATTAGGCTATACTTGTTGTATTCTCCGGAAGCGGTTTCCTCATCGGTCAAATAGGCGACGTCTTGGAAGTTCATCCCATCCAAGAACCCCGGGCCATACACCAGCCGGTTATCGACGTGCCAAAGCTTAACCCCGGCCTCGCTCGGCAGGGTCGCCCCCAAATCGGGATAGGCTTGCTTGGAGTCAAGCTCGTTAAGCCCGGTCGGGGTATATAGCTCGAGCAAAAGGAATTCGTCGAACCCGGTCCCGTTCCAATTATCGGCGATGAGGATGCAATCCCCGCTGCTCTCGGAGGGCTTGATGGTGAGGGTGGAATCCTCGCTCACCACATAAGGCTTGCTCCAGCCATAAAGCAATTTGGTGGCCATGTCCATGTCGCCGACGTTGCAATCCATCATGATCGATCCCCCGGCCGGATTGTCGTAGCCGTTGACGGCGAAATCAGCATCGTAATAATCGTCGGCCCCGAGGATATGCCCGAACTCATGGATGATGGTATGGCAATCGATTTTCCCTTCCCCGGCATCTTGGAAGAAATCGAGGGAGGACCAGAAATAATAGAAGCCGACCGGATCGTCGGGATCGGCGTCGGGCAAAGCCTCGCCGTTGAAAAAGGTATAAGCCCAAAAATAATCGGCGTAGGGGTCGATGGAGGCGATTTCCCGCGAATGGCCGGCATCCGGGCAGGAATAAATCATAATCGTGGCGTCGATCAACCCGTCCCCGTTATGGTCGAATTTCTTGACGTCCCCTTTATATTGGTTCAGTCCCACATTCAGGCAATAAGCCGCCGGGTCGCTGGTCGAATCGAGCAGTTCTTGCGGGGTCTTGTCGATCTTGACGACCGGGGCGACCTCGCAATTGATCCGCAAGGCCCCATAACTGGATTTCTCGTAATAGGAGGGGAGAGTTTCCCAATAACCGGTCTCCTCGGCGCTGCCGGTGGTGGCGATCTCTATCGTCTGCAAATCCTCATCGGCGAAAGGATAACCCTCGATCTCGATCGGCAGGACCAAGATGTCGTATTCCCCGATCGAGGGAAGGTTCGGAGTCGATTGGGAGGAATAGACGTCGAACAAGGTCATGTTCTCATTGATCGATTCGGCTTTATGAAAGCCATTCAATTCGATCGGCGAGCTGCTGCTGCTGCTCGAGGTGGACGAGCTACTGCTGCTCGAGGTGGATCTGCAGCCGACTAGCAGCAATAAGGATAAAAGCAAAGGCGTTTTCTTCATGGTTAAACCTCCTTGATTTGAATAACGGCCGATTTTTCGCTGACGGAGAGGACGTCGATGAGGTAAGGGAATTCCTCCTCATTATTGAATCTCCCCTTATCCGGGAAGTAATTACGGTAAGTATCGATATCAAAGCAATCGCCGGCATGGAACAGGCTGTCGTTATCGGCGTTTAGCGTCTTATCCAAATCCGTCAGCTTCCTCTCGGCGAACCGGTAGAATTCGATCGGCAGCACCAAAACCGAATATCGGCCCTTAGTCGGCAACGAATCCGCGTATTGGGTGTCGTTAAGATCCTGGAAGCCATATTTGCTAACCTCCTGCCCCTCCAACTCGTCGATGATGGCGGATTCGCTAGAAGAGGAGGAAAGGCGGCGCGAGGCGCAGGAAGAGAGCGAAGTTAGGCAGATGGCGAAGAGGAAGAGGGTCTTTTTCATAATTTGGTGAAGGTGAGGGTGGCTTTGTCATAGCCGCAATAAGAGATGGAGACCGAATAGTTCAGCTCCTCCCCGTTATTGAGGGTCGTGCCCTCGGGGAAATAGACCGAATAATCTTGCAAGGAGAAGGTGTCCCCGGCATGGAAAAGCGATCCATCGTCGGCGTTGCCCTGCCGGTAAAAGGGGTTGACGGAAGGGGAGGAGGCGTCAATCAAGGAAACAAGCGAGTATTTATCCTCAGCGTAGGAGCTGATCTTTTGGGAATTGGTCGCCCCCACTTGGTAATAACGGAGATATTGGGAGGTTCTGGAGGGGTTAAGGGTCGTGCCCTCGAGGTATTCGCCGCTTCCTTTGCCCGAAGAAGTCAGGGTAATCTCCATCACCCTGGCGTCGACATGGAGTATCTTGACCCCGGGGTGCTGGAACCCGATCGGCCGCCCGGTGTATTGGACGGTGCTATCGAGCTCATTCAATCCGGTCGGGGTGTAGAGTTCGAAGATCAGATACTCATCGAAGGCCGAGCCGTTCCAGGAGGCGCTAGGCAAGACGATGGCGTTGGCCCCGTCTTGCAAAGGCTTGAGCTCAACCGTGCATTCATCGGCGACGACGGTCGGCTTGATCCAGCCGAGCGCCATCTTCGAGAAAGCGTTGTGGTCAAGGACGTTCCCATCCATCATATCGAGCCAACCGACGGGGAAGAAGGCATTATACGGGGATTTTGAGGTGCTGGAGGGGTAATAGTCATCAAGCCCGAGCATATGGCCGAACTCATGGATGAGGGTATGGGCGTCAAGCTCCCCGTCCGGGGTGTAGATGAAGTCGATCGAGAGCCAAAAATAAAGGTTGAAGGACGGGGAGATGGGGTTCGGGTCCTGCTGAGCCCAGTAGGTATAGGCCCAATAGAAGTTGGTCAAATCGTTGAAAGGGTAGTCGTAGGATTGGGAGTCGGGGCAGGAGTAGACGGCGACGATCCCATCGATCCAGCCGTTGTGTGCGCGGTCGAAACCGGTGGTCTGATGGTCCTTCTTGTAGTTTTTCAAGGCCGCGTCGATCAGGGTGATGCCGTTATCCGGGTATTGGATGTTGGTCCCGTATTTGCTATAAGCCTGACTGGCGGTCATCCCGCATTGATAGATGGGGGCGATCTCGAAGTCGACCTTCAATTGACCATAGCTCGACTTGTAGTAGAAGCTCGAAAGCGACTCCCAATACGAGGTGCCATCCGGCGAATTGAGGACGGTGTCTAAGTCGGTCATGGCCGAGGAAGCGAAGGGGAAGTCGCTCATCTCGATCGGCAAGACCAAAACGGTGTATTCCCCAGTCGAGGGCAAAGCGTCCATCTCGGCCGAAAGCTGGAGGTCCCGGTAGGTGAAAGGGGTTGGGTTTTCTAGGACATAATGGCCGTCGCTGGTGAGCGGCGGAACGAAAGAATTGCCGGAGGTCCGGTCGACTAGGTCATAGATATTGCAGCTGGCTAACCCTAGGACCAAGAAGGGCAAGAATAAAAAAGCGAGGTGTTTCTTCATCGGGAAAATCATACTCCAACAAATGGCTGCTTATAAAGCAGCGGCTCATTATGGGTGATAATCGGCGGATTGCAAGCGAAACCGGCAATAACCGCTCTTTCGCCGATTTTCCGGCGGGCTTGGAAATCAATGGCATTCAGTCCCGACTCGGCTGAATAAACGGATTTTTGCGGTGAAATCGACTAACCCAGGCCATTCGGATACGGATCGCCTAGAAGAAAACAACTTCCCTAAGCGCGTTAATGGAATGCCAGATAGCCGATCGTCAGTCGTTTCAGACGTTCGCCCTGCCTCACGATGGATTTTTCCCTAGCCGAATAATCCGAGTACCCGACGGGGAAAGTCTCGAACGCCTCGATTAATCTCTCGTATTCTTTGAGAATCGGCTCGGGGCAATCCTGCCTCAAAGCCGCCCCATCGACCGAACGGAAGGCGGCGAAGACGTTGTATTTATGCAGAAGATAGACGAACGCGTGGAAAGCGTCGGGGATCGTCTTCGCAGGGTAAGTCAACTCCGGACGGCTGATCGAACACCTATCGGCGGTGTTCAAAAACCAACCGACCCAACCGGGGGTCGCGAAATCGCCCCAAGGCGAGGGCAAAAGGATCGATGAATGCGAATCGTCATGAAGGTCAAGATTGATTTCGGCAAAGCGCCACTGCTTATCGACATGCAAATAACCGATGATCGTCAGATGGCCCATTTCGTCGCCATAGCAACGCCAAGGGCCTTTGAGCCGGAGCTTGAACTGATGGGCCGTCTCGATGTCCGAGTCGGGGATATAACGCAGCTTCCCGCCACCGTAAATGGCTAAACCGGAACAGACGTCGCCAGTCGACCAGTCATACGATGTTTTGACCTCTTTGACGATGCTTAGTCTGGAGAAGTCGAAAAGGAAGGCTTTGGTCTGCTTAAAGACAAAACCCAACGATTCGTTGCAAAGATGGATGTCTTGGATTGCGCGAAGCGGGCTGAAGCGGCTTTCGCCACTTACTAGATCGATGGACTCGATCCCTGTATCGTAATCAAACAGGTAAAGCTCATCCCCCAGCCGGAAAGGAGGGATGGGGACGCAGTCGACCTTTTTGAGATAACGGGGATGAACGTCGGCCGCCAACTCATCGTCATCGAATAACCTCAAACGGCCCTGTTCGTATGTGCAGGAGAGGAAGTGGCCACGGAAATCGGTATAGTTCGGCATCGAAGTAATTATAGGAGGCAATCCCAATAAAGGCGAATAACGCAAATTAGAGCAAATTAGAGCAACTGTTTGCCGTTTTAGAGCAACTTTTTACTAGAATAACGCAACTTAGAGCAAATTAAAGCAAGTAAATATAAAGGGGCAACCTCATCTGTTTGTGCCGATGTTTTTGAAGATCGTTAAACCTTGTAATATTTTTGATAACGGCTTTTAGGGGCATCAGGCCTAGTCATAGCCAAAAGACCTGCTCCCAACAACGGGTTGATGATTTTGTCCATCAAATAATAACGGCTGAAGTGGGTGAATTGCATCAATTCTTCACGGCTTCGTGGCGTTAAGCAAAATTCCAATATATCGTAGAATCGCTTTGCCAAATCATCGGGTTGGTCATCCGACTCATCCGCTTTCGCAACCATGGGGCTATAGATTATCACCTTAAACTCGCCGTTATGAGAAATGAATGCCGGAGGTTTGCCACCAGCCTCTTTTATCTCTTTTCGGATGGTAGGGATGCCGGAATACCGATTCTCGGAAACGGAAATAGGCTCAAGCATATTAATTAGCATGGCGTTGCGGCTTAGCGGCCTAGTCGTGCCCAAATCCTCGATGGTGGATCGGCCGAAAAGACCGCCGGGATTGCGAATCTCAATTCGATCTCTATACATCTCCAATGTTACGGGAATATTTTCGCTGAAGCTGCTGTAATCGCGATGAATCAAAGCGTTGAGCACCGCTTCCCGAATAGCCGTAAGGGGGTATTCAAGCCGATCGTTGCGCTCTCCTTTTTCATCAATGATAGTCATCCTTCGGCAGTTTCTGGCAACAAAGTTAACCGCTTCTTTGACGATGTCGCCAATCGAACCATTTATTCTCTCGTTGTCCACGAAACGTTCGCCCGATTCCCCGGTATCGCCCATATGCAACCCCGGAACCACTACCGCGGTAAGACAAAGTTGGGGGAAAAGCGACTGGGGGTAAAGCCCGAATGCCAATAACGCTCCTAAGCTGGGATGACCATCGACATCAATTGAATACAACTTGAAAATCTGTTCGTCAGAAACGTTTTTGCTTAAATTCGGACGGTCGGTTTTGACCCTATTTAGGAAAGTTTCAAGCAAAGACTCCTTGAGCATCGAGAAATCAGCGTTCGCGACCGGCCGAGCATCGTCATGGGTATGTTTAACGAAACTAATATAGGAGTAGATTTCCAATTCAGTCATGTGCTCGTCGGAATCCCCAACGCGAATATAGGACCCCTTATTCCGCCCGACGCCTCGGTAAAAAACCGGACGCTCCGAATAATCGACCCCGGGGATCTCAGCGGATACAACGGTCTTCCCGTTAATCTCCGCGAAGGAAAAAAGCGGTCGAACAGGCGGCTGCATTTCATTGCATTGCCCCGTAACTTTCTTTTGGAGGTCGGCTGGATCATAAACCCCAGCTACCGAAAAACCATTATGCTCGTCGAGGCCAAAAACAATCACCCCGCCGCTATCTTGGTTAGAAAAGGACGATAAAGTATCGTAAAGCCGGGTAGGACAACTAACCTCCGCGGCCTTCACCTCGATGCGGGGCGTCTCGGTTTGGATTTTCTGAATATGCTCGACGAGTTTAATCAACTCTGCTGATTCCATCGTTAACCACCTTCTTAACAAAATTAAACCAGATTAGAGCAACAATATCAATGCAAAATTCAGTTAGAGCAACTTTTTACTAGAATAACGCAACTTAGAGCAAATTAGAGCAACTATTTGGCTATTTAGAGCAACAAACAAACGGCATTTGGGAACTCGACAGGCCTGCCAGTTAATCCCTTTTTCCTAAATCATGGCAATTTCTTTCTTGCACCCTATTGACGATGAGGCCGGGGAATGAACTGCCCATGTATAGACAAGCGGATGATTTGCTTTAAAATAAAAGCACCTACTGATTGATGGAGGTCAATCCCCATGAAAAAATCCGTTTGGATCATCCTTCCCATCCTCGCCCTCGCCGGCTGTTCCGAGGCTACCCTAGGATATGGCAAAGGGCTAAGCGACATCATCGATGCTAACCTCGAAGAAAGCAAAGTCAGCTACAACAAACCGACTTTGAAAACCATCGCCCCTTTCTCCGACACGAGCGAATTCATGTTGGTCGACTCCTCCTCGGGCTTGGAAGTTTATTCCGACGTCAACGGGGACTATCGCTTCTACTCCTTGGTCGCCGATAAGGAAATCGCCACCGAGATCGATGCCGACTCCTACGCCGTTTACGGCAATTCCCTCGCCGGCTTCCTCCTCATCACCTTTGACCGTAAATACACCGCCGTCACCGATGGCTTCGGCAACAAGCTCGCCAGCTATTACGGAATGGTCAACCCGACATTTTACGTCGAAGACGACACCCTCTCGATATTCGGGGAGACCGACAATGAGATCGCCTATTGGTACACCTCCGCCCAGCCGGAGAAAACCTATGAGGGGGAAAGGCGGCGAAAAGACACCCTCGCCGGCTTCATCGACGGAGAAGCCTTCGGCCTCCCGGACTACCAGCTGAACCTTGGCGGCGATCTATGGATGGTGGCTGACGAAAACAACAAGATCATCGCCTCCTTCCGCCTGCCCAACGCCATCTACTCCGCCGATGAGGTCATTACCGTCGGAGGCCAACTGATCGCCCAGAAAGCCTACGCCCTGCCCGAGGAAGCCGAGAATTACGCTTATTACGAAAACGGGGTCAAATACGCCCTCGAGTCTTACTCGCTCGATATCCTGAAAGGGACATACAAAGAGATTGATTTGCCCTACTTGATCACCAACTATTCGACTTTGCTCAAAGACAAAGACGGGGAATATTCTTTGGCCGCCATCGACATCCGCGAGATCAACGGCCACAAGACCTTGATGGACGCCGATTCGGTGATCATCGATAAAAACGGTGATATTAAGGAATGGGGTATAAGCGCAAGCGAAATCAATTCCTTCGTCAAAATGAATTCCGGCAATTACTACAACAAATCGTCGAAGCTCATCTTAAACGACAAACTCGAACCCATCACCATCTTGCCGGTTTCGGCCACCTATTCGAAATCGCTCGATTGCTTCTATTACTTCACTGGGCAGGAGCTGACCCTTTATGATTGCGAAGGGAAGGAAATTTACCAAACCCGCGCCGATTACGTGCAAGCCTCCAAAACCCAAAACCTCATCTACCTGACCATAGATGACGAGGTCTATTACGTCACAATCGATTTCGGCGAGCCGACCCGCCACGCCTATAACGGATACTCGGCCGAAAGCCTGACCACCTATAGCTTCGGGGTCGATGGGCTGCTCGTAATGTATAACGATGCGGATGGGTCGCCCTTCGCCTATGGGATCTATGCCGGCCCGAACCAGAGCCAGGAGTCCCGAACCCCCCTCACCAATACCAACTTCCAAAGCTACGCCACCTTCAACGCCTACGCCGCCTACATCGAAATCGAAGGCCGCTTCACCCTCGTCCAATGGCCGATGTACGTGACTTACGGAGATTAAGGGACATAACGAAGAAAACGACCGGGAACCCCTGGTCGTTTTCTTTCTGTTCATCATCTAGCTGAATGATCAATCGGGCATGTCTTAAACCGTGACCCCTTTTTCTAACTGGTTAGTTAAATTCCTAGCAATTATGGTCTCGCTGAATTTGTTAAGTATGAAAAATCCGATGGGAGGCGGCTTTTTAGTGGTCCAGTGTAGTTGCAGTGTAGCAATACTACACTGCAACTACACTATAAACTACACTCACTACACTCCGAATAAGCACGACTTATGACCATTGTCGTCTTAGCATAGGATAAGAAATCATTTTGTCCCCTTTTTAAACAATTAGGGGCAAGTACGATGAAACTAATGAATTTGATAAACGATAAGCAAATCTAAACTGACGGAATCGAAATCCCCACGAGAACTTTGCGACATTGCGAAAACGATGATAATTATAGAAGTTCGATAAAAAGAGGCTTTCATCGCCGAGTTAGATGATCGTTACGGGTAACATAGGACAAAGGGCTATTGGATGTAAAAAAGATCAAAACTAGTTTAACCGGGCCATTCGACAAGAACAGCCAGGCCAAATTGATTTCTGCTGCTTATCTAGTCGTTATGAAAAGTGAACTGCCACGCCGATAACGGCGCCGACCTCTATGCCTCATCTTACCTTAAGCGATTGGAATGCGTCGGCCTGAACAAACGGACCCGCCAAAGGCAACAATTATCTTGCGAGTTCTGAAGCGGTCCGGGTTTTACTACAACCTTTTGGTCCTAAAATATCAACACAACCGAAAACCTGACATAGGATATCAGCCTCGTTGCCCGCGGTTCGTTTAATACATTTCATGATCTTCTGTAATCATAATAGATCCTGATTTTGATAGATCCGTAGCTTCATTTGACCAAATCCAGCCTTTTCATTTGACCAAATCCAGCCTTTTTATTTGACTAAATCCAGCCTTTTCGTTTGACTAAATCCACACTACACCCCAAGCAATACGAACAGCGAACCAGTTCTAAAAAGATGTACCCCTACTTCATGGATCATAGGTGATTTTGTCCTCTTCATAAGAGATCTAAGAAAGATTATGGGAAAATTCGATTGGAGCTCACCTCAACGCCGAACTGGTGAATCACCTAAGCTGAAACCGACCGACTAGGCCAATATGGTCATGAAAAGCCATTTAAACGGCGGTGAATCTTCCCGTTCTCTGCACGGTCGATGTCGTTGCGTTCATGACTTTAACCTTATTCGACGATGAGGGCGACGTCTTGATTGAAATGCCGTTACTAACGGCTTTTATGATGACGTAATCCGTTTTTCCCGCCCGATAAGGTAAAGGGCATAAAGATAACGACGGGCTAATTTAACGGTCCTGCCTAAGGCCAATCCCGCTTCAAAAGAATCGATAAGTTTGTTCGCCGATCGGCAATAAGAAAGCCCAAACCCGAATCACAGTCATTAAGCGTTAGATCCTTAGTTTGATCTTAAGCCCCGCAAAACAAGGCTCAATGCACAGAAAAATCAATCCCTACGATACAAATCCCGGGTATAGACTTTATCGGCAATATCCTGCAATTCGGCGTCCATTCGGTTGCTGATGACCAAATCGCATTCCGATTTAAACTCTTTTAAGTCGTCAGTCACCTTAACCCCGGGAAATTCGCCACGCTTAAGCAAAGGCTCATAGATAAGGAGCCGAACCTGCTTCTCCTGGAGCCTTTCGATGATCCCGAGGATTGAGGATTCGCGGAAATTATCGGAATGGCTTTTCATCGTTAGCCGGTATACCCCGATAAGCGGATCCTCCATCCCTTTGACCTTCTTCATGATCTGCTCGGCGATGAAATCCTTCCGGGTGTTGTTGGAGGCGATGATGGCCCCGATGAGGTCATTGGGGATGCCATCGAAATTGGCCTTAAGCTGTTTGGTGTCCTTGGGCAGGCAATAGCCCCCATAGCCAAACGATGGGTTATTGTAATAATCCCCGATCCGCGGATCCCCTGACACCCCGGCGATGATCTGGCGGCTATTCAGCGACTGGCTTTCGGCGAAAGAATCCAATTCGTTGAAATAAGCGATCCGCAAAGCCAAATAGGTATTGGCGAATAGCTTCACCGCCTCGGCTTCCTTCGCCCCCATGACGAAGCCGGGGACATCGGCTTCATCCGACCCGGATTTGAACATAGCCAATAGCTCCGCGGCGAAGGATGATCGCCCTTGGTCATTGGAAGTGAGGCCGACGATGATCCGCGAGGGATGCAGATTATCGTATAAAGCCTTCCCCTCCCGCAAGAACTCCGGGGAGAAATAGATCTGGCTCTTGGGATATTGGGCGGCTTTCGAACAGGTATAGCCGACGGGGACCGTCGACTTGATGACGATCTTGGCCATGGAGTTGGCGGAAATAGCCTCCTCGATGACCCGATCGACGTTAACGGTATCGAAATGATGGAGGGAAGGGTCGTAATTGGTCGGGACGGCGATGACGACGATATCGTTGGCCTTATACAAATTTGGGTCGATGGAAGCAAAGGACAAGTTGGCGGAGGGCAGTCGCTCAGCGATGTCCTTATCCTCGATCGGCGAACGCCCTTGCTTTAATAACGCTATCCTGTTGGGGTCGATGTCGGCTAAAGTCACTTGGTTATGCCGCGATAAAACCAAGGCGTTGGATAAGCCGACGTAACCGGCCCCGACCACGAGGATATGCCTAGCGTTGTGTCCCATCGTTTTCCTATTATCCCACCTTCGGCCCTCTAGTGGAAATCCTCAGCCTTACGTGCTATACCTTATGCTCGTTATGGTCACCCTGCTAAGAAAGCTGTTCATCAAGAACTACGATCAAGTCGATAACGAACAGGTCCGTTATGCCCACGGCCGGCTCGGGGGCATCTTCGGGATCGTCACCAATTGCCTGTTGATTGTCCTTAAGCTTACGGCGGCCTTCGTCTCGGCCATGAACAACCACTGGATCTTCTCCTTGGCCTTGATCGGCGACGCGGTCAATAACATCAGCGACGCCGCCTCCTCAATCATCACCTTAATCGGCTTCAAGCTGAGCCAGAAACCGGCCGATGCCGATCATCCTTTCGGCCATCAGCGGATCGAATACATCGCCGGGCTGGTGGTCGCCGTCTTCGTCATCGCCGCCGGGCTGGAGCTATTGATGTCCTCGGTCGAGAAGATCATCGATCAGGAAGCGGCTCTCTATGACCTCTTCGCCGTCATCGTCATGTTCGCCTCGGTATTCCTTAAGATATTCCAAGGCTATGTGAACCTAGGCTTAGGCCGGGCCATCGATTCCCCCAGTTTAAAAGCCACCGCGACCGATTCCTTCACCGATTCGATCTCAACCATGGTCATCGCCATCTTGGCCCTGGTCTCTTTGTTTTATCCCTTGGGCTTCCTCGACGGGTATTTAGGCATCGCCCTCTCGCTATTAATCGTCATTTCGGGCATCAAAATGGTCAAGGAAACCTCCTCCCCCTTAATCGGGGAGGCGACCGATAAAGGCTATGCCAAAAAGATCATCGACGCCGTCATGGCCCACCCGGAGATCAAAGGGGTCCACGACGTCATCTGCCATTCCTATGGGCCGAATAGGATGTTTATCTCCCTCCATGCCGAGGTCGATAGCCACGAGGACATCGTCGATATCCATGACCACATCGATAACATCGAAGAAGAGGTCCGGGAGCGTTTTGGGGTTGAGATCACCATCCATATGGACCCAGTGGTCTTAAACGACGAGGAAACCGACAAAGCCAAAGCCAAGTGCCTCGCGATACTCCGCGATTTCGACTCTTCCTTGTCGATCCATGACTTCCGGCTGGTCAAAGGGCCGAGCCACATCAACGTCTTATTCGACGTGGTGGTCCCTTATGAGGATAAGAAAGCCGACCTATCGACCATTAAGCAAGCCTTAGCGAACGGCTTCAAAGACGAGCCGATCAAGCATAACTTCGTCATCCACCTCGATCATCCGTTCTTGGGTTGATGGTTGAAGCGGTATATCCCCACCGCTTCCCGGATGATGGTCATGACGCAGAGGAGGCCGACCACTAAGCAAGCCCCGAAGCCGACGATCGACTTGACGAGGGTATGGCTATCGGCGGAAAAGGTCGAGATCATGACCACCGTCAAGCTCATAAGCGACATGCAGGTATCGGCTAACGAGATGTCTTTGAGCGATTTCCCGATCGGATCACCGCTTAAGCGCGATATCACCGTGTTGACGATGGCGACGATCAGCTTATACAAAGCGTAGATGGCGTTGACCACCGCGAAGGCCACCGACTGGACCACCGGCGGGGTATCGACGACCATATGGCCGATGAGGAAAGCCATCGAGGCCTCCATTAGGAAAAGGAAGCATCCATTGGCCAGCGATATTTTCTTTTTCGATAATTCCAAGGCCTTTTTGTCGAACCAATGCTTCCTCGCCGATCGATAATACGAGCTGACGATGCTCGTCCGCAGGGCAATCAAGACAAAGTAATAGGCGGCGAAGGCCCCGTACCATACCGAGGAATTGAGGATGGCGATGACCAAGTTGAAGATAGCGAACCCGACGTTGATGGCGACCGATATGATCGCCGAGACCGCCGATTGCAAAGCGTAGTTAGTCACCAATGGCTTAGTGAGCTTATGGCCATATAGCCAAGGAAAGACATGCCCTTTGTATATCCTTATGCAGAAGATGACGATCAGATAGACTAAATAGGCGAAAGAGAATAAATCCAGTATCGCCAAAGCGACATAAACGGCGATATGGCCGTAATAGGCGTAATTGAAATAAATCCCCAAGGCGAAGGCGGCGACGAAAGAAAAGGAAAGCAACGAGCCGACCCAGCCGGGATCGAGCAGGATATCGATTAGCCTTTTCTTCTCATCCATGCGCTTATTTTAAAACAAAAGGATGGGACAATGCCCATCCAAATGTTGGAGGTTACTCGAATTAGAGATAGTACTTGTTAAGGACCTTGAGGGTCTTCTCGTCGAGTTCATACACCAGCGGCTTGCCAGTCGGGATCTCGACCGAGATGATTTGCTCTGGGGTGAGGTTCTCCAGCATCATGACGATGGCCCGAAGCGAGTTGCCGTGGGCGGCGATCAAGACCTTCTTGCCCTCTTTGATCTCGGGGGCGATCTTCTCATCCCAATAGGGTTTGACCCGCTTGGCGGTGTCGATGAGGCATTCGGTGAGGGGGCAATCCTCGATCGTCATCTCCCCGGCCTCGATGAGTTTCTTATAAGTCTCCTGGTTGCCCGGCCACCGCTCATCATCCTTCGTCAAGGCTAGAGGCGGGACATCGGCCGAACGACGCCAGATGTGGACCTGCTCATCGCCCCACTTCTTGGCCGATTCGGCTTTGTTGAGCCCCTGCAAGGCCCCGTAATGGCGTTCGTTCAATCTCCACGAATAATGCTTCGGGATATTGGTTTCGCCCATTTCCTCCAAGGCGTAATCCATCGTGTGGTTGGCTCTTTTGAGAACTGAGGAGAAGGCAATGTCGAAGCTATAGCCGTTGGCTTTGAGGGCTCTGCCGGCCTCATGGGCTTCCTTAACGCCGGTTTCCGACAACTCGACATCGGTCCAGCCGGTGAAAAGGTTCTTGAGGTTCCATTCCGACTGCCCGTGCCGGAGCAAGACTAATTTGACCATTTATTTGTTTCCTTTCTTGGTAACAAGGGGATTATAGAACAATTGGGTCCGATTATGAATTACCTTCCGGCGTCATAGCCGAACAAGACGAAGAAGGAGAGGGCGAAGAGCTTGATATCCGTCCAGGCTGAGACCTGGCGGACGTACTTCGAATCCCATTCGGCCTTCTTGACCGGATCATGGTCCCGATGCATGTATATCTGGGCCATGCCCGATAAACCCGGCCGGACCAAATAGGCCGAGGGATGGGAGTTATGGCGGGCGAGATAGAGTTCCATCTCATGGTCCTTGTCCTGCCCCGGCCGCGGCCCGACGAAGGACATTTGGCCGAAGAGGATGTTGAATAACTGAGGGAGCTCGTCAATCGAGGTCTTGCGCATGATCCGGCCCCACTTGGTGGTCAGATCCTTTTGCTCTCCGACCGCCAATTCGCTGGTCGCGACTTGGGGGGCGTCGATCCGCATCGAACGGAATTTGTAGACGGTGAACAGCTTTTCGTTCTTGCCGATCCGTTTCTGTTTGAACAAAACCGGCCCTTTGGACGAGCACTTGGTGATGATGGCCGCGATGATTAGCAACCAGCTAAGCAGGATAATGGCCAATAAAGACACGAAAATATCGCAAAAACGCTTAAAAGGCAGGTATATCTTTTGGCTGGTTCTAAATTTATACGAGGTCTTTTGGTTTTCCATAGGCAACGTGGCTATCGTACACAGGTCGGTGGGAAAGGTCAAATATCCTCGTCGCTTGACGTCAAATCACCATTGATCGCCCGAACGATATGAGTCTTGCTCCTTTCGGACAAAACGCTGAACCCAAGCAGTTCGAGAATCTCGTGGCAAAGGTCGTCGTCGCTGATTTTCCCTTGCAATGACTCGATGTCATCCTTGGCCAGCAATATCTCTTGCCGGGAGACATCGCCGATCTCCCGATCCCCACCGACCCGATAAGCTTCGTAGGATTCGGGGTCGAGGGAAGCGGCCCACCAGTAGGTTTCGTTATCGAACTCCTCCCCATAAGCCGATAGTTGCCTTAGGATCGTCTGAATGCGATAAAGCATTTTGTTGTCGACCCGCTTAAGGGAATAGATGTCGCGAACTCGCTTCTTCAATAGGGTCATGGAGATGGGGGATTCATTGGCCAAGACTCCGGCGATCGCCCCAGGCAAGTCTCTGATGATATTCACCAAATGGGCATAGTTGACCGGGGGATACTCTTTCTTATGGGGATAAGGGTTATCCGGGGTGGCCTTGACAAGCGAGACGGGCTTGGTCGCCTCTTCCTTGACCTCGGTGGCCGAACGGGGGGCGCTTAGCTCTTTCTCGATCTTCCTGACGACCAATCCTGGGTGATCGAGGTATTCGACCGACCACACCCGCATAAGCCGCCAGGAAAGGTTATTCAAAACCCCTGGAGCCACTACGTTACGGTCATCGCAGGTATAGGAGGAAGAGGCGTAGGACGGGCCATCGACGATGACCCCTAGAGCATAACGGTCGGGATCAAGCGGGTCCTTGATGGCGATGTCGACCTTGAATTCGCTCGCCCCGACGTTGATGTCGACTTGATAGCCATCCCGTAACAGGTCGCCGGCTAAGAATGAGGCGATCGACAGATCGTCGGGCTTGATGTCCCAACTCGATTGATTGGCCAAACTCTGAACCCCGGTTTCGGCGTAGATCAGGAAAGAACGGAGGAACTCGGCGCCGCTGTTCTTGGCCGAATAGGCCCGGATGTCCTCGGGGCGGCAGGAGCAGAAGACGACCATCTCCTCCTTAGCCCTCGAGACGGCGACGTTTAAACGCCGCTCACCCTTCTCTCGGCTTAGGGGGCCGAAGTTGAGGTTCATCTTTTTCGTCTTCTTGTCCGGCCCAAAGCAAACCGAGAAGAGGATGACGTCCCGTTCATCCCCTTGGACGTTCTCGAGGTTCTTGACGAAGATCTCTTCCCCGCCCGGAGTTCGGTTCAAGGTAGTGGAGGAGAAGAATTTGGCATCGAGCATATCGGTGATGAGGTCCTGCTGCTTCTTGTTGAAGGTGACGATGCCGATCGAAAGCTTGCTTAGCTCTGGGTCCTTGCACCGCCTGATGACCTCATTGACGATGGCTTTGGCCTCTTCCCGGTTGACGCCCCGCCCTTTCTCATAATGGCCATTGACCCGGATGAGCCGGACTTGGCTTTGCTGGTTCGAAGGGGAAGGGAAGGTGCAGAGGGTATTGTCATAGAACCGGTTGTTGCTGAAGGCGATAAGCGATTCATGATGGCTCCGGTAATGCCAGGACAGGCGATAACGGGGGAGGTTCAAGGCGATCGCGTCGTCGAGGAGGGACTCGAGGTCGCTATAAACGACGACGTCGTCATTAGGCTGATCGGCGAAGGATAAGGAGGAGGTGAAGAAATCGGTCGGGGGCATCTGTTGTTGGTCGCCGGCGATGATGCAGGAATCGCCCCGGGCGATGGCCCCGATGGCTTCGCTTGTCGGGATCTGGGAGGCCTCGTCGAAGATGACGATATCGAAATGGTGCTTATTCGGGTCGAGGTATTGGGCGACCGAAAGAGGCGACATGAGGAAAATCGGGCACAGGCGGAAGATATCGTCGCTATATTGGTCGATGATCGACCGCAGGGTCTTGCCCCGGCCGGCGGTCTTGACGAGTTTCCGCAGCTGGTAAGCCAAGGAGGATTCGGCGTATTCGATGTCATTCCGCGGGAAGGAAGCGGTGATCCGCCGGGCGGTCTCCTCGACGGTTAGCCGCTGGAAATCAGATAAGGTCTTTTTGTATTTCTCGATCTGCTGCTCGGTCTCGGCTGAGGAAAGGTTGGTCAGCCCGAGCTCGCCAAGCGATAAGCTGACAAGACGGTAGAAAAGGGCGCAGTCGAAGGAGGAACGGAGCTTGCTTAAGCTGACCTTGCCCCCTTTGTAATTATCGATGAGCGATTTCGGCAAGACCGCTTCCGCCCTATCTAGGCAAGATAGCAGCTTGCACCACTCGCCAAGCCGTTCCAACCCTTGGTAGGAATTCTTGATTTGGGTCAAGGCGTAGGCGTAATAGACATCGGAGTCATCCGCGGCGTCAATGTCGAAGCCAAGATCCTCCAACCCTTTATTGGCCTTCCTCAGTTCGGCTTCGGCGCCGAGGAAATCGGCGATTCTCTCTTCGTAGAGTTTATCCGGCGATTTGATGATCGAGGCGAACACCTTATTGGCTTTCCGGTAATCGGCATCCTCGCTGACGTCGAGCCCGCGGATCGCATCGAGCAAAAGAAGGCTCTGGTTGATCTTGCCCTGATCAAGCTGGGCCTCGGCTAAGCTCTTCCTATCCTCGTCGGGGAAGATGATTGAGCAATAACCGGCCCGGTTATCCAAATCCTCCTTCATTTGGCGCAGAAGGATGAGTTTATCGAGAATCGAAAGCAAATCCCCGTTCTTTAACTTGGATTTCGCAAAAGGTTTTAAAGCCTTTTTGGTGTTCTTGATGGCTTTCCGTTTGGCAAAGAACCCGTAATTCAAGGAATTCTCGAGGTGGCGTTTGAGATCAGCTGCCTGTAGCTCCAATACCCCATAATCAAAAGCCTTCCCGACTTCTTCCTTTAAGGCCAGATATACCAACAATCCATCGAAATAGGATTTGATGTTGGCCGCCTCGGCAAGGATGGTCCCCCCTTCGATTAAGTCGGGGAAGAACAGCTTCGGATCGTCCTTAATCAAGTTCAGGATATAAACCAACCGGGAAGCATTGTTCTTCGATAGTTTCATCCCGAACCCGATCTTTTTGGATAAAGAGGCGTAAGCCACCGAAAAAGCGTCCAAGGCCGCGAGCAAAGAGGGAAGCCGTTCTTGGAATTGCTCTCGCAAATCAAGTGAGTAATCCCGGCAGAAAAAGTAGATAAACGGATTGCCATAATACCCATTGACGTTATGGCCGAGCACCACGATATCCTCGATGGCCGAGATGGCCTCGTTATATTTCTTCTCATCGATCGACTTGGCGTATTCGGGGGAGACCTCGCAATGGCCTTTGGAGGATTCGTTCTCCAAGTACTTGATCAAAGCCGTATAGGGCGAGACGAAATAACTCCCCTTGACGTGGATCTGCTTCAGGGTCGCGTTCAAAGCATCCCGTTCTTCCTTCAGTTTCCTAGCCTCCTCGGCAAAACCCTCAACCGGCCTCGTCTGCCCAGTGGCTAAGGATTCGCCTAACTGAGACAAGACGTCTTTCTTATTGGCCTTCGCCGAATGGATCTGCAAGCAGAATCGGCCCAAAGATAAGGAATCCAACCGGTTTTTAACGACATCGAGGGCGACTTCCTTCTCGGCGACGAAAAGCACCTTTTTGCCCTTATACATCGCGTTGACGATGATATTGGCGATGGTTTGAGACTTGCCGGTCCCCGGGGGGCCATCCAAGACAAACGACAATCCGATATCCGAGGCTTTGATGGCCAATAGCTGGGAGGAATCGGCGCTTAAAGGGACGGCGAGGTCATCGGGGGCGATGATATCGTCGAGGTTGTTCTCATATAGCTCCTTAGGGGTCGTATCGTATTCCTCTTTGCCATGGACCATCGAAGCCACGACTTTGTTTTGGATAAACAGGTCCCGATGGGTCTTCATGTCGTTCCACATGACGAAATGGGCGAAGGAGAATAGCGATAAGGTCACGGTCGTGTCGTCGACCATCCAATTGCCTTTGGAGGCGATCTTATCCCGGATGGTATTGAATAGTCTCTTTAAGTCATCGACCGTCCGTTCGGCCTCGAAGAAGCCATCGAGCTCCGAGAAATCCATGTCAAAGGCCCGGCGGAAGTATTCGAAGGCGGCGGCGTTGACCTGAGCCGAATCGAAATCCAGTTCCAATGAGAAATACGGGCCGGTCCGGCGTTTAGGCATCGAGGCCGGGATCAAGATGATCGGGGCGGCGATGGTCTGCTTAGACAGGTTGTTGTCATACCAATGGACCATGCCCAAAGTCAAGAAGAGGGGGTTGCAGCCACTTTCCTCGATCTGGGTTGAGGCCTTTCGGGCTAAAGAGATCAAGACATCCTCGGCCTCGCCTTTCTTATTGAAGGCATAGACCCGTTTGGAGGCAAAGGCCCCTTTGAACCGCTTCTTATCCTCGATGGAGAATTGGAAGGCGAGGAAGCGTTTGAGGTCATCGGCCTTTAAATCGTTGTCGGGGATGAGGCTTAGCTTGTCGACGTCTTTGGCCCGTGAATAGAAATCGAAGACATCGTCGGCCCCAAGCTGGACCGAAGAAGCCCCGATCTTGTGGTTGATGAGGTTGTTGCTCATCTCCAAATCGAGGAGGTTTTCCTCCCAAACGTCGAACTTGGTCTTGCTGCCCTTGGATTCCAAAGAAAGCGACCCAGCCGAAGGGGCGACGGTCGGGACGTCGTATTCGGTCCCGATGGCATCATCGTAATTGACCTCGGTTTTGCCGTTAACCGTATGGGGGGTCGGCAAGGGGAGGATGTAATCCAGGCGAGCCGCCTTAACATCAAGGCAATAATCGAACTTGCCGACGTTAAGCAAGGCCGCGGCTTTGGATAAGGAAGCCTGGAAGTTGATGTCCGATCCGGAGGCGGCGTTGGTCGAATCGATCAAGACCATCCGCCGGTCGGTATCGGAACAGTCGTTGGACAATACGGAAAGGTTGTCGAAGATGGCGTTAGGATAATGGACGTCCTCTAGCCAAACCCCGTTATAGGCATGGTCATTCAAGATGATGAGCAAGGGATTAAGCCCCACCGCTTCGCACAAAGAGGCGAACAGCAAAGAGAAATCCAAGCAGGTAGCCGTCTTGTCGCTGATGACGTCTTTAGGCATCCGGACCCGTTGGAAGGTCTTCTCGAATGATGCCGGGGGATTGGAATAATGGATGCCAGCTTGCTGTAAGGCGAGGTAGAGGGCGTCCAATTCGTGCATGACGGTCTCGGGATCATGGGTCTGATAACCAACGAATGAGGAGGTGTGGTACTTATCCTCCATGATGGAGGCGGCCTTATTGGCGAGTTCCTGCACCTCGTCGTCATTCGGGGTGATAAAAGAGGCGATCGATTCGGGGACGAAATCCTCGCCCGCCGATTGGGCGATGGGCAAAAGCCGGATGTCGAGGCTTTTGGACTCGATGGTTTCGTTGTCTTCGCCAATAAGGGAAACGGTGACGGTTAGGGCTTCGACCTCCGACAAATCGTAAAGATATTTAGGATCAAGGATCAGGTTAAAGCTATCGACCGTCGTTATCTTATGGGCTTGTAGGCAAGCGAGGGGGACGTCATCGATGGAGATCGATTCGGAATGGAAATTGAAATGGAGATAGGCGTTATAGACATCCTTATCGGTGAAGTTCTTGATCGAGATCCGCTTGATGAAGGAAAAGATATTGGACTTGCTGGATGAGCGGCGAATCTTAATCAGTTTCTCCGCCCGATAGTTAACATAGCAAATAGACTTCGAGGACTCGATATCAAGGTAGATCTTGTCGTTGGCAGAAGGGTTATTGAGTTGGTCGATTGGCATAGCAAAAGAAATTATATAGCCTTAAGGCTAAGGTTGCAGTGGGAAGTGGGAAAAGAATTGGAATCGTTCGTTAATCGAAATGGCGATTTTCCGTTTTACTTCCGCCATGTCGTCATATTGACGATATTGGCATAGCTTTGGATAACCCTAACCACCCTAATGGATGTATTGGTTACTTCGTAAGAATCTGACAATGGCAAAGGCTCGTGGTTATTATGCATAGCAATCGCTAGTTCAGTAGCTTTTAGCACGTCCTCTTTGTCGATGCCGCCGACGACGATGGATCCGGCGTCTAGGCCTTCAGGCCGTTCGGTCGATGTTCTGATCAACACCCCGGGGAATTGCTCGATGGCCGACTCCTCGGTAAGGGTTCCTGAGTCGGATAGGACGCACAAAGCATTCTTCTCTAATTTAACGTATTCAAATAGGCCAAATGGCTTGAGGTTTTGGACCAATGGATGGAACTTGAAATTCCGTTTCTCGATGAACTTCCGGCTTCGAGGATGGGTGGAGTAGATGACTGGGACCTGGTACTTCTCGGCGATGGCATTGATGCTCTCCATCAATTCAAGGAAGTTCTTTTCGATATCGATGTTCTCTTCCCGGTGGGCGGAGACGACGATGTACTTGTTCTTCTCCAAACCTAATTGCTCAAGGACGTTGCTGTTATCGATTTTGTCTTGGTATTTATCCAAGACCTCTTTCATCGGTGAGCCGGTTACGAAGATGGTCTTGCCGTCGATCCCTTCCTGCAATAGGTAACGCCTGGCATTCTCGGTGTAAGGCAGGTTGATGTCGGCGATATGGTCGACGATGGTCCGGTTGGTCATCTCGGCCACGTTCCAATCCCAACACCGATTGCCCGCTTCCATATGGAATATCGGTGTCTTTAGCCGCTTGGCGGCGATGGCTGAGAGGGCACTGTTGGTGTCGCCCAACACCAAAACGGCATCCGGTTTCTCTTGTTGGATTAAGGCATAGGACTTGGCGATGACGTTGCCCATGGTTTCCCCTAACGTCGACCCAGCGCAGTCGAGGTAGTAATCAGGGGCCCTTAAGCCTAGTTCATCGAAGAAGACTTGGTTTAACTCATAGTCATAATTCTGACCCGTATGGACCAAGATATGATCAAAGTACTTATCGCAGGCTTTGATGGTTTCACAGAGACGGATGATCTCAGGTCTAGTCCCGAGAATTGTCATTAACTTGAGTTTATTGGCCATGGTGTTCATACCTCCTCATAAATCGTGTCGGGGTTATTGGGATCGAATAATTCGGATGCCCACATAATGGTAACCGAATCCTCGGTTCCGATGTTGGTTATCGAATGGGTATACCCACAGGGGACATCCACGACCACCAGATTATCGCCGGAGCAGACATATTCACAAACCTTTGTGTCCCCGACTTTCCGGAATCTAATCGAGCAAGTCCCTTTGACGACGAGGAATTTCTCGTTTTTGGTATGGTGATAATGGTTGCCTTTGGTGATGCCGGGCTTGGAGACGTTGACGCTTAGCTGGCCATAGCCATCGGTCCGGTAGAACTCGGTGAATGACCCCCGGTGATCGACGTGGCTATTAAGCGGATAGGCGAAGCAATTATCCTCCGGCAAATAAGATAAGTAGGTGGCGTAAAGCTTCTTATCGAACTCATCGCCTTGATAAGGCAACATCAAATTGGATCGGGAATCCTTAAACGACTGGATCAGGTTGGCGATTTCCCCAATCGACTTGTCGTATGAAGGTTTGATGTAAAGGATCTCGTTTGAGCCTTTGTGTTCTTTGGTTTTGATCAAATCGATAACGGTATCGCATATGTCATCGATATAGATGAAGTCCCGTCTGGCGGAGGGGTCGGATACCTTAATCGGCAAATCGTGGGCGATGTTGTAGCAGAAGGTCGCCACCACCGAGTTGTAGTTGGGCCGGCACCATTTGCCGAAGACATTGGAGAACCGGTAGACATAGACGGGGTTAGAGCATTCTTGCTGAAAAGCGAACAACTCGTCCTCAGCCATCTTCTTCGATTTGCCGTAATCGTTATCTAGGGCGGCTTGGGTCGAGGAAGCGAAAACGATCGGCAAGCGCTTGTTGGATGCTTTGACCGCTTCGACCAACCGGTAGGTCAGATTGGCGTTCCCGTCGTAAAATTCCTTTGGGTCAAGCGGACGATTTATCCCTGCTAAATGGACGCAAAAATCGGCTGCTTTGACGGATTTCTCTAAATCTGCGATGTTTTCTTTGTCAATCGGCAAGCTTTCCATTCCCGCTTCTTTCAAACGGAGGCAAAGGTTCTTCCCGATGAATCCGGAGGCGCCGGTGACGAGGACTTTCATGGTCTATTCGTGCTGTTTGACTGGGCCACCGAAGAGCTCGAGGCGCTTAAGCAGTTCTTTCATTCCCTCAACATCGAGCCGTCCGGTGTTATGGGAGGTATAGGAATCGGGGAGGATGGTCCGCTTCATCCCTTTCTCGACATATTTATCGTAGTTGAGGTCGCGGTTGTCGGCGTGGATGCAGAAGAAGTTGCCCATATCCTCGGCCCGGAGCATTTCCTCCTGGGTGACCAAAGTCTCATAAAGCTTTTCGCCATGTCGGGTCCCGATGTAGTCGATGCCCGTATTGGAGTTGGTTAAGTCGATGATGGCCTTGGCTAAGACGTCGATGGTCGCCGCCGGGGCTTTTTGAACGAAGAGATCGCCTTGTTCGCCATGCTCAAAGGCATATAGCACTAGGTCGACCGCGTCATCAAGAGTCATCATGAACCTAGTCATCTCGGGATTGGTGATGGTGATGGGTTTGCCAGCATGGATTTGCTGTAAGAACAAAGGAATGACCGATCCCCGGCTCGCCATGACGTTGCCATAACGGGTTAAGCAAAGGACGGTGTCGCCTTCTAATAGTTGCCTTGAGCGCGCGACTACATTCTTTTCCATCAAAGCCTTGGTCATGCCCATGGCATTAATCGGATAAGCGGCTTTATCGGTCGAGAGGAAGATGGCCTTCTTGACCTTGTTTTTGACGCAGGCAGTGATGACGTTATCTGAACCTTCAACATTGGTTCGAACCGCCTCCATCGGGTAAAACTCGCAGGAGGGGACCTGTTTTAAAGCCGCGGCCGAGAAGACGTAATCGACGCCGCGGAAGGCATAGTCGATAGAGGCAAGGTTCCTCACGTCACCGATATAGAACTTAAGTTTGTCGTTATCATAGGCCTTCCGCATGTCGTCTTGCTTCTTCTCGTCGCGGGAGAGGATGCGGATTTCCTTGATGTCGGTGTTTAGGAAACGATCGACCACGGCATGGCCGAAAGAGCCAGTGCCGCCGGTGATGAGGAGGACTTTGTCTTTGAGTATATTCATCAGGTTTGTTTCTCCTTATATGATTGACGTTGATACTATACTCATATTAACCAAAATGACAAAGGCAACAGCAAAAAAGTTACCAAAGAAACAATTCAATTTGGCAGCCATATTCCTTTGCTATTCTTGTCGGCTGCAGAAAACGGTTCCGGAGACGTAGCGTCTTTTACTAATTTGTTTTTGGCAAAGGCAAGCAAATTATCAGCTGCGACTCTTGAGCAATAACATTCTTTAAGAAATTTTCTTGCATTCTTGCCCATCTTTACAATTTGAAATTTGTCTTTGGCAATAGATTTTATAACATCAATAAACTCGCTGCGGGATGAATAACCAAAACCATTTGCCCCATCTTTAATTAAATACCCGCTAGCGCCAGCAGCAACATTCGCAATGGGACAACACCCGGAAGCCATAGCTTCACTCAAAACAACGCCCCACCCTTCGCCGCAATCGCTTGGGAATAAATAGACATCGGATTTGTGCATTTCTAAAATTAATTCGTCTGGTTTTAAAAAGCCCTTAACTTTTATTTTTGGATATTTTATCGGCCAACCTATTTTCTTAAGAAAACGCGTAAGTTCATCGCAAGTAGTAGTTGTAAGGGTAATTTCGTAATCCAGCGAAGGTTCAAATCGGTCGAGAACGTCAGCGACCAAAAACGGAATTTCCGGATGTTTCCACTTTATAAACCTGCCACTCCACAAAAAACGAATTTTCCCATCCGAAAAATAAGATCTGTTCTCTTCACAAAAATATCGGTCTTGTACGAAATATCCCCATTTATGCATCTTTCCTTTGAACAAACCGATTTTCCCGAAATCTAAGCAGGAAGAAAAGCCACTACAAAGAAGAGAAGCGTTGTGTTTCACAAACGGGCGAATCAAATAACGAATATGGACGGCCCTTGCGATAGTAAGAGGATTAAAAAAGTCAGTCTTTTTTCTAAGAAAATTTTCAGACATTAAAAATAAATTCCCATTAAATTCACTCAAACAAGTTTTAGTTAAATCGCAACAGTAAGAAATGAGAATATCGGCTTTCTTTATCGCCAGTTTGGCTTTGGTTAACTCGCTATCGTTCAAATATGGTCTGATTAAATAAGGCCTATCAGAAAAATCTCCTAGATCTTTTTTTAGACCTTGGGGACCACATACAGACACAAAAGAAAAGTTGACATCAGGTCTTTTGTCTAGTTCGTCACAAAAAGCAACAACATGACCAGACAAAAAATAAAAGCAAAATGTAATGTTGATTGGCCGTTCCGAAGGCGAAAGAGCAAAATTTGTTGGCATAACTTACACATTAAAACGTCTTAAAAGCGTTCTCCGATAAATCTTGGTTGGACAAGCAGAAAAACCGATATTAAACAAAAACAAAACAAAGGAAATATAAAGCGGATTGGCCTGAAAAAGCGGCTCAAACATTCCGAGAAAAAAGATACCAACCAGCAAAAATTTAACATCGTCGTGCAAATATGCATTGGAATTTAGATATTTAAAGTTTTTAAAAAATAAAAATAAAAGAACCAAGAAAAACGCAAAAGGAATAATGCCACCGAATGTGTAAATATCCAAAATAAAGTTATGAACGTAAACGTCTTTTATATCGTGAAAAGTACCGCCAAACGGATACTTCCAAAAATTTTGAATAAAATCGATATATAGACTTAGACGACGATTATTTGAACCTCCATTTAAAAACCGTTCTATAACAGGAATATTTGCCAAAAAATCAGGGACGGGCAAAATACCAAGAAAGAGGCCAAGCGCAACAATCAAGACAATTGAAAGGAAAACGAAAAAAGTAATTTTGAAGGTTCTAGATTTTGAGGTGTTGATAATTCGAATAAGCACGTACAAAAATAGCGCGACAAAAGAAACAAATATGGCTCTATTGCCTATCTCCAAAGAAAAATAAAGTACAAAAATGTCGAATATAGCGAACCCAATAAATCCAACCCAATAAGTTGCAGAGTGTAGACTTCGTTTCCATCCGAAAAAGTAAGCTAATGAAATAGAGAATAAAGGGATGAAATACAATTGAATACCAGTCCGAACCGTAGATTCGTCATCCCAAAAAGTAATTAAAATATCCCCAAGATCCCTACCCGCATACAAATAGGTGGCCAAGACCGTAAAAAACGCTGAAACGGCTAAGCCAGCAGCCATAGACCATATTATGCCTTTCCGCAACTTAACATTTGTTGGGTCTTGAAAAATAGGGAGCGAGATCCCTATTGGCACAAATATAGAATACGAAAAAGCCGAAATTAGGCTGCGGACAGTGCGATCTCCTGATAAAAACGAAAAAATAGCGTATGAAACGCAAAAACAAACTAAAAGCCAAAAATACTTGCTCGGTTTAAAAGCACCTTTAAGCAAACAGGATACGTACAACATCGAAGCACCTAAAACTATTAAGTATCCCTGTAAAGAAAGAATGTTTGAACATCCGAAAAACAGAAGCGAAAGTCCAAAAAACAAGAAAAAATTATAATATTTTCCAATCCCGTTAATAGTTAGCGCTTTCATAATTCTCTAGCATAAAACATTTGTGTAAACGGTTCTTGATTGTCCCGCGGCCTCGTAAACAAACACGGGCTGTTCTTGTCAAAAAACAAAGTTTCGATTGTTCCGTATTCACCATCATCTTTAACAATATTCACAGTGAAGATAAAAGGTGAAACTTTATACCCGTATGATGATTCGTCTTTATTGGCGTATTGGCTCTGATAAGCAATCCGCCAATATCTTTCGTATACTGCAGGTTGAGTTAGAGGTTCATCCAAATAGTTAAAATAATTAGTGATTACGCAGACATTATTGGCTGCAACATCGATAGTTCGATAAATCATTCCATTAGTAACCGCTACATAATTTCCGACAATTCCAATACCGGCAAAATCAATATTTGACCCAGACATCACAGAGAACATAACAGCAACAAGACAAACGGAAACAGTAATCCACGAGAAGCAAAATAAGAAACGACGAACAACAACGCCCAAATGGCGCTTATTAATCGTTTTAGGGGTTTTTTCTGTTGTGTCCTGCGAATATGTCATCATATAAACGTTACTTATTATAGAGCCACGATATCAGTTCTCAAACAACGTAAACACGCCAAGGGAAACGCTAGGCAAAATATTTTTCTGATGAATTCGAAATCCTATTTAGTTAATCCCCCTCTAAAAACCTTTTTCAACTTGCGAACCACTTTATCACGATCTTGCTTTTCGATGCCAAACAGGAACGAGCACCCGCCAAAAAATATGACGACAAACGCAGCGGAGACAAAAAAGGTAGCAACTTCCGGCAAAGGGACAAATAGAGTAATGCAAAGCCCCCCGGCGCAAGCGATGATTATTGGTAAGAAATACGATAGATACACTTTAACTATGACGCTTTTGACAGAAACATTGAGGTATTTCTTGTAAAAACAATATTGGGCGATTGTATCAAGAGAACGAGCTATGAAAATCGAAACGGAGGCACCCATCGCCCCATATAACCAAGCAAAAAGAAAACCCAGGCCCACATTTATGACTCCGGCAGAAACGCGAGAAATGGCACAGCATTTGATTCCCTGTTTTGAGGACATCAAAGCCGTATCAAAAATACATGCTGGAACGTAGGTCATTTGATAAGACGAGACTAAAAGTATTCCGAAGTAAACATCCAAAAATTTGGAAGCAGGTATCTCCGTTGTATCCAACCATAATCTCAAAAAAGACAGACCGCAGGCGGTAAACCCGCAAAAAATTAAACCGATAAAGAACATTTGAATCCTGCCAATTCTGATGCCAAGTCTCTCAATGGCGCCAGGATCATTGGTTTTCTCTTTAACCCTGAAGATTTTGGGCATGAAGAGGCCAAAGAAAACGCCGCCAAACATGTAGATATAACTTTCCATTGTTGAGACAATACCAAAAACGGCAATTTCAGTGCTGTTTGAAACCACGCCAAGAACCGAAGGCATTATGTTAAAGATAAGGCGAGCGGCGATAGAAGCCACCGCGGCGAACAGGGAATAGGAAATGATGTTTTTTAGATAGGCTGAATCCCCTTTTTGTTTTAAATGAATTCGGATACGCAGACGGAAATGTATATATAAATAACGTATGATGATACCGCAAATACCAGTTAGGGCATTGGATAGTACCAAGCCATATATCCCCCATCCAAGGACAAGCGATAGAGTTGTGAAGCCAACATAGGAGACTTTTACAGCCAAATCTACAGCTTTGAGGAAAATAAACTTCTCGTTGGAATTGATGATGCCGGTAAGAATTGTCGAGGGAAACGATATCAAAGAGAATGCGGCCACAATCAAGAAAACGCCTCTTAAGGTTTCCTTTTCTGTTGCGGACAATCCGGCATACATATAATCAATTAAGAAATAAGCCGCGACAAAAACAACCAAAATTATTAAATCGATGAGAAGATATATTTTAGTTACGACGCCGATAAATTTGTCGGCTGCCTCTTCATCATGAGAAGCGCGATATTTGGAAAGAAATACGCTGGTGGTAGTGCTTAAGCCGAAATCGATTAGGAATAAATTTATTATGCTGGTAGCTAAGGTGTAGACGCCGTAATTTGACGTGCCTAAAGTGGCAATAACCCAAGGGGTGAAAAAAAGACCAAATATGATGTTGATTCCTAAAGCTAAATACCCTAGCAACCCGCCCAATTTGATGTTGCGACGACTGCTGATTTCCACCGATTCGTTCACGTCGGCTATTTTTTCCGTCTTATTTTTTTCTTCCGATGGTGCCATTTTAATCTAATCAGTCTTTGAAGACTGAATGTGAGTTTATACAAATATTACCGGTTAAGCAACGCCTAGGAGCAACACTTAAAGCGCTCATACCAAATTAAAATAAACTAACTCATAAAAAACGAATTTTGATGGTTATTTTCATTAATGACGCCGCATTAGTTACAACCCATTTAAACCAACCCAGGACCTAGAGGAAGGGGAGGAGGGGCCGTCCGGGCCATGTAAAACCAAATATACCGGGGCCCGATTACCCATCGGCAAGACGTGGCTTTTGAAACGGACTTAACTCTTTAAATCAACATTTTGAATTCCAATATTTTACAGTAAGCTTCGCAGTAATCCATCCTGGCAAATGTTGTCTGGCAAAATTAATAATAGCGTTTTTAAAATATTGGCCCTTATTAATATAATTTGTTTTAAGCATATATTTGTTTAGCCATTTTCCGCTTTTGTAGACAACCTTGTTTTTGCGTTTAAAGAACGTATTTTTATCGATTCTCATCGCGACAAGCGGGCAATCTAAATTATTAAATTTGCAGCCGTTTTGAATCATTCTTATCCAAAGATAATAATCTTCTTTGTATAACAAAGTTTGATAGCCTCCCGCCTCTAAAACCTTTGATTTTCTGAAAATCACGGATGGGTGATTAAATGGTGATCTCGACTTCGAGAATTTGACAATCTCCTCTGAATTTATTGGTAAATTACGTTTGCCGAAACTGTTATTAGGATCGGACTCAAAAAGAACGATAGCGGAAGATGATACGTCTATTCCATCCTGTATAAACCGATTAACTTGAATCTTGGCGCGATCGGGGAACGAATAGTCGTCAGAATCCATTCGAAGGACAATTTCGTTTTTACAAAATCGAAGCCCATAATTTAACGCGAAACCGAGACCCTTGTTTTCGCCATACCCGAAAATGTGAACGACCTCGGGATTTTTCGCTGCCGCCTCCTCTAAAACCTGATTTAGTAGATCGCTCAGCTGACCATCCTTAACAATAACAAAATCATCCGTTTTAAATGACTGTTCCAAAATGCTGTCTATAGCCATTTTTAAAAATTCTGGTTTTTCTTTTTGATAAACCGACATAAGAACCGAATAATTCATATTATGATTATCGTTGTGGCCTGCGAAAATTGCAAAACGTTTATGCCCAACAAGCATTACCGATCTATGCCGGTCGAACAACTCTCACATTTCATCAAGCTTGAACAAAAGCATATATGCAAATTCTATAGGCCGGCGAAATATAAGTATATAAGTCACGCCAAACCCGATTAACTCAATTTACCAATTCGGTCCGTCCACATAAAATCGCCACTTTTGAACGCAACATTATCTTGTATTAATTTTTAAAACTATAATTGATATAGTTTGATTATGCAAAAATACAGCATCATTGTTACGACTTGTGATAAGTTCAGCGATTTGTGGCAGAACAATTTGTTTTTGTTTGACAAATTTTGGCCAAATCACCCACAAATTATTCTTATAAGCGACAAGCCAAATGGCTTAGGCGATTCGTTGCCTTGTTCGTTTTTGCATTTTCCGGGAGAATATACGGAGCGTCTAAGGGCCACTTTAACTACCGTCCGCGATGATTATGTTTTTTTAACTTTAGATGACTATCTACCGTCTAATGAAATTGACCAAAAAAGAATGAACCGTTTGCTCGATTATATGTCGGAGCACAACATCTCTTATCTTCGACTTTTTAATAGAACCAAAACAAAAGGATGGATAGACCGCGGAGAAGGGATTCATCTCTTGCCGCTCACAAAAGAAACTTACGAGGTAAATCTATATCCATCTTTTTGGAAAACTAGCGAATTGAAAAAGATGCTGCAATACAATGAAAATCCTTGGAAATTCGAAGTACGATTGACTCGAAGAGCAAAAGAAAAAAACCTTTTCTGCGGCTGGGTATCTAATAAAAAACTTTTCCCGTTCCAAGACACTATAAGAAAAGGTAAATATTTAAGAAAAGCTTATAAATTCCTAAAAACAAACAATTTATATATAAGCAACAGACCGATTAGGTCTATAAAAGAAACGATATCATTAAACTTTCGAACGTTCGTAGGCAGACATGTTCCGCAAAAACTAAAAAACTTTTTAAAAAAATTAACCCACAAGCAATACTATTCAGATTTCGCAAATTTTGATGACTAATACTATGAAACAGCCAAAAATCCTAATTGTGGCCGCACAGCCATACAACAAGACAAACCAATCCCGATCATACGACTCCTTTTTCCATCAATTCGACAAGAATAACCTAGTCCAAATATTTTCCGACAGCCGAGTTCCGTGCAAAGGACATTGTTCGCTTTTATATCAAATAACTGATAAACAATTATTGAAAGCTAGATTGCATGGTCGTAAAAAAGTCGGAAGGATATTTAAATTTGAGGATTTGCCAAACGAATGGAATTATGAAACCTCTCAAAAAGGTTTCACGCCAAAGAAAAAGGGGCCAGTATATCGATTTTTGAGGAAATTTATTTGGAAGAAAAAATATTGGGATACTGAAGAATTGGAAAAATTTGTTAGTGATTTTAACCCAAACTGCATTTTCCTAGCATTCTCAAAGGACTTTTTTATATTTGATATAGCCGTTCATTTTGCGGACAAACTGAACCTGCCAATTATTGTTTCGATAATGGATGATTACTATTTTTACGATGAATACAAAGGGCAATTATTAAACAAACAATACAGGAAACGTTTCGACAAAGTAGTGAATAATCTCATGAGTAGGGACGTTTGTTGCGTTTTCGAATCAGAAAAAATTAGGCGAAGATACACTGATCATTTTAAAGTCCCTGGCGATGTAATCTATATCGCATCAAATATAAAACCAACGAAATCTAGCGAGATAGATTTATCGAAAGATTGGTACTACTTTGGCAACTTGGAATTCGGACGTTTTGATTCACTCATAGATATAGCGCAAGCATTACAAAAATATAATAAAAAGATTAAAATTCATATTTATTCAGCGGACTATAATTTGGTAAAACCAGAAAAAAATTTGACAAATTTAATTTTGCACGGTCCAGTACCGTATGCGCAAATGCTAGATATTGCTCAATCAGCTGGAGCATTACTAATAGTCGAAGGAAACAAAAAATCAGATGTTAAAATGGTTGAATATTCTCTATCTACAAAAGTAGGTGATACTCTATGCATGGGAAAACCAGTTATTGCCTTTGGCCACAAAGACGCCGGGGCAATCTCCTTCCTGCTTGAAAACAAATGTTGTTATATTGCAACAAATAATAACGATTTAGAGACCTTAATATCAGATATTGCCAACGGTTTTAACGATCCCGATATATACGACAAACAATTTCAAACAGCAAAGAAATATTTTTCAATCAACGAACAATCGGAGAGGTTTTTGGAAATCTCTGAGAGATTCGCTCACAAATCTGAAACATAGAAATCAAACCGTCTAAACATTAACTAATTGTATTCGAAACCTCAGTAATATAGGCAAACGCGCAAATTCTCTTACCATAAAAACAATTAGTATATCGGGTATAAACAAAACCTACCGTGTATAATACCTCGGAGATTTAAATAATGAGCAATAAAACTTATGCCCTAATTATTGCCGGTGGCGTCGGCGCTCGAATGGGAACCGATATTCCTAAACAATTCTTAAGCGTCTTTGATCGCCCGGTTCTATCTTATACGATGGAAGCATTCCAAAAGGACGAAAACATCGATGGAATCGCAATTGTTTCTGTTGAGGGTTGGGATCATATGATCGATGCCATCGCCAAACAATATAAAATAACAAAATATGTTGGTAACTGTCTTGGAGGATCCACCGGCCAAGAATCGATTTACAACGGACTTCGATTCTTAAAATCGCATATTGATGAAGGGGACATTGTTTTGATTCATGACGCGATTAGGCCATTGGTGTCTAAAACCATCATCGATGATTGCATCGAAGTTATAAAAGAGCATGGCAACGCCGTCTCGGTAATCCCTTGTAATGAAGTCATCTTAGAAAACGTTGAAGGCAGCAACACAGAAGCCGACCGGACTATTCCGCGTTCCATTCTGAAACGCACCCAGACACCACAAGGCGCAAGCCTAAAAACGCTATTGGAGATGCACGAGAAGGCTAGGAAAGAAGGCAAATCCTATATCGCAACCGCCGATATGCTCTTAGGTTCAGGCTATAAGGTTCACTATTCGATAGGGTCCGAGAAAAATGTCAAACTTACTACCCAAGACGACCTCGATATCATGAAAGCTCTGTTAGAGGTTTCGAAAAATGAAAGATAACATCTCTTTTAGTCAATTCATAAAGAACGAAAAGGAAAAAGTCCTAGAGGCCAATCTATATCTCTACTCGGCTGGACTGGCGCCGCTTACTTGGGGTAATGTCAGCGAGCGGTCATGCTTCGATGGGAAAACCTATATTTTTATCAAGCCGTCCGGAGTTGCTTATGAAACGATGGCAGTTGACGACATTGTAGTTGTTGATGAGGACGGAAACACCCTGGAATCAAGGCTAAAACCATCAACCGATTTACCAACCCATCTAGTAATATATAAGGCGTTTCCATCGGTGATGGGCGTTTGCCACGCTCACCCGGAATTCCTAGTCGCATGGGCCCAAGCTAAGAAGGATATACCTAATTACGGCACCACTCATTCGGATTTTGCCCTTTCTTCAATCAAATGCACTAGGGATTTAAGTAAAGAAGAGATCGATTCTGATTACGAAAAAAACACCGGCTTGGCATTACTCGAATCAGCCAAAGAGGAAATTCCTGGTATTAACGTAAGCTCCCATGGCCCTTTCTCTTGGGGAAAGTCCGGCATTGACGCAGTCAAAAACATGATTACCATGGAAAAAATCGCCAAAATGGCTTTATTGACTACTTTGCTTTCCCCGAATGTTAAACCTATTTCCGATACTGATTTAGCTAAAAAACATTATCTCCGAAAACACGGGAAAAGTGCTTATTATGGCCAATAATCATCTTAGATCATGACTTATACTGCAGAACAGTTAAATAAAATCCACGATATCGAATTGGAAATTGCAGCCGAGATTCTCCGTGTATGCGAGAAAAACAACCTTTTAGTGTTTGCCCACGCCGGGACCTTATTAGGAACGATCCGCCATCAAGGATTCATTCCTTGGGATGACGACATGGATTTCGCCATGATGAGAGAAGACTACGAAAAATTCATTGAGCTGGCCCCTCAAGAATTATCGGATGAGTTTGAACTTTCGAGTTTTAAACTCAACAATAAAACTCCGTACTATTTCCTCAAAGTTATGAAGAAAGGCACACTGTTCACCGAGAGTTCAAGTCGAAGCCTAAAAGTGCCGAAAGGCATATTTATCGACATCTTCCCCTACGACTATCTTCCGGATGATGAAAGAGCAAGAACCAAAGTTCAAAAGAAACAAAGGTTCTGGCGCCAATTCTTCATAGCGAAGCAAAATCGATTCGCCACCGGAGTTCATAGCAAAACGAAAAGAATTGTCTTATCTGCCGTCAGATTCTTCATGCACATATTAACCATTCCATTTAAGCGACAATGGGTTTTTGATAAATACGACCGCTCTTTAAGAAAGTATAACGAAACAAATACGCATACCATCGGCACCCGTGGCTTTGCTTTTACCGTCGAATCCAACTATAACTATTTCCCGCTTAAAGAAGCAAAATTCGAATCATTAACGCTTCCAATACCGGCAAACTCTGACGACGTATTGAGAAAACAATACGGTAACTACATGGAGTTGCCACCGGTCGAAAAAAGAATCAACCACGCCCCGCTACACCTTGATTTCGGCGAAGGTAAATAAAGGACCTACTGAATCAATTGTTTTAAAATCCTAATCGTGTGGTCAAATCCTGTTTTGGGATCAAACAAATATCGAAATCCTAAAGCCTCGAGCTTTAAAGTCTCTAAACTCGAATCGCACATCGGGTTAAAAGCAGCCCTTTCCTCTGCGGTAGCTTTGACTTTTACTAGTTTAACGCCCGCTAGTGCGGCAATCGTCTCCGCCATCTGAAGGATGGTAGTCTTTTGTTTAGCGCCGATGTTATAGGACTCGCCGTTCTGGCCGTTAAGCAAAAGGTAAAGAATGGCGGCAGCGCAATCAAGCGAATAACAATAAGAACGAAGTTGGCTCCCGTCGCTTTTTAATACAAGATCTTTACCCTCGGCTGCATCATAGCAAAACTGTGATGATATGCGTTTATCGTTCCTGGTTGCCCCAGGCCCGAAAATATGGCCAGGTCGCACCATCTTGACTTTAACTCCGAATTGATAGGCATAGGAATGGCAGGCAAGCTCCGCTGTCTTCTTGGCAAGACTATATGAGGAACGGAGACTGTTTCCGTCGATGGTTCCGAATTTATCTTCTGTAAAACTATCCTGCCAACCTTTGGCCCCATAAACTTCACTGGAAGAAATGTAAACCATGCTGGTATTAGGATGTTCGCGCCCATACTCAAGGACGCTTAGCGTTCCGTTGATATGAGACAACAAAGTATCGACCGGCTTGGACACAAACAACTCGGGCGAGGCGATGCCGGCGCAGTGAATAACATAATCGTAATCTCCGGAGATTGGGGATTGTTGTCGCGCATCTAGATAAAGAAAGGAAATAGAGTCGCAATCGCCAAACTTCGTTTTAAAGTACTCTTCGTTGATATCCGCTACCGTGACCTTAATGTTGGCGTTCCGGTCCAAATTTAGATAAATAAGGTAATCGACTATGGCTGAGCCAATAAGCCCCAAGCCTCCAGTAATCAGGAAAGATTTTCTGAAAAATTTTTCATGCACTGGCAAAAACATTAAGGCAAGGTCGTCGTGATACAAAGAGTTGGAATTAATAATCTGTTTATCGGTCATTTGCGGTCCGCCTTCAAATTGGTAACAAGTAACTTTTTCGGCAAAAATGATAGCACTCTCACTTATTATTCGCTAGCAACCAAACTATACGATAAGTCCCATTAAGCAGCCACTGACTAGACACCTTATTCTGTGTAGAATAGCCTCACATCTATATGAAAAAAGAAGCAAGCATCTTCAAAGGCGGTTCCCATGAAAAAGAAAAATATCAAGCCCTGTTTGGCATTAAATGAAGAAGAGAGAAAAAGACTGAAAGAAACCCAATTAGAGATTTTCGATTATTTTCTAAAATATTGCCGCGAACACAATTTGAAGTATCAGCTCTGCGGCGGGACGTTGCTTGGCGCCGTCCGCCACAAAGGATACATCCCGTGGGATGACGATTTGGACATCTATATGCCGGCCGAGGATTATTATCGTTTCATCGATGAACACAAAGACGACAGCGGATTTCGCCTCGATTGTCGAGAAAAAGACGTAAGAACTTGGCAAAGCTTCGCCAAACTAATGAAAAACGGAACTGTCTACGAACAATATGTGAAACAACGATGCGACATGGCCAAAGGTATATTCATAGACATCATCCCAGTCGTAAGCATTCCGTCTCCTGAACACAAAATCAAATATTTTTTGCATAAGGTTCTCTTCTACATGCTTATAGTCAAATGCCGCCCAAGAAGAGCCATCCTTGCTCCAGACAGCAAATCCAAACACCCAATATTAGGAAGAATAGCTAAACTCATTTCGAGGTTAACGTTCTTCTGGTGTTCTCAAAAAAAGCTACCGGATTGCGCAACAAAATAATGCGCAAGCACGCTTTCGAATCAACAGGCTGGGTCAACGCGAGCGACTCAATACTCGCTGCCTATCCCGCCAACCTATTTGAAGGAAAAACCATCTTAGAATTTGAAGGGCGAAAAGCTGCCGCACCAGCAAATTACGACGGTCTACTCAAATATTTATATGGCGATTATATGCAGTTTCCTCCGGAGCCTCAGCGGATACCTCACCACTACGTATCAGAAATCTTTTTTGGAGAAGAAAACAAAAAAACTCTAACCGAGTAGTTTAACCAAAACCACGTTCAGCGCTGTATCTTCAATATCATATCCCGTTCTCGCTGTTCGACGATCGGAAACTATAAATAGGACACCCGTAGATGTTTCGAAAACCAAATTGAAATCTTCGGATTAAACAAGGATCCGCCTCCGAATAGAGGCCGCAATCACGTAAACGCCTGCCGGCGTAATGATTTCAACACGTTAGAAAAAGACCTTCAAAAGACAATCCCAAGACCCCGATATGCCCAAAGGCCTTTATGCCATAAACTACAGCAAGTGGATTCGCTACTTCGCGACATGTTTCTCGACGACTATGCCAAAGGGGCGCGCTCAAGTTGATAATGATGAGAGCCGCAAGCCAATACGCCATCGCCAATAAAAAGGCTGGCCTTTTTGCCATGCTTGCAGTGCCCAAAATAAGCAAAAACAGGCACAATCGATGAGAGCATCAAGAATGAATATTGGTATTCAAGCCGAACAAAAAGCAAAACGCAAATCAATTCTTTTGTTAAACGCAACTGAAGTTTCAAAAGAATTTGTTAATATATTCCCGTGCGATCCTCAACAAAAATCATATTAAACACCGCATTTCTGCTTGCCACATCGACAATATCAATCGGAATTAACGAAATTTGGGCCGAGGACATTGAAAAATCAGATATTTTTTCGACCAGTGCCATCAGTCTAAATGCGCTTTTGGTCTTATTGCCCATGATCATAACCGTCATATCAATCGCGATATCCTTAAGAAGCGAGAGGTATTATGGCTTGACGTTAAAAGAAATAACCAAATTGCAAAAACCTTGGTTTCCTGATTTTAGTCTCGTTGTCGCAACTACGATTGTATTTTTTGCTTTGGAATTTTTCGGAACCTTTTTAAATTTCCCAATTCAGCAGTTCACCACTTCGATATTAGGGCTGATATATTCAGCAGTTTTTGCATATAGTTGGATGCCATTTTTGATTCGGTCAGAAAAGCATATCATCAACGTTATATCAGCAAATAGTCCTTGTCTTACTCCTGATTCGAAACAACAAACCGCCAAACCGAACAGCGAATTATTCGCAGAACGCACGGAATTGTACAACCGGTTACTTACGACTTATATCCTGGAACGCGGAATTAAATGCACTCGAGACAAAATCCAAAACATAACAGGGCGGAACATTCCTTTGAATGAACTAGTCAACAAAGCGGCGGAAGCGCTAATGCAAGAAACCATTGGTCTTCATTCAGCCCCGCTTTCTAGAGAAGATGTTTCTCGACTAATATCCGAAATTCGGGTATGCGCGAATGATTGTTATTTGTTTTTTAACGCATGTGATTGTTTTGATAATGAATTTGAATTCAGAAAGTCAGGCGGGAAAACTCCTAATTCACTCGAAAGCAATGAAAAGAACCTGCAATCGGTTTTCCTGTCATATAGAAGTTTAATGTATTGGGTCATCAACTTAAGTAGCAAGATAGATCGCGACTATGCAAAAGAAATCGTTTATTCGGCGATCGATACTTTGCTTTGCCAAACAAACGAAGAAAGAAAAAGAAGTTCTTACTTATGCTTATATTCTTTTTTAACTTCAGAATTGATATTTAGAAATAATTTAATTGTCTTCGAAGCCCTTTTAGATCACGACAGATTCTTGTGCCGCAAGCGAGAACCAGACCAAGCTCCAATAGGACTTCTTCCCATATTAGCGATGATATCAGGCGTAAAATACAGAAATATTGTCTTTATCATAAAAAATGGTTTGGCAGTCAAAATAATTGAGGCGATCGAAAATATTGCTCTCTATAGTACAAACGATTTAGATGTTTTTTTCAAATCACTATACACTGTAAAAGCAAAAGACAACGCTGGATTTTTACTGCCTGAAGTTTGGCTGAGTTGTCTTTGTTTAAGCAAAATAAGCATCGAGGTCCTAAAAACATCATTAGCAAATATCGACCGAACGCAAGTTGAGACAAAGGAAATTATTCACAGTTTGATAACCGCTATCGGATTCGATTCAAACAATATAAAAAGAATGGTTGTCTTAATGGCGAACATATATAAATTCAACAAAATTGACGTCGGCTACATCGACAACTATCTAAGAGAATTCAAAGCGTTGTTAACAAACATAGAATCTGATGATCGTCAGCACCGAACCATTGATCAGAAAGAGAACCTAGATAAAATAAACCGCGCGATAGATGCATATCTCAAAAATCATCTAAAGTACTTCACTTATTCAAATTCTTCTTCAGGAGATGGAGGGCGAATAAGCGATCAGGAAATTTTAGGCAATCCAACACAAGAATATATTGCCGAATCGATTGGTTATAGCATATATAGTAAGGCTATTAATGAAATAAATGACCGAATAATAAGAATCAAATGTCAAAATTTTTCTGACATGACAGAAAAATTTGAGGCCTTTATAAATCGAAATAACGGCAAAGAAATCTATAGTTCTATTCCGAGGGCATACGAACCTAATCTCGCAAATAATCGACCTACTATTATAAGAACAAACTCGGATTCATATCCAAGAATAAAGTATGCAGTTTGGATTAAAGGCGCATTCAAAATTAGCGTTGAGATAAGCGAACTAATAAATAGACCAGCTAACGAGGATGAAGTTCTCCAAATTATCGAAAGAGAGTATCGCCCTATTAACGGCTATTACGTGTGGGGCGAACAAAGAGAGGGGTTAACGAAAACCCAATTAATCGCCAAGTTAATAGAAAAGAACAGGATTATAGGTTATTCAGGATTTTTAAAAATTGAAATTGACGAAAGCAAAATTAGAGCTTGGCAAATCGAGAACCATCATATTATTTACCGGTAACATCATTAAACTTTCTACCAACCACTTAATGCTTTAAGCGTCAACGATAACTACGCCGGTCTTATATACCCCCGCCAAAAGGTGCAATAAAGGTATGGAAATAAGTATAAAAAGGTGCAAGCATGGCTATAACGCTTCCGGCAATTGAGAATTGGCCCGCCCCGGCAATCGGGAATTGACCCACCTTCCTTTTTCCGTTTCTGATTCCTTTCTTCTGTTTGCTTTTCCGCCGTCCCGAAAGTCGTTCCTTTCTGCCGCTACTCTTTCGGGAAAGAGCAGCCCGTTTTCAATCCGTGTCGGTTCCGCTGCCCTCCATCCATCTCTTGGTCCGCCTCACTCGGCAGGACTCGCCGATTATCTCGATCGCCGTGGCTTTGTTGGCCATCCTGTCGACCATCGCCGTGGCGAGCGTTGCGTCCCCGAACGGCGCCGGCCGCTTCTCGAAGGCCAGGTTGGTCGTCGCCAGCGTCGGCTTCCCCTCGGCCCGGCTCGACAGGAGGCTGAACGGCAGTTGCGACGCCTCCTGGCCGAAGCCGACGTAGCCGAGCCCGTCGAGCGCGAGGAGGCCGTAGGACATCAGCTCCCTCTTCAGGGCGAGCAGCTGCCTTCGGCCCATCGCCTCCTTGAGCTCCGGCGCGAGGTTGGGCACCGGCTCGAACAGGACCGATTTGCCTTTCTGGCAAAAGCCAATCGAATTATGCAGGTTTTGGTCAGCCGAATTTGTAGGTCCGAAACCATCCCCGAACTTCTTCGCGAAAACTCCGTCAATCGCATCTCGCCCTCTTTGCCGAGGGCGCCTTTCCGTGGCCTCCCCCCTCCTCATCCATCAGCCCCTTGATCCGGTAGGAGCGGCCCGTGATCCTTATGATCGCCGAATGATGACCAGGCGGCCGTTTATGGCGTTGGCGACGACCGGCTTCAGGTTGTCGAAGGCGACCTCCCCGAACACCCCTCCGCATTCCTCAAAGAAGGCTATGAGGGCCTTCTCGACCGAGGCCATGGTCTCGTCCTCGCATAGCGCGACGAAGACGTGGTTGGAGGCCGGGCGGCTAATCGTCGCCTGGTGGACGACCCTCGGCGAGCCGGCGATCGTCACCTTGGCCTGGCGGAAGTCGAAGTCGGCCTCGTAAAGCTCGTTGAAGCGCCTCTCGAGCTCGCCGCCGAACACCCTGGGCTTGCGCCCGGACGTGTCCATCCTGGGCGCCTCGAGGGCTGATTTCTGGATCCGAGCCTTCTCGACGGGGCCCTCGGCGGCGTCGATCCTCGCCTTGGCCTCCTCGTACTCCCTGAGGTAGCGCTTCACCGTGTTCCGGGCGATGCCGAGGGTATTGGCTATCTTCCTTTTCGACAGCCCTTTGCTGTGCAGGTTGATTATCGTCGTCTTGCCCATATCACTGACCATCTTTGCCAGCCTCCGATCCAATGGACCCAGGCTACTTCGGGGGTGGGTCAATTTTCAATTGCCGAATCCCCGTAGGTGGGTCAGTTTTAAATTACCGTATGCACTTCCCGCATCCGACCGTCCCGTCGCCGTCGGGGATCCGGCTCCTCTTATTATCGCGGTGGACGGAGGACGGGTTGACGTTGGTGGCGAAGGCGATTTGGCCCGCCTTCTGCCGATGGGCGACGCCGATTTGGATCACCTTCCTCTATTCGAAGGCGAACCGATGGCAGGGTTGCGTTGCCATATCCTATGTCCTTTCGTTTCTTTGGTGGGAAACGGGGACATTTTGCATCCGACCGTCTGGGACTTAATGCCTGTCGGCCGAACCGGCGATCATATTGCACAAACCAACCTTGCCGTATAAAATATACAGCGAGGAAATTATGCTTAAGAAAATCACCGTTCGAAACGTCTTCTCCATCGGCGTAACAACCTTAGATTTTTCCAAAGGGAACTACCAGTATGAAGGGGAGAACATCTTAGGCGATGCCGTCAACCCCATCGCCATCTATGGCCATAATGGTTCAGGTAAATCGTCTTTTCTCAACGCCCTCGCTCAATTTATCAGCCTCTTGGTCAATCCGGTCGAACAGCTTGCCCCATTTGTCGTCAACGACTTGCTCTTCAGCCAATACGCTACGAAGAAAAACCAAGACCCCGCCTGTCTCATTGGGTCTATCAGCCTTCAGTTTGAGTTAGAAAAATCTACCTTTGAGTACATCGTTGCCACCTCAGCCAACCAAGGCATAACGCACGAACGCTTAACCAAGGGTCAAGATGTCGTCTTTGAACGCAACGGCCAAAATTACCTTTACCACGGGGAAAAGCGGACCCTAAACCCAAACGATTCGCCTTTGGTTTTGTTGCTTCGCCGCCTAGCCAGTAGCGAAATCACCGATGGGGTTATCCAAACGGTCTTCTCTTATCTGACCTCCTTCGTCCACGCCGACGTCTCGCGAATCAATCAAGGAGGATTCGTCACCTCGAAATTCTATCTTAATCAGAATATTTATGATTTGCTTGTTAAGCAGTCCAACGACGTTAAGAGAATCCTTTCGACTTTCAAGGATTTCCCAATCTATTCCATCGAAAAAGGCAATAAGTTTCCAAATGGACTGCTTGGCAATCAATATTACATCGTCCTTGAAGACAAAGACGGGTTCAAAGAGAGGTTACGATTCCAGTTCATCAGCAACGGAATGCGCAACGCCTCTTTATTGTTGTCGATACTGACGTCCTTACCCCAACAATCGGTTTTCTTTATTGATGAGCTCGATATCGCCCTCCACCCCTCGACCATCAAATCTTTCATCGAAGTAGCAAGGGAAAAGAAGATACAGCTGGTATTCTCCTCCCACAACACAAGCGCCATGCGTTATCTCCGGCCCGATCAAATATACTTCGCCAAATGGGAACGCGGCTTTTCGACGCTCCTCCGCTTGTCCACCATCTACCCTAATATTCGGGAGGTCAACAACATCGAGAAAATGTATTTAGGATCGATGTTTGACGAGGCCATTAACCAATCAAATGAGTGATAGCCGTTACCTGCTCATCGTCGAAGGCGAGAAGGCCGAGGTCAAGGTCATCTCCAGCGTTTTCCAGCGTTATGGTTTTAAAACGCTGATCACTCCGAAAATCAGGTTTGACTCAATTGAAGATTTCAAAATCGATCAATTGAGGGACGAAACCGGCAAAACAATTTACATTGCCCAATCAGCCCAAAGCCGAATTCACGACATTGTCGCCAAATTCAACAAGAACACCGACAGCATCGAAAGGTTCTTTCATTTAAATCAGTTTGATTTCCGGGGAATCTTTTTGCTTTTCGATGTCGATCACAACGATAAAGAGGACTTGTCGGCAATGTTTCGCCAATTCGATGACGAGTCCGAAGGGCTACTCCTTATAAGCTCCCCTTGCTTTGAAGTCCTTGCCGACGAGGAAGCGATACCCGGAACGGAAAAAGCCTTCCATTCTTTCACGAAAGAATACAAAGCTCCGCTAAACCGCCATCACCAGGATGCCCATGGCTGCAATTCAATGGAATATATTCAGCGGAACTTCGAACCTCTGGCATTGAGATTCCTTGATTACAACCAACGCGAATTCAATTCGAACAACGTGATGGAACACCCATCTTTAGTCATCGATAAGATCAATGAGCTAAACGAACGCAGAAATTGGATTAAGGATGGCAATAACCTTTCCGAATGCATATATCGGTACTACACCACCGTCATATACGTGCTACTGGCTTTTGTCTTCGGGCTGACCGTTGAAATCGATAATTGTTCAAAGGTCCGGGATTTCCTAGCGAAATATTCCGACTAATGATTATCGCGTTATTCCCGCGTCCATTGGACCAAGAATTGTTTATAACTACGGTCTCGGCGTAAACGAAACCTAGCAAACCATATTTAACGAATTAATAAATGCCCTTCATTAGGCGCAGATAAGCTTTCCATAATCGCAAGAAAAAGCGAGGAATTAGCAAAGTCTCTCCTAAAAAAGCGCAAAACCTTTTCCAAGCATTCGAAATTCGCAAAAGAAAACCACCGGCTGATTTCATATCAACCGGTGGCTTACGAATTGCTATTCCGCCGTCTTCTCTACCAAGGCGAAGTCGACTAAGAAGTAGGAACCGCTAGCTCCTAAGGAAATGGATAGAGTCACCTGCTCACCGTTGATGGTCTCGTCTTTCTCGAAAGTGTACCCGTACCAAGGATCGAGGCTTGTTAACTCAAGCCCGTTCTTGACTAATCCCGCGGTGATCAAGACCAAGAGGTCCTCGTATTGGGCCTCGACGTTATCCCCATACTCGTCGAGTCTAATCTGCAGTTGAATCTCCTTATCCTCAGCGCTTGTATAGACGCCGATGTTAGTGAGGTTGCCATCATACCCGCCATCAGGAAGTTTAGGCAAAGCAACGTAATTCAGGACATTGGTCGGGATAATAGCCAAGACCTCGTCGACCGTCGCCTGGTCAACGAAGTAGTCCTCCCACTTGGTCAGGTCAGTGATCTCGGTTTTCACCGTGGTATTGCCGATCGTAGTCGTCCCGATATCGCTGAAGGTCGTAACCTCGGCGTTCCCGTAGCTGCTCGCGGCGGTCAAAGTGAACTTGACCTGATCGTTATTGATGTCGATGGTCAAACCCCCAGCCTCATTCATCGTGAAAAGGGAATAGAGCCCACTGCTAAAGCCAACGAAATAATCCGGGAGATTCTTCTTTAGGACATAAGTCCCGTCGGTGTCCCCGGCCTCGAACAAGGCGGTCGAGATGGCGAAGGAAGGCAATAAGTCCTCGGTCAACCTCATGCCATCGACTAGGCTTCCAAAGGCATACCAGGTTCCTTTGATGTTGGTCGCTATCTGCGTGTCATAGGCGATCCCGCCTTCGGCCCAGCTGTCTTCTTCCGATAGCTGGGTATAGAGGTATTGGTCGCTGGTGACGTTATCTTCGATATCGCCAACGTAATTCAATTGGTGGATGTGGTCGCCGCCATCGCTTAGCCCTTTATAGAAGGTGCTGACGGGATTGCCGTACCAATCGGTGCCGATCTCTTCCGTCACCACCGTGTAGTTATGGCCTTTTAGCGATTCTAGGGCCGCCTTCAGCTCCGGGATCTCCGGCCCTTCCACGATGCTCGGGGCTTCGGCGACATCCGCTCCATAGGCCTCCACGTCCCCTTCGAATTTGATCTTCGAGGTATAGACGAAGCCAGTGTAATCATAATCGGCGAACCGCCCTTCATAGGTAACGATATGACCGTCTTTGACTATGAGGTCGAGTTCAGCGACCACGTAATCATTGGGCTCGCCGTATATATAATGGGCGAGGCGACGGAGAATCGGCTGATAGAGGTAATCATCGGTGATCATGCAATAACGGTTTTCGTCACTCGGATCAACCTCGAACATATCGGCAGTCATCAATTCAAAGGGATTGGCGAAGGTCTCCTCCCAAGCCAAAGTCTCATTGGTCGAGGTATTGACGATGTTGTTGTACCGGAGTTGGTTATCGCCCCCTAATTCGACTTGGCTCAATTGCCCCGCCTCCGGATTGGCAGCGAACCGATACTCATACGAAAGATTTAGTTTGTTTGGCGTCAATACCTCATCCGGGTCATTGCCGTCTTCGGCATAAACGGCGGAATACTTCTCGATGTGGGCATAGCCCTCGATGGCTTCGCTTTCGACGATCCGGGCGTTCCGGGTATTGCTGGTGGTCCCATCGTTATAAGTCCAGACCTGGGTCTCATCGATGATACCGGTCAAGGCAAAGCCAGCCTTTAGTTCCTCTAGCATCGGGGTCAAAGGGGAATCGGGAGTCGGGGTGGTGGTTGGCGTCGACTCCGGAGTCGATTGTGCCACTGGGGTCGAGCTCGACGAACTCGGGGTGTTCCCGCAGGCGGCAAGGCCAACTAGAGCGAAGGCCGCCAATAAGGGGAACAAGGTTGTTTTCGGTTTCATTTATCTGCTCCTTTCTGAGTGATTATTTTTCGTTTATAACATCCCTTCCTATTTAGGCAACAAGAAGTTTTTACAAAAAGTATCGATGTACACTGATATATTTCAGAATTCATACGATATATGCTGGAGTTTGCTCTAGGTATGGTATGAGTAGATTTTGTATCAATGAATAGCCATACGCGGGAGATGAGCCGTTTGCTTTTAACATCGTCTGTCCTCCATTGACTCCCCATATCCGATGGGTCAACAGGAATGAGAAGATGTATCTCAAATCAGCTTTCATTAAAGTCGGAAAGCCGCGGGCACCACCCTATGTTCGAGCGATATAATTATGCTGGTGTCCACTTTTTATTTTTGAAAAATCGGCAATCCCTTATCGGCTTTGGCAAGCTGTTTTATCAAGACGATCAAAAGGATTAAAGAATAGTGAAACGCAGCCTTAAGATGCTCTCGGTATCACTACACCCGATAAAGGCTAACGTTATGGACGATCTCCCGTTCCTTGGTTCGCCCTTCCACCATATCCCGGACCGATTGGGCAATCTCATCATAAGAAAAGCAAATCGATGGGAAATTCCCGATGCATTCAAAATCGCGGCTTACCCCGTCATAACCGATCATCTCAATCTTGCCCTTGGGAATGCGGAACCGCTTAAATAGCAGCACTAGATTAAATAGAACCTCATCGGAATAAACGAACACTCCAAGTCGCCCTTTTTCTAACTTCCGTTTCAAAAAGCACAAGGTGATATCCTCGACTCGTACCATCTCATACTCCCGATTCTTAAATCCGAGGTATTGGGCAAATCCTTGCTCCCGTCGAACCGAGCATTCGCTGCCAGGCAATCCGGCATAAACGAACGACTCGCATTGTTTGGCCACTAAAAACTCAGCGGCCAACCGCCCACCTTTGACGTCATCGGTATAAACAGAACGGACCGAGGGGAACCGGCTTCGACGCCCGACCAAGTAGAGATTGATTCCATTGCTTAACGCATAATCAACGTCTTTTTCGGTTGGCTCAAGATAAGAAATACACTCTTTGATGCCGATGGCGTTGCCTTCGGTTAAAGCCTCGAATAAAGTTCGGCTCCCGTTTAATAAATAGGAAACCACTAAATACCCATCACCAGTCAAAAGCGAAACCAATTTGTCGGACATTAAGGCAAAATATAGGTTTTTCGTCGAGTCAGCGACGATGGATACGAGTTTCATTGCCACCTTATTTTACAACAACCGTCAATGTTTTCCCGAATAGTTTCGATTTTTAAGAAAAACACTAAGGATTTTTATCGGTTTCTTTCATTCAGAGGAAAGAAGATTGATGTCCTTCAATAGAGCCACATCCGCTTTAGGCTTTCGGTCAAAAGTGCACAGCCCATTGTTTTCCTGCTCGACATCATAAAGCTGGGTGTAGCAATAACCGACTAGATATGGCGAAGCGATCACCGCTTCCTGGGTTTTCCGATAACGGGAAAGGAAGCCATTTTGACTTTCTTGTTTACCATATCCCCATGTCGCCTTTTGCCCCGAGGCGTTATAGGAAATCCCACCATATTCCGTTAATAGGAACGGTTTGCTCAAATCGGCCCGGCCCGGCGCGAAAATCGGCCGGTCGAAATTCGGGGGATCGGATTCCATCGCCCCCTTCGATTTAAGGCGGGAGATAAAGCGCGAATAATTCGGCTCATTGTCATCGCTATAGTCATGGACCCCAACCAAATCGGTCATCGGGTTCTCCCACCCATCGTTTGAAACGATCATCCGGGTCGGATCGATTGCTTTAAGATGATGGTACATCAGTTCCGAGAACGCCAATTGCTCTGCCGAACGGGAGATATCGTCAATCCCCCAAGACTCATTGTTTGGCGTATAAGCGATAACCGAAGGATGGCCGAATGATTCTTTGACGATCGCCGTCCACTCCTCATACAGGGCTTTCGATCCCGAAGGACTAAATTCAAAACAGCTCGGCGATTCGCCCCACAATAGGAACCCCTCTTCATCAGCGTAATGATAAAACCAGGGATCGATAGTCTTTTGATGAATTCTGGCCCCATTGAACCCTAACGCTTTGGCCAAACGGATATCCTTTAAGAATGCCTCTTTGGTCTCAGGTGTCAAATTCCCACCCGGATAATATCCTTGGATCAAGACTAGTCGTTGGAAAAGCGGTTGCCCGTTAAGCAAGACCTTACCCTCTTCAATCTCAATGTCGCGGAACCCCACCCGGGTACGGACCAAGTCATCCTGGTATCGGGCCACCACTTCATAAAGGGTCGGCCTCTCCGGCGACCACGGATCAAGCTCAGGCTCAGCTAAATCCCAAATATATTGCCCATTATTCTGAAGGTTAAATTGGACTTGGTTAATAGTTTTCCCGTCTTTGACTAACGACAAGACCAACGGATGGCTCGGATCGGTAACCTCGGCTTTGACTATCGCCTGTTTTTTAAGCCACGAACCATTGATCGCCAAGTGGATGATATGGTCTTTAGGCAATTCCTCAAGGAAGACGCTGCGATAAATGCCAGAGGTTCGGGTATACCAGATAATTTCGGATTTTTCTTTCCAATATTGTTTTCCCCGAGGGATATCTTTCCGGCGCCCTGGATCATAGGCGTGGACGGCGATTTCATTCGAACCATCATGTAAATAGTCTTCAATCAAACAGCTCCAAGAGGTCGCCCCGCCGATATGGCGGCAAACTTCCTGCCCATTCACGTAAACGGTCGTCTCATAGTCGACGGCCAGAAACGTCAGCCGATAGGACCGATTCGTTTTTTTCTTAATCTCAATCGCCGTTTTGTAATAGCAATGATCATGGAAAGAAGGATCAGCGATGCCGGAGAGGGCACATTCCGGAGCGAAAGGAACCTCGATCTGCCGCGGCAAGGCCACACCAATATCCAGCCAGTCGCTTTTCGCGACCGATCCGTCGTCATCAAGGGCGAACTGCCATTTTCCATTTAAAGACAAATATCCGGATTCGTGGACTAAATCGGGCTTGGGGTGTTCGTTCCGCATAAGTTAATCTCCGTGTTGATAATAATCTTCGCTAATTTGCAGTAAGGCATCTTCTTCCGCCGCTTGAGCCTTTTCGATCTCGTCATAATCTTGATAGGGCTGACTCCGGGCGCCGTCTAATTGCAAAGAACCGGACGCCAAATCACGAAGAGAGCGGTGATCTTTAGTTAAGGCGAAAGAAACGAAGTCGGCGGTTAGATAAACCGTTAGAAGGATGAGGAATAAATAGAAATCGGTTGAAAAGACGAGCGATAAGCCAATGAGGCCCAAAGGCAAGGGGCGAAGCAAGTTAAATAGGCGCGATTGGTAAATCCCATCCTTGGAAACGACGATGATATTCGTGATCAATCGCCCAATGGTTTTGCCTCTAGGCAAGCATAAAGGAAGTAGGAAATGGAAGGCGACTAACGGCAAATAAAACGATAATGATTGCCGAGCGAGGGTTTTCGAGGTAGCGGAATCCACCGCTTCAGCATAGAAACGATCGTTGAATAAATCAGTGAAACAGTCCCGAAATAACCCAGAACAATAGGTTAATAGGTCCGCCTCGGCCGCATCCTTCAATTCGCCTTGATAATAAAGATCGTCTTTTAAGAGAGCGAAACCCTCTTCATCGACTTCGGTTAAAGTGAAGTATGGCGAATCCTCCACTCCAAGAATCGATTCGTTGAACTCTTGGGGAGTTAAGCTCTTCCGCTCTCCGCCATGGTTAAGATAAAAGTCGGTATCGAAATAAGAAGGTTCGCCAGCATAGCCGCAGTAATAGGATTTGACCTTATTTAGATAGCCGGAATATTCATCGGAATCATAAATGACATATCCGCTTTCATTCTGCTCGTATAATCCAGCGGCTAGGAAGGCCTCGGCCCGCAGCTCCGTTTCCTTACCAATCGAGAAAACGGAGGAGAAGGCCAAGAAATAAAGAAGGAGGAAACTAAGCAGGAAGATACCCGCGTCCAGCAATAAAGCGAGCGAACGCTTTTTCAAGGAGGGAAACTGTAAACGGGTATCTTCCATAAATAGATGATGATTAGGCGTTGAATTCGGCGACTAAGCCATCGATGGTGGCCGCGTCGTCGGTGTAGGAGAGGTCATGGATTTCCATGGCGGCCTGGAACCCGCCGATGACGGGAACCGAGGCGACGTCGGCGGCGACGTTATTCATCTGGCGATGGAAAACGATTTCCCCATCGATCATGAAGTAATAGTCGACGCCATCCCGGATCAAGCCAAAGACCGGGGATTTGGCGCTACCGCCAGATGGGACGTTCTCAACATTCCGCCAGCCAGCAGGAATAACCCCTTGGCCATCCTTGAAACTAGCCCCGACGGTATATTGTTCAGCGGTCGTGCCAATCCAGTTGGCCCAGCCGATATCGGTCCAGCCGCCTTTCGTCGAATCATTGAGGACAGCATCGACGAAGAAGAAGGAACCGGCTTTCCCGTCGGCGGTATTGGCCGAGATGAAGAGCTTGCCCCACACTTCCCCGTGATAGAAAGAGACATTCTCAAACGAGAAGGTAGTCATCCATTTGGTGCCCGAACGGTTCAAAGCGAAGTAGGCCCCGCCTTCAAATCCATCGGGTTTAGCCATGCTAACCTTGACATAAGGATCCTCGGCATCGTCCATATGGGAATAATCGAGGTTGGGGATATCGCCCTTCGGGCAATAAGACGGAACCTGATAGGAGATAAGCGACTCGGACACCGTGACCTCAACCGTCTTCTTAAGCGAAGGAACCTGAACCGAGGCGATGGTGATGGTCGTAGTCCCGGCCTTTTCGCCGGTGACATTGCCCTCGGCATCGACTTTGGCGATGCTCGGATCGGCGCTGGTGTAGGTTAAACGGCTGTCAGCCCCGACCGGCAAGACCGAAGCGTTAAGCGCCTTGGTCTCGGTATCGTGGACCGAAAGGGTCGCCGGGGCTTGGATTTCCGAAGCTACCGCCCCTTCGATGACATGGAGCAATAAGGTGGCCTTAGCCTCGCTATAAGGATAGGCGGAGGTGGCGGTGATGGTGGTATCGCCGGCCTTTAACGGAGTGATATAGCCGCGGTCATCGATGGTGGCGACGGTCTTATCGGAGGAATCCCAAGTGACGCCGGTCTCGACGCAATTGTTGGCGGTCGCCGAGGCGACAGTCGCCCGGACCCGATACCCTTCCTCATCGATCGACATCGTGGCTTCACTCCCTTTGTCGATGGTGATGGTTTTCGGGGAGGTCGCCGCATTGGCGGTCGTCAGCAACTCATCAAGCTTCGGATCGCCCTCCTCCAGGAAGGAGTAATTCGAAAGGGTCGCGGTAACGTTATTGGCGGTGAAGCAAGGATAGGTCGGGATGCTCGGATCTAGTAAGGTCGACTTCACCGAGTAGACGTAATAATGGTTGAAGTAGAAATGGAAATAGGCGCCATCCCGGAGTAAGCCCATATTGAACTTATCCCCATAACGGAGGCAGGGTTCGCCGTCGGTGATGCCCATTTCCTCGGCAGTCAGAGTATGGACGAGATTCCAATTGAATTGGCCAATGTCATAGCTGCCGTTGATCCGGTCATTGACCCCGACCGCCTTCCAGTTATCGATCAAGACGTTGTTGTCGCCAAGCGGGCAATCGAAGAAGTAATAGAGGCCGTTTTGATCGTGGAAATCGGTTCCCATTAAGCCGACTTTGGCAAAGAGCTCGCCCACGGCGAATTCATCGATGGTGATATCGGTCTCGGCATACCAAGTGGTCCCGAAGCAGTTTCTAAAGAACATGAAGCCGCCGCCCCCGTAGACGACATAGGGGTTGGTCTCATCAAGCTCATGGGTAAAGTCAGCCAGTTCCATCCCGACGGGGGAATGGGAGAAGAAGGTGTTGGTGACGGTGATCTCGACCGTATCGGATTTAGTGACCCCGCCATAGCTACAACTGACGGTCAGGGTGGCGGTGCCAGGGGCGATGGCGGTTATCCGCCCCATCGCGTCGACAGTGATGATTTCCTCGTTGCTTGAGGCATAAGTGAATTCCTGGGGGATCGAAGAAGGCATAGCTTCGGCGGTCACCGTCGCCCCTTCTTCGACGAGGATATTCTTGACGGTATCTTTGTTGGTAATGGAAACCGACTCGATCTTCAGTTCTTCTTTCGAAGAAGAGGAGGAAGAACTATCCGACGTTTCTTCCTCAGAAGATTCGGATTGGCTTGGCAAATCGGTTTCGGTAGTCGGCGGCGTCGATTCGGGCGGCGTGCTGCTCGTCGAATCGGTCGGTCCGCAGGAGGCTAAGCCGCCAAGGAAGGCGAAACTTAATGCCATCAGCAGACCCTTTTTAAAGGTTTTTACCATTTTCTTTCCTTTCCGCGGTTGGATAAACCGCAAATAATTGGGTGATGAGTGTAGAATGGACAAGGCTTCCTTTCCGTGGCCTTAACAATGGATGGGGAGCCGTTTTCTTATTTTTCTCTTCTTTCGCCTCCTTTCCTTATTTCCCCTCGACTACGAGGTTCTCGTAAGTCGAGTCTGTGTAGAAGGAATATAGCCCGACCTTGCCCCGACTCGGAGCCCCTTCCGGACGGAAACTAATTAGTTTCTCCCCGTCAAGATAAGCGGTGACCACCCCATCTAAACTCTCAAGCTTCAGATGGTGCTTCTCACCTAACGGGAAGGAGTGTTCCTTCTCATAAACCACCACTGTTTCAGCGTAATTGGCGTCTTTGACGAAGACCTTATCGGCATTCATCCCGAAATAGACGCCTTGGAGGTTATCGATGCAGCATTCGAAATTGGGACCGCCATAGTAATACTCATGGTTATCGACCCGTAAGGCGATCCCGGCCCCATAAGCCAAATCGATATCCAGCGCATCCATGGTCAAACTGCCAAGGGCGTTGCGCCGATGGGCGAATTTATCGCTGATTTCTTCATTGACCGCGACATCAGCCTCGATTGAAACATCGCCAAGGTCCTCTCGGTCTTTGATATACACGAAGTCATTATCGACCCCTTTGCTATGCATGCCTTCGGAAGTGTATTCAATCCGGTCGCGCCCATGATCAACCCAGGTTAAGGATTGGTTATAAGCCCGAAGACCCGATTCGAAGCGATAAGAAGAGGTGTCGGTCGCCGCTTCATAGGCTAGTTCGCTATATTGCAGGGTATCGGATTCCGAATAGAGGGAAACCCGATTCCGCCCGACTTCGGTCGGGAACAAGCCAAGGTCAACAAAGTGGAAGCCTTCCCCGTCGATTTCCGGGATGGTGACGACGGTTTTCTCCCCATCGTTGATCCGGATGCCCACTTGCTTACCGGACATATCCGAGTGGACCTTAAGGGTAATCGCCGTCGATTCGGTATCGGCGTGCATCAAATAAGATGCCCGATCGCCTGCCTCCAAATTCATATAACCAATGTCGTTGTCGGAGATTTCCGAACCGAACTCCTCTTCGTAATAAGCGAGGCGCGACCCATTGTCGAATACCGAGTTCTCCCGGTCATAAGCATTAGCCAAAGATTGGTTCTTCTGGTATTCCAAGGCATCGGAGGAGCCGAGGCCGGAATTGGAGAAAGCGCTATAGGAAATAGAAGCGGAGTCTTTCCCTTCATAGCCATATCGCCCCGCCGGGAGATTCGCTTCGCCCAGGGAAATCTTCTCGATCTCGTCAAAATAGAGGTTATATTGCCCTTGATCATAACTTAACCGATAGGTATGAAGCGCGTTGAAGTCGTAATCTTTGTTGAGTTCGGCCTCGCCGACAACGGCATCAGTCCCGTCTTTAACGACATGAACTTCTAACCCGTTGGCATTCGAAGCCGTCACATAACCGTAATTAGAGGAATCGGTATAGCCGAACACATACTTCCCGTTCTCGCCCTTCGCGTTCCATTCGGCGGTAAAGGAGGTTCCGTGGGAAGCTTCCGATAAGAGGAAAGTTCCTTCTTGCTTCATCCCGCTTCCGCCTCGCGAGGCTAAATCCGGCTGACGGGGGACGAAGTTCCCTTCCTTGTCGTTCCCGGTATCGCTTACCACCCGGGATCCATTAAAGGAAAGCCGAGCGAAGTTGAAATAACGTCGATTGGAAGTGCTTTCGCCATTCGGACCGTAATTCAAGGCGAGATCATGATAACCGACATAGAGGCTATCGAGGTCCGGCCCGACGAAATTCGCTGAATGGCCGAGCCCCATATAAGATTCGTCGGTCGATAAAAGGATCGAGCCGCCTTTTTGCTTGAAGGCATTCGAATTAGCGATCGAGGTAACCGATTCGCCATCGAAGTAATTGTAATTGACCCGGTAGGAAGGGGCATAACAATCGACCCCGGTCCAGGTTAGATAATAACGTCCGCTCCGCTTAGTGATGTAGGGCCCTTCATTCCATCGGCCCAGTTTTGTATTAGCATAAGTGACTTCGAAGCGATCGTTTTTGAAATCCTTCAAATCATCGGTAAACCGCTTAACGAAAATCCCGAGGCTCGAAGCGATCGTGCAATAGACTTGCTCATCGGAATCGATGAAGAAGCTGCCATCGATGCAGTTTTGGAAAATGTTCGTGGAGTAATCGACGAAGGGCCCGGTCGGGGAATCGCTCACGAGGACTGAATGCTTTTGGCCACCGAAGCTCGAGATCAAATAGAACTTGCCGTTAATGTAGGTGACCTCGGGAGCCCAGGGATTGACTAAGGAAGTCCCACCGAGGCAATTGCCGTTATTGCCCGCTCTTTCCCAATGGAGCAAGTCATCCGACTCCCAGCAAAGCAACTGGTTACCGCCGCTGGTGGCATAAAGATAATAACGGCCGTCATGGCGCAAGACGAACGGATCGGCACATTGAACAGCCGAAACGCCAGGCAAGCGATCGTCTTGGGCGAAATGGTTGTCGTAGGTCGCCCTTTCCTCTTCGGCAAATTGATCGAGGCCGGTCAAATCCTCATTCATTTCACTTTCCTCCGGATTAGTCGGCGTTTCGCTTCCCGAAGGCTCGGAAACGCTGGTGGTGGATGAAGCGGCGGGCGAACAGGCGGTCAAAGCCAGCAAGCCCAGCGCCAATAACGTCGAGATCTTTTTGTTCATATTCACTCCTTTTTCTCGATGCGGCGACCCGTGATCGGATCGAAGATGAAGATGTCCTCGTCTGGCAAGACGAAACCAACCTCGCATTGAGCCTGGTAACGCTGCTTGACGCCGGTGATGGCGATAACGTCTTTCCCGTTAAGCGGAAAGTGAAGATAGTTGCTCGAACCTAATGGTTCGACTAGATCGATCTTGGCTTTTAAGGGCCCACCTTTTTTCGCCACCAGGCTTTCGGCCCGGAAACCCACAAGGACGGAAGCGGATGGATTGGTCATCGCTTCCTCGTAAAAGCCAATGGCTTCCGTTAAGAATTCGGTCAGTTCGGTTTCTTTGCTTTTCCCTTCTTCTTTCTTCTTGAACCGGTCGAAGAACTTTTTCTTCTTCGCGACCGTCTCTTCCTTCCTTAGATAAGTCCTGGAGGATAAAGCGGCGTCCCGGAACTCGTTCAACGTCGTCTCCAAACCATTAAGTAAAGAAAGGAAATCATCGCGCGAAGGGCTTTCCTTCCCTAGTTCTTGATAACGACGTTTGGTGATTCCGCCCTCCTCCTCAATTTTGGCTTTTAGGTTATTAAGCGCCTCAATCCCTTCATTCGAAGTCAGGAACTTGCCTTTTTTGCTTTTCTTAAGGAAATCCCGAAGTAAAGGCAAGACTTGTCCCTGTTGGAGATTGAGCACTTCAAGGAAACGGCTGTGATTCCGCTCGTATTCTTTTTTGACTGCCGCGAAGCGTTCTGAAGGCAAAGATAATTTCCAATCGCCAACCACAAGCGAATCGTCGCAGATTTGCCCCTCGACGACATTCATCGGGGGATTGCCGATGAAAGTGGCGACGAAGAGGTTGGCCGGTTGGTTATATACCTCATCTGGGGTCCCGATCTGTTGGACGTAGCCTTCGTTCATAACCACGATCCGGGTCGCCATCGTCATGGCTTCGGTTTGGTCGTGGGTAACGTAAACGCAGGTCCCGTTAAGCCTTTTCATCAGCCGAACGATCTCGCTCCGCATCTGCACCCGAAGCTTGGCGTCGAGATTCGATAAGGGCTCATCCATAAGGTAAACCGGGCAATCCTTAACGATCGCTCGGCCCAAGGCGACCCGCTGCATCTGGCCACCGGACAGCTCTTTCGGATAACGGTCGAGGTAAGGACCAAGCGATAAAACCTTGGCGGCCTCAAAGACTTTGGTCTTAATCTCTTCCTTAGGAACCCCGCGGATTTTCAAAGAGAAGGCGATATTGTCATAGACGGTTAATTGGGGATAAAGGGCATAGTTTTGGAAAACCATAGCCAGATTCCGTTTTTGCGGCGAAACATAATTCGCGAACTTGCCATCGAGATAAAGTTCACCGTCACTGATTTCCTCTAAACCAGCGATCATCCGCAAAGTCGTCGACTTTCCGCATCCCGATGGCCCGACCAATACCAAGAAATCACGGCGAGCGATATCAAGATTCAAATCCTTAACCGCCCGATTGCCACGGGAATAACGTTTAGAGACATTCTTTAAAGAAATGATCGGTTGTTCGGCCATACTCGTTTCCTCCATTAGTTCTTCACCCCCGTTAGGGCGACTCCCTCGACGATGTTTCGCTCAGCGAATAAATAGACGATGAACACAGGCAGCATCGAGATAATCGAAGCCGCCATCGTGACCCCGGTTGAACCTAATTGCCCCTTGTTGACATCAACTAAATACGTAAGGCCAAGTTGCAGCGTCCAAAGCTTCTTGTCACCATAGCCCAAAACGATTTGGGCCCACGCATAATCGTTCCAAACGCTCATGAAGGAGAATAACCCTTGGACGAAGAGAACGCTTTTGGCAAGCGGCAAAACAACTTGGCAGAAAACCCGGAAGTTCGACGCCCCATCGATTTTCGCCGACTCGACTAAGCTATTCGGAACGCCTTTGAAAAACTGGCGAATCAAATAGACGCCGCTGATGCCGCCTAAGCCAGGCAAGATAATGGCCCAGATATTGAGTGACAAACCAAGCTTCAAGACGTTTTCGAACTGCGGAGTGGTGAGCATTACGCCCGGGATCGCCATCGAAACCAATAGCAAGGCAAACAAAGCGTCTCGACCTTTGAACTTTAGGAAAGTGAAGGCGTAAGCAGCCAGGCAAGCGATAACCAAATATAGGACGGTGTGAATCAAGGAAGCGATGAGCGAATTCAAAATCCAGGCCGTAATCGGCTGGGCATCCAAGCCATAGTCATAAGCCCCATTCTGATCTCCGCCGACGAAAAGGATCTTGAAATTCTCAAAGGTGTATCCGAAATCCGGGAAGAAAGAACGGGGATTAGTCGCCCAATCCAACGAAGACTTCAAAGAACCGTTGACCAAATAAAGAACCGGGAAAATCCAGAGGAAGCAAAAGATGGCGAAAAAGATAGTCACCGCCAGCTTATTGAGCCGGATTGGTTTCTTTTTTCGCGAAATACTCACGGTATTCTTTGGCATGTTTATTCCCTCCTTTCTTATCGCGGTCAACAAAGAGACGAATCGAAGACAAAGCGGCGACAAAGAGACCGAAAACAATGCAAACCGCCGATATTCTTCCCATTAATGAGAATTTGCCTGATCCAGTTAGATAATCCTGAATTACGTAAATAACCGTATGGGTAACCCCAGGGCGTTCCGGATGGGCGAAGTCGCTCGGCCCGCCCATTGTGAGCACTCGGTTTTGCCCATAGAGATTCATATAGCCGATCAAGGTCGTGAATAGACAGACCGACAATTGGTACTTAATGCCCGGCAGAGTGACATAGAGGAACTTTTGCCAGGAGTTGCAGCCATCGATCAACGAGGATTCATAAAGCGACTTCGGCACGTTTTCTAACCCGGCCGAAAGGATGATGAAATTGGCCCCGATGCCATACAGGCAAAGAAGCAAGATGACAAACCAAGCCGTCAAAGGGGTGTTGAGCCATTCAATGTGAGTGTTGAACAGCGCATTGATGAAACCATCCTCCGAGTTTGAAAAAAGGTAAACGAAGGCGGTCCCGGTGGCGCTGACGGCAAATATCGATGGGATGAAAATCAGCGAACGCCATAACCGATACCCCCACGGCTTCTTCTTCAAAAACGAAGCCAATAGCAACGGGAGGAAAATCGAGACCGGAACGATAACTAAAGCGAAGAGGAAAGTGTAAAGGAGCGAATACCAGAAGGAATAGAAAGAGTTGTTCGCCACCATCAGTGGTTCCCCGTCCGCCCCCAAGACCGGCTCGCCATCAATCATGACCGGTATTTCTTTGGTAAAGAGGAAATACTTGTAGTTCTCAAAACCGACAAAGTAGGTATCTGAGGGATCGGCTAAGTTGTAGTGATAGAAGGACATGTTGATGCCCGAGATAAAGGGTATGAGGAAGAAGATAACGAACATGGCTAATAACGGGAGAAGGAAAAGGAGAGCCGTTAAATAGCTTTTCCCGTAATAAACAGCCTTTTCCTTTCCGTGTTTCATAGCCTTCTCCTAGTCGGCAAACCTCATTGATAGTCAGAGATGATCGATAAGGAATTGAGATATTGCTCGTTGACGATATCGGCAATGCTCTTGTTTTGGGTCTGGGTATTGAAGGTCTGATGCCAGACTTCATTCAAACCTTGGTTCATTTCAAGCCCAAATACTTCGGAGTAGTACTCGGTAACGCCACCGAGGGTGAAATCCTCGGGATTGCCTAAGTATTGGCCAATATTCTTGTAGATGTCGCTCTCCAGTAAAGCGGGGTCTTCCATCGCCGATTTCAGCATCGGCAGATGGCCTCCCTCCATCCATTTGACATATTGCTTGGACATATAATCGGCGAAGACCATGCAAGCGGCTTTGACGGTGTCGCTTTCGACGGTTCGGGTCAAAGAGAAAGCGTGGGCGGTCCCGACGATCTTCGAAGCGTCCTCTGAGTTTTCATCAAGGGCGAAAAGATTGCTGATTGGCATGATCGCCACCCCTTCTTCGAAACCGCCCTGACCAAGGCCGATCGCCGAATCGAAGATGGTCTTGTAACCGGTTAAATTCCACGGGCCGGTCGAAGCGAAAATGTAATTGCCTTTGTAAAAATCGCTGATGAATTCATAGGATAGCGAACGCTGAATCAATGGGCGTTTGCCGTCACTCGGATACATATATTCCCGCATCTGCTCGAAGTAATCGATGGTCGATTGGGTATTCCAGGCTGGTAAGCCTCTTTCATCAACCATCTTCGAGCCGTTTTGGACCGCTCCCGTGATGGCGTAGGTCAAGGCATCATCTAAAGCCTCGATCGACATAAACCAAGGATATAGTTCGGTACCGGCGCTTGAAGTCATCCATTCCAAATCTGGATTGGTTTGAGCGGTCGGGAGATATTGGTAAGTCCCGGCATAAGCTTTGTCAGCCAAGCCCTGGCAAACTTCAATAAACTCCTGATGATTAGTCGGAACCTCGTAACCGTTTTTCTCGATAATGTCCTTCCGCGCGATGATGACGTTGCTATGCATATCCAGCGGGAAGCCGTAAAGGTGTTCCGACCCCGAATCGTCTTCGAGATAAAGGTCGTCGAGGATGTTCTCAAAATAATTCGACCGTTGATAATCGATCTTCGAAAGCTCGATCGCCTCTTCTAAGGGGACATAAATCCCTTGGCTTTGCAATTCGCGGATCCGTTCGCCATGCCCTTGGACTATATCCGGGGCGTTCTCCGGATCGTTTACGACGGTATTGACGATAGCAGAGGAGAATTCATCATGCCGTCTTTCCGCCCGGTTAACATGGATTTTCCCTTCGTATTCTTCGTTAAAGGCGTCGACGATCTCTTTTTGGATTAAACCGTCGGACCCAATGGAAATCGACCAGAAATCAATCTCGACGTTTTCAAATATCGGATTGCCCGCCTGGTCGTATTTCAAATCGCTTTCTTTATCCGGTTTGGAAGACGTTGGATTATCAGTCTTGTCCTCGCTTTGGCTGGGCTGCTCATCTTCGGTTGAGTCAGTTAATCCCGGCACCCCTCCGGGAGTGCACGAAGCCAAGGCAAAAGACAATCCAATACCTAAGAGAATCGAAGGTTTTTTCATAAAAGATCTCCTCAATGAAACCGCTTACATATTAGGCTTATCATATGTTTTCCAAATTATCATTTGTTGTCATTTTGTTGCTAAATATTGCCAAAGCCACTAAACTTGAGTCGATGGCAAAACGTTATATTTGCCTTCGTAATGGTTACCATTACGAGGAAAAAGTTAAGCTAGCCGAGCCCTTATACTTCGGAAGTTATCAAAGAGATCTCCAAGCCGTCATCTTAGTCAAATCAAACGGCCCGGTTTTAGTGAAGTGGAACGATAAACAAGAAGAAATGAACAGTCAGTTCATGTTCTTGGTTTTATCAAAAGAAGAGGGAACGATTATCCCTTTGCCTGGCTCGACCATAGATTATCGGGCCCTCTATTTTTCCGTATACCCTTTCTTCACGGACTACAGCAAAATCGATCTGGAGGGGATGAAGATTCACCAGCCTAATTACTATGCCCACGAAAGGGTTTTGCATATCGAAGAAGACATAAACTTTGCCCTCCTTCGTGTCCTTGAAGCGGCCTTTTTCCTCTTTAGCTTAAACAATCCGGTTTTCTATTTATCCGAACAACGTTTGATCTACGAATTTTTCTCGCTCTATGAAAAGAAAATGATTCATATCGGTTTTCGAATTCCAAGTTACGCGACCGCCGAACCGTTAGAACCGGCTTTCGAGTTGATTGGATCAAATCCCGGATCGATGCCGAAACTAGAACAACTCGCCAAAGCCTGCTCAATGTCCAAGACATCGTTTATACGAAAGTTCAAGCAAACTTACGGCGAGCCGCCATCCTCCTACTTCGAAACGTTGCGATTGGAGAATTCGAAGTATTTCTTGTTAAACACCAACGATCCGGTCCAAGAAATATCCTATCGGTTAGGCTATTCATCCCCGTCGGCGTATATCCGGTCTTTTGTCGGCAAGTTTGCATTATCGCCAACTCAATTTAGACGCAAAAAATCTATTAAATAACCATGGTAGTCGAAATGATTTAACGCCACCCCCCGTTAATAAAAAGATGCCCGGAACTGGCGTTTTGTCCGGACACCCATTTAAATAGTAACCATCTTCAAAAGAGTTGATTTAGTCAAGATTAGGATCGTTTGCGAAATCATTGAATTCGTCTAACTCGGCCTGTTCTTCCTCGGTAAGTCCAGTTGAAGAATCCTTTTCATCCCCACTATCGGCATCATCCTCATCATCTAGAGCGTCGGCTAAGGTTTTATAGTCAAAAACACCGGGGAATGATCTTACGATCTTATTGAATTCCGTCTGTTCCATCGTTTTTTTGGAAATTCCATCCATAACAACGGAAAGAGCCATTAATTCAACCGCTTTCGAAGCGCTGCTAAAGCCATAAGAATGGTGGTCGAATCCAATGTAAAGCGTTCCTCTTTTGGTCGGAACCACGACTAAATCATCATGCGGATGGTTTTTCTCGTATTCCCACTCACCGAGTTTTTCCCGAATCTCTAACGGATCGATAGAATCATAAGGAACGGAAATAACCGTTTTCTTGAATAGATGCCTAGAACCAATCAACATCCTTTTATCCGTGAATAGAACGAGATTGAATGCACGCCCCATATCCAACAAGCTCGGCTTAATGCCTGGGAATTTCACGTCTCCAATATAGGCAAAAAGAATATCTTCTTTTGGCTTCAACACCTTTGAAAGAACCTTGAGATACTTGCCGACTATAAAGTCGCGTTTCTCGCGAACAGCGTAATCATGATATTTGCCATCCCGGATGAAACTAGAAGCGTTATAAGCTTCCATATTTTTCCTCCATCTAGTTAATATTCGAGTCTTCAACGACCGAAACTACAAAAATATCGCTGAAACGATATCCCTCTTCTTGCATAAGAGTCCGGAAATTCCGCAAAGCCTCGTCTTCGGTTTTGGCCAGGACTTGCTTAGCCGAAGTCGAAACGTCAGATGCAGAAACCTTGTAATATACGGTCCAGCGATTCATTGCTTAGCAATCCCGGCGGATAACAACGGAATAACCGGTTAAACACCGGCTGCAAGTGAAACCGCCGGAGTTGACTATTCCATGTCTGACATCCGTTCTACTACAGGTCGTCCCAATCTAGACGTGTCCGCAATGAGGGCATTTAGGATGATATTTTACCTGCACCCCATCATCGGAAATAATGACGGCCCCTTCTTCCACATAAGCTAGACTCATAAATGATGTTCCTCCTTTTCCAAATATACTCCCCCAAGAATTTCAAGGGTTTCGTCCAAATTCAACAAAGTCCCCTTGCCCATAACAGGTAAATATCAACCATGTCTGCCTAAAATGATTAGTCGGAATCATATAATAACTGCCAAAAGGAGCCTCATATGGACTTAATCATCGAATTACCCTAAGCATCATCGCCGCTTGCCTAGTCGCCTTAGTCGGTATCGCTAGCCAAGCCCTTCGGGTTTACATCCGCAACTATGAACGCGCAAAGAAAGAGAAGAACGACAAATAAAATGAGGAGCCCTCGGCCCCTCACCTTTCATACAGCTTAACCCCAAATACCTTTTGTAACGGTTCCTTCTCCTTGCCTTGGTGGAACGAGATAGCCGCTTCCACCACCTCTTCGACTAACTCCTGGGCATCGGGCCCAATCGAAGACACCGGATCATACAAATCGACATATTGGGAGATGTTGTCATAACCCAGGATATCGATATCGACCCTCTGCCTTCTTAGCATCCTTCTTAAGGTAATGGCAACGTAATCAGAATGGCAGAAAGCAAAGTCCACTTCTTCTTCTTTGATATAGTTAACCGCATCAAGCAAAGAATGCACCCCATCATCATAACGGAACACTCCGACATCAAGCCCCTGACATTCATCTAAGAAACCCGCTTGCCGGCGATAAGAGGTCTCCGATGGCGAGTTGGTGACGAATAACCCTTTCTTATGTCCCTTGGATTTAAAGTATTGGCCAGCCAGCTTTCCGCCGCCATAGTCATCGGTAATGGCGTAGTTCACCCCCGCTTCTTTAGGAAGGATACCGATTAGGAAAAAGGGGATATCGTTCTCAGCGAAAGTCTTGACCACCTCGGGTTTGGGGTCGACTAAGGATATCGCTAGCGAACAACGGTTCTGAAAGAAACTCTTTAACCCCGACGCGGTTAGTTCGTGGCCATGGAGCAAACAGATAAACCCCGTATAGACCCGCTTATCGAGTAAGCGCATCAACTTATCGACCATGATGGCGAAATAGGGGTTATAGAGATCATTAATGAAGATAGCGACGTTTTTCGTCGTGCCCCGCTTTAAGGAGACGGCCAAAGAGTTTTTGACATACCCTAACCGATTGGCCGTCTCCCACACCTTATCCTTCGTCTGTTGCGAGATATCGGGGGAATCGCTTAGGGCTTTTGAGACCGCGGTGGCGGAGATATGGAGTTCCTTCGCGATGGTTTTTATCGAGACCGAGCCAATCATAGTTCTAATTAAGGGAAAATCACCGGGCTACCGTTTATACTGACGGCAATAGACGTTCAGGCTAATTGCTTCCGCCCCCATATAATAACGCAAAAACAGGCAAAGGGAACGAATTTAGCCGACTTTGTTTCCTCATCCCGCCTTTTAATTGCCATTCAATATCGTCTTTAAGGGCACGGCTTTCATCCGTTCCTTCCCGGAGGGGTCATTCGGGGTGTGGAAAGCGACATAGCGCTCCCCTTTATGGTTGAAGACCATCGGGTGGCCCCCGTTATCGTTATAGATCGGTTTTTTGGCGTGGACGAAGGGCCCAAAAGGCGAGCTCGCCTCCGCAAACGCGATGGCGTAGCCTTGCTTCGAGAAAGAGGACCAAAGCATCCGGTAACGGCCATTGTCTTTATAGACGAAAGGCCCATCGGTCACGAAGTTCCCCTCGTCTTTGATTGAGAACGACCAGCCGACCTCCCCAGCTTTGAATAGCCTTACCGGCCCCGACAAGGGTTTCTTTAGATCCTTAGTCAATTCCATCACGTACATCTCGCCATCATGGACTTCTAACCATTCTCTGCAGAAATAAAGATAGTTCCTTCCATCCTCATCGAAAAATAGCGACCCATCCAGGCATTCCCATCCTTCGGGGGTGATCGGCTTCTCGATCAAAGGCTCAAAGGGACCATAGGGAGAAGAGGCGACTAATATCTGCGTCCCCCTACTCTTTCCATCAGCTTTGAAAGTCGCCGCCATGTAATAACGGCCATCATGCCGATAAACCTCCGGGGCCCAATAATCCTTTTTGGCCCAAAAGGAATCGCTTTCCTCGAAGACGGTCTTCGCTTCATCGACCGTCACGAGATCCTGACTATGGTAACAAGTGAAAGAATTAGGCTTGCTCGGGTTATAAGTCGTCCCATAGACGTAATAACCGGAGTCATCGGGCAAGACAAAGGGGTCGCGGATGGGGATGTCATTAAGATAAGTCATAACTAGTCCTCGTTGAAAGTGATGAGCAAAGTCTCGAACTCATTGAAATAACGGGTAAGGTTCAAACCAACCTGGGCGTAATAAGCGCCACTATGAACCGAATGGTCGAGGCTATTGCGATAGCGTTTGTTCGGATCGAGCCCTTTGATCTTCAAGAAACGGGAATAATGGATCTCCCGCAGAAGGTTAACGTAAAGGGCGATGGCTTTGTCCTTAGCCTTATTAACCGAGACCACCGCAACGGCATTATCCTCATAGGGGCTCTTTAACCGATAGAAGTCGCCATTTTGGACGCAATCGAGATGATACCTCCGATAGACCTCATTGATTTTCTTAATCTCGTCTTTCTCCTCTTCGCTTAGCTTGCCCGGATCGACCTCGAAGCCATAGGCGCTATATAAGGCGATCGCGGCTTTCGAATAGTAATCGAGCTTCTTCCAAGCGAAGACATGGGTCGAGAAACAAGAAAGGGGATAACCAAAGGAATAGCCATAAAGCATATAAGCCCTTTCGATCGCATCGTCGGTATCGCTCGCTTGGATCTGCATCGAATAGGGGATCATCCCGGCGTCTAACCTTCCGCCCCCGGAAGCGCAGGTCTCCCACATGATCGAGGGGAAGGCTTTGGTCAATCGCTCTAAGAGATCATAAGTCCCGAGCATAAACCGGTGATAAACCTCGCCTTGGCTATCTTTCCCTAAATAGGCCGAATAGGCTTCGGAAAGATAACGGTTGAAATCCCATTTGACGTAATCGATGGGATAAGCCTTGAGCAAAGCGGAAATCTGCTCGAATAGGTAATTGACCACTTCCGGATTGGCCATGTCGATGACGAATTGATGCCGGCCGAGGGCGCATTTGACGTTCGGCAACCTTAAGGCGTATTCGGGGTGGGATTCATATAGCTTCGAATGGGGAGAGATCATCTCCGGCTCAACCCAGATTCCGAACTTCAGCCCTTGTTCGTGGCAATAGGAAATAACCTTATTTAAATCGACTTTCTCTTCGTAAACCGTCCAATCGCCTAAAGACGTCGTATCGTCATCTCGCCTCCCGAACCAACCATCATCGAGGACAAACAGTTCCGCCTGTAAATCCTTGGCCCGTTTGATGGCCTCAAGTATTTGCTCGGTATTGAACTTGATCCCGATCCCGTCCCAGGAATTCAAGACGATCGGCCGTTTGGCATAGACAAAGGGCCCTTGCATTAGGTTATCCCGGATGAAGTCATGGATGTTATTCGATAGGTTAGATAACCCGTTAGACGAATAGGAGACGATGACCTCCGGGCAATTAAGCTCTTGGCCCTTCTTAAGCGAATAGAGGAAATCCTCATCATTAAGCCCGAAGGTGATCCGGGTGGTCTTGAAGTTCGTGACCTCGGCTTGAAAGGAGAAAGAGCCGCTGTAGCAAAGGTGGAAACCGATCGCCTCCCCATAATCCTCGTTGGCTTTATTCTCGCAGACGATCAAAAACGGGGTCTCTTGGTGGCCAGAGAAACCTCGAGAAGAGGAGATCTCAACCTTCCCGTCTTTTAGACTCTGCCTAGTTAAAATCTGTTCCTTCGACCATTCGCCATCGAAATGGATGAGGTCATAGTTCGAGGAAGGGAGGTCGAGCAATAGTGAGGCTGCCCGATTGATCTTCACGGTCTTATCGCTCTTGTTCTTGAATCTTATCGACCGAGCCAAAACGTCGTGATGCTCAAAGATCGAGTAGGTTAAATAGAGGGTCACCCCACTAAGTTTATCCTCACATTCGATCTCTAAGCTCATCGCCTCCGACTCTTTGGCTAAAGAGGACGGCAGTCCCTTGAGCCCCTCTTTCCCCGGATAAATCCGATGGCCGACATAATGGAAGGCAGTATAGAAAGAGCCATTATCCTGCTCGATGACGATATCGGTTAACCGTTTATCGAAACCCCCGTTAAGGGTCGACTCCATCATCGAGAACTCGGGATAATACTTCCCCTCGCTCATGGTCTCTTCTTGCTTATCGTCATCATAATATTGCCAGGACCAGTCACCCCGCGAGCAAATGCCTTCTTTCGAGACCTCGTCTAGCCGCGGCCCGAAATATAGGTGCTGCAAATACCCTTCCCCATTGACGAAAAGGTAATAGGAGAGGCGGTCATTGAACAAATGGAACAAGCGTTGCTTGGGATCAAAAGTAATCGGCATAAGTTAATTCCTTTCCCTCATCGATAAGGAGGAGGCGCAGTCGAATAGATGGAGGTGATCAAGGGAGAAGACGAGCTCGACTTTCTCGCCAATAAGAATTGGCTTTTCGTTGGGGACCTTGCAAAGGATCTCTTGGCCTAAAGCGTTAACGTGAAGCAGATACTCGCTCCCGAGCAATTCACTGAGGGTCACTTCGCCGGCGAACTTAATCCCTTCCTCCCCATCTTTATAAAGGTGGATATCCTCCGGCCGGAGCCCGACTTTAATCGAGTGGGGGCCAGCGGAAGCCGAACGATAACTATCTAATATCGTTTCCACTTCCTTCTTTTGATTGGCCTCGATGTGCTCCGGGGTCAGTTTTTCTTTCTTCTCTTCCTTGTTCTCGGCCTTGCCTCCTTCGAAGATGGCGTGCGACTTTAAGATCGCTAGGCTTTGATAAATCGCCGGGTCAGCCCCTTCTAAGCATTTGATCGCGTCCTTTAAGGCTTTGCTTAGTTCGCTTGGCTCGATCTTCTTTTGCCTCACGCATTGGGCGAACACCTTTTGCGAGGGGCTAAGCAATAACAACCGGTCTTTGGAGAATTCCATCGCCATCAATTGCGCTAAGCAAGAGAGGACCGCCTTCTTATCGAAGTTTTTCTCTTTTAGATAGCCTAAGGCTTTATTGGCGAGCCCGATCGCCTCTTTTTCCTTCCCCTGGCCAAACCTTGAATCGATATCCTCCCAATACGCGACCCTTTCCTTTAAGAAAGCGTCATGGGCTTCTTTCTCTTTCTTAGTCAACTTGACCTGAAGTCCGGAGGAGAAAGACAGCTTCCCCTCGTCATACTCGGCATCCAGGATATTCATGGCCGGCGAGCCAATAAAGGTCGCGACGAAGATGTTATAAGGGTAACGGTAAATATCTAGGGGGCTCCCAATCTGCTGGACGAATCCCTTGTTCATGACCACGACCTTATTGGCCATGGTCATGGCCTCGGTCTGGTCGTGGGTGACATAGATCGTCGTCGCCCCGACCTCCTTATGGATCTTGACGACCTCGGCCCGCATCGCGACCCGGAGCTTCGCGTCAAGATTGGATAAGGGCTCATCCATTAAGAAGAGCTTGGGTTTCCTGACGATCGCCCGGCCAAGGGCGACCCGCTGCATCTGGCCGCCGCTAAGCTGCTTCGGCTTCCGGTCGAGCAAGGAACCGAGGTCCAATACCTCAGCGGCGTGGAAGACCGCCTGTTCGATCTCTTTTTTCGTGTAATGGCGTAATTTCGTCAAAGGGTGCGGGTTTTGCTTGGTTTTCTCGATTTCGGCAAGGATTTTCTGCCGTTCTTCCTGATGATCTTTCTTCCAGAATAGCAAAGAATTACGGGCTAATTCGGCTTGGAGTTTGCGCAGTTTCCGCTTATCGATGCCAATGACCTGGTTCCCTTTTTCATCCAATAAGGGGAATTCCTCTTTCCGTAAGGAGATACCGAAGGAGATGTTGTCGAAGACGTTCATATGGGGATAGAGGGCGTAGTTTTGGAACACCATCGCCACATCCCTTTCCTTCGGGGTCTTGTCGTTGGAGAGAACCTTATCGATATATAGGTAACCGGAACTGATCTCTTCCAACCCGGCGATCATCCGTAATGTCGTCGACTTGCCGCATCCTGAGGGGCCGACTAAGACCACGAACTCGTTTTTCTTGATGCCAAGGTTGAAGTCATAGACCGCATGGACATGGCCTTGGTAGATCTTGTTGATATCCTTCAATAAGACATAGTCCTCGATCGAGGAATTGACTAAAGTCCCCCCGTTTTTCTTTAGAAGCTTCCGCGCTTCCTTCTTGCTTAACAGTTCATTGCTATGTTCCATATCCTTACCTCTTGATGCCGGTCATGGCGACCCCTTCGACGATCTTGCTTTGGACTAGGCAATATAGGATCAAAACCGGGACCATCGAGATGATGGCGCAGGCCAATTGGATCCCGACGTTGGAGAAGGTCTGATTCCCCTCGATGACCTTGGCAAGGCCAATGGTCAAGGTCCAGCATTTCGGATCGGCTCGCCCTAAAACCAACTGAGCCCATTGGAGATCGTTCCAGGAGCCCAAGAAAGAGAAGAGCCCCTGGACCAATAAGGCCGATTTGCCTAAAGGCAAGACGATCCGGCGGAAGATGGTGAGGTTGCTCGCCCCATCGATCCGGGCGTTCTCGATCAGATCAAAGGGGATGCCGAGGAAGAACTGCCTCACCAAGAAGAGGCCATAGACCCCGCATAGCCCTGGCAGCACCATCCCCCAGATCGTCTTATTGAGTCCCATGTCGACGATATTGGTGAATTGAGGGGCGGTCAAGACGATCCCCGGGACCGTCATGGTGGCGATTAACCCCATGAAGATGGCGTTCCGGTATTTGAAGTCGAAGAAGACGAAGGCGTAAGCGGCGAAGGCGATGATGGTCAAATAGAGCAAGGTGGTGATACTCGCCACTAAGAAGCTATTGAGGATCCAGTAGCCGACCGGGTATTGGTCGCTATTGAAGATCTTGATGTAGTTATCGAAGGTCCAGGCGTCGAAGTCGCTCGGGAAGAAGGACTCGGGATGGCCCTGCAAATCCAACCCCTCCCGGAAGGAAGTGACTAAGCCCCAAAGAAGGGGGAAGAGGACCAAGAAGCAAACGAAGAGCAAGATAATCGTCGAGACGAGTCTAGTGGCGTTCTTTGTAAGCCAGGAATGCTTTTTCATGGCGGTGCCCTCCTTTCCGTTCGCGGGTGACGAACATCTGTAGCCCGGAGATGATCGCGGTGAAGAACCCGAGGCAAATCGCCATCGCCGACATCATCCCATACACCTCATAACGGGTGCCCATGAGTTGGTTCTGGATGACGTAAATGACGGTGTAGATGTCCTTCTGGGGTTGGGTGAAGGCCCCGAGGATGTAGTTTTGGCCATAAAGGTTCATATAGCCGGTTATGGTGGTGAACAAGCAGATGATCAATTGGTTCTTGATCTGGGGCAAGGAGATGCAGACGATCTGCTGGAGCTTATTAGCCCCATCGATCAGCCCCGCCTCGGTTAGGCTCTTGTCGTTATTCTGCAAGCCGGCCGAGAAGATGACGAAGTTGGTCCCGATTCCGCCCCAGACGCAGAAGAGGATGATAACAACCCAGGTGGTCGAAGGGTTCAATAGCCAGTTGATGTCGGTCCCGAACAAGGAGTTGATGAACCCATACTGGTAATTAAACAAATTGAGGAAGATGACCCCGGTCGCGGTGATGGGGAAGATGCCGGGGATATACAGGATCGCCCGGTACCACTTATACCCCCAGGGCTTGGTGTTGATTAGATAAGCCAACAGGAGGGGGATGAGGATACAAAGGGGGACGAGGATGGCCGCCGCCATCATCGTCCGCCCTAAGGAGGACCAGAAATCCTGAAAGTAGGAGGAAGAGGAATCAAAGAGGATCTTGTAGAAGTTCTCGAGCCCCCGCCACTCATTGTCATCCGGGTTGGCGTAGTTGTATTTGAATAACGACATCACCAGCCCTTTGACGAGGGGATAGAGGAAGAAGACGGCGAAGAAAGCGAAATAGGGGGCGACGAAGAGGAGGACGAGCCCATACTTACGGAATAGGCTCGCCTGCCGCCTTCTAGACCGGGAATACTCCTCTAACGTCAATCTCCGCGCGCCCATCCTTATAGATCCTCGCGGTCGGAGATGCGGAGCTCGCAATCCTCGTAATTCTCAGCCAAAATCTCGGAAATCGGCTTGTCCTTGTAAGTCGAGGCCATGGCCGCCTTCAAAGCGACCGAGAAGGAATCGGACACCTCGTCGTAGTACTTAGTCGGGTCGATGGTGACGTATTGGGAGGTCTCGCCATAATATTTGACGTACTTGTCGTAATACTCGTTCCCTAAATAGAGGTCCTCGGAGTTTTGGACGATAAGGGAAGCCGGGAGGTGGCCGGCCTGGGTCCAGACACCGCCGCTATTCTCGGCCAAATAGTTCGCGAGGATGCTAGCCGCCACCCGCTTGGTCCTTGATTTGGTCGAGGCGACGATGCTGGAGGCATGGGAATCGCCGAAGATGGTTTTGGCGTAATCGGTCGAGGTATCGGTGGTGAACATGTTGCCAAGGTTAAGATAGACGAGGTTCTCCGCCGCCCCGCCATCGCGGGCATACAACGTCTCCATCAAATTGTAGTTGGTATAGCCCGACCACGCCCCGTCGAGCTTGAACACCCCGGTCCCCCGAAGGAACTCGGTGACCCCGGCGTCGTAATTGAGGTCGGGTTTCGATAAGGGGTGGGTGTTGACGCTAGTGGAGGTCGGGTAGAGGAAATCGCGGAGGATCTGCAACCCCTTAACCGCCTCGGGGCTATTCCAGCCGGCATGGCCATTCTCGGTATTAACCAAGTGGCCGCCATTTTGATAGACCGCGGTCTGGGCGACGTAGGCGTTGATCCACATATCGCCCGAGCTCATCGGGAAAGGATAATAGGTGCCCTCGAGGTTCGGGTTATACCTCCGCCATTCATAGACGTCGCCGGTTGAGACGGCATCGCTATCCTCGCCCCGGATCCAAAGTTCGCCGGCCATGGCTTTATCGACCAGCGCGTCGCAAACCTCGGCTAATTCGGTTAGATTGGTCGGGACTTTGAGCCCGTTTTGGTCGAGGATGTCCTTCCTTGCCAAAATGATGGCCGAGTCGACCCCATAGGGGATGCCATAAAGCATATCCCCGATATAGCAATTGTCGATTAGGACCTTCTCGAAGTTATTCCGGTCGAAGCCGATGTTAGCCATCTCCAAATAGGGCCCCATCGGGACGAAGATGTCATTCTCGACTAAGGAGGCGATCCGTTCGCCATAGCCATAGAAGAGGTCGGGGGCGTTATCCGGGTCCTGGGCGACGGTCGAGACGAGGTTAGAGAAGATCGAGTAACGGGATTCATGATAGACGGTGACGTGGATCTGCCCGTCATACGCCCGGTTGAAGTCATCGATGATCTGGTCCTGATAGACCGAGTCGGGGTTGGTGCAGACCGACCACATCGAGAGCTCGACCTCATCGAAGACGATGTTGCCGTTCCCGTCATAGACGAGGTCGTCGGTCGAATCATCCTCCCATTCAACGCTCGGGGTCGAATCGCGGGAACTGCCAGGATCAGTCGGGCCGCAAGAAGCGAGGGCCCCGCCGATAAGCATCAAGGCGGATAAAGCGAGTAAAGGTTGCTTTTTCATGGTGTTCTCTCCTTTTTAGTTAAGAATGTATGGACCAGGCATCTCTCCGTTCGAAGGGTATTGGTCCTTCACTTGGGGGAAGCCTTTTTCGTTCCAATAGAGCCGGTCGATGTAAAGGGTCCGCGTGTTTTGCTGGACCGTGGTCTCGGCTTGGGGGTTATAGGAATGGTAGATCAGCCAATCAAGCCCCTTGTCGTCCTGGACGACGGCGCAGTGGCCGGTCCCCATCCCGAACCGACGATGGGGTTCGACGACGGTGTCGCCCCGATTCGGCCCATCGATCGGGCGGCCATTCGAACCTAAATAAGGGCCATACAAGGATTCCGAGCGACCCACCACCACGTGGTAGGTCGAGCGGATCCCATCGCAGCAAGAGCCGGTCGATAGGTAGAGGTAGTAATAGCCATCTTTCTTCTGGATGAAGCTGGCTTCGTAGTTGTTGTTCTCGAAGATGTTATAGGCGGCGATTTGCTTTTTAGCGGCTTTCTGGGTCTCCAGCCCTCCCTTAAGCTGGGTCCCGGTCTCGTCGAGCTCGCAGATCCAGATCCCATCGCCCGACCCCCAGGTCATATAGACGTGGCCGTCCTCGACGAAGACGTAAGGATCGATCGAGTTCTTGACCCCGATCTCCCCCGAATCGAAGAGCTTGCCATAATGGGTCCAAGGGCCATAAGGGGTGGGCGAGGTGGCGACCCCGATGCCGGTGTAGTCGCTATAGTAGCCGCCGGCCCCTAAGGTGTAATAGAGGTTATAAGTCTCGCCAACCTGGCAGACCGTCGGGGCCCAGACGCCCCGTTCGTGGTTATTCCATTCGGCGTATTCCTCATGGCCCAAAAAAGCCGAGCCGACCCACCGCCATTCGGTCAAATTGATCGATTCGAAGATCGGGGAATAGTCGAATCCATAGCCGTGCTCGCCCCGGGTACATTCCAATTGGGTGCAATAGAGGTAATACATCCCGTTGTCGGCCCTTAGGCAATATGGATCAGCCACCCCGACGAACTCGGTCGTCCCATCCGGCCGATAGAACTTGACCGGATTGGAATACGGGTTATTTGGATCGCCCATATCGATCGAGACTTCGGAGGATTCCTCTTCGCTCGACGGTGCCGATGAGGAGGAAGACGATTGGCTTGGGGTACAAGCGCTTAATAAGAACAGAGGTAAAAGGAAGAGGAAGCGTTTAGTCATAGAGTTTTCCTTTCTTGCTTAATTGGGGGCCATCCATCTCGAGGCCATCGCTCCCGGCGATGTCTTGGACATAAGGCATCCCGGTTTCGGAGGAGAATTCAAGCGGGTCGGCGAAGATGGTCCGTTCGCCAGGATATTCCCAGTCTTTGTCATAGCCGTGGTAGACGATCCAGTACTCCCCGGCATCGTCTTCGACCACGGCATTATGGCCAACCCCAGCGATATTAGGACTCGGCGCGATGACTAGATCCCCGCCGCCAGGTTCAGCGGATATCTCCTTCCCATCGCTCCCTAAGAAGGGGCCGAAGGGACTATCGGAGACCCCGGAGACGACGTAATAACTGGAGTCGATCCCCGAGCAGCAGGTCCCCTTTGAGCCGAAGAGGTAATACTTACCGTTTTTATTAACGATATAGGTCGCCTCGAAGTTCCGTTCCAAGTCGAAGGAGCCGCTCGGAGGCGAGACCTCGATCAGCTCGGCCTCCGAAGGATGCCCATCCATCAAGGCGAGCCCATCGATCGTCAGTTCGACCGAATAGACCCCAAGGAAGGAGCCAAAGTAAAGGTAGATATGCCCGTCGACTTCCATGGCGAAGGGATCGATCGAGTTCTCAACCCCGATCTCGCCGGAATTGAAGAGCTTTCCATAATCAGTCCAGGGCCCAGTTAAAGACGGGGCTTGGGCGACGCCGATGCCGGTTGTCTCCCGATACCCGGAGCTATAGCCGACCGAGTAATAGCAGTTATACATATCCCCAACTTTGAGAATGGTCGGGGCCCAGACCCCAAAGTCGGGATCCCAATCCTCAAATTTGGCGTCATCGGCGAAAACCGATCCAACGTATTCCCATTCGCTTAGATTGGTGCTCCTTAGGATCGGGCAACGGTCAAAGCCATAGCCCTTCTCCCCTCTTTGAAGGAAGGTCTGGGTGGTGAAGAGATAGAAGTACCCATCCTCCCCCTTGACGCAGTCGGGGTCCGCGCCAAGGAGGGGGTATTCCTCCCCCTCAAAGATGATCTTCGAGGGGTTGGAACGACGATCGCTGGTATATTCCGGCCGGCTCGGCGATTCCGACGGCGTGGAGGGAAGCGAAGAAACCGCCGGGGTGCAGCCGAACAATAAGGCCGAAGTCACTAGCAACGCGATGGGTCGAGGTGTCATTTATTGCTCCAAGTGGCGTTTTCGATGGTCCCGTTAGTGTAGTTCGAGCCGAAGCAGACGATGTAATCGCCAACATAGCTGATGGCCTTTTCCAAAACCGGGGTTTCGAGGTCATCGTGATACAGGGCGAATTTGGCTTCTTCCCCTTCGATGGTCCGGGTGAGCCGGTAATGGCCATCGCGGGTCGCTTTATCGGACGTGGCTTGGGTCTTATCGGCCCCATTCCAGAAGGTATGGCCATTCCAATCCCAGTTCCGATAATCGTAGGCTTGGAGATCGAGGTCGCTCGAGACGGTGAAGGAATCGACCTTGGCCGGATCGGTCCCGACTCTCCGCAAGCCGACGCCGATCCGGTTGTTGTCGTCATTATCGGCCTGGGGGACGATGCTGGAGAGGTCGAAGTCGATCTGGAAGTCGCCGGTCAATAGCCCCTTCTCCCCATAGGCCCGGACCGAGTTGTTGTTGAAGAAGGCATTGCCATCGTCTTTCATGACAAAGGAGAACTTGGCGTCCGATTCGAAATTGACGAATCCCGGATTGGCGGCGTTAAACAGCTTCTTTTGGTATTCGGAAGAAGCGAGTTTGGCGTCGATTTCCGCCTTATCCGTCGTCATCGAGAGTTTAGAGGCGGTAACCTCGGTGTCCTTAGCGATGATCGAAGGATAGGTTTCCTTATCGGTGAAACGAGCCGTTTGCTCAAACCAATAGAGTTTGTCGTTGATGGTGTAGTAATAGTCGTTCCCGTTTCGTAGCATCCCGAGTTTGAAGGAAGAAGGATCGATGGCGGATAATCCATTGACCTGCCAGATCATCGTATTGGCGGTCGTGGCACCCCAAGCATTGGGGACTTCCATGACGACGGTCTTTTGCCCTTCTTTGGGCGAGAAGAAGAAGGCCCGACCATTGCCATCCGTATCGTCGAGGACGCTGCCGATCCCCACTCTAGCCCAACCATCGTTGGAGCTATTGATGATCGAGATAGTCGCCTCGGCGTAATAAACGGTGCCCTTGGTACCGAACATCGCATAAGCATGCGGGTTATCGGCCGTCGCTTCGATGGCCTTGCTATGGAAGGTGCCATCATCATAGGTGAAGTTCTGGCTATAACCTTCGAGCTGGAGGTGGTTAAGGACGGTGAGGGAGACGGATTTGACGTTATCTTTCTCCCCATCGATGCTGATGTTGATCTTCCCTTCGCCCGGGGCGGTAGCGGTCACCTTCCCGGTATTGTCGACCGAGAGGATGGAGGGCGTCGCCGAAGCGAACTTGACGAGGCTCGCTTTCGCCGGATCGATGGTGACGGTGATAGAAGCCGAGCCATTCACGAACACCTCGGTTTTATCGATGGTCGTGCTGAACTCAGTCGGCTCAACCGGGGTTGGGGTCGATTGGGAGGAAGATTCCGAACTGGAAGACGACTCGGATTCACTCGGTTCCGAACTCTCGGATTCGCTTGGCTCGGTGGTCTTGGTCTCCGAGGGGGTGGTGTCAGATGGAACACTTGGCAACGGGCTGCTCGAGGTATCGGTCGGCCCGCAGGCGAGGAGCCCTAAGGCCGGCAGCATCAATAAGAAAGCTTTTTTCATTGTTGATCCCTATTCGCTTAAAGCGCCAAACGTTAGGTTCGTCACGTGGCCTTTGGCGTTATTGGCCCCGAAGATGAGGTTGTAATCGCCGATATAAGCGACTTCGATGTTCTTGCCCGCCGCTTTGTATTCGGTCCCGTTGAGTTTGACGGTGAAGACGCCTTTGCCGGCTTCTTTATCGACCCGCCGCTCAATCCGGATTTTCGCGGTGCTCATCTCGGCGACCGGGGTCGGGAAGGCATCGGTATTGATGGTCTGGGTGCCGGAGGTGATGGCGGTGAACTGGTTCTCATAGTCCCAAGTCCGGAAGTGGAAGGACTGCTCGTCGACCATGATCGAATCCATGATGGCCGGATCGGTGTTATAACGGCGGAAGGCGGCGCCTAACATCGAGGAATTGTCGGTCGAGTCATTGCCATAGCCGGCCAAATCGAACTCGAGGTAAAAGTCGCCGGACAAAGTCCCTTTATCGCCATAGGATTTGACGCATTGGTCGCGGAGCCGGATCTCCTCGGCCGTCCCTTTGTTGGTGAATTCGATGTCCTTATCGCCTTTGAAGATGACGTTTTTCTGATTGGTGGCCGATTCAAAGAACACTTTCTGGAAGTCGGCCGATTCGGTCATCCTTTTTAGTTCGGCGGTATCTGTGATGACCTTCGGGTCGCGGACTTTGCACTGGACGTCTTTAGAAACGATGACCGGCAAAGTGTCCTTATCGGTGAAGCGGTCGGTATGCTCATACCAATACATCTCCCCGTTGATGGTGTAGTAATAATCATCGCCATCCCGAAGCACCCCGAGGGTGATATCGGTCTTATCGAGCGAGCGGATGTCATTGACCTGCCAGATCATCGATCTGGCGGTGGCGGCCCCCCACATATTAGGGTAATCCATCATGACGGTCTTCTGCCCTTCCTTATCGGAGAAATAGAAGGCGCGAGTATCCATATCCCCGGTCCCGGAGCCGATGCCGACTCTAGTCCAGGCGTCGCCGGTGGCGTTCACGAACTCAATATTGGCTTCGGCGTAATAATGCTTCGACGGGGTGGTCTTAAACCAGGCCATGGCCGGGCTATTGTCCCCTTCGATGACGGGGTTGCTTTCGATATAGCTATCCTCGCCAAGCTGGGTGGCGTAATTAAAGTTCAAGCCATAATTGGAATAGTTGGTGATATAAGCTGATTCGTTGACGTGGAAAAGGACGGAATCCTTGATGGAGGTGACGCTAGTGCTGGTGGCGGTGATGGTGACGTCGCCTTTGGCTAAGAAGGAGACGGTTCCTTCTTCATCGACGGTCGCGACTTTCGTATCGGAGGAGGAATAGGTGACCCGCGGATCGGCGTTATCGGGTTTGGCCGTCACTTCGAGGGTGACCGTTTCCCCAATCCAGCCGTTTTGCTCCGCTTCCCCGGATATCTCAATCGAGGTTGGGGCGACCGCCGGTTCAACGGTGATGACGACTTCGGCATAGACGGTCGAATCGGCATTAAGGGTCGCGCGAACGGTCGTCTGCCCTTCCTTTAAGCCGGTCAAGGTCCCTTTCGAGTCGATATTCGCGACGCTCGGGTCGGAGGAGGTGTAGGTGACGTCGCGCTTGGTGGTGCCGGTCACTAACACCCGGATGGTGATTTGCTTCCCGACCGAGACGGTCGTTTCGGTCGAGGCGATCCGGATGACCGGTTTGGCCGTCGATTCCGGAGTCGTGACCTCGCTGGAATCGGGGGTCGAGGATGAGGTGGTGAGAGGGGTGCAGGCGGCCAAGCCGACCGAACCAAGCAAGACCCCAAGGCTGAGGATGCGCAGGAAACGATTTTTCATGATTCACTCCTTTCGTTACTCTGGCTTTATCAATCCAAAAAGTTTTCTAGTAAGGCGAGCCCAAATAGCCGCCCTAACTCGATTTCCCCGTCCGCATCATAGTGATAAGGGTCGGGGTTGCCGGTCGGCTCGAACTTATAGCTGAGCCGCTCGGCGATGGTGTCGATATAAACGTTATGCTCAGGATCTTCCTCGGCGAAGCGCTTCTTCGCCTCGTTGATCTGCACATGGTTTTTCCAGACGTAACTATCGGAGATGCCGGCATCGATGAAACCGATGCCATCTTCGTCGGCGTAGTCAGCGAATTCCGCCCGCATATCGGAGACGAAGTATTTGAGGTTATCATAATAGCTCGGGGTCCGCATATCGTCGGCATCCGATTCCCCTTGCATCCAGCAGAAAGCCGATAAAACCGGATTGGCTTCCGAGGAAGCGATTTGCTCAAAGGCCTCATGGACGAAAGCGGTCATCTTGTTCCAAAGCTCCCCGGTTTGGCCAGAGGAAGGAGAACGCCATTTGTCATAAAGGGCGGTACCACCGACGGCGAACTTGATGAAGTAGACAAATTGGTCGGGGTAGGCAGCGGAGATGTATTCGGCCATGCCGACCTCGATTCCGAATTTATTCGGCTCCGACCCTTGCCCTAGCGTCACCGGGACGAATTGATTATTCGAATGATTGACGCCGTTCTCGTTATTGAAGTTGATCAAAACCGAGGGATAGCCATCGGTGAACTCTTTGACCTTATCGACCCCGAAGCTCCGGGCGAGGTATTGGGAATAGGAGTTGCCGGCGCAGTTGGACTGGCCCGCTAAAACGATGACATGGGTCTTGGTTAAAGACGGCAAGCTCGACTCCTCGCTTTTAGAAGGCGAGGCGGAACTGCTGGTAGAAGAAGGGGCACATCCAGTCAAGGCGGCTAGGACCACTAAGGCCCCGGAAAGAAATTTGCTATCCATATCTTTACGGCTGTTATCTTAGGCTACTTTAACGTTAAAGTAAAGCGCTTTCATTTTGAATTTCAAAAAATTTTTCCGAGCTGGTTTGCTCGTATTCATCGGAACTTTTCGCACACGCGGGAACGTTATTATATATATTTATAGCAAGGGGGATTTTCGGTTGAATTTTGGGATTGGTTTTAACCAAGTGTCCTATAAAATATTGCCTGAACTTAAGCTAAATCTGTGTCCCACTAAATGGTTATTGCCCTATTAAAAGTGATTTTCCGGTTATGCCGTCGACCATATTCATATCTATATGGTTTTGGTATCTCAAACTCAACTGGTCCGGCAAGTTTCCTTTTTAAAATCCAATTTGCTTGAGCCACCGGTGAACTGTCATATTCATAAGTACAAAATTATCTAGTGCAAGCCGTTAAATTAGGGAACACGCAAAGACGTTGGTGGACAGGCTTCTAGCCAAAACATAATAAAAGCGTTTATGCGACTTCCTTAATAGTCAGATTAAAGTCCAAATAAAAGAAGGCGACAACGAATGATGTCGTATTAAATGTCGTAATAAAATTTGAGCAAAATTAAGTTTCTATCGAATATATTTAGCGGAATACTCTTTTCGATGTCGTATTAAATGTCGTATTAAATGTCGCTTTAAATTGTGTTTTTGTCATAAATAAATTAGTATTCGCTTAGGATGCATATATGAATCTGTACGAATCTAACACGATCGAATTCAAAACGAAGTTCTCCGACCAAATAGTCAAAGAGATCGTGGCTTTCCTAAATACCGACGGAGGTCAGATTTTCATCGGTGTCAATGACGATGGAAAAGTCGTAGGCGCCCAAGAAATCGACAAGACGCTAAGAAGCATCTCGGACGTAATTGGAAGTCAAATCGAACCATCCCCTTTAGATTTGGTTAACTGCGAGATGAGGACCTTCGATGCCTTACCGGTTATTGCTATCAACGTTAAAAGGGGCAGCGCTCCTATTTATTGCATCAAGAAATACGGGTTCTCAGGTTTAGGTTGCCCACTAAGAGTCGGTTCAACTTGCCGGGAAATGACCCCGGAGCAAATCAACAATCGGTACAAAATGCGTTTCTACAATGATGATTTATTGGTCAGCTCCCCGACTAATTTACGCGAATTGTCCTTTTTAACCCTTAAAAATTACTACTCAAACATGGGATATAGCCTCAATGAAAATTCGTTTGAGACAAACCTAAAGCTAATTAACGATAAAGGCCAATACAATGTCATGGCGGAACTCCTTTCCGATAACAATCGCTTTTCCTTCATCTTCGTGAAGTTCGAAGGATTGAATAAGGCTTCTCTATCCCAAAGAAGCGATTACGGAAACAAATCTATTCTATTTGCCTACGACCAAATGATTAACAGAATCAAAGCCGAAAACATTTGCTTCTCCGATACTTCGGTGCGGCCGAGAATCGATAAGTATTTATACGATATCGATTCCGTCGACGAGGCGGTGGTTAACGCGCTCGCCCATAACGATTGGAGCATCGCTGAGCCCCAAATATCCTTTTATAGCGATCGGTTAGAGATTCTCTCCCATGGTGGTTTGCCGCGCAATTTAACCAGGGAGGAATTTTTCCGCGGCATAACCAAACCGAGGAATGCGGCCTTAATGAAAATATTCTCGGATTTAGACATCGTCGATCACACCGGACATGGGGTTCCGATAATCGTTGAACATTACGGAAGAGAGGCCTTCGACATTCAAGACACATACATTCTCATAACTATTCCTTTTAATCAGGAAGTATTAGCGAAAATTCAGACCAATGATAATCAATACAACAACTCTGAAACAAACGAAATAGGAAAGGCAATTTTAGCTGAGTTAGTCCTCGATCCTTTGGTCACCGCTGAACACTTGGCCCTATCACTCAAAAAAAGCAAACGAACAATTCAACGCTACATGAAGGCGTTACAGGAAAAAGGGTATATTGAGCGAGTAGGGTCAAAAAAATTTGGCCGTTGGAAAGTGCTCAAATAATATTAAGTTGTATCCGCCAGGTAACGGATTACAAATTTCCAGCCTAATAAATAGAGGTCGAAAACAGTTAACGTAATGCATGTCTATTGACTCGGTCCAATTGGTATTAATTTTCGTTTTCCCCGTAAATCCTTCACGGAAATAAAAAACCGGCCTTTAAGTCGAAACTTATCAGCCGGTCCTTCCCCTATTAATAAACGAAATCAACCAAGAAGTAGCTGCCGCTCGAACCTAAGGAGATGGTGAGGGTCACCGGTTCCCCGTTGATATTCTGCTGCTTGGTAAAGGTATAGCCAGCCCAAGGATCAAGGCTCGTTAGCTCAAACCCATTGGCCACTAATCAAGCGGAGAAGAGAACCAATAGATCCTCATATTGGGCATCGGCATTGTCCCCATACTCATCGAGCCGGATCTGGAGCTGAACCGTATTGCTGTCCTTATCGGTATAGACCCCGACGCTGGTGAGGTTGCCGTCATACCCGCCATCGGGGAGTTTCGGCACCGGGACGTAATTCAAGACGTTATTCGGCAAGATGGCAAGCACCTCATTGACCACCTCCTGGGTAACGAAGTAATCCTCCCAACTCTTAAGGTTGGTATCATCGGTCACGACGGTGTTATTAGAGACATGAGTCGAGCCGATGGCGCTGTAAACGGTTTTCTCGTCGTTGCCATAACTTCCCTAGGCCGCCACCAAATCAAAGGCCACCTGGTTGTTATTGATATCGATCGTCAGCGTCCCCGCCTCGTTGGTGGTAAACAATGAGAACAGGCTGCTATTAAGGCCAGCGAAATAATCCGGGAGATCATCTTTTAGTACATAAGTCCCTTCGGTGGTACCAACTTCAAATAAGACGGTCGAGATATCAAAGCTCGGCAATAAATCAGCGGTCAATCGCGCCCCATCCAATGGGCTGCCGAAGGCATACCAAGTCCCTTTGATATTGGTCGCAATCTGGACGTCATAAGCGATCCCGCACGGGGCCCAGCTATCCTCTTCCGATAACTGGGTATAGAGATATTGGTCGCTGGTTCGATTATTCGCGATATCGCCAATATAGTTAAGCTGATGGATATGCTCTCCCCCATCGCTATAGGCCTGACGATAGGTGCTGGTCTTATCGCTCAACCACGAGGTGCTGATCTCTTCGCTCACCACGGTGAAGTTATATTCCTTTAGCGAATCCAGCGCGGTCTTAAGTTCGGTTATCTCCGTCCCTTCGATCGGTTTCGGGGCTTCAAGGACTGAAGCGCCGGTTGCCACCACATCCCCATAGAACTTGATCTTCGAGGTATAGACGAAGCCGGTGTAATCATAAGGGGCGAAGTTCCCTTCATAGGAGACGATATGGCCATCCTCAACGATTAAGGATAAGGCCTCGACGATATAGTCGTTCGGTTCGCCATAAATATAATGGGCTAAGCGCCGAAGGATCGGCTCATAGAGATAGTTATCGGTCTCTAGGTGATAGACGTTCGGATCGGTGGCATCGGCTTTGAACATATCCTCGGTTATCAGGGCGCACGGGGAGGCGAAGGTGTCATCATAAAGGACCACTTCCCCAGTCGAGGTATTGATGACGTTATTGTATTGGAGCTCGTTATCAGCCCCGAGCTCAACCTGGCTTAATTGCCCGGCCTCGGGATTTTTCCCGAACAGATACTCATAAGAGACGACGAGTTTGGACGGGACCAAGACCTCGTCCGGGTCATTGCCATCGACCGCGTTGACCGATTGGTATTTCTTGATGTGGGCGTAGCCATCGATCGCCTCGATATCGACAATTCAGGCGTTCCGGGTGTTGGTGACGCTGCCATCATTGGAGGGCCAGACCTGGGTCTCGTCGATGACCCCTCTTAAGGCAACGCCGGTTCTGAGTTCGGCTAAAGAGGGCCCAAGCGGCGAATCCAAGGACGTGATAGCTAATGTGTCGGTGTTAGAATCAGAGATTGGCGGAGTGGAGAGGGAGGAAGTCGTGGTTGAAGGCCCGCAGGCGGCTAATCCGAGCAAGCCGACGGTGGCCAACAAAGGAAACGACAAAGGTTTCGATTTCATGTTGTGTTTCTCATTTCTGAATCGAGATTGTTCGTTTATAAAATCCAATCGGTTTTAGGCAAGAAATTTTTGTTTGCCGAAACATTTGATCGCCATTGTCAAAACCTTGCATTTACCAAGAGAAACATGACTTACCTAGTCATAAAAACCGGTTTTAATGAATGCCATTCATGGCTTAACCTCTAATCTCACCCCCCAAACCTTTCCGGCATAAAAAACACTATGAATATTTGATTGTCAATGAAAAATACACCGGTCTTATATACCCCGTCAAAAGGTGCAATCAAGTCTTCCAAAAGGGTGTCAAAAGGTGCAATTGAACTCGAAAATTAAGTGCTAAAAGGTGCGAACATGGCTTTTTATCGAATGTTTTCAATTTCGGCTCGAATAATCGATCTCCGCCGACTTCCAAGTGAAGGTTTGATCGTCAAAGGAAAACTGATAAACCCCATCGGAATTTAGATTCACGGTCAATTCGTGGGGTGTGAGGTTGCCGTCATAGTCCTCGCTATTGAAGAAGAGGGTATATGCCCCAGTCTCCTCATTGAAGGCGGTGATCCTAGTCGCGAACGTCTCCCAATAACGGTAACCGGTCTTGGATTGGCGGAGAATCTCCAAGTTTTGGTACGGAGTGATCCGCGCCTCCGTCCCGCTCTCACTGAAATACGTCCCGACGAAGGGAAGTCCCTCATAAGAATAATCAGCCTCTTCATTCGCCACCCCATCGACATAGAGAGTTTCCTTAAACCAACGCAAGTCCAACGAGCCATCCTCGACCGAAAGGGCATACCCGCCCTCCTCGGCTAAGCCGGCGATCCGCACCTTCAGCCTCAATACCTCATGGTAATCGACGTATCGCGACAGGTAATAATGGGCTCCGTCCGCATCCCGGATCTTAGCGATCCGATAATAATCTTTATAAGGGGAAGGGGAATCGCTATAACGGCCGCTGATGGTGATGAGGTCCATCATCGACTGTCTGCAAGCTAGCACGGTATCCTCCAATAACGGCTCGCCATCATAATCGGCGTAGTCGAACATGTAGATATTCTCCCCTTCGTCATCGATAATGGTGCTCGGGGCCACGTCCCCTTTCTGCAAGATCAGATCGAAGGAGCCGATGGTGACGACGATATCGTCTTCCTCTAGCCTTTCATAGGTTGCGATTGCTTCCCCGGTCCACCAATCCCGATCCTCCAAAGTATCGGTTTCGATATCGTAATACATCAGCTGGTCATAACCGGTGATGACCAGCACCTCGCCATAGAGGAAATAACAATCGTAGTTATAGGTAGCTGGCCTCGAGCCAAAGGTGAACTTTCCGCCCTTGAAAGTATAGGCGAGCGTCCCCCTTTCGACCGACTTCCACCGCCCTTCAAGACTCTCCTTGAATTGCTCGTTGCCGATCACCGAGGCGAATAGACGCTCGTTGTATTCAAGCTGCTCCCCTTCATAGGGTTTGGTGCAATCCTGATCGTAATAAAGCGTCCCGCCTAAGGAGGCGATGTGGTTCAAGGTCTCCTCCTCCAAATACCCATCGGGGGCTAAATAGCTGTCAACCCGTCCGTCAAGCAGATAGGTGACCATGACCTCAGGGGTATAGGAGGGCATCTTGGTCAATGGATAAGGCGGCTCATCGTTGGTCATCGAGTATAGGGTCAAGACCCGAGTGGATGGATCATAGCTCGCCTGCTGGGTGGTCCCGTTCTTATAGTTATTGAGCCAGACGATGCCATCGTTAATCTCGAGGTCGACGTCAGCATCCAGCAAGGCCTCGGAGTAGTCGGTGATGAAGTAATTGCCCTTTAATACCTCATACACCTTGACTAACGGGGTCCCGTAAGGATGGTAATCGTCCTCTAGCCCCCAAACCCCTTCGAAGTCGATATCCTCTAAAGGCAAGCGCTCAACCGCAACCTCTTGGGAAAATTCCTCATTGGATTTCAAAAATACCCGGACGATGCCTTCGTCGAACAAAGAGGAATCGATCCCGACCTCGCTCGATTTCGACACCACGGTCGTCCCGTCATCCCGTTGCTTCATGACCCGGAAGTCAGTGGCCAAAGGCCGCTCCGCCCCGTAATAGGCTCCCTTGGTGAAAGCGACGGAGATGCCGGTGACCGCCTGCTCCACCACCTCGACCTCATAAGAAACGGAGATATCGTCGTCGGAGACGGTGATTTGATATTCCCCGGGGTCCCCGGATCGGAACTCGCTGGAATCGACCTCGACCTCATCTAGATACTCTTCTTTCCCATTGCCGAGGGTTTTGGCGATCGTCAAACCATCCTCGACGAAGGATAGGTTCGATTCGTATTCGGTTTGGACGGAATTGAAGTTGGCGAGCTTATTGGCCTGCCGGCCCCCGGTTAAGATGACTGGCGGCGGGTTATCGTCGCTTATCGATGGGTTAGGCAAAGAATCGGAGGGCGAACTCCCCGGATCGCTCAGTCCGATTCTCCGCAAGGAAAGCGGGACGGCGATGGCGGCGATGAGCATGACGACGCCGGCCATGGATAAAGAGGGGATCAACCACGTTTTGAGGTTTTTCTTTTTCCTACCCGGCTCCGGCTTCACCTCCTCGAACGTCTCCTCGACGAATGCAGAGAGGAATTGCTGCTCGTCTTTCTTCATCTTCGCTTCTCCTTCCGTAATTTTCGAAGGGCCCGGTGATAACGGGTCTTGACGGTGTTCTCCTTGCTCCCCCGTTGCTCAGCGATCTCCTTGAAAGAATAATCAAGGGCCAAGTGATCGATGATGATCGAATAGTCCTCCTCCCCGATGATGGAGCTGGCCCACTGCTCGAATTCATAGGCTAGAGGGTGAAAGTCGGTGGTTGGGATATCCTCATCGAGGTAACCCTGTTCTTGCTTCTTCCTAAGCAGGGAATAGGCTTTGTTTTTGGCGGTGACGCAGAGGTAGGACTTGACGTTATCGACGTCTTGGATGTGGGAATAGAGTTCTAAGAAGCAGTCCTCGCATAGATCGAGGATGTCTTGCTTATCCTCCAGCAAACGGGATAAGACGAAGAGGACCAGCTTCCGATAGGATGAATAAAGCTCCCGAAAGAGGATATCGGTGGTCGTTTGGTCTTGTAAGAGGACCGCTTGCTTAAGACGTGAGAGGTTATCCATTCATTCCCCTCACTATAATAGACACGAAATCGAAGTAAAACGTTTCAAATGCTGGATATGGGATAAACGTAATGTCTCTCGCCTAAAGGATATAAGGTATCGGTATTGCAGAGGATGCCTCCAAGGCCGGCCTCGTAATGAGAGGAGGCCAAATAAGCGAAGGACCGAATGTCCTTGCTCGTGTATTTCATCCCAATCTTAATCTCGCCTAGATGCATCTTCCCTTGGTGGATTAGCACCAAATCGACCTCGTTCCGATTAGAATCTCGATAATAAAAAAGGCCGGGGTTGGTATCGCCGTTATTCAGGAAGCTCTTCCGGATCTCGTTGATCACATAGGTCTCGTAAAACCTTCCGGCGAACGCGCTCACCATCAAAGAAGCCGGATCATCAAGCCGGGCGAGGTAGGCGGCTAAACCGGTGTCTGAGAAATACAGTTTGCTCCGCTTGACGATTCGCTTGGTGAAAGAGGCCTCGTTATAAGGTGGCAGCAAGTGGACGATATCCCCGGCGAGAAGAACGCTGATCCAGGACTTGACGGTCTTGGCATCGATGCCCATGATTTTCGATAAGTTATCGTAAACGAGCTCCTGCCCGGTTAAGGAGGCAAGCAATTCCAGAAATTGCCGGAACAAAATTTGTCCTTCACGTTAATCAAATCCGAGACATCGCGCTCAATATAGGTATCGACGTAATCGGCGTAGAAATTATGACTATTAAGATTCGGGTTCATTGTCAATTCGGGATAGAACCCACGAACGATTTGCTTGAATACCTCCACCATCGTTAAAGGCGGAACCGATCGTTGATAGGACTGCTCAAGGTCAAACAAAAACGGCTTTTCCTCTCGGGCGAGGATCTCGCTGCGAGACAAGGGGCTCATCCGAATTAAACCGACTCGCCCAGAAAGCGACTCGCTTACACACTTCATCATTCGATACATTTGCGAGCCGGTCAGGATATACATCCCATAGTTATGGCCGGTTTTCAATTTAGCCACATTGACTTTCTCTTCCAAAGCCGGGAAAAGTTCTGGGGCCCTTTGCACCTCATCGATAATCAAAGGGGCTGGATGCAAAGATAAAAACAATTCTGGTTGAGATTTGGCGATTTGAAGATCGCGTGAATTATCAAATGAAACGTAATTAAAACCTTGTTTTGTAAAATTAAAAGCCAAAATTGACTTGCCGACTTGCCTAGCACCAGTAATGAAGGTTATTGGCCGGTTTTCTACAGTGTTGTTAACTATTTTATCAATCGTTCTAGCAATTATGACAAAAATATAACCTATGATTTTGGGGAATTAAATTCCGGATTTGCATAAAGATCCGAATTAATAAGGTATAGTCGCAACAATTTTTTATGCAGAAAGCAAAATTTAAGTCCTAAGACAAGCTTCCTGCGTTTATAAACAAAGAAGATTGATCGATATCTTACCGCTGCAAAGGTCGATTCAAAACCCCCTATCAGAATAGACTGTTATTTTCCAAGCGGTTAAATGGGGTGGGAGTGTCCCTCGAATTGTTTACGCAATCCGATGAACACTCCCGCTTAAACCGTTTGTTTTCTAGTTACCGAAGGTTTTCGGAAGACGTTTTTTATGGTTTCCGAACATTATCAGCAGCAATCTTTGCAGCGGTAACCTAAAAGGCAAACGATCCGGCACGGCAATTATCTCTAGCCGAAGGCTGATATTGCCGCCGAAACCTGAACCAAAGCCTGCCGGGAATAACGCTCTCTCGTTCTATCGAAGTTCCTATCAATTCGCCTCTGGATTTTTAAAACCCTACAACATCCGATTCGTTTCCAATATTCATGATTGTTACGACTAAAACGGCCTTTTTACTGTTTATCTATAAGCATGTCAGGATAAAAGCCGAGGCTATAAACGCTCCTTCGGTGGACAGACTAATCAAGCGATTCAAAAAAGTCGAAAAAAGATTCGCGATAAATGGAATTGACCGCAAAAACGGACTAAACGGACGAAATTCGGCAATTCCAAAATCCTTTTATTCCCATCCGTTCTGCGGCGATTTTCCTATCGGCATGTCCGCCACATAAATAATTTATTATTTATAGGCTATAAAAGGTGGTAAAATCCACCACGATGTTAAAAGTTAGAGCCCTCTCCAAATCCTTCGATGGGAAAACCATCCTCGATGATTTGGATTTCCAAGCCGATGAAGGCCAAATCGTCGGCATCGTCGGGAGCAACGGCGAAGGCAAGACCACCTTGCTCAATTGCCTGACCACCGTCCTTAAGCCCGATCGGGGGAACATCTATTACCGAGGGAAGGACATCGCCGAGGACCTCGTGGGCTATAAAAAGGCCATCGCCTATACCCCGGATGACTGCTCCTGCTTCGACTATATGACCGGCAGGGAATTCATCACCTTCATCGCTTCCTCCTATGGCTTATCCAAAACCGCGATCGCTGGGCTTAGCGAAGGGGCGGCGAAGCAATTCAACTTCACCCGCTTCCTGGACATGCCGATCGAGGAATACTCCCGGGGGACCAAGCAGAAGGCCGCCCTCATCGCCTCCTACATCCACCGCCCAGAGATCTGGTTCCTCGATGAGCCATTGCTCGGGCTCGATCCCGCGGCTTCGGAGACCTTGGTCTCGTTATTCAAGGAGGTGGCCGCCAGAGGGGGGACGGTCATTCTCACCATCCACGATCTCTTCCAGGCGGAACGGATCTGCACCGACGTCGCCCATCTCGACGGGAAGCAGATCGTCAAGATGTACCACGATATCCCCCACAACCGGGATTTCCATCAGGACTTAGTCCGTTTCTTCAACGCCCAATGATCGCCTCTTTGATTAAAAAAGACCTCCTTCGTCTCGCCGGAAGGTGGAAAACCGGCCGTTACGATTGGCTCTCTTTCCTGCTGAATTTGCTAATCGTCGCCTTCCTTTCCGCCGTCTTCTCCGTCTTGCTGCTTAAAGTCCACTCCATCCGGGGGAACGAGGAAGGGATCTTCGCCTATGCCGACGCCAGCTTCCTTTCGATCGCCCTTTTCGCCATCACCATTTGCTATGGGGTCGCCCTCTCCCCCAAAGCCGGCGAATTGCTTTTCGACAAGGGCGAAAGGAAGCTGATCAACCCCTTGCCGATCCCCTTCCATAAGCTATTCGCCGCCAAACTCGGGGCGCTTCTAGTCAAAGCCGTCGGCGATTATTGCCTTTTGGCCTATGGCTTCTTCTTGGCTTACGGGATCATCAACGGGGTGGCTTTGCCTTTCTATTTCCTCTCCTTCCTTTCAAGCCTCTTCCTTTCCTTCTTCGTGGCTTTCCTCGCCGTCTTGCTCGCCTATCCGGCCAAGGCGATCGGCGGTTTCTTCCGCGGCCATCTTTTGGCAGAGGTCGTCGCCGTCATCCTCCTTTCCGGGGCCATCGGGACCGTCTATTTCCTCTTCGTCCGCTACGCCGCCTCACTCGTCTCGGCCAATCAGGTCTCGAGTATCCTAAACGTCCAGGCCATGGGGATCCTCTCCGATACCGCTCGCTTTTTGATCCCGACCTCGGCTTTCATTCAGTTGAGCCTCTGGCGGTTCGACCTGGCTTCTTTCCTCCCGGGGATAACTCTTTTCCTGCTGGGGATCGCCCTGTTGCCCTACTTCGTCCGAGTTTGCCTCCGGGCGGAAACCGATGAGCAGCCGGGCAAACGGAAGTCCTCATCTTTGGCAAGGACTTATGCCGGGAAGGAATTCATCCGGACCAGCCGGGGCGGGAACCTCGTCTTCTCCTATTTGTCGTTAATGGTCCTCATCCCCTTATTCGCCTACTTCTTCGCCTATTTGCTCTCCTCGGTTTTCGATTCGCTGGGGCTCAACGCCCTTTCCTTCCCCGCGACCGGCAACTTTCTGCTTGACCGTCTCTTGTCGAGCATGCCGGAACTCGTCGTCCCCCTTATCGAGGCCCTTCTTTTCCTCTTCATCCCCCTATGCTTTTATTCCAGCACCCCCTATTTCGCCCTTGAGAGTCAGTCTTTCAAGGTATTGCTGTCCCTGCCGAAGTCGATGAGGAAGCAATTGAACGCCAAATTGCTGCTCGGCTATTTGTCCTTGGTCCTCGCACTCGTCCTCTCCGCCGCCGTCTTGCTCGCTTCCAATCTATTGGGCTTAACCGACACCCTTAATTTCCTCCTCGTCGCCTTCTTCCTATCAAGCACCGCTTTCCTTTTCGGCAAAGCCAATGACCTCCGGGCTTTAAGCGGCAGGCGAGGCAATGGCTATAACCCTTTGTCCATCGTGGTCTTTTCGATTCTCTACCTCTTGCTCGACCTTCTCTTGCTCATGTTCTGGCCCGACCTTAAAACGCCGGGACGGCTCTTTATCGAGCCGGGGTTGTTCTTCCTCCTTTTCCTCCTTGCCTGGTTCGGCTATCGAAACGACCGGAACGCCTTCATCAAGACCATCGAAACCAACGGGGGACTCATCCGATGAACAAGAAACTGCTTTCGGTCATTCTCCTTCTCCCGGTGTTGCTATTGGGGTTATTGTTCACCGCCAATTACATCGCCATTGGGAACCTAATCGACGATCCCTCGAGGATCAGTTTCGCCAACCCGGTTGAATTCGTCCAAATTGGGCATACAAGCACCATCCCTTGCTTTACCACCCCAAGCGAGGACAAATGGCAGGAAGACATCGTCTATGAGGTGGACGATCCCGAATTAGTCGAGATCGAGGGCCATGCCTTAGCCGGGATAAAGGAAGGCGCCACCATCTTGACCGCCTCCTACAAAAACGGGACCCTGATCGACAAGATCCCGGTCTATGTGGTCGATGAGGATTCCTCCGGCCTTTACGCCTTAGACCTCGGCTCGTCCTTATCCGGCATCAGCGATGACTGCCTCTATGGCCGTTATGACCTAAGCGAAGGGCTCGAATTAGTCGACGCGAAGATCGAGATCTCGGTCTTCGATTTCTCTTCCGCCATCTACGAAGGCGAGAGTCTCATCCCCTCCAAACAAGCCCAAGAGGCCAAGGTGACCGGCGGGCTGGCATCCATCGCTTATAATCCGGTAACCAGCCGATACGAAGTCACGGCCCAAGGGAACGAGGACATTGTCCTCACCTTCTTGAATAGCCTCGGCGAGGAAACGGAATTGACCATCCCCCTCATCGAAGAGGGCATCAATGTCCGTTCCTACCGCGACCTCGCCTATTTAACCAACCATTACGAAAAGGATAACCCCCTTTGCCTCCAGACGAGCCTCGAGAGCTATGATCAGTGTTTCGATTCCGAAGGCAACCCTTTAAGAAACCTTAAGCCGCTCGCCCTAACCGAAGGGGAGAAAAACCAGCTCCAAGCCTTCGGCGACGACGCTTTCTACCTCGCCCGCTCCTTCGATGGAGTCCCCTATTATTACGAATACACCAAGACCCAATCGACCTATGATACCCGCTTCCTCGAAAAACTCGGGCAAAGCGCCGACCTCATCGAAGGGCTCAAAATCCATCAGGATATCTACGGCAATGGCCATAGTCTCAATTTCCATGACCTGACCTTCCCAAGCGGGGAAAAGACCAACGTCAACGGCCAAGAGATCGTCGCCTTAAGCGAAAAAGACGTCTATCGCGGGCCCCTTTCTTTCTGCGGGGTCTCCTTAACCGGGGATTCGCCCCAGGTCACGGTCAATGGGGAAGACAACATCGTCATGGGGATTCATTCCGACGGCCTCACGATCGATAACCTCACCGTCTTTGGGGCCAATAACCGCCCCTACGTCACCGATTACGAATACGGCGGAACTCTCCTCTCGATAAAAGGCGTAAACGGTTTCACGATCAGAAATTCCTTGCTGCAGAACGCCCGCAACGGGATCCGCTGCTTCTCGAGCCAAGACGTAGTCGTCGATAACTGTTTGCTCCGGAATTGCCGGGACTATCTCCTCAGGCTCGGCTCCGACGTTTACAAAGAGCAGAACCATCAGGCGACCCCATCCGAGAATTACCCCGAGGGCGAGCGGATCGACACGAATATCACGGTGAGCGACACCTATTTCGCCAATTCCGGTTTCTTCTCCATCGGGGTCGAGGCCCATTTCGACGGGAGATTCCTTTATCCCACCACCATCGCCGGATTCGAGACCGAGCAGCTCTTCATGGGCACCTTGCCTTTAGGCGGGACCTCGAAAGGGGTCAACTTAGCGATCGAAGGCGATACCCGTTTCTACGACTGGAAATTGATTTCCGCCGTCTCGAGCTCGGCTTTCCTGCAAATAAACGATGACCTCTCCGGCTTCGAGGATTTATTGGAAATGATGGAGCATTTCGACCTCATCCCCATTATCGTAAGAGAGCTGTCGAAGGAGGGGAACGCCCCCTTCCTTATCGAGGAAAAGGAACGAGTCGACGGGCAAATCGACCCCGATTCTACCTTCGTCAACACCGGAATCGCCTACTATGGCGGCGGCTTGGTCAATTCCCGCGCCGACTTCGCCCCCGAGGATTTGGGGCTCAGCCCGTTAACGGTCGGCTTAGACGCGAGCCTCACCACCGACATGCTTTTGGAAGGCTGCATCGGCCCCTCGCCCTTCCGGTTCTACCTCTACAAAAACGATTCCTCGATCCAGCCGGGCGATAACCCATCGCTAAAGATATTGAGCGAACGCGCTTAAGGAGGACAACAACATGAATTGCAAACCCCAAGTCGAATACGTCGAGGCCGGCGGCCAAGCCTCCATCACCTTGTTCGCCCCCAATGCCGACGGTTATGTCAAAGACAGTCTTACCGTCTGCTTAGACGAGGCGGAGGCCGAGAGCAAGGTGCGGGAATTCTTAGCCCATAACCAGCTCAACAAAAACACCGTTTTTGAGCTGATTTACCTAAGCGACCGTTCTTTCTCCTCCTCTTTGGTCCTCCCGAAAGTCAGCCGGGGAAAAGCCAAGCAGCTGTTGGAGAAAGACTTGACCGATAAGCTCGGCCCCGAGGCCCTAGAGACCGTCCACCTGGAATTCGTGACCGCCGATTACGGGCAGGATGGCTTATATTGCTTAGCTTTGATGGCTAGAAACGAAGGAATCGTCAAAGCCAAGGAAGCGTTATCCTCTTTGGGCATCAAGACCAAAGCCATCAACTTCTATCCGTTACTAGAAGCCCTGGCTTTGATCGAAACCGGGATCGCGCAGCCTAACCCCATCATCATCAGCCCCCACGGGAACCTCTACGTCGTCGATTTCTACAAAGACCATAAACTCGTCGACACCATGACCGTCCCCCAATCGCCCTACCTATATTCGGAGATCCTCCAAGTGGCCGGGAGGCAGCTTTACGGCTTCGCCAAAGCCGACTTCGATTGCTTAGTCTATCTCGGCGAAGAAGGGAAGCAAATCATCGAGAAGGATGACCCCACCCATCTCCCCCATTTCACCCTCGACCGGATCCCCCGCTTCTTCTCGAGGCTCAAGAAGCTTCTCTTCGCCTTCGATTTCCTTCCCCTAAAAAAGAAAGCCAAGGGATTCAGTTTGCTTGAGGTCGTCGTCTCCTTAGCCGTCCTTGGCATCGCCATCGGCGGCACGACCGGGGCGGTCATTGGGATGAATAACCTCAATCGGGCTTCGCTAAAAAACCAGCAGGCCAGCGACTACCTAACCGAAATCGGGGAACGGTTCGAATCCAGCGATGATCTTTCCTACGTTTTGAATTACCCAAGTTGGGCCGACCAAGAACAAGGGTATGTCGAACTAACTGACGGGCGCTTCCTCGCCCAAGAAGAGGAAAGCGAAAGGACCCTCTTCACCGTAGAATTCGCCCTACAAGGGGAGACGGGCCATACCAGCCTGATCATCGATCTTTACGACGGAGGCCATATCTATGCCGAGAACCTCGTCTATGAAGCGCTCCGTTAAAGGGGTGACTCTCCTCTATACCGTCTTAACCCTTTTGATCATCGCCTTGACCTTAGCCGGACTTTCAACCTATTTGACCTATAAGGCAAGGGAACGCTCGGCTTCCCTGGCTCGGACCAGCCTCCGGATTGAGCGGCTTACGACCGGAAAGCAAATCTATGCGGCTTACCTCGAGCAGGCCTATGGCGAACAATCGTTTACCCCATATGAGACATTGACCGTCGAGGGATTGACCTATCCGGATTTGCTTGAAGATGGGACCGTGGCCTTCCGGAACGAAGAAGACACCATCGCCTATGCTGTCGGGGACATCCGCTTCGAATTCGACTACCTGGATAGTAACGACGATGGCAAAGCCCAAGCCGGTGAATTCTCATCCTTAAGGAGCCTTGGATAAGATGTTCTTTGAGGTTTTTGTCCCCCTAATCTTCGCCCTAGTCGGCTTGATGCTCGGGTCTTTTTCCAACGTCATCGTCTATCGCGGAGAAAACGATATCCCCTTATTATCCAAATCCCGTTCTTTTTGCCCGAGCTGCCAACATGAATTGAAGTGGTATGACAATATCCCCTTGCTCTCGTTTATATCGCTTAAAGGGAGGTGCCGTTATTGCCATTCCCCCATCAGCAAGCGTTATCCCCTTGTCGAGCTAATCGGGATGGCCATCTTCCTTTCCTCTTACTTCCTCTACGCCTACGTTTATGATGGGGCGATCGGTTATCACTATCCGGAGGAGGCGATGGCGATAGTCGATTCATTGGCGACCTCTTTCGTTTTGCTATTCCTTTTCGATGCCGCCTTGATCGACAAGAAGACCCAAACCGTCCCGACGTATTTGCTCCTGCTCATCATTTTGCCCTTATTGGCAAGAGGGATCGCCGATCTCTTTATCAATCCCGCCTACTGGGCGTTGCACCTTATCGCCCTAGCCTTAGCGACCCTTTTGTTCCTCGGGTCGTTCTTGCTGACCAAATTGATCTATAAACAAGAAGCCATCGGTTTGGCCGATGTCATCATCGCCATCGGATTAGGGTTCGCATATGACGTCTTCTCGTTTATCTTCTTCCTGCTCGTCGCCTGCCTTTCCGCGGCCATCATCGAGATAATCAAGCTAAGAAAGCAAAGCAAAGGGCCGTTCGCTTTCGTCCCCTATCTCTTCCTTGGGGTTATGTTCATGAGTTTGGCTTTCCCGATGGCTAGGGATTGGCTAATCGGAGGGTTGGGACTATGAAGAAGCTGAAGGCCTTTACCCTCGTTGAACTCGTCGTCTCCTTGGCTTTGACCGCGGTTATCATCGGCTCGGTAGGTACTTTCCTTTACTTCTCCCTTTCAATGAATGGCCTGCTTCGCGAGCAGGACCGGGACTATGACGTGGCTTCGGATATCGCCTATATGATCAGGGAGTACGCCAATTCCGAGACGGGTAAGACCTACAGTCAAGAGCTGGCCACGAATGAAAACGAGGTCCTTCTATTCAATACGCCGACTAAAGACTACGTCTATGACAATGAGGCCTATGACTTAGTGAGAATCGAAGAGGAGAATAGGACCGTCTTATATAACGGCAAGGATGGATATGGACTAACCTCTTCCTTCGATGCCGGGAATAGAGTAGTTGAATACACGATCAGCTTTGGGAATAGCCCTGTCCTGCGCTTCAGCGTGTTTCTGAACCAATAACAAACAAGTGAAAAAGGCAGCAGAAGCCTAATTAATGGAAGGTTTTGCGATGAAAAAAGCCGCGAACCTGTCGCGGCAAAATAAAGAAGATCAAAAACTGACCATCTGGTAAACGGCAGGAACGCGGGTTTTTGGATCACCAGCGCTACCATTAAGAACTTCCTTGAAACACATTGGGCCAGACTCTCCGCCGTAAGTTCTAATGATGCTAGAAATAGCGGATCCCGATACAGGCTCAGATTCCGGGGCCTTAATAAGTCCCCCAATCTCTGCGCCATCGAAATTTAATGAATACTTGCCGTTCTCCGGAAATTCTATATAAGCAGCCGGGGTTTTTGCATCGATGTTATAATTGGTATATGAGCCGCTAGCAAATTGATATTGAGAATAAAAGATGGCTTTTTTAGTGATGGTTATATCAGTGTTTTCTGAGACTTTAACAAAAGAACCGGGCAGCATTTTCATCTGAATATCATCAAAGTTGGCCGACCCGGAAATAATTATCCCCATGTTATAAAAAGGAAATGGGATTTGATAATCTATTGAAGCCAAAGAAACAGACTTTTTGAATTGCCCATCATCCATGTCTCCAGCAAATTTAAATACCAAACGATCATGAGTTTCGCCAATAATATCAGTGTTTTCCCAATATATATTAGTTTTGCCGTACTTCATTATTAAAACAGGCGCTTCTCCCTGTGCATATTCAGATCCGCCGACAAGAACAATATCTAAGGGATAGATTTTACTTAGCATATACAAGTAGGCGGTTCCTTGGAACTCGCCTCCGGCTTCCATTTCTAAAGGAACATTAAAAGCAAAGATGCCATACTTGTTGAAAGGGAAAACTCCGCCGATTTTAAAGGAAAGAGTTTTTAGTCCGCCGCTAAAATTGTAAATATTAAGCAGGCAATTTATTTTCGAATCTTTATCAATGAAAATGCGAGGGGATTCAGATAAATTCGAGCCGGTAACGTTGCCGCTAACATCCAAATATGAGGAGACCATTTTAATATTCCCCTCGACATTTACCTTGCCAGCCGCTTTACCTGAATAATCAAAGACAAGGGTGCTTTTAGTGACACTATTATCATTATCGTGGCCCAAAACCAAAGAGCTGACGATAAAGTTACCGTCGTTAATCGTAACGGTAACACCACTTGGGATAGTCAAAGTCGAAGGAACACAATCGCCACTGCTAGGAGTGTTAGGATTAATTCCGTTGCTAACAAAGCCTTTTTTTAAATCAGCAACATTCCATCCAACATAAATCGAAGATCCAGACGATAATGAAAGGCTCTTCTCAATCGTGGCGTTTGTCCCAACATAGATATCATGCGGCACGGAGTTGTTGCCATTCTTATTCAACAACGAATTAAACTCATTAAAGTCCTTGGCATAGTAATTATGCGACAATTCGTATCTCTCAGTGCTCACACCGGTAACCATGAATTGGTAGGTGCCACTAGAAAGATTTAAAGAAGAAGCGCCGTCACTTAAGGGCGCAGAAGCTATTGTGATGTTGTTCAAGTCGTTATAAACGTAGGCGGAGGAATCGTCGATCTTTAAACTATCACTCGCCCCGAAACTGGAAAAAATGCGTTTCTTGACATCGATCGGCTTATTGCTGGCGTCGTAATATTGCCGCTCATAAACGTTCGAAGCATCCGCGACCGAAGCTAAATCAGGAACCAAAGAAACGGTTTTGATTAAAGTTTGCCCGTTGGGAACAAAGTAATCAGTGTCAGAATAAGTGACCTTTATCGCTTTACGCAGATAGGAATCACCATACTGATAGAAATTCAAAAGTCCTTCCTTGTCCTCAACGGCGATTAAAGTACCAACATCATAACCTTCAAGGATTTCCATCTTGGCAAAATCGTTAGCCATATCCTCGAAGCTTGAGTAGTAGTCGGAAAGTTCGCTGAACTGCCGTCCGTCATAGACGGAGCAAACCCACTTCGAAGAATTGAAGACAAAAAGGACATCTTGTGCTTCGCCCTCTCCTTTATCGAGCATCACATAGTTTACTTGGGTTTTGTCTAAGCCATTTTCGTCAAGGTCATTGCTGATAAAATCGGCCGCCATGTCATCAAGCGAGGAATACTTCTTATTATCACTGACGGATTTAATGGTGAAGAGATCCTGAGCTTGCTTAGCAAACTGCTCGGTAGCCGATTCGTTGGCATTGTTTGTAATCCCAAAATAGGCCCCAACGGATACACCGGCTAAAATAGCGATAACCGCCATTACCACGACTAACTCAATGAGGGTAAAAGCTTTGCTCCTCTTATATTTTTTCAATGCATTGAACATAGTTAGAAAGACCGTAAAAAGTTATTCACCAAAATGGATTTCAGCGGTTTTGCCATTACCATTTTGGAATTGAAAACCAGTGACCGTGTACACATACGAACCATTGGCTTCGGCAGCAGTCCCGGTTAAATCGTATTCAGCTCCAAACAGTGCATTAAAAGAAATCTCGCCGTCTAGGGTAACGGAATTACCCTCAGACAAGGAGAGCAAGTAGAAGGCTTCTAAAGCATTATCCACAGGATCGTCGAATTCAGCCGAAGATTCAACGTCGCTGGAGAAAGTCAATTCCAACTCGGTGGAGTTTTTCATAACCGCTTTTGACAAGCCAAGACCGGCCACGTCGCCTTCATGACCAAGGCCAGAGGTTTCAAGCAAAATCGCATCCCGGGCTTGGGCCGCCTCCTGGTCGACCGCCGACTGGTTGGCGTTGTTGATGACCCCAAAATAAACGCCGACCGAGACGCCGGCGAGAATGGCGATGACCGCCATGACGACGACTAGTTCGATAAGGGTGAACGCTTTGTTCAGGGTTTTCTTGACATTTTTCATTTCTGTGTTTCCTCTCTCGGAATGGGTCGGATTATAACCCTCTCTTTGCCGTTTTGACAAGCGTTCCCAGCCAAAACGATGGTTGACGTCACGAAAAAATGTCCGATTGGTTCAATTACTTTCGCTGCTATCAACGAAAATTCCCCTTTCCGGTCGCGATGGCGATATTGCTTCCCTTTCTCATTGAAAAAGGTTTACTTTATTAAAAGCCCTCCCAAGGGGCGACTTTCCTATGCCGATTTTCCATTTCAAAGGGATCAATGCCGCGGGCAAAAAGGTCCAAGACAACGTCACCGCCGCCGACGAGATCGCGTTGAAGGCCGATCTCGCCGACAAAGGCATCTCTTTGCTCGAGTTCGAATTGATCAAGGAGAAACGCCGTTCGAACTTCTTCGCCGTCTCCAGCCGGGTATCGTCAGGTGAATTCGTCACCTTCTGCCAGGAGTTCGGCATCATGATCAAAGCCGGGGCCACCATCTCCCAATGCCTGGATACCTTGCGCAAACAGAAATTCGGCACCGTCTTCAAAAACGCCATCTCCGACGCCTATGAGGATGTCCTCATCGGCATGCCTTTGTCAGAGGCGCTTCGGAAACACAAAAAGATCTTCCCCGACTTCTTCTGCTCGATGGTTTACGTCGGCGAGCTATCCGGGACCTTGCCCGAAACCCTTAGCAAGGCGGCTAAGTATTACCAGAATGCCCAAAAGACCAAAAACGATGCCAAAAGCGCACTCATGTACCCGCTTTTCTTAGTCATCGTCATCTTTGCCGTCATCGTCTTGCTGATGAACGTCGTCATCCCCCAGTTCAACTCGACCTTCGAACAGCTCGGGGCCGAATTGCCCCTTATAACCCAAGTGGTCATCTCCATCTCGGATTTCTTCACCAACTATTGGCTGTTCTTGCTCGGAGGAATCGCCGCCTTCATACTATTGCTAGGGCTTTTCCGCAAAACCAAGCAAGGAAAGCTTTTCTTCAATACCCTCTCCTGGAACGCCCCGATCCTCAAAGGGATGATCCGGGCCACCGTCATCTCCTCCTTCGCCTCTTCCTTCGCCATCATGCTCAACTCCGGCTTGCCGGTATTGGAATGCATGAAGGCGAGCGAGAACATCGTCGGCAACGCCTATTTCCAATCGAAATTCAAATACGCGACCATCGGGGTCAATAACGGGAGGCGCTTAGCCGGCTCGCTCGAGTCCACCGGCCTCTTTCCCCCGATGCTATTGGAGATGGTGTCGGTCGGGGAGCAGAGTTCGAACCTCCCCCAGGTTTTCGATGTGCTAGCCGAGTATTACGAGGAACGGAACAAGCAGGCCATCAAGAAATTCACCTCAATCCTCGAACCCCTAATGATCGTCGTCATGGCGGTCGTGGTCTTATTGATCATGCTATCGGTGTTCCTGCCGATGTTCGATATGTATAACAGCATCGACCAGGGGGTCGGGCTATAGGAGGAAGCGAATGGAACTCAATCAATACGTTTATGACGGGCTTAGCCCCTATCTAGGGGCCGAGGCGCTTAATCGGGCTAAAGAGGAAGCCGATAAAAGCCGTTCCTCGTTATTGGATGCTTTGCAAAATGATAAGCGATTGGATCAAAACGATTTAGCCCGGAAAACCGCCGCCTTATTCCACCTCCCTTTCGTCAACGTCTCGGTTTATAACCTCGATGATTCCTTGCTCAAGGACATCCCCCCGTCGCTAATCAGGGAAACCGAGGTCATCCCTTGGCGGTCACTCCCCGACAAATCGGTCCTCTGCGTCGCCGCTTCCCCTTTCAAAGCCCAGGAGATGCGACTATACAGCTATTTCCTAAAATGCCCCCTTAAGCTTGGCCTTTCCAGCGTTGATGGCATCCGTTCCCTCATCTCCAATTTGACCGGCAAGGAAAGGCGGAACCAGGCCAACGAGGAATTCTCCAAAGAATTCGGCAAGCAGGAAAATGCCGCCGCTTTGACGCTCAACGATTACGTCAACGCCCCATCGGTCCTATTGGCCGATACCCTCCTCCAGGAAGCGGTCAACGCCCGGGCCAGCGACATCCATATCGAGCCGATGGAGAAATCGGTCCGGGTCCGCTTCCGGATCGATGGGATATTGCTCCACCACTGCGACATCGACCCCAACCTTTATTTAGCGGTCGTCGCCCGTTATAAAATCCTCGCCAACCTCGACATCTCCGAACGCCGGTTGCCCCAAGACGGCAAATTGACCAGAACCTTAAACGAGCATGCCTACGATTTCCGGATCTCGACCCTCCCCAATATCTACGGCGAAAAGGTGGTCATCCGGATCTTCAACACCCTCGGCGACGAAACCTCGATCGACCAATTGGCCAATACCCCTTTAGAGGCCAAGATGTTCCGTGAGATGCTCTCCTCGCCCCATGGCATCTTAATGTGCACCGGGCCGACCGGGGCCGGGAAAACCACCACCCTCTATTCGTTTTTGAAAGAACTGAATCGGCCAGGGGTCAACGTCCAAACGGTCGAGGATCCGGTCGAGAACCAGATGGAGGGAGTCAACCAGCTGCAGGTCAACACCAAGACGGGGCTGACCTTCGCGAGCGCCCTCCGCTCGATCCTCCGCCAAGACCCCGACATCATCATGATCGGGGAGATCCGCGACGAAGAAAGCGCCCACATCGCCGTCCAAGCCGCCATCACCGGCCACCTGGTTTTAACCACAATCCATACCAACGACGCAGTGACCACCATCACCCGACTTATCGACATGGGGGTGGAACCCTACCTCGTGGCCGACTCGTTAATCGGGGCCATATCCCAGCGATTAGTCCGCAAGCTCTGCCCCGATTGCAAGAAAGAGCATCTTGTCAATGAGCCCGAATCCCTTTTAACCGGCTTGCCGGTCGGCACGAAAATATACGAAAAATGCGGCTGCGAGCATTGCAACCACACCGGCTATATCGGGCGAACCGCCGTCTACGAGAAGGACATCGTCACCAACGACCCCTCCTTCATCTCGCTTAAGCAAGCGGCGGCGAAGCTAGTGAAAGACGGCGTCACCACCATTGAGGAATTCGATCGGTTAATCTCCCAAGAAGTGGAAGAGATCTATTGATTGCCATCTAAAAGCGACTCGATATGGCGTAGATCAACATTACTGACCAAAGACGACCATTCCGGTTTAGGACAAACAAGGGCAAGAGCTTCGTTTAGCTATCTTCTGTGCTCTTTTATCCAATTAAGTCCTTAGCCATATGCTCGATTATAGGTTTGCCTTGGAAAAAACATCGATAGATTCGACTACTTCATTTTGAAGTGAAGTTCAAAGTGAAGTGGAAGTGAAGTAAACTTCAGTTCAACTTCATTTCATTTTGTCTTCGAGGTATAATACTCGTGGGAGGATATGCCTATGGTTATCAGTGATTTATTGCCAAATGTTGATTTGGAAAACTACACGACCGAATTCAAAGCCGTTTTGCGCGAAGGCCCCAACCCCAGCGGGAAAGATAACTATGAAGTCGCATGGCTCAAGGAAATCTGCGCTTTTGCCAATTCCCAAGGCGGCATCATCTATGTCGGCGTCGAGGACCAAACCCATAAGATTTTGGCGATGGATCACGTCTCAGTCGACAAAACCGTGTTGCTCGTTCAAAGAATGGTCAAAGAGCACATCGCGCCAACTTTGAAGATCACCTATGAGCCCATCGAGGTGCCGAACACCAAACCGGCCCGTTACGTATTGGCGATCCACGTGGAGAAATCGCTCGATGTACCGGTTATGCTCAAATACGGCGGCTATTCGTCTATTTACGTCCGAAACTTCGGCAGCGTCTCAATCGCGACGCCCGATGAGATTCGCAACATGGTGTACGATTCCGAGCGAGTTCACTATGACGCCCTGATGACGAAAGAAGCATTCAACGAAGCCGATTTCAGTTATTTATTCAGTTCCTATCGGAAGATGCATCACCGAGACCTAACCAAGAACCAACTAATCTCCATAGGATTCATGGACGAAAACGGCTTCCTTAGCAAAGGGGCTCTCCTATTCAAGGATTCCTGCAAAGACAGCAAGACGCTTATGGTCTGCACCACCTTCCCCGGTTACGACAAAGGCGGCTTGGTATTAAGCAACATAGAAAAATTTCAAGGCAATCTCCTTCAAGAGCTCCACTTCGCCGTTAATTACATCCAAAGCCATAGCGTCACCGGCATCAAAAAACTCGACATTGGGGCCCAAGAAATCTTTTCCTATCCATACCGAGCGATAAGCGAAGCCGTCGCCAGCGCCATCGGCCATCGGAATTATTACATCGACGGCAGCCAAATCGAGGTCAATCTTTATCTCGACCGACTGGAAATCATATCCCCGGGTTCTTGCGTCGGCGGAAGGTATCTACAGGACGAGACCGACCTCAAGAGCCTCCCCCCGCTTCGACGGAACGATATAATCTGCAGCGTCCTCAATCTATTCAACTATATGGACAAATATGGAACGGGCTTCGACAAGATCGAGAGTGAATACAAGCCCTACCAAACCGTTTTCCGCCCGCGAGCGACCGCGAATAGCCAATACTTCGCTTTGACGCTGGCTAACCTTTGCTATGCCGGCGGCATCACCAAGGAAAAGGAGGCCCATCAAATCCAAGCGATCAGCAAACTGAAGGGTCAGAACGATTTGTCCATTTTGGCGTTCTGCTATAATAGCCCAAAAACAATTGGGGAGATCGCTGAACGCCTTTCGTTGCAGCCATCGTCCTATTTCCGAAAGCAAGTAATTCAAAGGCTAGTGGATGAAGGGTATTTGGCCGTCTATCACGGCGAACGCCCCAAAAAATACCTAACCGTCAAAGAAAAAGTCTACGTCGATTAAGTTACTTCATTTGGAAGTGAAGTTCGAAGTGAAGTGGAAGTGAAGTAAACTTCAGTTCAACTTCATTTCGCCGATAACGCTTAACTGAAACAACCGATAATCCGACACATTCGCCATAAACGTTTTGCAGAAGTGGGCCGTCGAACGTCATTAAGTCGGAACGAATTGCTTTACTAACGAAGGACGAATTTAGTCCCGGCTAGTTTTAATTTTGCCCGGAAAATAATTTGAAAACCAAATATGGTGTAAAGGCGGAATTTTTAATGAGGGCTCGGATTTGAGCCCAAACTAAGGAAACGCTCGTCCTCTAAGCGTCTCTGCTCTTCAAGCCCGATGGCTCCGGCTGCAACCGAACCGTCTCCTACGAGGTTTATAAAAGAGGGTTCCGCCGAGGTTACGAACAGCTCGACTGCTCCCTTTTGCCGCGTTATGAAATCCAAACCGGCGATGCTTTCCTCCCCGAGGCAAAAAGCCATAAGGGAGGCGAGCGAATCGACCCGACGAAACGGATCAAATACCTCGATTACCGCGACATCTACCAAGTCGTCGCCGATGACGAGGGGCAGATCCTGACCGACACCAAGCTATTAGACCGCCTAATCGAGGACCGAGGCAAAAAGGCGAAGGAAAAAGGGCTCAACGCCCATTCGATCGTTTCGGATAAAGGATTGGTATCCCTGGCCACCTATAAACCCTCTACCCTTGAGGAGTGGCTGTCTTTGCCAGGGCTCGGCAAGCAATCCTACCTTAACTTCGCTGCGGATTACCTTAAGGCGAAAGACGGCTAGCCCGCTAGCCGATCAGCGTCGAGAAGGCCTTGTTGGAGATCGGGCGGAAATAAATCGGCTTCGCATTATAGGAATTGAGGTCGATTGAGGCGACGAAGCCCCGCTTCCCGACTTGGCAGAAAAGGCAATATTGGGCGTCGCTAAGTTCGCTCAGATGGAAATCGATGACGAAGGTCGCCTTCTCCCCCTTCCCGACGAAAAGGGAGAGGGAGTGTCCGACCTGCAGCGAATCCTGCCCTTTCACAAACGGGGGGTGGCTCAAGAAAGAGACTCTTTCGTAACCCCGCTTGGACTTGATGGCCAAACCGAGGTTCTTATAGGTTTTCGATCGGCTGGTCTTGTTGGCGAAGCTTAGTTCCATTTTGACGTTTTTCTCATCAAGAAAAGCCATCCGCCGGGCGTAGGCGGCGAATTCCCCCGATCGGAAAAGGATCGAGGCGATATAGCCTAAAACGATGACGAATGCCGACCCCACCGCGGCCAAAATCGCATAGCCAGTCGAAGACGCGAGAATGATCATCCCTATTCCTCTAACTCCGATCGTTTCTTCCGAATAAAATACAAAACGAGCAGGAACGCCGCCTCCATAAGCGGGAAGCCCAGCAAAGGCAAAATAAACGGCAGTTGGTTGCTAAGCGGGAAATCGGTGGTTCGGAAGAAAAGGAATTCCGCTAAGCCGAGGATAAGGGCCACGCCGCCGATCAAAGCCAACCCCCCAAAAAGCGGCTTGTTCCTAAGCAGGTTAAGTTCAGGGGAATCGAGATAGAAGAAAGCGACCGGCATCAAAGTCATTAAAGCGAAGATCGGGCTTAAAATCGAGAAGATGGAGGCGACCGTCCCGTTGTAATCCCCTTTGGCGAGATAGAAGAAGACGATGCCGGAAAGGCAGCAGAACAAAAGGAAGAGGACGGCAAAGGGCACGTTGAGGGTGAAAGACTGCTTAAAGGGGTTTTTCCGCCCTCCCTTTTTGGCCTCGAGGGCTTTTTGCTTTTTCTTTTTAATTTTTTCCGCCCGGCGGGCAAACATATGCCCGGGGTTAAGCGCCTCGGAATCGGTGATATCGGCGACGAAGAAACGGAAGCCGGCCTGTTCCCCTTTCTCCCCGTAATCGAAGTCGGCGAAGGTGACGGGGAAGGAAGGAAGCGAGGGCTCCGCCCCAAAGGCGGTCAGCCGGGCTTCGCCCTCCTCATTCCCTTGATAGACCAGTATCCGATAAGAAGCGAAAATAAAATGGGAAAGGTCATTGACAGCCTTAGCGAACCCCGGCTCGGCCTTAGACAAATCCAAAATGGTGTATAAGGGGCGGCTAAGCAAGGCGTTGTAAAGCTCGGTGATGGCCTGGGTCAAGGCGGCGAAAAGCTCGTCGCTTAGGTTATGCTCCTCGCGATACTTCGTTAAGGGCTGATTCAGCGGCGAGGACTCAAGCCCCTTCTTCAAAGGGAGGGAGGAAACGGTTTCCATCCCATTGATGGCCACGGAGGCGAAGCAATACTCGTCCTCGAGGATATTGACGTCATCGAGCAAAAACGAACCCTCGTAACTTTCTTTTCCCTCCCCGCTTAAAATCGGCAGCAAAACCGACCAATCCCCGCGGAGGAGGGAATAACCCGGGAACTCGCTGACGAAGCTAAGCGGCGTCGGGTCGGTTTTAAGGTGAAAGAAGGCGACGATCATGTTCGACAAGCAGGATTTTACTTGTTTTCCCCGGGAATGGGAAGCCAAGGGAGCCATTAATTGGCCATAAGGCCAAAAATATAAACGATCCCTAAGGGCAAGGATGCTTTTATTGACGGCCTTTCAAAAAGGATAACGACAATCCGCTGACCCGGCATTTCCCTTGGAAACGGAGCGAATTGTCCCCTTTGGAGAAATATTGGGACGTAATGGCGTATTCCCCGTGGTTAATAAGGGTCTCGATCACATACCCATCGATCAGAATATCGAAATAATAACGAGGGAGATCCCCGGCTTTCACATAACGGGTGGAATCGGCGGCTTGCCCAATCTTCATGCTGCCATAAGCCTCGGCGGTCCGGGCGAAGGAAAGATAGGGCGAGCCGGCTTCATGGCTGATGATATAGCCGCCATGCAGAACAAAAGAAAAGCCGGAATCGGATTCGATTTCGAAACGGATCCTTTTGCAATCCCCGCCAAAATCAAAGAGGACCAAATCGGAGTCGACTAAGCGGTCGCCATAATCGCGGTTGGTATCCCAATAGCTATCCAAATCCGGGACAAAAGACTGCAAAAGCCGGTTATCCCTATAGGAAATCCGCCGAACGAGCAAGGAATTGGCATACCCTTGTTCCGCCATCGGATATTCCCTTCCCCACATGGCGGCCCAAGCGGCGAGATAGCATTCATCGCCATGGCGCAGCAATTCGGGGGCGTAGAAATCAAACCCTTGGTCGAACTCGATTTCCCCGCTTAGGGGACGGAAATGGCCAGAAGGCAAATCGACTTCCCCATAGACGTAAACCGAGCTGGCGATGTTTTGAAAGCTCCCTTTCCCGTGGCTTGGCTTATTCTGCGGCGAGAAGGAGAGCAAGGCACGATGGTCATCGAGCAACAAAAGGTCAGGGCATTCTAGGCAGCCATCGACTTCATCGACCCCGGTATAGAAGGTCGAAAGGAAGGAAAAACGGAAGCCGTCAGGGCTATCGTAGCAAAGGATCGAAGAGCCCAACCCTTCTTTCTTAGCCCCCATAAGCAAATAGTAACGGCCGTTTTGCTTGACGATCTTCGGGTCGCGGAAATCCTTAACCGAATACCCAACGGGCAGACTTGCCCCGTCGAGCACCGGATTGCCTTCATGCTTAACGAAGCTCACCCCATCTAGGCTATAGGCCATGCATTGGACCTGCGCCCCTTCCTGGCAGCCGGTGTAATAAAGGCGCAGCGTTCCTTCGTCTTCGATCGCCGTCCCCGAAAAGCAGCCCCAAGGCAATTCGTATGGATGCTCGGGCTTTAAGGCGATCCCCTCTTCCCGCCAATGAAGCAAATCGGGGGAGGAGAAATGGAGCCAATGCATCGGGCCCCAGGTCGGCGAGAGGGGATTATGCTGGGCGAAAAGATGGTAACGCCCACGGAAATAGCAAAAGCCATTCGGGTCGTTGATCCACCCTTTTTTCGGGGTTGGATGGATAAGGGGCTTGGCGATTTTCATAGCAATAGACCAATAAATAAGGAGCCTAGGGGGCTAGGCGCCGATTGAACGTTCACTTCCCTTCGGTTAGGAAGCGGAGGACGTCGTCGTAGACCTCTTGCCGACCTTCTTCGTTAAGGATCTCATGCCGCATGTTCGAATATAGATGGAGCACGACCGTTAGCCCCCGGGCCTTATAGGCGTCGCGGAGCCATAATAAGCCGGAGCCGTATTGCCCGACCGGATCCTCTTTGCCGGAGATGATGAGCACCTTGGTCGGCACGAGCTTAGCCAATTCCTTCTTGTCCCAGATTTTGACCATCCCGGCGAAGAACCCTTTCCAGAAGGAACCGGTGTTGACGGCCCCACAATAGGGGTCGGCGATATAGTCCTGGACGTTTTTCTCGTTATAGGAAAGCCAATCGAACTCGGTTTTCGCCGAGGCCGTCCCCTTGACGTAGGGACCAAAGGCCAACTTGGTGATGAAATTGGCCGGCTTGTGCTCGTTTTTCTTGTTGACGAGCAATTTGCAAACCAGGTTGCCGAACTTCATCAAGCCGGCTTGCCCGCCATTGGAGCCGCAGACGATGGCCTTTTCGACGTGGCCCGGGTAACGCTGCAGATAACGCTGGACCATGAATGAGCCGGTCGAATGGCCCATCAAGGTGACCGGAAGCCCCTTTTCCTTCGACAAGGCGACCATCGCCTCCAGCCCATCGACGGTTTTCTCGAATCCGTCGTCCGGCCAAATCTGCAAATGGTTTTCGGTCTCGGCGTTCAACCCTTGCCCAAAGGCGTCAAGGACATAAACCTCGATGCCTTTCGAATTGAGGAACTTCGCGAAATCATCGTAACGGAGCGAATGCTCGCACATCCCGGTGATGAGGCAAAGGACCTGGGTCGCCTCCTTCTTCTCCCAGTGCCGGCCTTTCAATTTCTCGCCGCTGGGGAGATTTACTTCAAACGTCTTGATCATGGCTGCTCTCCTTTTTTATATTCCGTTGGGATTGTGCTTTTGGAAATTGAAGGCGTCGCGGCAGGCGTCGAGGACGGTCAATTCGGCTTTCCACCCCAAGTCCTCATAGGCTTTGTCGCAGTTGGCGTAATTCTCCGCCACATCGCCCGGCCGCATCCCTTCGATGGTATAGGGGATATGGACCCCGGTCGCCTCTTCGAAGGCCTTGACCATCTCCAAAACCGATGTCCCTTTCCCGGTCCCGAGGTTATAAACCACCAGGCCCGGATTGGAGAGGAGCTTCTTGATGGTCGCGACGTGGCCTTTGGCCAAATCGACGACGTGGATATAGTCGCGGATCCCGGTTCCATCCGGGGTCGGATAGGTGTCCCCGTAGACCCGAAGGTGGTCGAGCTTGCCGATCGCCACTTGGGTGATGTAGGGCATCAAGTTGTTGGGGATGCCGTTGGGATCTTCGCCCAACAATCCCGACGGATGGGCCCCAATCGGGTTGAAGTAACGGAGCAAGGCGGCGTTAAGCTGCTTATTGGCCTTGCAGGCGTCCTCGATGATCCGCTCGATCATGACTTTCGTCTCCCCGTAGGGGTTGGTGGCCGACTCGACTGGATCGCTTTCGAAAAGAGGGACGTGCTTTGGCACCCCGTAAACGGTCGCCGAGCTCGAGAAGACGAGGTTGTTGACCCCGTATTTGTTCATCAATTTAAGCAGGTTGCAGGTCGAGATGAGGTTGTTGGAGTAATACTCGATCGGCTTATGGACCGATTCCCCCACCGCTTTAAGCCCGGCGAAATGGATGACGGCATCGATGGCCTCGGCTTTGAACACCGCCTCGAATGAATCGAGGTCGCAGCAATCGACCTGATAAAAGACCGGCCGGGTTCCGGTGATGGTCTCTATCCGGTCGATGACCGCTTTCTTTGAATTCGACAGGTTGTCGACGACGATGGCTTCGTAGCCGTTTTTGATCAATTCGACGACGGTTTCCGACCCGATGAACCCGGTGCCCCCGGTGACGAGTATTCTCATGGCTTTCTCTCCTTTTTCGGCTTCTTCTCTTTTTTGCTTTTCGGCGCCTGTTTGGCTTCCGCGAGCCGCTTGGCCTCGACTTTCCCTAGGGCCGCCTCATGCTTGGCTTCCTTGTTGGAGGGGTAAGTCTCGATGGAATAGGCCTCTTCACTACGGGAGGATTTCCGCAGGACGTCGATGATGTAGTCACTAAGAAGTTTATTCGCTTGGGCTTGAATAGACAAGCGAAGAGCCAACAAAGCCAGGGAATTGATCGCGTTGTCTTCGGCTTTTTTGTTTTTCCGGCTGGTGTCGGTTTTCAGCCGCCGGGCGATATCCTCAACCCGCGGCGCGGTCTTTTTGGCCGTTTCGGCGAGGATCGAGGTCTCGAGTTCGCAGAAAAAGGAATAGACCCGTTCCTTATCGACGGATATCCCGGCTTCATGTTCAAGCAGCACCGCGATGTCCCCCATCGAAAGGGTCGACTTCATCAAGCAGATGGCCATGAGGTAGCCGATCTGGTCGCGGGAGTACTTCTTCTTGACCGGAGTCGAGATCATCTTGGCCTTGACGTAGTTATTGACCATGAAGGAGGTCAGGGCTTTTTCCCCGGCCGGGGTTAAATCCGAAAGGGCCCCGTTAATGAAATTGAGGACTTGCTCCATATAGAGCTCAACCGAAGGCAATTCCTTGTATTTAGGCAAGGAGAAAGACGCGACCTTCTTCAAATACTCCTGCAAATCCCCAATCTGTTTTTTCATCTCCTGGCCAATTCCTCGTTCATTATCTTGCTGACGGCTTGGGGGTTGGCCTTCCCTTTGGAAAGCTTCATCGCCTGGCCGATGAGGAAGCCGACCGCCCGGCCTTTGCCGTTTTTGAAGTCCTCGATGGACTGGGGATTGGCCTCTAAAACTTGGTTCACCAATTCCCGGATCGCCGAATCGTCGCTGATCTGCTTCTCGATTTTCAACTCGGCCTTAGCCGTCTCCGGGGTCGCGTCATCATGCTCAAGGCAATAGAAGAGGATGTCGGCGCATTGCTTATGGGAATAGCCCTCCTCTTGATAGGCGGCGATCGACCGGAGGCTTTGCGGGCTTAACGGCAATTCCTTAATGCCGATCCCGCGCTTATTCAAATAGGAATTGATCTCGACGATCAGGAAGTTGGCGATGGTCTTAACGTAATTGACCCCCTCGATGGCCTGCTCGAAATAGAGGGCGGAATCCAAAGAAGAGAGGATGATCTCGACGTCCTTCTCCGGGAGCCCGTAGGTCAAATACCGCATCTTCTTCGAATCGTAGAGCTCAGGGCAGGTATTGATGGCCTCCTCAATGAACTGCTCGCTTAGCTGAATCGGGGCGATGTTGGGCTCGGGGAAGTATTTGTAGTCGACGGCGTCGGTCTTCACCCGCATCAAAACGGTTTTCCCGCTTCCTTCGTCGTAGCGGCGGGTCTCCTGCTGAATCGGGGTATTGGACAATAGGCAAGCCGACTGGCGGGCAATCTCGTAATCAAGCGCCTGCTCGATGTTTTTGATGGAATTGAGGTTCTTTAGCTCAACCTTGGTCCCGAAGGTCTCCGATCCGTAGGGGCGAAGCGAGACGTTGACGTCGCAACGCAAGGACCCTTCCTCCATCTTGCCGTCGCTGGAAAGGCTATAGACGACGATGTTCCGGATAGCTTCGACGTAATGCATCGCCTCGGTCCCCGAACGGATATCCGGCATCGAGACGATCTCGACCAAAGGGGTCCCGGCCCGGTTGTAGTCAAGCAAAGAGCAATCGGGGAAATGGAGCTGCTTGCAGGTATCCTCCTCCATGTGGATCCGCTCGATGCGAATCCGCTTGCTCTGCCCCGATTCATCGAGGATGTCCAAATAGCCGTTCCTTCCGATCGGATGGAATTGCTGGGTGATTTGGAATCCCTTGGGCAAATCGGCGTAGAAATAGTTTTTCCGGTCGAAGCGGATAAGCGGGTCGATATCCATATGCAAGGCGTTGGCCACCCGGATGGCGTTGATGACCGCCTGCTTATTGACCCGGGGCATCGTGCCGGGGAAAGCCATATCGAAGGGGGTGACTTCGCTATTTGGGGAATGGGAGAAGGAATTGGGCGAGCCGGAGAACATCTTCGACTTCGTCTTCATCTGGACGTGGATTTCCAATCCGATAACCGGTTCGAAATTCATAAATTTCCCTCCTTGGGGTTGGCGACGCTCAATCCGCCTAAGCCGGTGATGTCCTCAACCGCCTGGGCCAAGGACAAAAGGGTCGCTTCGGTAAAAGCCTTCGACATCAAATTGATGCCAAGCGGCATCCCGTTCTCCAGCGCCAAAGGCAGGCTGATCGAGGGGAGGCCGGCGAAATTGCCTAAGGCCAAATGATTATCGGCGATCAGGTATTCGCTGGATAATTTATCCGAGCTTTGCGCGAATTCCGCGGCGATGGAAGGGGCGGCCGGCACCAGGATTGCGTCGCAAGCATCCAATATCTCGTTGGTTTTCTCGACGATCTTGGCTCGGTTGCGCTGGGCCCGCAAAAACAGGTCCTCTTGGTTTTCCTTCATCAAGGCGAACGAGCCGATGACGAAGCGGCGTTTGATCAGCTCGCTGAAGCCCTTGGTCCGGGCGTTCATCATGACCTCTTGATAGGAGTTCCCTCCGTAATAAGGGCCGAACTTGATGCCGTCGAGGTTGGCATCGTTGCTGGTCGCTTCGGCGCAGGAAATGACAATATAGGTCGCATAGATCGAGCGGAGCAGCTCCTCCCCGAACTCGACGTAGCTGACCTCCGCCCCGGCCTGTTTGATTTTCTCGACCAGAGCCAAGAATTTCTGCTTGTTGAATTGATCGTCGACCGAATCGAATATCTCTTTGATGACGGCGAACTTCCGCCCTTTGAGCCCGTCATGGAGATGGGCGGCGTAATCCTCGGTTAAGACGTAGGAGGAGGTGAAGTCCATCTCGTCATGCCCCGCGAGCGCGTTAAGGAGAATCGCCGCGTCCTCGACGTAATGGGTGAAATAGCCGACGTGGTCCAAACTCGGGGCGAAGGGGAAAAGCCCATAACGGGAAATCCGGCCCCAAGTCGGCTTGAACCCGACTAAGCCGGCGAAAGAGGCGGGTTTACGGACCGAGTCGCCGGTGTCGGAGCCGGTGGCGAAGCAGCAGTCGCCATGGGCCAAAGAAGCCGCGGAGCCGCAGCTAGAGCCCCCCACCATCCGTTTCTTGCTGGGATCGAAGGGGTTATAGGTGATCCCTTTATGGCCGGTGGTCCCGGTGCCGCCCATCGCCAATTCGTCGAGGGTGGTCTTGCCGAGCATCACCGCTTTCTTCTTCTTTAGGATTTCCACCACCGTGGCGTCGAAGACGGGGACGTAGCCATTGAGGATATTGCTCGAGGCCGTGGTCTCGATCCCCTTAGTCGAGAAATTGTCCTTGCAGACATAAGGGATCCCATAAAGCGGGTTGTCATCCTCAAAGGGGCCGATCGCCCTCAAAAGCTCTTCCTCGCTGGGGATGGTCAGCCGTTCATAGGCGTTGCAGTCATTGGCTTTGATCCGCTCAACCGCCTCCAGCACGAGCTGATACGGGGTGACCTCGTGGTTTTTCATCGCCGCGTGAATCGCGGTAAAAGGCATATCGAGATACTTCATCTTAACCTACCACCTTCGGCAATTTGATTTGGCCGTCCATGACCGAGCCGGCGTTGCCTAAAGCCTCTTCCGTCGAAAGAGGGGGCTCCGGCGCGTCTTCCCGCAAGACCGAGGTATGGCAATAAAAGGGGAAAGTCATCGGCTCATACCGGTCTAACCCCTCGATCCTTCCGATCGTCTCCATTTGCTTAGTCAGGATCTTGAACTCCTCAAGCAAGGTATCGTATTCCTCGCTCGACATATCGAACATCAGCCGATGGGCCGCGTCGATCAACACGTCTTTGTCAATGGTCTTCATAATCGTTCCTTAGTATACATCATCGCCCGATTTTCACTAAATGGGCGAGGGCTTCTTCCTCATTGAGGATCGGGATGCCTAACGCCGTCGCCTTATCGAGCTTCGACCCGGCCGCTTCCCCGGCGATGACGCAGTCGGTTTTCTTGGAAACCGAACCCGCCACCTTGGCCCCAATCCCCTCGAGGATCTCGGTCAGTTCGTTCCGTTTGTATTTGACTAACGTCCCGGTCAAGACCACCGTCTTCCCATAGAAATAGGAATTGACGTCGACCTCATCGATCCCGAGGTAATCGAAGTTGACCCCGGCGAGCCGGAGTTTCTCGACCAATTCGCGAGTAGAGGGGGAGGAGAAATAGCTGACGATCGAGGAGGAGGCCACCGGGCCGATATCCGGGACCTTCAAGAGGTCGTCTTGGGTCAAAGCGAAATACTCATCCAGACGCTTAAACCGCTTGGCGAGCGTTTTGGCGGTCTTATTGCCGACTTCCTTGATTCCCAAACCGAACAACAGCCTTTCCAGCGAGCGGCCTTTCGACCCGTCGATGGCGCGGCAAAGGGAATCGATCGAGCGATCGCTCCAGCCATCGAGCGCCTTGATCTCGGCGGCGTGCTGATAAAGGAAATAGATGTCCGGGATGTCATGAAGGAACCCTTGGGCGAAAAATTCCTCGACCACCGAGTCCCCCATCCCGTCGATATCCATGGCATCGCGGGAGGCGAAATGGATCATCCCCTCGATTTTCCGCGACGGGCAATCGGGGTTCAGGCAATAATGGAGCCCCTGGACCTTGGTTAAAGGACCATGGCAAACCGGGCACTCCTCGGACATCACGAAAACCCGCTCGGTCCCGTCCCGGCGTTCGGGCAATGGCCTCACCACTTCCGGAATCACGTCGGCCGCTTTCCTTAAGGAAACGTAATCCCCGATCATCAACCCCTTATCCTTGATGAAATCCTCGTTATTGAGGGTCGCCCTTTGGACTAATGATCCGGCGACCCGAACCGGCGAGAGGATGGCGTTCGGGGTGATGCGGCCGGTCCGCCCGACGGTCAAGACGATATCCAATAGCTTGGTCGTCACCTCCAAAGGCGGGAACTTATAGGCCGTGGCCCATTTCGGGGTTTTGGCAGTATAGCCGATCCGCTCATAGCTTCCGATATCGTCGACTTTGAATACCAGCCCATCGATGTCATATCCCAAATCCTGGCGCTTAGCGGTGTATTCCTCGATGTAATCAAGCATTTGTTCCGGACCATAAAGGGGGCGCCGCTCATGATTGGTCTTAAACCCTTGCTCATCGAGGAAGTTCAGTGCCTCCTCATGGCTATTGATGCCGAGTTCCCGGGCGTTGACTAAGTAGTACCAAAAAGCGTCGAGCCCCCGTTTGGCGGCGATGCCGGAATCGAGTTGGCGGATTGAGCCGGCGGCGGCGTTGCGGGCATTGGCAAACAGCGGTTCGCCGTTTTCCTCCCGTTGCTTATTAAGCTTCTCCAACGAGGCTTTGGGCATGAACACCTCACCCCGCACCTCAAACGGCCGGGTCTCTTTGACGTGAAGGGGGATGGAACGGATGGTCTTGACGTTGCTGGTCACGTCCTCGCCGGTGATCCCATCGCCCCGAGTCAGGCAGCGTTGCAACTCCCCGTGATCATAAAGCAAGGACATCCCAAGGCCATCGATTTTGACCTCGCCTATGTATTTGACCGTATGGTTGCCGAGGACGTCTCTGACTTTCCGGTCGAAATCGCGGACCTCGTCCTCGTTATAGACGTTGCCAAGCGAAAGCATCAGCCGTTTATGGGGGACCTTGGCGAATTCGCTGGCCACCATCCCCCCGACCCGTTCGGTGGGGGAGTTCTTCAATTTGATGTCGGGGAATTGCTTTTCCAGCAGGATCAATTCATTCATGCACCGATCGAATTCGGCGTCGGATACCGAAGGATTGTCGAGGACATAGTATTCATAGTTCCATTTCTCAAGATCGCGGGTTAATTCGTCCCGTCTTTTGATCGCTTGTTCTTTGTCCATCAGGCTTTTCCTCCTTGCGAATGAAGCTTATGCAGTTTGGGATGGGAGCTGAGCAGTGTTTTCCGCGCCCCATGGAAATCGACGACGATGGTATTCGACGACGGCACTTCCACCACCGTCCCGTCCCCGAAGGCATCATGGCGGCACTGATCGCCGACCTTCCATTCCGAGACGTTATTGACGTTGGGGTTCGCCGGGGCGCTTGGCTTAAAGGGCATCGTATGCTCCCCGTCGGCGAAATAGGTTCTTTCCCGATTCACCTTCTCGCCTCGATTCCGATAGAAGCTCCGATCGGCGGCATAAGGGGAGGGCGGGAACTCCAGCCCGGCCTCGCCGAAGAACTGGGATGGGGTCATATGGGAATCGTTGGCGAAGGAATAGCCGATGTTGCAGGTCATGAACAGCCGGCGTTTGGCCCGGGTCATGGCGACGTAGGCCAACCGTCTTTCCTCTTCTTCCCGATCCTCGCCTTCTGACATTGAGCGGGCGGAGGGGAAGGTCCCTTGGTTCATCCCGATGATGAAGACGTTATCGAACTCCAGCCCTTTGGCGACGTGGATCGTCATCAATGAGACATAGTTCCCGTCGTTGATGTCGTCTTGGCTGGTCAACAAGGTGACGTTTTGCAAATACTCGGCGAAGGTCGATTCCGGATGATCGGCGATGTAATGGTCGATGTCGTCGAATAAGGCGTTGACGTTCTCCGCCCGGTCCTCATCGATGTCTTGGTCTAAGGAAATGTATTGGAAATACCCGATGTCGGTGATGAAACTCCGCAGCACCGAGGAATAGGTTTCGTCGGCTTTGGCGATTTTATCCTTCGTCGCCTCCATCTGGGCGGTCAAGGCCATCAAAGAGGCGATGACCCGGCTCGGCAAACCGGTCTCCGGATGCTTTTCAATCTCGGCCACGTATTCGTATTCCGATAAGCCGGCGGCCTGGGCTTCATTGGCGATTTTCTCCAAAGAGGTTTCCCCGATGTTCCTTTTCGGGACGTTGGCGATCCGCTCGAAAGCCACGTCGTTTTTCGGATTGATGAGCAAATTGAAATACGCAAGGACGTCCTTGACCTCTTTTCGTTGGTAGAACCGCAAGCCGCCGTAAATCCGATAAGGGATCCCCCGGGCGGCGAATTCAGTTTCGAAAGGCCTAGTCAGATAGGAGGAGCGGTACAAGACGGCGATGCCGGTATAATCGGGGAAAGAACCGCCTTCGAGGTTGGCTATCGATTCGATTTTCCCCGCCACCCATTGGGCTTCCTCGTTTTGGTTGAAAAACCGTTTGGCCGTCACTGGGTCGCCATTGGAGGCGAAGGTGTAAAGGTCTTTGGGGACCCGAAGCTTATTATGGGCGATGAGCTTATTCGCGGCGTTCAGCACATTGGCGGTCGAGCGGTAATTCCTCGATAGGAAGATGTCTTGGGTCCCCGGGTGCTCCTCGGGGAAACGGAGGATGATCTTCTGATCGGCCCCCCGCCAGGTATAGATGGTTTGATCGGGGTCGCCGACGACGTAAAGCGAGGTGTCGGGCCGCGACAAAAGGCTCACCACCCTTTCCTGGGCATCGTTGGTGTCCTGGAACTCATCGATCAGGATGTTGGTGTATTTTTTGGCCCATTGCTCCCTGACCGAGGGGAACCCCTCCAGCACCTCGATGGTTTTTTGGATGAGGTCATCGAAGTCGAGGCAAACCATCGCGTATTTCCGATCTTCGTATTCGCGGAAGAATTCGAGCGAGGTCTTCTCTGAGGAGCGGAAGGTGTTCTTGATGTCTTCCGGGGTTAAGCCGGACGCTTTCTTGCCTTTGATATAACGGATGGTCTCTTTGACGATTTCGTCGCTCCGCTTATACCCATGGGCCTCGGCGATGTCTTTGATGATTTTCTCGCTCTCGTCCTCATCGAGGATCGAGAAAGAAGGCGGATAGCCGAAGCAATGGGATTCCTGACGGAGGAAATAAGCGCAGAAGGAATGGAAGGTCCTGACCTGCAGGAACCCGGCCACTTCCGGCAGCAATCCCTGAACCCGGCTTTGCATTTCCTTGGCGGCCTTGTTGGTGAAGGTAACGGCCAGGATTGAGGAAGGATCGACGCCGAGGGCATCGACCAAATAGGCGATCCGATAGGTCAAAGCCCGGGTTTTCCCCGAGCCGGCCCCGGCGATGACCCGAACGTTCTGAGCTAAGGTGGTAACCGATTCCAATTGCTGCTCGTTGAGCAAGGAGGCGTAGTCTATTTTCATGTGCCTGTATATTCTATCCTTCCTCCCTTTCCTTATGAATAAGGAAAAGGCAAAAGGCCGGCTTTCGCCGGATTAAAAATCGGCGCGGCCTCCCCTAAGCCAACGGAAAAACCTAAGAAAGACTGCAAAAGGCGGTTATCTTATTCAAAATTCATTATTCCTAGTATAGTTAAGGCGTGGATATTTTCTCTCCTCGGAAAACCCCTTCGGAAAACATCGCTTACTCGGCCTCCACCCTCGCGCTTTTCGCTTTGGCGAGCCTAGCCATCGCCTATATCCCCCTATTCGGATTGCTGCTCACCGTTTTCCTGCCTTTGTTCTCCAGCGCCCTATCTTTGCTATGTCAGAAAAGATACGTCTTCTCCTTCCTGGCGGCGGCCACCTTGCTTTGCCCCTTAATCGGGATCGCCGATTGGCAATCGGTCGTCTTTTTCCTATTGCCCGCCTGCTACTGCGGCCTCATCTTCGGCTATGGGATGCGGCTAGGCCTAGGGACGGCTTTGACCGTCTTCCTTTCCTCCTTGCTCGAAACCTTGTTGCTCTACCTAAGCCTATTTTGCCTACAGGGGATTTACGGAATCGATATGGTCGATTCCTTGGCCGCCTTATTATCCATCGATGTCGTTAAGGCCAACGCCTTCTTCCCCCTTTTCGCCTTCGCCTATTGCCTAGGCCAGGTCGGGATCTCCAACCTCTTCTTGTTGGCCAATCAATCGCGGCTCCGCCTCCCCAGCCACCGGGGAGAGGAATTCCATAACCTGATCATGGTCAGCGCCGCCCTTTCTCTTTTGTTGGCCCTCACCCTGCCTTTCGTTTCCATCCCCCTAGCCTATTTGTTCCTCGGCTTCGGCCTCTTCCTATCCTTATATGGCTTCCCTCCCATCATAAAGAGCAAGGCCCGAGGTTGGCTCGCCCTAGGCGCCGCCATCGCCCTCGCCCTGCTTTCCTCGGCCATCTATCATTCCTATCCGCCTTTATCCAAGGCCCTGGTCTTCGCCGCCCCGTTCCTTTGCTTGCCGATATTCGGCCTAAGAAAAGTTGAGAGAAAGCCTAGAAGGCTTTACAATTAACCAGCATGAAAGTCCTGCGCGAATTCGGGCTCGGAATCGTTTGGTTCCTCCTTGTCCCCCTCATCCTCCTCGCCTCGGCCCTCGTCGCCGTCTATGGGGTTTTCAATTTCTTCATCCAATTCGTCATCATGCTCATCAATTTCTTCAAGGGCGAAAAGCTTTTCCCGCTTTTCCCAGAGGAGAAGAAAGCGATGGCCATCTACCAACGGGCCATCGACAAGGCCAACGGGGAGAAGGAAGAGGAGAAACCCGCGGCCCCTCAGACGGTATACGTCCAGCAGAATTTCTATTCCGGCGCCCCGGCCATCCCTCCGGCCCCGCCGATCCAAGGGCTGCCCAATAACCCCTATTACGCTCAGCCGGGTATGCCGATGGGCAACCTGTCCAATGGCTACGCCCCCCAAGGGCAAATCCCCTATCCGAACCCCGCCCCCACCGCCAACCAAATACCGGCCCCCGCCGAGCCCTCGCCCCTTCCGAGGCTAGAAGAAGCCAAGGTCATTGAGGCCGAACCGCTCGAATTGGCCCAGTTCCCATCCGATAAGGAGACGAAGCAATGAACCTCTTCCTCTCCGACACCGATAAACGGGTCTTCGTCATCGCCATCATCATCGCCATCGTCCTCTTTTTGATCCTCGGGTTAATCGGGGTGGCGGTCCGCCACACCATGATGGCCCAAGCCAAAAGGGCCGACTCGATGATGTACGATGTGGCCAAAACCCATGTCGTCAACTCCACCCAAGACTTCCGCAGACTCGGTTTGAAGAAAAACAACCGGGCTTTCTTCAAGGATTCGATCCCCCCGTTTTTGATTGCTTTGACCGGAGTCGTCGTCTATTTGATCGCCAACCTCGCGACCGGGGAATGGGGGCGCAACCCCTTCGTCACTTTTGATGAATTGTTCGTTTCCTTCGACTGGGAGGAGGAAGGGTTGTTCGTCGAGGTATTCGGGATCACCCTTTTATCCCATTGGCCCTCGGTCCTCCACGAGCCGACCTTCGTTTGGGCCCATGCGGCCGAATATCTCGAGGTCATCCTTTGGCTGGTGGCCGGGGTTTATTGCCTTTATTGCTCCCAAGCCTACATCTCCCGCGCCTTCATGATCCATTCCCGCTCGGTCAAGGTCTATGAAAAAAGCCTCGCCGGCTATAACGCCAACGAGGATGTGGTATCGAAACTCGACATCAAGGCCGATAAGCCGGTCCTGCCTAGCGATTGAACACCCAGGAATTAAGGTTTTTGTCCCCGATATGGCAAACCCCGTTGCCATCGCAGTCCGATGGCTTTTTCTTATCGGATGAGGAACAAGAGGAGAGCAGCAGCCCCAAACTTATCAAGACGATCAATAAAGCTTTCTTCATAACTAATCCAACCAATTGTTGGCCAATAGCCAACCAATGAAATAACAAAAAGCGACGATGCCCTCAACAAAATAGGCGAAGTTTAGGGAAAACAGGGTGCCGTTATTGAGCCAATAACGGATTTCCAAAGCCAAGACAAGCAGGCAAAGCAAAGCCGAGAGGATCGCCATTAAAGCGACTAACGAGATGAAGGGCCCTTTGTCCTTGACGTAAGAAAAGGCCCCGATGGCCGACCCAACCATGAACAAAGAAACAAACGGCAGCCCGATGGTCCACATAAGGGAATAGGGATCGCTTAAATCCCCGGATTGCCCGGCGCAGCGGAAGCCGAAATCCACCAAATTGAAGATGGCGAAAAGAAGGAAAAGACCACCGCAGGCGAGGAGGAGGACCCGCCCGGTCTTAATCGAGGCCGGAACCCGATTCTGCGCTTGTTTGACTTGGGTCGGGGTATGGCTCATGCCACCCCTCCTAAGCAAAGGTCGACGATTTCCCAAATGACGAAAGCCAAAACGACGAGGCAAATGGCTAAAATCACGAAGAAGAGGCGCTTCCTCGCCACCAAAGTCTGTTCCTTTGGCTCCTCGCTGATTTGTCCTTCGATTGGTTGGTTGTTCTCGTCCATATACTAAAATTTTATATTGCTGCTCGTCCGAGGGAAAGGCTCGGTGTCGCGAATGTTGGTAATGCCGGTCAAATACATAAGCAGACGGTCAAATCCGATGCCGAATCCCGAATGGATGCAGCCGCCGTATTTCCGGGTATCCAAATACCATTCCAGCCCTTTCTCGTTGCCGCAGGCCTCCATCTTCTTCTTAAGGACATCGTAACGCTCCTCACGCTGGGAACCCCCGATGATCTCCCCTTCGCCCGGGACTAACAAGTCGCAGGCGGCGACGGTTTTGCCATCGTCGTTCTCCCTCATATAGAAGGCTTTGATAGCCGCCGGGTAATCGGTTAGGAATAAGGGGCCTTTAGCCACTTCCTCAGTTAAGTAGCGTTCGTGTTCCGAAAGCAAATCGAACCCCCAGTAAATGTTGTTTTCCTCAAACTTATGGCCGTTTTGCACCGCTTTTTGGAGGACATCGATGGCTTCGGTATAGGTCATCCGCTTAAAAGGGGTGGTCAAGACATGATTGAGTTTGTCCTTGAGCCCCGGGGCGATCATCTTATCGAAGAAATCCATCTCGTCCGGACAATGGTCGAAAACGTATTGGATGCAGAATTTGATGGTCTCTTCCATCAAATCCATGTCGTCTTCCAGGTCGGCGAAGCAAATCTCCGGCTCGATCATCCAAAACTCCGAAGCATGGCGCGGGGTATTGGATTTCTCGGCCCGGAAAGTCGGTCCGAAGGTATAGACGTCTTTGAAGGCCAAGGCGAACGACTCGACATGGAGTTGCCCGGAGACCGTCAAATGGGTCGGCTTGCCATAGAAATCGGTGACGGAAAGCTTACCTTCGTCATCGTTGGTCGCGATGGTGAAGGTTTGCCCCGCCCCTTCGGCGTCGTTGCCGGTGATTTCCGGGGTATGGACGTAAACGAATCCTTTGTTCTGGAAGAACTCATGGATTCCCAAAGCCAAAACCGAACGGACCCGATATAAAGCCAAGAAGGTGTTGGCCCGGGGACGAAGGTGGGCGATATCCCGTAAGTACTCGAAAGAATGGCGTTTCTTCTGCAACGGGTAGTCAGCGGCGCAGTCGCCGAGCACCTCAATCGAGGTGGCGTGGATTTCAAATGGCTGCTTCATCTCCGGGGTGTAGACCACTTTGCCCCCGACCCGGACGCAAGCCCCGGTCAGGATGTGGGTGACGGCATCGTGGTTGGGCAAGGAATCGGTATAGACGATCTGGACTTGCTTGAAGCAAGTGCCGTCATTTAGGGCGATGAAGCCAATCGAGCCGGAATCGCGGTTGGTCCGGACCCAGCCTTGGACATGAATTTCCCCTAGCTTAGTCAGATCTTCTGAGGGGAAGCGCTCATAGAGCGAACGAACGGTAATAGCTTTCGGTTGCATAGTGGTAATTTATCCTTTACTTAGAATAAGTGGAAGAAAATTCCTTGTAATGGTCGATTTTCCAGTTCGGGTCGACCCCCAAGGTCAAGGGGGCGAACACTTTCATCCGGTATAAGTGCTCGGCCACTTTGGCGATCATGGCGGCGTTGTCGGTCGTGCACCATAACGGCGGGATCAACAAGTCGATATCGCTATCCTCGAACAACCGGGCCATCTGTTCCCGAAGATAGGAATTGGCGCTGACGCCGCCGGCTAAGACGACTTGCTTCACCGGGAAATCGCGCACCGCCTTCTTCGTTCGGTCGATGATCATCCCGATGGCGACGTCTTGGAAGGATTTGGCCATATCGTCGATATTGACCTTCTCCCCTTTCATCTTCATTGAATTGACTAAGTTTATGACCGAGGTCTTTAAGCCCGAATAGGAGAAGTCATACGGGCCAGCGGGCGAGGAGGGGGAAGGGAGGTGATAGGCATGGGTCCCGTTTTTGGCATGCTTATCGATCGGCACCCCACCGGGGTAAGGCAAGCCCAAGACCCGGGCGACTTTGTCATAACATTCCCCGACCGCATCGTCTTTGGTCTCGCCGATGATCCGGAAATCCATCGATTCCTTCATATAGACCAATTCGGTGTTGCCGCCGGAAACGACGACGCATAGAAGCGGGAACTTCAGTTCCCCGACATATTCGTTCGCGTAAATGTGGCCGGCCAAATGATGGACCGGTATAAGGGGGAGGCTATACATCATGGCCAAGGTTTTGGCGGCCTGTAACCCCACATGAAGGCAGCCGATCAAACCCGGCCCCCGAGTAACGGCGATGGCGTCGAGGTCTTGGTAGCCCAAGCCTGCCTCATCCAGGGCTTGCTTCAAGCAAACGCCGATATTCTCGCAGTGTAACCTCGAGGCAATTTCCGGCATGACCCCGCCGTATTTCTCATGCACCGATATCTGAGTGGCGACGACCGAGGACAAAAGCTTCCCGTCATCGGTGATGGCCACCGCGGTTTCGTCGCAGCTCGATTCGATTGCCAATATCTTAGCCATGAACGATGCTCCTTACCATATACACCGCGTCCTCGCCGTCATCGTAATAGCCCTTTTTGACGAGGATGGGCTCAAATTTATGACGTTTATAGAACTTCTGCGCCTTTTCATTGCTTTGCCGCACCTCAAGGGTAATGTATTCCACCGGATCGGATTGGGCTTCGCAATCCTTGATCATTTGGCCGATAAGCCGATTGCCGATCCCCTTGCTCCGCATGTCTTTCCTAACCGCGATTTGCGAGATCGTCGCCGAATTGAAGGTAATCATGAAATCGATGAACCCCACCACTTCGGCGTCGACTAAGGCCGAGTAGACGTGGGCGCAGGGGTTCTGGGTCAATTCCGAGAGCATCTGCTCCCTAGTGTAAGGGTGAAGGAAGGATTCGGCTTCGATGTCCATGATGGCGTCCAAATCGCTGGGCAGGGTTTTCCGAACGGTGATTTTGAAGCTCCCGGCTTCGTAATCGTCCTTTAGGTAAACCGGCCGCGCCGAAAGGGGCTCATGACAAAGATGAGCATCATCAAGACGGGATAAAAGGTTTTTGGCGACATCGATTTCCGGGGATGGCAAACCCAAATACGCCAAATCGCCGATTGGGGTCAAATCGGGGTGATCGTTTATATAGGCCGCAACCTCGGAATTGTCTTTGATGCAGTCTTTCAGCAAGCATTCGCCATCCGCGTAAACGCCCATATACGACCGTTTGCCCCGGGCGTTATCCAAACAAAGCCAACGCCCTTTCGCCGGGCATAAGCCTTCTAACGAGGAGGCTAAATATAGCTTGGCGCCCGAGGCCAAAGCCATGACTTTAGCCACCGTCAAAGCGATCCTGACCCCCGTATAAGAACCGGGGCCATTGGTCACGATGATCCGCTCGATCTCGAGCGGGGACACCCGATGGCATTTCAGCGTTTCGTCGATTCTTTCGACCAAAATCTCGCTTTGCCGCAAAAACGCCGGCTCGGTCAGGGTGAAAACCGAGCCGTCAATATCCAAACCGATGGAAAGGTTCTTTTCCGAAGTGTCGAGCGATAAAGAAATCATCGGCCTACCTCTTCGATGATCATGTCGTAACGCGGGGTGTTGGATTTAAAGGTGATGGAGCGGTCCTCGCCGCCAAGGTTCTTTATCTCGATGTCCAAATGCTCGTCCGGGATAAGCGGAGCGATGTAAGCCGGCCATTCGATGAAACAGGCCCCGTCGCCTTCGATGTATTCATCCAAGCCGATTTCGATGTTCTGCCCTTCCAGCCGGTAGGCATCGATGTGGTATAAAGGGATGCGCCCATCGAAATAGCACTTCATGATGTTGAAAGTCGGCGAGAGGACCGCTTCTTCGATCGATAATCCTTTGGCGACCCCGGCGACCAAAGTCGTTTTCCCGGCCCCTAAATCGCCGGTTAAAAGAACGACGTCCTGGGGTCGGAGCAATTTAGCCAAAAGGACCCCGATGGCGATGGTCTCCTCCTTAGCGTGGCTTACGATCGTTTTTTCCATAAGCGTGCTCCTTCTTGATGAAAGGTTTGGTTGAGGCGAGGAAGAGGTCGTAAAGGGCTTCGATATCCTCCTCGACGAAGGGGAAGACATGGTCGGACATCATTTGATGGACCTCTTTCACCGATTTTTCGATCGCCCTCGATAGCTCCGGCGAATACCCGTAAGTCAAGACGTGCCGGGCGTATTCGTTTTCGTCAAGGGTCCTTTCGGCCCCGTCGGGGTAAAGCTTGACGTCGAGGTCGTAATCGATGTATTTGAGCATCCCTTTGTCTTGGATGGTCGGGGAGGCGATGTTGACGTAATAGCAAATGCCGGATTCCGGCTTGAACATCGCGATGACGTTCATCCACCGTTTTTTGAAAAGCAGGAAGACGGCGTGCTCCTTGGTGATCCAACGCCGGCCATCGGCCTCGGTAACGCAGGAGGCTTTCGACGCCAAGGCATAATAATCTTCCGTCTCCGAAACCAAATACGCCGGAGACCATTGCCGATGGAGTTTCCCATCGTGCTTATACGCCTGGACTTTGATCCAGCGCGCGAGACGAGACTGTTGATCATTCATAACGACTAAGGCCGGGCCTTTCACCCATCGAGGCAATTATAAAGCCTTAGGCTTTAAGTTAAAGTGGGAAGCGCATGTATAAAAGAAAAAACCGCGCAGAAGGCGGTTATTTAAAGCGTTTTTGCCAATTCGAGAATCGAATGGAGCTGCTCTTTGAACTTGGTCAGGTAAATCGGGTCGAACGGTTTATCGACCGGGGCCACCATCAGGGTATCCTCATAGCCTAAAGCCCAGTAAGTCTTGCCGGACTTAAAGGAAATGGCGAGGTCGATCAGCAAGTTATCGGTATGGATGCTCTTGATGGCTTGCCGGAATTCCTTGGTAAGGAGCTTTTTGTTGCTCTTCTCCCCGAAGACGCAATACTTCTTGGTGTCCTCAAGGGGCAGCATGTCCTTATTGAAGAGGAAGGACGGCGGAGTCGACCGGGGGCCGCCTTTGATATAAACGTAAAGCCCGCCTTCGTCGACTTGCAGATGGTTTTCGGTCCGGAGGTATTTCCCGATGAAGACGGTAAGGAATCCTTTAGGAGTCCGGGCTTCGGCCCCGACGTCGGCGAGTCCGCACTTCATACCGTCATAATCGAAAGTCAGGGAATCCCGCGAGCCGATATTGGATACCTCGTCGTGCTTGGAGCAAGGGCCATAAAGCTCGGAGGCGTTGAATTCCTCGTCGGTGATTTTGTCCTTCATCCCGCCTTGGACGTCGCTAATCGGCAAACCTTCGAATATGAAATCGTCGCATTCCTTGAAATAAGAAGAGAGGTATTCCTCGGTTGAAGCGACCTGTTTTTTCTTCGACAGAATGCCATAGACGCAGATGCCGACGACGGTCAAAATCGCCAAAGCAAGGCCGATGTAAACCGGAATCCGGCCCGGCTCCTCCATCGTATTGGCCGGAATCAACCAGCCGCATAAAACCAAGGCTAAGCCGCCTAAGGTAATGGCGACTTTGATATAGGAGAGCCGTTTGACGAGCTTAAGGTGTTTCTTCCTGGCTTTCTCGATGGTTTTGAAACGTTCATCCGAATAGGCGATGTTGCCGTTCGCATCTCTTTCGCTCGGTTTGACCAACTCGTCTTTTTCGTCTTCCTCTTTGACTTTATGGGGGTTGACCGCCACTTCGTCGGAGTCATCTTTCTTCTCTTCGATCTTCGGTTGCTCCACCACCGGCTTAGGGGCATCGGTGAAGCCGTCCTCGTCAAAGGCGTCATCGCTCAGGACGGGTTGATTATCGACCGGCGCTTCCCCTATTTCCGTGTCTTCTTTCGGCTCCTCGATCGGTTCTTCCGAAGAAGCGACCGGCGCCGCCTCTTCTTCGGTCTCGGGGTTTTCGTTCTTAATTTCTTCTTCCATGGATCAATCCTTCAAATTAGGCGATAGGAATATAACACGCGCGAAAGAAAAGTCACCTTAAAAATAATTCGGATGGGAGGAAAAAGGCAAAAACGCTTCGGGAAACCTACTTCCGGTTGACCGGAAACATTTTCTCGATTTTGATCATCGGCCCATAGATCGCCATCAAAACGATGATGCCGAACAGGCCGCTTAAGGGAATATAGGTCAAGTTATAGATAAGCCCGGCGGCCAAAGTGTAGTCATAAACCACGACCGAAGAGATGGTCGAGCCGACGAGCCGCATTATGGTGGCGGATAAACCGGCTAAGAAAATAAATACCTCGCCTTTGAGGTTGTATGTGGTCTGCTCGCTTGAGAATATCAGCGGACGGAAGAAGCCAATCAAAGCAGTCGACCCAAAGCCGATAAGATAATCGAAAGGATAGGTGGCGAAGCCATATCCATCGGTTAGGCAGGTAAGCAAACCGTAGACGATGCCGCAGGCCACGAAGCCCTTCACCGGTCCCCGACGCAAAGCGAGGATGAACAAAGGGATCATCTGCAGATTGACGGACCCCCCATCAGCCCCGATCGTGAAGAGCTTGAATAGGTTGAGGATGAACGCCATGCCGATCAGCATCCCCATTTCGGCCATGTCGGCAACCTCGATCTTTTCCGAACTGGAGACGGTGAACAAAGCAAAGCAAGCCGCGACTAGAGTAACGGAGGGGAGCCAAGAGCCGAAGAACTCAAACCCCAAGTCATAACCGATGCCATACTCCAAGAAATCCGGCAGAAAGAAAGCGAATATCGCATCAGCGAAAAGGACCGCCATGCCAGCCAGCCCGAAATAACGATGGACCAAACTTAAGCCCAGCAAAACGATTCCCACGCCCGGCAGGATAAGGGATAAATAGACGAAGAAACCATAACTGGCCGGCACGGCATTGATGGTATCGACGAACGACAGGAGCACCTCATTCTCGGCTTCGTCTTCATAAGAGAAGGCCGCCCCGCCGAAACAGATGTAGGAGAGCAGCCCAACGGCAATCGCGATGACCAGCGCTAGATGCCCCTTGATGAACAACCAGGTTTTTTCCATTAAAAATTCCTCCTTGGAAACTACCCGGAGGAACACATTTATAAATGTCTTACCTCCGCCCGCATTACCGGGATCAGGTTTACCGTCGAACCGGCGCACGGTTCCTCTCAGCCGACTCTGGTCAGCTCCGGACATGTAAAATCATAAACTTCCCATAATCGCCGTCAAGCGTTGAGGCATCTAAAAGCATATCAAAAAAGAGTTATCTTATTTGGCGGAGGACTTTCTCAAGATCAACGAGGATAAAACAATTTCCCTTTGGTTTTTTGCCATTATTCAGCACCAATTCCAAACGCTGAAGCTTGTGTCTTAAACAAAGCTGAAAACAACGAATAGGAAAGCCTGGTGCTAGATACACCATAATTAATTCCGGGGGCGGAATTTTGGGGTTTTTGCGCTGGAGGAACATACCTAATAATCAAAACGAAGGAAGAAGGGACGAGCATCAGCGAAAACAAGGAGGCTTCGAATCTTAATAGCCGGTGTGCTCAAATATGCCTTGTCAATAAAAAAGTTGGATGATAATCTTCCGAAATTACAAATAATCTGCTGAAATGACAAATAATCTGCTGAAATGACAAATAATCTGCTGAAATGACAAATAATCTGCTGACGATTTGGCGATTTTTAGACAGATTAGACCCTTCTATCAGAGAAAATTGAGTATAGATTTCGCGACGAAAACGTCAATCGACGTTAGACCAACGAATCGGCTCTACTTTATTTTCTTTCCAGAAAGCCTCAGCCTTCTTGAACTGGTCGGACCCAAAATAGAGGCCTCGGTTGGCCGATAAAGGAGAAGGGTGGCCGGTCCGTAAAACAAGATGGTTCGGATTGTGCAATAGCTTAGCGAAGCGGCCGGCGAAAGACCCCCAAAGAAAGAAAACGATCGGCTGCGGAAGTGAATCGAGATAAGAGAAGACGTCCTCGGCGAACTCTTCGTATTCTTTTCTTTTGTGGGACAAGGGGGTATGGGCCACGACGCTCAAATAAACGTTTAAGAGCAGCACCCCTTGCTTAGCCCAATTGGTCAAATCGCCGGAGTTGAAATCCATTTTGATACCGAGTTCATCCTCCAAGTCGGTGTAGACATTCACCAAAGAGGGAGGCAAAGGCACTCCTTCAGGAACCGAGAAGCAAAGCCCCATCGCCTGATGGGGGTTGGAGTAAGGGTCCTGACCGACGATGACGGCTTTTATTTTATTGGCTGGAGTCAATTCGAAAGCGCGGAACATCATTTCCCGCGGCGGATAGCAAATCCGCTGGCTATACTCCTCCTTCAAAAAAGCATGCAGCGTCCGCGCGTAATCCTTTTCCTTAACCCGGTTGAAGAAATCGTTCCAAGATCCGTCCATAACGAGTAGATGATACTTCCTCTCTATGCCGAAAGGGAAAAGAAGTTTAATATCATCGACATGAAAGTCTTTTGGCTGTTTAACCATCCGGCGCCCTACAAGGTCGACCTGTTTAACTTGCTAGGCCAGCACATCGAGCTCACCGCCTGCTTTGAACGGGTATCGGAAAAGGGGCGGAACGAGCTATTTTATAATCGACCGGCGCTTTCGTTCCGGCCGATCACTTGCACCGGCATCAAGTTCCCGGCTTACCAAAACTACTCCACCACCCCGATCAAAATGCTAGAAGACGAGCATTATGACCTAATCGTCATAAACGGCTATAGCACCTTAACCGAGATGCGGACGATCGATTATCTGAAGAAAAGAAACCTTCCTTACCATTTCTGCATCAACGGGGGAATAGTCAAAAAACATGAGTTCCCCCTAAAGAAAAAGTGGAAGGAGAAATGCATAAGCGGAGCATCCGGTTACCTCGCCCCCGACGAAAACTCCGCCGCGTATTTAGTCCATTATGGAGCTAGGGAAGACAAAATCACCCTCTATCCCTATTCGACGATATTCGATTCGGAAATCTTAAAAGAGCCGTTGACGAAAACGGAAAAGCGGCGAATAGCGGAAGAGGAGTTCAACCTTCTTGGCGACGAGCTTTACGTCTCCTCCGGCCAATTCATCAAACGAAAAGGGTTTGACCGGCTGATAAAGCTCTGGGGCAGCATGCCAAAGAACGCGCGGCTAGCCATCGCCGGGGAAGGGGAGGAAAAGGAAAAATACCTTCAGCTCATCTCCCGGCTTAATCTGACGAACGTAAGCCTTATTCCTTATTTAAGAAAAGAACGGGAGCTCCGTTTGTTCTCGGCCGCAAACGCCTTTTTGTTCCCGACGAAAGAAGATATATACGGGCATGTGGTGAACGAGGCGCTAGCAAGCGGCGTCCCCGTCATTTCGTCAAAGCAAAGCAACGCCGCCAAGAAGTTGGTCAAAGACGGGGAAACCGGTTATCTGATCGATTATAAAAACCAAAGTGAGTTCCTCGATGCCATCGAGGGGGTAAAAACCATCAACATGGGTCAAGACTGCCTCCGCCTCGCCAAAGAAAACACCCTAGAGAAAGAGGAGGCCGCTTTCTTGAAATATTTCCAGAAGGCGGTAAGCCAATGAGGATAGCGTATTTAAGCGTCGCTCTCGATCAGGAAGATTTTCTTCACCTCACCCCCCAGGCCAATCCGGCTGGCCAAAACTTTCACCTTAGCCTGATCCACGGGCTCGCTAAAACCGACCAAGTGACGGCCTTCGCTTACGCCAACAAGTCGCAAACCAAACGGATATCAAGCAATCTGAACTTCATCTATTTAGTCCGCCAAAACAAGCTATTCGCTGAAGCTAAGCAACTTGCCTCCTACGTCAACCGAAAAAACTTCGATGTAGTTATTTACGATTCGCTAATCCTCCCATTCGCCTTGGCGGCCAAAAGTATCAAAGCCCCTTGCGTCGCTATACTAACCGATAATCCAATCAATATCTCGCACGCCAGAAAGTTTTATGGCTACCTTTGCAGAAAAGCCAACAAAAGAGCTGATGGCTATTTTGCGTTGACAACTGAATTAAACCATCTATTCAATAAGAAAGGGAAACCCTACGTCATCGAAAAGGGCTGCGTTGAACTTGTAGACAATCACGCCATCTCCCGACCTCCATACCTATATTTCTCCGGGGCTTTGTTCGAGCGCTACGGGGTTAGGGATTTAATCAAATCCTACAAAGCTTTCCGCCCCAATCTCGACTTAGTGATCGCCGGCCACGGTGATATGGAAAAGGAAATAGATAGCGACCCAGATATCGTCTTCTTGGGGCAGATTCCCAAAGAGGAGAATTACGCTTATATCCTGGGCGCGGAAGCAGTTATCAATCCCCGGCCAAAAGACCCCCGACTTGACCCCTACTGCGTTCCCTCGAAACTGCTAGAGTATTTTTGCCTATCCGATTACGTGGTTTCGACCTACTGCGAGCAAATTAGCCAAGAGGAGATGAAAAACGCCACAATTTTAAAGCCGACCCTTGGCGACCCCACCGGGCTAAACAGTTTCTTCAAAAACCATCTCGACAGTCAGAAAAATCTCGTAAATTTGGAAAAGAACGACGCAAAAGCCGAATTTAAAGTTCGATATTCGCCCAAAAGCGTCGCCGCTAAGATGAAGACTTTGCTGCTTCAATTAGTTCGGTGAGGATCTCTTGGCAAATTTCGTCTTTTTGGCATTTGGCCAAATAGAAGTCACGGTTATTCTGACCTAGCTTTTCCCTTTCCTCTTTAGGCATAGACAATAGTTCTTCCATCGCGATGGCAAAGGCCCTCGCGTCTTCGCCTTTGGCAAATATCGAGCCTCTTGCTTGGTCAAGCATCCGCGCCCCATCACCATGGAGGAAAGCTAGGATCGGACGCCCTTCGTTAAGGCAGGACACGAGTTTATTGGGAATCGTCTTGCCGACGTATCCTCCTTGCTTTAAAGGAATGATAATACCCGTCGCGTTGGCATAGTAAGCGGCCGTCACTCCCCGAGGCTGCATGCCGAGATAACTTATGTGCTCCTCTAAACGGAGCTCTTGAATCAATCCTTTGACTTCTTCAGCCTCGCTTCCATTGCCAATCAGTACTAAATTGACATTGTATCCATCGTCTTTGACAATCTTAATCGCTTTGACGATCTCCTTGACCATTTGGAGCTTCCCGATGTTTCCGGCATAAACCAAAGTTGGGACTTCGTAGTGTTTGTCTTCCCCGATTTTTTCCGTTAGCAAAGGAGGTTGCATTACGAACCAAATATTGTTGGTCGGAAGTTTCAAGACGTTTGAAAAATAGTCAATGAAAGATGGTGATGACACCAAAATCTCATCGGCTTTCCGATAGATGTTCCGCGACCAATGATAGAGCAAATGATAAAAAGGATTATGCGGCCCCATGGCTTTGGTGATCAGTACCGATTCCGGCCAAAGGTCCAAACAATGGAGAACGTGCTTCACATGGTGTTTCCGAGCATAAATATTGGCAGGGGAAACCGAAATAATCGGCGATAAGGACATGGAATAAACCACATCGAAATTTTCCTTGAGCTTCTTAACGTATTTTTTCGCATGGAAATAGAAGGAAAGATAATTCTTTATAATCGACAATTTCCTCTCGGTTCGGATCGTGATGTCGCAGCGATGGACCCTGACACCATTTATGACCTCGTCGTCGAGATTGCGATATCGCTCGGGGATCTCGGCATACCCGTAATGGGGTTTGGAAGTGACGACCAACACATCATGACCTTGACGGGCAAAATGCTCGCAGATGGACGAAATGGTAAAAGGCTCGGGATAGTAATGCATGCAAACGACGAGGATTTTCATAACCGCCATATTATAAGAATTTTCCCGCGCCGGCGTATATAATTGCCTAGATTATGGAGCAAAGCAAAGGCCGCCAACTATCCCAAACGGTTCGTAGCAACGTCGCCATCAACCTCGTCCGAACCTTGGCCATGACGATTCTTTCCTTCATCACCTTCCCCTATATAACCCGAGCCTTGGGCGATGAGGCCTTCGGGCTCTACACTTGGGCCAACGCTTTCGTCTATTATTTCCTGATACTCGCGAAAATATCGATACCGAACCTAGCAATCAGGGAATGCGTTAAAGTAAAAAACGATCGGCAAAAGCTTTCCGCCACCGTCCAGCAATTCTTTTTGCTGCAAGCCGGCATGACCTTAATCAGCTTCGTTTTGATGTCGCTTATCGTCTTCTCGGTCCCCTCTTTATATTCCTCGGCGGAAATCATCTTCCTGCTTTCCATCAACTTCTTGGTCGGCGTTTTTTCCTTTGAGTGGGTATACATCGCTTTGGAAAAGCATTTCTACATCACGGTCCGCTCGGTTTCCCTTATCGCCTTTTCCGCCGCCTGCACTTTCCTTTTCGTCAAACAGTCGGCATACCCGGAAAATTACTTATACCTTTACGCTTTGATCGCCATCTCATCCACCATATTGACCTCGGTATTCAACTGCCTTTTCCTCCATAAATACGTCTCGCTGCGGAAAAAAGAACCATATAATTTCCGGCCGTTCATCGGGCCTTTGATCACCATGGCCCTCTTATCCCTAGCCTTGACTTTGTACAATCAGACCGACGAATTCATCCTTGGCCTCATCGACCCGACCAAAGCGGCGGTCGGGGCTTATTCGGTAGGGGTGAAGGGCGTGGACATCGTCATTACCTTAATCACCTCCTTATATGCCGTCTTCATGCCGCGGGCTTCTTATTATTATGGATTGGAAAACAAAGCCCCTTTCCGTCGATTGCTTAACTATTCCTTCAACATTACCTTTTTTATCGCCATTCCCGCCATCGCCACGATGATGGCCCTTTCAACCCCGATCACCGCCCTTATATCCGGTGGGGATTTGACCGATTCCTACGCCGATGCCAACTGGATACTTTTCGCTTTAGCCAGCATGATGCTCACCTATTCGCTAGGGGATGATATTTACACCGAGATCCTGATACCCCAAAAAAGAGAACGCCATTACCTCATAGCCATGCTATTCGGCGTTCTAATCAACGTGTCGCTCTCGTTCATCTTGGCTATCTACGCCTTCCCGACCGCGCCGGGGATCGGGGTAGCCCTCGCGACGATGGTCGCCGACATCCTCGTCTTGGCTTATTTGCTTTTCGTTTCCCGCGATTACTCTCTTCCGGCAATCTTAAACCTCAACAACCTGAAGATCGCCATTTTCGGTATAGCCATCTTCGTCATCTCATACTTTCTCCTACCGGTTTTGGAAAACCAGATCCCTTGGGGTGACCAAATTAGCGCCCACCTGCTCTCCTCGCTTATAGTCTTAAGCATCGACGCGCTTATCTATATCTTCGGCCTATTGGCCGTCCGCGAAACCTTGATCTCCTCCGTTTTCCGGCGAAAGGACAAAAACAATGAATCCGAATCTGCCCGACAATAAGCTCAAACGGTTCTTCGCCGAATTGTTCCGTGCCCCGATCAAGGCCATATCCAAAGTAGAGTATGTGAAGCTCCAATATCGTTACATCACCCACCACAAACTCAATTTGAAGCACCCTATCCGCTATACCGAAAAGCTCCAACACCTTCGCTTATTCGAATACCCAAACGACGATTTGGTCTCGCTTTGCGCTTCCCGCGATGGAGTGCGCCACTACTTACAAGAATGCGGATTTTCTGAATACTTAATCCCGATTTACGGGGTTTTTGATAAATTTTCCGATATCGATTTCGATCTTTTGCCGAATCAATTCGCTTTGAAATGCACCCATGCCTCGGGATACAACCTGATATGTCAGGACAAAGCAAAGCTCGATTTCGCCAAGACCAGACAGAAATTCGAAAAGTGGCTGAAAACCGATTATGGGAAAACGACGGTCGAACCCCATTACTCAAAAATAAAGCCGCGGATAATCGTCGAGGAGTTATTGGAAGAGCCTGGGCAAATCGCCCCCATCGAATATAAGATCCACGTCTATAACGGGAAGGCCAAAAACCTCTATGTCGTCCGAGGCAGGGGTCTAGACATCCGTTACGATGAACTCTATATCGATTTTTCCCCTTTCGACGGCAGCCAATTCAATGGTTGGAAGAAGTCCGACACTCCGCCAAGCAAACCGGAAAATTGGGATGAGGTGATCGCCTTCGCGGAAAAAGCCTCCGCCCCTTTCCCCTTCGTCCGTTTCGACGTCTACGACATCGAGGGAAAAATCTGTTTCTCGGAAATGACATTCACCCCAGCCAAAGGCACTTTGATACTCGATGATGACCAAGCCGATTTCCAAATGGGCGAATGGTTGGATATCGAAGGATATAAGCCCCACTTAGTTCCAGCTGGAATCCGGGATCAATACCTCAAGTAACATCAAGCCGATGTAATAAGGGGAATCGGAGTCGAAATCGGTGGAGCTGACGTGTTTCTCCCCTTCTTTATCGACGTAAACGTCCTCGCAAGCAAAATCGACCGACATGCCGACGATACCTGAAGGATCGATATTGGCGTCGGCGAAATCAAAACCCACCAGCGAAGTGGCTTCGGCCGAATAATTGGTTTGCAGCTTCACATCGACCAAAGAAACGGTCTCCCCGACCAAAGTCTCCAAATCGTCGGCGTATTTATAAAACGTCACGTTAATGTCAAAAGACGAAACCCGGCCGACGTTGCCATCAGGCGAATTCGAACCACCGCGGCAAGCGAAGGCGAAATATTCCCCATCGAGCAACTCGGCCGGGAAGAGGGTTCCATAGCCATCTTCATCGAGGCATACAAGCGAATAGAACCCCCAGGCATTGCAGCGAACCTGGCCGTTATAAAGCTTCGATAGATACCCTTCCCGAAAACCATTATGGAGCCGGCCAAGCTTTTTGGTTTGGCTATAAACGACGTCATATAAAGCCGATTGGTCGGACCATACCCCGACCCCGGGGTTCTCGATATCCGGTTCCCAGCGGAGATCCGCCCCTTGGCTGTTTTTGAAATAATCCGGATGCCATTGTTTGGCTTGGTTATAGCCGCGGCAGTCCGAGGGTTCATCGCAAACCCCCGAGCCGTTGAAATAGCCATCCTCGGCATTTTGGAGGGTGGCTACCACCGTCTTGTTGGCTTTTAGCATCCCGTCATCATAATGGTTATACCGGTTATTGGTGAATTCGGTATCGATATAAGCGTCGCCTGGGTAAAGCTCGGTCGTATCGCAGCCAAGCAAAAAGAACGGCAAAGCCAATAACGCGAATTTCTTATTCATCGATTTTAACCTCCTGATAAGCGGATGCGTCGGAAGTTTCTTTGCTCGACGCCTTCACGCGGCTTGGGTCGAGCTTATCCGGCAGGTAGATTGCCCCGAAGCAGAAGGCCATCAGCAAGGCGACGTTGCTCCGGGTGAAAGGGAGAAGATTGGTCGAATGGGTCGAGAAGATTCCGTCGATTTCCGAAGGGTGCTTCAACGGAAGCTCGGAATCGAACAAGGAGAGGTAAATAAAGCCTCCGAAAGCCAAGCCAAGGATCGCCAAAACAAAGAAACGGTCTTTGTCGTTGGCCTGGGTCAAAGCCCGGTAGCCCTTGTAGGCGAAGAAGAAGACGAAATAAAGGAGGAGGAAGAACGCGAGGAAGCCGTTCTGATAAAGGATTTGGAATTCAAAGATCCGGATGTCATAAACCAAGTTCGAATTCGCCCCGAAGAGAATCGAGGCGATATCGAGCGAGCGCCGACCGGCGTTATCGTAATCGAAAATCAACTCGCCGATGGCGGTCTCGATCCGATGCATAAACGCCCCTTCTTCAAAATATTTGCCAATTAGGGGAATATTGCGGAGAAATCCGCCGCCTCCGGACACCAATATCGCATCGATGAGCAGAATAAATACCCCAAGCAAAACCAAGGCCAAAATCATGAAGAAACCGATTTTGACCCCTTTATCGACCTTCTTTTGGCTAGCCTCGCTTTTCGAGCGGATTTTCAATAGCCCAACCATCAAAAAGGCCACGGCGTAAACGAGCAGCAAAGCGATAATGGCCTTTAGATGCGGGGTCAGTATCAAATACAACGCCCCAAGCGAGGAAGCGACGCTTAATCCGGCAATGACTTTCTTGTCCAGTTTCTGGAAGAACAAAGCCAATAGCCCCACCCCGGAGCAAGCAAGGATAAAGGGGAGGGTCAAGGCGAATTTCAAATCGGCCTCAACGAAGGAAAAACCATCGAGGTATTTTCCTTCGGCGGCGATGTAGAAAACCACCCCGTCATAATAATAGACGTCGTTTTTGTAAATCATCGCGTAGAAAGGCCCGTAAGCGCACAAAGTATAGATAAGGGAGATAAGGACCACTAATCCTAAACCGGACAGCACGCCTAACAGGATCCATTCCTTCTTTAACTTATCCAAGCTCGAAAGCATGAACCCTAGCGCCCCCAGCCCTAAGAACCCGATGGTGACGACCAATCCGTCCAAGACAAAGGAAAGGCCGGAGGAGATGGCGAAATTGAACAAGGAGAAGCCTAAGAACAAAGGCAAAAGCAAAACCGGCAGCAAGAAATATAGGTCTTTCTTGGCAATCGAGCGGAATCGCAGGCTGTTCGATATCAATGGATAGAGGAAAAGGGCAAGGCAAAGCCCGGCGGCCCGAAGGATCGTAAGCCCCGTCGCTCCGGCAAAGCCGAAACAAACTAAGGCCACCGCCTCAATGGCCAAGAAAGAGAGCACCGCCTCCTGCTTCGACCCGTTCTCCAATAGAGTTGGTTTGGCATCGTTGGTTTTCACCAGTAACATCCTCCTTCAACTTTCTCATATCCTTCCGGCTTAGTATAAGGTCGGATCCAAGCCGGATTGATCCATTTCTTGACATAGGGCCGGTTTTCCCACCGTTTGCCGATCAGCCCGAACAAAGTCATGGTCGCCCCGCCGGTTTGGATGGCTTGTTTGCCCATCTGCTTGGCCTTGATGGCCAAAAAGGTCCCATAGGCCCCAGCCCCGACTAACAAAATATCGAAATCCACCCTTTCCATCGCTTCTTCCAATAGTTCCAAGCTCCGGAAAAACGAGGGGGTTGGGGGAAGTACCGAACCAAGGGTTTGAGGGCAGTTCAAAACGGTCAATCCGAACTCCGGCAAAATCTCCTCATTGCCTGGGAAAAGAAGCTTTCGCCGAGCGTATTGGAATTGGATTTCCTCCGAATAGGGGGAGATCACCAAAACCTTTTTTCCTTTAAGCGCCCTCGTCCAATTCCCGATAAGCGGCTCCATCCCTTTATAGAGAATCGGCTGGGATTGCGGACAATACTTCATATGAAAGTAGTCCTCCATATTGATGCCGCTGATGCCGAGATAGTCGACGTTTTTCAATAGACCGAGCAGCTGATCGCCGTATTCTTCAAGGTGCTTGAAATCAATCGGATAGTACCCGGCGTTGTTTTTCATCGAGAAGCGAACGCTTTCTTTGTAATCCTTGGCAAAGCCGAATTCGATCTTCTCGTGATTGTTAAGGCAAGAGAGTTCGACCGCCCCGAAGCGGATCGCGCAGAAGCTCTTTCCCGAAAGGATCGCTTGCTCTAAAACGTTAGACGTCGTTTCGACGCTGAGCCCTTTATACCCGTTAAACCGTTTGAGTTTCTTTGGCTTATGGTCGATACGCTGCTTTATCACCCAAGGGGCATTGCGCAGGAAATAACGGATATAAGTGGCCTTTCCCATACTCACCAAACAATCTCAGCCGGATCTTTCACCTTAGCGTTGATCTCCACGGACTCGATTTTCCCGTCGGAAAGCCGGATAACCTTATCGGCGCATTCGGCGATCTTAGCGTTGTGGGTCACGACGATAAGGGTCTTATGCATCTCCCGGCTCACTTCCTTCAGCAAAGACACAATCGTGCCCCCGGTTTTCGAGTCCAACGCCCCGGTCGGCTCGTCGGCCAGCAAGAGCCGCGGGTTTTTGACCAAAGCCCGGGCGATGGATACCCGTTGCTGTTCGCCGCCGCTTAATTCGCTCGGGAAATTCCCCGCCCTTTTCTTAAGCCCGACTTTATCCAGCACCGAAAGCGAATCCAAAGGGTCCTTGGCCACGGAGGCGGCTAGCAAAACGTTCTCGTAGGCCGTGAGGTCGGCCATCAGATTGTAAAACTGGAAGACGAATCCGATGTCCTGCCGACGGAAAAGCTGCAATTGCTTATCGCTGAATTCGGTCGCGTTCTTCTCATATACCCAATACTCCCCGGAGGTGGCCTTATCCATTCCGCCAAGGATATTAAGCAAGGTGGACTTGCCGGCTCCCGAAGCCCCGAGGATCACGACGAATTCCCCTTCCTCGGCCTCAAAACTTACCCCGCCAAGGGCCAAGACTTCGTTTTCCTTCCCTTGGTTATAGACTTTCCGAAGATCCTTAACCCTGATGGAAGTCATTTATCTTTCTCCGAATAAGCCGGATCCTTCTTTTGGTAGTAACGTCCGATGTAATAAGCCAAAAGTCCGACAAGGCAAAGCAAAGCGAAAATGCCGATCAAGACATAGCAAATGATCAAAATCACCCCATAAATCGTCCCGGCGGGGTTTTGGCTTTGCAAAATGGCGAAGACCAAAGCCGCAAGCCCGGACAAAACCAAGCCGGTTGGGCCGTAACGAAGCCCCAAGGCGGCCACCCGGGCGTAAAAGTAAATCTGCTTACGGTAGTAATCCAAAGGCTTTTTAGGAGCCGATGGTTTCTTCGTCGGCTCGTTGATTTTCTCGGCCGTTACCTCGACCTCAACGATGTTGTCTTTGTCTTCGTTCATGGTGGAACCTCGCTAATTATCCCCTTCAAGGGGATGGATGGCAACTTCCCCATGAATGGAGAGCCATTTCTACCAAAGGAAAAGAAATTGGCAACGTTTTCTCATCGTTTCGGCAAATCACGAAAAAAGAAAAGAGGGCCGAAGCCCTCGTTTCATCAAATCATTATCTTTTCAAAGTCGGCCGGGCCGTGTTTGCAAAGGGGGCAGACGAAATCGGGCGGCAACGTCTCCCCGACATAGGTATAACCGCAGATCTTGCACCGCCACGCCACCTTTTTGCCGTTGCCGGAAGAAGGCAAGGCCGCCGGTTTGATGTGGGCGAAATAATAAGCGTAGGTCAATGAGGCGTCGGCATTTAAGGTCTTGGCTTCGGTCAACTCGGCAACAAAGAGAAGGTGGTTGCCGCAGTCGGTGGTTTCCTTAACCTTGCAGGAGAAATAAGCGTTGCTCATCTCGGTCAAAGATAGTAAGCCGTTGCTGGTTCGGACGAGGATATTCTCGATTCCCTGCATCTTGTCGGTGTCTTTGCCCGATTGGAAGCCAAACCGTTTGATCAGCTCGTAATCGGTGTTTTCGGTCAAAACCGAGATGTTGAAGACCCCGGTATCCTTGATGGTTTGAGCCGAATAGTTGGCCTTATTGACCGAAAGCATGACCAAATTAGGATTATCGCTCACCTGGAAGAAAGAATTGTTGATCGAAGCGTTGTCGTGGCCGTTTTTGTCCTTGCTGATCAAGGCGAACAAGCCATAGGAAAGCTTGAACATGGCGGAGGCATCGACGAGGGAAGAGGCCGCTTCCCCGGGCTTCGCTTCCCCGCCGATCGAGCTTACGACCGCTTCGGCGATGGCGTCGAGCTGCGCGAGCTGGTTTTCCTTCAAAGTCGAAGCCAGGGTCAAAGAAGCGTCGAGGAAAGTGCATCCCTCAAGCCCCTCGAGGATCTTCCTCATCCCGGATTTCGCCATCGGGGCCCAAGAGCCGTTCTCAATGAAGGCGAAGGTCCGATTCCGGATTTTGTGATTGGCCAAGTCATGAAGGAAATCCTCCATCTTGACGAAAACGCCAGCGTTATACGTGGTGGCGGCCAAAACGATGGTCTTGACCCGGAAGGACTCGGCGATCAAATAGGAGGCATCGGTCTTGGAGACGTCATACATCACGAGGTTTTTAACCCCTTTGCCTGCGAGTTTGGAGGCTAAGACATCGGCGCAATTGGCGGTCCCGCCGTAAACGGAGGAATAGGCGATCATGACGCCGTCTTGGTTTTCCGGCGTGTAGGAAGCCCAAGCCAAATAGGGATTGATGATGTAATTGAGGTTGCCGCGATATACCGGGCCATGAAGTGGGCAAATCGTTTTGATTTCGATATTGGCCGCTTTCTTCAAAACCGCGATGACCTGATCGCCGTATTTCCCGACGATATTGGTGTAATAACGCCTCGCTTCGTCGAGATAAAGCCGATCGAAGTTGCTGGCGTCGGCGAATATATTGCCTGAGAGGGCGCCGAAGGTCCCGAAAGCATCGGCGGAGAACAGCACTTTCTCGCTCAATTCATAGGTCATCATGACCTCTGGCCAATGGACCATCGGGGCCATGACGAAAGTAAAGGTATGGGCCCCGATGCTCAGCTTGTCCCCTTCCTTAACGATGAGCAGCTTGCCCTCGTCGATCCCGGGGAAGAAGTTGAGCAGGAACTTCTTGCTCATCGCGTTCACCACCACCGTAACCTCGGGGTGACGCCGGACCAATTCGCCGATGTTCGCGGCGTGGTCGGGCTCCATGTGATTGACAATCAAATAATCCAGGGGGCGGCCGTTAAGCAAATGGTCGATGTTCTCATAAAAGACGTCGCTGACCGAACGATCGACGGTATCTAAAACGCAGGTCTTCTCATCGAGATAAATATAAGAGTTGTAGCTGACCCCGTTAGTCAAAGGGTAAACGTTCTCAAACAGGTGGATCCTTCTATCGGAGGCGCCGATGTAATAGAACCCTTCGCTTATTTTGGTTTCGTTGTGCATATGGTTTTCCGCTCCTTATCGCCCCAATATTTTAGGACAAGCGGAGAACAAAAAGAAGGAAGGTGCTTGGCGTTGTCGCAAAATTCCAAGCTACTTATCGAATAAGCCTTTTATCCTGCCTGGCCCTATAGCAAAAGACAAAGCCGCCAATAAGAAAAGACAAGGCCAAAGAAGCAATGAGGACCAATAGGGGCAGAACCCAATCGAGGAAATAGGCGGGGAAGGCGATCCAGTAGGCGTTAATATCCAAAACAGAATAGCCAAAGATGTGGTGAAACACGTAGACATACACCGAGCTATATCGACCATACCAAGCCAATGGCCGAAAACGCCGTTTCCCTTGGTAACGAAGGACCAGCATAAACAAAATAACCCCGGACGGAATACGAAAAACTATCGATATATCAACCGATCCAGCCAACAAGCAAGAAGTAGTAAGGAAAGCGGATTCAAAGGCCAAAAAAGCCGCAATAAGCCAATATAAATTAAGTTTTTGCAAACTTTCCTCTTTATGGGCGAGAAGATTTCCCAGCAAAGAAAAAGGCAATCCGCCCCAAAGGAAAATCCCCGAGGCGTGCCAATCGAACCATTCCGGGGGAATCGTTGCCGACTCATACATCTCAACGGCCATTTTGGTCAAAAGGAGAAAAGGGATCGCCATCCAAAACCACCGCCGACTTCGGGGGTGGGCTTCGATTAAATAAAGGAACGGGTAGGAAAGGAGCAAAGCGGCCAAAAACCAAAAATGGGAGCAGCGGAACAAGTCGAAATCCATCAGCAAAATCAATCGAAGATAGGTCCGATAATCGTTAGCCTTTAATAGATATTCGTTAAGTAACCCCAAAGCCGAGGCTTCGCACAAAGAGAAGGCCAAGTAGAGCAAAAACGAGGATAAGAAGAGAATCGAGTTTCTTTTTGCCCGACGAAGTAGCTTTTGGGATTGGCTCGGTCCCTCGCAACGCGACTGATAACCTTGAATAAGGAAGAACACCACCACCCCGACGGTCCCAAAGCTCCCCATGATCTCGCCAAGTGGCCCGGGAAAGGAATAATGAGCCAAGACGACGCCGATTGCGAAGAGGACTTTTAATGCATCAAGCAACTCGTTCCTTTGGCCGGTTTTCCCCATACAATCTAATGTTATCCCTTAGCCTATAAATAAATCCTGTAAAATATCTTAATTGATTATTGATAATGATTATAAATAGGGCGAATATTTGACTTATGTATAAAGGCAATCGCAGCCCTGAGGTAACCGACCTCGAACGGGCTAACCGCCAACTAGCCTTCAAGGCGGCAAAAGAAGGCATCGTTTTGCTACGCAACGAGGAGAACTGCCTCCCGCTTGCGGAAAAGCGCGTCGCTCTATACGGGGCCGGCGTCACCAACGCCAGCAAAGGCGGCACCGGATCTGGCGAAGTCAACAACCGCGACAACATAACCATTTACCAAGGGTTTAAAAACCGCGGCTTCGCCATTACGACCGAACGCTGGATCGAAGACTACAAAAACGCCATCAAGGAAGCCCGCAAGGAATTCAAATCGAAGCTTCACCAAGCGATGAAAGGAATCTCCCGCTTCGACGAGAACGCTTGCTACTGGGCAATCGACCCGATCAAGGAGTCGTTCCCTTCCGGAAGGAAAATCACTGAGGAGGATTTTAACGCGTCCGCGTGCGAGGCGGCGATTTACGTCATCACCCGCCAAGCCGGGGAAGGCAAAGACCGCTACAACGAAAAAGGCGATTATTTACTCAGCGAGGTAGAAATCCACAATATCGCCTTCATCGCCAAGCACTATGCCAAAAGCGTCCTCGTCATCAACGCCGGGGCGGCCGTTGACCTCTCTCCTTTGAAGGGCCTCCCGTTAAAAGCCATCGTTTTCATGGGCCAGGCCGGGGAAGAAGGCGGCAATGCTTTAGCCGCCCTATTGACCGGCGAATCCAACTTCTCGGGCAAACTCAGCGCGACTTGGTACGAAACCCTCGTCGATCACCCGCTCTCGAAAACCTATTCCTATCTCGGCGGACAGACCGATTATGAAGAATATATCGAGGGTATCTATGTCGGTTATCGTTATGCCGACGCTTTCGGGGTCAAGCCGCTTTACCCATTCGGTTATGGCCTCTCCTACACCACTTTCGGCTTGAAGTCGACGATGTCGGTGAAAGGGACCGTGGCGGAAATCGAAACCACCGTCGTCAACACCGGCGCCACCGCCGGCGAGGAGATCGTCCAAGTCTACCTCTCCTTCCCCGCGACCAAAACCAAACGGGAAAAGAAAGCCTTGGTGGCCTTTGCCCGGACTAAGGAAATCAAGCCCGGCGACGCCGAGACCATCCATCTAAGCTTTGACCTCGCCGATTGGGGCTATTACGACGAAAAAGAAGCTGCCTATTTCCTCGATGAAGGAATCTACGTCGTCTTAGCCGGCGATTCGAGCGCTGACATCACCGCGATTGGGGCCATGTCGCTTAGCAAAGCCGTCATGACCGAAAAAACCGTCAACGTCTGCCCGGTCAAGAACGCTTTCGAAGAAATATCCGCCCCCGAGGTCGAACCTTACCATTACGATGGGGAACCCGTGGCTATCGACCCGACCGCTTTCCATACCGTAACCCACGAATACGGCCACAAGGAAGAGGTGCCCGAACTCATCAAGGGCATGAGCGATGATGAAATCGCCCACCTCCTCAATGGATTCGAAGCCTATAACGACGTCGAGGCTCCGCACGTCGCCCCCGGCTGCGCCGGCAAGACCGCGCCCTACCCCTCGGTCAAATACAACATTCCGGTTCTCGCCATGGCCGATGGGCCGGCCGGGCTCCGCTTGGTGCCGGTTTACCATACCGACGGCGAATCCCGCGCCTCTGGCATCCTCCATTCGCAAAAACTGGCTTTGGGGAGCAAATTCTTCGCCTTCAAATCCTTGTTCCAAGCCATCTCGCTCAAACCGAAGATGTATCAATACACCACCGCTTTCCCGGTCGGCATCGTCTTAGCCCAAACCTTTGACGTTGCCTTACTAGAGGAAATCGGGGTGGCGGTCAGCAAGGAGATGGAGGAATTCGCCATCGACATTTGGCTGGCCCCGGGCATGAACATCATGCGTTACCCTCTCTGCGGGCGGAACTTCGAATACTTCTCGGAAGATCCTTTACTAAGCGGCAAACTCGCGGCCGCGATCAGCCGCGGCGTCGCCGAATCGGGCAACCACACCGTGACGCTCAAGCACTATTGCTGCAACAATCAGGAAGACAACCGCTTGAAGTCCGATTCCCGGGTTCATGAAAGGGCTCTGCGGGAGATTTACCTCAAAGGCTTCGAAATCGCGGTCAAAGAAGGGAAAGCCACGGCTTTGATGACCTCCTATAACCTGGTCAACGGCGTCTACACCAACTCTTCCTTCGACCTGATTACCACCCTGCTCCGGGATGAATGGGGTTTCAAGGGGATGGTCATGAGCGACTGGGGATCGGTCGCCTCCGAACAAGCTCTCGCCTACGAAGCGATTAAAGCCGGGAACGACATCATCATGCCGGGCGGCACCACCCAAGCCAAGGAATTGGTCAAGAGTTTGCAAAACGGGCAATTGACCCGCGATGAAGCCGATCAATGCGGCGCGCGGATTTTGTCCTTAGCCAAAGCCCTCCGTCACTGATCGTTGATTGATCGCCATAAAGCGCCGAGAAATCGGCGCTTTTTCTTTTTGTTAGGAAATAAACGCATAAGAAAAGGCCCGCGAAGGGCCTAAGAATACAAAAGGAAAGGTTACTGCACGAGGGTGATGGTAACGCTTTCTTTCTTCGTGTGGAGGGCGTTATAGATAAAGGGGGCCGTGAAGATGGTGCAGCATAGGGCGGTCAGCTTAATAACGAGCCACCAAGGGGCGCCTTTGAAAGTTTTCCATTTCTTCTTGCAAGCCTTTTTGACTAAAGTGCATTCGGTTTCCGATTGCTTTTTGATTTTGAAGCCATTGCTTTCGTAAATGGCGACGAGATTCTGAAATTCAGAAGGAGTCTTAGTGATCTTGGTGCCAAGCGACATTTGAAGGGTTTCCTTTCATTAAATTTACCGCAATTTTACCCCCCAAAAGATTTCAAGCCTTTTTAGCCAATTCGAAAAAAACGTTATTAAAACGGAGCATTAATCTGCTTATTTTCGGCCAAGGAAAGATATTACGCCCCACATAAACAAAATGCCTTGGTCATTAGAACGCAAGGCATTTAACAATCGGTGTCTTTGTGCTATCGCTTAAATACAAAAAACGACTCCTACTAGAGAAATAATGCTCTTACTAGAAAAACGATACTGAATATTCATAGAACTTATAAACTATGGTTTTTCTCAATAATTAAAATGAGCAAAAACCATGTCGAATTCCTCAAGTAAGGCGTCAATAGATTTGTTTGTTTTAAACTATAATCTTCTTATTGCTTAATCAGATTTTGGCTTTCTAATACTTTTTGCAATTCCATCTCAAGCTGTTCCTTATTAGGAATCACATAAGTATATTTCGAGGCATAGATATTGGTCTTTAACCCTTCCATCGAATATTGGGCAACGATATTATTTTTCTCGGCGCAAAGAATAATGCCTACGGGATCTTTGTCTCCTTCATCATTTATCTCGTTCTTAAAATAATTCAGATACATATTCATTTGTCCATAGTTTTCAGGTCGCAATTTGCCCATTTTTAAATCGATTAAAAGATATGCATGCAAAATTTTGTTATAAAAAACCATGTCCACATAGTAGTTGACACCATCAATTGATATGCGATATTGAGAGCCAACGAACATGAATCCTCTACCTAATTCAAGCAAAAAATTTTCTATATGTTCTATCAAAGAGCACTCCAAGTCACTCTCCAACATTGGCTTTTCCTCCGCCAATCCCAAGAATTCAAGGACCATCGGATCCTTTACAAAATCATTAGGCGAAGAATAAGTGACACCTTTTTTCGATAACTCAATTAACTTCTCTTTGTTTACATCACCTTTGGATAATAAAAGCCTTTCATAAAACGAAGATGCTATTTGTCTTCGCAACTCCCTAACGGACCAATTAGAATTCTCACATTCATGTTGATAAAAGCTTCTAGCTTGGCCATCAGCTACTGAAAGAATTTCGATATAATGCGACCAACTCAATTTAACAGACACTGTCTGTTGATTTCGATAAACCAAATAAAACCTTCTCATCATTTGAAGATTAGACACAGAAAAACCTTTGCCATAACTTTTTGAAAGTGCTTTGGATATTGTCCCTAGCGTGCTTGATCCATACTGAGACTTGCTATTACCGTCTTGCTCCTGCTCGACTATCAATTTGCCAATATTCCAATAAGCATCGAGAAGCGTTGTATTAACAGCGGTTATTACTTTCTTTTTTGAATCAACAATGATCTTGGAAATATTTTGGATCAATTGAAGAATATCATCGGAATAATTATCTACTTTCTTAAGTTCTTTCATTATTAAAACACCTGCTTTCTTAGTTATCTAAATTATAACAAAAAACACCACATTCTCCATTAATAAATATTTAGGAAGTTCAATATTTTCTTCCACTACTTCTAGTAATTCTTTGCACTTCCCATAAAACTGATGAATGGGTATTGCTGCCTTTAACAAAACCTTTCTTTTTGCTGCTAGAAAAATATAAGTGCAAGGAAATGAATACGCCCATAAATCGAATTTTGCCAATCTTTCTATATTTTTAATGTCATACAAATTATTCGTTAACCTATGAAATAATTCATAAGCTTTACTAGCATATTAATCGTTTTCACTAATGGTCAAGATTTTATGTTCAATACTAGTTCTTTTCAACGCTTCTCTTTGGCTTCCAATACCTGCAAAAAGTTCTATAATGTTCCTCTCAATGTCTTTCACACCAAAAGTCATTTATTTTGCTAAAGTTTTGGTTTTGCGTGGGATATCATTTCTCTAGCAGGGTATCGTTTTTCTAGTAGAAACAAAATTTAAAAACACGTCTGTTTAAAGCAATTTCCAACTACCTGCAAAACGTAAAAATTAAAAATGCTCGATTAATCGAGCAAATATTGTTCATTTCAATACCCTTAGTTTGTATCAAAATGTTAGTTACAAGATGGTGGAGTCGCGGGGAATCGAACCCCGGTCCGAAGAACACCCCCTGGCAGCGCCTACAGTTTAGGCATACATCGGGATCTAACCAAGCGGAATGACCATGCCGAGTCCGCTAAGCGAGGCTAAGAGGTTTTCGACTCCGCGGTTAAGCCAAGCGCGGAGCTTATCGCCGTTTCTTGCGCCTATCGACACCCTAGGCGAGCCGGATGCCGGAGACGTGCCAGTCCCGCAGAGGCGGGAAACCTATGTCGGTCGCTAAATTAAGCGCGGGCAAGCGAAACGCGCGGGGCGCGGTTCGCGTAAATGAAACTGTTGTCAGTTATTTTGGTTTGGCTTTTAGGGTCGCCACCCCACTGCAACTGCCAGATTGTCATCCTCCGTCTAAACCTTGACGGCCCCATGGATGCGCCCTCTATAGAGAGCCACTAAATTATAAAGGGTTCTGGTCCAATTGCCAAATAACCTACTTCTTAGTCCAAACTTTATCCAATATGATGATGTCCAAAACCAAGATGATGGGGATTTCGATCATCAAGGCCTTAAGCTGCCATTCGGGCTGAAGAAGGAATTGAAAAACGATCAAGGCCAATCCGATTAACGCGATGTAAACGTAACGGTATTTCATAACGGGCGTCCATTTTAATCCTTTAAAAAATGCCAAGGATATTTCTTGGCGAAACGTTATAAGCGGACAATGCATCTTATATAATAGAGCGAAGCGAAAGGAGAGCCCACCATGAAAAAGGCGAAATTAGGGTTATTTGGTTTCCTGTCCCTCCCTTTCCTATTGGCCAATGCCCCCGCCCCCGGGCCAAGCTGCGTCTCGGTCGCCATCGAAGCCGTCACCGTCGATGGGGTTACCACCGTCACCAACAAGTCAAAAGACCGTTATGTCTCCTCTTTATACTATGAGGATGGCAAAAATACTCATGAAGACGACCTTTTCCCAAAAGAATACTACTTAGAGGACACCGCGCATTTCCTCGCTCCCGGGGAAAGTTACGTCCCTTCATTCGAATTGGCCGAGGGGGAAAAGCTCAATCCAAAAAACATCAAAGCCTTGGGTTATACGAATGAGCAGGTGATCTTCCTCGACGAGGAGATCGAAGCCCCTCTCAGCGAAGACGACGGGGAATGGAAACTCCATATCCAGGGGAACTTCGCCAACCCCTCAACCGAGGAAACGCTCTATCGCGTCGGGGTTTATTATGAAGAGGATGGGCTTATCACCGCCTACATGGTCGATGCCACCATCTATCCTTACGAAAACGAAGACGTCGACAGCTATCTGACCTTCGACCTCAACCCAGGCCAGCACGAATACAAAAAGATCCTGGTTTACGATAACGAGTACTATTCCGCTCGATGGCCAGGACGGGACAATAGCCCCCTCGCCATCGTCGCCTATGTCTTCCTAGGGCTATTAGGGGCAGCCGTCATCGGGGCGGGCATTTATCTGATCATCAAGCAAAGCAAAGAGAAAGGAGGGTTCTGATCATGGGTAAAATCGTCTTTGGCATCGCCATCGGCTTCTTCCTTTCCCTCCCCCTGGCCTTGCTTGGCCCGAAGCGCAACCCCTGGTTCTATCTCCTCGGCTGCGTCGCTTCCGCCGCCGTCGGAGGAGGCATTGCCGCCTTCTATTACGAAGCGGATTATTTCTTCTCGGCGATGATATCCGGTTTCGTCGTCCTAGCCCCCTCTTATATCGCTTTTTCCCTCTATTACCTCCTCGGCATGAAGATGAAAGGCTGGTCATTCCTTTTGTCTTTGCCCCCGACCCTCGGCCCTTGGATGATCCTTTTGGCCGTCGTTAACTTCAAAGCCAACGACCCGGTCATCTTCGGTTTGGGCATCGCCTTATGCTTCCTCGACGTCCTCGGCTTAGCCATCTATTTGTACAAGCTGTTCGAGACCGTCAAGCCTTTAAAGCCGGAACCTTGATGAACCCCATCCTTTTCGCATTGTGCCTAACCCTCATCCTCGAGGTTCCCTTTTCCTTTCTTTTCAAAGGTAAGAAGGCGGTCGGCCTCTTCGTGGCCTTCCTCACCAACGCCATCACCAATCCGGTTTTCAACGCCCTCTATATCTATGCCTTCGACTATAGCCGATTGTTCTTCTACTTAGGTGAGTTAGCCGTAATCCTCCTCGAAGGCATGGTCTATTCCCTTTACTCCCGTTCCCGTTGGGGTTTAGTTATCTCGATAGCCGCGAACCTACTTTCGGCCGGGATCGGCTTTGGCTTGAACCAATTATCGCCGCCGATAGACATTGCCTTAATATTTGGGGCGGCGACGCTGCTAATCGAGCTGCCGATTCTATTTATCGTCGCGATCCGCATCGACAAGAGAAGGCTTGCCTCGGATAAACGCTAGGCGGAAATACTTAGACGGAGAGAAGAGATCAATTGTTCTTTTTCTCTTTGGACTTGCTTAAAAACGGGCTCAATTGAGGCTTGAACCGGAGAATAAGGACTAAGTAGGAGGCGAGGAAAATAAGGGCGAAGGCGCCGGCGACCAAAATCAAAAACGCCCCGATCCCGAAACGAAGGTTATCCAAAGTCAGCCCCGGGCAATTGGCGCTTATAAGCGAAAGGGAAAAGCCGGTCAAACCGAGGCCCAATAACTCCAGCAAAATCCCGATAATCGTTAATTTGGTTGAACCTTTGCAAAGAAATTCCGCCAAAGCGGACAATAAAAACACCTGCATATCGGCCAGAAGCCAAATATTCATTTCGTAATAGAAACTGGTCATGAACCCGTCGACGAGGAAGACTTCCTGACCGCCGAAAAGCAACTTAGCCGAAGAAAGGATGAAACCTTGCCCCGAGGCGGAAACATAGACCGCTAGAGGCAAGAAGAAAAAGGCCAGGCATAGCAAATCGAGAAAGGCCGGCAGCAGGTTCAGGTGAATCCACCATGGTTTGTTTGGGTTTCTCTTTTTCGTCTTCATCTAAACAAATTTTCCCTAACCGGCCGGAATTCGCGCTTCCGCTTCCCTTCTCGGCCCTATTCGTGTATTGTAGTCTTTGCTTTGCAAAGGTCGCAACAGAATGTCCAATAATAAGAAAAAGAACACCAAAAAGAAAATGAAGCCGGAAACCAAACAAAAGATCGGCCTTGGCTTCGCTTCCTTAGTCAACAATGAGGCGTGTATAAAAATCGGCCGGAACTGGAAATGGTATTTCCCCGTCATCACCGGCATCCTCGCCATCATGATCGCGCTAGTCCCCTCGTTCACCCAGAACATGCAAACCAAGTTGGGCGACAATTTAATGAACGCCCCAAGCTATGGTATCGAAAACGGCTTGGTCCATGTTGGCGAATTCCTTCAGGAAAAGAACATCGACCTCGTGGTCAACGAAGAGGAAAAGTTAGAGGATAACGGCAGCTGGGAAGCCGCCACGACTGGCATGGAACACAGCTGGTACACCTGCACCGCCACCAATCCCGATACCGACGAGGAATACGTCATCATCGAGGCTTTCTACAACAATTCCGAAACCGTAAAGGATTTGGATTTCGCCAATAACGTCTTGGCCAATAAAGACCCATATACCGGTGACTTACGCGGCAGCGAAGAGGATGTTTACGACAACGCCGCCGTCATCTTCGGCAAAGAGCACATTTATATCATCAAAGTCGGGTCCGATGGATCGGTTGGACAAGCGGTCGGCCGTTACGATCGGCTGATTGGGGTCAACTTCAAAAACTACGCGACCAGCGATTTCGACGGCGTCGCCTATACCGCCGATCCCAGAACTTATGATTACACCAACGCGGTTCGGGAGACCTGGCGTCGGGTCATCAATGCCGCCGCGGAATCGGATAAGAACATCCAAGCCCTTTCTTATCTTGGCATCATGGCCGCGGTCTACATCGGCTTAGCCTTCGTCTTCGGCCTCGTCATCTTCTTAATGACCCGGGGCAAGAAGAACCCCTTGCGGATCTACACCTTCTGGGAAACGCAGAAAATGGCTTATACCGCCGCCCTCTGCCCCGCCATATTGTCCTTGATCCTCGGCTTCCTGATCACCAGCTTCGCCTTGTTCATGTTTATCTTCCTCTACGGCATCCGGATTATGTGGATGTCGATGCGAAGCCTGCGCGCTCCAACATATTAATGATGAAGAAACGGGCCGCTTCGGCGGCCCTTTCCTTTAGCTAAGCAGGAATTTGATATCTTCTTCCGAAAGGGAGGAAATGCCCTCGCTTCCGGATTTGACGAAAGCGTCGAATAAACCTTTCTTGCTGTTTTGCAGCTCGACTATCTTCTCCTCAACCGTGTCGGCGCAGATGAATTTATAGACGCTGACGGGGCGGGTTTGGCCAATCCGGTAGGCCCGATCGGTCGCTTGGTCCTCGGCCGCTAGATTCCACCATGGATCAAGGTGAAGGACGGTATCGGCCCCTTGAAGGTTCAACCCAGTGCCTCCGGCCTTTAAAGAGACCAACATGACGGAGATCGAGGGGTCATCATTGAATTGCTGGGCCATCGTTACCCGATCGCTGGCCTTAGTCGCCCCGCTGATCATATAGGACTTGACGCCGATATCCTCTAGCATCGAACGGAAATGCTCCAATACCCGGACGAAAGAGGAGAAGACCAAAACCCGATGGCCGGACTTAACCGAATCGGCGACCATGATCTCGGCGGCGGATAATTTCGAGGGAACCTCCTCATAATCCTCGAGGAAAGTGGAAGGATCGACGCATATTTCCCGGATTTTGGTCAGCATGCCCATAAAGCGCATCAGTTCTCCGCCTTGGTATTCTTCCCTTGCTTTGTCCATATAGGATTCGTATAAAGCCCGTTGGTCGGAATCCAGGCTGACCTTGAAAATCGAGGTGGTCTTAGGAGGCAATGAAGTCAAAACCTCTTCCTTGGTTCGGCGCAGGATGAAGGGGCGGACTTTGAGCTCCAGCCGTTTTTGAAATTCCGGGTCCTCATTCCCGACATAGGCCGAATTGAAGTCGGATTCGCTTAATAGGTAACCGGGCATCAAGAAGTCGAAGATCGACCACAAGTTGTTTAAAGAATTCTCAATCGGGGTTCCGGTCAAGGCGAAACGGCGCTTCGCGTCGATCTGCTTAACCGCCTTCGATTTGGCGGCGCTGCTGTTCTTGATGAACTGGGCCTCGTCAAGAATCAGCAAGCCGAATCGCTTTCCCTGATATAAATCGACGTCGTTCCTAAAGGAATCGTATGACACCATATAAACATCGTTCCCTTTGATTGAGGCGATGAGTTTAGTCCGTTCAGCCTTCGTCCCCTCGATGACGTGGCTTTTCCGGGAGGGGAACCATTTCTTAATCTCCTCAGCCCAGTTATAGGTCAAGCTCTTCGGGCAGATGACCAAGGTCGGGTCATCGTCTTCGATGGTTGAGAGGAAAGCGATCACCTCTAAGGTTTTGCCTAAGCCCATGTCATCGGCCAAAATGCCGAATAATCCGTATTCGGAGAGGACGCTTAGCCACTTAACGGCCTCTAGCTGGTAAGGGCGGAGATTCCTTTCGATCGATTCGCGGAGCCTCACTTCCTTCTCCTGAAAGTCCCGAATGGCTTTGATGGCCTCTAGGATCTTGTCGGAGTAATTGACCTCAACGAGCGCGGATTGATAGGAGGATAAGGCGAAGGCGTCATATAAGGGCAGCTTGCCGTTTTTTAAATCCTGTCCCAAATGAAGCTCATCGCTAGCCCGGGCCGCCTCCTTGACGGCCTCATCGCCATCAAGAAGGATAACGTCATCGCCCAAGACGACGAACTTCCGTTTCTCCCGGTAGGCATCAATCAACTGGGCTAATTCTTCTGGGGTATAGGAATCGGATGATAAGGACACTTCGCACCAATCGGTGGCAAAACTGGAGTTGATCTTGATTTTCCCGACTTTCTTCGTCTGCAATTTGGCCAAGCGGGAATCGATATAGACCTTGGCCGTCTCCTTCAATCTCGACAAGTCCGCCCCCAGGAAGAATAGGATTGAGGATTGGCTGGTCAACTCCCCTTCCTCGATGCCCCCGACGGATTTAAGGCTATCGACGAAGCTGGTGTAAAGCCCTTGGCCAATATCGTCTTTGACGAATTCCTCTCTAGCTGCTTCCTCCCCGTTTAATTTATAAACGGTCTTGAACTCGATCGTCTCTTTCGGGGTCCAGCCGATGTATATCTCAATCCGAAGCCGAGTTCTTTTGGAAGACGGCGAAAGGAAACCGGCTCCGGCCTTGGGCAGGACCTTTTTGGCGAAGAGGTCCCGGACGTCGGCATAGGATTGCATTCCATATAATTGAAGGAAGTAATAAGCCTTGGCCATCGTCGGGTTGTCGAATTCGAGATACAAAACCTCCCCCTCTTCCGGGATGCGCATCGTCCGATTGCCTTTTAAGCCCAGGAAAAGGCCTTGGCCCGGACGGGGCGGGACCTTCGGATCGGTCACTAAGGCCCCGTCATCCTCCATCATGATCGTGCCGTGGATGGGGGCGGGGACGACGAAAGAACGTCCGCAGACGGTAATGCCATGGCCTTGGAGGAGGGTAAGCACCTCCATGACCTGCTCATCGGTCAAGCGAACGAAATTGTCCTCCTCATACGGGGAGCGAGGACGGGAAACCATGGCCTTGGAAACGAAATCGAGCACTTCGTCATAAGGCGGCTGGAAGTCGTTCCGCCCCATCGGGATATTGGTTTTCCTGACCGTGAAGTCCTGGCCTTCGATGAAGGCGCTTAAGAAAGCCCGGGAATTGGGGATCGAGATCGACTTAGCCCCGGAATTGACCTTGAAGAACACCGGGTGGGAATCGTATCCGTTCCGATTCCGATCGATTTCGACCTCAAGCGTCTTTTTAACAGGGGCCAAAGGGGCGATTTCCTTCTCGTTTTTCCGGTTTGGTTCCTCCTTAAATAAATCAAAGAAGGCCTGCCGGGTTTGCCGACGGATGTAATAATGGTTGGAATCGCACCGCTGCAAGGAGATAAGGGCCGGATAATCGTCGCCATAACGGGCGGCCAACTCGCTTTCGGAGCGGTTTTTTTCTTCTCGATAGAGGAATTTGACCAAGGCCAAGTTTGCATGATAAAGCGGGCTCTCGTCGGTGTTTTTGACCCCGAAGAAATCGGCGGCGAAAGACAATGACCGCGGCAATCCTTGGTGAGTATCCTTCAGCACCGCGTAGTAATAGATCGTCTCCAAATCCGGATCGAAGCGATAATAGATATCGTAAAAGCCTTGCTCCAAGGCTTGGAGAGCTGGGCTGTCGTTCAATTCGAATTGAACGTCTCGTCCTTTAATCAACATTTTCCCCCTCCAACTCGATCCGTTTAAGACCCAAGGCTTCGGGCCGACCGGTTTTGACGTAAGCATAGGCCAGTCCTTGGTCTAATGAACACCCTTGGCCCCGCTTGCTTAAAAGCCTCTCATCGGAAAGGTATTTGGCCAAATACGGCCATTTGAGGTCGGTCAGTTCCATCAATGCCGAAGTCAATTCGGGGCTGGCTTTCGACCGTTTGATCAATTGCTCGAACTTGCTCTGAATCTTCTTGTCGACCGCCGCTAGGTCGCTTTTGGGGAAATAACGATAAACCAGCAACAGGCTCTCCAAGTCATTGAGCTTGCTGATCGGGGTGGTCAAAGGCAACCCCTCCCGCACCCGAGCATAGGGAACGATGTCGCTATAAAGCTTAGGGAGATTCTCGATAATCTTGCTCCGGCACACGCCGTCGGGGATATAATCGCGAATCTCCAGATAATGAGACAACGAATGAGCCTTATAGCACAAATCGAACATCGCCGAATAAATCGCGGTTAAGTCGGCGTCGTGGGCTTGGAGGTAGCGAAGGTAACGCGGATCGAATGCGCCGGATTGAACATAGAAAAGGAACATCCTGGCAAACGATTCGATATCGACTCGGTCCATCGCCGAATCCAACAGTTTTCGACGGGCCGAAGGAAACAAAACGAAGACGAGGGGATAAATCTCGGGGATCAGCGAATCAAACACATTGGAGGGGAACGCGGGGTCATAGCCCGAGACGAGGAAATCGCTGATCGGCAATCCGGATAAAGCCTTCTGCAAAGGGATGAGGCACCGCTTCCCGCCCCAAGTAAGCAAGTCGAGGACCCGATAGGCATCCAACCCGCCGCGATGAAGCTGAAAGGCTTTGGACATCGCCTCGACCAATAAGGACTCGCTCGGTTTAAGCAGTCCAGCCAACTCCGCGAAATTGGGCAAAAGGCGCCGAAGGGCGTAAGACCCGCCGTTTAAGACCTCTCCGAAGGCGAATACCCAAAAGTCCTTGGCCAAAACCGGGTCATCGGCAAAGTAACCATAATGGGACAAAAGGGTTTTCTCCGACCGGGTGAAATACATGCCCCGGACAATGCTCTTTGCTTGGTCAAGGTGGTAGGATGCGCCGGATTTCGGTTGGGTAGCCTCGCTTCGGCTTTCCGGATCGAGCGGACGATGATCCAAGGCGAACAACACCGCCGCCACATGCTTGCAGGGGCCGCCGAAGTCATAGGGGCAATTGCAATGGTAAGACTTGAGCTTTTCCCCTTCGAAGACGCATTCGACCGTATATCGCCTACTCCCCCTGACCTCGGCGACGACCATATTGGAATTCCGAACCAGGTTCGCTACCTGGCCGGATTGAAAATATCGCTGCCCGCGGGCCAAGATAGTTTGGGAGAAACGGCCGGAATTTTTGACGATATAACTCATCAATGCCAATTCTAATGGCCTTAGGCAAGGGAAACAATCAAAAACGGCCTATGGCCTAATCTTTTTCGGCTTGAAATAGACGACTAGCCCATAGGCGACGATCAAAAAGCCGCCGAGCAGGTTAATCAAATAGAAAGGCAGCCCGGAATTAACGCCGCCTAGATATGAGAACACCTCGCCCATCAACAGGTTGAACAGCCAGTGCAGCAAGAAGGAACCGATGTACCCCAACCCGGAATCGAAGACGATCCAAAGGACTAGCCCCAAAGCGAACGTATACCCGACGTTCATCGCTCCCCCTAGACTAGGCGAAGAAAGGATGGACAAAGCATGCGGCAAAGCGAAAAAAGACGATGACAAAATCAATTTAACCCACCGTTTATTCCCGAGAAAATACTCGGAAAACAATTGGCGAAAAAGCAATTCCTCCGCAAAAACGGTCCCAAGTGTCAAAAAACAGTTTTGAATGAAAATTCCGTAGTTCGCCTCGATATCGATTCCCTGCAGGCAAACGACGGGGATGTTTAAGAAAGCGAAAAGCGATAAAGGCAAAACCGAATAACGCCAAACAGGCCGGTTGAACCTTGGCCCATAGAAAGATAGGACCCCCATCCCGAATAGAGTTTGGAATATGACCGATATCATCAGCTTGTCGGTTGAAGGCAAGGACGAAAAATAAGGCAGGGAAATAACGATGACGTAGATCAGGACCAAGGCGAGGTAATCAAGGGTTTTAGGGCGCACGGATTAATTCTTCTATGTTTCTTTCCCTTCGGCAAGGGTATCATCTTTTCGATGTGCCCCCGACTTTGGATCTTCGACTCCTACAGTTTGTTCATCTTTCTCGGCTTAATCATCGCCGTCTTGGTTTTCGAATGGTATGGCCACATCGAAAAAGCCCGACGATTGGAAATGTCCATCATCGAGATCGTGGCCTTGCTTTGCGTCGCCGCCGGATTCGCCGGGGGGCTGCTGTTTCAGAATCTCTACGATTATCTATACGACCCCACGAATTACGTTTGGTCGAACAAAATGACTTTCTTCGGCGGGCTGGCGTTCGCAATCCTGCTCTTTGCCCTATGCTATGCGGTTTATCTAAGAAAAACGGTTAAAAGGACCTTGCTGACGATGCTGCCGATCGTTCCTGGATGCTTGGCCGGAGCCCATGCCTGCGGGCGGCTCGGCTGCTTCATGGCCGGCTGCTGCTATGGGGTGCCAACCTCCACCTGGATCGGCATTCGCTTCCCGATGATGGATGAGGCGGTCATCCCGACCAACCTAATGGAGGCGATTTTCCTTTTCCTTTTATCGATCGTCTTGATCTATTGGGCCTACAAAAGGAAAACGAACCTCACCATCCCAACTTACATGCTTAGCTATGGCTTATGGCGCTTCATCATCGAATTCTACCGGGGCGACGAAAGGGGGTCGCTAATCCGCGGCCTTTCGCCATCCCAATTCTGGTCGATAATTTTGTTTATCGGCGGCATCGCCGTTTTGATTGGCCTATTGAGGGCTAATCGCCGTAATCCGAACCCCGGGACTTATCCTCGACAAAAATAAGCAGGGGATCGGTGAGGTCATGGATCTCGCGGTAAATATAGCCCTCTCTTTCGATCCAAGGATTCTCAAAGTCGGCGGTGAAGATGACCTTATGGTATTTCTCGATGGTCTTGTCGATGGCTTCCATGATCTCGGTAAACCGCTCCGCCCGTTTCTCCTTGAAACCCATCAAGCCTTCATAGAAACCCGGCTCGACGTAAAACGGGGTGCCGTCTTTCCCCAAATAGGCGTGAACCAGCTTATTTTTGGGGTCCACATACGACTCGTACTTGTCAAACTCAACGTAAAGCATATTATTAACCGCAAAAGATTTTACCATCACCCAGCCGATGGGTTTAGATAAAATCTAGGAAGGAGAGGATATGGGCATCGACAACCGGCGAAACAAAGTCAAAATCGTCTTCACCGATATCGACGGCACCCTTTTCTCGCACAAAACCCACCAGATCCCCCCTTCGGCCATCGAGGCCATCAAAGCCTTGCAACGGAACAACATCAAAGTCTTCCTTTGCTCCGGAAGGAACTATTACCTCATCCGGAAATCCGGGGTTCTTGACCATATCACCCCCGATGGCTTAATTACCATGAACGGCAGCAATGCCATCATCGGCTCCTCCATCATTTACCGTTATCCGATACCCTCGACGGTGGTCGACAAGATGATCATGTTCGCAAAGCGGCTCAAATTCGGATTGACCCTCATCGAGGAAAACGAAGGCCACATCAACATGATCGACGAACGGGTCATCTCCGCCCACGAAAAATACCGAACCCGCTTTCCCCAGCCGCGGACCTTCCCCGATCATTACGATCGAATCGTCTATCAAATGATCGCTTTTTGCGGCGAATTCGAGGAAAAACTCCTCGCTCCCCACCTCGAAGACTGCAAATTCGCCCGCTGGGACGAATACGCGGTCGACGTCATGCTAAAAGACTCCGACAAGGCCAAGGGCATCATGTCGGTCCTCGAATACTATGGTTACGATGCCAGCGAAGCCATGAGCTTGGGCGACGGCAACAACGATATGGAGATGACTCTCTTCACCGGAACCGCCGTGGCCATGGGCAACGCCGTCAGCGACCTCAAGGCGGTGGCCGATTACGTGACCTGCGATATCGATGAGGATGGCTGGGCCAAAGCCGTCCGTCATTTCGGTTTAATCGACTGATTTGTGGTAAAATGGTGTTCATATCGCAAGGAGTACCTTTATGGACAAAAGACTTGAGCCCCTCTTCTCCAGTTGGAAGATCGGGAACTGCGAAATCAAAAACCGCATCGTCATGACCTCGATGGGCGGGACTTCGATTTTCGGCTGGATGGAACGGCCCCACTTCGACAAAGAGGCGGCCAACTTCCTGCTTGGCAAAGCCAAAAACAACGTCGGCTTAATCCTGCCGGGGATCGCCCCGCTTAAGAATCCGCTCGGCGGGCAATGGCTTTACTCCAATAAGGGAATGTATAAGAAGCTAAAGCCCTTTATGGACGAAATCCATAAATACGGGTCGAAGATGTTCGTTCAGGTAACGGCCGGTTTTGGCCGCTCAATGGCGGTAAACCACTTAATGGAGATGGTTTACACCAATAAAGTCCTCCGGGCCATCTGCAAGCCCTTCCTCGACGTCGACGCCGCCTGTATGTCGGCTTCCGACCTCCCCAACCGCTGGAGCGATAAGGTCCCCTCTAGGGCCATGACGGTTGAGGAAATTCAAAAATACATCGACGCTTTCGTCAAAGTGGCCGTCCTTTGCCAACAATCCGGAGTCGACGGAATTGAGATTCACGCCGTTCATGAAGGCTATCTTCTCGATCAATTCACCCTTAAATACACCAATCATCGAACCGATGAATACGGCGGCTCGTTGGAGAATCGCCTCCGCTTCCCGATCGAGATCGTCAAAGCCATCAAAGCCGAATGCGGCAAAGATTTCCCGGTCTCGCTCCGGTATTCGGTCGTCTCCAAGACCAAGGGCTTCCGCCAAGGGGCGTTGCCGGGTGAGGAATACACCGAGGTCGGACGCGATATGGAGGAATCGATCGAAGCCGCCAAACTATTGATCGAAGCCGGCTACGACATGCTCAACTGCGATAACGGCACCTACGACGCCTGGTATTGGGCCCACCCGCCGATCTACATGCCGGAGAACACCAACCTCGCCGAGGTCGAGGAATTGAGAAAACATGTCAGCGTTCCCGTCGTCGCCGCCGGGAGAATGGATCCCTACGTCGCCGCCGAATCAATAAAAGAAGGGAAAATCGATGCCATGGGGGTCGCGCGGCAATTCTTAGCCGACGAAGAATGGGTCACGAAAATAATGCGCGATGACATGGAGGACATCCGACCCTGCATCTGCTGCCACGCCGGCTGCTTCAACTTCGCCCATTACAAGGGGGTGCCCAACGACCAATCGCTTAATGACACGCTGCATATGGCCCGCTGCGCGGTCAACGCCGAGACGATGCAGACGACTAAGCACTACATCGAGAAAACCAAGCACCCAAAGAAAGTCGCCGTCATCGGCGGCGGCATCGGTGGGATGGAAACGGCCCGGGTTTTGGCTAGACGCGGCCATACCCCGATCATCTACGAGAAAAACGATCATCTAGGCGGCACCTTCATCCCCGCTTCGTCCGCTTCCTTCAAAGGCAAACTCCGCGAGCTTGAGAAATGGTATGAACGGCAAATGAAGAAACTCGGCATCGAGATCCGCCTAAACACCGAAGTCAAAGACCTGTCGTCTTTAGGGGTCGAGGAGGTGGTTATCGCGACCGGGGCCAGCGCCAAAAAGCTGCCAATCAAAGGTTTTGAGAAGGCTATTGAAGCCATCGACTTCCTTAACGGTGCCCCGGTCGGCGATAAAGTCGCCGTCATCGGCGGCGGCTTAACCGGCTCGGAAATCGCCTACGAGCTGTCTTTAGACGGCAAACACCCCTTCATCGTCGAAGGGAAGGACGACCTCATCAAGCAAAGCGGGGTCTGCATGGCCAACTCGACCTATCTAAGGGAATATTTCCAACTGCACGGCGTCCCGGTCTACCTCGAATCCACCATCGCCGAGATCAAAGATGGGGAAGTGGTCATCAAAACCAAAGAAGGGGAAAAGAGGGTGCCCGCCGATTCGGTTATCTCAGCTATCGGCTATAACCCCAAACCCTTAGCCAAAGGCGGGCGTCACGTCCATCTAGTTGGCGATTGCATCGCCCCCGGCAATCTTCGGACCGTCATTTGGCGGGCTTACGAAGTGGCCATGAAAATCTGACGCCATCGAAAATCAGCCGCCTGGTCAAGGCGGCTTTTTTCATAGGCGGGATTTGAAACATTCAAATGTTTCATTACTTATGGTACGGCTCGTTCTTATTGATCCGGAAAGCCCGGTAGAGCTGCTCAAGCAGCATAATCCGGGCTAATTGATGGGGGAAGGTCATCTTGCTGAAGCAAAGGACGGCGTTGGCCCGATGCTTAAGCTCGTCGGCAAGGCCGAGGGAACCGCCGATGGCGAAATGGACGGTCGAGCCCCCGAGGCGAAAATACTCGTTTAATTGCCCTGCGAAACCCACCGAATCGATACCTGGATGGTTTAAGTCTAAGATAACCAAGAAATCGCTCGGCTTCAAAGCCTTCAGGATTGCTTGCCCTTCCTTGTTTTTGATTTCCGTTTCTTCCTTGGGCCCCGCCTTATTCGGAATCGGGTAATCGGGGTATTCCTTGATAAGCAATTCCCCATACCCTTGCAGCCGTTTGGCGTATTCTTCCTGGGCCGCCTTCCAATAACCTTCCTTAAGGTGGCCGATGCAATGGACGATGATCTTCACCACCCATCGCCTCCATAGACGGTTTCCGACTGCGAGGTCACGACCAAGGCGATCCCGCTCAAGTCGACCCCGAGCTTCTCAGCCGTTTGGCAATAGGTCTTTAAGGCCAACTCCGGATAATTACAATCCTCGCTTAAATGGGCCAAGTAGCAAGCCTTGGTTTTCTCCCCGTAAGCTTTAAGGAAGTATTTGGCGGAGTCCTCGTTGGAAAGACGCCCTTTCTTGCCAAGCACCCTAGCGACCAAAGCGGCCGAACGCCCCGAATGGGCCTCTAAGGAAGGGTCGTGGTTGGATTCAAGCAGATAATAATCGCAGTCGGTAATGGAGTTGAGGGTTTTCTTCGGGATGTAACCCGTGTCGGTCACGTAGGCAAGCTTCTCCTGACCGACCTCGATTAAATACGACAAGGGGTTTCGGGCATCGTGGCTCGCCGACAAAGCGGTGACCGCGATTTGGCCCACTTCAATCCGGTCCCCGGCTTTGATTAAGGAAAAAGGCTTGTTCTCGCTATAAGGAAAAGAGGCATAGACCTTAAGGGAAGAAGGAAGATAACGCCAGCCGGAAATATGGTCGTTATGGTTATGGGTAAAGAAAACGGCGTCGATGTCTTTATCCGTTTTATCGAAAAGGGCGCAGCCTTCCTGCAGCCTCCTTTTGCCGATCCCCATATCGATAAGGATCAAAGAGGACCCGTCGGTTATCAAAGTGGCGTTGCCTTTCGACCCGCTGGCGAGGAAAGCGATCTTGATCATTCGCCTTCCATGGCCCGCTGAGCCGCCATCGCCTCTTGGTATTCGAGAGAAGGATTGTCGAAACGTGATAAGGACCGCTCGAACATCAAATCAATCGTCCCGACTTTCCCGTTCCGGTTTTTCGCGACGATGCATTGGACGATTGAGGTCCCGGTGTCTTTCTTCCCGTCTTTCTCCGGGCTGTTATCCTCGTCTTTCTTGAACCCTTTCTTATTAAGCGATTGGCCCAACGCCGTGTAATAGTCCGCCCGATAAAGGAGCATGACGATATCGGCGTCGGCCTCAATCGAGCCAGATTCCCGGAGGTTGGAAAGAGAGGGGATCTTCGAATTGTTGTCCTCGACGCCGCGGTTAAGCTGACACAAGCAAATGACGGGGACGTTGAGGGTTCGGGCCAATTGCTTGAGTTGGCCGGAAATCAACCCGACTTCCTGCTCCCGGCGGTCGCTGGCCCCCAAGCGATCAGTAAGACGAATCCGGCCCAAATAATCGATGACGATTAGCCCTAAATCCGGATAGGAGTTCTTAAGTTTGGTCGCGTTCGACATGATATCACCGAGCTTGCAGTTGGCGGTGTCGTCGATGAAAAGCTTGGTTTTGGAAATGTCATCGATCGCGGCTTTGATTCGGGTTTTCTCCGAAGCGTTCAGGAAACCGGTTTGGATTTTTTCGTTCGATACCCCCGAGGCGCAGGCCAAAAGCCTTTTCATGATCGAGGGAGCGCTCATCTCGAGGGAAAAGAAAGCGACCGGCAGCCCCCTTACGGCCGCGTTGTAGGCAAAGTTCATGCCCAAAGCCGTCTTTCCGACCGAGGGTCGGGCCGCAAGGATGATCAAATCTCCCTTTTGCCAGCCATGGGTGTAAGAATTTAGTTTTTTATAACCGGTGTCGACGCCAGTTAGGGTGTCGATGGAGCCGGCGGTCGCCGCCGCCAACTCGTCATTTACCTGCTTCGCGACTTCTTTAGCTGACTTCATCCCGGCGGTCCGCCGTTGTTGGGCAATCCGAGAAATGGCGTCGTTGCTTTGAAGGATGAAATCCCCGATGTTCGGGACTCCTTTGGCATACTCGTCTTGGATCTTCGATGTTTCGAGCAGCAATTGCCGCAAAACCGATTGCTCATGGACCATATCGATATAGTTATCGATGTTCTGCGGGAAAATCGCCGTGTTCATGAGTTCGAGAAGATACCCTATCTCCACTTCCGAATCGAGCTTCATCGCCACCAGTTGATCGTTCACGGTTTGGGGGTCGATCGGTTTGGAGGCGAGGGCTAATTCGTTCATCGCCCGGAAAATGAGGTTGTTGCGCATATCGACGCCGGAAAAATCCTTTTCCTCCAGTGAGCCAATGGCGATGGAGGCGGCCTCGGGGGAGATAAGCATCGCCCCGAGCACCGACCGTTCGGCCTCGATATTGGAAGGCAGCGAAATGACTTTAGCCATCACTTCTCCTCGGCGATGTGAACGTTGACGGTCCCGTAAACCGTCCCTTCCGTTCCGTGGTAAAGCTCAATTTTCAGCCGGGTATAGCCCAACGCGTTCGCCGGATATTTATCGACGAACTTCCGCTTATCGATTTTGATGCCCCACTGCTTGAGCATCCCCTCCTCGATTTCCTTGGGCGAGATCGAGCCGAACATCCGCCCGTCGGAACCGACTTTGGCCTTGAACTCGACGTTGATGTGCTCAAGCCGTTTGGAAAGCTCCTCGGCTTCGGCCTTCAGCTGCTTTTGCCGCGCTTCCTCGGCGGCGTTTTGCTTAGCCAATTCCTTTTGGCTCGAAACGGTGGAGGAAACCGCCAACCCCTTTGGGATCAGGTAATTGGACCCGTAGCCGTCCGATACCTCGACGGTATCGCCTTTCTTCCCGAGCTTCTTCACGTCGGTCAGCAAAATGACTTTCATTTTATATTCCTCCTTCGGGCACATTGGCGGCCCGTGCTTGATCAAGATGGTTCTTGAGGACATCCTCAAGGCGATCGGCGGCCCCCGATGGGGTGATATCGGTCAGCACCGCGGCGGCCATGGTGAAATGTCCCCCGCCTCCGAGTTTCTCCAATAGGTATTGGACGTTGATGCTTCCATCGCTCCGTCCGGATATTTTAACCGCCTTCGCCGAAATCCGCCCGATAGCGAAGGAGGCGTTAACCCCTTTCGCGTTCATGTAGTAATTGGCGAGTTTCGAGATGGTGACGTCGTCGATCGGTTTGTCCTCATCGGAGGCGCAGCAATAGACGACCCCCATCTCCGGGGTTTTGACGGTTGAGGAAAGCATGGCGATATAAGCGTATTCCTCGAACTCGTCCTTCAGATATCCGTCGGCCGCGATATTATCGGCCCCATACCCTTTAAGGATCTCGGCCGCCTCGAAGGTTCGGGCCCCGGTCGATTGCGATTTGAAGAAATTGGTGTCGAGGAACATGCCCGAGAGCATGAACGTCGCGATGGTCGGCGAGACTTCGATCCGCGGCCCGTTGGCGTAATGGAGCATCTCGGCGATGATCTCACAAGTCGAGGAGGCGCTGGAATCGGTGTGATTGAGAATCGGCTTGGCGATGGTTTTGTCCCCCGGACGATGGTGGTCGATGACCACGACCTTCGCCGCCTTCTCCAAAGCCAGCCGCCCCATGACGTTATCCGGCACCCCGACGTCGACGACCACGAAAAGGGTCGAGGAACGGACCCGCTCGGCCGCCTCGGATGGAGAGATCGACATCCGTTCGAAGTTTTTGCCGAAGACCGATTGAATGGCCGATCGGGTTTTGATTTCGGTATCCTTCATGTCATAAATGATGCGGCAGGGTTTGCCAACGTGCTGGCAGATGGCGTATATGCCAAGGCAAGCCCCAAAGGCGTCCATATCCATCCGCGAATGGCCGGAAACCAGAACCATCGGGGCGTTTCTGATCAAGGAGATAACCGAATCGGCCAAGGAACGGAACTGAACCCGGTTGGTGTTTTCGATCGATGGCGTCTTGCCGCCGAAGAACTGCAGCTCGTCGCCGACTTTGGCCACGACCGCCTGATCGCCGCCGCGTGACATGGCGATGTTCAAAGCGTTGGTCGCCATTTCCGAAAGGCGGTTGACGATATCCATCCCATAGGCGATGCCGATCGAGAGGGTCGGGACGAAGTTCTGCCCTTCCCCGGCCTGACGAACCTTCTTCAGGATCGAGAAGTCGTCTTTGATGATTTGATCGAGGGCCGAGTAATGGCAAATCAGGAAATAGGAGTCGGAACGATAACGCCGTAAGCAGATATCGTGATCTTTCCCGTATTCGATGATGGCTTGGCGAACATTGGTCAAAACGTCGGAATTCCCTTCCTCGCTCCGTTCGAACTTCTCATCGTAGTTATCGATCATTAAGAATCCGATGACCAGCCGTTGAGCCTCGGAGGTGGTCTCGATGGTATGGTAATCGGTCAAATCGCGGAAGATGAACAATTTGGCATCCGGCAGATAACGGGCGGAGAAAAAGAAACCGCCGCAGTCGAAATCGACTCGGAAATCGCTGGGGAGGTTGGCGTCCTTGAAGCTATTGAGCTTAGGCTCCCAGTCGAAGATGTTTAGATCCAAAAGGTCCAGCGACCGTTCCCGGAAAAAGGAATTGGTCCAAATGACGGTCCCTTGGTCATCGGTCACCGCGAGCCCGATCTCGCCGAACTTATAGGCCTCTTGGACATCGTTGCCGATAACCGAGGCGGCGTCGAGGTCAGAACGATGCCTTATCTTGGTCATCTTCGCCACCGCATACCAAATGAAAAGCAAATCGATCGCGGCGATCGCGGCGACGAAAAGCATCCAGTACCAGGGATTCATGTTTTCGACGAACCCGGCCGGTCGATCGTAGAAATACAAAAGGCCGACAAACCCAACCAAAACGATCTCCACCAGCCCCAACGTCAAAGAAGCGATGCGGATCTTCCGCAAGGCTTGGGTCGAGGAGAACGGGCTTTTATTGGTCCGTTTCTTGGCTGGTTTCACCGGGGGATTCCCGGGCTGGTTTTTGTTGAGGGGCGCGTTAGGCATGAAGCAATTATACCCAAGTAGGCTATTCTAGCCTAGCCAGTTAACGCTTAAGGCTCTTTTTCCGGACCAAGAAGAGGAGGCCCAATCCCAATAAGGCGACGGCGGCCGCCCCGATGGAACCATAGATGGAACCGCGGCATCCGGCCCCGTCGTTTTCCGACGTGCCCGAAGAATCAGCGGGAGTCGAGCTGCTTTCATCCGAGGAATCAGCGGGAGCCGAAGTATTTCCATCCGAGGAATCAACCGGAGGAACGCTAGAGGAATCATCCGGTTTCTCGGGCTCAATGACATAAACCGTGAAATTAGCCGAAGGGCCGTCGACCGAGGTCAAGGTGATGGTGGCGCGGCCGACCCCATTGGCAAGAACTGATCCGTCCGCATAAGCGAAGGCGACGTTGATGTTGGAAGAAGAGACGGTTATAGACTTATCGCTGGCGTTAGCCGGCAAGACCGTCCACTCGGCAAGGTAAGTCTCCCCCACTTCGAGCTCGACCGAAGATTGGGCGACGTTTACGGAAGTAACGGGGATATAGTCAGGATTGACGTCGGAGCCGCCTCCACCGGTCCCGTTTTGATCGTTCAAAGCCCCCGAGCCGTTATAGGATTCGTCGAAGATCATGGTCGCGAATTCTGGATGATCCACGAAGGGATTGCGGTTCTTTTGGTTTTTGTAGACGGTGTTATTGCGGTAGATTTCGCGATTGGTGACAGGATAGTCCTCGTTCCATTCTAGGCAAAGCTCGAGCGAGGTGAAGTTGCCGGTGATCGAGAGATCATACATGACGTAGGCGTATAAAGTCGCCCGAGCCACTTCCCCTTTCGCGGCATCGCAAGGTTCGAAAACCGAGCCGGATGAATAGCATTCGGTCGCCTGACCTTTGGAATCGATGACCGGGCTATCGTGATTGGAAACGAGACCAAGTCGATGGTTGCTCCGGACGCTGTTGACCTTGTTGTCGGAAGCAAAGATCAAATGGTTATCGGAATCGGAAGCCCCGCTGAGCTTTGACTGGGGATAAACGTGTTCCCGGTTCCATCCTTGCGACCCAGAAACATGATCGGTCTTTTTGAAAGCCTTACGGGTATAGATGGCCATGATGCTCGAGGAGTCACCCTCGTATTCATCGGCCGCTTCATAACGGCTCCAGTTATAAGACGTATTGGCATTTTGGATAATGTCGTGAAGCGCTTCGGTTAACGCGTCGCCTTTGAGCCCCCGGGCCGATTCATAGTAGTTGCCTTCGGTGGAGGTTTGGGTTCCGCTCCAGGCGAGGACCGGTTCCGGTTCAATCGAAGAATAAGCGGCGATTCCGGCTCCGACCATTCCGAGGCCGAGGGCCAAGCTTGCGATAAGCAGCGAGAGTTTTTTCATAGCAAATTATTTTCCACCTCTAATAAATCAGAAACAAGATTAGGAAAGGGCTTCGCAAGCCAAATCAACGTGATTAAAATAATCATTGATGACCAAAGGAAAGCCGATCGTCCTGCTGGAAACTAAGCATGTTTCCTATTATTACGTCGAAGGAACATTGATCCTCAATGACGTTAATTTAACGGTCAACGAAGGCGACTTCCTCTCGATTCTAGGTTCCTCCGGCTCAGGGAGACCACCCTCCTTTCGATCCTTTCGGGACTAGAACGTCCAAAGTCAGGCGAAGTGGTCCTCAAAGGGAACGATTTGGCTAAGCTGAAGGAAAAGGAACTACCAAAGCTCCGCCAACGCGACCAAACTGATGGAGATGCTCCATCAAATCAACGAGCAAGACGATGTCACCGTCATCCAAGTCACCCATTCGGAGACCAATGCCGGATACGGCAATCGGATAATAAGGTTAAAGGACGGGGAAACCTTCGATGTGGATCCTGCTTAAGAACGCGTTGGCCCGGCTTTTCCGCTCACCGGTGCAATCCATCGCCGCCCTCGTCGCCAGTTTTATCATCACCTTCGCCTCCATCCTTTCCTTGTTCTTGCCCGATATAATCAAGGCCAACAATCGGACGGTCGTCAATGCCGCGACCGCCGGATTTGACATCCTCTTCGCCGGCACTTCCGCCCAAGAAGAAGACCCAGCCCGTTTTTCTTCTTTCGCCGACAAATTGATTGAGGAAGGGGCGGTCGCGGACGCCTTCGCCTTTGGTTTCCTCCTCTGCCTCCTTAGCTCCGGCGGGCGTTATCTATTTGGGCTAGTCTCCGACCGTTACATCGTCTTCCCCCTCTTCGACATCCGGATGGTCGATTACCCATTGACGCTTTCTTCCTTGGTCGCTTTGCTTTATTTCTTCGTCAATCTGGCGGCTTACGCCATCGCCAAACGCCGTGCCACGAGCAACAAAACCCGAGAGTAAAATCCGAAAGGATATCAGCCTTTTCCAGGATTAGTAAAAAAGCCTCCTTTCGGAAGCCTTATTCGTCTTTCTTGTTCCCGCCGTCATGGGGAGAAAGGATATAGAAGCAAATGGCGATCGTGATGGCGATGACGGCGATGACGGCGATGATGCCGATGATGGTCGAGGTGGCTAGCAAAGCGTTAAGCATATTTTTTCTTCCGGACAAAGAATACGGCCGACAAGCCCAGTAAGGCAATAGAAGCCGCCCCGACAGAACCGCCGATTGAGCCAAAGCAGCCGGCTTTGGACGTTGGATCGTCATAGAAAGCGACGTCCTCGATCGTAATCTCCTCCGGGCCAGCGTTCTCGATTTGGAAATAACGGCAGTCGGTCGCGTCGAAAACATAATACCCGTCATCGAAGCTGTATTCCTTTTCGCTCAGTTCGTTAGGCTCCGCTCCGTCCAACAGTTTAAACGGGGCCGAGCTCTTGAACCCTATCCGATTATGGGCCTCGCCTAATTCGAAGGTGGCGGTCGCCCCGCTAGCCAAGCGTAAGTAGTCGCCGGATTTGCTGATACCTTTCCCATGGAAACGGATATCGAAGGCCGTGACCTCGACTTCAGGAATCGCCGGCTCATCGGGGACGTTGGGGTCATCGGGCTCCTCGATAGTTGAATCCTCTACCCTGACCAAGCAGGAAGCCGAACAATCGGTTCCTGGGATCGAAGCCGTTAACTTAGCTTTCCCCAAAGCGGCCGCATAGATCCGGTCGTCTTGGAAATAGGCAACCGCGGGGTTGTCGGATTCGACGACTGCCTTGGCGGTCGATGGAACGACGGAAACGGGAAAATAGACACTTTCGCCGGGCTTAAGGGTCAACGTGGAAGCCGGGAACTCGATATTATAGGATTCGTCGGTCCCCTTGACGGTGACGCTGATCGAGGCGGAAAGCTTCGGATCGGCGGTCGAGGTAGCGGTGACGACGACGGTCCCGGCGGATTTGGCGAAGACTAAGCCATCCTCGGACACGGTCGCAACATCTTCGTTGCTGGAAGCGTAAACAACGGATTGGTCGGCGTCTTCGGGCAAGACGGTGGTTTCCAATAGGTAGTCATCGCCAATATCCAGTTCAAGATTGGCTGGGCTTAATCTGACCTCGCTCGGTTTGACGATCCCTTCAACCATGACGTCCGCTTGGGCTTTGACCCCGTTTGGGGCCGTCACGCTGATGGTCGCGGTCCCGGGACCAACGGCTTTGACCAGCCCGTTCCCTTCGACCGTCGCCACCCGTTGGTCAGAACTTTTCCAAGTCAAAGTCTTATCGGCGTTAGCCGGAATGACCGAGGCGGTTAAGTTCCCCGCTTCCCCCGGCTTCAAGGTCAACGAGGTTGGAGAGAGGGAAATCGATTCGACCGATGGTTTTTCCTCCTTGGCGGCAAAATTGATTTTGATGTAATCGAGATTGGCGACATTATCGGAAGTGTTTTTCAAGCAAAAATAGGAGTAATCGCCATTTGGGCGGTAAGTATATACCCCGTTGGCGATGCTTGGCTCGGTTTTGTTGGAAGAAGGCTTAAGGGAATCGCCGAAGCAGCATGATAAGTTGCCCTCCCCTTTGGCATAAGCCATTTCAATGGAGACGATCCGCCCATTATCGGCCTCGTTCCAAATCGCCCCGGCTTTTTTCTTGACTTGGATGTTGCCACCGTCATAGACGCCGACGGTGTTATAGCCAAAAGGCACCCCGCCGACTTCAACCGTTTGATCGGAGCTCACGTAAGCGCCAAGATTCATGCTGGAAGCGGTCAACTCGATCTCGCTGTCGCCGGCCACCGGTTCATTCGGATCATAGACCTTGACCGAGCAGGAAACGGCGGCGCTTGGATCCTCAAAAGAGGAGACGTAAATCGAGGTCTCGCCGGCCCCGACGGCTTTGACGAGGTATTCGGTATCGGAAATCGCGGCGACGGTCGCGACCGAGGTGTCATAGGAATAAGCCTGGAGGGTGTTTTCCTCCGCCCCCGAAACGCTGACGGCAAAGCTCCCTTCCTCTCCAATCGGCAAGGAAAGCGTCGAGGGGGACAAAGAAAGGTAAACGCCCCCGCCGACTTCGCCCCCGCCTTGATAAGGGGAGGTTCGGTAACCGTTCACGTCATAGATATAATTGACCAAGTCGGGATTATCGATGAAGGGGTTCCGGCCGAATCCCTCCTTCTCCAGATAGTCATTCCGCCGCCTCTCGGTATCGGTGACGGGGTATTGATTGTTCCATTCGACCAAATACTTAAGCGTCCCCATCGATTTCTTGACGTTCCAATCGTCATTCGGGTTATTGGAAAGAACCATGTTGTTCGCGTAATAACGGGTGGCGACGTAGAAGATGATGCGGGCGGCTTCGCCTCGAGCCCCTTCAAATCCTAAGCTGCCGGGGTCCCATTGCCGATTCCCTTCCGGCCCATAGAAATCATTCCCGCGCAAGGAATTCTCGCTGCTGATGGTCGGGCGAAGCATATGCGGGTCGGCTCCGGGTCCCGACTTTCCCGCTCCCCGGGAGTTGGGCCAGGTATGCTCTTTGTTGAAATCGTCCGTGTACTCGTCGTCTGAATGATAGAAGGGAACGACGGCCCAGGCCTTAATGGGAGAGGCATCGGATTTCCTCAGCACCTCGTTGTTGCTGCTATAGCCAATGGTTTTGTGGCCAGTCGCATAGATCAGATCCTCGAGCTCCATTTGGAACTCTTGGCCATAGGAAGCGTAATCGAGGCCCGCCCAGGCCGAAGCGGCGGCATCGACCGGCGTGATCGCTTCCGGATCAGTCGCTTCCTTAATGGAAATCGCCGAAAGGGCGGCGCCGGTTAATCCGGTTAAGCCGAAGATGGCCAGCAGGAACTTGAAGGATGTCTTCATAATCGACCTCAGGGATATTTTCCCATCAGGCAATTATCCTCACTTAATGACAGCCAAACAACCTCATCTTCGCCATTTATTTCCCCGTTTATGAATATTAAGAAAATATTCGGCTTTTGCGTTGTTTCTTGCTCAAACATAAAGGCTCGAGGAAATCTAAAAGATTATCCGTTCGCAAAATGCCTTTTGAAACGCTGACCTATTCAGCGCCCCAGCCGCGAAAGAAACCGCAAACCGAACAAAGCCGCCGATTCAATGGTCAGCAGGATAATGCCCGAGGAATAGATCGTCCAATGATATTGGGTGACGAAAATGCCGATGAAGCAAAGGGCAAACAGCAATAGGCTGAATAGATAATCGAAGAAGGCGTCCTTAACGAAGCAAAGGACCGAGCCGGCGATGGCGACGAGCATGACGATCAGGCTATAGATACCAGCCCCATTCATTCCTTCCTGGAAAAAAGGAACCATGGCGATCAGCAAACAGATGGAAGAGGCGGCGAGGAAACCGCCGATGATGAAGCGCCCGTATTGCGAAACGTTTTCCCCAAAGGAATTGCCTTTGCTAAAGCCATAGGCGAACAAGCCGGAGATCAGTCCGGACGGCACCATCCCCATCAAGAAGAACGAGGTAAGCAGCAAATCGGCCCCCATGGTCAAAGAACCGCCGAACCCCCAAATCCAAACAGTTGAGAAACAGGCCATCGCGTCGACGAAGGTCAGGAATAGCAAGCCGTGGTTAAAGGCTTCGAGTATCTTAATCCGCCCGTCGGAATAGCCGTAAAGACGCAGAGAAACCAAATGCAAAGAAAGGCCGGAAGCCAACGAAACAAGGGATAAGGCAAAAGATATCCGAACATCGACCATCGAGCCTAAAGATAGGAACAAAATCCCAAACAGCCCCATCACCGCCACGGCGATAATCTCCATGACCAAATATCCGATAGGCAGATCCTTGGGCTTCGGGGCCTCGATTTTCCTTTCGCTGGCGCCCGAACGCAATATCTCATCGACGGTCACGTGATATAAAGAGGCCAAAGCCAAAAGGGAATCGTAATTCGGCAGGCCATCCCCGCATTCCCATTTGGAAATGGTCTTGTTGCTGACCCCGATTAGGTTCCCGACTTCGGTCTGGGTGTAGCCGGCTTTCTCCCGGAGTTTGATTAGGTAATTGCCAATCGCGATGTGATCCATATCTATAAGTTTAATAACCCGGGCGAAAAGTTAAATGGGAAACCGTTCCACGAACCGTGGAAACGGGCTTTTTCACCGTTAATATGAAGATTCTTCGTTATTCAGGGTTCAGACTTAGAAAAGTCGGCCTAAAGGCATCGAAGATAAAGGGGGCGCAAGTGTTACAAATTCGAAATTTTTTTGGGTTTGTAACAGTTAAATCAAAGATCAGCGTCCTTCAAAGATGGGCGCGCCTATCGGATTGGGTAGACGACTCGAGGGACGGTGCCCATATAGTGGATGGAGCAAAGATTTTTGGCATCAACTTCGTAAAGGCATTTACCCTAAATGGCGGAAAGTCTTGAAAATCCGACCAAATAATATGAAAAAGGGCTCCGGCGAGGGAACCCTAGGGATATCGATAAAGGCCGATGGGGGCCTTGGTTAATCAAGTTAGATTACTTGACTTGGGTAAGAAGGCCCATGAAGCGGGCATTCTTGATCGCGGTGGCCAGCTGCCGTTGATACTTGGCGCTGGTGCCGGTCATGGCGCGCGGAGTGATCTTGCCGTCGGGCGAGATGAACTTCTGAAGGGTCTCGACGTCTTTGTAGTCGACGTATTTGATCTTGTTCTTCTTGAAGTAGCAGACCTTCCGACGCGAACGGATTTTCTTGTAAGCCATTGAGGTAGGTCCTTTCTTTACTTGTTAATTGTTTAGAAGGGGAGGTTGTCGCTCGCGATATCCAAATCGAGGCTATCGAGGTTCTTCCCTTCGGTCTCATCATCGAGTTGCGAGGACGGAACGGCGGCGCTCGGAGCATCGCTCACGTAACCGGAATCGGAAGCGTTGCTTCCCTTCGGCTCCATGAACTCCACTTGATTCGCCACGATCTCAGTCGAAGTGACCTCAACATTGTCGGTCCGGCGAACGTATTTACGCTGGGTTAAGCGACCGATGACGCCGACTAGGCTCCCTTTCTTAGTGAACCTAGAGACGGAATCGGCCGATTTTCCGAAGACGGAAACCGGCATGAAGATGGTGACTTTTTCTCCGTTAGGCCCTCTCCGGGAATCATCGACGGCGATGGTGAAGGATGCCACCGCGGTCCCGGTCTGGGTCCGGCGGACCTCGGGGTCGCGAGTTAACCGACCAACGAGAACGACGTTATTGACCATGATTAAGTCCTCCTGTTTGTTAACTTAGTCTTTATCGACGGTGATGAGGAAACGGATGACTTGGTTGTCGAGTTTGCAGACCCGATCAAATTCTTTCAAGCAAGCGGCGTCGGCCGTGACTTTAAGCACGACATAGAAACCCTTGGTTTGCTTTTTGATCGGATAGGCAAATTCGCGGACGCCCCAGGCATTGACATTCCGGATGGTCGCCTTGTTGGCGGTCAGGATGCCGTGGACTTTTTCCATCTCCGCGTTGCGGGCGGCTTCATCAAGCCCGGCGGAGAGGATGTACATGATTTCGTACTTTCCCATAATTTTGCACCTCCTAGTTTCGGTCTAAGGATCGCCTTGGATGTCTCCATGCGACCATAGAAGCGTGTGCCCCTTTCCTTCAAAAGGGCTAGGCAATTATAAGGGGGTTAGGGGGATAGTTCAATCAAATCCTTAATCGACCCAGCCTCGTCAGCTCTCACCTCCGATACTGAATATGTAACGAGGGAAAAGCGAACAATCACCAAATATTTTCGTCGAAACCGAAAACCTCCACGAAAAAAGCCGGACGAGCCGGCTTCCGTTACTTTTCGTCTTTCATGGTCGGGAATAGGAGCACTTCCCGGATGTTCATCGTATTGGTGAAAAGCATGCAAAGTCGGTCGATGCCAACCCCGATGCCCCCGGCCGGCGGCATGCCGTAACGCATGGCGTCGAGGAAGGAGAAATCGATGTCGTTCGCCTCTTCGTCGCCCCGGTTCCTCGCGGCCAATTGGGCCTCGAAGCGTTCTTTTTGGTCGAAAGGATCGTTAAGCTCGGTATAGGCGTTGCCGAACTCGAAGCCCCCGATGAACAGCTCGAAGCGGTCGACGAAACGCGGGTCGTCGCTCTTCTTGGTCAAAGGCGAGACCTCGATTGGATAAGTATGGACGAAAGTCGGCTGAATCAGGTCTTTCTCGACGAATTCATCGAAGAAGGCTTGGATAATATAGCCGACCGAATTCCAGCTCTTTTCCAATTCGACGTGGTGCTCTTTGGCTAAAGCCACCGCCTCATCGAAGGTCATTTCCTTGGTGAAGTCGATGCCGGTTTTCTCTTTGATGGCGTCGGTCATCGAGACCCAGCCGAAAGGCTTGGAGAAATCAATGGTCCGCTCGCCCCAGCTGACCACGTCTTGGCCGATCACTTTCTCGGCGATCGACTTGAAGAGCCCCTCAACCCAATGGCGCATATCCTGCAAATCGCCATAGGCTTGATAAAGCTCGATGGTGGTGAATTCGGGGTTATGCCTGGTATCGATGCCCTCATTACGGAAAATCCGCCCGATTTCATAAACCCGATCGATGCCGCCGATCATCGCCTTCTTGAGATTGAGCTCGGTGGCGATGCGGAGATAGAAATCTTTATCAAGGGCATTGTGATGGGTGATGAACGGCCGAGCGGAGGCCCCACCGGCGATCGGGGAAAGAACCGGGGTCTCGACTTCGACGAAGCCAAGGTCATCGCAATAACGCCGGATTTCCTTCAAAATGGCCGGACGGGTCAAAGCGATCTTCCGCGAATCGTCGTTGACGATCATGTCGAGGTAGCGGTGACGGTATCGGTCCTCGGTATCGGTCAAGCCGTGGTATTTTTCCGGCAAAGGCTTCAAACATTTGACGATGTGGGTGTATTTCTCGACGTGGATGGTGAGTTCGCCAGTCCGCGACTTCATCAAGCTGCCCTCAAGTCCGACGATATCGCCGAGGTCGGCCAACTTGAAAACGTCGTAATCGTGCTCGCCGATGACGTTGATGCCGATCCAAGCTTGGATCGAGCCATATTCGTCCTTGATGTTGACGAAGCTGGCTTTCCCCATCCGCCTGATGGCCAAAAGCCGCCCGGCAACGTTGCAATGGATGTTTTTCTCCGCGAGCTCCTCAGCCGTCAAATCGCCATAAAGCTTCCGCAGGTCGCGAATCTGGTCAGACCATTCGTATTTCTTCCCGAACGGATCGACGCCGAGTTCCCGATATTTGGCGAGCTTATCGAACCGGACTTGCTCTTGATCGTTTAATTTCTCTTCCATAAAAACACTCCCCCTAAGGCAGGCCGACCCATCTTACATTTTCTTTTAATCAAAAGAAAGAGGCCGTTTATTGGCTTTTCAAGGGCAAAAAACCAAAGAAGGAGGAAAACGGATTCCCTAACTCCAAAAAGAAAACGGAGAAGGGCGCTAGAGATTAAGTTAAAAAGAAAGATCGTTTACGTCTTTCCAACTATCGGCGATCTTTTCGACCGCTTTCCGCAAGTCCTTCTTCGGCTTGGCTCTAGTCAAGCAATCGTAGATAAGGCCGGCGATCTGCATCGCCTGCTTCTTGCTGCAGCCTCGAGTCGTCGCGGCCGCGAACCCAATTCGGATCCCGCTGGCCCGAGCCGGAGGCAAAGTCTCGCCATGGATGGTGTTCTTGTTCGTGGTGATGCCGATGCTTTCGAGTTCGGCTTGGGCGGTCTTGCCATCGATTCCGAACGAAGTCAGGACATCGAGGAGGAAAAGGTGGTTTTCCGTCCCCGATACCTTAGCCCCGCGGCGCGACAATTCGTCATTGCAGGCTTTGGTGTTTTCCAGCACCTTAGTCATGTATTTGACGAACTTTGGCGAGGCGTCCTCCCGAAAGGCCACCGCCTTGCCGGCGATGATGTTCTCGAGCGGCCCCCCTTGGGCATAAGGGAAGATGGCTGAATCGATTTTCTTGGCTAAATCCAACCGATTGGAAAGGATCAGCCCACCCCGCGGGCCTCTTAGGGTTTTATGGGTCGTGCTGGTTACGATATCGGCGTAATCGACCGGGTTTTGCGTTAATTTCGCCGCGATTATCCCCGCGATATGCGCCATGTCGACCATGAAGTAGGCGTGGGTTTGGCTTTGGGCGTTGTGGCTATCGATGACTTCCCGGAGGCGCTTAAAATCGATTTCGTAGGGATAGGCTGAATAGCCCGCCAAAAACAAATGGGGGTTCACCTCATCTAGCCGCCGAGCGATAAGGTCATAGTCCAGCCGGGCGTCTATGCCGAGGTCATAGAAATGGAAATCATAGAGTTTGGAGGAAAAGGAAACCGGTGAACCATGAGTAAGATGGCCCCCATCGTTAAGCTGGAGGGAGAGGACCCGATCCCCCAAATTCAGCAAAGCTTTATAAGCCGCGAAATTGGCTTGCGAACCCGAATGGGGTTGGACGTTGGCATAGGCGCAGCCGAAAAGCTTCTTGGCCCTTTCTTGAGCCAAGCGCTCGATTCCATCGATGTTCTCGCATCCTCCATAATAACGCCGGCCCGGGTACCCTTCGGCGTATTTGGCGATGGCGATCGAGGAGCAGACGGCCCTGGTTTCCTTCGACGGATAGTTCTCGGAGGCGATAAGCTCGATGCCCCCGTTTTGCCGCTTGGCCTCTTTATTCAATAACTTCTCGATTTGCTTATCCATAGTTGACCTCGGGCAAAGTATATGCCCCTTGAGGTGACGAAAAAAGGCCGTCCCGCGATGGAGACGGCCCAACCGATTAAGCCTTCTTGGCCTGCCCGCCCGTATAGAGCTGGTAATACTTGCCCTTTTGCTCAAGCAAGGAATCGTGATTGCCCCGCTCGATGATCCGACCATCTTGAAGGACCATGATGACGTCGCTGTTCTGAATGGTCGATAGACGGTGGGCGATGACGAAGACGGTCCGGCCTTTCATGATGGCATCCATCCCTTGCTGAACCAATTTCTCGGTCCGGGAGTCGATCGAGGAGGTGGCTTCGTCGAGGATTAGGACCGGGGGGTTGGCACAGGCCGCCCGGGCAATGGAGATAAGCTGCCGCTGCCCCTGCGACAAGCCCGCGCCCGCCCCATAAAGGACGGTGTCGTATCCATTGGGCAACATCTCGATGAAGTTGTGGGCGTTGGCGAGTTTCGCCGCCTCGATGACCTGCTCATCGCTGGCCTCGGGGTTGCCATAACGGATATTCTCTTTGACCGTGCCGGTGAAAAGGGCGGTCTCTTGCAAAACCATGCCCAAGGCCCGGCGGAGATCCTTCTTCTTAATCTTGTTGATGTTGATGTCGTCGAAGCGGATCTTCCCGTCTTCGATATCATAGAACCGATTGAGAAGATTGGTGATGGTGGTCTTGCCCGCCCCTGTTGGGCCAACGAAGGCGACTTTCTGCCCCGGTTCGGCATAAAGGGTGATGTCGTGAAGAACGGTTTTCCCGGGAACATAGGCGAAATCGACGTCGTACATATTGATCTTGCCTTTTAGCCAGGTGTAGGTCGTCGGGGAGCCGTCGGTATGGGGGTGTTCCCAAGCCCATTTGCCAGTCCGGGTCTCGGATTTAATCGGCTCGCCGTTTGGCCCTTCTAAGGCATAGACCAGCTGGACGTAGCCATTGTCGACTTCGCTATCCTGATCGATGAGCTCGAAGATCCGCTCCGCCCCGGCCATCGCGGTGATGAAGAGGTTAAGCTGCATCGAGAGGTTGCCGATCGGCATAATGAAGGAGCGCCCGAGCCCTAAGAAGGCGATGATGGTCCCGGTTGAGACCGAGGCTTTGTCGTAAGCGATGAGCAAGCCGCCGATGAGGGCTAAGACGACGTATTGGAGGTTGCCGAGGTTATTGGTGATCGGGCCCAAGATGTTGGAGAACTGCTGAGCCTTGGTCGAATAGAGGCAAAGCTCATCATTAAGCTCGTCAAACCCTTCTTTGGCTTGTTTTTCGTGGGTGAAGACCTTGATGACCTTCTGGCCGGCGATCATCTCCTCGATGTAGCCATTGGTTTTGCCTAAGCATTGCTGCTGGTTGATGAAGAAGGAGGCCGAGCGGCCGGAGACCAAGAAGACGGTCACCAAGATGATGACGAAGAAGACCAAGACGACCAAGGTCAAAGCCCAAGAGCTGAATAGCATCGTGATAAGAGCGCAAACCATGGTGACCAAAGACTGCAAGACCATCGGCAAGACCCGGGAAACCAATTCCCGCAGGGTATCGATGTCATTGGTGTATATCGACATGATGTCGCCGTGGGTCCGGGTATCGAAATAGGCGAGCGGCAAACTTTCCATATGGGAGAAAAGCTCATCGCGGATTATTTTCTGCGACCCTTGGCCAATCTGGGAAACGACGATTTGATAGACGAAGGAGAAGATGACCCCGAAACCATAAATGACGGCCATGATGACGATGGCGGTCGTCAGATCGGTCGGCATGCCGAGGAAAGTCGGCTGGGTCCCTTCGATCATCGGCACGATGATCTCGTCGACCAAGACGGTGCCGGTGAATAAAGAACCGATAACCCCGGCGGCCGAGGAGATGATGATGGAGAAGACGGCTAAGACGAACAAAGCCGGGGAATAGAAGAAGATCCGCTTGAAGAGGCGGCCGAAGATCGAGAACGACCTTCCGAGGGATAGTTTGGCCCGCTGGGGCTGCTGCTTATTGCTCATCGAAGTCACCTCCACCGAGTTGGGTTTCGTAAATCTCTCTATAGACCGGCGAGCTTTCCATCAGCTCGTCGTTGGTCCCCTGGGCGATGATCTTGCCATCATCGAGCAGGAGAATGATGTCGCAATCCTTAATCGACAAAACCCGTTGGGCGATAATGAATTTGGTCACGTCGGGAATCTCGTTTTTAAACGATTCGCGGATCATGGAATCGGTCTTGGTGTCGACCGCCGAGGTCGAGTCGTCGAGGATGAGGATCTTCGGCGATTTCAATAAGGCCCTGGCGATGCAAAGCCGCTGCTTCTGCCCGCCGGAGACGTTGGTCCCGCCTTCAACGATCGGGGAATCGTATTTCTGAGGGAACTTCTCGATGAACTCATCGGCGCAGGCCAGGTGGCAGGCGTGCTTGATCTCCTCATCGGTTGCATCCTCTTTCCCCCAGAGGAGGTTGCTCCGGATAGTCCCGGTGAAGAGGACGTTTTTCTGCAAGACGACCGCCACCGCGTCGCGGAGGGTCGGCAGATCGTAATCCTTCACGTCGACCCCGCCGACTTTGACGGTGCCGCTGCTGGCGTCGTAAAGGCGGGCGACAAGGGAGACGAGGGTCGATTTCGAGGAGCCGGTCGCCCCGATGATGCCGACGGTCGCCCCGGAAGGAATATGGAGGTTGATGTCGTTTAAGACGTCTTTGCTCGCCTTGTCCGAATAACGGAAATGGACGTGATCGAAATCAACCGATCCGTCCTTGACTTCGGTCAAAGCGTTTTCCTTTGAGGCCAAATCCGGTTTCTCCATAATGACCTCGGTGATTCGCTCGGCCGAGTTGCGGGCGATGGTCACCATGACGAAGACCATCGAAACGAAGTTGAGGGCCATCAGGATCTGCATGACGTAGCTTATCAGCGAGGTCAGGGTACCGGTGTTGAAGCCGGTCGGCGCGTTGCCGGAAGCAACGATCAGGCTCGCCCCGAAGTAAGAGATGATGAGCATGCAGGTATAGACCGACAGCTGCATAAACGGCGAGTTGACGGCGAGAATCCTTTCGGCGTGAAGGAAGGTTTTGTAAATGAAGTAGGAGACGCGGCCGAACTTCTCGTTCTCGAATTGCTCCCGCCCAAAGGACTTGACTACCCGGATGCCGGTCAGGTTTTCCTGAACCGAGGCATTGAGATCGTCATAAGCGTTGAAGACTTTGACGAAAGTCGGGTGGACTTTGATCGAGATGAAGAACAAGACGAATCCGAGGACCGGAATCGCGCCTAAGAAGACAAGCGACAATTGCCAAGAGGTAATCGCTGCCATGACGACGGCAAAAACCATCATAAACGGGGCCCGCACCACCATCCGGACGATAGCCTGGACCGAGAAAGTGACGTTGGTGCAGTCAGTGGTAAGCCGGGTGATAAGCGAGGCGGTGGAGAACTTGTCGATGTTGGAGAAGGAGAAGTTCTGGATGTTGTAATACATCGCCTGGCGAAGCTTTCGGCCGAAATTGCTCGACGCGATGGCGGCGAAGTAACCGGCGAGGATACCGCCGATGCAGGAGACGATGGCCATCGCCACCATGATGCCGCAGTAAACGAGCAGGCTCGGAACGTCGTTGGTCGTCATGACCGCCGGCGGTTCGGGCTGGATAATATTGATGACGTATTGGCTCAGGAAAGGGATCAAGACCTCGCAGACGACTTCGACCGCGACGCAGACCCAAGCCAAGAAAACGTATTTCCAATACCCTTTCATGTAATTCAAAAGGGTCTTGAAGATGTGGACGTTCTTCAGCCGGGCGATCTCTTCGTCGTTCCGTCTTTTGACGGCTTCGATGACCAGTTCTTCTTCTTTGCTAGGCATATCAATTCCTTTCCGCCCCGAGGGCATTGCTTACTTTGCTCAATAAGGCGAGCAGTTCCTGCCGCTTCGACTCTCCGCCAAGGGATGAGGCGATCCGCTTTTCGAAATCGTCGTCGATGCGGCGTAGCTCTTCGAAGAAGCGCCACCCCTTCTCGGTAATGACCAAGCGTTTTTTCCGCTTGTCCTCATCGGAGGTAAACGATTCGATCAGGCCTTTTTTCTCCAAGGCGAAGAAAGTTTCCGATAGGGTCGATTTATTGAGGTTGAATTCGCCGATCACTTCGGAGGCCGAATCGGACCCGGTCTCGCCCATGAAGTTGAAGATCATGCATTCCAAGGGGGATAAAGGGATCGACATCCTAGGCGCGAAATCCGCATCGAACTCCCGCCTTAAGGCCCTTTGGGCCAACATCAATTGCTTTCTCAGCGTTACGATTTCTTCCATAATAGTTCGCCGACGAACTATTTAATACTTTTTGTTAACGAAGACAAGGACTTTTTCCGTGAAAGCCTTTTCATTTCAATAAGGGCTCTTGATAACGTTCGATCAGCCGTTCGATCGAGCAGGCCGCATTCGCCGCCGAGGTCGAGGGACAAGTAAAGAAAACCAGGCCTGTCCTCTTCTTCTGATAAGCGAAATAGCACCGCTCGGCCGCCAAGCCATTGAATATGACCTTGCTTATTTTGGCTTTCTCGAATATGTCATTCAGATCCATCGGGACGACATCTTTGATCGAGGAATCGGCGCTGCCTGTAATCTCGCAAGCGTAAACGGCGTCGGATAAGGCTATGCGGTGCTTGCTCAGAAACGCTTTCCTTTCATCCAAAGAGAACGGTTCCCTTTCCCCATAAACGCCGGCGAGCACCTTCCAAAACCGATTGGTCTTATTGGCATAGTAAAAATTCTCCTCCCGGGATTTAACGGAAGGAAAAGATCCCAAAATCAATACCGACGATTCTTCGTCGAAGAACGAGGGGAAACCGTGCTCAGCTCTCATTCCCGCTCCTAAGAAGCAAACCGTTTAAGATGGTGAAAAGATCGTCTTTGGTCTTAACGTGCATAGCGATGTTGTTTCGGATGGCTTTATACCCTTTAAACCCCGACAGGAAATGAGGGATCAAACCCCGCAATTCATTAACGGCGATGTATTCGCCCTTATAAGCGATGAGCCGGTTCGCGAAGTCCAAAGCATAGCCGATTTGCGTACTTAGCGGCGGATTATCCAGCAAAACCCCGTTATCTAAATATTCGTTGATCTGGGTCACCAGATAGGGATGGCCAACCCCACCGCGGGCCACCATCACGGCATCGGCCTTGGTGATGTCAACCGCCTTTTTGGCGTCAAACGCCGTATAGATATCCCCCGACACGATAAGGGGGATCGACAAGGTGTCCTTCAACCCGGCGATAGCCTCATAACGGGCCGTCCCCGAATACCCTTGGGCCCGGGTTCGGCAATGGACGGTCAAAGCCTTGATTCCCGCTCGTTCGAGTCTAGCGGCCACCTCGAAAACGTTAATCGAGTCCTCGTCCCAGCCCAAGCGGATCTTGGCCGTCACCGGCTTCGAGCTGGCCTCCACCACCGAACGAGTATATTTTTCCATCGCCTCCGGTTTTTTCATCCAAGCCGAGCCCGCCCCGGTTTTGACGACCTTGGTCACCGGGCAGCCGAAATTCAAATCAAGGATGTCGTAATCGGCGTTCGCCTCCAATATCTTTATTGCCTCGACGGAGTTTTTCTCGTCGAAGCCGAATAGCTGCAACCCAACCGGACGATCAATAGGCGAAGTCGAGGCGTAATCCAATGTTTTCTTGTTGCCATAGAAAAGCCCGCAGTCGGAAATCATCTCCGAATAGGAAAGCCCGACTCCGAACCCTTTCATGAATTCCCGGTAGGCAAGGGTCGTCACCCCCGCCATCGGGCCCAAGACCACCCGGCCTTTAATATCAATCTCGCCGATATTCATCGCGGCGATTATCCTTCATTTCCTCTTCCTTGGCTATCCGAATTTGCCGAAAGTCGAATAAGCGTAAAATATAGCCATACTTTTGCTTGCATAAACTTTGCGCGCGTCACATAAATAAGGACTGCGCGCTTCGAGGAGGGACCAGAATGCTGAAAATGTTCCAACGATTCAGAAACATCGACTGGGTGTTCTTAACGATAATCGTCGGCCTAACCGTCATGCAGGTGTGGTGCACGATGATGATGGTCGATTACATGGCCGACATCATCACCTCAATCACCTATTTGTCATACCAAACCGATCCGAGCCAGTTAGGCGATGCTTTCTTGGCGATATTCAACAGCTCGGATATCAATGGTTCGTGGGAAAACCTCATCGCCGCGTTAGAGAAAGTGACGCTGCCCGACCCAACCATCGCCCCGATGTTGGAGCACATCGCGAACGCCTCGATGGGCGATATTTGGCTTAACGGCGGAATGATGCTTCTAGTCACCGCCTCCAGCGCCATCATCCAGGCCATCATCTCGGTTCTAGCCTCCGCCATCGCCGCCCATTTCGCCACCTCGGTCCGCACCGACTTGAACGCTAAGGTCTCTCGATTCTCCTTGCAGGAAATAAACCGCTTCTCCACCGCGTCTTTAGTCACCCGTTCCACCAATGACATCGAACAGGTCCAGATGACGATGCTGCTTATGATGCGGATGGTTTTCGCCGCCCCGGTGACCGCCATTTGGGCCATCTGCAAAATCGAATCCGCCTCTTGGCAGCTCACCACCGCCGTCGCGGTTGCCGTCGTCTTGCTCCTCGTCTGCCTTTTCGCGATCATGGTCGTCGTTTTGCCGAAGTTCAAAGTCAGCCAGCGCTACATCGACCGAATCAACGGCATCGCCCGGGAGAATTTAAGCGGCATCCGGGTCGTCCACGCCTACAACGCCGAAGGCTATCAGGAGGCCAAGTTCAAAAAAGCCAACGACGACTTGACCCACCTCAACCTTTTCACCGGGCGGGTTATGGGGCTTCTATCCCCAATCATGATAATTATCATGGACGGCATCACCTTAGCCATCTATTGGCTGGGAGCCTCATTGATCAACGCCGCCGAAATCTCCTATGCCGACGTCTCGAGCTTCACCATGCTCGCCACCCAAATCATCATGGCTTTCATGATGCTGCTCATGATGTTCGTCATGTGGCCCCGAGCCTCGGTCTCGGCCAAGCGGATCAACGAGGTCATCGAAACCGAACCGTCCATCAAAAACCCCGATCAGCCCCTTTGCCCAGCCAAACTTGGGACCATCGAGTTCGACCATGTAAGTTTCCATTACCCAGACGGCGAGGAAAACGTCTTAACCGATATCAATTTCAAAGCCAAGAAAGGCGACGTGGTCGCCATCATCGGGGCCACGGGCTGCGGCAAATCAACCTTGGTCAATATGATCGCCCGCCTTTATGACGTCAGCGAGGGAACCGTCAAAGTCGACGGGGTCGACGTCCGGCAGATGGATCAAAAAGACCTCCGTTCGCGAATCGGCTTCGTCCCCCAAAGAGGCTTGCTCTTCTCCGGCACCGTCAAATCCAACATCAAGTTCGGAGAGGACGATTTGAGCGACGAGAAAATGAAAGAAGCGGCCGACGTCGCCTGCGCCACCCCCTTCATCGAAAAGATGGATGGAGGGTTCGAGGCCCCGATCGCCCAAGGCGGGACCAACGTCTCCGGCGGGCAAAGGCAACGGCTTTGCATTGCCCGAGCGGTGGCGACCGACCCCGAAATCTACGTCTTCGACGATTCGTTCTCCGCGCTCGACTTCAAAACCGACCTCCAAGTCAGGACCAATATCAAAGAGCATTCGAAAGGCGCGACCCGCATCATCGTCGCCCAGCGGATCGGCACCATCATGGACGCCGACCTCATCATCGTTCTTGACGAAGGCAAAGCCGTCGGCATGGGCACCCATAAACAATTGTTGCAGGACTGCCCCACTTACCGGGACATCGCCTTGTCGCAGCTTAGCAAGGAGGAGTTAGGATTATGAAGCGCCACCAGCCAACCGAAAAAGTCTCCCGCGACGAAATGAAGAAGGCCATCAAAAGGATTTTGGGGACTTCGAAGAAATTCTACTGGGCCATCGCCGTCGCCGCCGTCTGCGTCCTCGCCGGGGTCGTCCTTTCCATCTATTCCCCCCAGATACTGAAGCAGCTTACCGACGCAATCGCCGATAATGCCGGGACCCGGTCTATCGATATGGATTTGATACTCCGCCTTGGTCTGACCCTCGGCGGCTTCTATGTCGGCACCGCCCTGCTTAACTACCTTTCCGCCTTCTTGCTGACTGGGGTCACTCAGCGATATGCCAATAGCCTGCGCAAATCCATCGCCGAGAAAATCAACGTCATCCCCTTGTCGTATTTCGATTCCCGGCAAATCGGCGATATCCTCTCCCGGGTCACCAACGACGTCGACTCCATCGCCCAGTCCCTCGACCAAACGATCTCGATGTTGATGCAGTCCGCCTTCATGCTGATCGGATCTTTGATCGGGATGTTCGCCACCTCATGGCAAATGGCTTTGACCGCCCTTATCTCCATCCCGTTGATGCTTTTGTTCATCTTGATGATCATGAAGCTCGCCATGCCTCAGTTCCTCAAACGCCAGGAACAGATCGGGGTGGTCAATGGCGCGGTCGAGGAAAAATTCTCCGGCCAGCTGATCATCAAGCTGTTTAACGCCGAAGGGAGGGAAAACGCGACCTTCGAAGCCAAAAACCAAACCCTTGGGGCCACCATGTTCAAAGCCCAATTCTTCGGCGGCTTAATGCAGCCGTTGATGAGCTTCATCTCCTACTTCGCCTATATCGCCGTCTTGGTCGTCGGCGGATTGTTGATCGTTTCCGACGTCGACGCCGGAGTCAGCTTCGGCACCATCTCGGCTTTCTTGGTCTATGTCCGCCTGTTCCAGCAGCCGATGTCGCAGATCGCCCAGGCCATGAACACCTTGCAAACCACGACCGCCGCCTCCAAGCGGGTCTTTGACTTCTTGGAGGAAAAGGAGATGGCCGACGAAAGCGACAAAAAGCGGTATTTCCCCGTCGATGAGAACGGGCGGGTCAAGGTCAAAGGGGGAGTCGAGTTCCGTCATGTCTGTTTTTCCTATGACGAAACCCGGGAGATCATCCACGACTTCTCGGCCAAGATAAGGCCCGGTTCGAAAGTCGCCATCGTCGGGCCGACCGGGGCGGGCAAGACCACCATGGTCAACTTGTTGATGCGCTTCTACGAAATCAACTCCGGGGAAATTCTAATCGACGGCATCTCGACCAAGGACATAACGCGGGAGGAAATCCATGACATATTCGGCATGGTGCTGCAGGATACCTGGGTATTCGACGGAACCATGCGCGACAATCTCCTTTACAATAGCCCGGTCATTGGCGACGAGGAACTGAAGGAGATCGCTAAGCAAGCCAACATCTATCACTTCATCCGAACCTTGCCCGGCAAATTCGATTGCCATCTCGAAAGCGCGGGTTCGATTTCCGCCGGCCAAAAGCAGTTGATGACCATCGCCCGAGCCATGATCAGGAAAGCCCCATTGCTCATCCTCGACGAAGCGACCTCCAACGTCGACACCCGGACGGAAGAGCTGATTCAGGAGGCGATGGACAACCTAACCAAAGGGCGGACCTCCTTCGTCATCGCCCACCGCCTCTCGACGATCAAAAACGCCGACTTGATACTCGTGATGCGCGACGGGAACATCGTCGAGCAAGGGACCCACGACTCCTTGATGGCCCAAAACGGGTTCTACGCATCCTTGTATAACTCGCAGTTCTCCTTCGAATAAGCAAAAGGCTTCCTGGCAAACCACGGAAGCCTTTTTGATTACGTTATCCGATTTCTGCGGGGTTATCTGATGAAATTGGTATGAGCGGCCGTCTCGTTTTCAATAGACGACGTTTCTTTCTCTTTGCCGATGGCCTTGCTCAAGAAGGCGATGTGACGGGCGAGGTTGCGCAAGGTCTGAAGCCCTTCTTCGTCTTGCTTCGCTTCCCCCTCCGCGCCTCCGAAAACATCATTCCAATAAGTTGAGGTGGCGATGCTCATCCCCTTGATGGAGAAGAATTTGTTCAGCTGATCGAAGGCGGAGACCGTCCCTGCCCGTCTTGCGACCGCGATGGCCGCCCCGACTTTGTAGTTCCAATCGGTTTTCGTCGAATAGAACATTCGTTGAAGGTAACTGAGCAAGGTGCCATTGGCCTGAGCGAAATAAACCGGGCTTCCGACGATTATGGCATCGGCTTCAAGAAAGAATGGCCTCGTTTCGTTGACGACGTCTTTTATCGCGCATTCCCCGTTCGCGCGACAATACCCGCAAGCTAAGCAGCCGCGGATCGGAAGGTGGCCGACGTTAAGCGTCTTGACCTCAAAACCTTCCTTCTCCAATGTCTTCCCCACTTCCTCTAAGGCGAGGGCGGTGTTCCCCTTGATTCGGGGCGATCCGTTGATTAATAACGCTTTCATGTTCTCTCCTTTCAAATAAAAACCGCCTAGAAGACTAGACGGTTTAACCTTAGGCTTGGTGCCCGCCTTCGGGTTTGTCGTCGCTAGGCGACGACGGCTCGGTCGAGGTCTCCTCGGCCGCTTTGCCATCATCCCCTTGTTTCGGGCTCGGGGGAGGCGGTATAAGCGGAGTTTCCTCAGCCGGGATGGCTGGTTCGTCCTTTTTCGGCTCAGGTTTCGGCGGCAGAGTCCCGTGGGCGCAGAGATATTCGATCTCTTCGGCGGTGATGGTTTCTTTCTCCAACAGGGTCTCGGCGATCAAAACGACCTGATCCTTATGTTTAAGCAAGAGCTCACGGGCTTTCTCGTGGGCCTCCTCGATGATGCGGCGAACCGCCTTATCGATTTCGAAAGCGATTTGGGTCGAGAAATTCCTTTGGGTGGAATTGTAATCGCGGCCCAAGAAGACGGAGCCGGTATCCTTTTCGTATTGGATAGGCCCGAGGTCTGACATGCCGAACTCCGTGACCATCAAGCGGGCCAAGCGGGTGGCTTGCTCAATGTCGTTGCTGGCTCCCGTCGTCACGTCTTGGAAGAAAATCTCTTCCGAGGTCCGACCGCCCAATAGACCGGTGATCCGAGCGATGAGCTCGTTTTTGGTTAGAAGGAACCGGTCGTCTTCCGGCGTCATGAGGACATGGCCGCCGGTATTGCCGCGCGGGATAATGGTGATCTTCTGAACCTTGTCGGAATAAGGGAGATTGATGCCGATGACGGCGTGTCCGGCTTCGTGATACGCCACTTCCTTCCGTTCTTGCTCCGACATCGAGCGGCTCGATTTGGCCGGCCCGGAAATCCGCCGATCGATAGCCTCATCGATATCAGAGAGATCGATTGCCGGCTTGTTTTCCCTAACCGCCAGGATCGCCGCTTCGTTCAACACGTTATCGATGTCCGCGCCCGAGAAACCAACGGTCCGTTTGGCCAAAGCGGCGAAATTGACGTCCCCGGCCAAGGTTTTGTTTTTGGCATGGACTTTGAAGATAGCTTCCCGACCGGCTTTATCCGGCAAGGAAACGGTGATGGTCCGGTCAAACCGGCCCGCCCGACGCAAAGCCGGATCAAGGACGTCGTCCCGGTTGGTCGCGGCGATGACCAAGATGCCGGAGTTGGCTTCGAAACCGTCCATTTCGACGAGTAACTGGTTGAGGGTTTGCTCGCGTTCGTCGTTGCCTCCGCCTAATCCGGCGCCTCTTTGGCGGCCAACCGCGTCGATTTCATCGATGAAGATCAAACAAGGGGCGGTTTCTTTGGCCCGGCGGAACAAATCCCGGACCCGTCCGGCGCCGACGCCGACATACATCTCGACGAAATCCGAGCCGGAAATCGAATAGAAGGGGACGCCCGCTTCCCCGGCGACCGCTTTGGCTAAAAGGGTCTTGCCGGTGCCCGGAGGCCCGATAAGCAAGACGCCTTTGGGGAGGCGCGCCCCGAATTTTGAATATTTATGCGGGTCTTTGAGATATTCGACGAGTTCGACCATCTCGGCCTTTTCCTCGTCGCAGCCGGCGACATCGGTAAAGCGGACTTTGCTATTGGCTTTTCGGGCCGGCGACTTATTGAAAGAGAAGGCGGAATTGTTCATTCCCGAAACCGATTTGTTGAGTCGGGAAAGAATCCAGAAGGCCAACAAGACGGTGATGACGAGCATCACGATCGTCGGGCCCCAGGAATCCCACCAAGAAACCTCGAAGCCGTCTAAAACGCGATAGTAAGCATTGACGCCTTGAATCGGATGAGCTTCGGCATAAGCGACGCAGGATTGGAAAATGGCGCTGTAATAAGCGTGGTCGCCTTCGTTGCCATCGGCATCGATGTACCTAAAGCCAGATCCATCGCCCGACCAAACTTCCTCTTCGATCCGAACCGTGAAGGTCCCGAAACGGTTGTTCGCATCAATATAGCCGCCGGTGACGGAGACGGCTTTATAGCCTTGGGTGACTTCAACGGCATAAACCCGATACTCGGCTGCCTCGTGGTTGAGCTCGCCTTCGAGTTGGCCGCTTTCCTCATCGAGAACCAACGAGTAACCGACGTTGTCGTCAATCTGGCTGCGAGCCCATTCGACCGGTTTCCCGACCGAGCTAGAGACGATGAGCCAAATGAAAAGGCCGACCGTCGCGATCATGAGTATATACGGGAGGATTACCGAGAAGGCACTTCGTTTTTGTGGTGCAGGTCCGTCGTTCATGTTATCTCCTTAATGTTGGTGCAACGTCTAGTAGACGCAAGGGAAACTTACTACATTGATGTCGGTTGTCAAAATAAATGCGCCGGTTTTTATTTCTTTTCGGCAAATTTGATGCGAAGGATAGAGGTATGGTATTCCCGGAAATCGGCCCGGAAGGTCGGGACGTAGATGATCTTTCCGTCCTTGTTCAGGAAAACCGGCCAAATCGAACGCAGGGCCAACGGCATCTTCCAAACCGAATAGAGACGGCGAACCGGTTCGAGGAATCCGTGGACAACGTAGGTGTCCGCCGGCAAAACCGAACGGATGGTCAACGGATAGTCGTCTTCATGGATGTTCCGGTCTTCCGCCCCCATCGTGAAATCGAGATAGAAAGCGTCGGTATCCAAAACCCCGGGCTTATCGAGCGTAAGGCAATACGGAAGTTCGTCCGGGTCATGACCGATGGTGATGACGTCATACTCCTTGATGACGAAGGTGGTCGGGGACAGCTTGTAAGTCAGGTTCGGCTGAGGGGCTAAGCACATCTTCCGGATCCCGGCGATATCCTCGGCTTTCAAGTTGACCGCCGAATCGGTTTTCGAAACGAATTTGACCAAGGTGGAGGCAAACTCGTCGCGCGGCAAGGCGATGAGCCCGCGAATGTCGAGTTCCTCGCCCTCTTCGATTTTCGAAGTTAGGTTTTTGACCAAACCGATGGTTTCATCGTTGGCCGCCCGCATCTCGTTGAGGATGTTGTCGCGATCGATCTCGCTGAGCTTCGATATGACGTCGCGCCGAATGGGGTTCCGGATATATTGGTCTTGGAAGGTGGCGTCGGAGGCCGAATACGGCACCCGGTGCTCAGCGTTATAATCCAGTAGGTCTTGACGGGAGAAATTGAGCAGCGGGCGAACGACGATCATGTCGTCGACGGTGGAAATCGCGGCCAAGCCATAATGGGCAACATGGGCTTTCCTTTGCTTTTGCAGCAAATACGTTTCGATCAAATCGTCCTGCTGATGGGCGAGGAAGAGAGCGGAGGCCTTTTCTTTGGTATAAATCTCCTTGAAGAAAGAATAACGGATATCACGGGCCCAATCTTTGAAGTCCGATCCCTCGACGTATTTTTTCTCCGCGGGCAGGCTATCGGTGTCCAGGCCCCGGAATTCAATGTTCTTCGCTTCGCAATAAAACTGAAGGGAGGAGAAGTCGGCGTTGGATTCGGCGAATTTATGGTAGTTGACGGCGCAGACGATGATCCGCCCTTCTTCATGGGCCAACATATCGATCAGGGCCATCGAATCCGGTCCATAGGTCCCGGCTACCAAATAGGTGGCGTTTTTCTCGAATTTGTAATCAAGCATGGAATTCCTCCTCTTTAATTATTTCATCGCTTAGGATCGCAAACATCGCTTCCGCTTGTTCCTTGCTGGCATAAGGCCGAACCATCTTCACTTCGGCTTCGATCCGATGACGTCCGACGGTAAGGCTAAGGCGCTGGCCCTCCTCGACCTCCGAACTCGGTTTGGCGGGTTTGCCGTTGATCAGGATATCCCCCGCCTCGCAAAGCTGCTTGGCGAGTTCGCGCCGCTTGATGAGCCGGCTGACCTTAAGGAACTTGTCGATCCGCATCGGGAATAGTTTAGCACATTCCCTTTTCTAAAAGGGAAGGTTGTTGCATTCCCTTTCGATAAATATGTAGTCCGAACATCTAATTCCGTCAGCGAAAAGTTTTTGTTTTGGATAAAAACGCCCGCAAATCAGCTGCCAAAACAACAAAAACCTATTTTTGGCTAACCCTAGATTCGTATGCCTTAATCGAACACCGCAGCACTTTCTCCAAGGTCTTGAGCCATTCGTCGCCCTCCCCTTTCCGGAGGCGAATGACCAGTTTCTTGTTCGAATAGGAAACCGAGAGGCTGCTAAGATAGGGGACCAGCAGATTAAAGAGGTCGTTGCCGATTCCGGAGACGGAGGTGAATTCGTTAGACAAAGTGATGAATATCAAATCGCGGTCCTCTTTGACCGACTCGAACTCAATCGATTCGGAGAGGATGTCGATCCTGGCTTTGACGATCAGCAGCTTTACCTCTTCGGGCAGACGGCCGTATATATCCCGAAGCTTTTTCTCGAAGGCATTAAGGTCAACTTCGTTATTGATTGACTCCAATTCTTGATAAAGTTCGATTTTGTCGGATTTATTCGCGTACTCTTTCGGAATATAGGCGTCGACGTCAAATAGTTTCTTCGGTTTCGGCGGCTCCTCCTCTTTCCCGTTTTTCTTTTCGCTGACCGCCTCGTTAAGCATCTTCAAATATAAGTCGAGGCCGACCGAATCGATAAAGCCGGCTTGTTCGGGCCCGAGGATGTCGCCCGCCCCACGGATCATTAAGTCCCGTTGGGCGATTTTGTAGCCGGATCCCAATTCGGTGAATTCCTGAATGGCTTGAAGGCGTTTTTTGGCGTCCTCATTCATGTTTTTCTTCGCCCGATACATCAAATAGGCGTAGGCGATTCGCTGCCCGCGCCCGACCCGGCCTTTGATTTGATATAGCTGCGACAAGCCGAAAGTATCGGCGTCCTCGACGATTATCATGTTGGCGTTAGGAATGTCGATGCCGTTTTCCACGATCGAAGTGCAAACCAGTACGTTGAGTTTTCCATCATAGAAATCGGCCATGACCGACTCGATTTCTTCCTTGTCCATCTGCCCATGGACTACCCCCACTTGGGCTTGGGGGTTTCGAGAAGAAATCTTATAGGCCGTGGCGTAGATCGACATGACTTTGTTATGAACGTAGAAAACCTGCCCTCCCCTAGCCAGTTCCCGGGCAATCAGTTCGTCGACCACCGCCGGGGAATAAGGGGTGACATAGGTTTGAATCGGCATCCTCGAAGACGGCGCGGTGTTGATCTCCGACATCGGGCGAATGCCGACCAAAGACATCTGCAGTGTCCTCGGGATAGGGGTGGCGCTTAACGTCAAGACGTCGACCTCCTTCTTCTTTTCCTTTATCCATTCCTTCTGCTCAACCCCAAACCGCTGTTCCTCATCGACGATGAGCAGGCCCAAATCGTGGAAACGGAAATCCTTCGACAGCAAACGGTGGGTCCCGATAACCAAGTCGATCTTCCCTTCTTCGATCAACTTCAGATTGGCCTTTTGGGTCGCTTCGGGAATCAACCTTGAGAACAAGGCGATATGAACGCCAAAAGAGGAAAAACGCTCCATCGCCACTTCGTAATGTTGGCGGGCCAATAAGGTGGTTGGGCAAAGCAAAGCCACTTGTTTTCCGTTGTCGATGGCCTTGAAGGCAGCCCGGAACGCCACTTCGGTTTTGCCAAACCCAACATCGCCGCAGATCAGGCGGTCCATGATTTCCGGCTTCTCCATGTCGCTTTTTATGGCGTCGACCGCTTTTTGCTGGTCATCAGTCAGCTGATAGGGGAATTCTTCCTCAAATTGCCGTTGCAGCTCGTCGTCTGGGAGAAAAGCGTACCCTCTTTGGTTGGCCCTTTCCCCGTAAAGAGCGATAAGCCGGTCAGCCAATTCGTTAATCCGGCTTTTGATTTTCTTTTTCTTCTTTTCCCACTCCTTGCTCGAAAGGCTGGACAATTTGGGGGCGGCCCCTTCGCGCCCGGCATACTTTCGAACGAGACGAAATTGCTCCAGCGGGACATAGAGGTATTCGTTGTTGGCATAAGCGATGTGGAGGAAATCCCGGTGGACCCCATCGACCTCGATGGTCTGGACGTCGATAAATTGCCCGATGCCGTTGTACTCATGAACCACGTAATCGCCTTGGCGAAGATCTTCGTATGACCGAAGAATGGTCGCTTCCTTAAAACGGGAGGTGAAGCGCGAATTGACGATGCGCCGGCCAAACAGCTCGTTGGCCGATAAATAGGCCACCCCGAGGCAAGGGACTTCGAACCCTTCGCTTAAGCCGTTACGGGAAAAGCCGACCCGCCCAGACGGCAAAGACAAACCCTCGACGTCCTCGAACTCGACTCCCCCATCAGACAAGAATTCTTTCACCGTTTTCTCTTGATGGGGCTCGCTTAGGCACAGCACGACTTTGTCGTTGGTGGAAAGATAGCTTTGGATGGTCGGCAAAATGGCGGACAGGGATTTGCCGGTGATGGCAATCTTGTGGGCTTGAAAAACCAAGTCGTCGGGTTTGGTGGAAAAAGGCTCGCCTTTCACTAACCGCGAGGAAGCAGGGATCGCTTGGTCAAAAGAAAGGTATTGGGAAAGCGAAGGGAGGCATAATCCCTGCAAAAGCAAGTCGGTTAAGTAGGAATTTGCTTCTTTGCTAAGCATTTGAACCGAGGAGGAAAAAGCGTCGGAATTGCAAAGATAAACGATGTCTGGGGCAAAATACTCCAAAACCGAATGGTGGGGTTTCAATAAGCCGAAATATTTGTATAACCCTGGTCGATAATCATGATCGGCCAAACGGGTCTTCGCGTCGCCCGCCGTGGCTTTGAGGTTGTCAAAAAGCTCAGGGGCGATCAAGTTCCGAGCTTGGGCGAGCCGCTGGTCGATCTCTTTGTCGACCAAGGCTTTTTCCTCTTCGTCAAGGAAGATGTCGCTCGCCGGCAAGACAGAGCATTCCTCAAGTTCTCGCCTTGACTCCTGCGTCTGGGGGTCAAACGTCCTTATCGAATCGACCTCGTCGCCCCAAAACTCAATTCGGACCGGATCGGGATAAGCGACGGTATAGACGTCCAGGATATCACCTCGGGAAGCGAACTGCAGGGAATGGTCGACCTTATTGACCCCTTCATAGCCGAGATTGACCAGTCGTTTCTTCAGTTGACTAAGATCAAGCGTCGAGCCTTTTTTCACCACGGTGGTCTCGGCGGCGAAGCGTTTCGGATCAGGCAAAAACCTTAAAGCGGCGCTCGGGTGGGTGACTAGGATCTTTTTCCCGGGCTTCAAGAGTTGGTGGAGCCCATAAAGGCGCTGGGACAGCAATTCGCGGGAAGAGGAAAGCGATTCGGCCCGGAGCAATTCGTCCGCCGGGAAAAACACCACTTCCTCTTCGCTTAGGAAGTTTAGCAAAAACTCATAAAGGCGTTGGGCGTTGTATTGGTTGGAGGCCAACAGGGCGTAATCAGCCGGTTGGTCTTTGTATAAGGCGGCAAAAAGCAGCCCGGCGCCCAGCGTCTCCTCAACGACAAAACGCCCTTTCCCCAGCCGAAGCTTTTTAAACACCTCCAAGGTTTTGATGCGATCGAGGAGTTCCGTAAATTTCTCCTTAGTTATGATGGTTCATCGCGTAGGCGAAATCGTGAAGCAAATAATCCCGGATGGCGAGGGCCGCATCCTCTTTGGCGGCGTCAAGCCTCGTCTTTTCCTCCCCTCGGGGTTTTGACAAAACGAAATCCGCCCCACCGTGGGGAGGCTCGCCGATGCCGATTCGAATTCGCTTGATTCGATCGCTCCCCAACCGATCGATAATGTTCTGCATGCCTTTGTGGGATCCGCTCGAGCCGGCTGGACGTAGGCGAATAACGCCCGGCTCCAAAGCCATATCGTCATAGACGACCACTAGATCTTCGATATCGATCTTATAAAACGCCATCAACGGTTGAACCGAATCGCCGGATAGATTCATATAGGTTTCCGGCTTCAGCAAAATAACCTTTTCCGGCAAGGAAGGGTTGTTGACCACCGCATAAACGCCTTTGAATCCGCTTTTGTCGAAGCTGGCTCGGCACATATCGGCAAAAACATCGAGCGCCTCATAGCCCATGTTATGCCGGGTCCCTTCGTATTGGGAACCAGGGTTTCCGAGCCCAACGATTAATTTCACTTCTCGCCTTCCCCTGCTAAGATCTTCCTGGAGATAGCCAAAATCTTATCAACCCCCTCGCGGTCATAATAATCGAGCGGCTCATCGAGGAATTCCAATAAGTTTTTGTAACCGACGTTGGCGTTCGGGTCGTTTTCGATCTGTTGGAAATACATTTTGATCATCGCCCTTTGGAGGAAGTTGAGTTTGCTGAGGTCAAAGCTTCCGCGCAGCTGGTAATAACGGACGTGATAAACGTCGAGGATGTTGGAATCGATGATGACGGCCCGGCCTTCTTTTGAAGGGACGACCATCCCGGAAGAGAAAATGATGACGTTCTTCGTTTCCAGGTCATCGTAATGGGCCAGGAAATCGGAAACGCCTTTGATTTTGCCGCCCTGCACCCAGCCGCCGTAGATGATCAGCCCATACTCATCGATCTTCTTCCATTTGAATTTTTTCAACGGGAAGCAATCGGCGTTGAGGGCCGAAGCCAAGTTCTCGGCATAACGCTGGGTTGAGCCGGTGTTCGATGTATATAAAACTAAGGTTTTCATAGCGAGAGGATATTACCATACCTTCGACCTTTTTTCTCGTTGACTTAAACCTTGACTTCACTCTAGGAAATCTAGATTTTATGGTGATTTTTGTCAACCAAACAAAAACCGCGTCCAAATAAGAAGATCCATTTCTAATAGGGAAGAACAATAAAACCTGCGAAATCCGGTTTTTTCCATATTTGCCTCTTATAAGATCAAAAGTTGATTTCTTTCTCAATCCACCTATGATAAAAATCGTTATCGTAGTATATTGACATTGGGAGGTTTCCAATATGCCAAGATCACCAGAACAAAATCAGGCGGTAAAAGACAAAAGAAGGGGTAAGTTGCTCGACACTTCGCTCAAAGTTTTCGCTATCAAAGGTTTCGGCGCCGTCGCCATCGATGATATCACCAACGCCAGCCGCTGCTCGCACGGCCTTTTCTATCACTATTTCGAATCGAAGGAAGACGTCTTCGCGGCGGTTTGGAACGAGATGATTGAGGCGACCAACGCCGTTCCCCCGCTTGAAGCGGCTTTAGCCAAAGGGGGCACCGCCGGCATCAAGATGATCTCGGAATCCTATGACAAATTCAAAGACGCCGACATCCGGACTCTTTACGCTGGCTCCATCGCCGTGCGGGCTTACCAAGCGAAAGGCCTGCCTTACGACATCTACGAAAAAGCCAAACGTTACGATCTAGCGGGTGCCTTGGCGGTCTTGATTGCCAAAGCCCAGGAAGAAGGCAACGCCATTGCCGGGGACCCAGCCGAAATAAGCCGGGCCATGGCCTTGATGATCGAAACCGAACTTCGCTTAGCCTGCGCCCCGCGCTCAGAAAAGAAATTCACCTCGGGTGACGTGCTGTTCGGGATGCTGATGAAAAAGCCTTTAAGCGAAATTGATTGCTAAGGCTATTCGCCCCGATCCTTCAACGTCCAGTTGAATAAGAATTTATAAGTCTTCCGCAATCGTTTATAAAGTTTTGCGTAAGCACCGTAGAAAAGCTCGTCGTAAATGGCGTGCTTTTCTTTATCTGGATAAAAGGTTTGCGAGACGTGGACCATCTGGTCGACCGCGGTTTTGGTATCGGGATAAACGCCGATGGCCAAGAAGCCGGCGATGGCCGCCCCCAAAGAGGAGGTTTCGTTGGTTTGAACCCGAACAACCGGCTTGCCGAAGACATCGGCCGTCACTTGACAAACGGCATCCGACTTCGATCCGCCGCCTGCGATCCGGATGGCGTCAAACTTGCGATGGAGTTTTTTCTCGAATCTTTCCATCCCCATCCGAAGCTCGTAAGCGATGCCCTCGACCAAGGCTTTGTAAACATGGAATTTGGTCGTGCTGTCGGAAAAGCCGACTATCGATCCTTTGACGCAGGGCTTTTCCAACTGACTCCCCCAATAAGGCTGAAGGATAAGGCCGTCAGATCCGGGGGCGATTTCCAAAAGCCGCTTATCGTATTCCTCGGGGTCCACGATCTCGATGACCATATCGTTGATGTTCATCGCCCCGAATTCTTTTAAAAACCAATTAATGGTCCAGTAGCCACGATAAACCTGCAAATCTAAGTTAAAATATCCGTTTTGCACGCTTGGGTAGCAGGGAAGAAAGGGGTATGGCTCGATGTATTTCTTGGTAACGGTCTCGAGCGAGCAGGCGGTTCCGTAAGACAAAGACGCAAGGGAAGAATCATAAACGCCTGAGCCTAACGTCTCACAGGACTTGTCCGACCCGGCGGCATAAATCGCGAGCCCCGCCGGCAACCCGGTTTCCGAAGCCGCCTTATCGCTTATCTCGCCGAGCTTCGATCCCGCCGGGCGCAGTTCGCAAAGCTGATCCTTCCGAATGCCGAAGATTTGCCCTTTGAGATTGGTCTCGGGTTTGTCATAGAACTTCTGCTTCCGATAATTCAAAGGGTAGTGGCCGGTGTAGTTGGACGGGGTGTCGACCAGTTGGCCGGTGAGCCGAAAAAGAAAATAGGTTGAGATGGAGACGTATTTATCGGCTTTGGCCCAATTGTCCGGTTCGTTCTCCTGATACCAATTGGCCATGGTCCGGCGCATGTTCATGTTGACCGTCTCGGTCATTCTGACGACGGAAAACAAAGTCTTCGAAAGCCAGGGCAATTTCCTTTTGTTGTGGGCGTATCTTTGGTCGAGCCAAAGGATAGCCGGCCGCACGATATTGCATTCCTTATCCAAAAGCACCGCGGTATCGCGGAAGCAAGTCATGGTGACGCCTTTAACCCGAGGCAACAACGGTTGATTGTTGCTGCTTAGGCGGTTGGTGCAACGGCATAGGCAAGCATAGTAATAGTCCGGCGACTGCTCGGCGTAGCCGGGTTTAGAGGAGAAATACGGAGGGTCGTATTCCTCTTTCTCGCTGGCTAAACAACTGCCGGTCGAGTCAAAAACGGAAGTCCGAACCGATTGGGTCCCGAAGTCGATGGTTAGTATCAATGGCGAATTGTTCATAAGGCTCTTTCTCGCCTATTTTATGCCAAATGGAAAAAAGAAACGCCATAACTTCGCGCAAAGATATAGAGGAATGCAAAACCTACCCATTTTCTTATTCTAAGAATAAGAGCCGGTGTGATAAAATCTTTTCGCTGGGTTTACTACCCATAAATGTCATTAGGAGGAAAAAATGGCAGAAAAGAAGTACGTTTATTCCTTCAAAGAAGCCCATGAAGCCAAATTAGGCAAAGAGCTTCTTGGTGGGAAGGGCAAAGGTCTTGTCGAAATGACCGCCGCCGGGGTCAACATCCCCCAAGGCTTCACGATCACGACCGAAGCCTGCAACCTCTACTATGAATCCGGGAAGAAGATCCCCGATTCCGTGTGGGAAGATGTCGTCGCCCACGTCCACGACGTCGAAAAGATCAACAACAAAGCCTTCGGTGGCGGAAAAGGAACCCCCCTCCTCGTCTCCGTCCGTTCGGGCGCTCGCGTCTCTATGCCGGGCATGATGGACACCATCCTCAACCTTGGCTTGAACGATGAGACCGTCGTCGAACTCGCCGAAGCGACCGGGAACGAGCGTTTCGCTTGGGACTCCTATCGCCGCTTCATCTTGATGTTCACCAACATCGCCAAAGGGCATCCGCGGACCAACATGGACGCCATGCTCGACAAAATCAAAGAAGACAACGGCTATAAGCTCGATACCGAGGTCACCACCGAGCAACTCAAGGGCTTGGTCAAAGATTACAAAGCTTATTACAAGAAGACCTTCGGCGAGGATTTCCCCGCCGATCCGTATGTCCAACTCAAAGAAGCGGTCGCGGCCGTCTTCCGCAGCTGGGACAACGAACGGGCCAACGTCTATCGCCAAATGAACGGCATCCCCTATGAATGGGGCACCGCCGTCAACGTCCAGACCATGGTCTTCGGCAACATGGGCGAAGATTCGGGAACCGGGGTCGCGTTCTCCCGTGACCCGTCGACCGGCGAGAAGAAAATCTACGCCGAATTCCTTCCGAACGCCCAAGGCGAAGACGTCGTCGCCGGCATTCGCACCCCGCTCCACATCGATGAGCTCGCCAAGCGGATGCCGAAGGTCTACGAGGAATTCATGGCCACCATCAAACGGATGGAGAATTATTTCCATGATATGCAGGATATGGAGTACACCATCGAAAAAGGCAAGCTCTATTTCCTCCAGGCCCGTAACGGCAAACGTACCGCCCGGGCAGCCCTCAAGATCGCCTGCGATCTCGTCGACGAAGGCTTAATCGATGAGAAGGAAGCCTGCCTCCGCGTTGAGCCGGCTCGTCTCAACGACCTTCTCCACCCCACTTTCGATCCCGCTGACCTCAAGAAGCATACCCCGGTCCTCAAAGGGCTTCCGGCCTCCCCGGGTGCCGGCACCGGCCATCTCGTCTTCGACGCCGATGAGTGCAAAGAAAAGCACGATGCTGGTGTCAAGGTCGTTCTCTGCCGGGCCGAAACCTCGCCGGAAGACATCATCGGCATGGTTAACTCGGAAGCCATCATCACCGCCCGTGGCGGCATGACTTCCCACGCCGCGGTCGTCGCCCGTTCGATGGGCAAATGCTGCGTCGCCGGCTGCACCGATGCCATCATCGACGAAACCGCTCGCACCATGACTATCGGCGACAAGGTCTATCACGACGGCGACGTCGTCTCCGTCGACGGCTCCACCGGCTATGTCTACGATGGCGAAATCGCCATGGTCCCGGCCGATCTCGGCGGCAACTTCGGCCGTTTAATGGGCTGGGCCGACAAATATCGCCGGCTGAAGATCCGCGCCAACTGCAATACCCCGCTCGACGCGGATAACGCCCATAAATTCGGCGCCGAGGGCATTGGCCTCTGCCGGACTGAACGTATGTTCTTCGCCGACGACCGGATCCTCAATATGCGTTCGATGATTCTCTCCGAGACCACCGAGCAGCGGGAAGCCGCCCTCGAGCGGATTCGTCCGTATCAGGTCGACGACTTCTATAAGATGTACATGTCCGCACCCGACGACATGGTCTGCATCCGTCTCCTCGATCCGCCTCTACACGAATTCCTTCCGACCATCGATGATGCCAAGAACATCAAGGATTTGGCCGAGAAACTCAACGTTTCTGAACAGAAGGTCCGCGACCGGATCAACCAGCTCCACCAAGCCAACCCAATGATGGGCTTCCGTGGCGTCCGTCTTTGCGTCGCTTACCCGGAAATCTACCGGATGCAGGCGACCGCCATCATCCAAGCCGCCATCAAGGCCAGCAAGGACTTAGGCAAAGACGTCGAGCCGGAAATCATGATCCCGCTCACCGGCGAGCTTAAGGAATTCAAGTTCGCCAAGAACATCGTTGTCGAAGCCGTCGAAAAGGAAATGGAGAAAGAAGGCAAGAAGCTCCATTACCACGTCGGCACCATGATCGAGGTCCCGAGAGGCGCCCTCCAGGCCGGCAACGTTGCCAAAGAGGCTGAATTCTTCTCCTTCGGAACCAACGACCTCACCCAGCTCACCATGGGCTTCTCCCGTGACGATGCTGGCGCTTTCCTCCAATACTATTACGACAAGAAGATCTACGAGTTCGACCCGTTCCAGACCGTTGACGTCGAAGGCGTCGGCGAGCTCATCAAGATCGCGGTCGAGCGCGGCCGTGCGACCCGCCCGGACCTCCTTGTCGGCGTTTGCGGCGAAACTGGCGGCGATCCGGCTTCCATCATGTTCTATGATGCCGCCGGACTCGACTACGTCTCCTGCTCGCCGTTCCGCGTCCCGCTTGCTCGTTTAGCGGCCGCTCAAGCGACTATCACTCACGAGCGTCAAGCCGCGGCCAAAAAGTAATTTCTAGCCACAACTGTGACTTCCAGCCGTCTCCTTCGCGGGAGGCGGCTTTTTTGTGCCCAAAAAGCTCGGCAAACACGCGCAAGGAACTGATTATCAACCAACTGATAGACGGGCCCAGCCATTAACAAAAGGTTCTGCGTAAGCCCTTTTTAAGCCCACAAAGCGACAGACTCGTCTTCAAATCCGCGAAAGAAAAGTCTGGACGATTCCTCGAATTCGCGTTGAAGAAGATTTTGCTACTACGAATTGCCCGCCAGGCACGGAAGGAAACGATTATGGCTAACGAAAAGAAGTTAGATAGCATCAGACAATTAGCAAACAGGCATTGAGCTTTCGCCTCACCCTATTTGTGGGTGAAAGCGCGGATTTTGGCAACATTCGCCAACCCCACCGCCACTAAACGGCCTAAAAACAGCGAAAATCACTTTGAAAATATAATGCGGCATTAACATTGTCGCCCAACATTTTTATTTAAGACCACGTAGAACACGTTAGAGCTAAAGGAGCCAAGAAGCCAAAAACCGGATAACTTAAGGCATAAAGCATCCAAGGTTCCAGCACGATTAACATTCATGCCTTTTTAATGACATTTTACCCGCAGTTTTTCAAACACAATTCAAACAAACAAAAAAACATAGGAATTGATCGAACTTTTTCGTATTTAATGTCAAATCCCATAATATAGAAGAAAATATATATGGAAACACTTCTTTACAAACAAACCAAATATGGAGTTGTCAACAAAAAACCTTTTATTTTTGAATTAGAAGCGTTGGACAAAGTAAGCGAACACATAAAAACGATCAATCTAAAACCGCTGTTTATTTAGTCTGCCCTTATATCAGAAATAAGAACATAGACAATTGGTCAAAGAATGGTTCTTTGTAAAATTTGATGAAACTTTTCAATGTACTTTCACACTTTTACATTATCATTATTTCTTTATCAACACGGTTTGTTTATAATGGTCCTCTACATTATCATTATAATATTCATTCGATATTAACTATCTTTTTTATAAAGTTTTAGTGATAAAGTAAAGTCTTTCCCTACTCTATCCTAGCTAATTTCAAAATTAAATACGCAACACGAAGAAAATATCTGGTAAATTATTTTCATAGCTTGTTTTTGAGTTTTTGCATAGAAAAAACCGCCTTCTTGGAAGGCGGTTCGTAATGTTTATAGCGACTCCAACAGTAAGTCGTTCCCAGGGCTTATCTGCCCACGACGTTTACCCTGTATGTAGATATCTCCAAAATCGTCAATATATCCAACTACTTTTCCGGCTATTACGATTTTTCCATCCGCGGTCATTCGCGCTGCCTTTCTTCCGGCGATATACCACGCTGAGTCGCCGTCCGGCAAACGGGAAATATAACCAACGAGTTGGTCGCCAAGATAGATATTCTTGCCGTAACACTCAGTTACCACCATAGGCTATTTGCTTTCTTTTTTGCTTAAAGCCTTGGCGTGGAAGACGTCAGCATAGCCTTCTTTGTTCTCTTGGCGCGAACGGGCAATTGCCATGGCGTGGGGTTCGACATCGCGATTTATGGTCGATCCAGCGGCCGTAAATCCGTATTCGCCGACGTTCACAGGCGATATAAGCGTTGTCCCGGATCCGATGAATGCATGGCCCCCAATGCTCGACGAGAACTTGTTAACGCCGTCGTAATTGGCGATTATCGACCCGCACCCTATATTGACTTCCTTGCCGATAGACGCATCGCCAAGATAGGAAAGATGGGCGCATTTGCTGCCTTCTCCGAAATCAACGTTTTTGAGCTCGTTGAAATTGCCTATGTGGGCGCCGTCGCGGATTACCGCGCCTTTCCGAGCCCGGAAATAGGGCCCAAGCGTGGTTTTGTTCCCAACTTTTACATCGGTTAAATGGCACGAATCTACTGTGTTGTCGTCCCCGATTTCCGTTCTTTCGATGTAGGTGTTCGGGCCGATGACATTTCCGGATCCAACCTTGGAATGATCGAGAATATAAGTGTTTGGACGAATAACGGTGTCCTGCCCGATAACCGAGTTGGGCGAAACGTAAACGGTGTCAGGATCTTCGATTGAAACCCCCGACAGCATCAATGCTTTATTAATCCGATGACGGATGATTTTCGCGGCTTTAGAAAGCTGATAACGGTCGTTCACGCCCATGGTTTCGTTCACGTCGGCGACAGAAAAAGTCGATACTTTCTTGCCGTCTTTCACGAACATGGCGATGACGTCGGTAAGATAATATTCTCCAGCGGCGTTATTCGGGGTTAGCCTTTTGAGATCCTTGAACAGCTCGGCGTTGTCGAAAACATAGACTCCGGCATTTACTTCTTTGATCTCCGCCTCTTTGGGAGTGCAATCTTTTTGCTCGACGATTCGTTCGACGCGACCGTGCTTTTTTACAATCCTACCGTATCCTTGGGGGTGGTCGACGATAGAAGTCAGAATCGTCAAGTCGTTGTGGTTGGTTTCGTGGCTGGAAAGTAGGGCGGATAAGGTTTTGTCGGTCAATAAAGGGGTGTCACCACAGCAAATGATGGTCATTCCCTCTTTATCCTCAAGGATCTCCGAAGCCATCATTACAGCGTGGCCGGTGCCTTTTTGTTCGTTTTGCCAAACGACTTCCGAACTATCTTCGACTACCGATTTGGTCATTTCGCCACCAAAACCTACGACAGTGACGATTTCGTCCATCCCCAACGGTTTCAGTGCCTCAAGGACATAACGGACCATCGGACGGCCTAAAATCGGGAACGAGACCTTAGAAACATCGCTTCGTAAGCTCTTCATTCTCGTTCCTTTGCCAGCGGCTAGGATAATTGCAAATTTATTCATGGGGTACTCCTTTACAAAAGCGTCTTAGTAAGAATAGATACATAGCCGAGCTTCGAGTATTTCCGTTCGGCTTCTTTGCATTTTTTAAGGTTTGTCGAAAGGGCGTAAACGGTCGACCCGGAACCCGACATCTGGCAAAGGGTAAAGCCGTCGTCCATAAGGGAGGCGTAGATCTCGCCAACCTCCGGCAGCAATTTGACAGCCGCCGGCATAAGGTCGTTGCCGATGGAACGCGAAACAAAATCATCGTCGCCATTTTCCAAGCCTTTTATAACACCCTCGGTGTCGATCCGTTTTGCCTCAAATTCGTCGCAAGCGACGAAAACATCCTTCGTCGAGAGGCCTTTCTCGGGCTTGACCAGCAAACAGTAATAGGGGTGGTCACATTTTATCGGCTCGACAATCTCGCCGATTCCCGTAACTTTGGCTGGCTTCAGATAGAAAAAGAAGGGGATGTCCGCTCCCAAGGGTCGACCAAGCTCAACCAAATCATCGATGCTGGCTTTTAGTTTCAGCAAAGAGTTTATCGCCATCATGACACAGGCGGCGTTTGAAGAACCGCCGCCCAATCCTGCGGCAAAAGGGATCTCTTTATGAATGTGGATCATAAAGTTTTCTTTGAAATGGTAACGATTTCTCATGGCCTCGACGGCTTTTTGACAAAGGTTGGTCTTCAAGCCCATCAAGCGAAGATCATCACAAACTATGTAGGTGTCCCCGCCGGCGATTTTTTCGACCGAAACCACGTCATGAAGTTCGATCGGGAGATTGACCATTTCAAGGTCGTGATACCCGTCCTCTCTTTTTCCGAGGACGCGGAGCGAAACGTTGATTTTCGCATAGGATTTCATGTCCATATGTGCAGTTATTTTACAAGAATTTCCTCTTCGGTGAGCGATAAATATTGTTCTGGGGTCAATTGTTCGGCCCTGACGGCCAAATCCAATCCATTTTTAATAAGTATTTGCTTTATTTTTTCTTTGTCTTTAATTATGGATTCCAAATTATTTATTAAGGTTTTGCGCCGCTTTTGAAAGCAAATAGTCGCTATTTTAAAAGCTTTAATGGCTTTTTCACGGTCGACCTCTTTGCTGGAAAAACTGACGACCGCCGAATCGACGTGCGGTGGCGGGGCGAAGCAAGCGCGGCCAACTTTGAACTCGATTTTGGGTTCGGTCAGCAGCCGAATCAAAACCGCCAACGGGGAGTAGTCCTTGGTCTTCGGCTTGGCCAATAGACGGTCGGCGGCTTCTTTCTGAACCATGAAGACGAATTTAGTGCAGCCGCTGCCCAAAAGCAAAGCTCTTTCGATAATCCCGGACGTTATGTAATACGGGAGGTTTCCGATGATTTTGGTATATGGCCTATAGTCATAAACCATGGCGTTCGCTTGAAGGATATTGACCCATTTGTTGTCGGTGAAATCTTCCTTCAGTTTGGTTAAAAGCCCTTCGTCGATGTCGATGAGGTCGACCGACGCTTCTTTTTCGGTCAGAAAATAGCTTAGGGATCCAGCTCCGCAGCCGATTTCCAGCACCTTGTCGCCGTGGTTCACATCTAACAAGGAAACGATCCTCGACGCGACGTCCGCATCGATCAAGAAATTTTGCCCAACCTCTTTTTTCGCCAACAATCTGTATTCGGCGATCCGAGCAAAATATTTACTCCGATCCATTAAGCGCCTCCTTTATCTGCTCTTTGGTGTAACCGCAGGCCTTCAAACGATTCAACAACGTTTTCCCGTTGCCGTATCCTAAATGGAGTTTTTTCTCCAACCATTCCCGACGCATTCGAGAATCGGGGCCCACAAGGCCAAGTTCCAACAAATCGGAATAAAGCAAATCGCTGACTTCGGCCTTTGATGCCGGGACAAGGTTGCCCAACGCCTGCATTATCGTGTCACGATCCGATTCGGCTACGCCAACCTTATGCCGTTTGATAGCTTTTTCTTTGGGGATAAAGGCGTGCTTAGCCAACGGAACGTAGTTGGCGATGGTGTCCCGAATTCGTTTGCCCGGATAATCAGGGTCGGTCAAAATAACGATCGTCCGGGTTTTGGAAGCTTCCCGAAGATATTCTAAAGTTTCACGTGGAACAGCTGAACCGTTCACCGTTACAATTTCACATTCGAGAAAAGACGCGATTAAAGCCTTGTCTGTCGCTCCTTCAACAACAATTAAGGCTGGAAATGGGGTCTTTTTCATAGTTTCACGTGGAACAATTTTTGAAAATTGTCTTTAATTGCTATAGCTACATTTTCGCTGGATTTCGAATGAATTTTCGCCATTTCCTCCACTATTAATGGTATATAGGACGGGTAATTCGTCTCCCCTCTATGCGGGGTCGGAGGCAAATATGGGGAGTCGGTTTCCGACAATATCCGATCCAACGGGCAAGCCAAGCAGCTCCGCTTCGGTTCCTTAGCGTTCTTATAGGTGATAGGCCCGTCGAACCCAAAGTAATAGCCGAGTTTGCAAAATTCAGCCAACATTTCCGCTGAACCGGAATAGCAGTGAAGGACGCCTTTCCTCGGAACCTCGATTTCCTTCAAAATGTCATAAACATCCTGGGTCGCTTCCCTTGCGTGAATACTAACCGGTAAATCGAGATCGCGTGCTAACATTAACTGCCGGCGAAACCATTCTTTTTGCTTAATCTTGGTCTGTTCGTCGGATTGCCAGTAATAGTCGAGGCCTATCTCTCCGATGGCGATGACTTTTTTGTTGCTGGCAAGTTCCGCCATTCGAGAAATCGCGTCCTCGTTGATGCCATCGAGGTTTTCCGGATGAAAACCAATCGCGGCATAGACCCCGTCGCGTCTAGAGGCAAGTTCAACCGCCCGAACAGACGATTCGAAGTCCCACCCGACAACCAACAACGTTTTAACTCCGGCTTCGAAAGCAGAATCGATAATCCGGTCGGCTTCCTGATAAAGCCTAGATTCATTTAAATGACAATGGGAATCGATATAAAACATGCTATTTACCTACGCAGAAACGAGAAAAGATCTCGTCGGTCAGGTCGAGAGTCGGGTCTAGCCCCAACAATTCGCGCGATAGATTATAGGCATTCAGCAGCAACGATGACACTAAATCGATCCCAACCTCCGCCTCAGCATCGTTTTTCGCTTGCTCAAGACAGGCGTAGACCTGCCGAAGCAAGCCTAGTTGCCGATCGTTTGACAAAGAGGGGGATGAGAAAGACGAATCGCTTAGATGCAAATGGTCGAGTATCGCCTTTTTCAACGGTTCTACTTCGTTTCGCTTCGCGGATATGTATATTTTTCCGTCTTCCTTTGGCTTGGATAAATCGACCTTGTTATAAACGACGATGGTTTTGCCTGGGTCGCAATCTTTAAGCAATGTCTCGTCTTTGTCTGAGGGGGCAGACGAAGCGTCTAAGACCACAATGATAAGATCGGCCGACTCCTTGGCCTGCAAAGACTTGCCGATGCCGATGCGTTCCACCTCGTCATCAGATTCGCGAATCCCGGCAGTATCAAGCAACTTGATTGGGATTCCGCCTATTGAAAATTCCCCTTCAACAACGTCTCTAGTCGTCCCTGGAATAGCCGTAACGATAGCTTTGTCCTCTCCGAGCAAAGCGTTTAGGAGGGAGGATTTTCCGACGTTGGGCTCGCCTAAAATCGCGATTTTTATGCCTTCTTTGACAATCTTTCCTTCTTCGCCGCCGCGTATAAGCGACGATAAGTCATCCATGATCGAGGCGCATTCTCTGGAAACTTCGGAAAAAGAGGCTTGCTCGATTTCTTCGTACTCAGGGAAATCGATGTTCGTTTCCAGCAAAGCCAACAAGGAGGCGATTCGATCTTTTACAGGCGCGAACAGCGAGGAAGCCTCTCCTTTAAGCGACTTCAAAGAAAGGTCTTTCGCAGCCTCCGTTGAAGCGTTAATCAAGTCGTTTACCGCCTCCGCCTCAACCAAATCCATCTTGCCGTTTAGAAACGCCCGCAAGGTGAATTCGCCCGGTTTTGCATACCGAGCGCCGCTAGAGAGGTAGGCGTTGATTATCTGGTTGGCGATTAGCATCGAACCATGGCAAGAAACTTCTATAACCGGCTCGCCGGTCATAGATTTTTCGGCAGGATAACACAGCAAAACCACATCGTCTATCACTTGATTTTTCCAAGATAAAACTCCGTGTTTTAACGTTGGTTTAACTATGTTTTGCAATGATTTTGAAAACAATTGCGAAGAAATCGAAAAAGCGTCATCCCCGGAAACGCGAATTAAGGCAAGGGCGCTTTTCAATGGCGGGGTCGCCAAGGCTACGATTGTTTCCATGATAGCAAAAGGCCGTCATTGAGACGGCCGAACTTTATTTGTCTTCCTCGTCAGGAACGTATTCGATATGAACCGCCCGGTTCGCCCCTTCGCCGAAGGATTCGGTTTTCACTCCGCGATAATTTGATAACGCGTTGTGGACGACTCTCCGTTCGTCGGGAGTCATCGGATCCAACGAGACATCGACATGGCTCCGGACAACATCATGGGCAACCCGCCTAGCGATGCGGGCGATGCGGGCGTAGCGGTCTTCTTTGTAACCGCCGACATCGAGAACGATGCGGTAGCGATGCCGGAACTTAGTCGACAAGGCGACTTTGGCGACCTCATTCAGAGCTTGGAGCGTTTTGCCGTTTTTCCCGATGACAATCGGGTTCCGAGGGGAATCGATGGTCACCTTAATGACGTCTTCTTCGATGGCCGACACGGTGGTGGCCTCAACGCCAAGCGCCTTCAAGGCATTGCGAAGATACTCTTCAATATAAGCCGCCGCATCCTCGATTTCGTACACTTCGATGGTGGCGCTTTTCTTGAATAGTCCTTTCTTCTCTTCCTTGATGCCATAGACTAGCGAAGTTTCTTTGACGCCAAGGGCTTGGCAAGCTTCGGCTACGGCTTCCTCAACGGTTTTCGCGGTAAATTCCTTCATTATTTAGTCCTCTTTTTCTTGGCTTTCGCCATAATCAACTGGGTAATGCCGGTCTGAGCGATGGAGATAAGGCCACCGATCAACCAGTAAACGGCCATGGCCGACGGCAGGAAGAAGCCCATCAAAATGGTGAAGCCCATGATGAAGATGGAGACCCATTTCATCTGCTTTTGCTGCGAGTTCGCCGCAGGGTTCTTCCCTAGCTTCGGTTGCTTTTTCAGTTGGATTTTCTGGATAATCCGAGGCAAAAGCATCGACATTATCTGAATGGCGGCCATGAGTATGAATAAGATCAGAGCCGTCCACCAACCGGTGGTATTGTAATACCAATGAGGGGCGGAGACGTCGAATAGAATCGACGAAATGGTATCAGATAGGTTGAGGTTCAAAACCGAACCGGAAGAGAGAGCGGCCGAACCCTGTAAGCCAGACCAAACGCAGATGAAGACCGGGAACTGAATGATTAAGACGAGGATTTGGCGGAACGGATGAATCTTATGTCGTTTGTACAAAGCCATTTGCTCCTGCGCCATCCGGGCCTTTTCGGCTTGATTGGTGTTGGAGTTGGGGTATTTCGCCTGCAATTTAGCCAATTCAGGCTGCAAAGCCTGCATCTTTTGGGTGTCCATCGTGGTCGGGAAGGTGACCAAAAGCAACAAGCCGCGGACGATGATGGTGACCAGGATCAAGGCTCCGATCTGACCGACGCCGCTTAGCAACGGATCGAAAGAATAGGCGAAGGTATCAACCAGCCAGGAAACCGGGTAGACGAGCAAGCCCTCAAGGAATCCCAACCCCCAGGCGTAACCCCAAGATTTCTTGGATATGTTGACCTCCCAGTCGTTGTGGGCGCCGTAATGACCGAACAGGCCGTCTTGGGTGGCGATACACGACCGGTTGGAATTAACCTTGTTCAAAACGGCGTTTTCGTAAGCGGTCAGGAAATCCTGGGTTGGACAGTTATCCATCCCCAAACCCGGTTCGTCCGAACCATAGAGGATATTGGCCCATTGATTGTAATAGCCCATGAACTCTCCGGATTCTCCGGTGAATTTAACGTAACCGTAATTCCGAAGAATGCTGTTGGGGTTGGCTTCGGAAAGCTTCCCGTCAGCACCGTATTCATCAGGCTCGGCGTAAGGGTTAATGTCCTCGACGGTAAGTCCTTTGATGTAATCGGCGGAAGCTTGGTTGCGTCCGTCGGCAGTCGGAGAGTAAACGGCGGTTGGATTCTCCGACAAGTAAGTGGCGGCATTCAAAACGAAATCATCGATCGAGGCCCAATACTCGACGCTCGGAATGGCATAGCCCGAGGAAAAAGCCGAATCGATGATGCTGGGCTGCAGCAACCCTTTCGCCTTGGAGGCGGTGAAGGTGATTTGGCCCTCAGCCCCCAATTCGTAGGGGACGTATTTGTAAACGTTATCGTTTATGGCTTTGCCTTCGTCATCGACGAAAGCGGGGCCGGCGATGCCCCTTTCCTCTTCCTCGGCGATTAATTTGGAAAGGTTCTCGTCGGCTTTGACGGCTTCATAACCTTCCTTATCGACATAAATGGTGACGCCCTGCTCATACGGATAAGCCATATGGGCCTTGTCTTGGGCGTTGCAGAAGTTCGCGGTGCAGCTTGAAAGCAGCACCCCGCCAAGGAGGAGGGCGCCGAATCCAAGCAATTTGGTCTTTTTATTGTGTTTCAATTGAGCTTTTCCCTTATCTGGTCCAAGGAAGCGTTGAGCTCTTCCTCGTTTGCCTCATACGCCTCGGTCGAGTAGCAGGGGCGGATGACGATGATGAGATCGATCGGGAGCGAATAATCGTTCCGCTTGGCTAGCATCGCTCTCACTTGCCTCTTCTCCTTAACGCGGGTAACGGCTCCGCCATTGGATTTCCCAACGGCGATGCCGATTCGAGTGTAATTCTGATCGGGAGAAGCAGGCAAATAGCTAAGGCTGAAGTTTTTGGTTTTTATTTTCTGACCGTTTCGGATTATTCGGTCGAAATCTTGGTGAGCCTTAACGCGATTGAGCCTTTTCATTCCGATTAGTCAGCGATTTTCGCGCGGCCTTTAGCGCGGCGACGAGCCAAAACGGCGCGCCCGGTCGGGGTCGCCATCCGAGCACGGAACCCGGCTTTATTGGCGTGTTTCTTTTTCGAAGGCTGATAGGTTTTCTTCATAAACGGTCTCCTTATACGTAATGCACCGGCCATTATACGGATTCGGTAACAGTCGGGCAACAATTAAAGCGCGCACGTATACGAACCGGCAAAACCAGGCCAAAAGTTATCAACAAAATTACGGTGGATAAGTCACATTTTAAAAGTTTTTCACCTATTGTGTGGATAAACTTTGTTGAAAACGGTGGACAAAATCAAATACTTTCGAAAAATACAATAGAATTTTAGACAAAATATTGGTGGATAGGTCTTGAAAACAGCGTGTTTTCCACCAGATTTTCCTTTCGAAAATTATCCACCGTCATAGGGTTTTGTGGAAAAGTGGAAAACTTAAATTCTTTCGACCAAAAGCCGTTTTCTCTTTATCTTTCGGTGAATAATTTGATTTTCTTTCCGCCACCCTTGATTCGCGCGCTCAACACGGGTAAATTCATACCGAGCAAAACCATGAACGAAACCGTAACCCAATTGGAAGAAATATGGACGGCGGCCATGAAGAAGATGGCCGAAAAGCTCTCCGCTGAGCCCGACGGGCAAAGGATAATTGACACTTTTTTCGATGGGTCGAAGATAATCTCGATTGAGGGGAACAAAATAAAAATCGTCGTCTCGACAAAGTTGGCGGCTAAAGTTATCGAGAAGAGCTACGCCGGCGACCTCAAGTCATTTATAGACGATATAACCGGGACCGATTTCCTTCTTGAGTTCGTATCAAAGGAAGATGTGGGGGAGGAGAAGTCCGAAGAAAAGAAAGGGCCAGAATTCTTTCCGGAGGCCTACCTTAACCCAAACTTTACTTTCGATAATTTTGTCGTTGGTTCATCGAATAACGAACCTTTTCAAGCCTCAGTGATGATCGCTTCCACCCCTGGTAGAATGTTCAACCCGCTGCTGCTTTATAGCGAATCCGGGCTCGGAAAAACCCACTTGCTGCACGCCATTGGCAACTCGATAAAAGAAAAGTATCCATCGATGAGGATCCTTTGTATCTCCGCCTCGGATTTTGTCGACGAATACGTCCAATACGCCACCGGCTCAAAAGAGGACAACTCGCTGGCTAAGTATTTCCGCGAAGACGTCGACGTCTTTTTGATTGACGATATTCAATATATCGTTGGTAAGAAGAAGACGATGGAGATGTTCTTCGTGGTATTCCAGGCCTTGGTCAATAAAGGGCGGCAAATCGTTATGACGAGCGACCAGCCACCCGAGAGGCTCGACGGCCTCGACGATCGCTTAAGGACCCGTTTTACCCAAGGGCTGGTTTTGCCGATCCAAAGGCCCGACGTCGATACCTCCGTCCGAATACTGCGGATGAAGATAGAGGCCAACGGCCTAAACCCCGAGGATTTCGACGACGAGGTCATCAACTTCATCGCCTCCAAGTTCTCCAAAAACGTCCGCGAACTGGAAGGGGCTTTGAACCGGCTGATATTCTGCACGATCAATTTGAACCCAACCAAGCACATTACCATGGACTCGGCGGAAAAGGCTTTAAAGAGTCTGTCGGGGGCAAAAGAAGACAAATCGGCGTTGAACGAAGAGAAGATCATCGCCAAAGTCGCGGACTTCTACTCGCTAACCCCCTCGCAGCTGACCGGAAAAATCCGCATCGCCCGAATCTCGATGGCCCGGCATATAGCCATGTACCTGATCCGCGATCTGCTCGACGCCCCGTTCTCGAAAATCGGCGAGGCTTTCGGAGGGAAGGATCACGCCACGGTGATAAACGGTGTAAAGAAAGTGGAAAACTCGTTGAAAACTGACCCCGATATGGCGATTGCCATTTCTGAGTTGAAAAGACGATTAAGCTAGGACTATTTATTTTATAAAAATAAAAGTTTCCCAGCACTCGCTTATATGCTATCATTGCCTCGCTGCAGAAAACGCAAGTTATCCACAGTTTCCACCGCCCTTATTATTGTTATTAAAAAATTTATAGATTAAAGACGAAGAATATTAATGGAGGCTCCCCGGAAAAATGAGACTCAATATTGATCGAAACCAATTCCTCAAGGCGCTGCTGAGCGCGTCGAAAGCCATATCATCCAAAAACCCGATGCCGATCCTCGACAACGTTAAATTGGATTTGACGGAAAAAGGCTTAGAGGTTACCGGAACCAACGGGGAGATAACCGTCCGCTCCACGGTTCCTTATATGATTGGCGACAAACCGATCATCACCAATTACCAGCAAGGTGCAACCTTGGTTAACGCCTACACCTTAACCGAAGGGGCCAGAAAAATGGAAGGCGAGACGGTCTCCTTCGACGTCATCGATAATTCGGTGGCGAAAATCGGCGATAATCGCACCAGTTACAAGCTTAATTGCATCTCGGCCGACGAATACCCCGACATCGTTTTGGAGGCCGTTGGCAAAACCTTCACGGTCAAGCGCAACGACTTTGCGTCCCTGGTTGAACAATGTGCCCACGCCGCGGCTAAAACCGCTCAGGACGCTATTTTGACCGCCATTAGCCTCACCTTGCGCGGCGGGACCCTTTCCGCCATCGCCACCGACTCCGCTCGGGTCGCCACCAAGAAGATCGCCGTCGATTCGGATTTGGATTTGTCGGTTAACATCCCCGCCAAAAGCCTTCTGGATATCGTTGGGCTGTTCGAAGGCGCCAAAACCGTCGACGTTGCCGTTTCCGATAAGCAAGCCCTCTTCTCTTTCGACGGAGCCGTCGTTTCGTCCCGTTTGATTCCTGGGACTTACCCGAACCTTTCCGCCGCCTTCCCGAAAATCTTCAATTACGTCCTTCAAGTCAATTCTCAGGAATTCCTTTCGGCGATCGAGCGGGTCTCGGTTCTTTCCAACGCCAGGGACAACGCCATCAAGCTTTTGATGTCCGACGAGAAGATCGAGCTTTCGATCAAGAATCGCGAGAAAGGGTCGGCCAACGAAGAAATTAACAACTTCCGCTATACCGGTGAACGGATGGAGGTCGCCATCAATTCGCTGCTTGTAAGCGAGGCCATCAAAGCCCTGCGGAGCGAAGATATCGAGCTTTGCTTCCAAACCGAAAGTCGGCCTTTTATAGTCCGCAGCCCCAGCGACGATTCCTCGGTAGAGCTTATTACGCCGCTTCACGTCTATTGATCGGCTGGGCGTTTGAAAATCACTCAAAAAAACGGTAGAAAAGTCTACCGTTTTTTACTACGTAGTAGTAAACTAAGGGCATGGGTAACAAGGCGCCGCAAACAGTCCGCATCCGCACCGAATACATTACGTTGGGGCAATTGCTGAAATTCGTCTCCATCATCGGCTTCGGCGGCGAAGCGAAGGCGTATCTGGCGACCCACGCAATCGAAGTCAATGGGGAGAAGGAGAATCGGCGAGGCCGAAAGCTCCGGCCCGGCGACCTCGTCGCGATCGAGGGAGACGCTTACTTGATCGAAGCATGAACCTCACTCGCCTTGCTCTTCGAAACTTTCGCACATACAGTTCGCTGCAAATCGAATTTGCTCCGGGGATCAACTTGATCCTCGGTCCGAACGCCAGCGGCAAAACCAATCTGGCCGAAGCCGTCTATTACCTTTCGCTCGCCCGTTCCTGGCGCACGCCGACTGATCGCGCGCTCATCAAGGACGATGAGGCGGTGGCTGAGATCGCCGCCGACTTAATGGAGGGCGATTTGCATCGGAGCCTCGAGTTCCAACTCAGCAAAGAAGGGAAGCGAATCAAGCTCAACCGCAAGCCGGTTCGCCGGCTGTCGGACCTATGCAAGGTAGCCAATGTGGTGCTGTTCGCTCCAAGCGACGTTGGACTGTTTGCCGGAGCGCCCGCGGAAAGGCGGAGTTACCTCGACATCGCCATCTCCAAGCAATCAAACGACTACTTCACCTTGATCAGCCGCTACTCGCACCTGCTCAAGGAGAGGAACGCCGCCCTCAAGGCCGCGATTCCCAACGTCGAATTGATCCGGACCTTCACCCAGCAGATGGCTGAGTTGACCGCGCCCATCATCTCGTATCGGATGATGTTCGTTTCTTCTCTGAACGAAGTCCTGCCGACGATCTATGGGAGGCTATCCGGTCAAACAGCCGCTTGCAAGGCCGTCTATCGCCCGTTTATCAAGGGGAACGACATTTCCCCCGAGCGGGTCAACGACGAGTTCGAGGCGGCCTTAGACAGCGATTTAGCCCATCGGGCGACTGGGATCGGGGTCCATCGCGAGGACTTCGGCCTCACGCTAAACGGCGACGATATTGCCGTTTATGGGTCGCAGGGGGAGAACCGGACCGCGGTCATCGCCTTAAAGCTTGCCCCGTACTTCCTTATCGAGTCGCCGGCTAAAAAGCCAATCGCCGTTCTCGATGACGTAACCAGCGAGCTGGATTCCGATCGCGTTCATCGGCTGTTCGAATTGCTGCGGGGGCTGGGGCAAGTGTTCGTGACCGCGACCGAACTTGATATCGAAGGCGCGTCGATAATCGACGTCGCTTCCAATAACGCCAATAGGAGGATCTGACCAAATGGCAGAAGAAGAAAACAAAAATCCGGGTGTCACTCCGGAAGAAGACCGCTTCACTTATGTGAAGGAAGACGTGACGAACGAAAAGGCGCTGGAAAAAGCCAAAGCCGATTACTCCGGGGCTGACATCCAAGTTCTCGAAGGGCTTGAAGCCGTTCGGAAACGCCCTGGTATGTACATCGCGACTACCGCGGCCCCGGGTTTGCATCACCTGGTTTGGGAAATCGTCGACAACTCGATCGATGAGGCTTTGGCCGGTTATTGCAAAAACATCGAAGTCACCATCAACCCCGACAATTCGATCACCGTAAAAGACGATGGCCGTGGCGTTCCGGTCGACACCGTCGCCAAGTCCGGCCTTTCCGGCGTTGAGACGGTCTACACCATCCTGCATGCCGGCGGTAAGTTCGGCGGCGATGGGGGTTATAAGGTGTCTGGCGGCCTTCACGGCGTCGGCGCCTCGGTCGTTAACGCCCTTTCCGAATGGTTGGACGTTACCGTTTGCCGCGATGGCGGGAAGTTCTTCCTGCGCTTCGAAAACGGCGGACACCCCGTTGGCCATCTGAAACGGATCGGAGATTCGAACGAAACCGGGACCACCGTCTCTTTCAAACCCGACCCGACCATCTTCACTGAAACCCAAGTTTACAACTACGAGACCATCCGCAACCACATGCGCCAAATGGCTTTCCTTAACGGCGGCATCACCATCACCTTGACTGACTTGCGGGGCGAGGAGCCGGTTAGGGAAACCTTCCGCTATGACGGCGGCATCCGGGAATACGTCTCCTACATCGACTCGAACAAGGTTCCGATGAACCCGACCCCTATTTATTGCCAAGGGGCCGAGGAAGTCACTCTGCTCGACGGGACCAAGGAACGGATTTACGCCGAGGTCTCGCTGCAATGGACTGATTCCTATGACCAAAACGGCATCTATTCCTTCTGCAACAACATCTCGACCAAAGAGGGCGGGACCCACGTCGAGGGGCTTAACTTGGCGCTGAACCGCATCATCAACGACTACGCCCGAAAGTTCAAATTTCTCAAAGACGATGACAAAAATTTCTCGACCGACGATTGCCGCGAGGGCTTAACCGCCGTTATCTCGGTCAAACACCCGAACCCACAATACGAAGGACAAACCAAAACCAAACTCGGCAACTCCGAGGTCAGGAAGATCGTTTCGACCGTCGTTGCCGACGGGCTTTCCCAGTGGCTTTTGGAAAACCCCAACGAAGCCAAGACCATTATTTCCAAGGTCCAGCTCGCTTCCAAAGCCAGGGAAGCGGCGAAGAACGCTCGCGAAAAAACCCGCAAATCCGCGATGGAACTTACGACTTTGCCAGGAAAACTGGCGGATTGTTCTTCGAAAGATCCGGCGATTTGCGAGCTTTATATCGTTGAGGGGAACTCCGCTGGCGGCTCAGCCAAAAACGGCCGCGATCGGGAAACCCAAGCCATCCTTCCGCTGCGCGGCAAAATCCTTAACGTCGAAAAAGCCCGGGAAGACCGAATCTGGGCCAACGCGGAAATCGGCAATATGATCACCGCTATCGGCGCCGGCGTCCGCGAATCCTTCGACATTAGCAAAATCCGCTACAACAAAATCGTCATCATGACCGATGCTGACGTCGACGGCGACCACATCCGTATCCTCCTACTCACCTTCTTCTATCGCTTTATGCGGCCGCTGCTCGACAACGGACATGTTTACATCGCCCAGCCGCCGCTATACAAAATCGATTATAAAGGCAGCCCGTATTACGCCTACAACGATGCCCAGCTAGAGGTTCTTAAGAAACAACTGAACCTCAAAGCCGGCTACCCGTTCCAGCGTTATAAAGGGTTAGGCGAAATGGATGCCTCCCAGCTTTGGGAAACGACCATGGACCCGAAGGCTAGAAAGATGATCCGCATCACCGTTGACGATGCGGCCCAAGCCGAAAAGGCGTTCACCGAGCTCATGGGCGACGACGTCGCGCCGCGGCGGGATTACATCGCCAAAAACGCCAAGTTCGTTAAGAACCTCGATATTTAATGGAGGAGAAAAGCAATGGATAACGACGAAAAGAAAATCACTCCCGAAGGCGAAGAATCGCCCGCCGAAAACGAGGAATCCTCGGCCCCTGTCCACAAAGGGTCGATGGAGGGCATGCAATCAGCCGACGCCATGTTCGGCCAAGAAGCGGCTATTTCCGGCATCATCCCCGGTCTGACCGATCGCGATGTAACCGACGAAGTTCGGACCGCCTTCCTCGACTACTCGATGTCGGTCATCGTCTCCCGAGCGATCCCCGATGTTCGCGATGGCTTCAAGCCCGTTCAACGCCGGATCATCTTCGGGATGAACGAGATGGGGATGTACCCGACTTCCCCGTATAAGAAATGCGCCCGTATCGTCGGCGACGTCATGGGTAAGTATCACCCTCACGGCGACTCCGCTCTTTACGGAACCCTCGTCCGTTTGGCTCAGCCTTTCTCCCTCCGCTATCCGCTAGTCGATGGGCACGGCAACTTTGGCTCCATCGACGGCGACGAAGCCGCCGCCATGCGTTATACCGAGGCGCGGATGAACAAGTTATCGTTGGAGATGGTTCGTGACATCAATTGCGATACCGTCGATTTCGTCGATAACTACGACGGTTCGGAAACTGAGCCCGAAGTCCTTCCTTCCCGCTTCCCGAACCTGCTTGTCAATGGTTCGCAAGGCATCGCGGTCGGTATGGCGACCAACATGGCACCTCACAACCTAAGCGAAGCCATCGACGCCGTCATCGCCATTTCCAAGAACCCGGATTTAACTCCGGCCGAGATAATGCAAAGCTATCTTCCGGGGCCGGACTTCCCGACTGGCGGCATTATCTTGGGTCGGCAAGGCATCCTCGATGCTTATCAGACCGGAACCGGAACCATCACCATCCGTTCGAAATACCACATCGAGGAGATGGACAATGGCAAATCCCGGATCGTCGTCACCGAGGTCCCCTACCAAGTCAACAAAGCCAACATGGTCCAGCAAATCGGGACCCTGGTTCGCGACAAAGTCATAGATGGCATCACCGACGTCCGTGACGAATCGAACAAGGAAGGCATTCGGGTCGTCATCGAGATTCGGAAAGACTGCATCCCCGAAGTCGTCGCCAACAACCTGCTTAAGCACACCGACCTCCAAACCAACTTTGGCATTATCAATCTTTGCTTGGAAAACGGCGAGCCGAAAACCTTGCCTATCACCTCGATCCTCAAAGATTATTCCGACTTCCAAGTTAAGGTTTTAACCCGCAGAACCCGCTTCCTTTTAAAGAAAGACACCGACCGTCATCACATCGTTGTTGGCTTGATATTGGCTCACGACCACATCGATGAGGTCATCGCCATCATCCGCTCTTCCAAAGATGACGCCGAATCAACCGCCAGGCTCAACGAGGTCTTCGGACTAAGTGACGCCCAGTGCCAAGCCATCCTGGCCATGACGTTACGCCGCCTCCAGGGGATTGAGCAAGACAAGCTCTTGGCCGAGAAAGAAAAACTCGAGGCCAACATCGCCGAGTACAATCGGCTCCTCTCTTCCCGCGACAACATCGTCGACCTTATGGTCAAGGAACTCACTGAGATCAAAGACAAGTTCGGCGACAAGCGACTCACCGAGATTTCCGATGAAGCCGCCGATATCGAGAACGAGGACTTGATCCCGCAGAAGAACATCATCATCGCCTTGACCAAAAACGGCTATATCAAGCGGGTTGACGACGATACCTTCTCCGCTCAGCACCGCGGTGGCCGCGGCATCACCGGCATGAAGACGGTCGGCGGGGACATCGTCAAGCTAATCGTTCACACCAAAACCCACACCGACATCCTCTTCTTCTCTTCGTTTGGCCGAGTCTATCGTTTACGCGGTTACCAAATCCCCGACTCCGGGCGCATTGGCAAAGGGATGCCGGCCCAGAATTTCCTCAACCTCGACAAAGACGAGAAGGTCGTGGCGATCGTTTCTTGCGACGATTATCCGGAAAACAATTACCTCCTCTTCGTCTCGAAACGCGGCATCGTCAAACGGACCTCGCTAAAGCAATTCGCCTCGATCCACACCAACGGGAAGATCGCGGTCGGCTTGAAAGACGGCGACGATCTCTTCGACGTCAAGCGGACCGACGGGACCGCCATCATCTCCTTGGCTTCGAGCAACGGCAAGCTTTGCTCCTTCAACGAGGAAGAAGTCCGGGATATGGGCCGGACCGCGGCCGGGGTCAAGGGCATGAACCTTGACGATGGGTCGGAAATCGTCGGCGCCACCTCCTCGCTCGAAGGCGACAAGATACTGGTGCTTACCACCCATGGCTATGGGAAGATCTCCTACTCCAAAGATACCGAAATCACCATGGAGGATGGCTCGATCAGAACCTACGATGGCTATCGGCTCACTTCCCGTGGGGCCAAAGGGGTCATTACGATCAAAACCACCTCTAAGACTGGCGATCTCTGCGCCGTCCGGGCGGTAAACGGCGACGAGGACCTCTTGGTCGTCACCCAATCCGGCATCGTCATCCGGACTCCGATCGCCGAAATCAAAATCGCTGGACGGAATACGCAAGGCGTCAAAATCATCGCGGTCGATGACCGGACCAAAGTCGCCTCGATTGCCATCATTCCCCATTCCGATGAGGAAGAAGTCGACGAGGATATGGCTGAGGAAGAGGCCGTCGAAGAGGCCGAAGCCCCGACTAACGAACCGGTTGTGACTCCGGACGCCTTAGACGATTGATGAAAGTCCTCGTTCACTACTCGCCCTCTCCTTGCCTTGAGGTCTTCGAGGGGGCGAGGCTTAGGAAAACGATAAAGGCTTTGTGCGAAAAGGCGGGGATTGCCTGGGTCGATGGCCCGTTATCCTCGCCTGATATCGCGCATTTTATCTCCCTTCGCGACGAAGCCAAACTCCGCGATTTCAAAGAGGCGGGGGTAAAAACGGTCGTCTCAGCCTTCTATTGCGAGCATGACCCCGAGGCCCGGCTTCTTAGGGTCGATGAGCGCGGGGGAATCCGTTTGCCCAAGCGAAGCCGCCGATTCCTTGATGCCGCCGACTTAGTCTTGGTTCCTTCGGAAAACGCGAAAACGTTTTGCTTGAATAACGGGGTAAGCGCCCGGGTGGAAGTCCTTCGCCCATCGCTTCACTCCTACCTCTATTCCGAGCCCGAAAGCGAACTCAACGCCGGACTCCGTTATTTCGCGGTGAGGCCCGAAGAAAAGGTTTGCGTCACGCTTGGCTCTTACAAAAACAGAAACGGGGTGCGCAAACTATACGAAATCGCCTCTTGTTTACCCGATGTCCGTTTCTTCTTTTTCGGGGCTCCGCGTCATCGAGGCAGCTTGTCTTATTCCGTAGCCTGCGCGACCGCTCCAGAGAATTGCCGGGTCTTCCGTCTTACCAGCGGAGATTTGTTTCGCTCGCTGCTAGCCCATTCATCGGCTTATATCGTCACCGATCCCGCCCCTGACTTCATCGGCGTGGCCGAGGCTTTCGCCTCCTCTTCGCAAGTGCTGACGGTTGGCCCTAACGCCTTAAGCGATTTGTCTGATTGGGAGAAGCTCGTTGTCCGTTGCCAATCAGCCGAAGAAGCCGTCTCCTATCTTAAGAAGTTTTACGCCGGTCAGGCGAACGAGACTATAATTCCAGCGGCGAGCTACGCAAAGGGACTAAGCGTCAATAGGCAAGCCGCCAATCTGTCGGCCTACTACACCTCTATATTGGAAGGAGAAAAACATGATTGATATCAAACTCATTCTCGAAAAGCCGGATTACGTCAAGGAGGCTTTGGCGAAAAAACTCTGGGATTTCGACCCTCAGCCGATTCAGGACCTTTCGGCCAAACGTTTGTCTTTGCTTAAGGAAGTCGAGGCGAATAAGGCCGAGCAGAATAAGCTGAGCGCTTCGGTCCCGGCCAAAAATAAGGCCGGCGAAGACGTCAAGCCGATCTTCGAGGAAGTCAAGCGGCTCGGCGCGATGAACAAAAGCAAAGAGGAAGAACTCGCCAGCGTTGAAAAACAGATTAAGGAATTGGTTGAGGTCCTGCCGAATTTGCCGGACGAGGATTTAGCTTCCGGCGGAAAAGAGGACAATCAGCCAATCTATCATTTCGGCGAGGAAAGGAAGTTCGATTTCCCGGCTAAGAACCACGTTGAGCTTTGCGAATCGCTCGGCCTGATCGATTACAAACGGGCGGCGAAGATTTCCGGAACCGGAACCTGGGTTTACACCAACTTAGGGGCGCGGCTTGAATGGGCTTTGCTGAATTATTTCATCGAAAGCCATTTGTCTGACGGGTACGAGATGATCCTCCCTCCTCATCTGCTGAACTACGATTCCGGCTATACCGCCGGGCAATTCCCGAAGTTTGCGGAAGATGTTTTCTGGCTTGAAGGAGCCGAACCGAAGAAATTCCTCCTTCCGACCGCCGAGACGGCATTGGTTAACCTTCACCGGAACGAGATTCTTTCGCTTTCGGATTTACCGCGGAAATACTTCGCCTATACCCCTTGCTATCGAAAAGAAGCCGGTTCTTACCGGACGGAGGAGCGGGGCATGATCCGCGGATACCAATTCAACAAGGTGGAAATGGTCCAATATACGACCCAAGAAGGAAGCGACGCCGCCTTCGAGGAAATGGTCAACAAGGCCAAGAAGCTGGTTGAGGGGTTGGGTTTGACCTATCAAATCGACAAATTAGCAGCTGGCGATTGTTCCCATTCGATGGCGCGGACTTACGATATCGAGGTTTGGATACCGTCGATGGGGATATACAAAGAAGTCTCTTCGGTTTCCAACGCGCGGGACTACCAAGCGAGGCGGGGCATGATCCGGTATAAGGATGAGAACGGCAAAACCAAATATTGCCACACCTTAAACGGATCAGGGCTCGCGACTTCCCGGGTTTTCCCGGCGATGGTGGAACAATTCCAACAAGCCGACGGCTCGGTCGTCGTTCCGGAGGTTTTGCGGAAATACCTAGGTGGAATCGAAGTCTTGAAGCCGATCAAGAAATAAAGTTCAGAGGGCTTCGGCCCTCTTTCTTTTTGCTTAGTGTTGGCATATAATCCTCACGCCATCGCGAGGGGCGGGGCGCGAACCAGGTCAGGTGGGGAACCAAGCAGCCTTAAACGTCTTGCTCCTGTGCGGTGGTTTTGTTTATCTTTTACTTCGATGGATTACATGATAGAAGCCTTAAAAGAGGCTCAGATAGCCCTAGAAGAAGACGAAGTCCCGGTGGGGGCGGTGGTTGTCAAAGACGGCCGGATTATCGGCCGAGGGCACAATAAGCGCGAACGCGAACTCGATATCAGCGGGCATGCGGAGATATCGGCGATGAAAGAGGCGGCTAAGCAACTTGGGCGCTGGGCCCTTGATGGATGCGCCGTTTACGTCACCTTAGAGCCGTGCCTTATGTGCGCGGGCGCCATTAAGCAGGCGCGAGTTCGCTCGTTGCATTGCGCGGCCAAGGACGAGCGGTACGGGGCGGAATCGGCCTACCACCTTTTTTCCTCCAAAGACGCTTATGCGAGCCCTTTGGTATATTTCGGCGAGGAAGAGGCAAAATCGGCGAGTTTGCTCAATCGGTTTTTCGCCAACCAACGAAATGGGAAAAACGAATAAACCATTCAATTTTTGCGCTGAAAACTTTAAATAACATGGTTTGTATTAAGTTTTTTGAGTTATGCCATAACGAATTGAACTAAATGCGTTTTGCGGAATTTTTTATCTGAGTTCGGTTTTGTTTTTCGATGGTTAGCGCTGATGCATTTTCGTGCGGATAATAAGCGCCATAGCAAAGTATCTTTGCTATAATACATTAGCCCCTAAGAGGTTTTTATGTCGCCCGATACCACTGGTTCCGTCTCGCTTGAATTGCGGCACATCAAGAAAGACTATTACGTTGAGAACATCCCTTTCACCGCGATTAAAGACCTATCCCTTTGTTTTCCGTCGGTCGGCTTCGTTTCGATCCTCGGGGAATCGGGGTCGGGAAAAACCACTTTGCTCAACATCATCGGCGGCCTAGACCGCTATACCGAAGGCGATTTGCTGGTCGAGGGGAAATCGACAAAGGACTTCAAAGACGCCGATTGGGACAATTTCCGAAACAAAAGAATCGGTTTCGTTTTCCAGTCGTATAACCTTATCCCCCACATGAGTATTCTCCAAAACGTCGAATTGCCTTTGCAACTCGCGGGGGTCGGGCCGAAGGAGCGGGCCAAAAAAGCCGAGGATGTGCTAATTAGGGTCGGCTTAGGCTCGATGATGAAGAAAAAGCCAAACGAGCTTAGCGGTGGGCAAATGCAGCGGGTCGCCATCGCCCGGGCTTTGGTTAACGACCCGGAGATTATCTTGGCCGACGAACCGACGGGGGCTTTGGATTCCGAAACCTCGATCCAGGTCATGGATCTCATCAAGGACATGGCCAAGGATCGCTGCGTCATCGTGGTCACCCATAACGAAAAACTGGCCAAAAAATACTCCGATCGGATCATCCGGATGCGGGATGGCGAGATAATCGGCGACACCGCCCCTTTGTCTGCGAATGGGCTCTCGCCGCTGGAAGAAGACGTTTATGAGGAAAGAGGGCGAAAAACCTCGATGTCCTTCTTAACGGCTCTTCGTTCCTCGACCCAAAACGTTTTGACCAAGAAAGGGCGGACCGCTTTGACCGCCGTCGCCTGCTCAATCGGCATAATCGGGGTGGCTTTGGTACTCGCCACTTCCAATGGTTTCTCGAATTATATCGCGGACGTTGAGACTTCGGTCGCTTCCAGCGTCCCCATCACCATCTCGCCGACGGTCTATTCCATCAAGGAGAGCGATGAGCAGGAATATACCTCAAAAGATCTTTATCCCGACGATGGGCTGCTACGGGTTTACGATTCTTCGGCGTCGTCAATGTTCATCGCTCACCAGAACAACATAACCCAAGATTACATTGACAAACTTTATGCCATGATGGATGACCCGAATAACCCCGCCTATGGATTGGTCTTTTCGATTATGGAAAACCACGATGGGCTCGATTTCCATTTTCTGGCCGAGGATGGCGACACCGGGCGCATCCGCTCATTAAACCAATACCAACAAGCCGGCATGTTTTCGAGCGCCGTTTCCTCCGTCACCTCTTTGCCGACCAGCGTAATCCATGAGCTTTACGGCGACGAGGAAGCGATGGAAGGATTATACGATGTGATCTACGGGAAGTTCCCGACCGCCGCGGACGAAATGGTTCTGGTCGTCGATAACTATAACCGAATCGACATCAATACGTTGCAAGCCATCGGAATCATCGATTCCAACGCCGACTTCGAATATATGGATGATGACGAAAAGCAAATCGATTTCTCCGACATCGTCTATGACGGAGCGAATGACGAGGACTATAAGAAATACAAAGTCTACACCAATAGCGATTACTATCTGTCGGGCGGCGCCACTCCGGAAGTCGATAGCGTCCATTGCTACGAAAACGTTCAGCTAAATGGCGACAGGGCCGCCTTGCTTAACGGCGATTACCAAGCCTTCATCGAAAGCATGGAGTTCGTTGGCGACAAAACCGAAAAAGAAATCGTCAGTTACCCTGAGCCGTCCGTGACCGCCGTTTACAATAACGACGAAATTTATCATCCGACCGATCTGAAAATCGTCGGCGTGCTCCGCCCGAACCCCGATTCCTACCTTTCGTTGATGCCGGCCTCTTTGGCTTATACCAGCCAACTCACTCAACTGATCGTGAAAGATTCCGAGGAAGGCCAGCCCGGCCATCAGTTGGCCGAGCTGCAAAGCCGTAATTGGTTTGTCCCAACCGATGCGTGGGGGTATGGGGAAGGCGAGGACCGCGTGACGTTAGATGGATTGAAAAACCTCAACGAAGGGCTGAACCTGGTTATGAAAAACGCCTTGAAGCAAATGGCGGAAACCGGTTCGATATCGTTGGATTCTTCGGTGATGAACGATATTTTGGGGAACGCGATAATCTATCGCCCGGCGACCGGCAGCGTCACCAACACCACTTCGGTGAACTCGTTTCTTTCTTGGTGCTCGGCCTTGGGCTCGTCCTTCAATTCGATCGATTTGGAAAGCCTAATGGATGAATCCGGCGTGCTTACCTTATTTTCTTGGCTGATGGGCGACGGGTTCTTTGATCCAAGCGGGAATCCGAATGTCGCTGATCTGATGGCGGTCTCCAACTCCTACTCCACCATATCCTCGATCCTTATTTTTCCGAAGACCTTAGTCGACAAACCGACGATCCTGAGTTACCTTGACAGCCTTAACGAGGGAAAGATGGACAAAGATCAGATTATCTATTCCGACGTGATGTCCGATTTCACCGACACCATCGCAACCATGATCGACGTCATATCGGCCGTCTTGATCGTTTTTGCCTCGATTTCCTTGTTGGTTTCATCGGTCATGACCGCCATCATTACCTATGTTTCGGTGGTCGAAAGGACGAAAGAAATCGGCGTTTTGCGCGCTTGTGGAGCCAGAAAGAAAGACGTGGGCCGGATATTCGAAGCCGAATGTGTCCTCATCGGCGGGGTTGCTGGGCTCATCGGCATCTTGATGACTTTGCTGCTGTGTATACCAATTAATCTGATTATTGATAATATTTTCCCGGGCAACGGTCTAGGCTCGATAGCTTCGTTGGCTTGGTGGCACGGAATCATTTTGGTGATTCTGGCCATTCTATTGGCCTTCCTGTCAGGGTTCGTCCCTTCGCGGATCGCCGCCAAGCGCGACCCAGTCCGTTGTTTAAGGAGCGAGTAGCATGGGGCGAAGAAAAAGAACCAACGACCGCATTGTGGCGGCTCCTCATTATGAGGTTGACAGTCGGTTTGGCCTGAATAGCGAGCAGGTCGAAGCCCGTAACGAAGCCAACCTTACCAACAAAACCAAAAAACAAGTCACCAAAAGCTACGGCCGTATTCTTTTCGACAACTTATTCAACTTCCTGAACATCATCCTCTTCTTGGTTTTCGCCATGATGGTGGCGGTGGGGCTTTCTATATCCCATTACGTGTTTATGGTAATTTTGTCAGCCAACATCACCATCGGGTTGATTCAAGATATCCACGCGCGGCATTTGGTCGATAAGCTGCGCGTTTCCGTCGATCCGCGGGTCGACGTTATCCGCAGTGGCCGCCACATGGATCTTTCGGCCAACGACATCGTTCTTTCCGACATCATCACGTTGAAGGCCGGCGACGCCGTTCCGGCCGATTGCCGGATTATCGAAGGGAAAATCTCGGTCGACGAATCGATGCTGACCGGGGAATCGGTCCCGGTGCCGAAGAATCCCGGAGACGAGATTTTAGCCAGCACCTATTTAACCAAAGGCACTTGCGTGGCCCAGGTGACGAAGGTCGGATCGGCCAATTACGTCGAATCGATTCAAGCCAGCGCCAAGCAATTCTCTCGTCCGAAATCGGAAATTAAGCGCTCGATCAACATCATCATGATCATCTGTTGCTCTTTGGCTTTGCTTTTTGGCGTCATGACGACCGCGACTTATGCCGTGCCCCGTTTCCAACACGGAGCCACCTTCAACGAGGTGTTCTTAACCTTGGACAAAAGGCTTGTTTCCTTTGTCGAAAGCCTTTCCGGCTCCTTGGTGGCGATGCTTCCAACCGGGATGTTCCTCCTAACCTCCCTTTCCTTGGCCGTTGGGGTTGTGGCTTTGGCTAAGAAACGGGTATTGGTGCAGCAACTTTACTGCATTGAGATGTTGGCTAGGATCGATGTTCTTTGCTTGGACAAAACCGGAACCTTAACCGATGGGACGATGACTTTATCCGAAGAGATTCCGGTGGGGAAAAACCAAAAGGTCAATATAGCTTATGCCGTCGCGAGCGTTCTCCATTACACCCACGACACCAACGCCACCGCGAACGCCTTAAAAGCTTATTACGGGTCGGATTGCCACGAACCGATGGAGGAATGCATCCCCTTTGATTCCGAGCTCAAATACTCCGCCGTTACTTTGCTTAACGGAGAGACGTTTGTTTTCGGGGCGTACGGTTTCGTGCCAGCGAAAGCGGATTTCCGGACTGAGCGGATCATCAAATCCAAGAGCCGGGAAGGCTATCGCTGCCTGGTGGTGGCCCGGAGCAAGAAGCCAATCGAAAACGGTCGGGTTTCAAAAAGCTGTGAGTTAATCGGGGTGGTTACGCTATCGGACCACATCAAAGACGACGCCAAAGAGAATATCGAGTGGTTTAAATCGAACGGCGTCGATATCAAGATCATTTCCGGCGACGATCCGGTGACCGTCAGCGAAATCGCTCGCCGCGTCGGGGTGGAAAAAGCCGATCAATTCGTTTCTTTGGAAGGGGTCTCGATCGAAGAGACCGCCCGCCTTGCCCGTTCCTATTCGGTTTTCGGCCGGGTAAACCCCGAACAGAAAGCGGTTTTGGTCGAGACCTTCAAAAAGCAAGGCCACAAAGTAGCGATGACCGGCGACGGGGTTAACGATATCCTCGCCTTGAAAGTCGCTGACTGCTCAATCGCCATGGCTTCCGGCTCCGATGCGGCCAAAAACGTTTCCCACCTAGTTTCCTTGGATTCGAATTTCTCGAAATTGCCTGATGTCGTCGCCCAAGGGCGGCGAGTCATCAACAACCTTCAACGGACTTGCTCACTTTTCCTCACCAAAACCATCTTCGCCGTAGTCATGACCTTCTTCTTCTCTTTGTTGGCGTTGGGGATGGGGCCGGAGTATTCCTATCCTTTCTCGACGGCCAATTTGATTATTTGGGAAATCGTGACTATCGGAGGGTCGGCGTTCTTCTTGGCTTTGCAGCCATCCAACGAGAGGCTACGCGGCTCCTTCATAAAGAATATCATCGTCAAGGCTTGCCCAGCGGGCATTTGTTCGGTCGTGATTTCCCTTGTCCCTTACATTTTGTCGATGGCCAATCCCCACCTCTTCATCAGCAACCCAACGGACTCGGAGGTGGTTTTGGAACTCACCAAGACCTTCGCGGTTCTTAACTTTACCCTATTCAGTTACTTCGTTTTGGGTTTTGTTTGCTATCCGTTCAACGGTTATCGGATATTCGTCTTCACGGCCGCCTCAATCGTTGGGGCCGGCGTTTTGATCGGGGATTTCTTCATCCGCGGCAAACTGCTTGGCATTACCTGGGATGGATTTAATTACGGGTTGATCATCGCCTTGATTCTCTCGCTTTTGGTTGTTGGGGCGATGTATTTCGGCTTGAATTACCTGACTTCAATGTTGCTGCCGAAGAAGGAGGAAGAACGTGAGAATTAATTTAGAAGTCGCCAAGGCCTTGGCGCAAAAACTTCCAGTGGTCGCTTTAGAGTCGACCATCATCAGCCACGGAATGCCTTATCCGCGAAACGTCGAGACCGCATTGGCGGTGGAAAAGACCGTTCGCGAGAACGGGGCAATCCCGGCCACCATCGGCATAATCGACGGGGAAATCGTTGTCGGCATGAAGAGTGAGGAAATCGAAGAATTTGGAAAAAGAAAAGGGATTTGCAAAGTTTCTAAACGCGATTTGCCGATTGTTGTGGCTAAAAAGATGTGGGGGGCGACCACGGTTTCCGCCACCATGCTTTGCGCTTCGATGGCCGGCATTGAGATATTCGTTACCGGCGGGATTGGCGGTGTCCACCGAGGGGCGGAGCATACCTTTGACGTCTCCCGGGATTTAGAGGAACTGGGGTCGTGCCCAGTGACGGTTATCTGCTCGGGGGCCAAAGCCATTCTCGACATCCCCAAGACCCTCGAATATTTGGAGACCAAAGGCGTAACCGTGCTTTCCAACAAAGAAAAAGATTTCGCTTGTTTCTATTCGTCTTCATCCGGCTGCCCGGTCGATTATGCTTTCGCCTCCCCCGAAGAAGCGGCCTCCATCATCAAAGCCAAAAAGGATTTGTCTTTGTCGGGCGGGGTCTTGATCAGCAATCCGGTGCCCGAGGAATTCGCTTTGCCGCATGAGTTCATCGATTCGATTGTCGATAGGGCGGTCAAGGAAGCCGAGGAAGAGGGGGTAAAAGGGAAGGACGTAACCCCGTTCTTGCTTAAAAAGGTGGTTGAGTATAGCGGCGGGAAGTCTTTGGATACTAATATAGATTTGGTGTTGAACAACGCGAAACTCGGTTCGCAAATCGCCGTTTGCTTAGCCAAGATGGAAAAGGAAGGGGTATGATCACGGAGGCAAAATTCAAACACGCCTTGAAAGAGATGATGGCGGAAGTCCCCCTCGAGGACATCAACGTCACGACTTTGTGCGCCAAATGCGGGTGCCACCGGCAAACCTTCTATTACCATTACCAAGACATTTACGATTTGATCGCCGCCATTTTCCTCAACGAATCGCTTCCGAGCCTGGACCGGGCCAAAGGGCCAAAAGAATCGGTCAAAGCCTTATTGGCTTACGTCAAGGAGAACTTCTCTTTCCTGCGGGCGACTTATAATTCGGCGGCTCGGGATTTAACCGATGATTTCCTCTTCGGAAAGCTGAACGCCAAATTGCTTTTGCTTTGGACCAAAAACCCGCCGGCCGACTTGAAGATCGAAAGCCTCCGGGCGGTGGCCCGCCGTTTCTCGCACCTAATTTCCGATGAGTTCGGTTATTGCTTCAAAGACCCGAAACTGACGCCGGAGAAATTCGGTCGGCGAATGGGAAAGCTTAACGAAGCGATAGTCACTATCCTTTTGCCGGATTTGCTGGAGATCGCCAAAAAAGAGGAGAGCAAATGATAGATTTCGATTTCGTGGCCCCCACGAAGATATATTTCGGTCGCGGCAAAGAAAGCCGGGTGGGGGAAATCCTCGCCCTTGAACGGGCGCAGATCGTGCTGATCGTTTATGGTTCCAACCGCATCAGGGAAACCGGACTTTTGGGCGAGGTCGAAAGCCATCTTCTGGAAAAAGGAATCAGTTACCGCGAATTAAGCGGCATCCGCCCTAATCCGGTGGCCGAAAAAGTGCGCGAGGGAGTGGCTTTGGCCCGGAAAGAGAACGTTGATTACGTTTTGGCAATCGGCGGGGGCTCGGTTATCGATACGGCCAAGGCTATTGCGGCTGGGTTTTATTACGGCGGCGATCCATTCGATTTCAATTTGAAGAAAGCCCAGGTTGAGAAGGCACTGCCAGTCGGGGCGATTTTGACTTTGGCCAGCGCCGGATCCGAGGGGTCGAACTCCTGCGTTATCCAAGATGACGCATTGGGTATAAAGCAAGGTTTTAACAGCGATCTAGTACGGCCTCGATTCGCCATCGAGAACCCCGAATTAACTTTTTCTTGTCCGACATATCAGACTTTTGCTGGGATTTCCGACATAATCATGCATTCCTTGGAACGCTACTTCGATCCCGGCGAGGGCGATGAGCTCTCCGATGAGTGGGCGTTGGATTTGATAAAGGATACCATTCAAGCCGCCCGGTGCCTTCTTTGCAGCCCGAGCGACTATTCCGCCCGGGCCAAAGTCATGCTCAACAGCACCCTTTCCCATAATGGATTAACCGGCCTCGGCAAACAATTCTTCTTCGTCGTTCACCCTCTCGAGCACGCTTTAAGCGGCTATGCCCCAAAAATTACGCATGGAGCCGGCGTCGCTTTGATTTGGCCGGCTTGGGCCGCGGTTAAGCGAAAAGAAAATCAAGCCAAGCTCGCAAAGCTTGGTCGGCGGGTTTTCGATATTGTTGGCCATAACGATGAGGAAACGTCTATAATAGCCATCGGGTCGATGAGGGATTTCTTTATTTCCATCGGCATGCCCAAGACATTAAACGAATTGGGGCTCAGCGAAAGCGACATTGATCCTTTGGTTAATCTAGCCACCGGTAACAGAACACGTGTGATTGGCTGTTACCCCCAATCACTAGAGGCGGAGGATGTGATGGAAATATTTTCCCGCTTATTGAAAACAAAGGAGTAAAGGTATGAAGAAGAATGACTTCGCGGTTTTCGTTGTCTATGTAGTGATGTTTGCTTTGGCTATCGTCGCAGGCTTGGTTTGGATTCGACCGATGACCAGCCAGTTCAGCAACAGCGTCGGCATCAACCCAATCGTTTTGATAATCCTTTCGATTGTCGCCGGCATCCTGCTTAATTCGATTTTGTTGGAACTTGGGCATTTGACCGGCGCGAAAATCGGGAAACTGCGCCTTCGTAGTTTCATTGTTTTGGGCTTTGGGTTTAAAAAGACCGCGACCGGAAAGAAAATCGGGTTTCACAGTTTCGATGGGTTAACCGGCGAAACCAAAGTCGCGCCTAAGGACCGGGAAAAATCTTCGTTAGCCGGCTATGTCGCTTTCCCGCTCATCTATTTCCTTATCGAGGTCGTCATAATGGTGGTTTTGATGTCGGTCTCGAAATTTTTGATCACCCAAAGCACCGATTCGACGGCCGGCTGGCTGCAGATTTTCGCTGTTTGCTGCCTAGTCGTCGGCGGGATGATCTATATTTACGATTACTTCCCCGCCCACTTGGATTCGACCACCGATGGCTATTTGATGGTTTTGGTTTCCAAACCGACCAACAAAAAAGCTTACAACGACTTGCTTTTGGCGGACGAAGCCGTCGAATTAGGCCAACCGGTTCCCTCCCCGGTGGTCTACGACGATTTGACCGACCTCACGTTCAACTTGAATCTTAATGTCGTCTATGCCGATTTGGCTAAAGGCGACGTTGGATCCGCTTCGAAAATAATCGATAAGCTGATGACCGCCGAAAAGGTCAACCCCAACCTCGTCAACGAGGCCGGGGCCCTTAAGCTTTCGATCCTCCTTTCCTCCGCCAATCCGCGAGATGGCATCAAAATGTATAAGGAAGACCTTAACGATAACGTTAAGAAATACATCTCCAATGTCTCCTCGCCCGCGGCCCTTCGTTGCTATTTGCTTATCTCGGCTTTGATCGAGGAAAGCGAAACCGAAGCCTATTTCGCGCTTGATAAGGTCGAGAAAGTCTATAAAGGATTGGATAAGACCAAAGAGAAAGTCGATCGGGCTTTGCTTGAAGCCAACCTCGCTTTGGCCAAGAAGCTGCATCCCACCTGGAATCTACCCGACCTTCCATGGGCTAAGCCAGAAGAACCCTCTAAAAACGACAACGAGGAAAAGAACGCGAAAGAAAAAGAAGGCAAGCCCGCCGAGGAAAAGAAGGAAGATGGCGAATCTTCCGAACAAAACAAGTAAGACGAGGATAAGAAAAGCCGGATTTGCGAAGTCCGGCTTTTATTGTTTTTATTCGCCGCCTATCGAAAGCTTTTTGATTAAGCAATCGGCGTTGCAGATGGATGAGGAATCCAGTTGGGCGCGATTATCGAAGGCCTTGATGTCTTTCATGAGCTGGAGCAGGTTGCCCGAGAGAGTGATAAGGCTTAAGGGCCTTTCGATCTTTCCGTCTTTAATCCAATAGCCTTCGGCTTGGCAGGAGAAGTTGCCCGAGCGGGCGTTCATCCCGGTTCCGAGGCCGGCGATTTCGGTGATATAGACCCCTTCTTTGACGGGGGCGATCAGCTCATCGAAGGTTTGTTTGCCCTTTTTGACGTAGATTGAGGTGTAGCCGGTTCCGATTTTCCCGCCTCTCCAAGTGGCGTTGCCGGTGGTTTCGACCCCGTCTTTTTTGGCGGTTTCCCGATTGTATAGGTAGGTTAGCAGACGCCCGGATTTAACGATGGTCTTGTTGCACGTCGCCACCCCTTCGTCGTCGAAGTAGGAGTAAAAAGGGGTTTTCTCCAACGGGCGTTCCTCGATGGTCAATTTGCTCGAGCCGACCTTTTCGTTGAGCTTCCCCTCCAAGAAGGAGGTGTGTCGTTGGACGTTGTCGGCCACGGTCGATTCCAGGAAATAATCAAGCAGCGAAGCAAAGACCGTTCGATCGAGGACGGTTGGATATTTTCCTGACCGGCAGGTGAACCAATGGAACTTAGCCAAAGCTTTATCGCAAATGCGTTTTGCCATTTCTTCGGGGCTGAAGGCTTTGAGGTCGGTGCCAAAATGCTCATCGTAATAAGTTTTGACCTCACCGTTTTCTTCGGCGACGGCTCCCGCGACAAAATAGAAGTAATTGCCTTTTTGCTTTAGTTTCAACCCCAGCGAATTGTAGAAGGCGACGTCGCTTTCCGATTCGGCGTAAGTGACGGAATCGGCGTCGGTTATCCGTGGGTCATAAGACTTTATCGCCTTCTCCAGCCTTTTTAGCAAAGCGATCTTTTCGCTGATTGGGGTATTGTGCAGTTCCGAGGAATAGATGTTTTTCTTTTTGTACTTGGCCGATCCGGCGAATAAGCCGACTTCATCGGGTTTTTCCGATATCGAGGCGTTGCGCTTTATTGACTCAATCAAGGTTTCCAGCGCTTGTTCGTCGAGTTTTTCGGAAATCGCCGACCCGAATTTTCCTTCATAAATCCCGCAGGCGATTATGGTTTGGGATTCCTTGATTTTGAATTCGTCGATCTCGCCCCGGAAAAGGCGGATTTTCGTCGAGGAGCTTTTGATGACTTGCAGCTGCGATTGGCCGATCCCGGCTTGCTTGGCCAACTCGAAGAACTTTTCGATTTTCATTCTAATTTACCTCCCCGTCCTCCAACGGTGATTTCTTTGATGCGGATGGTGGGCTGACCGACGTTTACCGGCACCGAGCCCGAAAGCGAACCGCAGTTGCCTTGACCTAAATCACAGTCGTTTCCGACGCGATCGATATTCATCAAAACTTCTTTTCCTGAGCCAATCAAGGTGCAGCCTTTGACCGGTTCGGCCAAATGACCGTCCCGGATAATGTAGGCCTCCGAGGCCGAGAAGTTGAATTCGCCGGTCGTCGGCTCGACTGAACCGCCGCCGAAGTCAGCGACGTATATCCCGAGCTTCGTGTCTTTGATTATGTCTTCCGGGCTGTCTTTTCCCGGGGCGATGTAAGTGTTGGACATCCGCGAGGTCGGGGCGAAAGTGTAGTCTTGTCGCCTTGAGCAGCCATTAGGCTCCATCTTCAACCTCCTTCCGCCAAGCTTGTCGACTAAAAAGCCAACGCAGACGCCGTCTTTGATCAAAAGGTTCTTTTGGGTTTTCTTCCCTTCGGAATCAATGTTGTTCGACCCCCATTCGTTGGGGATGGTTCCATCGTCATAGGCGGTGACGATGGGGGAGGCGATTTGCTTGCCGATGCTATGGGAGAAGACCGAAAGACCTTTTCCGGTAGCAGTCGCCTCCAAGCTATGGCCGCAAGCCTCGTGGAAGAGAACCCCGCCCCAACCGTTGCCGACGACGACGGTATAACGTCCGGAAGGACACTCCTTGGCCGTGAGCAGGCGAATGGCCTTCTCGGCCGCCTTTCGGCTGACCTTCTCCACGTCTAACTGTTCGGTGAAATACTCCCATCCTCCGCTGCGGCCAGGTCCGGCGAAGGCCGATTCGATGGCTTCCCCGTCCTTCGCCACCGCTTCGACCGCAAACCTTCCTCGCTCTTCCGCGTTTACCGATTCGTAGCCGATTTCATTCTCGGCAGTGAAGATTTGCACGGATTTTGAGGTATTAAGGAAACTTGTTCGAATGCGGACGATGCGGGAATCGACCGCTTTGGCGGCTTCGTAGCCTTTCTTAAGCCAAGCAACTTTTTCTTCAACCGGAACCTCGTTTAAATGGATTTTGATCGGACTAATGTTCTTGACCCGGTTTTTGACAATCTTGTTGACGGTGATTTGCCTTTCTCCGGAGAAAGAGGAAGATAGCCGGGCGGCTAAAGACAAAAGGTTCTTCTTCCTTAAGTCCGAAGTTGATCCATAGACCGATTGGGTTCCTTGGAGGATTCGAATCCCCGCCCCGTAGGTGATGGGGGTGGAGACGGTTTCGACTTTCCCATTTTCCAGGGTTATGGAAACGGGGTGGTTTTCCTCCAAATATATCTCGGCGTAATCCCCGCCGGTGGCGAGGCAGGCGTTCAATACTTGGAGGGCAAGCGATTTCGATATCATTGATGCTCCTTCTTTCCGTGAACGGAAAACTTAGATAGTGTATCTTTTAATTCCGATATTACAATGACCGTTATGGATTTATCTGAAGTCTTACAGCAGCAAAACGCCTATTGGGATTCGATAAAGCGCCAGCTTAACAACGAGGATATCAAGGCTGTTTGCGGCAAGCGTGGCCTGGATTGGCTTCTCGATGTTTTTTCCAAAGCCCATGCGAAAAGGGAAAAATTGGTTAAAGAGGGGGAAATCGGGTTCGGCTATTGCTTTAAGGAATGCCTAGTAAGCGGCGGCGACCCGGTAATCCCCACTTGGGTGTTAGTCAATCCTTCTTTGGCCAAGACGTCTCTTGATTCGTTTAGGCGGACCGCCGGAGCGTTGCTGGAGTTGGGGAGGCAGGACCCGAAGCTCCACCGGAAGGAGCAGATATACTGGAAGATCCGCGATTCGTTAGCCAAGGCCTCCTATTTCGAGATACCCCCCGAATATAGTTCCGAGTTAATGACCTTGTCGGTTGTCGAACGGCGAGTTGACCTTTATCCCAATTTTCATTTGGGCTTGAATATCTTTTTCCAGAGCCGTTCAATCAGCCCGGAAATTTGGCTTGTTCCCGAAAAGTATTTTTGTTCGGAATGGCGTAAAATCTATTTCAAGGAGGACGATCGGCATGGCTAAACTTTTCTACCAAGGACACGCTTCGCTCCGGATTGAGACTAACGACGGGCACGTTGTTTTCGTCGATCCGTTCGCTGGTGAGGGATACTCTTATCCGGCTGATTTGGTGCTGATAACCCACGAGCACTACGACCACAACGGGATTAATTTGGTGAAACTCAAGGAAACGACGGTCATCATCCGAGCCAAAGACGCCCTAATCGATGGCCAATATTTGGACTTCGATTACTTTGGCGTTCATGTCCAAGCGGTCCCAGCGGGCAACAAAAACCACCCGACGAACGAATGCGTCGGTTACTTGATCAGCGTGGATGGAGCATTGCTTTATGTCGCCGGCGACACCGATTACGTGCCATATATGGAACAAATTGGGAAGATGGGAGTTGATTATGCCTTTTTGCCAATCGATGGTGTGTTCAATATGGGTCCCGAAGAAGCCAGTCGGTGCGCCGAGATAATCAAACCCCATCACCTTATCCCCTATCACATGAAGCCCGGCATGCTATTTGATATCAAGCAAGACATGAAAGTCAGTTACGAGAAAGCGATGCTCGTTCGACCCAATGACTTAATCGAATTGGTCGGCACCCATTAAACTCGCTTCCTATCGAGTCTTAATATTGACAATTATTCTGGCGATTCTTTTCAATGAGTTCCAATTGAAAATACAGCTGGAAAAGATTCGTCAATGTAATTTTAGAAACCTTGATATTGGTATCTTTTCCTTACAAACGAATTGAACGATTAAGCGAGTAGGGAATCCAAACAAAGGCTTGGGACCCTTTTTAAACTCCAATTATAAATTGGACGTTGATTCAGGCTCGCCACTTGTGTATCGTTTGCTCGTAACTCTCTGTGCGGCGACCGATCGCACGGCGAAAGGAGTAAAAAACATGAAGAAAGACATCCATCCGGAATACCACAAGTGCGTCGTTACCTGCACCACCTGCGGTTCCGCCTTCGAGACCGGCTCGACCCTTAAGGAAATCAAAGTCGATACCTGCTCGAACTGCCATCCGTTCTACACTGGCAAGCAACGGTTTGTTGCCGCCGACGGCCGGATTGACCGCTTCAACAAGAAGCTCGCCAAAGCCAACGGAAATAAGTAACGACTAATCACAACAAATGGTATGATGGCCGCGGATAAGCCGCGGCTTTTCTTTCCTTGCCTTGAGGAGATATTCGCATGAAGAAAAAGTTCTATATCACGACCCCGATTTATTACCCATCGGCCTCACCCCATTTAGGACACGCCTATTGCACGACGATGTGCGACGTGATCGCTAGGGGGAAACGGCTTCGAGGATATGATGTGTTCTTCTTGACCGGATTGGATGAGCACGGCGAGAAAATCGAGAAAAACGCCCAAGCTAAAGGGGTGACTCCTCAGCAATTCGTCGATGAGGTGGCCAAAAGCTATACCTCGCTTTGGTCGGCGATGGCTATTTCCAACGACGATTTCATCCGCACAACCCAAGAAAGACACGTTTCGACGGTGCAGAAGATCTTCTCGAAAATGCTCGAAAAGGGCGATATCTACCTTTCGACTTACTCGGGCTGGTATTGCGTTCACGAGGAATCTTATTGGACGGAAATTCAGGTTGGGCCCGAACATCTTTGCCCCGAATGCCATCGGCCGGTCGAGAAAAAAGACGAGCAAGCCTATTTTTATCGTTGCTCAGCCTATTCCGATTGGCTGCTTTCCTTTTACGACGCCAATCCGAAATTCATAACGCCTGACACTCGGAAAAACGAGATGGTGAATACCTTCATCAAACCAGGACTCCTTGACTTATGCGTTTCCAGGACTTCCTTTGATTGGGGCATTCCAGTAACCGAGAACCCTGAGCATGTCGTCTATGTTTGGCTCGATGCTTTGACCAACTACATAACGGCTTTGGGGTATTTGCAAGCCGACGACTCTAAATTTCAGTATTTTTGGAATGATCCGGAAACCGAAATCGTTCACGTCGTCGGTCCGGATATTAACCGCTTCCACACCATTTATTGGCCGATGTTCCTCCATTCCTTAGGGCTTCGAGAGCCTAGCCGGGTCTTTGTTCACGGCTTATTGATGATGAAAGACGGCAAAATGAGCAAATCCAAAGGCAACGTCATATCGGCTTACCCCCTTATCGAGCGGTATGGAGTCGACGCGGTCCGTTATTATCTGGTCAGCGAGGTTCCGTTTGGCTCCGATCCGGTTTTCACCCCGGAGCAATTCGTCATGCGGGTCAATCAGGACCTGGCCAACAACCTCGGCAACCTGCTCAACCGGACTGTTTCGATGATCGGGAAGTACTTCGACGGGAAGATTCCGGAATATCATGGGTCGGTGGGGCAATTCGATTCGGCGTTGCATGACCTCTGCCTTTCGACCATCAAAGATTACGAAGCGTTGAACGACGATCTAAAGGTAACCGAAGCCTATGCCAAGGTAATGGAATTGGTTTCGTCGGCGAACAAATATATCGAAGACAACGCTCCCTGGGGCTTAGCGAAAGATGAATCCAAAAAAGCCGAACTGGCTTCGGTTATGGCCCATTTGGCCGAAGTCCTCTTCACCGCCGGGATGCTGTTAAAGCCTATTCTCGTTGAAAAAGCCGATAAAATATTCGATGCCTTAGGCGTTTCCGAGGAAGAGCGCGTTTATGAAAACGTCGGGGCATTTGGCTTGCTGGATAATCATCTAATTAATAAAGGCGACCCGTTATTCCCCCGCCTTGATGCCGCCAAAGAGGCGGAGTACATCGCTTCCTTGATGGCGGCTCCAAAAGAGAAGGCGGCCGCCTAACCTATGGGGTCTTCCTTTCCCAAGAACATTATCTCCGGCGCCTGCGTCGACCTTTCCTTTGAAGGCAAAGGCGTTTTCAAAGGCGAAGGACAAACTGTTTTCGTCGAAGGGATGTTCGTCGGCGAGGAAGGCGAAGTCCAAATCGCCTACAAACGGAACGGGGCTTTATTCGGCAATATCAAAAAGCTTCATAAGGTTTCGCCGAATAGAATCCAACCGCGTTGCAAGATTTGCCACGCATGCGGCGGCTGTTGCTTCCAACAGCTGGACTACCAATCACAACTGGCTTTTAAATCCGAAAAGGTTCGGGAGCAGTTTCGGCGGCTCGCCAAAATGAAAGCGGAAGTCGCTCCTTGCGTCGGGATGGACGACCCTTATTTTTATCGAAACAAGATCCAAATGCCGTTCGCCAAAGACGACCGGGGAAACGTCTATTGCGGTTTTTACAAATCCTCCACCCACGTAATTGTCCCGGTGGAAGAGTGCTACATCGAAGATCGGCGTTCCCAGCCGATTCTTTCCGCTTGCAAGAAGCTTTTCAAATCGATGCGGATCGAGCCTTATAACGAGGATTCCCATTCCGGCATTTTGCGCCATGTTTTGATTAAAACCAGCTACTATAAGCCGGAGATAATGGTTGTTATCGTAACCGCGGTCGATTCTTTTCCTGGACGGAACAACTTCGTTAAAGCCCTGTTGAAGGAATGCCCTGAGATAACCACGGTCATCCAAAACATCAACCCCCGGTCCACCTCGGTGATATTAGGGGAAAAGGAACGGATCCTCTACGGAAAAGGCTATATTGAGGATTCTCTTTGCGGAGTAGGTTTCCAAATCTCGGCCAAATCCTTTTATCAAACCAACCCGGTGATGACTGAAAAACTTTATGAGTACGCGATGAAAGCCGCCCGGCTTTCTGGTGAAGAAATTGTCTTTGATGCTTATTCGGGCATCGGAACCATCGGCCTAATCGCCGCGAAAGGCGCGAAGCAAGTGATTTCCGTCGAAATCGTTAAGCAAGCAGTGCATGATGGCATAAGGAACGCTAAGAGGAACGGAATCAGCAATTTCCTGATGTATTGCGACGATGCGTCTTCGTTTATGGTTAAAATGGCGGAAAAGGGCGAAGCCGTTGATGTTTTATTCATGGATCCGCCGCGCAAAGGGGCGGACGAGCGTTTCCTCAAAGCCACGCTTAAACTACGCCCAAAACGGATAGTCTATGTTTCTTGCGACCCGAGCACTTTGGCGCGGGATGTAGCTTATTTAGGAAAGGCATATCAGATTGATGCCATTCAGCCGTTTGATATGTTCCCCCAAACCTTCCACGTCGAAACCGTGGTTGCTTTGTCTTTGCGGTAACCACTTGTTATCAATGGCATTTCCATTGTTTTTTCTTGTCGGGAAAAACAAGATAGGGAAAAGAGAAAAGATTTTTTCTTAGCCTAAAAACGTAGATTACAAAATTCGTTAAGTTTTAATAATATAATAACGAAAAGATTTGATGGCAACGCGAGAAAATCCTTTTTCCTATCTTAAATTCCTATATAAGGCAAAAAGTTTAGCAACTGAGATTTTACATTTTTCTTGTTGTCGGGTATTGCAATAAATCGGTTTCTCTTTAACAATAATGCCGAGGTTATAAATTATGAAAAAGCAAAAACAAATCTGGGCCGCGGTGATGATCGCTGTCACCTTAGTGGTTCTCGTCTTGGGAATTGCCGGTTTCGTCGTCCCCTTCATGGCCGACGAAGAGGTTTTCCGGGAATCGTTCAATTCGATCCTTCCTTTATTGAAATTTGACCAAGACGGGCTTGCCGGCACAGCGTCTGCTTTGGCTTGGGTATATGCCGGGGCTTTGTATTTGCTGCTGCTTTGCCTAATCGTTCTCTTTGTTTTGGCTTTGGTCCAGAAGCAGCGTTTCCGGCTGATCCCGACTGGAACCCTTTTCCTAGCCTTGGTATTTTTCGGGATAATTGGCGCGCTTTCGGTCATTTATCTCAATATCGCCGCCAATACGACTGCTATTCTCTTGCTTGTCTTTTCTGGCGTCATTCTGCTTTGCGGCGTTACTTCCATTGCTCTTTATGGACTCCTTAAAGCCGAGAACCCTGATCCGATAGTTCCGGATGCGAGTGATGATACTTTGTTAGAAGAGGCGGCGCCTGAGGAGGAATCCAAACCGGTTTTGGCCTCGGTTGTAGTGCAGCCCGAGGACAAAGTGGCCCCTCCGTCCGAAGAGGAGAAAAAACCGGCACCGGCTAACGATGCCCCCGTCGAGGAGGAAAAGAAAGAGGAGCCGGAGGCTGTGCCGAGCGAAGAGCCCCCGATAACTAAAAAGGAAACGAAAACCAACGGGAAATACGAAGTGTTCCCGGAGGCCGGTTTCTTCAAGTATCGTCTAAAAGCCAATAACGGCGAGATCCTTCTCGTTTCGGCGGGTTACAAAACGCGCGATGGGGCGAAAAACGGCATTGCCACTTTAAAGAAAAACCTCTCGGCCGATTGCGGGCGTATCAAAGTCGATAAGAACGGCTACGCCCAGTTCCACATATTCACAGCCAATGAATCGCGTCTTATCGTCGCCGGCGAAATTTACCAAAATTACCAGTTGGCTCAAAGCGCCCTCGATTCGGTCAAGAAATTCGGCAAAGCTCGCCGGATCGTCGATTTGGAGGAAATCCCCGAGGAAGAGCTTCGCGAGTGGCGGGTTGATTTCGGGCCGGTGACCCCGTTGCAGAAAGGAAAGTTCGAAGTCTTCGTCGATGAGGAGAGCAAAAAATGGAAAGGCCGGCTGGTTGCTTCTAACGGGGCGACGCTGTTGGTCACTGCCAATTACTCTTCAAAGAACTCGGTTCTCAACGCCTTCGAAAACATCAAATCGAAAGTCCTGGGCGACTCGGTCTCGATTGCCAAGGACAAGCAGAACCGTTATCAGTTCCGGGTCTATTCAGACAACGGCTCGATCATGGTTATGGGTGAGACCTACCCCTCCCGTGATGGGGCGTTCTCCGCGGCGACATCGGTCCGGAACTTCATCGGCGACGCCAAAATCGTCGACTTGACCAAAAACGCCTAATCCGACCTAAGCCTGCCGTCACTCCTTCGGCAGGCTTTTATTGTGGGCGCACACGATATATAATGCCGCCGAAAGGAGTACAACCAAACAACACAACCAATGTACAAAGATGAGAAGAAGTCCTCGTCGCTAGCCGAAACGATTGCCCCGTTCGACTATCTGATCGTGGATACTTGCTCTCTCATGGATCCAAATTTCCCAGATTGGATGGACATCTTGGCTGGAGCCAAAAGTTATCTGAATCCGAAGCAGCCGATCCTCGTCTTCTACAAATGCGTCGAAGAGCTGAAGAAACACGCCACGAACAAAGAAGACGTCAGCAAGCGGATCGCCGCCAAAAGGGCGTTGAAGATTCTCCGTCACGCAAAATGGAAAAAGCTTCTGACCGTGACGAAAAAAGATAAGACCCAGAATTTCGCGGATAACGCGATATTCGTTCAAGCTTCTTACGACCGATTGAACAAACGCTTGGCGGTCATTACCCAAGATAAATCGCTAGCGACGGATTTGCTTCGTTTAAACGAACAAGTATCGCAACACGGCTTCCATGTCTATGTCTTCAAAATCGGGGAAAACGGCGTCCTCGAACGTAATCGGGGCGCGGATATTGAGAGCAGCAAACAAAACCGTTCTTTCTTGCGGGACAAACCGACCCTAACCGCAAAGAAAGAGGAAACTCGCAGGTCGGATTTGGCGGCTATCTATTCCAAGGATAAGGAGATCGCCGCTCATCTTGAGGATAAAGGCTATAACCGCTTGAGCTTGCTCGCTCAAGCAAAGGAACAGCTTCGCCTCCTCTCGAAATTAGAATACGCGGAAGTAAAAACCCTCAAACTTAAAGTCGACGTCGCCGGATTGAACAAAATCGTTCGCGAAACTCGGCAACCAAAGACGGAAAAAGAGGCAAAAACCCCGCAACAACCTTCTAAACAAATTGAAAACAACGTTGGAAAGAAGGAAGTCAGCAAACCTAGTAAACCCGAGGTTTCCGTCTCTAAAGAAGCGGCAACGAAACCCGAGAGCAACGTCGTGAAGGCCCCATCGGCTAAACCCGATAAGGCTGGCGCCTCCGAAAAGAGCGACGGTCGGCCGTCTGGATATTTGCCCTTGTATGGCTTCGGACACAATATCAAGGATTCGCTTCTTGATGTGGCCTCGATCTATGGGCTTGTGTTCCGCGATCCTTCCATTCCTTATTTCCGGATTGCTCACGGGCCACTTGATATAACCCAATCTGATTTGGCGAATATCGTGGATTTCTTTACCGAGCGCGTCCAAAAGCAGGGCAAAGCCGAGTATGTGGCTAAGGAATATTCCTTCTCCTGCGAACAGGCTTTCAAAGGCTACCGAGCCTATGTGCTGGTCGGCAAAATGCCCGAGGATAAGCCAATCAAGGTTAAGGAGAAAGTTGAGACCAAATCGACGGGGAAACCTAAGGTTGAACCAAAATCGGCCGAGCTAACCCCGATTGAGGTAAAGCCCGACGCTCCAGCTACTAAGAAGCGGACCCGGACCAAAAAGGCAGTAGCGCCTAAGCCGGCGGAGAAGCCAACCGAACCGAAGCCGGTCATCGTTGAGACGGCCGCGGTACCGGAGGGCACCGGATTAATGATCGGCGTTCCTTCCGATCAGGCGAAAGTCAAAATTGAGAGGAAGGCCCGAAAATCCGACAAACCCTTAGATGCGGCTAAGCCGACGGCTAAGAAGACGAAGAAAACCGCCGCCGCGCCAAAGGCAACCGCCTCCCCCGCGGAAAAGCCGGCAGCCAAAGAGCCGGTTAAAAAATCGGCAAAGGCCAAAGCGTCTTCTCCGAAGGAAAAGAAACCGGCTCCTTCCGATTTTGAAAAAGCCAGTAAGGCTGATAAACGGTTGAAGTCCGTTGTTTCCAATTCGACTTATTCGACGGAAAAGAAACAAAAAGACATCAAGTCGCAAATCAGCTTAGTCAAAAAACTCAAGCCCGAAGAAGCAAGTCAGCTATCCTATTCGCTCGCAGACTTGCAAGCGCTGCTTGAATCGCTGTCTAAGAGTAATTAGACAAACTTAAGCCACCTGTCCAATACGGTGGCTTTTCTTCTTGTTAATATATGTCCGTACCTTAAAATCTATTTATAAACAAGGAGGCTTTCCATGGCAAAGAAGAAAAAGAAGGCAGGGTTTCGACTTTATACCCTTTTGATGTTGACGGCGGCCCTTGCGGCGGTTGTTGGGCTCATTTGCGGCTTCACCGTCGACATGGTCACTTACACGATCGACAATCCGTTAAAACCGCTGGTTGTAGATTTCGCCGCTTCGGAGGTACTTTTCGGCGGGGAAGTGTCGTTTGCCGGGCTTGAACTAGAAACGGCTAAGGCTTCTCCCCTTGCTTTAGTGGCTTTGATCGCGCTGGCGGGCGGCGTTTTGGTCGCTTTGCTTGGCGCCTTCATCAGCGTTAAGAAGAAAGGGCTCGCTACCAGAGTGGTAGGGCTTATTGGAGTGGTTCTATTTGCCTTAGCGGCCATCTTGATGCTTTGTGTTCCTGGCAACTTCGCCGAGACGAATGGTTTGATTGAGCAAGGGTCAAACGGAGATTTGATCAGCATGACCGCCACTTGCGCCGCCGGTGCCTGGCTAGTCGTCGTTACCGGTTTTGTTGGGGCGGCGGCCTCGCTTATCGACACAATAATCGGTTAAGCGCCTATAATTCCCGACGTATGGACAAAACCAACGTCATGCGCTTATTGGATGCCTCGGGAATAACTTACCAAGAAAAGATTTACGATCCGGAAACGACCGACGGGATGACCGTTGCTTCCTCTATCGGAGAAAACCCCGAACAGGTTTTCAAGACTTTGGTCACGGAAAACCAGTCGAAGGAACATTTCGTTTTCTGCGTTCCGGTCAACGCCGAATTAGACCTTAAGAAGGCGGCTAAAGTCACCCGAAGCAAATCAATACAAATGATTCACCAAAAAGAACTGTTGCCTTTAACCGGCTATATCCATGGCGGTTGTTCTCCGATTGGCATGAAGAAAGCGTTCCCGACCTTTATCGACGAAACCGCCCAACTATTTGATGAAATATACGTTTCTGGCGGCAAACGCGGTTACCAAGTGTGCCTATCGCCAATGGATCTATCCGCTTTTACGAAAGCTCCTTTTGCGGATTTGACCAAAAATTAGCACTCAGCACTTGACACTGCTAAAAAGGCTATTATTATTTAGTTAGCACTTAAAGAAGTCGAGTGCTAAAAATCCTATTGGAGGTAAATGAATATGGCTTACAATCTCAATCGCTACATCGGGAACTTCCTTGATCCTTTCTTCGATGACGGTTCCTTCTTCGACGACATCAATTCCGAAACTTTCGGTTCGCTTCCGCTGAAGACCGATATCCGCGAACTCGATGACAAATACGTCATGGAAATCGATCTCCCGGGATTCGACAAGAACAACATCAACCTTTCGCTGAAGGACGGTTACCTCACGGTGACCGCCAAGGTATCCCGCTCGATTAAACCGGAAGGCGAGAAGAAGCACGGATTCGTTCATCGGGAACGTTTCTCCGGCTCGGTTACCCGCAGCTACTATATCGGCGACATCCACCAAGAAGACATCGCCGCCTCGTATCATGACGGGGTGCTTACCATCGACTTGCCGAAACCACAGCAAAAGCGGCCCGAAGAAGGGTCTCCGATTGCCATTAAGTAATCGAAATAACCTAGAAAAAGGCGCAGAACCGAATTATGTTCTGCGCTTTTTTCATTTCATGATCGGGATTATGGAATCCTGCAAACCGGCCACAACCACCACTTTTCCGCCTTTTATATGGAGGTTGGTTTCCGTTCGCATCCCGAAATCCGGGGCATATATCCCCGGCTCATCGGAGAAGGAAAGCCCGTCGAGCAGCAAGCGGTCGTCGTGGGTCTCGTAGTTATCGAGGTTGGCGCCAGGGCCATGGCAGGATATGTCAACCGCGATGTTGTGGCCGACTCGGTGGATGAAATAATCGCCATATCCCGATTCGCCGATTATTTTCCTTGCCACGTCGTCGGCTTCATATGCGTAGACAGGACGCGTGCCAATGGTATTTTTCAGGAAGGAAATGACCCCATCGCGAGCCGCTTTGATGATCTCGAAGCGTTGTTCGAATTCCTTTGGCACCTCCTTTCCGATATATCCCATCCAGGTGATGTCGGCGTAGACCCCATTTTCGTTCTTTTCCTTAGCCCACATATCTATCAAAACCAAATCTCCTTCGCGAAGGATCGAGTGGGCAGATGGGGTGGGGCAATAATGGGGGTTGGCGGCGTTTTTCCCGCTGGCAACCAAAGGGGGTTCGTCAAACACCATTCCTTCCTCGGTAAACCGATTGGCGATAAATTGCGCTACGGCATATTCGCTCACTTCCCCGGCGCTTTGGATCTGCTTTTTTATGTAGGTGAAAGCTTCATCTTTGATTCTAAGCGTTTTCGCGCAGGCTTTCAGTTCCTCGGCATATTGCTCGTCGGTTAAGACGGCGGTTATTTGTTGCAGCAAATTGGCTGAGCTTTTGATTGTCTTACCCAAACTTCGAACGTATTCGACAGACCCGGCGTCGGCGGAGGCGACCCTCATCAACAATCCGTCAGGCGAATAGTCCATTAAGATGGTTTGGCAATCGCCCAACGCGGATTTTTGGAGCTCAAGCATCTCCGTCCATGTTTTGTAGATATAGAAATCGGCTTCGACTGAGCCTTTTATCAAAGCGGCATCAATTGAATGAACGACTAAGCGAAGCCTCCCCTTTTTGGGGATGATGGCGATTATTTTCCTGGTTAGCATCGCTTTGCCGAGAAGGCTGACTAAAGGCGCGTTTTTGTTCTCGTAGTCGATAAGGATGTAGGCGTCGGCTCCCTCTTGGGTCAAATAGCGTTGGATTCCTTGGATTTGCATGTGGGTAGTATAGCACCGGGCCGGTTTTCGGTTTCCTCGTTTGCTTAGCAAGAGTGAACAAGCGATGGTATTTATGCAAAGCCAAGCAATTTTGCTATACCATATGAACCTATGGAACCCTTGTTGCAACTTTATCCAGGACTCGCCTACCCTAATCCGTATTTTCGAAGGGAATCTTTCCTTTTGCTTGATGGGGAGTGGGATTTCGCCATGGATAAAACGCCGTTCCTTCCTCAAGAATACAACGAGAAAATAGTTGTTCCGTTTGCCGTCGAAACCCCTTCTAGCGGCATCGCTCGCCATGTTGGTAAAGACGACCGTCTCCATTATCGGAAGGTTTTCGATCTCCCGGCCAATTTCCGCAACGAGCACACCGTCATTAAGTTTCAAGCGGTCGATCAAGTCTGCGACGTCTATCTTAACGGGGCTCATCTTGGCCATCACGAGGGCGGTTATCTTCCCTTTGAATACGTCGTTGGCCAATTGAAGACCGAGGGCAACGTCCTTCAGGTCGAGGTTAGCGATGATACCGATTCGCCCATTTATCCTCGGGGGAAGCAAAGCAATCGCCCAAGGGGAATTTGGTATACCGCGACGTCGGGAATATATGGTTCGGTTTATATCGAGGATGTTCCGAGCGAGCGGATCGAATGTTTCCGGCTCAATCCCGATTTCGATCATCGCTCGTTGCTCGTCTATGTCAAAAAACGCGGAGAAGGCGACGTCCATTACGTGATTCGTCACCAAGGCGATAGGATTGCTTCCGGATTGCTCAATGGTCCGATCGATTGCTCGCTTTTCTTCCATCCTTGGGACATCGAGAGCCCGAATATGTATGAAATCGATCTCCTTTTCGGGGAAGATAAGGTCACCAGCCAATTCGGGTTTCGAAAGTTTGGGCCGGTCATGATGAACGAACGACGGGTCTTTGGCCTCAATGGGCGGCCGACGTTCCTTTCCGGCGTCTTAGATCAAGGATATTGGCCTGACTCCGGGCTGACTTGTCCTTCCGTTGAAGCGGCTTATTTCGATATCTCGACCATGAAAAACCTCGGTTTTAATGCCTTGAGGAAACATATCAAAGTCGAGGATATGCGTTTTTACGCCCTTTGCGATTATTTGGGGATGGTGGTCATTCAGGACATAGTCAATGGGGGATCGCCTTATAAGAATTGGCTCATCGCCAGCGCCCCGTTTTTGCCGTATCGCTTCGATGACAAGAAAAAGAAACGACAGGCGTTGTTTGGAAGGGGTTTGGAAAAGAGCCGCACTTTCTTCACCCAAACCTTAGCAGGCTATGTCGATTGCCTTTATAACGTCACGAGCCTTGCCATTTATACCCTCTTTAACGAAGGGTGGGGCCAATTCGATGCCGTTAAAAACACCCAACTGCTTTCCGAATTGGATCCGACCCGCCTCATCGATTCGACTTCGGGGTGGTTCGATCAAGGGTGCGGGGATTTTTCCTCCCATCACGTGTATTTCAAGAAGGTCAAACTATCAGCCGACGACCGCATCTTGGCTTTGACCGAGTTCGGCGGATATTCCTACCGGGTCAAAGGGCACCTATTCATCAACAAACGGAATTTCGGTTATGGCAAAGTCAAAAACGGCGAAGCGTTAACCGGGAAGATCAAAAACCTATACGAAGAACAAGTGATTCCGCAGCTAAAGCAAGGCCTAAGCGTCGCCATCTATACCCAGTTAAGCGACGTAGAGAATGAAACCAACGGTTTGCTCACCTATGATAGGGCGGTGCTGAAAATCGATGCGGAATCCATGCGCGAGATCAACGCTTTGCTGAGGTTTCAAAAATGAGCAAACCTTTGAAAGCCGCTTTTTTCGATGTCGACTGGACGCTTTACGACCACGCCAACAAACAATACGTCCCTTCGGCGCTGCAGGCGATTAAGAGGCTGAAGAAACAAGGGACGAAGGTTTTCATTTGCTCGGCCAGGCCTTATGAATCCCTGCGGAACTTCGGGGCGTTTGATTTAGGCTTCCACTGGGATGGTTTCATCGCCTGCGCCGGCGCCTATGCCATGGTCAAAAGCAAAACGGTCCGCAAGATGGCGATGCCGGTTCCGCTCATCCGGAAACTGATAACCGTCACCGACGAATTAGGCCTCTGCGTTCAATTGGTAACGGCCAGAACCCGTTTCTTGACCTTGCCGAGCAACGAATACGCCTTCGATTATGACAATTATTTCCACGACCGTTGCCTAGTCGTCCACCCTTATTCGGACGAGGAGATAATCGGGGTATTGGTTTTCGCCCCTGAGGAATATGACCCAATCATCGCGGAACGGGTGCCGGGATTCCGTTTTTTCCGTTTTGCGAAATGCGGCGTCGATTTAATGGATCGCGATCACCGAAAAGGCGATGCGATCGCCGATATCCTAAAATACCTAAATATCGCAAAGGACGATGCCATTGCTTTCGGCGATGACGTTCAGGACATTACCATGAAAGGTGAGGTCGGGACTTTCGTTTGCATGGGCAATGGCAAGGAAGCCGCCAAAAAAGCCGCCGACTATATCGCTCCGCGGATCGAGGAAGACGGAATTGAGCGAGCGTTGGTCGACCTCGGTTATTTAGATTGATTGTAATTGGAGCCAAATAGAGTAGACTATCGGCCGAAATGGGAAAACTTGACCAGCGGAGGACGCCATTCCTCGATGCGCTGAAGAAATATGCCTCGCAGGATGTCGTGCCTTTTGACGTCCCGGGGCACCACATGGGGAACATCGACAACAAAGCGACCAAGCTTTTCGGCAAGAAACTTTATCGGTTTGACGTCAATGCCCCGATCGGGACCGATAATTTGGCTAATCCGAAATCGGTTATCCTCCAGTCGGAACGGCTTTTGGCCGAAGCGATGGGGGCGGATGAAGGCTTTTTCCTAATCAACGGAACCTCTTCGGGAATCATCGCCATGATTTTGGCCTCCGTCAAAGCCGGGGATAAGATCATCCTCCCGCGGAACGTCCACAAGTCGATTATCAATGGGTTGATACTTTCGGGGGCGATCCCCGAGTTCGTCATGCCGGAAATCGATCGGGAGATGGAAATCGCCAACCAGCCGAGTTTGGAGGAATACAAAAAGGCCATCCTCCGTTATTCGTCGGCGAAGGCGGTTTTCGTCATCAACCCAACCTATTTCGGGGCGGTTCTTGATTTGAAGTCTTTGGTCGAATTCGCCCATGAGCACAATATGGCCGTGCTGGTTGACGAAGCCCACGGGGCGCATTTCTATTTCCACGCCCCCGGATCGCCGATGACCGCGATGGATGCCGGCGCGGATTTGTCGGCGGTTTCGATCCATAAGACGGCGGGGTCTTTGACCCAATCCTCGGTTTTGCTTTTGAAAGGGGATCGGTTTTCCCGTTACGATGTTCAGAAATCGCTCAACATCATCAATACCACCTCGCCTTCCATGATCCTGATGGCTTCTTTGGACGCCGCCCGCAGTTACTTGGCCACCGACGGCCGAGCGGCTCAGGAAAGGACGTATCAATTGGCCCGTTACGCCGCCGAAGCAATTGATAAGATTCCAGGCTTTAAAGTGGCGGGGAAAGACTATTTTCTCGCCCACGGGGTTTATGATTACGATGATTCGCGGTTGGTCATCGAGCTCGATAAGCTCGACATCGACGGCTTTGCCTTATACCGATTGATTAAAAAGGATTATGGCATTCAACTGGAATTAGCCGAAACCTACGCCGTCCTTTGCATTTTCGCCATCGGGACGAAAAAAGAACATGCCGACCGGCTGATCGCGGCTTTAGAGGATATATCCAGCCGTCATTATCATCCAGACATCACTTACGAAGACCGTCATTTCGATTCCTCCTTTCCGTTTATGCTTCTGCGGCCTCGGGTCGCCTTCCATGCCGACGGGAAAATCGCCAAGCTTGAGCAACTAGCTGGGTCGATTTCCAAGGAAATGGTCATGATATATCCTCCGGGCATCCCCTTGATCGGACCGGGGGAGGTCTGGACGAAGGAATTGGTCAAGAAGGTCGAGTTTCTCCGAAAGACCGGGGTGACCGTCCTTAGCTCTTACCCAAACGGGTTCGAGATCGTCGACACCGAAAAATGGAAACGTTTCCCGCTTTACGCCAAACGGCTCGAGGATTATCGGCTTTCCAAGAAAACCAACCCCTCCGGCGATGGGTTCCGGATGCCTTTTGAGGGCGATGAGCACAAGGCAACGGTAATTTTGCTGCCGTTTCGCCCCGACACTTGGCGCGATAAGGGAAAACCGGCCCGGGAAAACTTCAAGCAGGTTATCTTAGCCATTGCCAAGCACGAGAAAGTAATCGTCGGCATCCACCCCTCAATCTATGACGAAGTCATCGACGAGTATCGTTGGTTGGGCAACGTCGAGCCGATTAAAATCCGTTATAACGATTCCTGGGCCCGAGACAACATGAGCTTATTCGTTTCCGATGGCCGTCGGATCCGGGGGGTCGACTTTCGGTTCAACGCTTGGGGCGGGGATTACGATGGACTTTATAAGAACTACCAAGACGATGACCGCCTATCTTCGGTTTTCGACAAGAAATACAAAATAAGCGACTACCATCATCCGTCATTCGTTTTCGAAGGTGGGGCGATCGCGGTAGACGGAAAGGGAACGGCCATCGTAACCGAGGCTTGCCTACTTTCGCCCGGACGGAATCCGACCTTGCGGAAAGAGGAAATCGAAGAGACGCTTAAAGAAGGGCTGGGGCTAGAAAAACTCATCTGGATACCCCACGGGATCTATCTCGACGAAACCGACGAACACGTCGATAACATGGTGGCTTTTCTTAAGCCCGGCGTTTTGGCTTTGGCTTGGTGCGACGATCCTGACGATCCGCAATATGTTTATTGCCAACAGGCCTATGAGGTTTTATCCAAGGCTAGAGATTGCCGAGGCAAGCCTTTCCAAATCGTCAAGCTGCCTTTGCCTAATCCGCCGCTTACCCTAAGCGAGGAAGAGGCGAAAGGGGTCGCCGGCAATCAAGTGACCGAGGCCAAGCCTAGAAAGGCCGGTGACCGTCTATCGGCTTCCTACGTCAACTTCTACCAAGGAAAGCGGTTCGTCATCCTGCCCGCTTTCGGGGTTAAGGAAGATAAAATCGCTTACGACATCTTTGCTAAGCTTTTTCCCAAAAAGAAAATTCATCAAATCAATACCCGGGAGATTCTTTTGGGCGGAGGCAATATCCATTGCATTACCATGCAGATTCCGGAGGTAAAAAAATGAACAAGATTTTCGCTTTGGTTCAGATGGCGATGAGCCAAGATTATGAGGAAAACCTCGCAAAATCGACTTACTTTGTCGAAAAAGCAGCGAAAGAAGGCGCGGATTTGGTTTTGCTTCCTGAACTCTTCGAACGCCGTTATTTTTGTCAAATCGAAGACTATGAGCGATTTGATTTCGCCGAAAGCGCGGATGATAGCCCGACCCTTAAGCATTTCGCTTCTTTAGCCAAATCGCTTCATCTCGTCTTGCCGATCTCCTTTTTCGAAAAAGGACGGAACTGTTATTTCAATTCTTTGGCCATGATCGATTCCGATGGATCGATTAAAGGCATATATCGCAAATCCCACATCCCCACCGGCCAATGCTATGAGGAGAAGTTCTATTTCACCCCCGGCGACACCGGCTTTATGGTTTTTCAAACTTCGATCGGGCGGATCGGGGCCGGCATTTGTTGGGATCAGTGGTTCCCGGAGACGGCCAGGATCTTGGCCCTAAAAGGGGCGGAGGCGTTGCTTTTCCCGACCGCGATCGGCAGCGAGCCGGTCCTGCCTAAGGACAGTTCCGCCCATTGGCAAAACGTGATGCGGGGCCATGCGGCCGCGAACATCATGCCCTTGCTGGCGGCGAATCGGATCGGGAAAGAGGACGACGTCAATTCGACGATGACTTTCTTCGGGAAATCCTTCATCGCCAACCAGTTCGGCGAAAAAGTCGCGGAATTCGGTTCGACCGAAGAAGGGATTCTCGCTTATTCCTTCGATTTGGACGATATCGCCAAGCAGCGGCGCGATTGGGGGGTCTTCCGCGATCGGCGGACCGATTTATACGGACCTCTTCTCAAAAACGAGGACTAAAGAAGAAACAACGCCAAGAAAGCCCCGATGGCAATCAATCCGATTATGATCGGGAAGGCGTAAAGCCATTTGGGTTCTTTGTTTTTCATCAGCTGACGAAGCCGGGGGCCGAGGAATAATAATCCCGGACATTAACGACCCCATGAAGGTCGTTTTTGATATAGTCGGCGGTTAGGTCGACGGGATAGGTTTCATACGTAGCGATAATCTCCCCATCCTCGTTTAAGGAATTGAAGTTGTCGTATTGTTTTCGGGTGTTTTGGTGGAGACCGACATAGTCGATGACGGCGACTTTGTAATATTCGTTCAGCTGCAAATCGTCGACTTCAAGCATGGCCCCGGAATAGGCGTGGTTGGAGCTCGATACGTATTTGATTTCCGAGCCCAAGACGTTGAGGATGCATATCTTGTTCATAAACGGCGTGGCTTTGTATAACTCCGAGTAGGTCAATTCGCCTGGATATAGTTCGTCACGCTGGGAATTCTCGATGGCGAAGGTTAAATCCGGGTATTGGGTTACGTATTTTTCGTAAATGGCTTTGCAACCGAGGTTGGCGACTTCGCCTTTTGACATCTCCCCGTCCAAGGTACCCAGAACTTCATTGGCCTTGGCTTGGAAATCGGCGTCTAGGTACTCGTCGATGACTTCTTGAATAGCCGGATCGGTTTCCCAAGTGTCGCCTTCGATGATCTCGTATTCGCTGCAACTGACTAAGCCGTTTTTGACCGTTAGCTGGATGTAGGAGATCCTTTGCCCATTGCAATAGCTTTGGACCGCCGGCAGTTTACCGTCGATCAAATCGAGGTTCCGCGAATGGGTGTGCCCGCAGAAGGCGGCGTCGACATAATCGGATAGGCCGTCATACCATTTGAGATAACGGGAGTCCTGATGGCAAAGAAGGATAACCATCGAGCATCCTTCGATGTTTTTAAGTCTTTTCGCTTCCTCGATGATGATGTCCTCCGGATCAACGAAAACGACGTTTTCCACGCAGGAAGAGGTAATGGAGTTGGTGAGCCCGCTGCCGATGGTGCCGATGATGCCAATTCGGTTCCCGCCCCGTTCGATGATGGTGGAGGGCTGAACTCGGCTATCGAAGATCCGTTCTTTCGTCTCCCCGTCTTCGAACAAGTACATATTGGCTCCCAAAAAAGGGAAATCGGCGGCTTCCTCTAATTCGAAAAGGCGTTCTTGCCCATAATCGAATTCGTGGTTGCCGATGGCCATGGCGTCGAATCCCGCGACGTTCATGGCGTCGAGGACGAGATGGCCGTAATTCGAATTGCTTTCGAGCGACCCCTGGAACATATCGCCGGCCGAGAAAATGAATGTGTGCTCGGGGTCGGCGTCTTTCCGCCTTTTGAGTTCCGAGAAAATCGAGCCCAACCCATATTCGGTGTAGCTCTCGTCGTTGAAGTTGATGGAGCCATGGAAATCGTTCAGGCAATATAGGTCATAAACCCCATCGGCGACCATCGTGTCGACCGGGGTTTTGCTGCTTAGCGAAGAATCGGCTTGGCTAGTGCTCGAAGTCGCGGTTTTTCTTGGGCCGCAAGATAGGAGGGCAAGAAGCCCGAACGCCAAAAGGAAATAATTTTTTCTCATACAAAGCAATTATGCATCCATATGAGAGGGACCGCAATTTCCCGAGCCGTTTTTGCCCTTTTTGTCCGATAAGCGAAATTATTGCCAAAATAGCCTTGTTGCAAGTCAGTTTTGCCATTACCATTGTATTAACAATGGCGGAGAGGAAAATGAAAGTCGGAATCGCGGTTCAAGGTGGGGGGACTCGGGGCATCTTCGCCGCCGGGGCTTTGGATGTTTTGATGGAAGAGGGGATCACCTTCCCCTATGCCGTCGGCACTTCGGCCGGGGCTTTGGCTTTGGCCAATTTCCTTTCCGGTGACCACGGCCGAACCCGTTATATCATCTCCACTTTGATCGGCGATCCGAAATTCGTCTCGATCCGAAATCGGATTTTCAAAGGGACGGTCTTCGACTTCAACTATCTTTTCTATGAAATACCGAAGAAAGAGGCGCCGTTTAACTTCGAGGCTTTTCAAAACAATCCGACGAAGTTCGGCGCGGTTGCCACTTCTTTGGAAACCGGGCTTGCCAAGGTGTTTTATAAAGGCGAGACCCCGGATATCTTCGACGCGATGGCCGCTTCCTCGTCGTTGCCGCTTTTATCGCGACCGGTTTACGTGGAAGGGCGGCCCTATCTAGATGGCGGCCCAGCTTGCTCGATACCCTTCGAGCCGGCTTTGAACAACGGAATGGATAAGGTGTTGGTCATCTCCACTCGGGCCAAAGGATTCCGCAAGGTGGCGGATAAACGCTTCTCGGTCGCCATGGCGAAATCGATATACAAAGAAAACCCTTCTTTCTGCCAAGCCTTCCTCAACCGTTATCAAGTTTATAACGCTTTGATCGATCGGATGGAACGGCTGGAAAAAGAAGGCCGGCTCTTTGTCATCTATCCCGAGAAAGCCCCTACGGTCGGCGTCGCCTGCAAAGACGGCGAGGAGTTGGACCGGCTTTACGAAGAAGGTTACTGGGTCACTCGCCATCAGCTCGCGGCCATCAAGAAATTCATCGGACAATGAACAAAAACGACAAAAAGGCCCACCGGGGGACGCGGGGGCTTATTGACCCCCGTTCCATCAAAGAATTCAAGGTTTATAAAAGCACCACCTTGTTGGACTTTTTGTTTTTCAAAATGCCTGACCTCCCCAAAAAGACCGTCAAAGGATTGCTCTCCCATCACCAGGTGGCGGTCGGGGGTGTGCCCATTTCCCAGTTTGATTACCCGCTTTATGAAGAAGACGTCGTCACGGTCAGCAAGAATCGGATTGCCAAGCGAGAAAGCAAAGGACTCAAGGTTTTGTTTGAGGACGAGGATATCATCGCCATCGACAAACCCTCCGGTTTATTAAGCGTCGCCTCCGAACGGGAGAAAGGGAAAACGGCTTACCGGATGGTGAGCGATTACCTCGATCCGCGGGGGAAATCCCGTCACGTCTTCGTCGTCCATCGGCTGGACGAAGACACTTCAGGCGTTTTGGTTTTCGCAAAAAACATCGAAACGCGGGAGGCGCTGCAGAACGCTTGGCAGGATATCGTTTCCAAACGCGGGTATTACGCCATCGTCGAGGGGACGATGGAAAAGGACGAAGGAACCCTAAAGGATTATTTGTATCAGGATAATTTCCAATTGGTTCGGGTGAGCAAAACCCCGGGCAAAGGGAAATTGGCGATCACCAATTACCGCTTGGTAAAATCCAACAACGGCCTTTCGCTTCTCGACGTCAATATCGACTCGGGGCGGAAAAACCAAATCCGGGTTCAGCTCGGCCATATCGGCCATCATGTGATTGGGGACGACAAATACGGCGAACCGGTCGATCCGTTGAAGCGGCTTGGGCTGCACGCCTATGAATTGGCTTTCGTTAATCCTTTGACGAAGAAAGAATACGACCTCGTATCCCCGATGCCAGAGACGTTTAAATCCCTTTTCTTCGAGAAGAAGAAACCGCTATCGAAGCCGAAGACCGTGGCTCGCGATACTCGGGCCATGACAAAAATAAAGAAAGGACAGCAAAGGAGGAAAAGACGATGAGCAAAGCCTTGCCGTGGTTAGGAAAAATCAAAGAATCGGCCGTTTCGACTTTGCCGATCGCCTTCGTCATCATCGTCGTTTTCCTCATCGAGAGGTTCGCGGTCGCCCCCGGGGTTATCGCTGACCGGTATTTGATGACCGACACCGATATATACGGTTTCGTCATATCGGTTATCTTCATCATTGCCGGCATGGCGATGTTCAATATCGGCACCGAGACTTCGATGACCGAGATCGCGCTGGTCATCGGCGGTTCGTTGGTCAAGAAGAAAAACTTCTTCCTCGTTATCTTCATGACTTTTGCTTTAGGGGTTTTGGTTACCATCGCCGAGCCGGATTTGACGGTCTTGTCCGGGCAAATCGGCATCAGCGAGCAAGTCATCATCTGGGCTATCGGCCTTGGGGTTGGAATCTTTCTGGTTATTGGCGTTTTGCGGGTTTTCTTCCATAAAAACCTCAATTTAATGTTGTTGGTTTTCTATGGGTTGGTCTTTTTGCTTCTATATCTCATCGACCCTCGGTTTTTGCCCATTTGCTTCGATTCGGGCGGGGTTACGACCGGCCCGGTCACGGTTCCTTTCCTCCTTGGTTTCGGCTTAGGCATTGCCGCTAGCCACGGCGGACACGGGGCCGACGACTCATTCGGTTTGACCGCCCTTTGCTCGGTGGGCCCGATCTTAGCCGTGGTCATCATCGCCGCCATTATGGAAGGGATGGGGAAAGAGCTTCCTTCGATTGAGGAATTCGTCGACCCGATTTCCGAGCTTGACCCTAACCTTGGCCATAATATCGGACATGCTTTGCTAGAAAGCCTAGGCAATGTGGCCTTGTCGGTGATCCCCCTGGTCGCCTTCTTCCTGGTCTATGAATTGATTTTCATTCGCCTGCCCTTGAAAAAGCTGATCAAGATCTTCATCGGCGTCGTCTTCCTTTATTTCGGCTTGGTTTTCTTTCTTTCGGCGGTGGAGTTCGGCTTTATGCCCATCGCTTCCAAGCTTGGCCAGACTTTCGGGGCCAACCGCGATTTCTTGGCGTTTGCCATCGTTTTGGGGGCCCTGTTCGGTTTATTCGGCGTTTTAGCCGAGCCGGCGGTTCATGTCTTGGTCGATCAAATCGAGTCGGTTTCGGAAGGGACGATAAAGAAAAGCACCATGCTTATCGTCTTGTCCGTTTCCATCGGTTCGGCGGTGGTTTTGCAGATCATCCGGGCGTATTTCCGGTTCGATTTAATGTATTACCTTATCCCCGGCTATATCGTTGCCTTTGCCTTGAGTTTCGTCGTACCCCATGTCTATACGGCCATGGCCTTTGATTCCGGCGGGGTGGCTTCCGGCCCGATGACCTCGACCTTCATTTTGCCTTTCTGCATCGGCTTCGCCTATGCCCAGGGGGACGACCCTTATTTATATGGTTTTGGCTTGGTGGCGATGGTGGCCATGATGCCGCTTATCGTCGTTCAGGCCATGGGCCTCGTCAGCGTGCTGAAGATCAAATTCGCCCTGCGTGAGACCCGTAGACGGCTGATCGAAGAGGATGACGATCAAGTCATCCATTTCGCCTATGGGGAGGAATGACAATGGCCAAAATTCCCTTTGATCAAAACCACAAGCTTCATCGGCTGCTTTTCGTCACCGTCATCGTCGGGGCGAACCAAGGAGAGGCCATCGCTAAGATCCTTAAGGACAACGAAGCTTATTTTTGCTTCTTCATGCACGGGAAAGGCACGGCTCCGGGCTCGGCCTTGGAAATGCTTGGGTTGAGCGACAACCGAAAGAGCATCGTGACCTCGGTCGTGAAAGAGGACCGTTGGCCGCTGGTTCGCTCGGCTCTCGAAAGCCGCTTCTCGGTGTCCTCTTTGGCCAAGGGGTTGGCCTACGCGGTCCCCATCGATGCCTTGATGGGGGTATCGACCTATAAAATGCTTTCGAATACCCGTTTCGATGAACTGAAACAAGCGAAAAAGGAAATGAAGGAGCTAAATAAAAATGGCAAGTAAGAAAGAACTGGTTATCTGCATCGTCAACCACGGTTTTACCGATTTGGTCATGGAATCGGCTCGGAAAGCCGGGGCTAGGGGCGGAACCGTCCTCACCGGTCGGGGGACCGGGAATAAGGATATGGAGAAGCTGTTTGGCGTCGTCATCACCCCTGAAAAGGAAATGGTGCTGATTTTGGTCGACGAAAGCATCCGCGACGCGGTGCTGAAGGAAGTCAACGCCGGAGCCGGGATGAATACCAACGGACAAGGCATCGCTTTCTCGATGCCGGTCACCGACGTGGTGGGGCTAAGCGAAAACGTCATTCAAGAGACGGCCCCGATCGAGGAGAATAATGAAGACGGAGCCAACGAATAATAACGGCTCGTTGTCTTCCCTGCGCCGCCAAGGCTTCGACTTAAAAGCCTTTTTGCATGCCCATTGCCCTTATTTATATCGATGGGACAGCCTTTTTTACTTTGGGCTATTCCTTGTCGTCGTCGGGTTTGTTTGGATGGCGGCCGGTTTGGTATCGAACTCTTTCTCCTCGGCTTATAACTGGGATTATTCCCATCAATATTTGCCCTTCGCCTATGATTATTGGCAAATCTGGAATACGTTCTTTTCCACCGGGAAATTCCCTCTTTACGATCCGGTCGTCTTCATAGGCAACGACAATATCGGCTCGAATGCCTACTATGGGTTGTTCGACCCATTCGTCGTTATCTTAGCTTTCTTCCCGCGGGCTTGGATACCACAGATGTTTGCCATCATGACCGTTGTCAAACTCACCATCACCGGTTTGGCGGCCCGGGCTTATCTTCGTTATTTAGGCCGGCAGGAATGGACTTCGCGAATGGGGGCTTTGGCTTGGGCGTTCTCGGGTTATTTTTCCTTCTTTGTCGGTTTCCCGAGCTTCGTCAGCGCCCTGACCTACGTCCCCGTGATTCTTCTGGGAATCGAGAAAACGATCGAGGAGGGGAAGATCGGCTATTTGGTAATCGGATTGTTCCTGCTGTCGATCTCCTGCTTTATGCTTTTGGTCCCGATGTGCATTTGGGGCGTCATCTATGCCTTATGGCGGTTTTTCACGACGATAAAAAAGCGGAAGCCCTTTGAATCAGGCCGGGCGATGCTGCTTGGGGTAGCCGGCTTTGCTATGGGCTTGATGTTGGGGGCCTTTGCCTTGTTGCCGTCTTTGCGCCAATCGACTTTGACCGGCCGGGCGAGCTCAATCGGCTCGGCTTACATGAAGGTATTGTTGGGGTCTTTGAAGGATTTAGACGTCAAAACCTTCCTTACCTATCTATTTGAGGAAGTGGGGGACAATCCGGGGCGTGAGCTCATGGGGTTGGTTTCCTTTTTCTTCCCAACTGGGGGCTTCCAGACCTTGCCGCTTATCGTCGGGGAAAGCTTTGTCTACGACTCTTGGACCTCCTCGATATTCTGCTATACCCCTTTCATCATCCTTTTCTTCGCTGGGGTCCTCATTTCGATTTCCAAGCGCCGAATCGACCACTTATTGGCGATTATCGGCGGGGTGTTTTTGCTCTTCACGACTTTTGCTTACTATGCCTTCTTCGCTTTCTCGGGCAACGGCTATGGCCGCTGGTTCTTCGTTTTGGTCCCGGAGATCATCGCTTATGGCTGTTGGGCCTTCGATCAGCGGAAGCACGTATCCAAATACGTTTATTTGGCCGGCGGCGTTATTTCGCTAGTCGGAACGGTCCTAACCTATTTCGCGATTTTCTGGTTGCTTGAAGGGCGAAGCTTCACCTCGGTTAACGGCATTACCTATTTCATCCGCGAATATTTTCTGCCGAACGATACCTCCTTCCGGGGCTTGAACCGGGCTTATTATTTGTATTATCAGATCGTCTTGGTCGTTATCGAGGGACTTGTTGTCTTCTTTGCCAATCGGAAGAAATGGCTCCCCCACGCCCTGCTTATGATGATTGCCGTCGAAGCGGTCATCATGGGCAATTCGGCTTATTGTTTCATTTCCACTTGGTCGATTCAAAGCTACTTCATGGGCGGGTCGACCTCTTTAAAGGAAAACCTAGAGATGGCCGACAACATCCGTGAATACGAGAAAGGCTTTTATCGGGCGGCCTTCGATTCGGCGACTGGGGTCGACAATTATCAGTTCGCCATGGCGACCCCTGAAGCCAGCTCTTTCCATTCATTGCTGAACTTCGCCTGCGAGGATTTCGCCATCCTGAACGGGATGAAAAGCCGATCGTACTATCAAGACACCTACGGGGGTGAGCAATATCTTAATCCCGGCTGGACCGCGAACTACCGGTCGAAGCGGTGGGGGGTCGATACGGCGCTTGGATTCCGTTATTACATTATTCAAAACGAGAATGGGCGGTCGAACAAAACCGTATGGGCGGGGGTCAATGTGCCCTTTGGGGCGGTTGAGATGCCAAGCCTTACCATGAACGAGAACTTCTACAAGGTTTATCGGGTGGAGGAATCCGCCCTCCCTTCGTTGGGCCACGCGGTGGATAAGGATTGGCTGGTCCAGTTCGACAAGGACGATAACGGCAGCAGCCCCCTGTATTTTTCCTCCTCATTAGGCACCCGGGCCCGGACTGCCTATATCGAGGCTAGAGGCGCCATTTTCGACGATGATTTCGTTTTGCCCGAGGGTTTTGCTTATCGTAAGCTCTTATCCGCCTCCGGCTCAGCTTTAGAAGCCAATTATGGAATCAAGACCTACAACGATTTCATCGTCGATCTTTATACCCCTAACGAAGGGGATTACCTTTTGCCGGCTGATGACGCCACTTATGGATACGATCACGTTAAGGACGGGAACTTAGCCGCCTACATCCTTGAGCATTACGCTTCCAAAGATAGTTTCTCTTTTTCCTCCGGCTCGGTGACCACCGGCTCCGACCATTTGGTTTACTCGCCTCGGGGTAGGGAATATTTCAATGATGATCCGGACGGGGCTTATTTCGAAATAAAGTATTACAACGGTTCATATTCTTCCTCAGCCAATGAATATGATTACATGCCCCGCATTATCCTCGTCGGCGACCGCGTTGACGAAGAGGGGAACGTTTTGACCAACCAGGTTTTGGGCTATGATGGGAAAGGATTGACCAACGTCGCCGGGATCGACAAGAACTCCTCGACTTATTCCTGCCTAGGCGTTTATGCCTACGGAAGGGTGAAGCATGTCATGTTGGTTTTCCCGGAAAAGACGAGCAACGGTCAGCCCAAAGAAATGAAGGTTTCCCTTAATGGCCTTTCTTTCACCGTCATGGAAAGGGATGACATCGAGGAGATCCAAAAGCAAAATCACGAGACGCGACTGCAAGACGTTAAGAAAAGCGTTAACCATTACACCTTCAAGACCAATTATGAGGAGCCGGAGATCGTCGTGACCCAACTGGGTTATGACGAGGGCTGGACTTGCCAGGCCACCCTTGCCGACGGGACGGTTTATTCCTGCCCGATGTATAAACTCAACGGGGGGCTTCTGGGCTTCTATGCTCCCGAAGGACCCGTTTCCTATAAACTCTCCTATTTCACCCCCAGCTTGGATACGGGATTGATCTTAGGCGGGATATCCTTGTTCCTTACCAGCGGTTATTTCTTGTTCGGGTATATCCGGAATAGACGGCGGCGTTTTGGGATATCCGTCTTCGATTATTGATTGTTTTTGAAGGCTGATAAATAAAGCGAATAGACTTGGTTTTTGTTAATGGAAAGGGTTTCTGCGGTCTTTTTGATCGCTTCTTTGCTCCGAATCCCTGAGTCTAGATAGGCCTTCAATTGGTTGATTATGGCTTTTTCGTCGATGGCTTTTTCTTCTTTTTTCCCTTCGACGACGATAACCATCTCCCCTTTTAGGGTTGAGACGTCGAGGGCGAGGAATTCCTTTAGATTGCCCCGGATAAACTCCTCGTGGGCTTTGGTCAATTCGCGGGCGATCACCGCCGGTCTCTCCCCGAGGGCTCCATAGAGGGCGGCTAGCGTCTTGCCGATCCGGTGCGGCGATTCGTAAAAGATGACCGTTTCCTTTCGAGATTGGATTTCTTGGAGCTCTTGATCCCGCTCGCTCGGCTTGGAGGAAAGGAAGCCATGGAAGTAGAAATGGGTTGAATCCAGCCCTGAGCCCGCTAAGGCGTTTAACGCGGCGTTGGGACCGGAGACGGTCGAGACCTTGATGCCGTTATTCAAGCAATTGGCGACCAACCGCGATCCGGGGTCGGAGATGGCGGGATAACCAGCATCGCTCATGTAGGCGACCTTTTTCCCTTGTTTAAGCAAAGAGACGATTTGCGATGAAGCCGCCTCCTCGTTATGCTCGTGGCAACTGATAAGCTTTTTGCTGAACCCTAGACGCGATAAGAGCAAACCGGAGTTCCGGGTGTCCTCGCAGGCAATGTATTCGCTTTCCTCGATGATGGCTTTGGTTCGGGGGCTTATTTCCGACATATTGCCGATTGGGGTGGCCAAAAGGTAGAGCAAGGGGCTCGGTCCTTCGTAGTTCAGCTCCCTCTTGATCATTTGTTTTCCGGCTTATTCCCTTTATTGCGTTGGCCGCGGTAGCGGTGATGACGGGGACGGGAGTTGCTTTGGGGTTGCTGGTCGTTTCTTCCGCCGCCCCGGTTGGCGTGGTTTTTTCTATGGTGGCGGTTGCCGTTTTCCTTTTTGGCGGCGTCATGATAATGGGTTCTGTCTTGCTTGTCGGGATTCATGCCCCCGTAACTGACGTCTCGGGTATGGGTTTCGGCGATATGGAAATCCGGGAGGGAGAATTCGTTTTCGTTTTTGACGGTCTCCTTCTTTTTATAAGTTCCGTCGATCATGGCTTTGACGTCTTCTAACGGATAGGTCTTGAAATCGTCGTGGGTGGCGTTGGCGAGCCGAACGGTCCTGGAGATGATATTGAAGGAATCGATCTTGTATTCCCCTTCGTCGAATTTGACGATGGTGCCGAGCCGGGGAAAATCCTTTTTCTCGATGGTGTAGGTGTCGTCTTCAAAGGCTAAACAGCATTTGAGTTTGCCGCATTGCCCCGAAAGTTTCGGGATATTGACCGTCAGCATCTGGTTTTTGGCCCTTGAAATGGAAATGCCCTCGAAAGCCTCGAGGAAAGTGGTGCAGCAAATCGGCATTCCGCATAATCCCAGCCCGCCGATCATCTTGGCTTTGTCGCGAGGGGCGATCTGCCGTAATTCCACCCGCCCTTCGATATGGGGGGTGATGAGCTTGAGGAGTTCACGGAAATCGACCCGTTTCTCCGGGGTGGTATAAGTGATGGTGATATGGTTGCCTTCGAGGTTATAAACCCCGGAGATGATGTTCATCGGCAGATTGAGTTTGGCGATGCCGTCTTGGGTTATGCCGATGGCCCGCTCAGCCGACTGGGCGTTGTATTTGAAGTTGCTGATGTCGGACTTGGTGGCTTTGCGCAAAATCGGCTTGAGGGCTAATTTACCCCCATAGGCGGATAGGGGCTTTGCCAAAAGGCAGACGAAGGCGATTTCCGTTCCGTTCGGAGTATCGACCACCACCATGTCATCGAGCTTGAAATCGTCGTATTCGGTTGAGAAGCAGTATGGCTTCTCGGAGTTTTGGTAGTGAACCCCGATATAGTAGGCGTTTTTATTTTCCATAGGTTATTCCTTCCCGAGGCATTCGGCCAAATGGATGAGCAAGAGGCCGGCGTTGATATTGCTTTCTATTTCCTGCCGCATGGTCATGGCTTGTAGGAGCTTTTCCGACGGCGAGGACAGTTTATTCGCTAAGCCAACGATTATTTTATCATAGGCGGGCAAAGGATTGCTCGCTTTGTCGCGATAGGCGACGGCGGCGCTTAGGAAGAGGCAGACGAAATCGAATAGTTTCCGCAAACTTGCTTTGTCCTTAATGCTTAGCGAGGCTTTCTCGATGGCAAAGCGCGCCGCTTGCCTGGAACGGGTTAAGGAAGTGAGGAAATCGACGACCGCGTCTTTGACGAACTGATAGCCCGGATCGGCGGCTTCGTCTTTGATTAAACTGGCTTCGTTAAGGAAATTGCTCAAAAGCTCGGCGTCTTCTTCCTTTACCCCCAAAGCGACCGCCTCTTCTTTAATCTCGTTTTGTGGGGCGAGACGGAGATGGAAAACCTGACAACGGGAAACGATGGTTGGTAGGACTTTTGCGCTGTTTTTCGTAGTAAGAATGGCGTAGGTGTCGGGGGTTGGCTCTTCTAAAAATTTCAGGATGGCATTCGCGGCCGCCTGGGTCATGTTCTCGACCGAGTTGATGACGTAAACCATTATCCCTTTTTTCTCGAGGGCGGTTTTGCTGAAGGATTCCTCGATTTGGGTGACCGCCTCTTTCTTGACGGTCTCCTCTTCCCCGTCGAGGAATACGAAATCGGCATAGGCCCCGTTATCGATCCGGGTGCAGGTCAAACAGGTTTCGTCGGCTAAGGGATTGGGGTGTTGGCAAAGGATGGATTTGGCTAAGAAGAGAGCCGTCTGCTTCAATGGGACCCCTTCCTCGCCGGTCAATAAGTAAGCGTGGCCAAGATGGGAGGCGGCTAGGGCCAAAGAAAACATCCGGGCCAAGACCGGTTGGCGTTTATAGACGTAAGGGGCAAACGGCATTAACGGGCTAACCTTTCCTTTATCGCCTCATAGGCGGCCTTCTCGACTTCTTCGATCGGCTGGCTGGCGTCGATGATTGAGTAACGGGACGGGAAACGCCTCGCTAGCTCATGGAACGCTTCCCGGACTTTGGCGTGGAAGGAGAGTTTCTCCAAATCCAGCCGGTTGACTTCCCGGTTGGCGTTTTCGGCGATCCTCTCCAACCCGACCTCGGGTTTTAAATCGAATAGGAGGGTCAGGTCGGGGAAGGTTTTTTCGGTCGCGAAGTAATTCATGTTCAAGACCTCATCGATGCCTAAGCCCCGGGCGGCCCCTTGATAGGCCAAAGAACTATCGAGGAAGCGGTCGCAGAGGACGATTTTCCCCTGCTTCAAAGCCGGCCAAATCTTCTCGACTAAGTGCTGGCGGCGGCTGGCGGCGTAAAGCAAAGCCTCGGTTCGGGGATCCATATCGGTGTTGGCCTTGTCGAGGATGATGCCGCGGATTTGCTCGGCGATCGGAGTCCCACCCGGTTCACGGGTCAGGAGAATGGGGTACCCCTCGCTTTCCAGTCGGCCGGAGAGCCGTTTGAGGATAGTGGATTTCCCGCATCCCTCTCCGCCTTCGAAACTGACGAACAAACTCATAGCTTTTTCCTTCCTTTCAAAGCCCGTTGAAGGGTCAAGGCGTCGGCGTAATCAAGGTTGGCCCCGACTGGCAAACCATAAGCCAGCCTAGAGGCTTCGATCCCTTCTTTCTGCAATAGGCGGGCTAGGTATAAGGCCGTCGTTTCACCTTCCAAAGTCGGGTTGGTGGCGATGATTATCTCCTTAAACCCTTCGGCTTTGGCTCGGGAGAGCAATCGATCGATTTTAAGCTCGCCTTCGCCGATGCCTTTAGATGGGGATAGTAAGCCCCCGAGCACGTGGTAGACGCCGTGATAGTCGTTGAGTTTTTCAAAGCTGAGGGCGTCTTTGGCTTTGGCGACCACGATGCAGGTTGAGTGATCGCGGGTTGGGTCAAGGCAAACGTCGCAGCTTTCTTCCTCGGTATAGAGGCCGCATACTGGGCAGGGATGGACTTTGGCTTTGGCGTTTTCGATGGCGGTGGCGAATTGGTTTGCGTCCTCCGCCTCCATTTCCAATATCGAAAAAGCCAACCTTTCGGCCGTCTTGTTTCCGATGCCCGGTAATTTGGCGAATGAGTCGACCAGGCTTTGGTAAGTCGGTAGCTCCTTCATCAGAACGGGAACCCGGTTTGCCCGGTGATTTTCTCCTCGATCGCGTTTTTGTCGTCGTTGATCTGCTTTAAGCATTCGCCGATGGCCAAGCTCAAAGTCTCGGTCAGCATCTCCGCGTTATCGGGATCGAGGGCGTCTTTGTCGATGTCGAGCTTGGTGACGGTGAAATCGCCTTTCATGGTGATTTCCACCATCCCGGACTTGCTGACGGTGTATTCCTTTTCGTTCAGCGCATCCATCGCTTTCTTCATGTCGCGTTGCATCTTCTGCGCTTGCATGAGCATTTGCTGCATGGGGTTCATGGCCATAAGTTATTTCTCCTTATAAATTGAAATCAGTCGATTGAGGGAATGCTCAATTCCACCTCTTTGGGGCTCGGCAGTTCGTGGGCTTGCCCGAGCTTTCCGTAAAGAGTGACGTATTTGCTGGCTTCTTTTCGGTCGAGGGCATAAACGAATACTTTTCGGCCGAGCAGGCTCTCGATGAAGGAAGCGATGGTCTTTTGGTTTTCCTTCAGCACCGCCTTGTTTCTTTCCCGGGTTTTCTCAAAGCAGAGGATCAAAACATCTTGGCAAAGGGCCATTGGGCCGCCGGAAGAGATGAGGGCGGCGATATCGCCTAAGTCGGGGTCGAGCTTGAGGTCGTCTAACTCCGGCCATTTCCCGACGAGGGTTTTCCGTTCCTGCTTGAATTTCGGGGCCAAAGTGAGGATGCCCATTATCGTCTTTTCGTCGAGTTCAAGGGGAGTCCCCTCGTTTACGAGCTTGGTCGACGAGAGCTTGCTCTTATCGATCAAAACCGCCTTTTCCTCTTCCTCCTCTTCCTCAAGCAGGAAAGAAGGCGGGGTGGTCCCGGTGTAGATGCCTGAAACCTCCTCTTCGGCCGGTTTGGGTTCGGGAACAACGGGCTTTTTCTCTTCGGGAAGTGCTTGGGTTTCCGGCTTGACCTCGGTTTCTTCTATTGGCTTAGGCGAGGGGGGTAGCTCGGGAGCGGGCGCCGGGGCTGGCTCTTCTTTGGCGACCGCGGTTTCTTCTTTCGCCTTGGCGGCGGGCTTAATGACGGTTGGGCCGACCGAAAGGTTCGCCATTCGGAGCAGGGTCAATTCGAAATAACTCCGAACGTTGGCGACCGCCTTGAAATCAAGCTGGGCTTTAAGCAGGACCTCGATCATCTCGTTGGCTTTTTGCGAATCGATCAATGACGAGACGATGGAAGGCTGGTCATCCGTTAAAGTTGATAAGAGGGCGGGGTCGCCGGTTTTCAGGTACACCAAGTCATCTTTCAGCATCGAGAGCAAGGTTGAGGTCAGCCGGGTGACATCGATGCCGGCGTTTTCGAAATGGCGTAATTGCTCCAATATATCGGAGACGTTGCCTTCGGCAGTCGCGATGAGCAATTCCAAGGTTTCCTTTTTTGAGGCCAGGCCAAATAAATCGCGGATGCCCTCCTCGGTTAAGGGGTCGCCGCAGTAAGCGATGGCTTGGTCGAGAAGTGAGAGGGCATCACGCATCCCCCCGTCGGAAAGGGAAGCGATTTCCTCAACCGAAGCCTGCTCATAGGCGATGTTTTCCTGCTCAAGGACGTATTTCACCCTCTCGATCATCTCTTTCCTTTCGATTTTGGTGAAATCGTAACGTTGGCAACGGGAGATGATGGTCGGCAACAGTTTCTGCGGTTCGGTGGTGGCGAGGATGAAGATAACGTGGTCGGGCGGTTCCTCCAGCGTTTTCAGCAAAGCGTTGAAGGCCGCGTTGGAGATCATGTGGACTTCGTCGATGATGTAAATTTTATATTTCCCCTTCATCGGGGCGTATTGGACTTGGGAAATGAGGTCCCGGACTTGATCGACCGAGGTGTTGGAGGCGGCGTCGATCTCGATGACGTCGGGGTGGGTGCCGGAAGCGATCCCTAGGCAAGAAGAGCAGCGGCCGCATTGATGGCCCAAACCCTCCTCGCAGTTCAACGCCTTCGCGAAAAGCCTCGCCATCGAGGTTTTGCCGGTCCCGCGGGGGCCGCAAAAAAGATAGGCGTGGGCGATTTTGTTGGTTTTGATCGCGTTGCTAAGCGTCCGAACGATTGCTTTTTGCCCAGCGACCTCTTCGAAAGTCTGCGGGCGATACTTGTTGTAGAGTGCTCGATATGCCATATGCCAAAGCCGATTATACTCGGGCGAGCCTTGAAAGGGAATGCGCTAATCATAGATTAGAAAAGGGAAGGCAGGATGGTATAATGCGTCCGCGATTATGAACGAGAGCATGAAAAAGCGCCTTGAGGCGACAAAAGAAAGATACGAGCAGATCGAAAAAGAGCTTAGCGACGAGAACATCGATTCCGATTTGGAAAAGCTGACTAAACTGAGCAAAGAAAAGGCGGATTTAACCGAAGCCTATGAGCTATATTGCCGTTATCGGAAGTTGGAGCAGGAAGTAAAGGACTCCTATGAGTTAGAATCCGATCCGGAGATGGAAGAGCTTGCCAAGGAGCAGCGGAAAGCCGACCAAGCGGAAATGGAGAAGATGGAAAGCGATTTTCAAACCATCCTTTTGCCGAAGGATCCGAATGACGATAAGAACATCATCGTCGAGATTCGGGGCGCGGTCGGGGGCGACGAGGCCAATATTTTCGCCGGCGACCTGATGCGGATGTATCAAAAATACGCGGAAAAGCAGGGGTGGAAGCTCAAGCTCCTCGACGCTTCGCTAGGGGCGGCCGGCGGTTATTCCTCGGTGTCGTTCATGATCAAAGGGGAAGCGGTTTACTCCAAGCTGAAATTTGAGTCCGGCGCCCATCGGGTTCAGCGGGTTCCGAAGACCGAAGCCAGCGGAAGGATCCATACCTCGACCGCGACCGTTCTCGTTATGCCTGAAGCCGAGGAAGTCGACGTCCACATCAATCCCAATGACTTAAAAATCGATACCTACCACTCGCAAGGAGCCGGTGGACAAAACGTCAATAAAACCGAGTCAGCCGTTCGCATTACCCATCTTCCGACCGGCTTGGTCGTCGCTTGTCAAACCGAGAAAGCCCAGCTGCAGAATAAGGAGATCGCCATGCAGATGATTAGGGCTAAAGTCCTCTCTTATTACCAAGAGAAGGAAGACGCTAAAAGGGCGAGTGAAAGGAAGCTCAAAGTCGGGACTGGCGAGCGGTCGGAGAAGATCCGGACTTACAACTATCCGCAAAACCGGGTGACCGATCACCGGATCGGCTTCACCATCAATCAGCTTGACCGGGTCATGGAGGGGGAGCTCGATTCGATCATCGAGGCCTTGATCCACTTCGATCAGGAACAGAAACTCTTAGAAGAGGAAAGCCATGCCTAAGCTCTTCGACGTCTACATGCAGGCGATTAAGGAAGGGGCCGAACATGGCGTGACCAGCGCCGACATCCGCATCTGCCTTGCCCATATATTGAAATATTCGACGCAAATCGAGGTTCTTTTGCACAAAGACGAGCAATTCGACGAATGTTATCAACCGGTCTTTAGCCATTATCTAAAACAATTGGAGATGGGGGTACCGGTCGAATACGTTATCAATGAGGCGACTTTCCTAGGCCATAAACTCTATGTCGATAACACCGTCTTGATCCCTCGGATGGAAACCGAGGAATTGGTGGCTAACATCTCGGAGAGGATATTGGATTACTATGACCCCCGTAATTACCTAGTGTGCGCCGATATCGGGACCGGGTCTGGCTGCATCGCCATCGCCTTGAAGGCCCTCTTCCCCAATTGGGTGATGCTCGCCTCCGATCTTAGCCTCTCCAGCTTATCGATCGCTAAGAAGAACGCGGAGGCCAACGGCACCAAAATCACCTTTTACGACGGACCGTCTTTAACCCCTTATATTCAAAATAACATTGCCTTAGACATCATTGTGAGCAATCCGCCTTACATCACTGATTTAAGTCGCGTTCAATCGTCAGTGAAAAACCATGAACCTAGCAATGCCCTCTATCTCGACCCGGCGCATTCGGTCTATGAGGACGTCTTCCGCGATATCGGCAAGGTGAAGAAAAACAGTTTGCTTGTCTGCTTGGAGATCGACGACAACCTCGTCGATTACCTAAACGGATTGATGGACAAATTCCTAACTCCGAATTACCGTTATAAAAAAGAGTATCTAAAGGACCTGAACGGATTCGTTCGCTTCTTGTTCCTATTCTTGGAGTAAACCGCATGGACACCAAAATCATCCAATGGAAAGACATCAGCTACGGCATCAAGACGCTGCAGGATGGCGATGCCCTGGTTTTTCCGACTGAGACCGTGTTCGGTCTAGGCGTGGCGATGGATAAGGAAAGCAATTTCCGTCGCTTGGTGGCATTGAAGCGCCGCCCGCCCGAAAAGCCATTCACCATCATGGGGGCTTCATTGGCCTATGCCGCGAACGTCGCTCAGCTCGACTGCCGGATGCGGGCCATCATGAAGAAGTACCTGCCTGGACCTTTGACCGTTTTGCTCCCTAAGCGCCCCCATCTTCCGTATTATCTTACTTTAGGTTTGTCGAGCGTCGGTTATCGGGTCCCCGACGACAGCAACGTCACCAACATGATCGACCAGGTTGGCGTCCCTCTATTAGTCCCTTCGGCCAACCCGAGCGGGGTCAATCCGGCTTTGACCGTCGAAGAGGCCTATCGTTATTTCCGAGGGCAAATCCCTTACATCGTCGAAGGCAATGTTAGAGGCGGGAAAGCCTCAACCATCGTTGACCTTTCGACCCCGGGGGAGATTAAGCTCGTTCGGGAAGGCCCTATTCCCTTCGACGAGATCAAAGCGACCTTCGACACCTTCGTACCCCCGACCATTGCCATTGGTTCTGATCACGGCGGCTTCGCTTATAAACAAGCCTTAGTCGCTTTCTTGAAAGAAGAAGGCTATGAGGTTCTTGATGTCGGGACTTGCTCCGAGGATTCCTGCGATTATCCGAAGTTCGCGATGAAGGTCGGCCAAGCGGTGGCTTCGAAAAACGCCCGGCTTGGCATCGTCATCTGCACCTCCGGCATTGGGGTGAGCATCGTCGCCAATAAAATCCCCGGGATCCGCTGCGCCGTCGGTTACGATGACGTGGTGGCGGGGAAGGCTCGGGAACATAACAACGCCAACGTCATTGCCTTTGGGCAAAAATATATGTCCTTGGACGATGTTTGCCGCCGGGTTGATATCTTCTTGACCGAGAAATTCTCCCGGGCGGAAAAACACCACCGTCGGGTCAACGAAATCGAAGAAATGAGTTATTAGTGACAATCGGCCGTTTCCCGTCTACTTATTCAGTATGGGAAACGGTTTTGTTTGTCCGCGGTGCGGGAATAAGGATCCCGTCTATATCGGAAAGAAAAACGGTCAGCCATATTGCCGTCGTTGCCTGATTTTCCAAGGCGAGGAAGCGGTTCTTCCCCCTTCTTCGCCCAAACAGGTCAAGTTGTCTTTGGGGTATCGATTATCCAGAGAGCAACAGGATCTGTCCGAGCGGATTTTGAATAATTTCCGCCAAGGCATCGACACGTTGGTCTATGCCGTCTGCGGTTCGGGCAAAACCGAGATCTCCTATGGCGTGATCGGCTATGCCATGAGCAAAGGGCTCAAGGTGGCTTTCGCTTTGCCGCGGCGCGATGTCGTCGTTGAGCTTTACCATCGTCTTAAAGCGGCCTTTCCCTTAAATAAGGTCGTTTCGGTTTACGGCGGGCATACCGACGATTTAGTCGGTGATTGCATCGTCTTGACCACCCATCAGCTTTACCGTTATCCATCGTGTTTCGATTTAATAATCATGGATGAGGTCGATGCTTTCCCGTTTCGGGGGAGCGCGCTTCTGGAGGCGATGCTGCAAAGAAGCCTTAAAGGCCGGCTGGTCATGATGAGCGCCACGCCTTCGAAAGCCTTGGTGGCGAAGTTCAAGGGTAAGGGAAAAGACATCTTGACCTTGCATACTAGGTTTCATAAGCACCCGATCCCCGTTCCTAAGTTGGTGATGGGGCCATCGGCTTGGCTGTTTCTCTGTTTGGTTAGAAAACTCCGGCGGTATAAGAAAGAAGGGAAGCCATGCTTCATCTTCGTCCCTACGGTGGAATTAAGCGCGAGTTTATATGGAAAATTGAGCGGAATCTGCGCAAAAGGGGACTATGTTTCATCAAAACGCCTCGGGCGAAGCCAAATAATCGAGCGGTTTAAGAAAGGAGGTTACAGCTATTTGGTCACCACCGCCGTTTTAGAGCGAGGTATCACCGTCAAGGATCTTCAGGTCGTCGTTTATCGGGCTGACGAGACTATTTATGACGCGGCCGCCTTGATTCAGATCGCCGGGCGGGCGGGGCGGAAGAAAGACGCTCCGGAGGGCGAGGTGACTTTCTTAGCCCGAAAGGAAACGGAGGGCATTCGCGATGCCATTCTCGAAATCCGGCACTGCAACGCCTTTTTGTAAACGCTGCTTCAAACCCATCAAAGCGGCGAGCTTCCGGAACCTCTTCGGCTTTCCCTCCCTTTGTTTCGATTGCTACGCGGAATTCGGCCCCCGATGGATAAAGTGGAAAGAGGCGGGGGCCGACTGCTTGGCCTTATTCGATTACAACGAAGCGGTCCGATCGACCCTTTTTCAATTCAAAGGAGCCGGAGACATCGAGTTGGCCTCAGTTTTCTTTTCTTACCAACTGCCGATCCTTCGCCTGCTTTATCATGGCTATACCTTGGTGCCGGTTCCCAGTTCGCCCTCCCATAACGAAGCCCGCGGCTTTAATCAGGTGGAGGAGATGGGGCGATGTTTGGGATTGCCGATGGTAAAGGCGTTGGTCAAAGACGAGGGCATGAAACAGACGGAACTATCGGGGCAAGAGCGAACCGCGGTGGGAAAAATGATCCATCTGGTCAAAAACATCACGATAAGAGGAAAGAAAATCCTCTTGGTCGATGATGTTTTCACCACCGGATCCACCGCCAGGGCGTGCTTGAAATTGCTTTCGCAGGCGGGAGCGAAAAAGCTTAAGCTTTTGGTCGCGGCGAAAACGATATGGAAAGGGCGCTAGTTCTCGATTGCGCCCACAACCCTTAAATGGTAACATTTACCCGCTTTGCTTTAGGGAGTCTAACGTGGCTAACATTATCGAAAAAATATTCCATCTCGAGAAACGGGAATTAAACCGTTATGCCCGGGAAGCCGACCGCGTCATTGCTTATGAAGACGAGGTCGCCAAATTGACGGATGATCAACTCCGGGAAAAAACCAAACAATTCCAGGAGATGCTGAAAAACGGCAAAACCATCGAGGATATCAAATACGAGGCCTTCGCCGTGGCCCGAGAAGGGGCCCGCCGGGCGATTGGCCAATTCCCTTATAAGGTCCAGATTATCGGGGCTTTGGTCCTAAACGATGGCAATATCGCGGAAATGAAGACGGGCGAAGGCAAAACCTTGACCGCCACCATGGCCGTTTACCTCAACGCTTTAACCGGCGACGGGGTTCATGTCGTTACCGTTAATGAATACCTCGCCGATCGTGACGCCAACTGGATGGGCAGCATCTACCGCTTCCTCGGTTTGACCGTCGGGGTCAACCTCTCCTCCAAAACCAATAGCGAGAAGAAAGAAGCCTATCTCTGCGATATCACCTATACCACCAACTCCGAATTGGGCTTCGATTACCTCCGGGATAATATGACCCAATCTTTGGGCGCACGGGTCCTTCGCGGCCTTAAGTACGCCGTCGTCGACGAAGCCGACTCGGTTTTAATCGATGAGTCGCGGACCCCGCTTATCATTTCTGGCGGGCAGCGGGCTCCGGCTTCCCAATACATGGTGGCCGACCGTTTCGTCAAATGCCTGAAAGCCGAAAAAGATTTCACCGTCGACATCAAGACCAAAACCTGTTCTTTGACCGACTCCGGGGCCGACAAGGCCGAGCGGATGTTCGGGGTCCGCAATCTTTACGATCCGGGCAACCAGGAACTGGTCCACCGGATCCATCAGGCCTTGAAGGCCAACTACATCATGAAGCGGGACGTTGAGTATATGGTCGATAAGGAAAGGACGGTTCAGCTTATCGACCAATTCACCGGCCGTATCCTCAAAGGGCGGGAATACAACGACGGGCTTCAGCAAGCGATTCAAGCCAAAGAAGGGGTTGAGATCAAACAGGAAACCACCGTTTTGGCCACCATCACCTATCAGAATTTCTTCCGGCTTTATAAGAAGATGTCAGGCATGACCGGCACCGCCAAGACCGAAGAAGAGGAATTCGAGAAGATCTACAACATGAAGGTCATCGTCATTCCGACCAATCGCCCGATCGCCCGTATTGACGACCTCGATTACATCTATGGGACCCACAAAGCCAAACTCAAAGGCTTAGTCGGTGAGGTCAAAGCCCGGCACGAGAAGGGGCAACCGGTCCTAATCGGCACCGTTTCCGTCGAGTCGAACGAAGAGATTTCCGGCTTATTGACCCAGGCGGGCATTCCCCATGAAGTCCTAAACGCCAAAAACCAAGCCCGCGAGGCGGAGATCATTTCCCACGCCGGCGAGAAAGGGGCGGTGACCTTAGCCACCAACATGGCCGGCCGTGGCACCGACATTAAGCTTGGGGAAGGGGTCAAAGAGCTCGGCGGCCTTTGCGTCCTCGGAACCGAACGCCATGAGTCGCGGCGTATCGATAACCAACTTCGAGGCCGGTCGGGCCGGCAAGGCGACCCGGGCTATTCCCGTTTCTACGTCTCTTTCGAAGATGAGCTGATGCGTCGTTTCGTCGATGATAAGCGCAGGGAATTCTTCATTAAGCAATTAGGGGAAGATCACGTTGAGAACAAATTGATTCAAAACGTCGTCACCAATGCCCAAAAGCAGATCGAGGGGCGGAACTTCGACACTCGAAAGAACCTCCTCGATTACGATGATGTTTTAGCAAAGCAGAGGCAGATCATTTACGATCGGCGCGATTCGATCATGATGGCGGGCGACATCAATGAAATGATCCATGATTTCTTTACGGAAACCGGTGCTTATTTGGCTAAGAAAGCTTCGAATAACGGGCGCGACGAAGGCCTTATCGACGGGGAAGCGCTCCGGAAGTTGGTCGAGCCGAGCTTTGTTCCCGAGGGGATATTCCCGGCCAAAGCATACGACGAGGCTTCGGTCGAGGAAGGTGGCGAGGATTTAGGCGAATTCCTCTATGCCCGTTATTTAAAGAGAAAGGAAGAATGGCCAGAAGGGGCCGGCGACCAAATCGAACGCTCGGTCTCCTTATCCGTCATCGACCGGAACTGGACTCGCCACATCGACACGATGGCCCATCTGCGGGAAGCGATCGGCCTCCGTTCTTACGCCCAAACCAACCCGCTTCAGGATTACGTCAACGAAGGGTATGGCTATTTCCGGGAAATGAACCAAAACATCGCCGTCGACTGCGTTTATAACTTCCTCAACATCAAGCCGCGGATCCCGACCCCGACCCCGGTTAAAGAAGAAAAGCCGGCGGAAGGGAAAAATAGCCAATCCCAACCGGCGGAACCAGCCGCGAAAGAAGCGGAGAAGGCCGAGCCAACCGAAAGCAAATAAAGAAGGGAATATATGAAAGAGCTAGTCGAGTTAAAACAGCAAGCCCAGGCTTTGGGCGAACTGGTTTCGCAGCTCGGTGACTCTCTTTGACCTGCCGAAGATAGAGCAAGAGATCGCCGGGCTCGAAGCCCAACAAAGCGAAGAAGGCTTTTGGAACGATCAAAATAAGGCTAAGACGGTTTCGAGCCGTTTGGCTGCCTTAACCCATAAGCTCGAGCGGTATAAACACGCCGTTTCGACTTACGAAGACATAAAAGGGATGATATCGGAAACCAGCGAATCCGATCTCGATATGCTGGAGCTTTTGTCTTCGATTGAAGATGATTTAGGCCGGGATTGCGAGGATTTACGCCATCAACTCCTTTTCTCCGGGGAGTACGACGCCTTAAATTGCACTTTGGAAATCCATCCTGGCGCTGGAGGCACGGAAGCCCAAGATTGGGCCCAGATGCTATTGAGGATGTATGGCCGTTGGGCGGAACGCAACGATTTCAAAATCCAAACCATCGATATTCAAGACGGCGACGAAGCCGGCATCAAAACCGCGACCATCAAAGTTATCGGGAATGATGCTTATGGGATGCTTAAAGGGGAGAAGGGGGTTCATCGGCTAGTCCGGATTTCCCCATTCGACGCCAACGCCAGGCGGCACACCTCCTTTGCCTCGGTCAACGTCATCCCGGAATTCGGGGCGGTTTCCGACATCGTTATCGACCCTAAAGATTTACGGGTCGACACTTTCCGCAGCGGCGGGGCTGGCGGGCAGAACGTCAACAAAGTATCCTCGGCTGTCCGCATCACCCATCTTCCGACCGGCATCGTCGTCCAGTGCGAGATTGAGCGGAGCCAATTGATGAATAAGGCGACCTGCATGAGCATGCTGACCGATAAATTGATGCAACGGAAGCTTGAAGAACGTGACGCCAAACTCAAATCGATCGTCGGCGAGCAGAAAAACATCGAATGGGGTTCGCAGATTCGTAGCTATGTCTTCCAACCCTATACTATGGTTAAGGACCATCGGACCAATTTCGAGATGGGCGACATTCAAGGGGTGATGGACGGCAACCTCAATCCGTTTATCTTCGCCCATTTGGAAGAGGAGGCCAAGAAAAATGAAGGGAAGCCTAAAAAGTAAGCTGCTTAGCAAAGAAGCGAGGCGGACGGCCAAAAACTTCGCCTTGATGGTTTTGGGCTCTTTTGTTTTGGCCTTTGGCAACGCCGCCTTCATCGTTCCTTCGGAATTGGTTACCGGCGGGGTTTCGGCGATTGGGGTCATCATCCAGTTCTACATCGACGAAAGCGGCTCTTCTTTCCAAGCGGTCGATATCGTGACCGCGGTTTTGACCTTAGGTTTATTCCTGGTTGGGGTCGTGATATTGGGCAAGAAGTTCTCAGCCCATACTTTCGTGGCCTCGATCCTTTACCCATCCTTCTTCGCTTTGCTTTATCGGACCGATTTCCTAAAACCGATCTATACTCAGCTGATCAATCTCGAGGAACCGATGATGGGTTCTTTGCTTTGCGCCCTATTCGGCGGGGTCTTCGTCGGGTTAGGGGTCGCCATAACCTTCAAAGGCAATGGTTCGACCGGCGGGGTCGACGTCATCTGCGCCATCCTCGGGAAGTATTTCAACATCCGGGAATCCTATACCTCGGCCACCATCGACACGACCTTAGTCATCCTCGGCATGGTCTGCCGTCACTCAATCCCCAACAACATCCCATTAGGCCTTATTGGGATCCTTTCGGCTTTAGTCGCGGCCGCGATGATCCAAATCACCTATGTCGCCTCCAACAATTTCGTTTTATGCGACGTCATATCCAGCGAATACGAGAAAATCGTCGACTTCATCCAAGACGATCTCGACCGGGGCTGCACTTTGCTTAATACCATCGGTGGTTATACCGGCGAGGATCGGCTGATGGTCCGGGTCGCCCTTAGCAAGGCGGAAGCCCAAGAGCTCAAACGGTTCATCGCCGACACCGATCCTAAAGCCTTTTTGACCATGGTCGACGCTTCCGCCATCAACGGCGAAGGCTTTGCCCCAATCGTTTATAAACGGCGCAAAGGCAAGGACGATGGACCGCGAAAATAAGCCTTTCAAACTGGTTAGCAAATTCGCTCCGACCGGCGACCAGCCCCAAGCGATCGCCAATATTCTAAAAGGAATCGAGCAGGGCAAACGGCTCCAGGTCATCCAAGGGGCGACCGGGACCGGCAAGACCTTCACCGATGCCAATATCATCGCCGCCTTGAATCGGCCGACTTTGGTCATGGTCCACAATAAAACCTTAGCCAGCCAACTATATGCCGAGTTCAAAGAGCTGTTCCCAGAGAACCGCGTTGAGTATTTCATCTCCAACTTCGACTTTTATCAGCCGGAAGCCTACATCCCCAAATCCGATACCTATATCGACAAAAACGCCGTCACCAATCTCGAATTGGACATGATGCGGACCAGCGCGATGAATTCGGTGCTCTCGCGAAGGGATACGATCGTCGTGGCTTCGGTCGCCGCGATCTACGGCTTGACCGATCCGGCCGAATACGAGGGGCTCATCTTTGAGATAAGGGTCGGGGAGACGTTGGATCGAAAAGGGTTATACAAACAGCTGATCGATGCCCAATATACCCGGGATAACTTCGAATTGAAGCCCGGCACTTTTCGGGTGCACGGCGATATCATCGACATCGCGCCGGCGACCCACGACTATTTCATTCGGGTCGATTGCTTTGGCGACGAGGTGGAAAATATCTTCCAGATCAATTCCTTGAGCGGCGAAATCGAACGGACGTACGCGACCTATCCGATTTTCCCGGCTTATGACCACGCCTCGACTAGAAGACGCATTGAGGCGGCTTGCAAAACCATTGGGGAAGAACTGGAGGAACGACTGAGGTTCTTCCGGGATAACGGGAAGCTATTGGAGGCCGAAAGGCTGGAGATGCGGACTAAACAGGATATCGAAAGCATGCTTGAATTCGGCCGCTGCCCCGGCATCGAGAATTACTCTCGCCATATCGACGGAAGAAAGCCGGGGGAACGCCCTTTCACCCTTATCGACTATATGCCGAAGGACTATTTGCTCTTGCTCGACGAATCCCACGTCACCATCCCCCAAATCCGCGGGATGTATAATGGCGATCGGTCGCGGAAGCAAACGTTGGTCGAATATGGTTTCCGCTTGCCATCGGCTTTGGATAACCGCCCCCTCAATTTCGAGGAATTCGAAAACCTGATGGGTTCTTCGATAGTCTGCACCTCAGCGACCCCGGGCGATTACGAGCTCGGCCATTGCGGACATGAAGTGGTGGAGCAGATCATCCGTCCGACCGGGTTGCTCGACCCGGTTATCTCAGTTCGTCCGACCAAGGGGCAAATCGACGACCTGCTTTTCGAGATTAGGAAACGGACCGAGCGGAATGAGCGGACCATGGTCGTGACCTTGACCATCAAGATGGCCGAGGACTTGACGGCTTATTTGAAGGAAAAAGGGATTAAGGTCACGTATCTGCACAACGAGACCAAGACCTTGGAACGAAGCCAAATAATCTACCAGCTGCGGAAAGGGAAATACGATGTTTTGGTCGGCATTAACCTCCTCCGGGAAGGGTTGGATATCCCGGAAGTATCCTTGATCGCCATCCTCGACGCCGATAAGGAAGGGTTCCTCCGCTCAACCCGGTCGCTTATCCAAATCATCGGCCGGGCGGCCCGCAACGCGAACGGACAGGTCGTTATGTACGCCGATGCCTATTCCGATTCGATGAACGAGGCCATCGCCGAGACGATGCGGAGGCGGAAAATCCAAGAGGAATACAACTTGGAAAACGGGATTGTCCCGACGACCATCATCAAAGAGATTCGGCCTCCTTTATCCAATAGCGAGGACGAGACCAAAAAACTCATCAATAGCGACGGCAAGACCAGCCGGAAGGAGATGGAGATCCGGATCAAAGACCTCGAAAAGCAGATGTATGCGGCGGCGAAGGTGTTCGACTTCGAGCGGGCGGCCGAGCTGCGGGATATCCTATTTGAGGCGAAAGCGAGTTTGGAAAAATGAAGCACGATGTTTATTTGTTTGATTTCGATGGCACCTTGGCTGACACCAAGGAATCGCTCGTCCCGGTTTATCAAGCTGGTTTCTCTTTGATTGGGATGGAGGTCACCGCCGAGCAATGCGCCCATTTCATGCATCATAACCTGTTGGAGACGATGCAGGAGATGAAGGTGAAGCCGGAGGATTACGAAAGATTCGTCACTCGGATCGTCGAAGCCTTGGATTATGATGAATCCGTTCGCTTGATTCGCCCGTTTCCCGAGGTTGAAAATATCCTGCAAAGATTACATAACGAGCGCAAAACCCTAGCGGTTGTATCGGGAAATGGCTCTGGTCACATCCGGTTGGTGCTGGAAAAATTCGGATGGGATAAGTATTTCCAAACCATCATCGGCTCCGATATGTATAAACATGGCAAGCCCTCACCCGAGCCTTTGCTGATGGCTCTTGAACGCCTAGGGGTCAACGACAAAAGCAAGGTCATTTACATCGGCGATTCGCTTCAGGATCAGACGGCGGCCTTAGCCGCGGGGCTTTCCTGCCAGCTGGTCGACCGGAATCGTGAATACCCCAAAGAGATCGGGGCGGTTTATTCGCTTGACGAATTCGTGGAATTCGCCGCTTAAGCAGATGCCCGTTTGCCGCTTGACGGCTATTGCTTGGGTGGCGGGAACGCCCGACTGGGAGAGGGAAAAATCCGCCGTTGAAAAAATAGACTATTCAGTCTATCCTATGTGTCGCACGTTCGCGAAGGAGGAACGAAACTATGGCATGGTATGACATCATATTCATCATCGTCAGCTTGATCATCATCGTTTTGTCCCTTCTCCAAGGCGGTAAATCGGAAGGCGCTTCCGGCGCCATCACCGGCGGCGGGCTCAATGTCTTCGCCAAGACCAAGGAACGGGGCTCGGAGAAAGTCATCACTTGGCTGACCTTCGGCTTCGCCATCGTCTTCCTCTTCCTTGCCCTTATCATCTCGGTCATTTCCCCGGAAGCGGCGGCTGAGACCTCAAGCTCCATCAGTTCTTCGCTTTAATCCCGTGACGCCTCGTCGAGGCGTTTTGTTTATGGAGGGAGTCTATATGGACATCAAAAGTTTCGTCGCCAAAAGGAAATCCGAGCTTTCGGTTTTGGCCAAATCAGCGCCGTTGACCCCGACTTTAATGATCATTCAAGCCAACGACGACCCGGCTTCCAATTCCTATGTACGGGGCAAAATCAAAGATGGCGAGGAAATCGGATTCAAGGTCTTGCTTAATAAACTGCCGACCACGGTCTTACAGGACGAATTGCTTAAGGAAGTCGAGAAGGCCAATCTTAACCCCGATATCCATGGGTTGATCGTCCAGCTTCCGTTGCCGAAGCAAATAGACGAGAAGGTCGTTAAACTAGCCATCGCGCCTGCCAAAGACGTCGATGGTTTTCACCCTCTTTCCCCTTTTACGCCCTGCACCCCCAAAGGAATCGTTTCCTATTTGGAAGGAGAAGGTTTTCTCTTCAAAGGAAAGAACGCGGTGGTTTTGGGGAGGAGCGACATCGTCGGCAAACCGATGGCCAAACTGCTTTTGTCCAAGGACTGCAACGTGACGGTTTTGCATTCCAAGACCTCGATGGAGGATAAGCGCGCCTACATCAAGATGGCCGATTTGATCGTCGTCGCCATCGGCAGGCTCGGGTATTTGGACCATAGCTTTGAATATAAGCCCAGCGCGGCGATCGTCGACGTCGGCATCAACCGCGGGGAGGACGGCAAGCTGCACGGCGATGCGGTCGCTGGTTTGCCCGTGGCCCTGCAAACCCCGGTCCCTGGGGGAGTGGGCCTTTTGACTCGTTTGGCTTTGATGGATAATTTAATGGAGGCGGCTAACAATGAACTTCGCGATTAACAATACCTATGTCTATGGATTGGAACGGGCGGTCAAGGCTTCGGGCAACCCGATGCGGACCAAGATCGATTGCAGCGATCCGACCGAGAAGGATTTTCTTCGGGCCAGCAAACTCGGTTCTTGCCCCGGCGGGGAAGGACACGATAATTTCTTGAAAGGCATCCTGGTCCATTTGGACGTCACCGCCCCTTTGTATTGGTGGAAAGAAGCCCAGCGTTACCATTGGTTCGACTTCGTTTCCTCCCAATCGACGATGCATTGCCTGCTTAAGTTCGATATCGGCACCCAATGCGTCGAGGAGACCGACCCGGTCATCCTTGAACGGATGCGGTCTTTGGTTTCGTCTTATAACGAGATTCCCGATGACGAAGATCACAAGGACGAGAAGAAGGCGGCCTGGCGGGTTCTGGTGGCCTCTTTGCCGTGCGGGTTCTGCCTTTCGGCAACGATGACGACCAATTATCAGCAGCTGAAGACCATGCATCGTCAACGGCGTTATCACAAACTGAAAGAATGGCATATATTCTGCGACTGGTGCGAATCGCTTCCCCATTTCAAGGAGCTGGTTGGCCTTGCCAGCGAGCAATAAAAGGCAAGAAAAAACCCGCCACAAGGCGGGAGGGGTCCATTTTGGTGGAGCATATCGGGATCGAACCGACGACCTCATCGTTGCGAACGATGCGCTCTCCCAACTGAGCTAATGCCCCGAGCGCGTCTATTATATACTTCTCGATTGAGTAAACAAGCGAAAACGCCGATGCGGTCTTTTAAGGACTAACGGAAGCAAAAATCAAGACTACTCCTTCGCCAGTTTTTGAATATGATTATGCCCACAGGAGGGAACATGGAAGAGGTCTACGCGGTCATCGATTTAAAGAGTTTTTACGCCTCCTGCGAATGCGCCGCCCGAGGCCTCGATATTTTCTCCGCCCCTTTAGTCGTGGCCGATAAATCGCGAAGCGCTAATTCGATCGTTATGTCGACCACCCCATTCCTAAAGGCGAATTATGGGGTCCCCAACGTTTGCCGAATCGGGGATTTGCCGGCGATCCCAGGCATGATCTTCGCTAAGCCGCGGATGGCCTATTACTTAGAAATGTCCGCAAAAGTCGTTTCGATATTCTTGGATTTCCTTGATGAGGAGGACGTTCACGTCTATTCGGTCGATGAGTCTTTCCTTCGCCTAACCCCCTATCTTTCCTTGTATAAGCAAACGGCCGAGGAACTTTGCGCCGATATCCAAAACAGGATTAAGGAAGAGTTGGGTTTGGTGGCGACGGTCGGAATGGGGCCGAATATGTTCCTAGCCAAAATCTGCCTTGATAATGAGGGGAAGAAAACCCCGCCTTATCGGGCAAAGTGGGGCTATGAGGATGTAAAGACCAAACTTTGGGGGGTCAAGCCCATCACCAAGATTTGGGGGATATCCGATGGCATCGGGTCGCACCTCGACCGGCTGGGCATCCGAAGCCTAGAAGAGCTGGCCCAAGCCGATCCTTATTGGCTGAAGAAGGAATTCGGGGTGTTAGGCCTTCAGCTCCACGATTTAGCCAACGGGATCGATCGGACCGATATAAGGGAGAAATACGTTCCTAAGGAAAGGAATTTGAGCATCGGGCAAACGCTGATGCGGGATTATGACGGAAAAGGGGCGAAGCTGGTATTGAGGGAAATGGTCGATGACCTCTGCCTAAGATTGCGGATGGCCGGCTATAAGACCCGGAGAGTCGGTTTGTTCGTCGGCTACGCCAACGAGGGCGGATTCTCCAGGCAAACGAGCTTCGATTACCCAAGCGATGATAACGATGCCCTTTACGCCGCGGCGATGGGGCTTTTCTCCCGCTTCTATCAAGGGCAGCCGATTCGCCATTTAGGGGTGAGCTTCGGCAAACTCGGCCATTATGAATTTCGGCAGGAAAGCATCTTTGTATCTCCGGAAGAGGCGACGAAAAAAGAACAATTGAACCAGGCCTTGGATACCATCAAGAAAGTATTTGGGAAAGACGCTTGCCTACGGGCTTCTTCCTTAACCGAGGATTCGACGGTTTTGACTAGGCATAAGCAGATCGGAGGGCATAACGCATGAACGCCGATCGGGGGATGATGAAATGGATGCCTTATCAGTCGTTGGTGGAGCAGGGGTCTTTTCTCCGTCGGATGCGGTATGAGAAGAACAAAATCGCGCGGCCGCATATTTCCTCGGAAAGAGCAAGCGACATCAACGAGATCCTGACCACCTATGGCGGGGAGGAGGTCAAGGCCCGTTATTTCGAAGACGGTTATTTATTCGATTTGATTGGCCATATCGACCGGATAGATCCGGTGTGGCATTACTTGCTTATCGACGGGAAGAAAATCCAATTCGTCAACCTGATCAACCTTGAGCGATAAAAAAGAGGCCCGGTTGGGCCTCAGGATGACGGTCAGTATCGATTATAAGGTGGCGTAGAAGCCATACCGCCCAATGGAGTAGCTGGTATAAAGGGCGGCGACGGCATTGACGTACATCTTGCACTCATCGACTTTGGCGAGATTTTTTTCGTCTTCGCTTTGACCGTAGGTGTAAGCAACATACTCGTTGTTCATATGTCGTGTCCTCCTATTGATTCGCGCTTGGTTTTCCCAAGCACCGAAACTATAAGAGGCAATCAACAAATTGCTAAAAATGTAAGCGTTTTCTGAAAAGGCTTTCAAACTTCATTTTAGCAAAATATAGCATTTATCGAATGTTTTTTGAATCGATGTAATCGCTTTCAACGATTTTGAATAAGATTAGCCAAGAGTTTTCACCCTATTTTCATTGCCTTATTCGGCGAATGTAGCCGAGCTCATAAACAAAAACGGCCCCGTCCGGGCCGTTAGGATTTATAGATAGCGATTAAATCGCCCAATTCCCATCTTCGAAGATGGTGACCTCTTTCCCTTCGACGGTGGTGCCGACGATTTTAAGGTCGGCGTTGCCGATCATGAAGTCGACGTGGCTCATCGAGGAATTGATGCCGAAGGACTCTAACTGCTCCTCGGTGTATTTATTATGATTGGGATAGAGGTTAGTGAAGCCCCGACCGATGGCCAAATGGCAGGCGGCGTTTTCGTCGAAGAGGGTGTTATAGAAGAGAATGCCGGTGTTGTTGATCGGGGAATTGAAGGGGACTAGGGCGCATTCGCCGAGGTAGCCGGCCCCTTCGTCGAGGGCGATGATCGACTCCAAAACGTCTTTGCCTTGCCCCGCCCCGACCTCGACCGCCTTCCCTTCGTGGAAGCGGATCCAGAAGTCTTTGACCAAATGGCCTTGATAGGCTAAAGGCTTGCTGGCGTAGACGATGCCTTCCGCCTGGCCTTTGATCGGGGAAGTAAAGCATTCCTCACTCGGGATATTCGGTTGGAAATAAGCGCCCGATACGGTTGTTTCGCCTCCGCCAAGCCAAATGACGTCGGGATTGAGGCCGACGGTCAGGTCGGTGCCGTTTGAGGAGGTGTAGTGGAGCGATTTCAACTGCAAAGAGTTGAGCTTGGCGCATTTCTGCTTAAGGGTATGGTCGTGGTCTTCCCAATTGGCGATGGGATCGCCTTCATAAGCCCGGGAGGCAACCAATATCGCTTCCCATAATTTCTTGATTCCTTCGGCTTTGTTGAGGTGGGGGAAGACTTTCTTGGCCCATTTTTCGCTCGGGATGGCGGCGATGCACCATTGATAACGGTTTTCCCGGGCTTTGATCAGGCTTTTCACTTCCTCGTTTTTGGCGGCCCGGATTTTTCCCGCCTTTTTGGGGTTGGTTCCTTTTAAGGCATCGGGATCATCGGAATTGAGCCAAAGGTAGCAGGGCAAGGCCTCGGTGAACCATTGCTGATAAGCGAGCTCCTGGGGCAGATTCTTCATAAACGGGCGCAAATGCCCTTTCTTTAAATCGATTCTATTAAGTTTTTCCGACTGCCAGCTCATGACGACGCGGCTGGCTCCGGCGTTGTAGCATTCTTTGGCCACCATGGCGGCGAAAGCCTCTTGGTCGACGTTGGCTTTGATGATGACGGGTTGCCCGGGCCTAACGGCGAGTCCCGACCGCACGATCAATTTGGCATAGGATTTTAGAACGGCTTTTTTCATGGCTTTTCTTTTCCAGTCCTTTCTTGACGCGATATACTTTAAGCGAATTTTGGGAAACCACAAACGGAAAATAAAAATGGACAACGAAAAGCAAAAGAAGATCTCCCATCTTTGGGGGGCATGGAACTTGATTGAGGCAATCTTGCTGATGGCGGCCGGGGCCCTTTCGATAGCCGCGGCTATCCTCTTCACCGAAGGAGGCGGCGATCAAAGCCCGATTCAAACGGTCTTGGCGATCGTGGTCGGGGTCTTCATCGCCATGGATGGGGTCTTACGCATCGTCATGGTCATGACCAAGCAGAAAAAGAACCCCGATTCCTCGATTATGCTGATCGGGGGATTTGAGATCACCGCCGGCATCGTGGTGGCCATCATGCATAAGGCCTTCATCGATATCATCGTCAACTTCCTAGGGGTGTTGCTTTTGGTCATCGGCTTCCTCTTTGTTTTGTTTTCGATCATCATGATCGCCCGGAAAAACAGCCCGACTTTCTTCATGCCGATTATCGAAATCGTCTTCGGGGCGATTTTGCTCGCCATCGGGCTGACCATCCTGATCCTTTACTATGGATCCGATATCGGGATGCGGAACAAGGTCACGTTGATCGTCATCGGGGCGGTGATGGCCATCGCCGGCTTGGCGCAGGCCATCATAACCGGCATCTCGCTCCGAAAAGCCAAAAAAGCCAATTACGCGGTTCCGATCGAGGACGTCGAGGTCTTTGACTTCGAGGAAGAGGAAAAGCCCCATAAAGACAAGAAAGAGAACAAAAAACTGAAGAAAGGGGATATTATAGAAATAGATTCCTCCGAACCGAAGCAAATCGAGAGGAAGGACAAATAAAAGGAGATCGAACCATGTTCAGAAAAGGGAAAATCGGCTGGCTGCTGCTCAACATATTCGAGGCGGTCCTGCTTATCGTCGCCGGGGTTTTGGCGATGGCCTATTGCCAGAACGCCAGCTTCCAAAACGCCATCATCTTGGTCATCGGCATCATCGTTATCGTCGATGCGGTGTTAAGGATCGCCCTTGACGTCGTCTCGGTCATCAACATCGGCGACGTCACCTTGATCAAGACCACGTATGGCCAAGCGATTACCGGAGCCTTGGAGATGGCCTGCGGCGTCTTGCTCGCGGTTATCGGTTCGGACCTCGAACAAGCCACCATCGTCTTTCGCTTCATCGGCATCTTCATCGGCACCTTGGTTGCCGTCTCGGGCCTCATCGCCATCGTTTATGCCGTCGTTTATCTGATTAAGAAAGCCGGGGTTACCTGGAAAAACATCGTCTTGATCGTCATCGGCGTCCTTCTTATCGCCGGAGGCATCACCGCCGCCATCTTGCTAGACCGGAACATCCTCGTCATCTTCTTGGTCCTCTTCGGCATCATCTTGATGCTTGCCGGGGCCGTGGTGCTTTACCTAAGCATCGCTTATTTCGTTGAGATCAAACGGGCGGAAAAAGCCGAGGCGGCGGTCAATGACAAGATGGCAGCCGAAGCCGCGGCCGTGGTTGAGGAGACCCCGACTTCTATGGAAATAGAGGAAGAGCCGGCTAAGGAAAAACCGGAGGAGACTCAACCGACCTCCGAAGAAAACCAGACCGAGGATATGAAGTCGGAAAGCGAAGCGAAGCCGGATGGCGAGGTTGATTCCAAACCCAACGAAAACGAATAAATGGATTTCTCCGGCTGGGAGAAACTCTCCCTCGTCGATTTCGACGACTACGTTACCACGACTTTGTTCTGCTCCCATTGCAATTTCCGTTGCCCTTTTTGCCATAACGGGGCGCTGGTGCTGGGGCAAGAGGTCACCTATATCCCGTGGCCGGAAATCAAAGAATACCTGATCAAAAGGCAGGGCGTTTTGGAAGGCGTCTGCGTCTCCGGCGGCGAGCCGACGTTGATGGAGGACATTCTATCCAAGCTTTCGGAAATCAAGTCCCTCGGCTATAAGGTCAAACTCGATACCAATGGCTATCGCCCGGAAATCATCGAAGAAGCCATCGAAAACAAATTGGTCGACTATATCGCCATGGATATCAAGAACTCGCCTGAGCGATATGCTAAAACCGCGGGCTTGACCTATTTCGAGGTCGAACGGATTAAACGTTCGATTGGTTTGATTATGAATTCGGGCCTTGAATATGAGTTTCGGACCACCATCATCAAAGAGTTCCATGATGAGCGCTCGATTAAGGAGGCGGCGTGGCTCATCAAGGGGGCGAAGCGGTATTTCCTGCAGATGTATATCGATCGGGAAGGCTGTTTGGAGCATGGCTTCCATGCCTTCGATAGAAAAGAGGCGGAAAGGCTCTGCCGCGCCGCAGAGGAATTCGTTCCTTCCGTTAAATTGCGGAATTACGATTGAAGCGAATTGAGGTATTTGTCGGCCGATACCGCGGCGATCGCCCCGTCGGAGACGGCGGTGACGACTTGCCGCGTTTTCTTCACCCGGCAATCCCCAGCCGCGAACAGGCCGCCGGTCTTAGTCTGCATATCCTCGTTAACGGCGATGAAGCCGTTTTCTAACTCGACCAACGGGAGGAAGGGTTCGTTATTGGGAATCTGCCCGATGGCGACGAATAGACCATCGGCGGCGATGGTTTCGTCTTGGTTGGTTTCTTTGTTTAGGAAGCGGACGCCAGTCAACTCCTTTTCGCCCAATAGTTCCTTCGATTCAAGGTTATGCCTTATTTCGACGTTGGCTAATCCCAAGAGGTTTTTAACGATGATAGGATCGGCCCGGAAGTCATCGAAAAGGGTGCAAACCACGACTTTTTTGCATAAATTCGCTAGAGTAATCGCGTATTGGACGGCGGAATTGCCATCGCCGACGACCAAGACGTTTTGGTCCTTGTAGAAGGCTCCGTCGCAGGTCGCGCAGTAACTAAGGCCATGGCCGACGAAGCTTTCCTCTTTGGCTAAGCCGAGGTTTCGGTGGTGGCAGCCGGCGGCGATGATGACGGCCTTGCCTTCCGCCAGCGTCCCGTAATCGACTTTGAAATGGCCCTCGGATAGTTTTTCGATCGAGGTCACTCTCCCGAAGTCGAAGTTGACCCCGAGCCCATCGACTTGGTTGAAGACCCGATCGGCCCATTCCATGCCCGAGACGGTTTCGATGGCCGGGTAGTTCTCTAGCCTCGGCGATTTGGCGATTTGGCCGCCGATGCCTTCCCCTTCGAGCAGGAGGACGCTCCGGTTGCTTCGCCTTAAATAGAGGGCGGCGCTTAACCCAGCCGGGCCGGCCCCGATGATGATGACGTCGTACATATGGTAGTCCTTTCGTAAAAAGGCCCCCTTTGCAGGAGGCCCGATATCTTAGTTGGCCTTGGTCGAATCGATGTAGCCTTTGATCAACGAGGCGTTTTCGTAGGTCGAGTAGGAATCGCCGTTAGGGACGATCAAGGTCGGGGCCTGCTTGACGCCATAGGCCTTGGTCTTCTCGACGTTGGTGGTGGCATCGATCATCTGGTAATGGATGCCCGATTTATCAAGCAGCATCTTGGCCATCTTGCAATTGGGGCAAGTGGGCGAGGTGAAGAGCAAGATCTCGTGGAGTTTGGGGGCGTCGGCTTTTTGCTCGGCGAAATTGCAGCAGGCGCCGTCATGGACATGGACGTCGGTCGACTTATTCATATCATAGGTCTTCCGCATCTTGAATTCCTGCGACTTGCCGGCGTTCCAGTTTTTGACCGGACGGTAGTAACCGGTGATTCGGGAATAGACCTCGGTTTCCTTGCCGCAGATCGGGCACTTATATTCCTCCCCGGTGATGTAGCCATGGTCTTCGCAAACCGAATAGGTCGGGGACATGGTGTAATAGGGGAGCTTATAGTTCTCGGCGATTTTCCGGACCAGCTTCATGCAGGATTCGTAGTTCGGAAGCCGTTGCCCCAAGAAGGCGTGGAAGACGGTCCCGGAGGTGTAGAGGGTTTGGAACTGATCCTCGATGTCGAGGGCCTCGAAGATATCGGAGGTGAACCCGACTGGCAAGTGCGAGGAGTTGGTATAGAAAGGGGTGTCCCCGTCTTTGGAGGCGGCGATGATGTCCGGATACCGTTCTTTGTCGTGCTTGGCTAACCGATAGGCGGTCGATTCGGCCGGGGTGGCCTCCAGGTTATAAAGGTCGCCGTATTTCTCCTGGTAATCGGAGAGGCGGGTCCGCATATGGTTCAAGACCTCGACGGTGAATTCCTGGGCCTCTTTGTGGGTGAGGTCGGCTTTGATCCAGCGGGCGTTCAAGCAAGCTTCGTTCATGCCGACTAAGCCGATGGTCGAGAAGTGGTTGTTGAAGGAGCCAAGATAATGCTTGGTGTAGGGGTAAAGGCCGGCCTCGAGCAAACGCGAAACGGTTTCCCGTTTGACTTTCAGCGAACGGGCCGAGAGGTCCATCAACCGATCGAGCCGGGCATAGAAGTCCTCTTTATCGGTGGCGAGGTAGGCGATGCGGGGCATATTGATGGTGACGACCCCGACCGAGCCGGTCGATTCGCCCGATCCGAAGTAGCCGCCGCTTTTCTTGCGGAGCTCGCGGAGGTCGAGCCGGAGGCGGCAGCACATCGAGCGGACGTCGCTCGGCTTCATGTCGGAATTGATGTAATTGGAGAAATACGGGGTGCCGTATTTGGCGGTCATGGTGAACAGGAGGCGGTTGTTTTCAGTGTCCGACCAATCGAAATCCTTGGTGATGGAGTAGGTCGGAATCGGGTATTGGAAGCCCCTGCCGTTGGCATCGCCCTCGATCATGGTCTCGATGAAGGCCTTGTTGACCATCGCCATTTCCTCTTTGCAATCGCCGTAGGTGAAATCCATGTCTTTACCGCCGACGATGGCCGGGAGATTGGCCATGTCATCGGGGACGGTCCAGTCGAGGGTGATGTTGGTGAAAGGCGATTGGGTGCCCCATCTCGACGGGGTGTTGACCCCGAAGATGAAGGATTGGATGCACTGCTTAACCTCGGAATAGGAAAGGTGATCGACTTTGACGAAGGGGGCGAGGTAGGTGTCGAAAGAAGAGAACGCCTGAGCGCCGGCCCATTCGTTTTGCATGATGCCCAAGAAGTTGACCATTTGGTTACAAAGGGTCATCAGGTGCTTGGCGGGGGCGCTGGTGATTTTGCCCGGGACGCCGCCTAAGCCTTCTTTGATGAGCTGCTTCAAAGACCAGCCGGCGCAGTAGCCGGTGAGCATCGAGAGGTCATGGATATGGATGTCGGCGTTGCGGTGGGCGTCGGCGATGTCTTTGTCGTAGACCTCGCTTAGCCAGTAATTGGCGGTGACGGCGCCGGAGTTGGAAAGGATCAACCCACCGACCGAATAGGTGACGGTCGAGTTTTCCTTGACCCGCCAGTCAGCGACTTTCAAATAGGAGTCGACGACGTTTTTGAAGTCGAGGGTGGTGCTCTTCACTTGCCGGAGAGCCGCCCGTTTGGTCCGATAATCCATATAGGATTTGGCGACGTCGACATAGCCGGCTTGGATTAAGACGATCTCGACGGCGTCTTGGATTTCCTCAACCCCGATTTGGTCGTTGTGGACCTTGCTGTTGAATACCGAGGTGACCCGTAGGGCCAAAAGCTCCAACACGTCATCGCTGATGGTCTTGTTCTCGGCGGTAAAGGCCCTGGACATGGCCGATTGGATCTTCTTCAGATCGAAGGGCACCAAGGTCCCGTCGCGCTTGATTACTTGCAACATATCTTCTAACTCCATTCCCTTCCCCATCGGCTTCTAAAGGCCCATGGCGTTTCCCTCTCGCTATGAAGCCCACACCCTTTAGGGGTCGTGCGGTGCTTATTCTAGGAGGCAATAAACAAAAATCAAATAAGATGCTCTTATGACTTTGCGGAACCACATTTCTAAGCCTTTTTACCTCTTGATTTATCAAAAACAATTTATCCATCGACACTAAATTCAATCTTTAGTAGATATTTAGTTCTTCTGGACGCGGAGTTTTCGAATTTCGAAGGCAAAAAACCTTATACAGTGTATAAGATTTTCCATATTTTAAAGTCCGCAGCGAAACAAAAAATCTCCGATTGACGATTTAATAGAGAAAACGGTTTTTCCGAAACCGTGTTTTCCGGCCTTATTTGGTGAAAAATCCAATGACGCTTGAATAGCCAAGGTCGGTTTCGATGAACCATTTGGCGATGGAGAACTTGTCGTCGTTCAATCCGATGATGTCGGATAAGTAGTTTCCGAATTCCGATCCCGACGAGATGAGCAAGGTCACGACTAAGGAGATGACCCAGCAGATGGCGAAGGCTTTCGCGGCCCCTAGCAGCAATCCCAAAAGGCGGGAGAAGAGGTTGGGTTTGGTTTTGCCTTTCTTCACGATTAGGCAGATCACCCAAATGATGAGCCGGACCACGATGAAGGCGACGAGGAAGACGATGATATAGGCTATGCCGGAGCAGAAGATCGAGGTTAAGGCGGTGGCGATCGTCTCCCCGGCCGAGGCGAGGCCGTTTTCCTCTAAAGCCGGCTGGATGGCCTCGATCAAAGGGCCATGCACGAATTCGGGGATATGGAGGTCAGATAGGATCTCGCCCAAGGCCTCTTCGTTATTGACGGCGAAGCTAGGCAAGGCGTTGATGAGGCCGCCGATGTTCTCATTCAAAGAAGAGTAGATCTTTTCTCCTAAAGCCGATTTCTCGATTGCCTCGCCAACCGGATTAGCCAATAGGAAGCAGGCGCCGATTGCGACCGCGAATGAAAGGAGGGTGAATAGGGTTTTCATCCCGCCTTTCCAAAACCCGATCAATAGGGTTAGGATGATGATGACGACATAGAGTACGCTCAACCAGTCGAACTCCGCCAAAGAAAACAAGATATCCATAACGCTCCAAATATAGGTATCGGGCGGTTTTAAGTCAAATTCTTTCCTTGCTTATCCCGTTTTTGCGGTCTTTTCCAAAGCATTTTCATTGATGTCTAAACGAATTCGCCTCTTCTTCGAATCAAAGAAAACGCAAGTAAATAAGCTATTTACTTAACATTCTCATTCGGTTTAGGCACAATAGCCGCCGGGAGTTAAAAACTATGTCCAAAGAAAAGAAAACCAAAAAGAATTCCACCGTCAAAAGCTGGTGGCAGGAATTCAAAGCCTTCATCTCTCGGGGCAACGTCCTCGATCTTGCCGTCGGCGTCATCATCGGCGGCGCCTTCAACGCCATCGTCACCGCGTTCACTTCGATTTTGCTTTCCGTCTGCACCTGGGGCGTCCCGGGTGGCTTAGCCGGCTTAGTCACCGTCTTGCCGGCGGCCAACGATGCCCAGCGGGTCCCGTCCGACATCACCGTCGACGGGGCGTCCTTGAAGCAGAGCTACACCGCTACCGAGTGGGCCACCCTCTCGCAAGCCGATGACTTCACCACCGCCATCGGCGGGATGTACACCAAGCATGGCAGCTCCTTCTATTACAACGGGGCGGCCATCATCGATTGGGGCGCCTTCATCAACGCCATCATCTCCTTCCTCATCATCGCCCTCACCCTCTTCGTCATCATCAAGGTCGTCAACTACCTCCACAAGAAGAGAGAAGCCCTCAAGGCCCAAGCCTTAGAAGCCTATTACGAAAAGCATCCGGAAGAACGCCCGGTTCCGGCGGCCCCGGCCCCGGCTAAGCCGACCACCGAGGAATTGCTTACCGCCATCCTTGAGGAACTTAAGAAAAAACCCGACTCCGAAAAGCCGGCGAAGTAAAAAGCGAACTGACGAAGCAGACGCCTCCATCCGGGGGCGTTTTCTTTATCGGCGAAAGAAGTGTAGAATGCCGGGGCTATGAAAAGACGAATCAAATTCAACCGCATTCTGAATTTCCGCGATTTGGGCGGGTACGAATGCCGTTATGGGGTCACCGCTTATAACGTCGTGTATCGGTCGGGGCGTCTTTCGGATGCCGACGAAGACGATATCAGGAAGCTTGAGTCGCTCCATCTATCCTCGATCATCGACCTCCGCGACGAGGCGGCGAAAAGCGAGCTTCCCGAGCTGTCGCTTCTAGGGGCCAAGCTTATTTCGCTGCCGGTCAATGGGGCGGGGCGGATCCCGGTCGATCAAGACGATCAAGTGCGATCCTATATGGAGATGGTCGAGGAGCCTTATTCGGCGAGGAGGATATTCCAAGCGATTTTAAACGCCCCGAAGCCGACGGTGATCCATTGCAACGCCGGCAAGGATCGGACCGGGGTCTTCGCCTTGCTTTTGCTCTTGGCCAATGGGGTCGATATGGAAGACATCAACGCCGATTATCTGGCTTCCTTCGCCTACCTCCATGACATGGAGAAACGGGTGAAGGACGGCTTGACTTCCATCCCGCCTTTCATCATCGTTCCCGACGAGTTTTACCTTGACCGGTTCTTGGAAAGGTTCTTCGAGCGTTATGAGAGCCTAGATGGGTACTTCGAGGCCATCGGTTTAAGCGAGGACGAGATAAGAGGGCTCAGCTCTTTGCTTGGCAAGCAGGAGAAGAGCTGCGGGGCGGTTTTGTTCCATCAAGGCAGAGTGTGCGTCGAGCATATGGCGGCTGGCCATTATTCGATCCCGAAAGGCCATGTTGAGCCGGAAGACCTATCGGAGGAGATGACGGCTTTACGGGAAATAAAAGAAGAGTTGGGGGTCGAGGCCTCGATCCTTCCGGGCTTCCGGGAATCGATCGTCTATTCACCCTCGGACGGGGTCATCAAGGAAGTGGTTTTCTTTGCCGCCCAAGCCCAAACCGAGGGCTTTGACCTTCAGGAAGATGAGGTTCAGGATGCCTATTGGGTATCCCCAGCCGACGCCGTCCGCTTCTTAACCCACGATAACGATCGCCGCATCGTGACCTCGGCCGCCTATTTCGAAGCCGGCGATTGCTTAAAGAAGGTCGCCGAATAAACTTAAAAAGCGTTCGATGAACAGTTCCGGCTCCTCGAAGGCCGGGAGATGGCCGGAATGCTCAAAGGAAAAGAATCCCTTTTCGGGCGCTTGGACTTCTTGCTCGATGAATTCCTTCGCTAGGGAATAAGGGCAGATGAAGTCATCGACCCCTTGGAAAACGTAATACGGGATCCCGAACCGCGGATCGTCGTCTAGCCGCCAGTCGGATTGGCCTTCGAAAGCCTTATTGGTTCGCTTGGCCCCGTATTTCCAACCTATTTTATCGAATAAGGAATATTCTTTCGAACGGTAGAAGGGGAGGATTTCCCGTTCTTTGTAACTTGGGTAGTCTTTGGGCTCAAAGGAAGGATAGAGGAGGGAATAAAACAGCGACTCGTCGTCTTTCGAGGCGAATTTCCCGTCTTTTGGCGGATCGATGCCAAGATAGTCATTTAGCTTTTCTCCTTGAAGCCTTTTCCCTAAGGCCGCATATTGCGCTTCGAGGGTTTTCCTCATCGATACCAGTTGGCCATAGCCGAGATAGGCGGAGAATAAAGATGGGTATTTCCTGATGGCCAGGCTCCCGATATAAGAACCCCAGGATTCCCCGACGAGGATGATTTTGTCCACCGGGTAGGTTGATTTTAGGTAATCGGCCCATTCCCGGATATCGGATACGAATTGTTCGACCGTCAGGTCTTCCCTTTTCAAAAACGGCCGATAGGAACCGCCGGTGCCCCTTTGATCATAGGCGCAAAGGAGGAAATGATCGGCCAAGGGGAGCAGCTTATCGATTATTTTGTGTCGGTTGGGGTTCCCGGGGCCGCCATGGACGAATAAGATGGCCGGCCGGTGGGCTCGCCCGAATATATGGCCGGTTTGCTTTATCCCCCCGATGTTTACCCGGACCTTCCTATCGATGTCCATAGATGGTTTCCTCAATATGGCGGGCATAGGCCTCGGCGACGTTGATGCCGGTGGTTTTCTCCATTCCCTCGATGAAGGCGTTGGAGTTGACCTCGCAGACGATCGGCTCGCCCTTCTCGCCTATTAATAGGTCGACCCCGCCGTAATCAAGTCCAAGGGAACTGACGCAGCGCTCACCCAAAAGACGATAGCTTTCAGGGATGTCCGCCTTCTCCCCATGCCCGCCTTGGGCGACGTTGCTCCGAAAGTCGGAAGGGTTGACCCGCTTCATCCCGGATACGAAGCGTCCGCCGACGTAGATAAGGCGATAATCCACGCCGGAGGAGGAGGCGATGAAGCGTTGGTAAAGACGGGGGAGGCGGAGGTGACTGCGGTCGAATTCTTTTAATTCGTTTAGGTTTTGCAACAAAAACACATTATTCCCGAGCGATCCATAATTAAGTTTGGCGACTAGAGGGAAACTGAGTTGGTTCCCGATCTCGGCTAGGTAAGATTCGTCGTTTTCCTTTTCGACGTAGTCAAGCGGCGGGGTGATGGTCAAAGGCATTGGGATCCCTTTATTCGCCAAGGCTAAGTAAGTGGCCATTTTGTCATCGCATAGTTCGATTGAGCGGGCGCGGTTGAACAAACGGAAACCCATTGTCTCGAGCCCGTAGGCGGCGTAGCGGTCCTTATCGAGGAAAACGACGAAATCAGATGGCGATAGTCGTCCTTCCACCTGCCCCTTATCGTTTAGGAACAATCCGGCGTCCCCGGTCCGCGATAGAAGCAATTCGATTCCGAGATTCCCCAACTCCTCTTTCAGCCGAAGATAGAAATTGCTTATTCCCGAATACAGACGGTATTGATTAACGATGGCATATCCTTTGCGCATGCGGTCATTATTCTCTTTTTGCCGATAAGGTGGCAACAGTTAGGCTGATTGTCATTATAGTGCTATTATTGTGTCGTTATGAAAATCCTACCGATCACCGCCTTGCGGGACACCAACAATATCGAGGGGGTGGTTAATGAATCCCCGACCCCTATCCATATCAGCAAAAACGGCCAGGAGTCGATGGTGCTGATGAGCGAGGACCTCTATGAGCAGCTGACTGCGTCTTCCTCCCCCAATCTCGACCGCGTCGAATTAGGGAATCCCGACCCCGAACACCATGATGACCCATTGGGGTTTGTCCGGGTCCGGGCCGCGAGCATCCCCATCCATTTGTCGAACGTCGCGGCCAACGTTGAGGAAATCAAGAAATCTTTGCATCGATGCCAAAATGACGGGGTCAAGGTCGCCTGCTTCCACGAGCTCTCCTTATGCGGCTATACCTGCGGCGATTTGCTTTTGGACGGAACCGTCCTCGCTGCTTGCCTTGACGGATTATCCGAGCTAAAGGAGTTCTCAAAGGGAGTCGACGTTTTGTTCGCCGCCGGTTTGCCGTTTGAATACGGCCATCGCCTTTATAATGTCGCCGCCCTTATTTGCCAAGGCCGCATCCTCGGCCTAGTCCCCAAGCGCGCCATCCCCTCTTATCAGGAGTTCTATGAGAAACGTTACTTCCATGGGTATGAAGGGCCGAACAAAATGGTGTATATCGGTGGGGAAGGAGTGATATTCGGCAATAAAGTCATCTTCGTTGATTCCCGGTACCCCGAACTCCGGATCGGGGTCGAGATATGCGAGGACCTTTGGGTTCCCTCTTCCCCATCGATCGACCTATCCCTAGCCGGGGCGAACCTCATCCTCAATCTTTCGGCTTCCAACGAGACGGTCGGGAAAGCCGATTATCGCCGGGATTTGGTGCGGATGACCTCCGCCAAATTACTCAGCGCCTACGTCTATTCCGATGCCGGGGAAGGGGAATCGACGACCGACTGCGTCTACTCCTCCCATAACCTCATCGCCGAAAACGGGATTATCCTTTCCGAATCCGAGCTTTTTACCTTCGCCGACGCCACCGCGGATATCGATATCGAGAAGCTTAATGCCGAGCGGCGGAAGACCAATAGCCTCGCGGAAGGCGAACAGTTCGCGAAGGCGTATTTTTCCTTGCCTTTGGATAAACCGGAGAAAGCGCTCCGCCATTACGCCAGGAACCCTTTTATCCCCGAGGGGGAGGAAGTCGATATAGCCCGGGTGAAGGAAGTCCTCGCCATGCAGGTGGCGGGCTTAGTCAACCGGATGAAGGCCATCCATTGCCAAAAAGCCATCGTCGGCTTAAGCGGGGGGCTCGATTCGACTTTGGCTTTGCTGGTCGCGGTTGAGGCTTTCAAGAAGCTGGGCCTGCCGCTAGCCAACTTGACCGCGATCACCTTGCCGGCTTTCGGGACCAGCAAGCGGACCCACGACAACGCGATGAACCTCGCCAGCCAATTGGGGGTGTCTTTCCGGGAAATATCGATTAAGGAAACCCTTTGCTCCCACCTTAAGGACATCGGCCACGCCGAGAGCAACCACAATGTGGCCTATGAGAACGCCCAAGCCCGGGAAAGGACCCAGGTGCTGATGGATATCGCCAACGACGAAGGGTCGCTTATGATCGGGACCGGCGATTTATCCGAGCTTTGCCTTGGCTGGTGCACGTATGGGGGCGACCATATGTCGATGTATGGGGTCAACGCCTCGATCCCCAAAACCTTGGTCCGGTACCTCTGCCTTGGTTATGCGAAAATGCATCCGGAGGCCGCCTCATCTTTGCTGGATATCATCGATACCCCGATCTCGCCAGAACTTTTGCCGACCAAAGACGGAGTCATCGCCCAAAAGACCGAGGATACGGTCGGGCCGTATGAATTGAACGATTTCTTCATTTACCATTTCCTCCGTTTCCGTTATCGGATGCCGAAGCTTTATTACATCGCCAAGCAAGCCTATGAAGGGGTTTACGATAGTCAGACCATCAAACATTGGCTGAAACGCTTCGCCGTCCGTTTCTACCATAATCAGTTTAAGCGGAGCTGCCTGCCCGACGGCCCGAAGGTCGGGTCGGTCGCCATCTCCCCGCGGGGCGATTGGCGGATGCCCTCGGACGCCGATGTTTCGGGATTAGAAAAATCCATCGATGCGTTAAAATAATAAGGGGAGGAAACTCATGGCCGATTCAACCAAGGTATACCATATCTCCAAGCGGAAGGAAGATGGCAAATGGACCATCAAATTCGCCGGCGGGGAAAAGGTCATCAAGCTTTTCAAGACCAAAGAGGAAGCCATTGCCTACGGTGACGCAGTCGCCGGCAACCAAGGCGGCATCGTCTTAGTCCACGCCTCCAAAGGGGCGAAGGCCGGCAAAATCCAAAAGCAGAAGAAAGCCGGGACCAAGTACGTCAAGTAGTTATGGCTAAGTTGTCTTTCCTCAAGGACAAGGGTTTTTGGAGCGAACTTATCCGATTCCTCATCGTCGGGGTCTATGGCACCCTGATCGATTACGTGGTGGAGGTGTGGTGCACCTCGATATTCTCCTCCTGGATCGCGGGGGCGGGGATCATCGTCGCCTTTTTCGTTCAGTTCTTCATCTCGATCATCGGCTTTATCGTCGCGACCCCGGCGACCTGGAGCCTGTCATCGGTTTGGGCTTTCCGCGATTACCAAAACGAGGCCGAGAACAAATCGCTTAAAGGGGCCTTGAAGTTCACCTTGTGGGCTTTCCTCGGCTTATTGGGGGCCTCGTTCATCCAATTCCTCGGCTATATGATCTGCCTTAAGTGGTCCGGGTGGGGCATCAATATCCTCGACATCGATTTCTCCAGCCTCTTCGGGGCCGACATCGATGTCTTCGTCGCCTATACCGTGGTCTTCGTCTTAAAAACCGGTTTCAACACCGTCTTCAATTATCTGACCAGGAAATTCATCCTCTATAAGAAGAAAGCCTAGTCGACGTATATCTCGCCAACGAAATCGAAATGCTTTTTGCATTCCTCGCTGGGGTCTTCATAATGGGAGGCCATGTCGAGAATGATGTGATCGGGAACCCATTTCTCTTTTGGGCGTTGATGGTTCCGTTGAAGGCATTTGGTATAGTCGTGCAGCTTCAAGAGTATCAGGATATAACGATCGAAATCCGGTAGGTGGCGTTGGAAGTAGAGCCGTCTTTCGTCATAGAGCATGGTAGTATCGAAAATGAGGGTCAACGAATCCTTGACGTCGCAAAGACGCTGAGCCCTTTTGACCATTTCCTCATAGATGACCATCATATTCATTCCCGGCGGAAATTGGTCATAGCCCCCGTACATTTCCTTTCGGACTTCATCGGCGGCGATGACGACGACCTCCTCTTCGGGATGCTCTCTCGCGTATTTGGCGGAGAAGGTCGATTTGCCGATGGCCGCGGGCCCGCAGACCAGGATGAGTTTCTTCATAGCAAGCGCATTTTATTCATAGAATAAAAGCAAAGCAATATATTCTCCAGTTGGGTTGGCTAGGCGATGTCGCCTTCTATTGGAACGCCGGCCGATTTGCCTTTTGCCGGCGCCTATTGCTTGCAATCTTGATAATCTTGCTTAACAATTGATTTATGGAACCCTATACCAAATCCCAAGAAGATTTCTTAGAAGCCCTGCTGATGCTGGAAGAGGCCAAGCTGCCTTTAGAGACCACCAAAGTGGCGGCTATCCTCCACGTCAGCAAGCCGGCGGTCCACCAAATGGGACATGAGCTGATCGATAAGGGGCTTATCACCCGGATCGACTATGGCGATATGGCTTTGACCGAAAAAGGGCGGGAAGTCGCCAATAATGTTTTGCATCGGCACCGGGTATTGAAGAAATACCTCCTCTTGTTAGGCGTGAGCGAGCCAACGGCCGAGCATGATTGCTGCCTGATCGAGCACGTCTTAAGCGAAGAGACCTTCCAAGCCATCACCGACGACTTGGAAAAACGTTCTTAACGGGTTAAGGAATCATAATAAGCCGAGGGGTAACGCCCCTGGCTTTTGGCTTTGGCGTCTTCGATGTCTTTTGCGAGCCCAAAGGCGACCATCCATTCGGGCTGGGCTTCGAGGATCGGGGCGATGAGCAGAGCTTTGACGTGCTGGAGGAATTTGGCGGAGGCGAATTCCTTGCGGTAAGGATTGATCCGCAGATATTCGTCGGCGAGGCGGAGGATCGCGTCTTCTAGTTTGATTAGGAGGCGGATCTCGTCTTCGCCATAGATGGGCGAACTGAACAAGGACCGATAATCGATCAGCATCCGGTTGGCCCCTAGGCAAGCGATTATCTCCTTTTCCTTCTCGAGGTAGGGCGAGCCGGATTGGATGGAGATAAAAGCCGGGCCGAGCGCCTGCTTCAAATAGGTTAAGGCTTTTTCGGAAGCGGCGGTTATATTAGAGTAATGGCCCTCTATTTCCTTAAGCATGTTCTGGATTAAGGCCATCATTTTTTCCCGAAGGGAAGTATAGTCAGTTAACGGGCGGTTGAACAGGGCTAAAAAGGAAAGCGTGGGAGTGGTAATCTATTACGGCGAAGGGAAGAATTATGATCGTCGGCATCATCGGTGGCTCCATCAGCGGTCTCTACGCCGCGATTAGCATCAAAATCACCCACCCGGATTATCGGGTTTACGTCATCGAGAAGAACGACCGGTTGCTTAAGAAGATATACGCGACCGGGAACGGCCATTGCAATTTGCTTAACGCCAATCTGAAGCCTGAACGTTATTCCCACCCGGATTGGATCGCGAAATACTTAAACCGTTATCCTTATAAGAGGCTCTGCGCTTTTTTAGGCGGATTGGGCATACCGGTTTTCGCCAAGGGGGAACTGGTTTATCCCCTTGCTTATTCCGCCAATTCCTTTTGCCGTTATCTGATCGAATTAACCAATAAGCTCGGCATCGAGGTTTACCTTAACGAGCGGGTAATGGGTTATGGCCATGGCTTGGTCCGAACCGACAAGGAGCAACGCCGTTACGACAAACTGATATTCGCCATCGGGGGAAAGAGCCAAAGCAACTTAGGAAGCGACGGGTCGTTGTTCCCTTTGCTTTCTGAACACGGCTATCACGTGGTCCCTTTGCGCCCCGGGCTCGTCCCGATTAAGACCAAGCAGAAAACCAAAGGGCTCAAAGGGGTCCGCCATGAGGGGCTAGTTCGAGCCTATGGCCAAGAAGGCGGGATGGTCTATGAGGAAGCGGGGGAAGTGCTGTTTAAAGAGGATGGGCTATCCGGCATCGTCATCTTCAATATCTCCAGCCGCTTGGCTAGGCTTGGCGGGTCATCTTTCCGCATCGCCATCGATTTCTTCCCCGATTGTGGGCTATCGGAATTGGAAGGCATCGCCTCACGGAGCGCGGTCAACGGGGCCTATCTATATACCCTAGTTGAATATCCGTTAGGGATTTACGTGCGTAATCAATTGAAAAATCCCAATGACTTAACCGGGTTTTGCAAGGCTTTGAAATGCCTTTGCTTTGATTTTGACGGCTTTTACCCTTTCTCTTCCTCCCAGGTCACCATCGGGGGCATAGGCCTTGATGAGGTCGATGAGGATTTGATGAGCAAAAGGGAGGCGGGCGTTTATTTCATCGGCGAATGTTTAGACGTCGACGGCGACTGCGGCGGCTATAACCTCGCCTGGTGCCTTATCAGCGCCCTAACCGTCTCGGAGGCGATATGAAATACTTTATCCGCGACGTCCCGATCCCTTCCTTCGACCCCGCCCGGCTCATCCAAAACCTTTCCGACCGGATCGGGATAAAGAAGACCGCCTTCCGTTATGAGCTCATCAGCGCCTCCGCCTCGTTCATCAACGGGCAGCTGGTCTATCACGGCGATTTCTGCATCGAGACGATGGAGTTCATCCGCCGGACGACCATCTCCTTCTCTGAGGCGTTGGTGAATCCTCCGAAAGGGCGGTATTCGGGCAAGGGATCGCCGGTTATCATCGGCGATTCGCTTTCGGGGCTATATGCCGCCGCCTTCTTAAGCCAGGCTGGGGCCAAGCCGATATTGCTTAGCCCGGCTAAAGACGAATCGGATTTAAGCCATCGCTTCCGCCGGACTGGGGGGTTCCTCGATTTGAATTCGAAAAGCCCCTATGGCAAGCATTTCGCCTTGGACATCTTGTCGCGGTTAGGCAAGAAGTCCTTTTCCCGTTTTACCTTCCTAAGCCACGTCGAAGCGGCGAGGCTGATCGGCGCTTTGGCTAAGGATATCGTCTCCGGTGGCGGGACGATCGTTTATGATAGCCACCCGACGGGGATCAAAACCTTTTTAGGGAAGGCGAAAGCGGTGGATTTCCTTCATCAAGGGAAATCGCGGTCGATAAAAGGCGATTGCTTCCTTTTAGCCGATTTGCCCTTTTATTCGCCTTTATATCGCTTCCTGCTGGAAAAGGATAACCGCAGAGAGCCCAGCTATCTTAATCTGCTCGCCCTCAATCGGACCCGGGACGTCGATGTCGCCCTTTACCATACCCCATCCCCGAAAGAGCCCCGTTATTTCCATTACGGCCAAAAGGCCTTATTGCCTTTCCCTTTCGGATCGGCTTGGACGGAGATCGATGGGCGAAGCATTTACGCTCAGCCTTCGATCGATGAACCCGCGGTCCTTAGCCATTCGTTGGCGATCCTTAACCTCCCGTTGCCCTTGGGGATCGATTTGGAACGGATTTACGAATGGGTCGGCAGCGAGAGCTATCGCGATTCCTTGCCCTTCTCCTTGCCTTCGGAATCGGTCGCTGATTGCCTAAAAGGCGGGGAACCGTATTCCTTCGGCTTGGTTCGGGGCCAGGCGGACCATGGCTTCCATTTGTCTTCATTGACCGGCATTGTCCCGGCCTTCTCCGCTTTAATCGTCAACGCCATTGGGGAAGCTAAGCGGAAATACCCTTATTTCTTCACCGATTCGACCTTATTGACCGGCTTTTCCGTCAGCGGGGGAACCCCCGTTGCCGTCAAAGGGACGAATCGGGGCGAAACCGCGATTAAGGGGCTATATTCCTCCCTTCCCGATTACCAAGGGGAGATTGAGGTCAACAAGGCGGCTAGCAAGGGGGTCTTCGCGGTCGTTAACGCTTTGCCCATCGGGTAAAAATCGCGTTGACTATCTTTAATAGATAGACTTTAATTATCTACGGCGCTTTCTAGACCCCTAGGATCCGTTCGCAGAGGAATTTACATGAATAACAAATCGCTTAGAAATTACTCCTCGATGAGATACGTTAATTTAGCTATCTTCACCGTCCTTTTCGCTGGCTTCTTGACCTTAGCCATCTATTTCGCCTTCTTAATCACCCCTTACCTTTGGGTCAGCGGCGTCAAAGCCCCGATTGAGAATATGCCGGATGATTTCTCCACCGCGCTTGGCGTTATGCTTGGGGCCATCGGGGTCGCCGGCTCCCTTATCTCCGGATTCGGTTTCTATTACTCGTTGATGTCGATTCTTAAAAACGACGATGAATACGTCATCAAAGGCTTCGCTTCTTATATCGCCATCGGGTATATGGTCTCGATCGCCTTGTTCTTGAATGCCGTTTGGCTCTACCGGCTTACCACCACCGAGATCGGCTATGGCGAAATCGCCTTCGTCATCATCATTTACCTCATCGCTTTGATTATCGCGCTTATCGCATCTAACGTTCCGCTGGTTAAGCTTTATGGCGAGGATGAGCATTCCAACCGGACTATGAAGGTTATCGTTGGTTCCTTGGCCGCGGTCGATTTAGGCGTGTCTATCCCTTTCCTGGCTTCTTATTTCGTTTGCCTCTCCTCCGGTTCCTTCGCCAACAAGGATATCGTCTCGACCAAATTCTTGGTGTATGGCTTGATCCCCCTGCTTGCCTTCTTGGTCTTCGCCATTGCCTTCTATTCTTTCTGCAAAGGCGAGAAAGCCAAGAAGGAGACCAAGCTTGGCATGGGCCTATTCACCGGTGGGACCGTCGTGAATGGGGCGGCGATCCTTTTGACTGGCATCTTCGCCCAAGTCTGGGACACCAAGAAAGTCTCCTTCCTCGATGCGGGGCGCGGCACCTATGATCACATTATCGAGTTCGCCGTCATTTCCTATATCTTAGCCGCCCTCATTATCCTTGGGTCGATTGGTCTAGTTGTCTATTCCTTGGTTCCTCATAAGAAGAAGGAAAAGATGATTAGTTATAAGTAAGCGGCAGTCCGCATAACTAGAGCCGTCCGGGATGGGCGACTTTTTTAAACATGACCTCTCGATAATGATCATCAATTTTATAAAAAGATGCCTTCATAATTCTTCCAGGCGTTTTCAGTTCTAGTATTTTTCTTATTTCTTCATTCTTGGCCCAAGGACCAAAACAGACTTCCTTTATAATTGATGTATCGAAGGGGATTTCATAGTATAAACGCCCTTTTTCATTAAAAATCGTCGGTTTGTTCCCATCGAATTTTGGCTCTATAGTTTTCATATCGGCTGTTGTAAATAAATTTGGAACATCTGTTTTCGAAAGAAATTTCCTGTTCGACAATAACGAATTAGAAAACGGAATGATAATGCAAAATCGCCTTTCGTTCTCATTTTTCCATTTTTTCTTTTTGATAAAAATTATTTCCTTTTCAAAATGGACTGCACCCTCAATAATGTTATTTGTCTTTAACTCTTTCTGAATGTTGGTAAGTTCGTTAATTTTGTTCGCATAGCAAACGCAATTAATGCCTGCATTAAAGATATTATGGTTATCATTGTTTCCTTGAATTGAGATGCTTTCGGCCAATTTCGCAAGATCTTCACTCTCGATTCCAAAACATAAAGAATTACCCTTCCCATATTTTTTCCAATGCTTTTTATTTGTTTCATTATCAGTGAAGCACATCCCACAGATTGTTTTTTGCCTTAAGTCTTCAAAAGCCAGGAATAATGACAAACGCTGATGCATTGATTGTCTGTTTTGTTTTTCCTTTTTAAGCATTCTTAATTGAAAATTCCTTTCAGCCTTGTCATTAGTGCCATGGTAAAGATCATAAAAACGGAAATTTTGATTCGTTATTATTGAATCAAATGCATCGACGCTCGTGAAATGATATAAAAGTCCCATGTAGCTGTTGTTATCTTTCGATTTTTGCGGAGAGATTTTTGTTATTACTAGATAGCCCAAAAGAAATCTTAAAGAAACCTAAAAAGATTGCAACACGGAAAAGCACAACCATTTGACAACTACTTTGGCAAAGGATGAATAAAAATGCGGATTTGCGCTGCTCATGTCAGACTCAAACGACCTTTGACCTTAAGGGGCTAGACAAAAAGGAAGCCCCTGGCCTTCTGCCTGGTTAGCGGACCGGTCTCAACAAGACAAGGGCATCAATGAGTATTCCTGAGCAAAGCAAATAAAGCGGTGGCCGGGAGATGATGGCGTGGACAGAGATTGAAAAGGACGGTTCAAAGTTAATTGCCGAGTCGGCTTACATTTTGCTTGATAAAGCAGTTTAATATTTGTGCCAAGCGCATTAGGTTAGCCTCTGACTGGATGTCACGACGGTATGCGCTGTTTTTATAGTTGTTTTTCTTTGCAAAAAGAATATTAACATTATTAAAAATTCATTCATGGTCTTGGCGATTCTAACTGAAAAGACCCGGGTTAACCGGGTCTAGGGGTTGCTAATATCAAATATTAGGCCACGAAGTTGATGACGATGGAAGAGAAATAAAGAGCGCCAGACTTAGTGGTGCGATTAATGCGGAAGAAAGTCGCGCCATCGACGTCGCAATTGACGGTATCAACGGTGTCGCCGCTGGCGTACTGAACATCTACATCGGTTCCATTGGTTGTTATGACTTCCGTTCCAAACGTGACGCTGAGTTCGGCCTTCGAGTTATTGTCTTGAGTGGTGTCATAACGGAATTCGATGGATTCGATTTCAGGGAGAGCGGTGGTATTCCATAAGGTTGAATATTTCTCGTCCTTAGCCCGCATTTGAATGGCATCTTTGCCTTTCATGAGCTCAATGTAGGAGAAATCGTATTCACTTATGGTCGCGCTGCCGTTGCCATAAGAACCCGCAAGTCCAAGTTGATCGGCTTTGAGTTCTAACTTTTCAAGTTTGGCGTTCGGATCGCGGAAGGTGACGGTGACCTCGTTGACGACGGTCGCGTTGAACTTATAGGTGTTCTCAGCAGTCGCTTCGAGATAGGTTTCGCCGTAAGCGGTCGTTAATTTAACGGCATCAACGACGTACCCAGTCGCCGGAGCAGTGGTGATAGTGACCTCAGTTCCATAAGCAACATTGCCGGTGGCGGAAACGTTCGCGGTGCCATTTTGGGTTGGGTTAACGGTCACGCCGTAGGTCGCTGTGGAAGCCTTGGAGGAGACGTAGACAGCCGAGACGTTTTTGAAAGTAGCATTCCATTGGACGTTAAGGGTGACCTCCATGCCGTTCTCAACGTTCGCTAAGGCGGTGACGGCGTCTTTGGAGTTGTCGTATTTAAGAGACCCCCCCTCCATAGTAAAGGCATCCATGGTCCCGGAAATGCCATAGACCTTAACCGACTTTTTGGTAGTCGGATCGGTCAAATAGGCGTTGCCATATTTATCGGTATGGTCGAGGTCCTCGAGGATGCCGGTAATCTGATAGATGGTGTTACCATCGCTGGTTGTCCCATCAAGTATGGCGTTAATAGTTGTTTTCACTGGGTTAGGAAGCGGCTCCTCCAAATCGTATTCACCCCAGGTGAAGAAACCCATCTTGAGGTTTGAACCAACGTATTTGTAGTCGGAAACAGAACCAGTTGTGAATTTGGATTGTCCGCCAAGGAAAAGCTTGATGCTACCCGATTCGACAACCTCGGTGTTCAAGCCAGAGATGGTGGTAACGAAGGCCTTGGTATCTTCCTCGTACTGCCAAACAAAGGCGGTGTCGGTGTATTCCGGCCGATAGGTGTACCAGCGGTCAGGATTGCCCTCCTCATCGACTTCGTCGTGAGGAATGGCTTTGGCACCGATGTATTTGCCACTGGCAAGTTGGAGAGTCCAACCATCGGTCACTTTATGCGGGGTGACATCAACAGCTTCGCTCCAAGCATCCTTTTTGGATGTTTCGATGGTTTTGAAATATTCGCCGTCCATTTCGCCATTGATCATCCAATAGCCTTCGTTGGCGACGGAGTCGTTGTAGGCGCCGAATTTCATGGCAACGCCGTCTTCCGGAGCGGTCCAAATCGGGCCCTCGGTCATCACTTCCTCTTCGGTAGCGATGTAGTAAGCGTTGTAGATGCTGGCGACGTTGATTCCATCGAGGTTGGAGATGTCATAAACTCCGATGGTGTCATGGGTTCCTTCCATGCCTGGAGCCACGACTTCGGTCGCATCGCCAACAGTCAATTCGGTGGTGAAGGTGGCAAGTTCATCGTTCCAAGTCCAGTAGTAAGGATCTTCTTGATAGACGATGTTAGTATGGGTGCCGCTGACAGTCGCGCCAATGTAGCCTTTGCCTTCAGGAGCTAAGGTCCAGCCGTTCTCGGCTTCAGTGACCGTGACGTCAATTGCGATTTCTGGATCAGCGGTGGTGCCGAAGTAATAGGTTGCGGCCATATCTCCGGTGATGGCCTGGATGGCGTTAGGATCGCCTTTTACGGCGGCGCCTAGTTTATAAGCTTTGCCACTTTCTGGTTTGCCAGCCAATGCATAGCCCTCGTTGAAGGTGTATGGCGTCATTTTATAGATACCGTCATCGCCGATTTCATCCATTGGGTAGCAGGAAGCGGTGCCATAGTTCCCTTCAGAGCCAAGGAACACTTCGACTTGCTCATTTTCGTCGGTGGTGACGGTGGCTTTGAAGACGCCGTTTGTCGCATCGTAGGTCCAAACAAACGCTTCTTCGACGAAGACGAAGTTATAATGGGTGCCCTTTTCGTTGGTGTTAGAATCAGCGCCGATATATTGGTTGGTGGTGCTTAAGCCTTCGGTGATGATTTGGAAAGTATAGCCTTCGCCGGATTTAGCGATTTTGACTTTCGCGGCTTTGCCAGCTTGGGTGCTGCCATCGACAGCCGCCCCGTAAAAGCCCGACATCTCGCCGGTGATGAACGAATAGGTTGATTTGCTGTTGTTAAACCAGCCAAGGTAGAATTCGCCCTCGGTAATTTCGCTGACGGCAACCGGGCCGACCGAGAGGTCCGGACGGTTTTCGACAGTGATTTCGACGCTGTCAGTAACTTTGGTATCATCATCGTTGGTTAATGTAACGGTGATGGTGGCAGTTCCGGCTTTTAGTGCTGTGATATTGAATCCGGTGACGCCAATAACGGTAGGATCTGATGAAGTGATGGTCATCGCCCCCGATTGCATTAGGGTAAAGTTATTAGCGGCTGGAGTGGTGGAGATACCGACGGTCCGAGAAAGACCGGTTTCAACATACCAAGTTTCTTGCAACTCGGCTTTGTTGGTGATGGTGACGGCCGTATATCCGTCTTCTACTGTGGTCGATTCTGAAGGCGATCCCTCGGGCGAGCTGCTAGAAGTAGTATCTTCGGGCGAGCAAGCAACGAGGCCTAGTGCCAACAGGGCAGCTAAGGTAACAACTGTTTTTTTCATATTTCCTCCTTGTTTACCTTGGTCTCTCGTCATTGGACGAAAGTGTGGTTGTTGATATCTTTCAGAACGCCGTGATAAAGATGCCTTTTGTAGATTCCGACGCTTACTAAGGCTATCCCAGCGATCAAAAGAACAGATGAAATGACCGTCAAGACTATGAAGACATAGAATTCCGCGCAGCTAGTGTCGAGGATGAATCCTTTGCTTGGACGGTTGGCCAATAAATAGAAGATAAGGCCGAGGACGAGGAGAATTACCCCAACGGAAGCCAAGCCCATCCCGGAAGCGAAATGGTTGTTGGCCCGTTGGACTTCGGCGTGGGCGGCTCGCGAAAGGGCTTTGATGTCCTTTTCGTCGGATCCGGCGTGGATGGATTCCCCGCATCGGGGGCAAATATATTCGATCCGGCTTTCCGAGGTTGCTCCCTCAATGCTTTCGATGGAAGGGGACCGTCGCTCAATCCGATGCTCGTCTATGTGATATCCGCAATGGTAGCAAAACATTGTTATGCCTCAGGAACCCAAGTCAGGCAGCTCGGATCGCTCGGATTGATTTGGAAGCTGATCTTGCCCGAGGTCTGCCCCTTATGATAGGTATAGACGCCTTCGACTAAGAACTTCTTGCCGACGAAATCTTCCTCGGTAGTCCAAATTCTGGCCGGATCATCAGGATCGCCGGCATAGGTGAAGGTCTTATAGACCGAGAAGCCAAGATCGAAATACATCGTGACTTCTTTGTTGGAGCCAGGGGCGATGTAAACGCCGGTGCAGGTCGCCGGCTCAGAAAGCCGGACGAAGGACCCGAGATAATCGAGATTCTTGTTGTCAGCGATATCGCTAAGCTCTTCCGGGGTGAACTCAAACGCTTTTAGCTGGTGGACGTCGATGTTCTCTTCGGCAGTCATGATGACTGACGATTCGTTGTCTTCGCCAAAATTGTAAAGAGGGAAGTTGCAACCGGTGATTTGGAAGCCGAATTGCGAGTTTTTGGCGACGCCTTTGACCTGGACGTAGGTATTTCGCTTGGTGAAGCGAGAGGAGATGCTACCCATGCCGGGGAAGACGTTGATGGAGGCGTATTGCTTTTCGCCAGTCTCTTCGTCTTCGTAGACGTCTTGCAGGTAGAGGGTGTTGTTGGAGGAGCCGACGACGGTGCCTTGGACTGTGACGTTTCGGTTGTCGTAGTAGTTTTGCAGATTGATGTACATCTGCTTGGTGTTGGCGTCGAAGCTCCAGATGAAATCGCGGGAATCGTAATCCAGATAAGGATCGGTGCCTTCGATGTCATAGGCGAGGAATTGGTCTTCTAAGGCAATCGAGAACCCATCGACGTTGACCGTGCCGGCGTAAGTGGCAGCCTTGCTGATGTCATCGGTTAAAGTAAATCCGTCGGCGGTTTGCTCACCGGTGAGATAGTAGGTCTTCAACGACGAATAATCCTGATAACCAACCAATAGCTTGGTCGGATCGTCAGGTATGGCGCTGAACTCGGTGTAGCTGCTTTGGCTAATGATGTTCCCATCGGTGTCGAACAAGACGGCTTTGTACTCGGAGTCGGCAATGTCGTCGTCGATCTTACCGACCAGTTTCCCATTTTCCGGCACTAGGTACATGTCGTGGCTGCCATCATAAGCGATTCCACCGGCCAATTCGGCGGCGAGGGCTTTCTTTTGCTCGATCTGCATATCCAATAAACTGGTTTGCACGTAACCGCCGTAGTTGAAGCTCGGGTCACGATCGGGAGAATGGACGTTGAGTTTGTAGGCCGCGGCTTGATTCGAGGCTTTTTGGAAGACGTCGGAAAGCTCGGGAATGCTGTTGGTGTTCTTGGCCCAGGAATAGCCTTGCTCAACGATCATAAGGTTGAGGAGCTTCATTTCTTCCTTGGGGGCGTTTTTCTTGGTCTCGTTGACGTAGATGCAGCAAAGGTAACGCTCGCCGGTGGAGTCGTGTTGCGGGGTTTTGTAGGCGTTATACGTGTCGGCGGTGATGACGATGGTCCCGTTTTCAATCGCGTTGTTCAGTATCTTCTTGGTGTAGTTGCTGGCTGGCACACCCCAAGGCTGGACATCACCGGTCGATTCCGGGGTGTCTATTCCATAGAAACGAGCTTTGATCCGCTCGGTGTCGGCGGTATAGCCAATCGGGTCGAAATGGGCGGTATCGCCATCGATTGGGAATACCCGAGCGACTTGAGTGACGCCGTCTTTAAAGAAGTCCTTTCCTTGATAATCGAGTTGAAGGTGAACTTGATCGGAATAATCTACCCACTCAGGGAGCTCGGTATCTGAAGAGCCGGTGTTGGTGTCGGTTATCTCGGTATTAGTAGGCGAGGAAGACGAACTTGAATCGGTGGGGCCACAGCCGGTTAAGGCCAACAATCCCAGTAAGGTTAGAAGTATTGGGGTTTTATGCATAATCTTCTCCTTATTTTTTGTCTCCCAACGCATGGAAGAATTGTTTCGATTGGGTAATGGCGTCGGTGATGGCTTGATTAACGCTCAAGCCTTCCGATACAACAGCCGCAAAGATTCCACCAACCGCATCACGAAGATTCGCCGATCCAACGAAGACTGGGCTGGTTATGTATTCACCGGCCATGCCGATGTCTTCTTGAACGACGATGGACGATTTGACTAAAGTGTTGTTGGGATCGGCGCTAAGGAATCTTTGATAGGTCGCGGTTGTGTAAGCCGAATCGCGGACCGGGACATAGCCGTTGGAACCTAAGACGCAAATCTGGGCGTTGACCTCTGGGTTGGTGATATATTTGAGGAATTCCCAGGAATAATAGGTTTTCCAGTAATTGGTTTTTGCGTCGTTGGAGTTCTCTAATAAAGTCAAGGTTGGGCCTTGGCTGATATACATCGCGTGATTTTCATCAACAGGAGGCACTCGGCAGACGCCGACTTCGAATTCGTTGGAGGAGGGGATGTTATATCCGGCGCCGCCCGAGGAACCTATTGAGAATAGGCAAGCTTGTTCGACGAAGGAATTGGAGCCGTATTCGCCTTCGATGGCTTTGGTATTCAAAATTCCGGCGTTATGTAGATCGACTATTTCCTGAACGATGGATTCGGTCTTTGTCCGAGCCTCGCCGGATTCGAAGGGAACGGTCCCTCGGCCATCAGTTCCAATGGCAGAGTAGGTAACGTCGTTTTGAGCCAATTTGGTGATGAAGAGGTTGGAGTCAGAATCGTAGACGACTGGGTATTCAAGCGTGGAGAGAATCTTGCTCTTGTTGGCCGAGATGAAGCGGTTGAAATCGATGAATTCGCTCCAGGTTAGGCCGGCTAGCCAATTGGCCATGGCTTCTTCGGTGTCTCCAACGCCAGCCGGGGCGTATAAGGCAAAGGCCCGCTCAAAGGCGTCTTTGTTGTAGAACATGACCTCCGAGGATTTCATGAAAGGCAACGAGTAGGAGCCTTCTTTTTGATACATGGTCGACTCGTCAATGAAAGCTTCGACGAAATCGGATTTATCGGCAGGGATTCCGCTGTAGACGTCGCCAAGCCAATCTTGTTTTCCAAAGCCGACTTCTTCGTCGTTCATCCATTTATCAAGGTTGACAACGGTGGTATCGGTAGGGGCCTGATATAGGAAGTTGGCGACGTTATCAGGGTAGGCGACCGAGATATTGGGGTAGGAGCCGCCGGCGAAACCGGTGATAACGGCTTTTTCTAAGTCGTCGTAGCCGCCTTTATAGGCAAGGTTAACGTTGACGGTGATGCCGTCGTGTTCTTGGATTAATTGCTTGAAGTCGGCAGCAACGGTCTCCAATCGGGTGACAATCGATTGGCCAAATGTGTGCCAAAAGTCGATATTGATGGTTTTTGGCGCCTCGCCATATTCGGAATTGGTGGGGCCGCCATTGCTGTTGCCGGTATTGGTAGAGTCAGCTGGGGTCGAGGCGGAAGACGAGGAATCGTTATTCCGCGGGCCGCAGCCGGCCATGACGCCTAGGAGAGCAATGCTGCTCACTAGGCAAGAAATTGATTTGGATAGTTTCATCATCGCTCTCCTATTTGTCAGTGGTGATCAAATCGAATTTAGCTAGTTGCTATTTAATCTGCAGTTCGGCGGTATTCTTCGCATCGCTGAAGATTTTGTTGAGGGAATCGTCGGTTAGGCTGCTGCCGGCGACCAAACTTTGGGTGACGATGCCACCGGCGGCCGAACGGCAAGCCGAGGAGCCGACGAAGACCGGGGAGGTAAACATCATATCGGTGGTATCGGGGTCAGAGCAATAGATTAGGTTCCGAGCAGTGAGGATGTCGATGGTGGCCTCTTCCTTGCCCTCGAGGTTGGTGATGTTCATGAATTGGGAAGTGGTGTAAGAGGATTCGCGAATCGGCATGTAACCAGTGGAGAGAAGAGCCCATTGAGCGGAGTTCTCAGTGGTGGCCATAAAGCGATAGAACAGCCAGGTGGCCATGATCCGATCTTTGTCGATGGTGCCGTCGGCCTTATTGTGGGATAAGACGCACATTGAGGGACCTTGGCTCATAAGGGCCTTTTTGGCGCCGTTGGCGGCCTGCGGGACCGGAGCGACCCGGACGTCCATCGGGGCTTCGTCGTCGAACTGGTAGTTGACGCCACCAGTCGAGCCGATGGAGAAGAGGACTTGCTTTTTGGTGAAGCGGGTATTGATGTATTCGTTGTTGGCCGCCCCTTTGGTGATGAAGAGTTTGTCTTGATAGGCTTCGTTGAGCTTCTTCATTAAATCCTTCATGCCTTGGTTGTCGAAGAGGACCTTGCCTTTGCCGGTGGTCTCGTCGATGGCGGTATAGCCATAGCCATACTGTTCGGCCAAGGTGATGAATAGGTTGTCGTCGGAGTCATAGCCGACGATGGCGGAATACGTGTCAGAGCTGTCCCAGATTGGGGTTTCGCCGGCATCCATTTGGTTCTTAGCGTATTGCTTAAGGGTCGGGGCCAAATTGTCGAGGAGTTCGTCCCAAGTCAGGCTGTTGAGGTAAGATTCAGTGATGACGCCGTTGCCATTCAAGGTGGCGTTAACGCTGGAGACGTCTAAACCGACCAGGACCGGGTTGTAATACATCGCTTCGGTCGATTTGGACATCGGGACTGAGTAGATGCCTGGGGTCGAATACTTTGATCCTTCCTCAAGGAAAGCCGGGATGATGTCGTTTTTGTCCTCGGCGGTCCACCCGTAATAGGGGTCGTCGATATACTCGGTCAAATCCACAGCTTTGAAAGAGTAGATGTATTCGGCGACGTGGTCGGGGTAGCAGTAGGTGAGGTCGGGATAGTCGTTGCCGGCGAAACCGGTGATGATCTTTTCTTTTAAATCATCATAGGAGCCAGACTGTTTGACGTTGTTGACGATGACGTTCGGCTCGACTTCCTTAAACTTAGTGACGAAATTGTTCAGCTGAGTCTGCTGTTGATCACCAGCGGTAGTCCAGACATTGATCGTGATTTTGTTGCTATTGTATTCTTCGCCGAAGTAGGGCTTGTACTCGCCGGCCCCAGAACCAGTATCGGTATTGGTGCTCTTGTCGGTGTTGGATTCGGACGGGGTTTCGGATCCGGTGGGATCGGGGGTTGAAGAGCTGCTTGAGGTTGTCCTGTTACAAGCGGCTAATAACGTAACTGCCGCCAGAAGCGGAATCAGTTTCGCTTTACGACTTTGGTTCATAATTTTCCTCCTTAATGAACGTGTCGATTTATTCACGCGCCCGCTTATCCTAACGATCAAGTATCGGGCGGATGAACCTAATTAATGGGTTTCTAACCCTTGATGCCGGCGCGGCCAACGCCACGCATGATGTATTTACGGAAGAAGACGAAGAGCAAGAAGAGCGGGACGGTGACTAAGACGGTCGCGGCCATCTGATACCCGTATTCGGTAATAGAGGCGCCCGAGCTGTTGTCGACGAAGTGCCCTCCGCGTAGACCGTTGGAGATGAGTTTGTATTCGTCGACCGAGGTGACGAGTTCCGGCCAAACGTAGGAGTTCCAAGTGCCCATGAATTTGAGGATGGTGATGGAAATGAGGGTCGGGGCAGCCAACGGAACCATGACTTTCCAAAGGAAGGACCAATCGGACTTGCCGTCGACTTTCGCGGCTAGGTAAAGCTCGTTTGGAATTTGCTTAAAGTTCTGCCGCAACAAGTAAATATAGAAGACTGAGATCCAGAATGGAACGATCATCGCGGCATAGGCATCCATCAAGGTTTGGCCGGTGCCGATCCAGCCGAATGAGGCGACGGTGACGAAGTTGGAGATGACCATCATTTCGCCCGGAATCATCATGGTCATTAAGAAGAGCATGAACAACGGCTCTCTTCCTTTGAATTTGAGTCGGGCGAAAGCGAAGGCGGCAAAAATGGTAGTCAGTAAAGTGCCGATTGTTGAGAAAATGGCAACGACGATGGTGTTGAGCATGTAGGTTCCGAAGTCAAAGACTTGGAAGACGTACACGTAGTTGCTCCACATGACGACCGACGGGAAGAATGTTTGGGTGGTGGCGATGATTTCGGTCCGTTGCTTGAGGGAGGTGATGATCATCCAGTAGAAGGGGAAGACCATCATCAAAGCCAAGAAAAGGATGAAGATGTAGGTGATAACCATCATCACGATGTGGCCAATCTTTTGGCTGCGTTTGATGGCATCGACGGTTTTGCCGGCGTCTTCGATTGAGAGGACAATCTTCGGCTTCTCAACTAAGGCAGGCTTTTCTTCTTTTTTAAGGAATTTTTTGAAAACGTTTTCCATTTTCTCCCCTCCTTAGTAATGGACCCTCGTCTTGCCGACGGCGAACTGCAAGAACGTGAAGATCAAGATGATGACGAACAGGAAGACCGCCGCGGCCGCTGCATAAGAGGTGTTGATACTGAGGTTCTCATAAATGTAATAGACAATGGTCATCATATTGTAAGAGCCTTGAGTGGTGCCGGGGCCATTAAAGATAGCGACGATGGAAGTATATTCCTTGAAAGCGCCAATGAAGGAAGTGACGAGTAGATATAGGATTTGCGGCGACAGCAAAGGCACGGTGATTTTCCATAGCGTCTTGGCGTGGCCGGCCGCGTCGATTTGGGCCGCTTGATAATATTGCTTGTCGATGCCTTGTAAGCCCGAGAGCAAGACCAAGATCTTAAATGGGATGGAGTTCCAAACGATGTAAATACATAGCGGAACCATAGCCGTCCAACGATCGGCCCCGTATATCCACTGGGTAGAAGATCCGAAGATATAGTTAACAATGCCTTGTTGATCAAAGATGACGGCGAAAACCATGCCGATGGCGATGCCGTTGGTGACGTAGGGCAAGAAGAAGACGGTCTGCAAGAACTTTTGGAACCATTTAATCGAGTTTAAGGCGACCGCGATGATCAAGGCCAATAAAGTCGAGACCGGAACCGTCATGAAGACGATGATGAAGGTGTTCGGGATGGCGTAACGGGAGAAGTTGACTTCAGTCGCTCCGATATCCGTTGACGTGAGGCCCAGGATGATACCGAAGTTATTCAAAGTGAAGCCATCGTATGTCCCTTGGGAGTAACGGTAATTCTCGGTGAAGGCGATGAAAATGGTGTTGATAAGGGGGTAGAAAAGGAAGACGGCGATCAGGACGATGACTGGGGCAAGGTAAAGCCAGGCTTTCCAGTTGTTCTCGCTGGCGATGTCTTGAATACCGGTGACTTGGTATTCCTTTTTCCGCTTCCGGGTGGAGACGAGGCGAATGACGGTATCCGTCTTCTCCTCGTGGTACCCGAGGCTTGGTTTTTCTTTGACCATTGCTTCTGCCATGGGGGTACCTCTTAGTCTAGATAGATCCTTTGTTCGGTTTCGCCGTCGAAGATAAACATCTTATTCGGCTTGACGGTTAAGCAAAGCTTGGTGTCGTTGGTTTGGTCTTCGGCCGAGATGATGACCTTGAAGGTCGGTTTGGTGCAGGCAGAGTTATTGGCGACGATCGAGATGTCGCGGCCGAGGATTTGAATCATCTCGACGCTGCAGTGGAGACCTTGACCCTCTTTGGGCTTATCCATAGAGAAGCCTTCGGGACGGATGGCGACATAAACGTCTTTATCCTCTTTAAGGGCCTTGCATTTTTTGTTTTCGTAGACGACGTCGTCCCCGACTTTGACTTGACCATCGCCGATATGGCCTTTGAAGACGTTGATCGGCGGGGTGCCGAGGAACATGGCGACGAAGAGGTTGGCCGGGTTGTTGTAGACGTTCTGCGGGGCATCGATTTGCTGCATCTCGCCGAGCTTCATGACGACGATTTCGTCGGAGATGGACATCGCTTCTTCTTGGTCATGGGTAACGAAGACGGTGGTGATGCCGGTTTCCTTTTGAATGCGGCGGATTTCTTCCCGGGTTTGCAGCCGAAGCCGGGCATCGAGGTTGGAAAGAGGCTCGTCGAGGAGGAGGACCTTCGGTTTCTTGACGAGGGCCCGGGCGATGGCGACCCGTTGCTGCTGACCGCCCGAGAGCTGATTGGGCTTACGCTGCAAATACTCATCGACCTGGACGAGTTTGGCGGCGTCATAGACGATGTCCCGCCGTTCCTCTTTGGTTAGGCGGCGGTGGGCGATGGCCTGGGTTAGGTCCATCGAGATATCGGAGAGGTCGAATTCCTTAGTGAGGAATACCTTCGAATCCTCGGCGACCTCTTTGGTTACTTTGTGGAGGCGGAAGTAAACCTTGGTTTTGCCTTCCGAGTAATAGAGTTTGAAGTCGGAGATGGAAAGACGCTTTAAGGCGAATTGTTTCTTGAATTGGATGGTCAGCTCGCTGTTTCTCACGTTGGTGATGGAGACAACGTGAGAGGAGAAGGCGGCGCCAGCGTTTAATTCGTTGATGGTAGCTTCGAAATCGGCGCGACGGACCTTGACGATCCGGGCCATGAGCTCGTATTCGCCGTTTTGGAGGCGGGAGATGATAACCCCTTCGGAGACGCCGTGATTATGGATGATGGCCTTGATGGCCTTGATGGTCTCGTCGATGGTGGCGGTGTTGAACTTCTTGCCGAGGTTGCCTTTATAGAGGATGTCGAGCATTTCCGAGTCGCTTTCCTTGTTGACGGTGGCCCGGAAAGAGGCGTCGTAAAGGGCTTCGTTGGTCTGCTCGGATTTCTCCTCGACTAATTCAGCGTTCTCGATGACCAACGGGAAATTCTTCTTGTAGAGATCGGCCACGACTTGAGAGACGTTAAGTAAGTCGACGTGAAGGGTTAGCTTAGCATCGGCTTGTTCATAGCTGACGGCGACGTTCCGCTTCTTTAAGCCAATTCGCTTAGCGAGGGCGATGACCGATTTGGCGATGCCTTCGACCAGGTCGCTTTTCTTTAGGTTATAGGTATAGGTAAGATGGAAATTGAAGAACGTAACGAGGGGGACTTCGACCTTAAGGTTGGTAAGCGGGAACTCGATGTTCTTATAGATCGACATATGCGGGTAAAGGGCGTAGTTTTGAAAGACTAAGCCGATGCCGCGCTTTTCCGGAGCGAGGTTAGTGACTTCTTGGTCGCCGAACCAAACTTCGCCAGAAGTGGGGCTCTGCAAGCCGGAGATCATATACAGGGTGGTCGATTTGCCACATCCCGAAGGTCCGAGCAAGCCAACTAATTTTCCATCAGGAACGACGAAGCTCATATCCTTGACCGCAACGGTGTCACGGATGTTCTTCTTCGCGTCTCCCGGGAAGATCTTGGTCAGGTCCTTGATTCTGATTTCCATAACTAGCTCCTATCCTTGTTTATTTCGTTCCGTCATCGTCGTTGATATCGGAATCGAGTTTAAGTTTGATGGCCTTACGGCGTTCTTTTTCATTCTTGATGGCGATCGCGAGCCAGCGGATGTAGTAACCGGTGGCAATAATGGCAATGATGCCGAAGACGATTACGAACGGGTCGGCGGGGTTAAAGACGACTAAGGAATTCGTCAGGAAGGCCCAGCGGACCGAACAGAAGGCAATGAAGAAGGTGATTATGCCAAATAATACGTAAGCTAAGATGCCGGTTTTGATGAATTGCTTCGGCTTTAGGCGCCGGAACTCGTCGTTTTTGAACCGATTGAGTTTATAAATATAAAGGCTAATGGCGATAGCGACGACGATGATCGTGTAGATAATGAAAGTCCAGATGAGGCCGGAGTTAACGTTGGTTAGGTTAAAATCTTGGTCATCATCAAGGATATTGTAACGTCCAAAGGAGATGGTGGAAGCGGTGCGACCAAGCGTTTCGGCTGAGCTGCGGAGCATGACGTCAACTCGGACCGCAAAGTTTTCAAAGCCAAACGATTTCAGATTTTCTGCGGAGAACCCCTCGCCAATATCGGAGTTTTTAAACAGGAAACCGATTGGTTTAGCGTTGATCTCAAAGGAATCGGATTTGGCGCTGGCGGTAAACTGAGTCTCTATAAGTTGACCGTTGTGCTCGTAAGAAAGGTTGTAAACCATCGAGTTGACGGTATTGAAGGCAAACCGAATATAGGCTGAATCCTCATCCAGATATCGCTTTGCCGTTTCATACATTGTTGGGTTAACAATTTTATAGATATCAGGGAATTGTTCAGACTTAAGATAGATGGCGGTATAACCAGCAAAAGTGGCGACGTGGTCGAATTCGATGGTGAGGAACTCATTTGAATCGTATTCGTTGCTATAGACTGGCCGGGCAATGGAATAATAGCAAACCCCGTCGGTATTTGGCCTGAATGGGCGTTCTAAAGCGTCGGTTTGGTAAATGTTAGAGAAAACCAATGATGTCGGATCAATCTCCTCATCCGCCTCAACCGGAATGGAGACCGTGCGGTTTAGGGCGTAGGATCCAAGCCTTTCTCCAATCGCATCATAATAGGAATTATAGGTGCCGAAGCTCAAAGGCAAATCCCGATTATAAGTGGTTCTGGTGCCGCCTTTGACTAAATCATACGTGACGTTGAGCAATTGGGGTTTATATGGCGATTCGTCGCCGGCGTCGAATCCCATCATAAAATTATCGGTCTGGTTTCCTTCCTTATTGGTGTTCCGAACCATGTAGTTGGTTTTGTTGTACGGCAGTTCTACCCCAAAGTGGATGTTCTCCTCAGGAAGATTGGTGTAGGCGGGATCGAATTCTTCTGGCAGCGCATCGGCTTCGAAGTGAATTTGGCAATTTGGGTTAGCGACATCTAAGGCCCCTTCGGCTGCCGTAACAATTTCCGAGGGGATGTAAATGTTTTCAATCGCCTCAGTGTATTCCTCGCTTACCGCGCCGGAAAAAATACCGGTTACGTTCATCACGAAGAAGCCAGCTTTGGTTTCTCTTGCTGGGATATAAATGTCCGGATTATCGCGCCGGCCGGTTTCAATGCGGAAAACTTGCGCGTTGAATTCTGGCAGAGGGTCGTTTTCGTCGCTTACTGGCGTGTCGCTTACGAAATTAGAATCATCGATAGTAAGGAAGACTTGACCCAAAGTATCGACATAGGTGGTTGTTTGGGAAGAAAAAGAGATCGTGAAGGTCTGCATGTATGGGGTGTGGGTATTGGCCGTGACCGTGGTGTAGAAATTGTTTCCCGCGTCAGTCATGGTTTCTTCTGAATAACCCGCCCCTAGCTTAGCTTCGCCGATCTCAGTGATTTGTTTGCCTTCGATGTAGGACATAGCGCCGGTTTGTCCGGTTCCGGAATTTGAATCGGACGTGGCATCATTGCCGTCCTCGGTTGTTTCGGTAGTGGTTTCCGCTTCGGCGACAACGAGGTTTGGTTTATAGTTCAACGCCCCGAAAGCAGCAATGGCAAAACTGCTGGCGATGCCCGAAAATAAAAGCCACCTCCATTTTCTGGACGGCCTTTTGAATCGAAAGGTTTTTTCCATACGCGCTAATTATACATAGGTGCGAAAACAAATGCACCTTGCTTTTTTTCGAAGTGCTTCCACATATTTTAAATTTAATTAAATTTAATTTTGGACTTATTCGCGTGTAATTGATTGAAAATCCACCGGTTTTTTATAGTTATTGACGTTGCTGACCTCTGCTTCCTCAATGTTAAAGAAAATTGTCGAACCAGCAGTGTCGATTTCTTGCAAATCAAGCATATAATCCGCAAAACCTTGTTTTTTCTTTGAAAAACCCATCATGGTAACTGAGATGATAACCGGTATGGCGAACGTCACTAATGACAACAGCAGAATTGCGAAGTAGAAAATGGCAAAGCGGGCAAGGCTTCGTTTCCAGGTAGGGTTCAAAACCCGGGAATCGACTAGGCCAATTTTGTATAACGCTTTGCCAAATGTCTTTCTTCCTCGGCGGAATATGATAGTTGGAACGAGGTAAGTTAGGATACCGGCAAGAGCGTAGGATAGCGGAAGTTCAACCAGAAATAACAAGCGAGAATTGAACAATGTCAAATCTACGTATTCAGGGAATTTTGAAGCTAAGCACCCTTCGCAATAATCGTTCAGGAATGGAGCAGCGATGTTTTGAAAGTAAAGGATTTTTGAGGCTTTGCAATCTACGTTTTCCTTGATTTGGGAATTCTCCACGATGAAATAGGGTTTTCCGAGGTATGACTGTTCGAGTCGAAATTCATTATAGGCGTTGATAATTTCGCTTTTTAAATCATCGCTGACCTGAACGCCAGCATATTCGGCAAAATCGAAAATCGTTTCTTCTGCAAAATAATATTTATCGGCCGCAGTGTAATCGGACGAATCTTCTAAATAATCGGCAATAGAAACGAGTTCATTGCTTTCCTCCTCTTTTGGATGGTAAAGCCCTGAGTCCTCTCGCATTTCCTTTAGCCGGAGTTGAGATGAAGAAACGGAATCAAAGCAACTGGCTAGGGCCCTGACTCCGGCAAAAAGAAGGAAAGTTGAAACAATAAGAATTATTATGTCGAGCAGATTGGCAAATATCCGCCGCCAAAATTTAGCGCGTCGATATTTGATTTCAGGCAAGAGGTTTTCGGTTTGTTCTTCGCTCATACGTAATAGCCTTTCACCTTATAAACTTCATCCAACATTTCTTCCTTCAAAGCGATCGAAAATGTCAGAAGTTCCGTCAGACCACGATTGAATTTATCGAAAATAACCATAAGCATCGAGGCGATAACCCCAATCAAGCCAACCATGGAAATTCCAAACATACCAGTGATGGAGAAGACGTAATTTATCGAAACCGTCGGAACGGGGACGAAAAGGAGACAGGGCAATGTCAGTATGCTCATATACAACCCGCTTAGGCAGCGGCGCGGTCTGGACAGGATCTTATATGTGCCTTTCTCAACCCGTTCGATTTTCATGACTGATTGAGTTGGGGTCCGCCCGCGTTTATTGAGAAGCGGGTAAACGAAATATAAGGCAACGGCGGCCGCGCCAAAAGATATTGATGAGCAAATGATTGCGGTTGAATCGTAAAAATCGTTGAATTCTTCGATTTTTTCCGTCAGGTCGTTATAGGAAGCGGAAAGCTCGTTGTTGGGGAGATGCAAATCGTTGAATTTGATGTCGTCGACCATGGTGTAATACATCGACAAGAAGAAGTGCTCAAAAAGATAGTTATAATTTATTTGGCCGGTTTCGCTCATTTCGTTGCCCTCTTCATACTTAGGAGCGAACTCCTCCTGATATTTTTCCTTTAGAGCCGGCAAACCTTCGCCATTTATTGTCCCAAAATCAAAGAACTCGCTTAAATCGTATGCTTTATATAGTTTTAATAAAGATTTCCCGTCTTGGTTGTGATATTGGGAATAATAGTTGTGATATATCTCGTTTTCAATTGAGGCGCCGACGACGTAGTAACTTAGAAAGCGAGAATATGTGTACTCGAGGTTGTCTTCTAGACTGTTCTTCGTTTCGGCGGACTCATTGAACAGAAGGTGGTTTTCGTACAGGATGGTATATCGTCCTTGTTGGTTGGCGACATTAAGCGATTCTTTCGTGTCGTAGTCGGTGGCGCTTTTGGCGATGGGGTAGACGACGATATTCGATAAAAACAACGCCAAAATGAAAACGAGGAAAAAATCCCCCAAAAACAAGAGCATTCTTTTTCCTTTGCTTAGGGGAAAGACGTCGAGGGTCGCCCCTCGGTTGCTTTGTTGTTCAGCTTTATCTTCGTCCATAGAAATAATTGTATCAATTTGCTTTAACGCCCGGCTTTCTCTTTTTGCCGTCTTAATTCCTCGGCGATGAAATCCGGCCCGACGCGGATGACTTCATCGAAACCATCAGCCGTTTCTTGGGAGAGGGGTTCGTATTGGGCGGCCATTTTCCGCATGGCCTCGTCGGGCACGATCTTTTCCTTCTTCCGCATGCGGTTTTGGGCGAAGACGTCTTCCAAGGGGATATCGAAGACCACTAGGATGTGCTTATCGAACTCCGGGGTCTTCAGCCTATAGTACTCTCGAAAGTAATTGGTCAGGTTCGTCGAATCGGCGATGACGTTGGCTTCTTCGTCTTGCTCTCCGTAAAAGTGTATGCGTTGCAAAAAGGTGCTCCAAGTCAATTCCTCATTGGAAAAATCATCGGCCCGGCCGAATAGCTCGATTCGGATTTCGTCGCTGGAAACGACATAAACGTGATTATGGTTTTCCTTAAAGCGGCGAGCCCAGGTCGATTTGCCTGATCCCGGCAGGGCGGATAGCAAGTAAAGCGTGCGCATACGCGCATATGATAAAGAAGGACGAAGCCCTGGTCTAGTAACTCGTATCCTTCTGTTTGGGCAAATAGGACTACCGCAGCCAAAATTTCTTTCTGGCATCAAAAAGTCTAAGTTCCGGTTCAAAACCATCGAAAATTGCGATTTTCGGCCTAATTATTGACGTAAGTGCATTGAACTATTCCCCTACAAGGGCAAAGAAAATGCTTTCCTATTTTCCGCCGTCGTTTATTATGGTTCCGACTTTTGCTAAAATTGTCCCGTATGGACGAAATTATCCAAGTCAAAACCAAAAAATTCACGGTCGAATCGGTAAAAGCCGAACACGAAGACCACACGACTTATATTTGCACCTGGGCCGATCGGACTTATTGCGTCCGGACCTATAAGACCGGTTACGAACAGGCCCTAGCCGATTATAAGGAACTCAAGCACGCCGGGATCAATATGGCGAAGATGTGCTACCACGATGACGAGACCAAAGTCATTGTCTTCGATTATTTCCCTGAAGATGATTGCCTTAAGGCCCTTTCGCACGGCCCGCTTGATGATCGTTATTTCGAGGCCCTGTTCTCTTTATACCGCTTTGCCCGTTTCTCCAAAGTCTCGTTAGACTGGGAACCCCAGAACTTCATGCTCCGGGGATCGCAGATGTTCTACCTTCCGACCAAGTGGGAGGCCTTAACCGATAAGAACCGGCTGGAGCCGACCTCGATCCGTTCTTGGTTCTTAGGCAAAGAGGGACGGGCCCTGTTAACCAAGAAAGGCTACGATGTTTCTTCTCTTCCCTCCCTAAGCGAGCCGGAAGTGAACAAAGCCACCGTTTTAGTGACCGTCAAGCATTGGTGAGCAATGGATAACGTCAAAGTTTTTTCCTTAACCGCTAACCCGTCGTTAGCCAAAGAGGTTTGTCAAATACTCGGCATCGAGCAAGGGCAAAGCGAAGTGACCCATTTTTCTGATGGGGAAGTGATGGCCCGTTCACCCGATTCAGTCCGGGGCAAAACCGTCTACATCATCCAAAGCACTGCCACCCCCGCCGCCGAAAGGCTGATGGAGCTTTTGGTCTTCATCGACGGGATCCGCAACGCCAAAGCCAAAGAGATAAACCTGGTTATTCCCTATTATGGATTCTGCCGGCAGGACCGGGTCGCCCGGCCGGGGGAGCCGATTACTGCGAAGTTGGTTGCCGATTTGCTCGACACCGTCGGGGTATCGCGGATCATTACCATGGATTTGCATACCCCCCAAACCCAAGGTTTCTTTTCCTGTCCGGTCGATGATTTGTCCTCCATTCCCTTATTTGGCGAATATTTCCGGAGAGAATTCGCTGCCCTTGGAATAAAAACCGAAGATGTGGTCGTCGTTTCCCCTGACCATGGATCTATCCATCGCGCTCGGGACTTAGCTTCTGAACTTGCCAATTCGGAAATCGCCATCATTGATAAAAGGCGTCCGGCCCCTAATGTGGCCGAGGTCATGAATATCGTCGGTGAGGTGCGGGGCAAGCATTGTTTGATCGTCGATGACATCATCGATACCGCCGGAACGGTTTTAGCCTGCAGCCACGCCATTCTCTCCCGTGGGGCGCTTGATGTCCGAGTGGCTGGGACCCATGCCGTCTTCTCCCCGGGCTCGGCTGAGCTGTTGGCTCAATCGCCGATCGTCGATATGGTCGTTACCAATTCCATCGAGCATCCGCGGATAAAAGGGGTGACGGTCCTTTCGATCGCCAATATGATCGCCGGGGTCATCAAGGCCAGCGTCGAAGGGACTGCGGTCCCTAACTCCTGGATGTCATTCTATTGATTGGTCCTTTAGAAGGCAGTTTTTGTTGTCTAAGAATTTTGAAGTGCCTTTTTGTTTGGAATCGTTCAGAGTTATTCAAAAAACCGCATTTTTGGCCACTTAGAAAATCAAAAAACCGCATTTTTTAGAATGTAGCAATACAAAAAACCGCAGTTGGCCTATAGTGATCTGCGGTATGTTAGAAAAACCACTATTTAGAAAAGTTTACAGTTATTTAGAACGCTGGGCGAAGTCAGAAAGCCAGAACGCGTTATTTTTTAATGGCCCCAGACGGACCGGCAAGACAACCGCGGCAAAGTATATTGGAAAACACTTTTTTGATAACTACTATCTCATTGATTTTTCTGCCGAGGACGTTCGGGTTAAACGTTGTTTTGATGATTTGGGCGACGTTGATGCTTTTTACAATCGTTTGTTTTTTGCCCTGAAAAAGCCCGTTCTCCCGCGCGGGAGTTTAATCATATTTGACGAGATTTAATTTTGCTCTTGAGCGCGGCAAGCAATAAAACAGCTCACCGATGATGGGCGTTATCGTTTTTATCGAAACGGGATCGGCCGTATCGATTGAGTTGAACTCCTTGGATATATTGCTTCCTTCAAAAGAACGGCAAGTTGTTTTCGCCCCTTTAGATTTTGAAGAGTTCCTGATCAATATAGGTATGTCGAACGTCGCCGATTCCATTAAAACGGCGGCACAAGCTAAAAATTATCAATTGTTTTCTATAAATCACGATGATTGCATGCGTCTGTTCCGTACCTATATGTTGATTGGGGGAATGCCGGAAGCGGTCGAGGCTTATGTTAAAACTCGTTCTTACTGGGAGGTCATTGAGAGCCAAAAGGTAATACTCTCTTTGTTTCGCAAAGACCTAGAGGCCATTGACCGCAGATACGGCACCCATTGTAGGACGATGTATGAGAACTTCCCTAAATGCCTAGGTCGAAATAGTTTTCGGTTCCAGTTTTCCGATATCAACTCCCGACCTAATTCGCCAACTTCCTTAGAAACCGTTAACAAATTAGCCGAAAGCCAAATTGGCTACATTGTCAAAAGGGCGAAGAATCCGGACATTGGTTTGTCTTTAACCGAGGACGACACTTATTTTAAAGGCTTCTATAACGATTTGGGATTAGCTCATTGCCTTTGCTATTTCCCCGAAAATATCGATGAGCATTACGATAAGTTCATCGATGGCGATTTAAGGGGCCACTTCGGCTATATATATGAAAACGCCGTGGCTCAGCAATTAAAATTAGCCGGTCTTGATCCTCATTACTTTTCTTGGACCGAAACCAAAGACTCGACCGTTTATTCGTATGAAGTCGACTTTGCTTTCGAAAGGCATGGAAAGGTTCAACCGGTGGAATGCAGATCCTCTAGTTACCATGCTTTGAAATCTTTGGATCTTCTGGAAAGCAAGCATATGGACACCGTTCGGAAAGGCATAATCATCACTTCTGAACCATATAACGAAAAACTCGGTCGTCAAAATTTCCCCTTCTATTCTATGTTCGCCTTGTTCACCCCATTCGATCCGGAGTGAATTTAAACGATTTGCTTTGTTTTTGCAGGCTTTATCAAAAAAGCACCCAATTTTTTGCCTTGCTAAGTCAAGAAGTCTATAATCCGGAACTGCGCTGTTAGTCCTCGGTACCCAGCGTTAAAAAATCAGGAGGCACTTATCGTGTCAGACAAACTTCTTCTTAAGATCGCCCAAAACGGTATTGTCGGGGCGATTTATTTTTTGTTATGCCTGCTTTTAAGCGGCATATCCTATGGGCCGATGCAGATCCGTTTCGCTGAGCTCCTCTGCCTGCTTTGCTTCTTCCGACCCGATTTCATAAGCGGCGTCACCGTCGGCTGCTTCTTGGCTAACCTTGGCTCGACTCTAGGCTGGCCCGATATCCTCATCGGGACCGCCGCCACTTTCCTTTCCTGCATTTTGATTTCCTTTGCCTCGCCTAGGTTATTGATTGCTTGTCTATATCCCATCGCCATCAACGCCTTCGTGGTCGGGGCCGAACTTTGCTGGCTGCTGGAGCTGCCGTGGAGCAGCTATTGGTATCAATCGGGCTTAGTCTCTGCCGGCGAGACCATCGCCATCGGGGTCGGCTATCTTTTCTTCATGCTGATTCGAAACAACAAAGGGTTCTTTAAGGCGATCCAGCCCTCTCGGCATTACCCCTTTAAGTATTGAAAGGGGATTTGTAAAATACGGGGGCTATGGATAAGCCATTCTACTTAGAAATAAAACACGTCGACGCCAAAACCGGTGCTCGTTATGGGGTTCTCCATACTTGGCATGGCGAGGTCGAGGTGCCGATGTTCATGCCGGTTGGAACCAACGCTACCGTCAAATGCCTATCGCCCGAACAGGTTAAAGCCTGCGGGTCGGGGGTCATCCTCGCCAATACCTACCACCTGCATCTCCGTCCCGGGGAGGAGATCGTCAAAAAGGCCGGCGGGCTCCATAAGTTCATGAATTACGATGGGCCCATCCTGACCGATTCCGGGGGTTTTCAGGTGTTTTCCTTGGCGAGCCGAAGGAAGATAGATGAGAAGGGGGTCGAGTTCCGGAACGAACTTGACGGGGGAAAGGAATTCTTCTCCCCTGAGGAAGCCATCCGCATCGAAGAGGCCCTTGGGGCCGATATCATCATGAGTTTCGATGAATGCATTCCCTATCCGGCTAGTTACGAATACGTGAAGCGCTCCACCGAAAGAACCCTCCGTTGGGCCAAAAGGGGGTTAGCGGCCCATACCCGCCAAGACCAAGCTTTGTTCGGCATTGTCCAAGGGGGTGAGTTTACCGATCTTAGGGAAATGGCCGCCAAGCAATTAGCGGCCATGCCGTTTGACGGATATTCGATCGGCGGGACATCGATCGGCGAGCCGAAAGAGGTGTGCTTCAAGATGATTCAGGATGCCGTCCGTTATCTTCCTTTCGATAAGCCTCGTTACTTGATGGGCGTCGGTTCGATCGACTACATCCTTGAGGGGATCAGCCACGGCATCGATATGTTCGATTGCGTCCTGCCGACTCGATTAGCCAGGCACGGGGCGCTTATGACTAGCCATGGGCGGGTCAATATCCAGCGCGCCCAATACAAAGAGGATTTCACCCCTTTGGATGAGGAGTGCGATTGCTATACCTGCACCCATTACACCAAGGCCTATCTCCATCATCTCCACCGGATTGGCGAGGAGTTTGGGAAAACGCTTAATTCCATCCATAACATCCGCTTCCTGATCAAGCTTGCCGAAGGGGCCAGGGAAGCGATCAAAAATGACCGTTTTGCGGAATACAAAGAGGAAATCTACGCAAAATTCGGCTCAAAGAAAGGTTTTTGACCATGGATATCGAACTATTCGACTTTGATTTGCCAGAGGAATTGATCGCTCAGTCCCCGTTAAAGAAACGGGACGAATCTCGGCTTATGGTCATTGATCGCGAACACCAAAGCATTGAGCATAGGAAGTTCAAGGATATCGTCGACTACCTTCTTCCCGGCGACGTCTTGGTTCGGAATAACACCAAGGTCATCCCCGCCCGGTTAATCGGCACCAAGGTCGAGACCGGCGGCCATTGCGAGGTCTTGCTCTTAAAGCAACTAGAGGAAAAAGATACCTGGGAATGCTTAGTCGGCGGGGCGCGTTCGGTTAAAGTGGGGAGCAACATCACCTTTGGCGACGGCTCTTTGACCTGCGCTTGCGTGAAGGTCTTAGACGAGGGCATCCGCCATATGCGTTTCTTTTACCACGGGATTTTCCTCGAGGTCCTCGAACGGTTAGGCCAAATGCCTTTGCCTCCATATATCAAGAAGCAAGTCGAGGATAACGACGATTATCAAACCGTCTACGCCAAAGTCCCCGGCAGCGCCGCCGCCCCGACCGCCGGATTTCATTTCACCCCCGAGCTTTTCGAGGATATCAAAGCCAAAGGGGTGGAAGTGATCGACATCACCCTCAACATCGGCTTGGGCACCTTCCGGCCGGTGAAGGTCAAAGATACCAAAGACCATCATATGCACACCGAGCTTTGCGAGATAAGCGAAGACGCGGCTGCTCGCCTTAACCAAGCCAAAAAAGATGGACGGCGGATCATCGCCGTGGGGACTACCTCGGTCCGGACATTGGAAGCGATTTATGGGAAGTATGGCGAGTTTAAGGCGGCGAAGGAGAATACCTCGATCTTTATCTCGCCCGGCTATGAATACAAGGCCGTCGATGGGCTAATTACCAACTTCCATCTCCCCAAATCGACCTTGGTGATGCTGGTGTCGGCATTCATGGGGCGGAAGTGGACGCTGCATTGTTATGAAGAGGCCATCAAGGAGCGATACCGTTTCTTCTCCTTTGGGGACTCGATGTTCATCTACGGGAAGTTCGATTACTCAAAGGCGATGGAGCGATGACGGACAACAATAAGAAGACCCGTTATTACGATTTCGGACAAGCGGTCATCGCCTCTTTGCGGGGCGAGCGGAAAAGGTTGCTTTTCCATGTCTGCTGCGGGCCCTGCGCCTGCTTTCCTTTGACTTATCTTTGCCCCCATTTCGACGTCACCATCTATTATTGCAACCCCAATATCTACCCCAGCGAGGAATACGAAAGAAGGTTGGGCGAATTGAAAAAGCTCTTGGATTACCTTAAACGAGACTATGGGTTTGATATCGGTTTGGTCATCCCCCCTTATGACCCGGACGCCTATTACGAGTTCATCGAACCTTATGAGCATTTGCCGGAAGGCAGCCAACGATGCCACCGTTGCTATGAGTATCGGATGGACGAAGCCTATCAATACGCCGAGGATCATCATTTCGATTACTTCACAACCGTCATGACGGTGTCGCGCCAAAAGTCGAGCGTGGTCCTAAACGAAGTGGGGCGGAAACTTGAAGCCCAGCACCCTTCGGTCCCCTATCTCTATACCGACTTCAAGAAGAAGGATGGAGCGCTTAAAGGGGTTAAGATCCGCGATCATTATGGACTATACAATCAGCAATACTGCGGTTGCCGCGCCTCTTACGAGGAATATCTAAAGCGGAAGGCCGATTGTTAATTTGCACTTTCTCTCATTATCAATAAGTGCAAAAATGCACTTTTAGTTTTGAAAAAAAGTGCAAATGTGGAATAATGCTGTTGATGATCGATAAACTGAAGGACCTAAGAAAGAGCATCCGATTGACCCAGGCACAAGCCGCGGACGTTCTCGGTATCTCTTTGCGGAGTTACAAAAGTTACGAGAATGAGGTCGGAAAGGCCAAAACCTCGAAGTACGCAAAGTATTGCGAACAGCTTCGGAATTATCGTCCGATTGACGAAACCCATGGCGTTCTTGCCTTCAACAATATTAAGGAAATCGTCTCTTCGGTTTTATCGAAGATAGACGTAAATTTCTGCTATTTATTTGGTTCATATGCCAGAGGAGAGGCTAAGCCTTTAAGCGATGTGGATTTGATTATTGACACGCCGATAACCGGCCTTAAGTTTTATGGTTTGGTTGAGGAGCTGCGGCAATCCTTAGGAAAAGTCGTCGATCTTTTGAAAATAAACCAATTGCTTGATAACGAGGAACTGCTCCGCGATGTTTTAAAGGATGGGATAAAAATTTATGGGTAGTGGGAAAACGCCAGTTTATTATTTGGAGCAAATCATCGGCGACATCGAATTCGTGTTAGATAAAGTCGGGAGAATGAGCTTGGACGAGTTCGCTAAGGACGAATTGCTTAACTGCGCGGTGAGTTTCAAATTTGTCCAAATCTCTGAATCCGCGAATAGGCTATTGGCTTATTACCCGGAATTAAGGAATCAAATTCCCTATTCTGAATTAATGGGGCTGAGAAACAGGATTGTCCATGATTATGGCAATGTGCGACTAGATATTGTTTATCATACGGTTTTCGATGACTTGCCCGGTCTGCTTTCCGATATGAGGGCTTTCGCTTCCTCGATAAAAAACTCCGTTTAACGGTTTCGCCAATGCATCCTCGAATTTCGCCTAGGGGGCAATTGGCGGAATATTGCACTTTTATAAGCATCGATAAGTGCAAAAATGCACTTTTAGTTTTGAAAGAAAGTGCAAATCGCTCAACTATCCGATGGCTTCGAATTGCCCTTATCGTCATCGAGAGATTCATTAAGGCGCGCCCATCCTATTGCAGGAAAGACACGGGTCGTTTTTGTTGGCGGGGCAAAGGTATGGCCCGATGTTTTTCCTTATGGATGGGCGAACGGCAAAAAGAGTATTTAAAATTATCAATTTGTGCACGATGCACATACTAACGATTTTTCCTTGGCGGCATCGAAACTATTTTCGCCCCTTTTCCCGTTGACGGGCAAAATACATCATTAATGCCGATGAAATCTTAAAGTTTTTGTTGACCTCTCGCCCCCATACGCGTACCCTTGTACACGCTAGCGCTTGCGATGAAGAGCGAGGTTGCTGACACACCTACAGGCGTTGTCATGAAAGGCGGTCAGGGAATTCGCCCCGAACAAACGCTAGAAGCCTGAAATACCATTGGAGGAACAGAAATGGCAAAAGAAAAAGCGATCCGCGTTCGCTTGCTCGCCTACGACCACAAGATCCTCGACCTCTGCGTCGAGAAGATCCTCAACGTCGCCGAGAAAACCGGAGCCGGCGTCAAGGGCCCAATCCCCTTGCCGACCGAGAAACAGGTCTACACGATCTTACGCGCTACCTTCAAATACAAGGATTCGCGTGAACAGTTCGAGATTCGGACCCACAAGAGATTGATTTATATCACCCATCCGCAGAAAGGGACCATCGATGCGCTTCGCAACCTCGATCTCCCGAGCGGCGTCGAGATCGACATTAAGTTATAAGGAGGACCTGATCAATGAAATCCATCATCGGAAGGAAAATGGGCATGACCGAGGTCTTCGCCGCCGACGGGACCATGTATCCGGTCACCGTCGTCGAAGTCCTTCCCAACGTCGTCATCGCCAAGAAGACGAAAGAGAAAGATGGCTATGAGGCCATCGTCGTCGGCTATGAGGACAAGGCCGAGCGCCACCTCAACAAAGCCGAGAAGGGCATCTACAAGAAAGCCGGCGTCGCCACCAAGGAAGCCATGTATGAGCTCAAGGGCGACGAGGTCTACGCCAAGAACGTCGGCGAGACCTTAACCGCCGATCTGTTCAAGACCGGCGAGGTCATCGACGTCATCGGCCATAATAAAGGCCATGGCTACTCCGGCACCATCAAGAAATACCATCACCACATCGGCCCGAAAGGCCATGGGTCGGGCTACCACCGCCAAATCGGCTCCCTTGCCAACAACGGCCGTGACAACAACCGCGTCATTCCGGGCAAGAAGATGTCGGGCCATTGGGGTCCGGAGCAAGTGACCATCCAAAACGTCACCATCGTCGAGAGCAACCCCGAGAAGGGCTACATCCTCGTCAAAGGCGGCCTCCCGGGGCCGAAGAAGGCGATCGTCATGCTCCGTTCGCCGATCCGCCAGCAATTCAAGACTCCGCAGGTCAAGGAAATCCTCGACGTCGCGGCTAAAGAAGCCGCCGCCAAGGCCTCCGCGGAAGAGAAGAAAGGAGAATAACAACCATGGCTGAAAAGAAAATCAGCTTGAAGGTGGTCAATCTCAAAGGCGAAGCCGCCGGCGAGATCGAAGTCTCCGCCTCGGTGTTCGGGGTTGAAGCCAACCAGCAAGTCATCAAAGACGCCGTCACCGTTTACCAAGCCAATCTCCGCCAAGCCACGGCGAAGACCAAGAAACGCCACGAAGTCCACGGCACCAACAAGAAGCCTTGGAGGCAAAAGGGCACCGGCCGGGCTCGCTCGGGCGACTGCAAGTCCCCGATCTGGGTCGGCGGCGGCACCGTCTTCGGGCCCGATGGGATGCAGAACTACAAGCTCTCCCAAAACAAGAAAGCCCACGCCTTGGCCTTAAAAGGCGTCCTCTCCGAAAAGGCCGCCAAAGGCTTGATCGTCGTCGATTCGCTTAAGCTCGACACCGCCTCGACCAAAGCCTTCGCCGCTTGCTTAGAGGCCATCAAGGCCGAGGGCAAGACCCTCATCGTCTTCGGGGAAGAGAACGATAACCTCGTCCTCTCGGCCCGGAACCTAGCTAACGTTGAGCTCGCCGAGATCAATAACGTCTCGGTCTACGACGTCCTCAACAACACCAACCTCGTCATCAGCAAAGATGACATCAAGAAAATCGAGGAGGCCCTGAAGTAATATGGCTGAGGAAAAGAAAGTCGAAGCGGTCGAAGAAACCGCCAAGCCGGCCAAGAAGAAGGCCGCCAAGAAAGAGGAGGTTAAGGCTCCCGCCCACACCTTCGCCAAAGCGACCCATCATGACTTCGAAGTCATCGTCGCCCCCCACATCACCGAAAAGACCATGGCGCTTATGCAAAACGCCAACAAGGTCACGATCAAAGTCGCCGACAAGGCCAACAAGATCGAAATCAAAGATGCCTTCCAGCGCATCTTCCAGGTCAAGGTCACCGACGTCAAGGTCATCAACCAACGCGCCAAGGAAACGACCCGCGGCTCCCGTTACAAGGGGACCATCTCCGGCTATAAGAAAGCCGTGGTCACCATTGCCGAAGGGGAAGCCATCGACCTGTTCAAGGAGTAGGCACACCGGTCTCTATATCTATTAAGGATATAAGAGCGAAGAATCCAATATAGGAGAAAGCAAATGGCAATCAGAACTTACCGTCCGTACACCAAGTCGCGCCGGTCCATGACCAACTCGACCTTCGCGGACATCACCAAAACCTCTCCTGAAAAGAGCCTCCTCGCCCCGAAGAAACACACGGGCGGGCGCAACAATCAGGGGAAGATCACCTGCCGTCACATCGGCGGGGGCAACAAAAACCGTTACCGCATCATCGACTTCCGGCGCCGCAAAGACGGCATCCCGGCCACCGTTAAGGCGATCGAATACGATCCGAACCGGAACGCCAACATCGCCCTCATCTGCTACGCCGACGGGGAAAAAGCCTACATCATCGAGCCGAAGGGCTTGAAAGTCGGCGACACCGTCATCTCCGGCGTGGCGACCGACATCAAGGTCGGCAACTGCTGCGAGCTCCAGAACATCCCCGAAGGTACCTTCGTCCATAACCTCGAGCTCCAGCCGGGCAAAGGGGCCCAGATGTGCCGGGCCGCCGGCACCTCGGCTCAGGTCCTCGGCTTAGATGGCAATTACGTCATCGTCCGCCTCGCCTCGAGCGAAATGCGCAAGCTCCTCAAGAACTGCCGGGCCACCATCGGCACCGTCGGCAATGAGGATTGGAACCTCATCAACCTCGGCAAAGCCGGGAAATCGCGCTGGAAGGGCGTCCGCCCGACCGTCCGCGGCTCGGCCATGAACCCGAACGACCACCCGCACGGCGGCGGCGAGGGCAAGTGCCCCGTCGGCCGCGACGCTCCCCGGTCTCCGTGGGGCAAGCGGACCCAAGGCGTCAAGACCCGCCACAACAAGAAGAACTCGACCCGCCTCATCATCAGACGGAAGTCGGATAAGAAGTAAGGAGGAGATAGGACATGTCTCGTTCGCTTAAGAAAGCCCCGTTCGTGGATGAATACCTTCTCAAGAAGGTCGAAGCCATCCAAAAATCGGGCAAGAAAGAGATCATCAAGACTTGGTCTCGCCGTTCGACGATCTATCCCGCCTTCGTCGAGCAGACCTTCGCCGTCTACAATGGACACGAGCACATCACCGTCTACGTGACGGAGGATATGGTCGGCCATAAGCTCGGCGAATTCGCCCCGACCCGGACCTTCCCGGGCCACCATGGCAACAACGTCGGCGATCAAGCCGCCAAGAAGTAAGGAGTCAGAACATGGCTGAAGAAAAGAAAACCGTGAAGAAGGCCCCGGCCGCGAAAAAGGCCCCGGCCAAGAAGACCGCTCCGAAGAAGAAAGCTGAGGAGAAGGTTGAGGAAACGGCGACCCCGGAAGTCAAAGAAGAACTGACCCCGAAGGAAGCCAAGAAAGCGGCCAAGGAAGAGAAGAAAGCCGCGAAGAAAGCCGCTAAGGAAGCCGCGAAAGCCGAAGTCGTCGAGGATAAACCCAAGCCGACCTCCGCCCGTTGCTTCGTCCGCGATGTCCGCATCACCCCGCGGAAAGTCCGCCTGGTCGCCGACATCGTCCGCGGCAAGAGCGTGAGCGTCGCCCTCGGGCTGCTCGCTCAGACCAACCGCGTCGCCGCCACCCCGGTCGCCAAGGCCATCAAAAGCGCCAGCGCCAACGCCGTCAACAACTTCGGGATGGAGCAGGATCTCCTCTACGTCGCCGAAATCCAAGTCTCCGATGGCTTGAAGATCAAACGGTATATCCCCCGGGCCAAAGGCTCCGCCTCGCCCATCATCAAGCGCAACGCCAACTTATTGGTCGTCGTTGCCGAAAGGAAGTAAGCACTATGGGTCATAAAGTCAACGCAGTCGGGATGCGGATCGGCATCAACCGCGACTGGAACTCCAAATGGTTCGCTTCCAAAACCGATTACGGCACCTTCATCGTCGAGGACATGAAGATCCGTGGCTATCTTGAAAAAGAGCTGAAGAATTCGATGCTCTCCCGCGTCGTCATCGAGCGGGTCAAGACCGATAAGGGCCATAACGTCAACGTTAAGGTCTATTGCTCCCGCCCGGGCGAAGTCCTCGGGCAGGAAGGGGAGAACAAGAAGCGTCTCCTCGCCGAGCTGAACAAGCTCTTGAAGATCGATTCCGGCAAAGACCGGCTCGACCTCAACGTCGTCAACATCCTCAATCCGGATTTGGACGCCACCCTCATCGCCAAGTGGATCGCCAGCGAGCTCGAGAACCGGGCCGCCTTCCGCTCGACTATGAAGAAAGCCATCCAACGGATGCGCAAAGCCGGGGCCAAAGGGTGCAAGACCCTTTGCTCGGGCCGTCTCGGCGGGGCCGAAATCGCCCGGGCCGAAGGCTATAAGGAAGGGGTCGTCCCCCTCCACACCATCCGGGCTGACATCGACTTCGCCCACGTTGACGCCGCCACCACCTATGGCCGGATCGGCGTCAAGGTCTGGATCTGCCGTTCCCTTTCCAAAATCGGGACCGAAGAAGTCAATGAGCCCGCGCCGCGGGAATCGCGCCCGACCCATCGGGACGATCGCCGTCGGGGCAATAACAAAGGAGGCATGAGCAATGCTGCAACCAAAGCGCGTTAAATACCGCCGCCCGCATGGCCTTAAATACGAAGGCCGGGCCAAAGGCGGGACCTCCGTCGAATTCGGCGAATATGGCTTAGTCGCCCTCGAAGGCAACTACATCACCGATCATCAGATCGAATCCGCCCGTATCGTCTTAGCCCGCTGCACCGACCGCGCGGGCCAGGTCTGGATCCGCATCTTCCCCCATCTTGCCAAGACCAAGAAGCCGGCCGAAGTCCGTATGGGTTCCGGCAAAGGCTCCCCGGAAGGCTGGGTGGCGGTCGTCAAGAAAGGGACCGTCATGTTCGAAATCGGCGGCATCGATGCCGCCAAGGCGCAGGAAGCCCTTCGCCTCGCCGGGTATAAGCTCCCGGTCAAGACCAAAGTCATCAAGCGGACCAAGGCCCTTAGCCAGGCTGAGCTGCTGAAGATGGAAGAGGTCCACGAATCCTCCCTCGAGGCCATCGAGAAAGAGGACCACATCCAGGTTGAGACCATCGTCGACAACGGCGGCGAGGCCCCAGCCAAAGAGGAGGCCAAGTAATGGAAATCAAAGAATTCCGCGAACTTACCTCGGAAGAGCTCGATCAGAAGATCTATGCCTTGAAGGAAGAGCTCTTCGAGCTTCGCCGCAAGAAAGCGGTGGGGCAGCTCGAGCGCGGCGAGAACGTTCGCTTAGTCCGCAAGGACCTCGCCAAAGCCGAAACCGTCAAGCGCCAACGGGCCCTTGGCATCGAAAAGTAAGGAGAGAAGACCATGGAAAGAAATCATCGGACCAGCGTCAGCGGCGTCGTCACTTCCGTCAAGATGAACAAGACGATCGTCGTCACCGTCTCCACCGAACGCAACGACCCCATCTATCAGAAACGGGTCGGGTATTCGAAGAAATACTACGCCCATGACGAGAACAACGCCGCCAAGCTCGGCGACACCGTCACCATCATGGCCTGCCGTCCGTTATCGAAACTGAAGCGCTACCGCCTCGTCTCGATCGACAAGCACGCCGACTTAGCCGAAACCGTCGCCGAGACCGAAGCTTCCCTTGAGGCGGCGGAAGGCGTCGTCACCAATGAGGAGGCGAAATAATGATCCAGACCGAAACCAATCTCGTGGTCGCCGATAACTCCGGCGCCCGCTCCGTCCGGGTCTTCCGCCTCTATGGCGGCTCCCACCGGAAATCGTCCTCGATCGGGGACGTCGTCCTCTGCGCCGTCAAAGACGCCATCCCGAATGGCAAAGTCAAGAAAAGCGACGTCGTCAAAGGGGTCATCGTCCGGACCAAGCATCCGGTTCTCCGGAAAGACGGTTCGACCATCGCCTTCGACGACAACGCCATCGTCTTGATCGACAATGACGGCAACCCGATCGGCACCCGTGTCTTCGGGCCGGTCGCCCGTGAGCTCCGCGACAAGGGCTACATGAAAATCATCTCGCTCGCCATCGAGGTGCTATAAGGAGAAAGACTATGAACATCAAAAAAGGTGATAAGGTCATCGTCATCTCCGGCGCCGACAAAGGCAAAGAGGGTATCGTGCAGCGCGTCTACCCCAAGCTCAACAAAGTCGTCGTCGAAGGCGTCAATGTCCACAAGAAGCACAAGAAGCCGACGCAAGCCGTCCCCGAAGGGTCGGTCGTCGAGATCTACGTTCCCTTCGATGCGAGCAACGTCGCCCTCATCGATCCGAAAACCAAGAAGCCGACCCGGGTCCATATGGGCACCGTGAACGGCAAGAAAGTCCGCCTCGCCAAATCCGGCGAGAGCCTCGACAAGTAAAGGAGGAAGCCCAAATGGCAGAAGAAACCAAGAAAGCCGTCAAGGCGGCCCCCAAGAAGACCACCGCCAAGAAGGCGGCCCCCAAGGCCGAAGCCCCGGCGGAAGCCAAAGTCGAGAAGAAGACCGCCAAGAAAGCCCCGGCCGCTCCGAGCAACCGGCTCTTAGCCAAGTATCGGAACGAGGTCATCCCCGAACTCGTCAAAGAATTCGGCTACACCTCGGTCATGCAGGCCCCGCGGCTTGAGAAAGTCGTCATCAACATCGGCGTCGGCGACGCGACCGCGAACGCCAAAGCCCTCGATGACGCGGTGGCTGACTTAGCCACCATCGCCGGTCAGAAACCGGTCGTCACCAAAGCCAAGAAGAGCATCGCGACCTTCAAGGTCCGCGAGGGACAAGCCATCGGGTGCAAGGTCACCCTCCGGGGCGTTCGGATGTACGAATTCCTCGATAAGCTCGTCTCCATCGCCCTTCCGCGGGTCCGCGACTTCCGCGGCGTCTCGCGCAACGCCTTCGATGGCCATGGCAACTACACCCTCGGAGTCAAGGAACAATTGATCTTCCCGGAAATCGACTACGATAAAGTCACCAAGGTCCGCGGCATGGACGTCGTCATCGTCACCACCGCCAACACCGATAAGGAAGCGGCCGCCTTGCTCGAAAAGCTCGGCATGCCGTTCAGGAGGTAAGCAAATGGCCAAGAAAAGCTTAGTCGTCAAGAAATCGCGCCCGCAGAAATTCGCGGTCCGCGAATACACCCGCTGCAAGCGGTGCGGACGCCCCCACGGCGTCATCCGCCGCTTCGGCCTCTGCCGCATCTGCCTCCGCGAGATGGCCTACAAAGGCGAGATCCCGGGGCTGAAGAAGGCCTCGTGGTAAGGAAAGGAGAAAGAACATGAACGCTGATCCAATCGCCGATATGCTCACCCGGATCCGGAACGCCAATAAGCTCCGGTACGAGGAAGTCTCCCTTCCGAGCAGCAAAATCAAAGAGGGGATCGCCGAGATCCTCAAAAACCAAGGGTTCATCGAATCCTATCGCGTTGAGGAGGAGAAGGGGAAGAAAACCCTCACCATCGTCCTCAAGTACTCTTCCTCCGGGGAGAGGGTCATCTCCGGCTTGAAGCGGATCTCCAAGCCGGGCCTCCGCGTCTATGCGGAAGCCGACAAGATCCCCAGCGTCCTCAAAGGACTCGGCATCGCCATCGTCTCCACGCCGAATGGCCTGCTCACCGACCATCAGGCCCGCAAGGCCCACGTCGGCGGCGAAGTCCTCTGCTACGTCTGGTAAACAGGAGGAAAAGCAATGTCACGTATCGGATTCAAACCCGTCGTTCTTCCTGAGGGCGTCTCCGTCGAAGTCAAAGACGGAAGCGTCGCCGTCAAAGGAGCCAAAGGCGAATTAAGCGTCGCTCTCCCGAGCAACGTCAGCGTCGAGGTCAAAGACGGCACCATCCTCTGCCACCGCGCCGGCGAGGAGCAGCGCGATCTCGAGATGCACGGCACCGTCCGGGCCAACCTCCACAACGCCGTCGTCGGCGTCTCCGAGGGGTTCAAGAAGGAGCTGGAGATCTCGGGCATCGGCTACCGCTGCGCCATGCGGGGCACCGATTTGGTCCTCAACGTCGGCTTCTCCCATGAAGTCGTCGTCACCCCCGTCGAGGGCGTGAAGATCTCCGCCACCGACGAGACCCACATCGTGGTCGAGGGCATCGACAAACAGAAAGTCGGCCAGACCGCCGCCCTCATCCACGACACCAAGCGGCCGGAGCCCTATGGCGGCAAAGGCATCAAGTACAAGGGCGAAGTCATCATCCGCAAGGAAGGCAAGCGCGCCGCCGGCGGCAAGAAGTAAAGGAGCCTGTGAATTATGATCGCGAAAGAATCGAGAAACAGCATCCGTCTCCGCCGTCACCTTCGGGTGCGGGAGAAAGTCTCCGGCACCGCCGAGACCCCGCGTCTATGCGTCTATCGCTCCAACAAGAACATCGAAGCTCAGATCATCGATGACGAAAAAGGCGTCACCTTGGTCTCCTCCTCGTCCACCCAGCTTCACCTCGCCAATGGCGGCAACTGCGAAGCCGCCGCCAAAGTCGGGGCCGACTTAGCTGAAAAAGCCAAAGCCAAAGGCATCGAGAAGGTCGTCTTCGACCGTGGCGGATACATCTACCACGGCCGGGTCGCCGCCCTCGCCGACGCCGCTCGCGAAGCGGGTCTCAAGTTCTAAGGAGATTCATGATGGAAGAAGAAAAGAACATCGCCGCGGAGACCCCCGCGGAAGAAAATACCGAAGAAGTCGCCGCCGAGGATAATGCCCAGGGTTACGAACCCCATGGCTCCGCTTCCGCCGCCCGCCCGGGCGATAGGAAATACGGCTCCCGGAAAGGCCGCCCGTCGGAAAGACGGGGTGGCCGGGGTGGCTTCCGCCGCAACGTCGACGATTTCGCCGAGCGGGTGGTCAAGATCAACCGCATCTCCAAAACCGTCCAAGGCGGCAAGCACGTCCGCTTCTCGGCCTTAGCCGTCGTCGGCGATGGCAAGGGCCGTTATGGCTTCGCCCTCTGCAAATCGAGCGAGGTCCCCGATGCCATCAAGAAGGCGCTTGCCAAAGCCCGCAAGGGGATGAGCACCATCGAGATCAACGCCAACGGCACCATCGCCCATGACGTCATCGGCGTCTACGGCTCGACCAAAGTCGTCCTCAAACCCGCTCGCCCGGGCACCGGCATCGTCGCCGGTGGGCCGGTCCGGGCCATCGTTGAGCTCGCCGGGGTCAAGAACCTGGTTTCCAAGGTCTATGGCTCCCGCGCGCCGATCAACGTCATCCGGGCGACCCATGCCGGGCTTAATGCGCTCAAGCGCTACGACGAGGTCATGCTCCTCCGCGGCCTCAAGACCGAAGAGGAACTGAAAGCTCGCCGGGCCAACAAGAGCCACGAGAAAGGAGATAAATAAACATGTCATCCCTATCGAACCTCCAAAACGCCGCCGGAGCCCGGACCGATAGCTTCCGCAAGGGGCGGGGCCGGGGCAGCGGCAACGGCAAGACCGCCGGCAAGGGCATGAAAGGCCAAGGCGCCCACTCGCACACCAAGAAAAACGGGTACGAAGGCGGCCAGACCCCGATCGCCCGCCGGCTCCCGAAATTCGGTTTCCGCAAATCGCATAAGAACCGCCGCATCGTCTATGTCGCCGTTAACCTCGATCGGTTGAACGCCTTCAAGGACGGCGAAACGGTCAATGCGGTCACCCTCCGCGAAAAGAACATCATCAAGAAAGAGTTCGATGGTGTTAAAATCCTCGGGAAAGGAACCCTTTCCAAGAAATTGATCGTCGAAGCCAAAGCCTTCTCGGCCTCGGCTAAGAAAGCGATCGAGGACAAAGGCGGAGAGGCCAAGGTCATCGAATAATGAAAAAGTTCGTCTCGATCTTCAAAAACAAAGATATCGTCGGCCGGATATTCTTCACGGTCATGATATTGTTCGTGCTCAGAATCGGGGCGGCTATCACGGTCCCGGGCGTCAGCGTCGGCTCCGAGTTAAGCGATGCGCTTAATTCCGGCAACGCCATCGCCATGATGGACCTTCTCGGCGGCGGTGCCTTGTCGAACTTCTCCGTGTTCGCCTTAGGCGTCTCCCCTTACATTACCGCCCAGATCATCATCCAGTTGCTCTCGAAAGACGTCTTGCCGGCCTTGACTGAACTTAGCAAGCAAGGCCAGTACGGCCGAAAGAAAATCGAAATGGCGACCCGTTACCTGACCCTCCTGCTTGGGGCGGTCCAGGCCTATGGGATCATCATGACGATGCAGAACAACTCCTATATCAGCCTTACGATGGAGGATAACTTCTGGACCTACGCCTACATCGTCACGGTCCTCTTGGCCGGGGCGATGCTCACCATGTGGCTAGGCGACCAGATCACCGAGAAGGGGCTCGGCAACGGCATCTCCGTCGTCATCTTCGCCGGCTGCGTCCGCAGCCTGCCGGTTCAGCTCTCGACCGCTTGGACGAAGTGGATTACCGCCAACCTCGACCACAGCTCGACTGAGCTTATCACCGGGGCCTTCCAATTCGCCCTCTACATCCTCGCCTTCATCCTCATTATCGCCGGGGTCGTCTTCTTCGAGACCAGCCGCCGGAAGATTCCGGTCCAACACGCCGGGAAATCCGGTCCCTCGGCTTCGATGAGCAAGGCTAGTTACCTGCCGATTAAAGTCAACTCGGCCGGCGTCATCCCGGTTATCTTCGCTTCCTCGATCATGATGGCCCCCTCGGTCATCGCGAGCTTCATCTCGCCCGAGGCCAGCGAAGCCAAGTGGCTGACCATCTTCTCCTACTCCGAGATGTATGAGATGCCTTGGTTCAACGGGGAGACGTGGGGGATGCCTTGGGGCTTGTTGATCTATTTGGCCCTCATCATCGTCTTCGCCTTCTTCTACGCCCAAATGCAGATGGACCCGGAGCAGCTCTCCGAGAACTTCCAGCGCAACGGCTCCTTCATCCCCGGCATCCGCCCGGGTAAGGAAACCGCCCGTTACGTCGGCAAGGTCCTCAACCGCGTCACCTGCATCGGGGCCCTCGCCCTCGCCGCCATCTCGGCGCTTCCGCTCATCCTGGTTCTCTCCGGGGTCTTCGGGAACGATTCGAGCTTGGCCATCGGCGGCACCGGCATGATCATCATCGTCGGCGTCTGCATCGAGCTCAACAACCAGATCGATGGCTTGCTGGCTGGCAAGTCGTTCGAAGAAGTATCCGGAGGAATGTAATCAATGCTCAACATCATCTTGATGGGGCCGCCGGGCGCCGGGAAAGGCACCCAGGCCACCCACTTAGTCGACAAGTTCCACCTGCCCCATATCTCCACCGGGGATATGTTCCGCGAGGCCATCGCCAAGAAGACCCCGTTAGGGCTTCAAGCCCAGGCCATCATCGCCCGGGGCGACTTAGTCCCCGACGACGTCACCTGCGGCTTGGTCAAGGAACGGTTGAGCCAGGATGACTGCGCCGCCGGTTACTTGCTCGACGGCTTCCCCCGGACCATCCCTCAGGCCGAAGCCTTGGAGGAAATGGGGAAGCAGATCGATCGCCCGGTCAGCTTGGTCATCGACCTCGACGTCCCCGAATCCGAGCTTATCCGCCGGATCTCCGGGCGCCGGGTTTGCCCCAAATGCGGGGCCTCGTATCACGTCGATACGATGAAGCCGGCGGTCGAGGGGATCTGCGACCGCTGCGGGGCGGAGCTCATCCAACGGAAGGACGATAATGCCGAGTCGTTCAAAACCCGGCTCGACAACTACTACAAACAGACCCAGCCGCTCGTCGAGTTCTATAAAGCCAAAGGGCTCTATAAGTGCTTCGATGGGACCAAACCCCTCGAAGAGCTGCTCGATGAGATCTCGGCGACGCTCGAGGCGTTGAAGTGATCATCATCAAATCCCCTCGGGAAATCGAATTGATGGCCGAAGCTGGCCGCGTCGTCGCCAAAGTATTCGAGGAAGTGGGGCCCCTAGTCAAACCAGGGGTCTCCACCCTTGAGCTCAACGACGCCGCCGAAGCCGTCATCCGGCGCGAAGGGGCCATCCCCTCCGAGCTCGGATACCAAGGCTACCCGGCCAGCATCTGCGCCTCAGTCAACGAAGTCATCCTCCACGGGATCCCTTCGGAAAAGAAGATCCTCCGGGACGGGGACATCGTCTCCCTCGACCTCTGCGCCACCAAAAACGGCTATGTCGGGGACGCCTGCCGGACCTATCCGGTCGGCATCTGCGGCGAAAGGGCCCTTCGGATGATCAAAATCGCCGAGGAATGCTTCCAAGCCGCGGTCTCCTTAGTCCGGCCCGGGGTTCATCTAGGCGACATCAGCCACGCGATCGAAGCGACGGCCGCCAAATACGGCTGCTCGGTTCCCCGTGACTTCACCGGCCACGGGATCGGGACCTCGATGCATGAAGACCCTTACATCCCCTGCTATGGCGAGCCCGGCACCGGGCCGATATTGCGGGAAGGGATGACCATCTGCATCGAGCCGATGATCCTCGAACACCATAACGCCGTCCGCATCATGAAAGACGGCTGGACGGTGGTGGCCAAAGACGGGGGCTTGACCGCCCATTACGAGAACACCCTCGCCGTCACCAGTTCCGGTTATCGGATCCTAACCCAACTCTAAAAGGAGGAAGCAACTTGAGCAAAGAGGACTGCATTGAAGTCGAGGCGACCGTCATCGAGTGCCTTCCCGGCACCAACTTCAAGGTGAAGCTCGCCAACGGAGCCGGGGCAAAATCCGGATGAATTACATCCGCATTCTCCCCGGCGATCGGGTCACGGTCCAATTCTCACCTTACGATTTAACACGTGGGCGCATCACGTTCCGTCATCGGAACTAAAGGAGTAAAGAAAATGAAAGTCAGACCGTCCGTCAAGCCGATTTGCGACAAATGCAAAGTCATTCGGCGCCATGGCAAAGTCATGGTCATCTGCTCCAACCCCAAGCATAAGCAGCGTCAGGGTTGAGCCAAAAGGAGTTAACAGAATATGGCACGTATTGTCGGGGTCGATATCCCCAACGAGAAGCGCATCGTCGTTTCCCTTACCTACATCTACGGCATCGGCCCCTCGACCGCGGAGAAAATCTGCGCCGCGACCGGGGTCAACGTCGATATCCGGACCAAGGACCTCACCGATGAGCAATTGACCGCTCTCCGGAACGAGGTCAGCAAATACCACACCGAAGGCGACCTCCGCCGCGAGACCGCCCTCAACATCAAACGCCTCACCGAAATCGGCTGCTATCGTGGCATCCGGCATAAGCGGGGCCTGCCGGTTCGCGGTCAGCGGACCCGGACCAACGCTCGGACCCGCAAGGGCAAGCGGAAGACCATCGCCAACAAGAAGCAGGCGACTAAGTAAGGAGGGATAAGAAAATGGCTAACACCAAGACCAAAGGCAAATCCACCACCGCCCGCAAGAAGAAGATCAAGCGGAGTTTCACCCGCGGCGTCGCCCATATCCACGCCACCTTCAACAACACCATCGTCACCATCACCGATCAGCAAGGCAATGTCATCGCCTGGAGCTCGGCGGGCGCCCTCGGCTACAAAGGGGCGAAGAAATCGACCCCGTTCGCCGCTCAGCTCGCTTCGCAAGCGGCGGGCAAGACCGCCTATGACCAAGGCCTCCGCCAGGTTGACGTCGAGGTCAAAGGCCCCGGCGCCGGCCGCGAATCGGCCGTTCGGGCCCTTGCCACCGCCGGGTTGCAGGTCCTCTCAATCGAAGACACCACCCCGATCCCCCACAACGGATGCCGTCCCCCGAAGCGTCCTCGCGGCTAGTCCGCTATTCCGCTTAACCATCAGGAGGTAAAGAAATGGCAAACGCGAAAAACCCCGACTCCTTGGCCCCGGAGCTTAAGCTCCCGCACCCCTTCGAGCCGGTCAACATCAATATCGAAGTCAACGATGAATCCGAGCACTACGCCAAATTCGTCGTTAAGCCTCTTGAGCGAGGATTCGGGATCACGGTCGGCAACGCCCTCCGCCGGGTCTTGCTAAGCGCCCTTCCGGGCGCCTCGGTGGTCGCCGTCCAAATCGAAGGCGCCCCCCACGAGTTCACCGCCCTTCCGGGCGTTCAGCCCGACGTCACCGGGATCATCCTCAATCTGAAGGACCTCGTCCTGCGGATCGATGACGAGACCACCGATCTCAAGCGGATCGACGTCGACGTCACCGGCCCCTGCGTCTTGAAGGCCGGGGATCTCAAGCTCCCGGCGCTCTGCCAGGTCATCAACCCCGATCTCGAAATCGCTTCGATCAACGAGAAAGGGCACCTCGTCATGTCGATCTTCATCGGCAATGGCCGGGGCTATGTGACCAGCGAGCAGAACAAGGTCGAGCGGCATATCGACACCGTCGGCGTCATCGCCACCGATTCCAATTACTCGCCGATCGAGAAGGTCGCCTTCCACGTCGATCCGACCCGGGTCCTTCACGATACCGACTTTGATTGCCTCACCCTTGAAGTGACCACCAATGGGGCGGTCGCTCCCCATGAGGCGGTCGCGATGGCAGCCCAGCTGCTCGTCGCCCACTTCCAGCGCTTCGTCGCCCTCGAAGAGAAGGTCACCAACTACAAGTTGGAGAAAGACGAAGTCAAACCGGAAGAGAACAAATACCTCGGAATGCTGATCGAGGAGCTCGACCTCAGCGTCCGCAGCAACAATTGCCTTAAGCGGGCGGGGATCTCCACCGTCAACGAACTCACCGCCAAGAGCGAGGAGGAGATGATGAAGGTCCGCAACCTCGGCAAGAAGTCGCTGAAGGAAGTTAAGGAGAAGCTCGCCAACCTCGGCCTCCACTTCCGCGATTACGTAGGAGAATAACAATGGCTGCACAAGGAAGAAAAAACGTCCACGGCAAAGCGGGTGTCCGCTTCAAAGCCGGCTATACCGCCTCGAAGAACAAGTCGATGCTCCGCAACGTCGTCACCGACTTGATCCTCAACGAGGAAGTCAAAGTCACCAGCGGCGTCACCAAGGAACTCAAATCCTTGGCTGACCGGCTCGTCACCTGGGCCAAGCGGGGCGACTTGCACGCTCGGCGGCTTGCCGCCCAAGTCGTCCGGCCGACCGTCGTCGATAAGGACGGGAAAACCGCCCTCGACAAGCTCTTCAATGAGATTGGCCCGCGGATGAAAGACCGCAACGGCGGCTACACCAAGGCCTATAAGCTCGGGCTCCGCCGGGGCGATTCGGCTGAGGTTACCCTCGTCCGTTGGTCCGATAAGTAATTATCGCCGTTACTCAGATTACCCTGCTTCGGCAGGGTTTTCTTGTTGCACTTATAAGGGTTCTGCGCGAATATTCAGTGCTAAAGAATCTATTGGAATCTGCGCGTTTTGATGTGTCCGCTTTTCGGTTACCACCGTACTGCTGCACTAGTAAACGTTTTGTAGACACCTAATTTTTAGGTTCCGATTCCTTCTTGGCTTTTGCCTCCTTGATTATCTTTTCCTTCTTCTCGTAGGCGATC
>CASFQA010000001.1 GCA_949296775.1 uncultured bacterium | reverse complement strand
TTCCTTTCCGTCCGCCTATGCGGCGGGCTCTGTCATATTATCGCCCCGGCGTTGTGCGCCGGCGCGGTTTGATGTGTCCACTTTAAGGTTACCACTGCAAGATTCAAACTTTGTCGTTTAACAAAAGTGTTATTTTCAGCCCTAGCAAATCATGCAAAAGTGTATTATTCGATCATCGAAAAACTTGAAAAAGTGTTATACTACCTCTAAAGGATAAGAAAAACCCATGCTGTTCCGCAAGATTGCCGCCCTCATTGAGGACCATCTGAAAAATGATTCAAAGAAGATATTACTGATCGATGGAGCCCGTCAAATCGGGAAAACCTATATTGTCCGTTACGTGGGGCAAAAGCTGTTCCCCAATTTCATCGAGGTCAATATGGTCCAGGATTATCAGGGGAACCGCAGTTTCGCCGCGGTCCGGACCATCGAGGATTTCTATCTCCGGCTTAGCGAATTCGCCGGCGATAAAATGGGCGATAAAACCGATACGCTCATCTTCCTCGACGAGATTCAGCAATATCCCGACCTGCTTCCTTTATTGAAATTCTTGGCCCAGGATGAGAAGTTCGCTTTCGTCGCCAGCGGTTCGCTGCTGGGGGTGAGCTTAGCCAATTCCACCTCCATTCCGATGGGCAGCATTCGGAAAGTCCGGATGTTCCCCCTCGACTTTGAGGAATTCGCTCGGGCCAATGGGGTTGGGGAGTATGCTTTGGAAAGGATGAAGGAGCGGTTCCAAAGCCTCGAACCGTTGGAAGAGGACGTCCACAACCGGATGATGGGTCTTTTTCGCCGTTACCTCCTGGTCGGGGGATTGCCGGATGCGGTCAATGCCTATTTAGCGACCCATAACATCGTTCGGGTCCGGGAGGTGCAAAGCGAAATCGCCGAGTACTACGCCGCCCTTGCCACGAAATACGACCGGGAGCACAAACTCAAGATTGCTCGCATATACGATTTGATCCCTTCCTATTTGGAGAATAAGAAAAAGCGGGTCACCTTCGCCAAGATTGAGGATAAGCCCAAGGCTCGGTTCGCTAGTTATCTTGATGAGTTTGATTATCTGATTAACTCCGGCATCGCCTTGGAGGTCAAAGCCATCGCCAATCCGGTCTATCCTCTTTGCTCGAGTGTGGCTAAGAACCTGCTGAAGCTTTATCTCAATGACGTCGGGTTGCTGACCAATGCCCTTTTCGGCAGCCACATCCGCCCCGTCCTTGACGATGTCAGCAGCATCAACCTTGGCTCGGTCTATGAAAACGCCGTCGCCAGCGAGCTCTGCGCCCATGGTTTCGATCTGTATTATTACGATAACCGCCAGAAAGGCGAAGTCGATTATCTGATCAACGACGGGGGGAACCTGGCTTGTTTGCCGATCGAGGTCAAATCAGGGAAGGATTATACCATCCATCGGGCGCTCGATCGCTTTGTTGCCAACCCGGATTATCCCCTTAAACGAGCTTACGTCCTCTCTAATGAGCGGTTGGTCAAAAAGGAGGGCAAGATCATCTACCTCCCGATCTATTACGTTATGTTCATAAATGTCATCCCCGATGAGGATGAGCAGCATTTCTAATGATTGCCTTCTTATGATAAGAACCCCCGTGGCCGAACCGACTTGCTGATAAATCGACTTTTTGAAGCGACCCCAAAATAGGCAATAGATATCGAAGGCGATGATGCCGATTCCGAAGAGAGGCAGAAGCAATTCATCGCTCCCATTGTGACGCTTGAAAGGAAATAGCCCAAAATAGATATAGACATATATTGATTTGAACTAATACTTTTTGTATAGTCAAGTCAAGGAGGGACGCCTATGGACTATTTCATCGCCGACACCCATTTTGGCCATCAGAACATCATCCGTTTCTGCGACCGGCCTTTCCCCGACGCCGAGACCATGGACCGGGCTTTGATCGCCAATTGGAACGAAAGGGTCAATGACGATGATCGGGTTTATATCCTCGGGGATTTGCTATATCGCTGCCTTGACCCGATTGGCATCTTAAGCCAATTGAAAGGGCGGAAGCACCTTCTTGTCGGCAACCACGACCGCTCCTGGCTTAACGCCCCCGGGGCCAGGGACTTCTTTGTTTCCATCGCCGACTATGCGCAGGTAAATGACGGGGCCCATGTCCTCATCATGTCCCATTACCCGATGCTTTCTTATTACCATGAGCATCGTTCCAATGTCTTCATGATCCATGGCCATATCCATAATGACACCGGGATCGACTATTGGCCCGCTTTAGTCGAAAGGGAACGGGTTCTAAATGCCGGGGCCGACATCAATGGCTTTCGTCCGGTCACCTTCGTTGAGCTAGTGGCGAACAACAAGAAGTTCAAGCAAGAGCACGCGCTTGATGAACCCCGTCCCTTCGGGGCGGGACGACAAAGTGAAAAGCTATAATCCCTATGGTTATGGACCCGTGAATGATGGAAATGAAGCCAAGAAAAACGGGGCAAAATTGTACAAAAAAGCCGCGTAAAACGGGGCAGAATAAGTGGAATAAGTTTAGAAAAACGGGGCAAATATATTGAAATATTTAGCAATAGTCGATAGAATTCGGCAAGGTGGCAAAAACAGTGGAAAGATTTTGCGAAAAAACAATCAAAGAACGGATTAATTCCCTTGATAAAGACAAGAAAGCCTTATTGGTGCTTGGCGCTCGCCAAGTAGGCAAAACCTACACGATTCGTAAAGTCCTTGCCGATTTGAGAGTTCCGTGCTTCGAACTTAATTTTCTAAACCACCCTGAACAAGCTGCCTCCTTTTCTAGCCTCTATGACCCAAAGGAGATTGTCAGCCGCTTTTCTTTGCTTTCGCCAGTGCCTTTGATTAAAGGACAATCGGTTATTTTCCTTGACGAAATCCAAGTTTGCCCATCGATGATAACCAAAATTAAGTTTTTGGTTGCGGAGGGGTCGTATCGTTATGTCCTAAGCGGTTCGCTTTTAGGGGTGGAACTCGCTTCTGTTGAATCCTACCCAGTTGGCTATATATCTCAGTTGGATATGTTCCCCCTTACCTTTCTCGAATTTGCCAATGCCTATGGGTTAAGCGAACCGAAAACCTCGCATCTTCGCGATTGTTTTGCCAATCGTCACCCAGTTGAGCCCTCGGTTCATCAAGAGGCCTTGAACCTATTCCATTATTATCTTGGATGTGGCGGCATGCCGGAAGCGGTCGTCAATTTTATCACCAACAAGAATCTTAATTCCTTATATCGGCGCCAGAAAGATATTGTTTCGGCCTATAAAAAGGATTTCACTAAGTATGAGAGACTTGATCGTCGTTTGGATATCATCTCGATTTACGACAATATTGCGACTCAGATTAACAAGCAGAACCGAAAATTCATTTTCACCTTGTTCAATAAGGAGATGAAGTTTGACCGGTATGAGCACTCCTTTCTTTGGCTGGCGGAGGCCGGAGTCGCTTACCCTTGCTACATAGCCAATGAAGTTCGATCGCCGATTGCCTTATCGAAGGAAAAGAATAATTTCAAACTCTACTTAAATGACGTCGGGCTGCTATTAACCGCTTTCCCCCGCCGGGACCGGGAGGCGATAATGATTGGTGGCGATAGTTCGATAAACAAAGGCGGCTTATATGAAAACTTTGTGGCTTCGATGCTCAGTGCCCGATCGATCCAGCCGTTTTACTATAAGGATAAGAATATCGGGGAGATCGATTTTTTAGTCGATACTTCCTTCGGCGTGACCGCGATCGAAGTCAAATCGGGGGCGGATTATGCCAAACATAAGGCTCTCGATAATCTGATGGACAAATACCCTAATGTTGTCCCTCTCGTTTTGTCTGAAGCGAATCTCCATAATGATGGGGCTATATTCTATTGTCCGATCTATTTGGCGGAGTTGATTGAGAACGGGTGGTGATTTGCTTTGCTGCCGGAATGACTCTCGGCTTGACTTGATTCTCTCCCTCTCTCTCTCTACAATCATCTTCATCAGTAGAGGAAAGTTGAGATGAAAACGAATGGGCTTCCTGATGTCGTTAAGTCGATAAACTCATATTCGTTTTTGCTTTCGTTTCGGTCTGGTTCTACGTACTGGGTTATCTCTATTAAGGAGTTAGAGTTATGAAGAAGATTGCGGCGTTATTTCTTTTCTTGACCTTCACTTTAGTCGGCTGCACTGGTCAAGTCGGTTCAACTGGCCCGCAAGGAGAACCTGGAACTGACGGTTTGAACCTGCTGACTGGCAAAGGGGAACCTGTCGCTTCTTTAGGGAATGTTGGTGACTCTTACATCGACACCGAGACATGGGACTACTACGTTAAGACTAATTCCGGTTGGGTCAAACAAGGCAACATCAAGGGGCAAGATGGCGCCGACGGCGAGAACGGGGAAACCGGAGAGCAAGGCCCACAAGGGGACAAAGGAGAACCTGGCGAAGCCGGGAAATCGGCCTACGAACTCTATTGTGAGGAACATCCCGAGTATAAGGGGACTCTTGAGGAATGGTTAGAGGATCTTGCGAACGGGAATCTCTCGACCGTATATCACACGGTTTCCTTTCAGACCGGAACCGAGCAGCAGGTCGAATCGCAAGAGGTTAAGCACCTCGGCAAGGCCAGCAAGCCAGTAGATCCGGAAAGAAAGGGATATACGTTTGATGGTTGGACCTACCAAGGCGAGATTTGGTCTTTCGCCGGCTATGTCGTTACTGAGGACATGACGCTTACCGCCAATTGGAAGGCAAATACCTATCACGTTACTTTCGATTCGACCGGGGGATATCTTGAGCAGACCGAATTCGATTACTCCTATGGTGATGACGTAACTTTGCCAGTCCCAATCAAAGACGATGCTGTTTTCCTTGGCTGGACCTATGGCGATGAATCGGTAGAAGACGGTCCTTGGTCGATTGATGAGGACTGCACCCTAATCGCCGCTTGGCGGCAGGACTCATACCGCTTAACGTATGATATCGGTTACGATGGGCTGACCGAAGAGACTGAGGTTCCTTACGGAGAATACATCTTTCTTTTTACGCCTGTAAGAGAAGGTTACGAATTTCTCGGTTGGTTCGACCAAGAGGATAATTTGATTACTGCTCAAGAATATCTTTGGCTTCATGACGTTAGACTGACTGCCGCTTGGAAGGCAGTGGAGACTACTGTCTATTTCGACTCAGGTGAAGGGTATACGGAAGAGACGTCAGTTACCCTCACTTATGGTCAGGAGTTTAAACTCCCGGTTCCGACTGGCGATAACTTCAATGGCTGGTACTATGGGGATCGGCAGATCACGGATGAGGCCGGCAAAGGCCTCGCGCCGTGGGACATAGCTACATCGGAAGTGGTGCTGGAGGCTTTCTATTTCATCCCGGTATACGACGATGCTGGGCTCCGCGCGATGTCCGAAGACCTCGACGGGAATTACCGCCTCATGAATGACGTAACCCTCACTGGGGAGTGGACTCCGGTCGGAACGGAGGAAAACCCCTTCACCGGCTCGTTCGACGGGTGCAGCCATTCAATCATAGGTTTATCCATCACCGAAAGCGGCGGCAACTACCTTGGCCTGTTCGGATATTTCTCCGGTTCGTTCGTCTCGAACCTCGATTTCCAAAGCGCGGAAATCGTCGCCTCCTACCCTCTGTCCAATCAAGATGCAAGTTGCGCCGGCGTAGTAGCTGGTTATGCTGCTTCTTATGCAGACTTCAGTGGCGTAAACGTCGATGCTTCTTCCTCGGTCTCGGTGGAACGGGCAGGGGATCGGGATTCTTACGTCGGCGGCCTGGTCGGGGATGCTTTTGGCTGTACCGTCACGTCTTCCTCCAACTCCGGGAATGTCTCCGGCTCCGATAGCGTCGGCGGCCTCGTCGGGGGTGGCTGTACCGTCACGTCTTCCTCCAACTCCGGGAATGTCTCCGGCTCCGATAGCGTCGGCGGCCTGGTCGGGTACGCATATGAATACTCAACTATCGAGTCCTCCTCCAACTCCGGGGATGTCACCGGCTCTTCTCGCGTCGGCGGCCTCGTCGGGGTTGCTTCTGAATTGATTGTTTCGGATTCTTTGGCGGTCTGCAAAATTACGGTAAATAGCACGAACGCTGACATCGGCCCGATTTATGGCTCAGTCTCTTTCTCCGAAATTGCCAATTGCCATTATCTTTGCGAGTTTATTCTTCCTGATGTTTTCAACGGAACCAAGAATGAGGATGGTACTCTTATCTCTTCCATTGATGTGGTAACACAGGAATTCTTCTCCGATACATTGGGGTGGGATCCCTCGCTTTGGGACTTCACCGATTTCGATGCGGCGAATGGGACATTTCCCGTCCCGGCTGGTTTGCCATCTTTCGAAAACGGCAGCCAGACTGCGATGCCTTAAGTTATATCGCTTATTTGCAGCAAGGAGGTTTGAGAATGCGCGACGAAACATTTCAAATTGAGAGAAAGATTGATGACGAAATCGCGAAGATAAAATGTGCTCAATATTTCGATTTGTTCTTTGATTGCGAATCGATGACCGAGGCAAATTATAGGCGTTTTTGGACTTGGCTCACGCCCGAGCACTGGTCACCCGAATTGAACTCGTTGGTCAAACTTTTGAAATTAAGCGAAAAACTTCGGCCATTTGATGGCAATTCCAACCCACGAATCACCAAGGTTAAGGCTCGATTTATTCTATTGGTACTTTATAGAGCGTTGATTGAGGAGTTTGGATACGAGCAGTGCCTTCAGCTCCCCGACGAGGAAATCAATGCCTTTGACGAATTGGCTAATCTATCCAAGGAGAAAAATATCTATTTTCGAGGGCAGGAGAATAAAGATTGGGCTTAGTCCCGTCGGCGTTTCGAGATGTCAAAATAGACAATTTTTGTGCAAAATTCGACGGCTCAGATTTAATGAGCTTATACGATAAAAGCGGTCAGTCCGACTCTTATAATAGAGCCAGACAAACACCAGCGGCTTTCGATTACGATTTCCTTTCTTGGATGCAACATTCCATTAGTTTCAGCCCCCTTGTCGATTTTACCCATAGCCCCTTGGTGGCGGCCACCTTCGCCATTAGGCGCGACAAGCCTTATCGTTTTTGCAATTGGGATTCGGCGATTATTGGTATCAAAGATATCGGCGACAATCCTTTGCTTGAGGATTCGCCGGCGATTAACGACATAATCCGCAATATGAAAGTGATATGTCTCGAAGAAAAGATCGTTCCTTTCCGCTGCAGTGGGTCGTCGGCGACTTCGTTTTGTTGTGATTTCGATTGGATTTTGGATAATCTTAAGCCAGAAGTTTTTCTATTTGATCGGCCCACCAACGATCGAATGAGAAAACAGCAAGGATTGTTTCTTTTCTTTCAGAACTGCCTGATAGTTAATAGCAATGTTTTCGGCCTTTCGAAGACTGGCTTACTGATTAAGAAATACGTAATAAAAGCCGGGGTTAAAAACAATATTCTGCAGGGGTTGCGGATAAATAACCCTGAACTGACCTATAGCAATTTGATGAATCCATATCAAGAGTACTTTGATTAAATAACGGAGGCAGAAAATGCGAAAGAGATTGTTTGGCTTCTTAACATCATTATGTCTGGCCTTGGCTTTGATTGGCTGTGCTGGTCAAGTCGGATCAACCAGCCCGCAGGGCGAGCCGGGGCAGGCCGGTTCGCATGGTGAACCTGGCAAAGATGGCACAAGCCTATTGACAGGCGTGGGTGCACCATCGGATGCGCTGGGATATGTCGGTGACTCTTATATCGATACCGAAACCTGGGATTACTATCTAAAGACCAGCGTTGGTTGGATTAAGCAAGGCAACATCAAAGGGCAGGATGGGCAAAACGGCACCCAAGGCGCCGATGGTGAGGATGGCCTCTCGGCTTATGAGATATACATCAAATACCACCCTGATTACGAAGGCGATGAAGAGCAATGGATTCACGATCTAATCAACGGCGACCTCTATGAAGCTAAATACTGGACTTTGACTTTTGAGACCAACGGCGGGACCGCCATCGATCCGGTTCAAATCCTAGACAAGGGAATCCTTAACTATTACCTTCCGGATTCGCCAAAGAAAGAAGGATTTGTCTTTGATGGGTGGTATATCGATCCATACCTTTCGACCCCCGTTAATCTCTATTCCACGGTTACTAGGAATTTGACTCTCTATGCCGGTTGGCGGGAGAGGGTATTCACGATCTGGGCTCCTTCCGAGGAAATATCGGTCATCGATAAAGTGTTATCCGATTATAACGCCAACGCCGAACCAGGTGAAACCATTGAATATGAGGTTTGGGGTTATGAGGATTCCCCAATGTGGAACTTTCTCAATAATCCATATATAGACGATTACCCTTCTCTCATTTTCGACTCCGATACCTATTTTAACGAACTATGTTCTAAATACGATTGCATCGCGCCAGTCCCAGCTGAAACTGCCAGCGAAATTGCGAAGACCAATGGCCCTAGGGCGATTGAGTCCGCGAAGATAGACGACCGCCTGTACGCCTATCCGGTCTCAGTCGATAACGGCTACTTCCTCTACTACAACAACGAGTATTTTACCCCTGAGCAGACCGGCTCGATGGAAAGCCTCCTTGCCACTTCCGAATCCAAAGGCAAGAAGGTCCTCTTCGACCTCGACAACGGCTATTATTCCGCCTCGGTCTTTATGTCGCCGCAAGTCTTCGGCACCGAGAAGGGCATTGGCTGGCACTACAACGACGAAAACGAAGTCGTCTACGACATGGAATGGGCCAGCGACAAGGGCGCGCAGGTCGCTAAGGATTTCTCGGACCTGATTGTTCCCTATGTCGAGGACGGAACCTTGATTGAGGGCGATAACACCACCATATCTGCCTATTCCGCTAGCGGCGAACTTCAGGCCGTCATCTCCGGAACTTGGGTTTACGATACGTTGGCCGAGAACTGGGGCGAGCGCAATGTCGTCGCCACCAAGCTCCCGACCTTCTATAGCACCCTCGACACCGGCGTCGAGACCGCTTGCCAACTCGCTTCCTTCATCGGCTCCAAGCTCTACGTCGTCAACTCTTGGGCTACCGAGGAAGAACAAGCGACGGCCCATAAAGTCGCGCAACTTCTCACCAGCGAGGAAGCCCAATTGCTCCGTTGGGAACAGCGATCGATGATTCCTACTAATTCAGAGGCCCGCGGCGACCCCCGTTTCCTAGAGACGCTTAGCGCTCCCTATACCGGGCTATTGGCCCAAGAGCCCTACGGCGCCTTCCAAGCCCAGGTCGTCGAATCCCTCTACTGGACCCCGGGCGAAAACATCGGTCGGGCTCTTATGCAAGGCTACTTCGATTCTAGCGAACCGCTTACCACCCGCGACGAATGGAAAGCCGCTCTTGAAGAAGCCGTTGAAACCTTGGTCGATCCAACGAAACGCATTTTTGGTTAGTTTTCTTTGGTTTCCCAAGCGTGGTTTTTGTTGGCGGTTCTCGAATAACTACCCCCTCGTCTTTATTATCAATCTCCTGACGATCGATTCGCTTAGGTAGGATGCTCTTTGGCCTGTGCAAAGTCATGATCCGATCGATGCGGAACTTAATCGCTAGGGCGCAGACTATTTGTCTCTCGGCCTTTTTCGCTTAACATGGCGATCAGCCTCTTCGTTAAGCGGCGCGTCCAAGAAGGCTGAATCCCTTTAAAAGCAAATAGCGTCCCGAATGCTTATATCGACCGGATATCCTGAAAATTCGCGGAGGATAGATATCGAGGCGAATTGGGGATCGAGACGTTCCTTGGCCATTTGCAAATAGGGCATAATCGAAGATAATATCCGCATGGCAATCGGCAAAACGTATCGGATCGGCAAAGGACCAAATAGCATTGGCTTATACGAGAGTTTTGAACGGGAACGGCTCGATTTTTATTACGACCGCGATGACCCGCTGGCTTTCGTCCCCAAGATAAAACGAGCCGATATCGAGCGAGCCCCGAGATTTGCTTCGCTTTTAGAAAAAGGGACGGACTATTCCGATGCCTTGATGGAGCATAACCTCCTTAACTGCGCCTCCTTCCTAGGCTTTACCCCCGAACAAGGGTCTTCGATATACAAAGGGGTCATCAAGGTTTTGAGCTATTTCCCTAAGCTAGCCGGCTTCATCGACTTCCTCGGCAGCGTCGATGGTTTTTCCTCCTTGATGGATCGATTGGAAGAGGAAGAGATCGCCTTACGCTTCGGATTGGCCTTCGTTAAGCCGACTCGAAGGGCGGATGCGAAGAAGTTCTTAATCCGTTATTTCCGGCGGGTTTATGCCAGGACCGCTCAAGACGGTAATCTATTGGGGACCGACATCGATCACCTGGGCATGCTCCATTTAATCTTCCTCAACGTCGAAAACCTCTCCGATCCGGCTGTGCTGGAAAGGAGACGGCGCCATTTCGCCGCCTATGGGTTCGAGGTGGATCCCCTTTCCTTCGTCGTGCTTCACGAGATGATGCATGCCTTGGATAAGCAATACTCTCTGATCGGCCGGGATTATGAGATATGCCATTACTTCGCCGCCCATCCGGAATCGGAACTGCGGGCTCTAGCGGGGGAAGAGGAGGATAAGTACGAGTATTACGCCTCGATCATGGCCCTCGCCATCTTACTAGACGATAAGCCCCCTTTGGCCAAGGAACTATTGGAAGCGACCCTTGAAACCATCAATAAATGAGGAGACAAGACAATGGAAGAGAAAGAAACGTTGATGGAGTCAAAGAAAGACGGCGGCCAAACCGAACTGGCTAAGCGGAAGGCGGTCCTGGAAGAAGCGTTAAAGGAATATCAAGCGGAGGAAGACGCCCTTTTGGCCAAGATAGAGGAGAAAGATCGGCAAATCGCTTCATTGAAGAAAGCCCATCTTTTCATTATCGTCGTTTCCTCGGCCCTATCCGCGATTATCTTCGGGGTCTCTTGGTATCCCTATGCCGATTACCTCCTATCCCATAAAGGGGATGCTGAGGCCTTGGGGGAAGGCGGCTGCCTTTTGGCTTTGCCGATCGTGATCGGGGTGTTTTTAGCCGCGATTATCGCCATCGTCGTGATCGGGTCGAAGAAAAGCAAACGGATGCGGAAGCTGCAAGAAGAGAAAGCCGATTTGAAGCGGGATTACGAAAGGATGGGGCGCTAGGCGCCGTTCCTATTGACCCCTGATCGCCATCGCCAAACCTCAGGCCGAAATCCCGCCAAGATGCCGGAAAAATACCCTAAGTTGGGCTTTAATCCCTATCATAACTATCGGATGGCGAGATAAGGGGTGATTGCTTTCGGTTATTCCGGTTTATAGGCGGAGAAGGAGCCAATAAAATAGAGGCGGTGCAACTAGGGGCAGCGCATCGGTGGATTTTGCAAAGCCATTCTTGGTCAAACCCGCGGAAGCGGATTATCGCGAAGAGAAAACGTTACTCTATCAACGTTTCCGTTAAGACCACGCCGGATCGCTTATTGCCGATAGGCATCATCGCCAAAGGCTATTTGAGGGGCAAGATGGCCAAAGCCGATAAGCGTTTTGGCGCGACCTTTGCGCCGGGGCCAAGACCCTTAGAGGCTTCTATTTCCCCAACTCCGAGGCTTAATTAGCTAGAGGCGTTATCGATCGCTTCCAATATGGTCCAATCTGAACTCTCCGTCATGTTTCTTAAATAACTTGCAATAGAAGCGTGCGTTCTCTTTTTCGGTTCAGCCCCGTGCCCGATTCAGCCCGGCCTCAAGACCATAGATCGGGCTTAGGGTGAATGCATAAGAAGAGATGGCAGGCCAGGTAAATGGAACTATCGAGGATAAGCTCAATCAGCTCGATCTGATAGATGGGAGAGGCGGTTCTCCGGCTCGCCGAGGAGGTAGGCCCCGCCTTCCTTGAAGGCTTCGGTGAATGGGAACAACGCGTTCTCCCCATTGATTCAAAGAGATTCTTTGGTTAGATTATTAGTAGGGAAAACCCTACTTTCCCTAATCAAGAAAGGTGGTGTGTTATGTCGACTAAAATTCTTGTCGATAACGCGAAAATAATGCCAAAAGGGCAAGTGACCATTCCTAAGGATTTTCGCGATATTCTCGGCGTTTCCAATGGCGATCGCATCGTTTTTGTTTTCGATGGAAAATCCGTTCGTATCGTTAACTCCGCTGTCTTCGCCATGCAAGCCTTGCAGTCGGAAATGGCTGGAGAAGCCATTCGGGCTGGCCTAACTTCTGACGAAGACGTCCAAAACCTCGTTGCGGAATTAAGAAACGAGGACGAGAGATAATGCGGGTACTCATTGACACCAATGTCCTAATCTCCGCGGCTTTGGACGCAAATGGAGTCCCCTTTAAGTCGTATTTGAAAGCCGTTTCTTTTCCGAATCAAGGCTTAATCTGTGAACAGAATGTCGATGAACTGAAACGGATATTTCGCAAAAAGTTCCCCAATCGTTTGGCGGCCTTGGACAGATTCCTATCTTCGATTTTGTTTAGTATGGAACTTATTCCGGTTCCGGCCAAGGAGAATATTTCCGAAATCCGTATAAGAGACGTTAAGGATCGCCCGATATTGAGGGCGGCGATAAAAGCGAAGGCGGATGTTTGCTTACCGGCGATAAAGGCTTCCTTGAATCCGGAGTCGAGCTGCCATTGATCGTGACTCCGGCCGAGTTTCTTAAACTTTGATTGCGGCGACAGCTTTATTTGAATATCCCATCGTGTTTCTTAAATAACTTGCAATAGACCGGCGCTTTCTGGCTTGGCTGGCTTCTCCTAAATTGCGATAAACGCGGGGAAGCCGGTAAAGAGGAAGCCAATAGCTAAGGGCGTTTCCGGCCTCCTTTAAAGCCTTGGTTTGCACAGGTGCGCCGACTACGGCTTTTCTTTATTGTTGCCTGGATTTCGCAGTCGAACGTTTTAACCCTGTCAACGCGATGAAAACCTTTTTTGAGGATTCGCCGAATAGTCGGATAAGCCTTCGACCGGTTGCCCCATAGGTTCTTGAAAAGCATTGAATCCTCGATCGCAAAAGGAGGCGTTAGAAGCCAAGCCTGGGGATTGAATCGAATTCGGTTTCGATGGTTAGGGATGCCCCTTCATTAACCGCGAATCGACCATCTAAAACCGATGAAATAGGTATTTAGTAAAATTTCCAGTGGTACTGGAAAAAATACTGAAATTGGTTTGAACCGTTAGGCGAGGGAGCTTTCTTCGACCCACAGTTCAATCTTGAAGCGGGCCTCCCCCCCCAAATGGGGGTGACGTCGGGCTCTATCCCATAAACCATTGAGAAGGTGTCTTTTTGTTGATAGCACTCGAAATTCCGGTTGCCTGATCAAGACGAGAGGAGGTTGGTCCGGAGGCAGAACCCGCCATTGATTACTCGTTCCCCGCCAGCATTCGTTAAGGCGATGCCGAAGTGGCAAACGTCCACCTTTTTCGCCGTTGATGGCGAGGCGGCCATCATTCCTGGCGGTTTCCTAACCGGTGAAGGAAAAGACGGCGCTCCCCCAAGGACAGGGAATGGGCATGGCCGAATCGGTCCCCCAATTGCTTGGCTAGGCAATCGGTATAGCCTTCCGCTTCCTCAAGTGAGCAAGAGCATTCGAGGTAATAGTCGAACTTATCGGCGATTTCCTCTGGGCTTAGCAAGACCGCCGGGGCCTGGGTGGCGGCGAGGATATGGATATGGAGGCGGGCGCACTTATCAACGGTCGCCCAATTGAGCAGCGGGTCGGCGATGGGGTTGACCCGCGGATGGCCTTCAGCGAGGCCCTCTTCCCAATCAAGCGACATCGCCGGTTCATCAAAGATGACGTAGACGTCGGGATAATCATTCTCGCTATTTTGCGTCCGCTCGACGATCAATTGGCTAATCGCCTCTTTTTCATAAGGGTGGATATTGGGGCGAGCAAATTGACTGGTCCAGCCGAAGCCTTTGCCGTCTTCGACGTAGATATCCGTCTCATTGCCCAAATAATCGACGAGATGCTTGAGCAGAGTGGTCTTTCCTCCGCCGGTATAGCCGACGATGAGGAGGTTCTTGTTCAATAAACCTTGGATTTCCATATAGATGTTTCCTTTCTTGTCGGTTTTGGTTTCCGACTGAGGTGTTTAGGCCGAGGGGTGAGGGTTGGCTTTCAAGATCATTATAACGAGCCCTAGCTTTTTGTCATCCGGGCGATTCGGCCATGGCTGGGGGTGATTTCGTTGTTGTTTAAGACCCAAAGGACCGGGAGGGAACGAAACTCTTTGGGGGAGAGAAAATCCAAATATCCATCGGTTAGGACCACGATGGCTTTGAGGTCGACGTCTTTCAATTGCCCGAATAGCTGAACCAGCGGCTTTTTCAAGTTCGCCCCCCGCGGCCTTGGCCTTTGATTTTCTTTATGTCGCGCCCGGCGGTTATTTTGGATAAGCCGCTCAACTCGACGTCGAACAATCCGGCATAGAACTCGACTTTGCCCCGGAAGCTGTCGATGATGGCCAACAGCTCCTGAAAGAATTCGCTTAGCTCTTCATCGCCGATCGATCCCGAGACATCGATGAGGACCGCCACCCCTTCCATCCGCTCGGAGACGCCATTGAAATCGGGGAGGAAGAAATCGGCGTCGGCGAACCGTCGATCGGGCGGAAGGAAGGAGTAATCGTCGATTTCGAAATCGAGGAATTCATGGAGGAGGGTCCGCCAATCGATCCGGCTCAGGCTTTCGAGGGCGTTAAGGATCGGAAGAGGCAGCCTCCCCTGTCTTTGGCCGTCCCGTTTGCGGAATTGCTCAGCGGCCTGCAGGATGGCGTTGCCATCGATCGGGGTATTCCCTTGGGTTGAGGGAGATTGCCCCTTGGAGCTTAGCCAAAACCTCTTCCTCATTTAACCCGGAAGCCGCGCATAGATAATCCATGTCGACGCAGCCTTTGTCGTTTAGGCAATGGACTAAGGCCTCTTCGGCGGGGAGGGTGGTGGAAGCGGGCGAGGGGCTGCTTAAGGAGTCCCAGCCGATGCTGATCTTGGTTTGGTCGATGCTCACGTTTTTGATTATAGCCGGGAAGGTTTGTCCCTTGATAGGAATCGGTGGTCAGAGTACGTTTTTTCGTGCATAGAGAAAAACGCCCTTGACGGTATTCACGCCTTTTTTATCAAATGGCTTAACGCGAAGGCGTTGATGCCATCGATCGAAATAGGATCGCCGATTCGTCGGAAAACTATCCTAGCTTGGCGCAGTCGATGATACAGCAGACGATGTGGTTCATCATCCGGTCCTGGTTATGCTGCTTTGCTTAGGGAAGCCGAGGCCTTGGGGGGACGCTGGATAGCGACGAGGAGAAGCGAATCATCGAGGGCGAGCTCCGCTTCATCGTCAGGCAAGGGATAGAAGACGTGTTTGAGCTGTTTTATCTGATGGTAAACGAAGCCCAAAGCCATGGGGCCATCCCCAGGCTCGGGGCTATTTCGAAGGATTCTATTTTCTCTGCAAACTCGGTTATACCAAGTTTTTCCTTCCTGAAAAGCAATTCGCCCCGATTGAAGGGAAACGCTCACCATCAACATCGAGGCGGACGAGGTGATGGTGCAAACCATCCCCCTCATCCATTCCCTTCCTTATCGATATCGGGTATCGCCGGTTCGCGATGAATATGGCTATAGCCGGCTCCGCCTCGTCCTCTTGCCGATTTGGCTGGAGGAATACCCGCCTCTAACTTGGCCGTTAGGGGTTGACGTAAGAGGCCGCCAATACGATAAATTGGTCCGCTTCGAGGTGCTGGCCCGGCATAATGTCTGGGACCAGGAAATCAATGAATGTGAGCTCGAGCTGGATAAGAAAATGGCGACGGGGGAGCGAATCGGCCTTGTGACCATCATTGAGAAACTTGGGATTGGGACGGAGAAAGCCCATCGACTGTTTCTCCGGCTAAAAGCCAAAGGCAAAATCTACTCGGCTTATCGGAAAGAGGCGAGCGATTAAAAACTGTCTTGTTGAAAATCGGAAATACCTCCTATTAAAAAATGGAAAACATCCTATTAGATTTTAAAAAAGTCTCCTATTGAAAATCAAAAACCTTTCCTGTCAAAAAATGATAATTCCTCCTGTTGCAATTGCTATTGCCTCTTAAACCGCTTAAAATTAACATCGTAAAATGTGTTCTTTGTATTGGAGGACTAATGATGAAATTGAGCAATTATAAACCTCGAATAATTGACAGAACCCTCTCTTTTTATTTAAAAACCTTTGGAGCGGTTTTGATTGTTGGCCCTAAATGGTGCGGCAAAACGTGGACGGGACGAAACGCTTGCCGAAGCCAATTTATGCTTTCGGATTCGACTGGTAATTTTAATAATCGCCAAATGGCTATGCTCAATCCCGATTTGGCTTTGTCCGGCCGGCTGCCGCGACTAATCGATGAATGGCAAGAAGTGCCCTTGATTTGGGATGCGGTTCGTAATAGGGTCGACCAAAATCCTACAAAAGGACAATTCGTCCTCACTGGTTCAGCGGTGGTCGACCGGTCGAAATACCTCCATTCAGGTACCGGAAGGATCGCCCGATTAAGGATGCGGACGATGTCTTTGTTCGAATCGGGCGATTCGGATGGGCGGGTCTCACTTGAAGATATTTGTCTCGGGCAAGCGAAAGATGTTTTTACCGGGGAAGTATCTCTAAATCGATTGTTGGATTATATCATCGCCGGAGGCTTCCCGGCCCGGCTCGGTTTGGATATCAAACAATCCCGCTCAATCGCCAACAGCTATATCGACGCAATCATCAACGAGGACATATACCGAGTCGATGACGTCAAAAGAGACGGGGAGAAGATTAGGCTGTTGCTGAAATCTCTGGCCCGGAATGAGGCGACGACGGCGAGCAACGCAACCCTAAAAAGGGATATCCGGGATAAAGATAGGGACGATATTAATATAAACACCCTCACCGAGTATCTTGGCTTGCTGAAAAAACTCTATCTAATCGAGGATATCCCGCCTTTTGGGGCGAGTATCCGTTCATCGTTGCGGGTCAAACAAAGCGCGAAACGCCATTTCGTCGATCCCTCCTTGCCTTCGGCGGTCTTAGGCCTGACCCCGAAGCATTTAAAGAAAGACCTTTCGCTCGCTGGGTTCTTATTTGAATCCTTGGTCGAAAGGGATTTGCTGACCTATGCCGAGTCATTTGGCGGTAAATTGTTCCATTATCAGGACTACAAGAATAATGAGATTGACGCGGTCATTGAATTAGAGGATGGCGAGTGGTGCGGGATCGAGATCAAACTCGGGGCCCATCAGATTGAGGAGGCGGCTCATAACCTTTTGCGGATCAATGAGCTCATCAAGGAAGATGGTGGAAAGCCAGCCAAATCATTGTGCGTCCTCTGCGGGCTTTCTAGCGCGGCCTACACCCGGAAAGACGGGGTCTACGTGGCCCCGATCACCTCGTTAAGGGAATGATGGTATCCGGAAAACATCGGCTCATAAAATTAGCGGCTGTTTTCGCCCAAACGACCGATAATGTATTTACTTTTTCTTCGGCCCGAATATTCCGAAATGATAACTTCCGTAGGCTCTGAAAAGGTCGACGGGCATCGCTTTCCTGGTTATCTCGGCGGCCTTGATCCCGGCCTCCCGGCGGAACAATTCCGAAATTGTCTTGGCCATGATTCCCGCGTATCCGGACGCCCGATGAAGCGGCGCGCCGGCGATGAGTATCGAGACGGCGTCGACCCATTGGGCGCCGGTCAGCTTCGACGAGGCGGAGACGTGGCCGCTTGAGGCCGAGATCGTCTCCCCGCAGCCCGCGCATTTCCATTTCTGATGCCCGTTTTGTCGTGGTCGTTCTTGGCCATCTGGGACCCACACTCCCGGCAGAAAGGCCTCCTGGCCTCCCTGCCGACTATCGAGTCGATCGGCTTCGGTTCCCTTTTCCTAAGCTCCTTCCGCAACCGCGGCCTCGTCGTCAAGAAGGGAGGCGATGAAGTCGCGTATTTCATTGTAGTCCATGGCTAGAAAAGGCCTTTTCCCAGCCGCCACATGAACCCAATCGCCAAACCGAGCCTGCGTGGAGGCTCGGCAAAGGCTCCTCCTTGCCCAGATTGGGTTCACAGGATCGTCGGTTTGGCGCGGCTTTTTGGCGCGTTAGTCGAAAACGCTTATAAGTCGTTTGGGTGAAAACAGCCCCTAATTCGAAGAAAACAAATAATCGTTTTGCGTGACCTATGGCACAGTCGTGGCATCGTCTCAAATCGGCCTCACTACCATCATCGAGCAGCTTGAAATCGGGACGAAGAAAGCCCATCGGCTGTTTCTCCAACTAAAAGCCAAAGGCAAAATCTATTCGACTTATCGGCCAGATAGTCTTAACGGATAACCTCCCAATAACCGGTTTTGTTCGATCCGACCCTTCGGATATACCCGTTTTCGATTAAAGAAGCGATGGCTCTTTGGATAGTCCGTTCGGACTTATGACTTCTCTTGGCCAGTTCGGCTTTGTTGAGATGAAGGTTGGTTTTGATGAAACGATAGACCGCTTGCTCGATCGCGGTTAATTTGGGTTCAGTCCTGTCTTCCTCTAATGCATCGGGGTCCGAACCCGGCAGGAGGAAGGCGAAGAAGAAGCCAATCGTGTCTTTTCGATAGGTCCAGCGGATTCCTCTTTCCTGACAGAGTTCATCCATCCGTTGGAAGCCAGTCCCGGATTTCTCGACGTCTTTGCTCCGGAACAAGACATCGAGCATCAGTTTGTTCCGCTTATAGGAAGGGATATTGCGTTTTATGAAGTCATAAGGGGTCAATTCAAAAGGGAAGGTCCCGGGATTGGATATCTCAACGGAGCTGGGATGAATCCCAATCTCGATTTCCGGCCAGGTCTCATAATCGGCATGGGCAAAGGCATTGGCCGCCATCTCCCGGATGGCTTCCTTGGGAATCTCTGGTACTTCCTCCCGTTTTCGTTCCTTAATCTCCACCCGCCAGGAAATCCGAGAAAGGATGTAATTCAAGGCCTCGTCGATTAGGTGATAGACATTGCCGGTCAGTAGCTTTAAATCGAGGATGGTGACCTTGTTGCTATTAGCGTAGGTCGTGAGTTTTAAGCCGACCTTAGCCTCTTTCCCGAATAAGGCGTAGCCTCCGTTATTGAGATATCCGTCTTGGGACAACTCGAGCATCGTGAGGAGCTTCTCCTCGTCATAGGGCTTTAATTCCTCGAGCCTCCTGCAGGAGATGGCGCTTTGGCAAAAGTCATAGAGGGAGTCCTCGTCGATTTCGCCGCTTTTATGTCTGGTCATCTCGTTCTCCCATTTAGAGGAGTATTCGTCGTTTTCGATCAGTCGTTTCAATTCCTCGCCGGACATCAGCCTATTTTCCGTCCCCGTTCTGATCAGGTAACGGCCATAAACCGAGTAGGGCCGATTATGGCCGGAGAAACTGACTTTGATGACGTCTTTCCCTTCGACCGATAAGACATCGAGGTCAAAGCTGAACCTCGGCTCGATGGCCTCGATTAGGGTTCGCGAGAGGTCGCGTTTGGTGCTGTCGGATACCGTCTGCCCTTTGACATAGCCGTGGTCATCGACTCCAAAATAGAGGGTCCCCTGGTATGTTTGTTCAAAATGGCGGCGACGGCTTCGGCCGATTGGCGCTTCTCCCCGGCCGAGAGCTTGAATTCGGCCGGTTCGCTTTCGCTTCCGATAATCATGGTTGATCCTTCTAGGGGAATATTAGCTGATCCGCCATTGTTTGTCTGGATATATGGCTCGATAAATGACCGGTTAAATAGTGGTTTAAAACCCACTTTAACATGTTTATCTATCGAGTGTTTGTTGGACTGCTGATAATAGAGAACAGCGATATTTGGCTCGATAAAAAAGCGGCTCAAAGCAAGTCGTAGCCATTGCAGTGATAAGTGGCTTTCTCGGCGCCGCGGCCGCCGAAGACCCGCCGTAGTTTGCTTTGGGGGTTGACTCCAGGGAGATGGAAGTCCATAGCCTCGCGCCAATCGATGTTCTTGCCCAATCTCCGCGCTTGCTTATGGCCTTGTTTCTTGATAAAGGTCTTGCCGCGCATATAGTAACGGACGATCCGCCCCTTCCTTGCCTCATAACGGTATCCCCCGACGGCGATCCATCCTCTTTGGGCCAAAGCGATGGCTTTGGCATGCCGCCTCGCTTTTTCCTTGGCGCTGACTCTGTCCAAATGTTTGCTCATGACGTCATTTAGTTTAGCCAAATGGAGGGCGAGCTTATCTATTTCCGGTCTTTATGTCCGATTTTTCGTACTTCGATCGCGGAGGCCCCTCCCCCTTTTTGATTTTGGGTATCATCAAGGGCGAAAGACGTGAACAAAAGCATGAATAAGAAGAGAGTAATTCGGCCCCAAGCGAGGATGATCTGCGATGGTCGGACGGTGAATATTGATTCGGGGGCCCGCTCCATTATCATCGAAGAAGGGGTTAAGCGGTGCGAGTTATGCATTCGGGGGCTTGATATCCTTGAGTCCATCGCTTTGCCCGCTTCCCTGGAGGAGGTGGATTTCGATGTCCACGATTGCCCTAAGCTAAGAAAGATCTCCATCGACGCCGCGAATCCCTTCTATCAAGCCGAAGGTGATCGCTGCTTGCTGGCGAAAGGCTATGAAGGGCTGAACCGCGCGATCGATTGTCCCAAACCGGTTTCCCGGAGAGAGCGCAGGGCAACCCGCGATATAGTTAAAATTGCCCTGGGTTATATTCCCGAAGGAGTGGAGCAATTCGATACCGACTATCTGCTCACCTATCCGGATGAGGAGCTCCTCATTCCCGCTTCGGTCCGTTTTCTCGTCGGCGATTCGCCCTTTGATTGCCCGCGGCTCATCATTGAGGGCGACACCGATGTTCCGGTTGCTTTGCTGCGGAGCCCAAATTTGAAGGAAGTCGTCGTCAAAGGGCGCCCCCATTTCGACTCCTCAACGCTTTTCTCTCCCTATGGGGAGGTTGAAAAACGGCTCAAGTTCGTCTTCCTCAATAAGCATTGTCAGTATCGCTATGAGGAAGGGGCGCTGATGGAAGGGGATAAGGTAATCCTCGGATCTTTCGAAGAAGGCGGCCGCCCGATTATTCCTTCTTCTGCCCGTGTCATCGGCACCTATGCCTTTGCCGGGTATGCGCCGGATGAAATAAATATTCCCGATTGGATTGAGGAGATCGACGAATTGGCGTTTTCATCCGGCGAGCTTACCCGCGAGGTTCATATTGGCGCGGGCTTGCGGAAAGTGGGGTACAATCCCTTTGGCGCTTTCTACCGAGCGGTGAAGCTAGCTGTGGCTGACGACAACCCATATATTTACGCGAAAGATTCATGCTTGATAACCAAAGATAGTCAACCTTGGTTTATGGATTTGACGGAGGCCGAATCCTCGAGGGGGTGAAACGGATCGCCGCCGGATCGCTTGTCTGTCCCTCGCTTACCATCGAGCTGCCATCCTCGCTTGAATATATCGAATCCGATGCGTTTCCGCCCTCCGTCTCGCCCTGCAAGGTAACCATCAATAGCCGCCTGCAAGCGGGCAAGTGGGCTTTCGGCTGGCCGGTCTCGATCGTCTTGAACCCGGGGGCGGACGTCCCCTGTGATTTCTTTAAGTCCTGCTTCCGCCTTATCTCTCCCAAGGACGTCTTTCTTTCGCTAGGGAATCGCAATCTTCATGTTAAAGACGGCCGGCTATTCAATAACGATGGGGCGGAGATCCCCTTCTTTGCTTCCGAAACCTGTCCGGAATAACCCCCAGATAAGGCGAGTTCCGCCTCTTCCTTCTCCCGCCCCTTATCATTGGGGGCGGAGGAAGACGAATGGAAGAGGAAGAACTATTCGAAGACGAAGTCGATTACTTCGGGCCCTATGGGTCCGTCCGGCTCGATGGGGAGTGGGCGGAGATCCCGGGCGAGCAGAGGACGCTTATCGTCCCGGAGGGGACGGTTAGCTGCTATTTGGAAATCGACGAGCTGAAGCGGTTGGAGGCGATCGAATTGCCGAGCTCGCTGGAGGATTTCCGCTTCGACATCAAGGAGGCCCCTTCATTGAAGAGGATAAGGGTTAAAGAGGACAATCCGAATTTTAAGTCGGTCAACGGCCGGGCCTTAATCGATAAGCGGACCGACTCTTTGGTTTTGGGGCTTGGCTATATCCCGGAAGACCCAGACATCAGCCGCATCAAAGCCCGGTCGGTATTGACCTATGAGGACGAGGAATTGCTCATCCCGAAGACGGTCCGCCAGGTCTATGGGGGGCAGAACCTGCATTGCCGCTGCCTAATCATCGAGGGGCTCACGTATCTGCATCCTTCCTTCTTCTTAGGCGATAAGCTGGAGGAAGTGGTGATCAAGGGATTGGCCCATATCCTCCCTATTGGGCCGGTATCGAATGCTAATGGCATCCGCCACCGCCTGACCTTCATCATCCTTAACCCGCATAGCCCGTATCGCTATGAGGACGGGGGCTTATTCGATGGCGACCGACTGCTTGTTGGCTCCTTCGACGAAAAGGGGAAACCGATCATCCCCGCCTCAACCAAATGTATCGGCGATTTCGCCTTCTATGGGGTAAAGACCGACGTTATTCAAATTCCCGACGGGGTGAAGCGGATCGGGGCGTTGGCCTTTTGCTTAGCTAGCGGCCCTTCTTTCATCTGGGTCGGAAGCGGCGTGAGGCGGATCGACTTCGCCCCCTTCCTTTGCGAGTATGATAGCCAGCCCAAGATCCGGGTCTCGGCGCATAATCCTTATATATACATGAGACGGAACTGCCTGATCGAGAAAAAGAGCCAGACCCTCCTTTTTGGGGCGCCCAATGGCCAGCTGAGCGAGGGGGTGAAGCGCATCGCCAAAGGGGCCTTCCCCTGCTCCCCGAGGGATATCTATTTGCCCAAAAGCCTAAAGAGCATCGCCCCCAAATCCTTCTTCGGCGACCATTGCCTCGACCGCGTATACGTCAATAGCCAGCTTCGGATAGGGAAAGGGGCCTTCCGGGGCGAGCGCTTCCAGGTCTATTTGGGGAAGGAAGCCATCATCGCCCCGTCTTTCTTCGCCGAGGGATTCCAAGAACCGATCGGGAAGGATAACGTCTTCCTCTCGGTGGGAAACCCCAATTACGCGATCAAGGACGGAAAGCTTTTCTCTTTAGAGGGCAAGGCCATCGAGATCCCAGACTAAACCTGTCCGTTATTTTCCCCAGTTATTGGCAAAAACGCCGATGGGGCGTGGGAATCGCTATAGTTATCCTCGTAACAGGAGGAAAGAAAACATGAAAGCCATAGATACTGCGGTCCGGTTCGAAGGCGAGATGGCCTATATCCAGGAAGACGGCGTCAACCTCACTACCGATCTGGTCAACCATCGAAAGGAAATCCATGTCCAAGAGGGGGTGAGGAAACTGGGTGCCCTCCGCTTCGCCGATATCGCTTGCGAGGTCTATCTCCCCGCGACCCTCGAATCCATTAAATCGTTTGAGGTCGATTCCTCGGCCAAAGTCCGCGTTCATTTCCTGAAGGGGAATAAGCGGTTCCTCGATGACGACCCCTCTATCCTTTTCGCTAAGAAGGAGGGCCGGCTCTTCTATTCGGCTAAGGGGGCGATCCCGAGGGGGACGGAGGTCATCGAGGAAGGGGCGCTTGATGGCTATAACGGCGATGAACTCCATCTCCCCTCCAGCGTCGAGTGGGCCCATTTGGACTTCCAAAAGATGAAAGCCCGTTCCCTCTATTTCGATAGCCTTATCAAATTCAGCGTCCGCCCGGTCAAAGGGCTGAAGGTGTTCTTAGGGCGGCACGCGGGCTTTGTCGGCTATCCCATCCGCTTGGGCTTCGATGACCCCGAATCTGGGTTCTTCGTCGACCCAGATAACGAATACTACTATCCGCTTGAGGGGGCCTTGGTCGAGAAAGAAAGCGATGACTTGCTTTATCTTCCCGCCACCCAGGAAATCCCGCCTTTCGTCAAGCGCATCGAGACCATGGCCATCGGGGGCAAGAGCCGGATTGAACTTATTGCCCCCGACTCGGTCGTCGAGTTCGATTGCGCCGCGATTGCCGAATCACCCAACCTGAAGCGGCTCCACCTTGGCAAAGGGGTGGAGGAGTTTGGGAGATGGGCGATGGAGGAGGCTTCTAACCTCGCCTATTTCTCCGCTAGCGAGGATAACCCCTATTTCTATGCCGAGGGGAATTGCCTAATCCGGAAGGAAGACCATACCCTCGTCCTCGGCGGGCCGGAAAGCGTCATCCCCCCTTCGGCTAAAGCCATCGCAGCGGGGGCGTTCGTCAATCCCCCCGTTGATTTCCTCGTCCCCTCCTCCATCCTTTCCCTCGCCCCGGGCATGGACTGCGATTTGCCCGCGGTGAAGGGGAAACGTTTCCATACCCTTTATCTTGATAGCCCTTGCTTCGACGGCTTATCCATCGGCGACGTCGATAAGCTCATCCTCGGCCCCCATTTCCCGCGCCTAAAACGCTATGGGCTCCGCGGGCAAATCCACGGGAAAGTCAAAGAGGTGGCGTTAGAAGGTGATAACTCGGGCTTAACCATCACCAAAGGGTATGGCCTCATCGACAAGGCGGGGACTTTGCTTTTGGCCCTCGATGGCTTCTATTTCACCCCCGATATCAAGCGGATTGGCTATCAGGCCTTCGCCTATAGCGATATCGAAGAGCTTATCGTGCCCGATTCGGTCGCCTCCTTGGATAGAGGGGCCTTCGATTACATGATGAACCTCACTCGGCTCGTCATCCCCGGCAGCATCCCCGCCATCCCCGAGCACTTCCTTTGGGCGTGCCCGAAGTTAGAGGAGATAGTTTTGGGGGAAGGGGTCAAGAAACTGGAACGGTGCGCCTTCAGCGAGCTCCATTGCCTAAAACTGGTCTTTCTCCCCGCCTCCTTGGATAATATCGTTCCTTGGCAATTCGTCAATTGCCCCAACATCGAGCGTATCGAAATCCCGGAAGAGGGGAACTATCGCTTTGAAGATGGCTATGACTGCCTCATCGATAAACGGAAGGAGGAAGTGGTCTTCGCCTTTGGCCGGCTCCGCCTGCCGGAGGGGGTTAAGTCGATTGGCGAAGGCGCCATGCGGGGTTACCAGCAGGGGTACCCGCTTATGATTCCCGCCTCGGTCGAGTGGCTTGGGCCGACGGTGGGGCATGAGGCGAGTTTTCGGACCATTGGGTTCAAAGGAAACAAAATCAAGGTTATCCCCGAAGCGGCCTTCGCCTCCGTCGATTTAAGCCAACCCGCGCTTCTTATCCCCGAGGGGGTGGAGGAGATAGGGGATAATGCCTTCGCCCATACCCCGATTGAGTCGCTTTCTTTGCCCTCGACCCTGAAGAAGATCGGGGCTAAGGCTTTTGGAGGGGCGGGAATATACGAACTCACCGGCTTGCCTACCGATTGCCTCGTCGGGGATAGGGCCTTCAAAGACAACCCAATTGAAAATCTTGTCCAAAATAACGGACAGAAGCGATAGAATACCCCCAGTAAATCGAAGGAATATCTATACTATCGCCGTAATTAAAGGAGAGCGAAAATGCAGGACAACACCTTAAGGATAATCAATGTGCTCTGGCAAACCGATAAGGAGCATCCCCTTACCCAAGGGCAGATCGCCAGCCGGATAGTCGACGAGAAGGGGAAGCCGCTCGACCGGAAGACGGTGAACGCCGCCTTCAAAAGGCTGCTGGAGGCTGGCTTCGACATCGTCGCTTCCGATAAAAGAGGCTATTACCTCGATTCCCGGGTGTTCAACGTCGACGAGGCGGTGATCTTGCTTAAGACCATTGGCGATTCCTCCCTCTCCTTAGCCGATAAGCGGCACCTCGGCGAGGGGATCCGTTCTTTGTTCTCTTCTTACACCGCCAAGCAATTGGCATCCTCCGTCCCCCTTAAAGGCGATGGCTATGAATCCTGCATCGGGATCTTAGAGGACGTCAGGGCCTATATCGACTCGAAAGAGGTCGGGATCCTCTATACGAAAGACGGGCGGAAGCTCCCCGCCCTCTTCGCCGGGCTTACCTATTCGGCGGAAGACCATGACTATGCCCTAGACCTCTATTGCTTCACCCTTAATGACGACAAAGAGCACCGGACCGTCAAATTAGGGGAGGTCGCCAAACTCGCCCCCGCCCCGGAAGGGATCTATGCCAATAAGGATAAGTTCCTCCTCTCCTCCCAGGGGTTCTTCGAATACGGATGGAATGGGCTGACCCTCTACTCGTTCCTGAGTGAACCCCCGAGCATGGACATGGCCGAGTCGGCCTATTATGACTTGCTCCCGTATCGGCGTTCTCTCCTTAAGGGAAGGAGGATGCCGACCCTATCTTGGGAACGGGCCATTGAGCGGGGACGGATCCTTGGCTTATACGACCTCCCAAACGAGGATACCCCGCTTGGGAAGAGGCTCCATCATAGCCTCTTGGTATTCATCTCTTCCCTTATCTATAACGGGCGTTACAGCCAGGAATCCCTCGCCGCCTTGTCGGGCCAATACATCGATTTGACGGCCAAGGATCGATTGATGTCCGAACAAGGATACGCGATGTTCGCTTTTGCCTTGGCTAACGGGTCGATCCCCGAATGCAACGCCAAGCTGAACAAGGGATTGACCCTTGAGCAGGCCAAGGTCCTTTCGCAAGCCGAGGACTGGCGGGTTGATGAAACCCTAATCGATGGCTTTGTCCTCAATCCCCGGAGGGAGCTCTATCCCTATTTCGAGCTGGCCATCCGCCGTTTGACCAAGAAGCGGGGCGAATCGCAAGCCGAGTTGGTTCTTTGCCGCCTCCTCGATAAGCGGATTGATTCGCTTGAAGAGGGATTAGGCGAACTTAAGGCCCAATTGGGGGAAGAATAAGGAAGAGGTTGGGGCGCTAGGCTGCCCCGGCGTCCTCTTTGTCCGAGCCATGGGTTCTTTAATAGTCGAATCGGGGGGGAAGATGAAAGGCAAATACGGCGGGACGCTTTCAAGGGTCTGGCCGGGATACGAATCATCGTTTAAGAGGCCGAGGGCCTCAGATACGAAGGGGATCCTGGCTAACCGGGATCCTGCTGGATGGGCGCTGAATAAATTGGCCCTTGATGCGGGATGTCAGTTCATTCGGCTCTTCCTCGGCCTAATGGATGAATGCTTTGATGGAGGCATTGGAGCGATTGCCATCGCCCAGATCAAGGGGATTGGCTTATTGGCCGAGGAACTGGGCTTAAGATCGCGGCAGGTCTATGACTATTTCCTTGATGGCTTCGAAATCAAGATTATGTCGATGGATGGATATCCTCATTGGACGGATGGGCAAAGGGAGGGGGCGATGAGGCTATTTAGGAAGTTCAGCCAGGCGGTTTGTGCCGATATCCGGCAAGGGGAAGGACTATTAATCAGTTTGGAATCGCATTTAAGGAGGGAATGGTTATGCAGTTGACGAAGCAAATATTGATTGAGTATCTAGGGTTCCTCGGGGTTAAGGAGGAATCGATTCAAAGTATCGACCGGGGGAAGTGGTGCTTGGCGGCATCGATTAAGAAGGACCCCTATCTATTCGACATAGAGAAGAACATCGATAGGTTCCCCTATATCGTCAAAGCCCTTGACCGGACGTTCAGGGTCACCCCGGAGAAGTGGATGAGGAAGGGATGTTATGAGTTCCGGGTATTCGTCTATAGCCAGCACTCCGTGATGGAGTATGAGGCGGCTAAGGACATATTCCTTCGTTTGAAGGATGCCGGTTTCCATATCAATCCCTTGATGGTCGGGGACGATGGATACGTCCTGCGTATTAAGGCAGGGTTCATTGAATCGGCGGGGATTCGGGTTAATCAGTTAAAAGAGCTGGAAGAGGATATCCGCAAAAGAGGATGGAGGTATCGGATGAGCGATAGTCACGAATTCGTTATCACTTACCGTTGTCATCAAGACTTAGGCTTTGGTAGGGCCAGCAAATGAAGCTGACCAAAGCGTTATTGAAGTCCTATCTCGAGGCGATGGGGGTTAACCGCTTATTGATCGAAGGGATAAGGGGGGATCAGACAGTGTTCTATGTCTCAATTTGGAAGGAACATTATCTGCTTGATGAACGGCATCATATTAATTGTTTCCCGCGAATCATCGAGGTATTGGACCGAGCATTCGAGGCGGAGGAGGTTGAACCCCTCAAAGAGGGATGCTTTACCTTTAAGGTCGGCAAGGAAAGCCGTCATGCGACGATGGATGTCGATATCGAGCTGGATCTCTTCAACAGGTTAAAGCGGATCGGTTATATCCTCGCCTCCGAATACATTCATGATGATGGACATCGATTGATGTTCATAACCGAACTTGGCGGTGAGGCGGTCCTACCGGTCGATACCCGTAAGCGGTCAATGCTTGAGTTCGTGGAATACGTTGAGTCCAAAGGATACGAATGCGATGTCTGTTTCTATCGCCGAGGACCGGTTTGTTCTTGTCGCATATCAACGGAGAGTATCAAAGCCGGACGATTTGATTTCCGACCGTCTTGGTATCGGTTCGAAATAACCTATGACCTAGCTTTGCATAAGGCAGACGGTAAAAGTATTTAGACTAAAACGTTTAATCTATCCAATGTCTGCAAAGTTCTTCGAGGAATACGAATCATCTATAGCCTCAATCAATTTGAATAAGTTAAAATTCAGCAGCAGGTTAAGACAATGAAGATATGTGGGATAGGCTATCATGAACTTAAACAATAATTCTCCAGAGTTATGGGATGCGGATACGGAAACATCGATTGAGCAGTTTAATAATTGGTTTATTTCTTTTGCTCCGAAAACTTTCGAAGGCATTAGAAAGGATGTCACCAAATTGGTCGAAGTGGCTTTTGGGAAAACCGATTTTCTCAGAAATATAAAAGGACTCCATTTACTTATTGATTCAAACATCATTGAAGTTCTTCGGATGTGCTGTTGCCCTCCGTTGGCGCGCGACCGCCTTTCGGGGCTTGCGGGCGTTAGCAGGGACTTTATCGAAAAGGCTGAGGCAAACGGTCGCTCGTCAAATAGTGTTTACTACGGATCAAGCGATTTGGGAAAATTCGAAAAGATTGCAAAACTGTTCTCCTCAATGTTGGATAGGCGTTTATTTCCGTGGATATCAAGCAATCGCGAACCTGAAGCAAATGAGTTAAGCGTCTCTCTGGCGGTTATTGTTGATAGACTGTGCAGCGCTCAAACTAATCAAATGATTCGAAACGCTCAGGAAGCGAGACAACTTGATGCAATCAAGAATTACCTAGAGCGTCGCGGATATATCGATATAACTGGCAAAGGGAAATTCGATTTGATGAACCCAGGAACGTTTATGTTTCGCACGGTCGTTATCGGTGAATTGCCAGACAAATCCAATAAGCCTGTCAATATACCTATTGATGTTCTAATCAAGCGCAAGCAAGATAGCGTCGTCGATTTACCGCTGATGATTGAATGCAAATCAGCCGGCGATTTTGCAAATGTCAATAAGCGCCGTAAAGAGGAGGCTGTCAAAATTCAACAGTTGAAAACGGCTTTTGGAGATGATGTCAATTTCATTTTATTTTTATGTGGTTACTTTAATCGCCAATATTTGGAATACGAAGCCGCGGAAGGGCTGGATTGGATTTGGGAGCATCGCATCGAGGATTTTTCGAAATGTGGGATTTAGATGAAGCCGAACTTAACCGGGGAATGTTAAACAGCCAGATAGATGCCGCTAAGGCGGATCGTAATGCAAAGGGCCAATTTTCTACGCCATACGATTTTGCGTGTGCGATCGTGCGTGAAACCTTGAAAATGTTGCAGACGACAAAAAGTTTGGACGTACTTGAGCCTGCGTGCGGAAGTGGGTCTTTTGTTAGCGCCGTGCTTCGCTATTTACCAAAATCTAAGGTTACTGGCATAGATATAGACGGAGATTATCTTTCTGCGGCTCAGGATTGTTTTGGACAGCGAGTGCATTTTATTAACACGGACTATTTGTCCTGGAAGTCTGCCAATCAATTCGATTTAATTGTGACTAATCCGCCGTATGTTCGTCATCATTTTCTGGGCAATGAATTTAAATCAAAATATCTTCCGGAATTGAAGAAAGCGGTAGATGGTTTTTCGGGCTTATCGGACCTCTATTGTTATTTTTTAATAAAAGCAATGGATGATTTGAAGGCCGATGGCACGGCTGTTTGGCTTATTCCCGAGGAATTTTTATCAGTCAACTACGGGCTTGCTGTCAAAAACTATCTTTTAAAGACTTATTCGATCCCCAGGATTCATGTATTCTCCGTCGAAGACACAAAGTTTAACGATGCGTTAGTATCGTCCTGCGTTTTATGGGTAAAGAAGAAAAAGTCCCTGGAAGAGGCGATTACATATATTACGTTTGGCAAAGATATTGAGAACCCCGGTTTGGTAGTTGCCAAAACAAAGGCCGATATGCTTAAAACAAGAAAACTAAATTTGACTCTTCCATGCCACGAAGGCATTAGCCTTAAAGAATTATTTTCGATTAAACGCGGAATTGCTACTGGGTCCAACGATTTTTTTATAATAGATGCGGCTCGGTCAGAAGAATTGTCCATACCGAATGAGTTCCTAACTGCAATATTACCATCAGCCCGTTTTGTTAAAACAGATAGAATCGAGGCAGATTCTGCTGGCCTGCCAACTAATGTGAATTTTAAATATTTGCTTGATTGTCGTAAGACTGAAGAGGAAGTTGAAAAAAATTATCCTAGCGTTTGGTCTTATCTGCAAACCGGTATTCATTTAAAAAAAGATTCGTATATATGTAAACACCGAAAGATTTGGTATTGGCAAGACAAACGAGAGGCTCCTCTTTTCTTTTTAACGTATATGGGCCGTGTGAATAACTCCGGTAAGCCATTTAAATTTATATTGAATGAGAGTGAAGCTATTGCCAATAACTCATTTTTAATGCTATACCCCACATCTTTGCTGGCAAAACTGATCGGTGAGAAAAAAATCAGCAAGTATGATTTGCTTGACGTTCTGAACAATATTCCTTCAGACGACATGGTGGCTGCCGGCAGGAAATATGGCGGTGGCTTAATTAAAGTCGAGCCTCGCGAATTAGGAAATATTTTCATTAAAATTTGAAGAGTAGATCCGCGTTCAAATTTTCATACGCACACGATTGCTTGTTGAAATTAAGAGCTATTTGATCGTATTCAATTAATAAATTGACGATTAATTATTTTGTTATTAAACTTACATAACAATTAAAGGAGGCAATTATGAAAGCCTATCCTCTCTTTCTTTTGACGTTAGTTGGTGCATTGTTCGTTCCTGAGAAAGACCCAACGGCGGTTTATGCCGAGGTGGCGGAGCCTCCTTCGACTATCACCATAACCCCAACGGGGTTAGATAGCTGTGAGGTTGTTTCGGAAGTTGGTGTCCAGGCGAGTTATTCGCAAACCGATGCTGGTGAAGTCGGCTTTGTTGGCAAGGAAGACAATGTGACCTATAGCCTTGGAGGACTAGACAGCGTCGTGATTACAGATGTGTCGTTTGCCGTGAAAAGCAGCAACAACACCGAGTTCTACATCGGTTATCGCCTAAATGGTGGCGTAGGCGTGAACAAGAAAGTCTTCTTCGCTGATCTTAACGACGGCAAGTTGTCGAGCAGCAGTTACGTTGATTTGACCGCCCCGTTTGATTATCCGATAATCGGGGTGGATTCATTTGAGTTTTCCGTCAATGTCATGGTCGGTTACTTTAACGTACAGTCGTTAACCATTACGTATGAAGAAGCGATGGATCCGTTTGCTAAGGCGATGCTTGCCGACCTAACCTGCGACGGAAGTGGGTCAACCCCGCCTTCGGTTGAGGAGTGGAATGCCACCAAGGAGGCGTTTGAGACGCTGAGTGTTGAAGAGCAGGGCGAGTACAAAGGTGCCCAAGCAGACGCGACTGGAGCTACTTATCAGAGAGTGGTAGCAAAATACGATTACATTCTTTCGAAGTATGGATCGAGGGAATATGAGAATTTCTTAGGTCGCGACATTAGTCGTTTGGTGGGCGCTTCTAGCTCCTATGTCGGCTCCGATGTTGTCGCTTTGGCAGCCTTGTGCCTAGTGGTTGTTGCTTTGTCCGCCGCATTGTTAACTTTGAGGAGAAGGGCCGATAAACGCCTGTGAGAAGTCCTTTTAGGGCTTGATCCGCATGGAAATTTATTATCAAGCCAACGACGAATTCCAAACTTAATCGGAAATTACGCCGATATATGTAATTATTAGTTACGATGCAAAAAAATCTACGCGATAATCGCGTCGAATTCGATGTATTTTTAACCTGGCATAATGATATAACTATGATAAATTCATGACATGAACAAAAAGCCGTTGTATGACTATCCTAAGTTAATTCGACTATATCGCGAAATTAACTTTTTGACTCAATCTCAATTGGCTGAGTTCCTAGGCGTTAAACTCGTAACCATATCTCGTTGGGAAACAGGCCGATTCGAACCCAATATGCAAATGAAAAAGAAACTCGTGGGGCTTTTTAAAGACTCCGGTTTAATACTGTAGAGAGGGCTATTGATGGAACTGGCATTTACCGATTTCACATATGATCAGGTGTTGGCGTTGGTTTTAAACGACAAGAAAGTTCAAAGAGAACTTTCGTGTATTAGCAAATTGGATAAATTAGATTTGCGTACCAATGGTGATAAGGACGATTTAGATAATTTTCAAACTTTACCCCGAGGTTTATTGTTGATGGGATGATCAACGGGATTGGGGAAGATAATATTTGCGATTTGTCAAAGCGTATCCTTGAGCCAACTTCTGGGGACGGCGCATTTACATGTCGAATGCTCGAACTCCGCTTAGGCAGAATTAATGAATTGGATTCAAGAGATATATTTGTCAAGGTTCTTAGATCTATATCGACAATATACTCATCGAAATGGACAAGAACTTATTAGACAGGCAAAGGAATAACATGTATACGTTGACTTTGGATTATTTGTCTCCAAAAGGAATAGTTTTGTCCCTTGCCGAAGACGCTTTGCTTCGACTGAGGATATATGAAAACGTCATATGGGCTATGACCAATTACGATAAGACCCAGATTGGCATCCTTTGCGATGTTGCCTTCGAAATGCCGAAAGCGGAAAAGACAACGAAGAATTTTCACAACATCTCAATCAAATCCCCCGTATGGAAATGCTCGCCGAACAAAATCAGTTTGCCTTTTGAAATGCCGGAGGTGAATTATCCAGATGAACGATGAACGGAATGTGGCGTTGGATGCTGAACGCGACCAGCGGACGGCTGTCGAAACCGCTTATGATTATTTAGAACATTTTGATATTCTTGAAACAATCACCAACGTTGGCAACGATGAGGTTTTTACCCCGCGGAAAACTTGCGACATGATCCTTGATTCTTTGCCTGAGGAAGTTTGGCGCAACCCGAATTATAAATGGTTGAACCCCGCGACAAAAACGGCATCTTCGAAAGAGAAATCGCCATTAGGCTTGACAGAGGGCTTATAGACGTGATTCCTAACGAAGAAGAGCGTCGCAAACGCATCCTACAGAAAATGATTTTCGCTATCGGCCAAACCAAATTTACCTCCTATGTTGCCCGTCGCACTTTGTATTACTGTTCCGATGCGAATAGAAAATGCGACGGAATTAAAGCTTCTGATGGTCATTACGTTAATGGTTATGCCATCGGGAACGGGACGTGGTTCAATGATAAAGAAGGCAACATCAAGACTCCAACCGCTGACCATGATTTCGGATATACAAAAGCTCAGTTGGATTCGATGGGCAAAGAGGACAAAAGGAAAATCAAATGCCCTTTTTGCGGAATTAATGCCAACAGTGTTTATGCCAATACGCTTATGAATTCATGCATCATAAGAAACTTGAATTGCTTCGTTACTTGCAGAATATATTTTTCCAAGGAGACAGGAATATGAAATTCGATATCGTTATCGGGAATCCCCCTTATCATCTTGCCACTGACATTTTGATACAATCCAAGGGTATCGAAATGACGCATAAAGTCCCGAGAGAATCGGGATTTTTTCGTTTCCAATCGTTTTTCCGGTAGCTTTCGGGCGTGCCGACTGGCCCTTTCTCGAGGGGATGCCCCTACTAGGGAAATGAAAGTCGGCCGGATTTCGATACCCTTCCCGAAAAAGCGATACCCCTGCGGAAACCCATGTCCGAAATTCTTCCCGTGGCACTAGGTAAAATTGTCGAAGCCCTTCTTTTTGGTATGTTGTTTATGCTAAACTTGTGCTAAGTGAGGTGCGCCTATGTTCGATTACCCGAAGATGATAAAGGAATACCGCGAGCGCAGGTTCCTGACCCAGGAGGCGCTGGCCAAGGAGCTGGGGGTGAACTACGTCACGGTGTCCAGGTGGGAGACCGGCGCCTTCGAGCCGAACATGGCCATGAAGAAGAAGCTGGTCGGTTTATTTAAAGAAGCCGGGATGAAGGTCGGTGACTGACAAAGAGGTGAAGCGATGAGCATAAACGAGAGACAGAATCTTACCAATAAGAACATCCAGGAAAAGGCAAACCTCATCTGGGAGATAGCCACAAACCTTTCCGGCCCCTATAAACCCCACGAGTACGGGAAGGTCATCCTCCCCATGACGGTCATCAAGAGGTTCGACGATGCCTTGAGGGACACCAAGATGGCGGTCGTGGAGCAGAAGAGGATCGTCGACGAGAGGAACCTCAACGAGAAGGCCAAGGACGCCGTCCTGAAGAAGGTGGCGAGGCACGATTTCTACAATTGCTCGAAGTTCGACTTCCAGACCCTGCTCTCCGACCCGGACAACATAAGGGAGAACTTCGAGGCATATCTTCAGGGCTTCAGCGACAACGTCGTGGACATCATCAATCGCTTCAAGTTCTACGAGCAGATCAAGACCCTGAGCGACGCCAACCTGCTCTACCAGATCATCAGCGAGTTCAACTCGAAGAAAGCCGACATGTCACCTGACAAAATTACATCAAACGACATGGGATACATCTTCGAGGAGCTAATCAGGAAGTTCTCCGAATCCTACGACGAGGAGGCGGGAGCCCATTTCACCGCGAGGGACATCATCTACCTGATGGCGGAGCTTCTGATCATCAATGAGAAGGAGGACATCAGGGCCAACGGCTGCTACAAGACCGCCTACGACATGGCGATGGGGACCTCCCAGATGCTCGGCTGCCTCGAGGAGAGGATCAAGGAAGTGAATCCCGAGGCCGAGCTCAAGCTCTTCGGGGAGGAGCTGAACGAGGAGACCTACGCCATAGCCAAGGCCGACATGCTCATCAAGGGCGGGAATGCCGACAACATGAAATACGGCGACACCTTGATCAGCGGCGACAGCGACAACCCCCTCAAGGACCAATTCCGGGGCTATGAGTTCGATTACATCATCTCGAATCCTCCTTTCGGAATCGACTGGAAGAAGGAGAGAAAGTTCGTCGAGAGCGAGTACGAGAAGCAGGGCTACGACGGAAGGTTCGGCCCCGGATTGCCTTCAATCAGCGACGGCCAAATGCTGTTCTTGCTCAATGGCGTAAAGAAGCTGAAGCAGACGGGCAGGATGGCCATCATCCAGAACGGGTCGTCCCTATTCGTTGGCGACGCCGGAAGCGGCCCTTCGGAGATCAGGAGGTATCTGATTGAGAACGACCTTCTCGAATCCATCATCCAGCTGCCGAACGACCTCTTCTACAACACGGGAATCGCCACCTACATTTGGGTCATCGCCAAATCGAAGGAGATCAGGAGGAAAGGCAAGGTTCAGCTCATCGATTCCTCCAAGTGCTTTGCGAAGAGGAGAAAGAACATCGGCAACAAGAGGGTCGATCTTTCGGACGAATGCGTTGATCTGATTCTGAAAATCTACAACGATTTCACCGACGAAGAGCTCAAGCAAAACGGACTGGTTGTGGAGTCGAAGGTTTTCGCCAACTCCTATTTCGGCTACACCAAGGTCACCGTTGAGACCCCTCTGAAAGACGAAAAAGGCGAGCTTGTCCTGAAGAAGGGAAAACCCCAGCCCGACAAATCGAAAAGGGATTCGGAGATAATCCCGTTGGGCGAGGATATCGATGCATACATTGCCAAAAACGTTACTCCATATAACCCCGACGCCTACCTCGACAGGAGTCTGGACAAGGTCGGCTACGAAATCCCGTTCACGAGGATCTTCTACAAGTTCGTGCCTCCAACTCCGAGCAGCGAGATCGAGAAGGACATCAAAGGGCTAGAAGCAGAGGAGTCCGCCTTGATGAAGGAGCTTTTCGAAAATGAGTAACTGGTACGGAGAAACCCCTACCGGCTGGACCGTAACCAAGGTTTCGAACCTTTACGAAATTACTTTAGGGAAGATGCTTCAGCCATCGAAAGAAGAAGATGACGACATCATCAAGCCTTATATTTGCGCGGCCAACCTAGGAAACGATACCTTTAACTTGAGCGATTTGAAGCAGATGTGGTTCAGCCCCAAAGAAACGGAACGTCTTTCGCTAAAGAGGGGTGATTTGCTCGTGGTAGAAGGCGGCGACGTTGCCAGCTCGGCGATCGTGGACTTCGATTGTCCCGACGTCTATTTCCAAAACTCGATAATGAGGACTAGGCCCAAATCTAATCTCCCTAATGACTTTCTGCATTACTTTCTGATGTTTGTGAGACATTGCGGCTACTTGGATGTCATTTGCAACAAGGCAACCATTTCTCACTTTACCAAAGAAAAGTTTTCGAATTTGCCGCTCCTTGTACCTCCAATTGATGAGCAAAACGAAATCGTCGAGGTCCTAAAGTCCAAGGAAGAGAAAATCAATGCTCTCATCGCTAATGAGGAGAGGCAGATAGAGAAGCTGAAGGAATACAAGCAGGCGCTCATCAGCGAAACGGTGACAAAGGGGCTTGATCCCGATGTTCCCATGAAGGACAGTGGAGTTGAATCAATCGGTTATTGCCCTGCAAATTGGCAATTACTGCGGGCCAAGTATGTTTTCGAATCCTTTAGTAAAGGACAAGGCATTACAAAAGAACAAGTAGTTAAAGGCGGAGATATTGATTGTGTCAGATACGGCGAAATTTACTCGAAGTACGATATCTGCATCAGTAAATGCTTCTCGCAAACACAATTGAAGCTTATACCTTCCCAGCGGTTTGCTTCGTACGGCGACATCCTCTTTGCAGGCACTGGTGAATTAATCGAGGAAATCGGAAAGAACGTTGTCTATTTGGGTGACAAGAAAATACTTGTTGGAGGGGACATCATCATAGGAAAGCATAGCCAAGACCCCCGATTTTTGAACTATGCTATGTACTGCAACGCTTCTCAAGCGCAAAAAAGCAAAGGCAAATCAAAGCTTAAAGTAGTTCATATTTCTTCAGAAGAGATATCAAATATCCTTGTAGTAATGCCTCCAATCGATGAGCAGAAGAAACTTGCTGACTATTTAGATTTCAAGTGCTCTTTTATCGACGAATTAGTTGAAGGGCACCAGAGAAAAATTGAGAAATTAGTTAAATATCGCCAGTCTTTGATTTATGAATACGTGACAGGTAAAAGAGAGGTGGAATAATATGTTTCATTTTAAAAACTTAAATGTTGATCCCAACTCTATTAATTCTGCGAGAACATTTTCTGAACTAGTCGACGAAGACGAAAGGATAACCGAAGAAAAGGAAGCCCGAGAAAAACAGAAGATCTCGCTTCAAGCCGAACAGCTAAAAGCCTCATATGAGCAGAATCTAAACATTCTGAAGTTGCGGAATCAGCTTTTGGAAGAGCAGAGAAAACGTGAGCAATCCGAAGCTCGAGCCAAAAGAGTAAATCTCATAACAAGTGTAATAAGCATTGGGCTTTCGGCTGTCGCGATAATCGTGTCCATAATTTTGGGCTTAATAAATTAAAGGAGGAATGACTATGCCTTTGGAAGACGACGAAAAGAGGTTCGAGCAGGACATAGAGACCTCCCTTCTGAACCAGGGTTACCGGAAGATATTGCCCACAGAATACGACCTGGAAAAGAATCTGTTTTTCGATGTGTTGCTCGAATTCATCGAATCGACGCAGCCCAGGGAATGGTCTAGATACCAGAAGACATATGGGCCGGCCTCCAAGGAGAAACTATACCGAAGGCTGAACAATGAGATCCTCAACAGGGGGGTCCTCGATGTCCTTAAGAAAGGGATCAGGGACCTTGGGATGGAGTTCAAGCTCTGCTATTTCAAGCCGAACAACGACCTGAACGAAAGTCTCAATGAGCTGTACGGCAAAAACATCCTGGGCGTGACCCGCCAGTTCCGGTATTCCCTCCTCAACGCCAACGCGGTCGACATGGTCATCTCCCTAAACGGGATACCCCTCTTCGCCCTCGAGCTTAAGGACAACCTCAAGGGGCAGACCTACGAAAACGCAATCAAGCAGTGGGCCGAGGACAGGGATTCGAAGGAGGTGGCCTTCCGGTTCAACTCGCGCATCCTCGCTTACTTCGCCGTGGATCTCTACGACGTCTACATGTCGACCAGGATCGACAGCTACGATGATTTCGTGCCGTTCAACCAAGGCTCCAACGGAGCGGGGAATCCCGGTGGCAAGGGCAACCCGGCCAACGCGAACGGATATGTGACCTCCTATCTGTGGGAAAGGGTTCTGACGAAGGATTCGGTCTTGGATCTGATAAACAGGTTCATCACCGTCGCAACCGTCAAGAAGGAGACGATGACCCCAAAGGGCGAGAAGAAGACGGTTACCACGCAGAGGGTGATTTTCCCGCGCTTCCACCAGTACGACGTCGTCCACAAGATCGTCGCCGACGTCAGAATGCACGGGAGCGGTGTCAACTACCTCATCAACCATTCGGCCGGCTCCGGGAAATCGAATTCGATAGCCTGGCTTGCGTATAGGCTGGCGTCCCTTTTCGACGAGAGGGAGAAGCCGATATTCGACACGGTCATAGTCGTCACCAACCGGATCGTCTTGGACAACCAGCTGCAGGAGACCATAGAGTCCTTCGACCACACCGCGGGATTGGTGGCGTCGATCAGGAAATCCTCCGGCTCGAGCGGGCTGAAGGAAGCCATCAACGACCGGAAGAAGATCATCATCTCCACCATCCAGAAGTTCCTCTACGCCTACAAGGATTTCGATTCTATGAGGGACAGGAGATTCGCCATCATCATCGACGAGGCCCATCAGGGGCAGAGCGGGGAGTCCGCCAAGACCCTTAGGAAATCGCTCATCGACAGGGACAAGGAGCTTGAGGAATACAGGGGTGAGGAGGGCCTTACGCTGGACGAGATCGACGATGACGACAGGATGCTCGACGAGATCCTGGCCCAGGGGCACCACGACAACCAGTCCTTCTTCGCCTTCACCGCGACGCCCAACTCGAAGTCTCTGGAGCTCTTCGGCACGAAGGCGGGCGATGACATTCTCGTCCATGAGCTTTCCAGCTATGAGGGCAAGGATGGGAAGAAGGTCCCGTTCCACACCTATTCCATGAGGCAGGCGATAGAGGAGGGCTTCATCCTTGACGTCCTCGCCAACTACGTGACGATCAGGCAGGCCTTCAGGCTCGCCAAGGTCGGGGACGACAACCCGGAGCTGGTGGAGGACAAGACGAAGAAAGCCCTCTACGCCTATTACAAATCCCACGAAAGGACCATCTCCGACAAGGTCAGCGTCATCATGGAGAACTTCCTGACCAATGGGAGGTACAAGATCAACGGACACGGGAAGGCGATGGTCGTCACCTCCTCTAGGCACAACGCTGTGAGGTACTACTACGCCATCCAGAACTACATCAAGACCCACAAGGAGCAGTGCGGCGACATGGGCGTGCTCGTGGCCTTCTCCGGGGAGGTGAGGTTCGACGACGACCCCAAGGTCTACACCGAGGCGACGATGAACGTCGACGGGGAAGGGAACCCCATCAACACCGACAAGAAGTTCCGGAAGGCCTTCTCGACCGACGACTTCCGGATAATGGTCGTCGCCAACAAGTACCAGACCGGCTATGACGAGCCGCTGCTCCACTCGATGTACATCGACAAGAGGCTGTCGGGCATCAACGCGGTCCAGACGCTTTCGAGGCTCAACCGGACCTGCAAGGGCAAATCCGATACCTTCGTGCTCGATTTCGAAAACACGGATGACGACATCAAGAAATCCTTCCAGAAATACTATGAGAACGTCGAGCTCGTCGGTGATACGGACGTCAACTACGTCTACGACCTCCTCTCCAAGCTGAAATCCTATTCGCTTTTCTCCAACGAGGACGTCGACCGCTTCAAGGAGATCATGGAAGCCGCCAAGGATGGGAAAAAGCAAGACGAGAAGACACTCGGGAAAATCACCAGCCTGATGAAGCCGATAACCGAGAAGTACGCCGACCTAGACTTCGAGACGAGGGGCAGGTTCAGGGACAGCCTTATGAAGTTCGTCCGCGCCTACGGCTTCGTGACGCAGCTCGTCAGGATCGCTGACAAGGATCTGTTCAAGGACTACCTCTTTACCTCCCAGCTCCTCAGGCTTTTGCCGAAATCGAAGGTCGACGTCATCGACATAACCGACAAAATCCAGCTCGAGTACGTCAACCTGAAGGAGACGTTCCGAGGCTCCATCGACCTTGAGAGGAAAAGCGGCGAGGTGAAGCCCACCGAATTCAAGCCGAACAACGTCCGCGCCAAGAAGACCGACACCTTGGAGAGGATCGTCTCCAAGATGAACGAGATCTACGGGGCCAACTTCTCCGAGTCGGACCGGGTGGCCCTGGACTCTGTCTACAAGATGATGATGAACGACAAGGAGGTCATGGACAACCTGAGGAAGTACGTCGGAAGCAACAACCCGGAGATGTTCATAAAGTCAATCTTCCCCGAGAAGTTCAAGGAGATCCTCGTTGCCTGCTACCTCTCCCAAGACCAGGCATACGACAAGCTGCTGAACAACAGCGAGTTCCAGAATGCCGTTATGGACATCATGGCCAAGGAATTCTACAAGACGCTGAAGAAGGACAAGTAGGGCTTCGTCAAATATGACTGCTTACGAAATAGTTACTTTGATCATCAGCATCCTTTCGTTGATTGCATCGGGGATCATATCGTTTGCGGTTTTCTACATGGGGAAGAAGACGGATGACAAAAGGTACAGGATGGATGTCGAATACAGGGCCAGGGAGTTCATCATCGACCATGGCGACAGAGAAAGCCTGTATTTCCCTTACTGCGTAATCGCAAGCGGGGCAAACCGCCACCATAAGCATCTGAGGAAAATCTACAACGACTTCGATGCGCTTCCGGACGATGTTCAGAAAGAAGTGCTAAGGCAAGCCGGATACGACTATGCGCTTATCAAGGAAAGCTCGTGGATAGACGACGGGCTGAAGGAAATTGAGAGCTTTGCGGAGAAATATGGCTTTGGGGATGCCTTTCTATACGATGGCGGGAAATATTTCCGAAGAGCATTTGACAACCATTCGGCGGCAAAGACATCGAAATACAAAGAACTCGAGCCTCTATACGAAGACAAGCTGGAATGGCTGCAAGGGCCTGCAAAAGACCTTTTTCCAGACAACATGATCTCTTTTTCTTCCTACATCGAATCCTACTACCGCACTTTCGTTTTAGGAGAGAACGAGAAAGGCTTCAAAAGAGAGGATGCGCCAAGGCCGCTCGATTACCTGAAAGCAGTTAAGGACTTTCCTGATTGCGATGAGGAGGAATTGTGCTTTTGGATGATGGTCTCCGTAAGGGAGATGGCCTCGTACGTGGAAAGAACAAGGCATGGCGGATATATGAACGATGTCGAAATACAAGGAGTCATCTATCCAGGCGATGCAAAGTCAGAGACTTTTGAGGATATGTACTATGAGACTTTGATGGCCTTGTATGAGCTGAAGCTTGACGAAGATGTCTTCAAAGGCTCTAAGGAGAGATAACCATGGAACAACAAAGCGTGATTTATATTCTAACCAATCCATCATTCCCCGATTACGTGAAGATCGGGTACGCGGACGATGTCGAGAAGCGGCTTAAGGAGCTCAACCGGAGCGAATGCATCCCCTTCGCTTTCAGGATCTATGCCTACTACAAGGTCCCTCGCCGCCTCACGGATATGAAGCTTCACCAGATGATCGACAAACTCAATCCGCACCTCCGTTCCATTGAAGAGTTCGATGGCAAGACCAGGAAACGCGAGTTTTACAACATGACCCCAGCAGATGCCTATTCCATTCTCGAAACCATCGCCCAAATAAATGGGTTGGAGGAAAATCTTGTTTTAGTCGAACCATCTTCCAGGCAGATAAAAGATGAGGAGGCTGAGGAAATTAGAATGAAAAAGAATCATACCTCTCTTCCAAAACTCGATTGGATGATTGAACAAGACATACTGAAGGCCGGCGATAAGATCTGCGTTATTTCCAATCCTAACGAAGTGGCCCACTATTGTTGATGGGAACCATGTCGAATATAAAGGCCAACTTATGGCCGCTCATAAATTTGGAACAACAGTGACTGGATGGAAAGCTATTCAAATATATTCGACCATGCGACTTGCCAACGGTAAGAAGACCCTAGGGCAACTGCGAGAGGAAAAGATGAGGGAGCTCGGAATTATCAAATGAGCCATCCAAAGTTCAAATACCAGTTACCGCCTCTAGAAGGCGAGAAGTGGGGCTTTCTCCGCGAGTCGAGATATAGCAAAGACATCGCCGGCAAAGATGCGGCGACCGGTCTTCATCGTAACGGACTGGACGAATATTTGGCGGTTATCTTTCCTAAGAAAGAATTCATTCACGATAAGACAATACCCGGCCTTCGATTCCGCCTGCGGCCGGATTATCGGTGCGATGAGCTTAAGCTTCTTGTCGAATTCGATGGACTTCAGCATTACACTTCGCCACAAAAGATCGAAGACGACGTGAGAAAGACGAAGTTTTATGAAGAAAGCGGATACAAAGTAGTTCGAATCCCCTATTTCATCCAATTGACGAATGAAGCCGTTAAGACTCTTTTTGGCGTCGAAGTGCCGGAAAAACTATTCAACGCCCGCTTTCCCTCTCTTTCCGGCAGGGCTACTCCCGCATGCTTGTGTCCGGCTGGCATCGAAAGGATGGCGGCGGAATTCGCGAGGTTCCCCGATCAATACGTTATCAACGTCGAGTTCCTTGAATCTTGGGATCGAACAGACAACATCGTTAATGGCGTCCGTTTGCTTAAAAGGGCATACCAAGCGATAAATGGTTTCGAAGTAGTCGTTTTCTAAAACCATCAAATCGATAATCAACGAATGCCACTCAATCAACGGTTTCCGCATCCTCTTTCATCCTTTCCCAACTGTTTTTCCCGGGTTTGGCCATGATGGTTCAGCGGCGGAAAGGCTCCTCGATCTTGAATTTGATGAACCCTTGCTGATTGGGGGCGAAATAGAAAGGAAACCGATGGTCGATCCGCCCGAAAAAGATCGAATGATACTTCCCAATCCGGTTTTTGCCGTGAAGAGTCCGAACCAACTCCGTCTCGTCCTCCATCTGATCCTCATCGCCCTCTTCCATGACCGAGGTCATCTTGGCCGATAGGGATTGAACTTCCAGCCCATAGCCAAAGGGGCCAAGGTAGGAGTTACTTGCATTTTAAAGGAATCGAAGTTGTAACGGCCGAAGCAAAGCTCGTCATAGGTCAGCAAATGCATATGCTTCGGCAGGCTGAGAGGGTAAGCGAGGAGGGAAGATCGACATAGTAGGAGTCGGAATCGCTTGACTCTTCCATGTCGACGAACTCGATCCCATCGTCATGTCCGCAGTTGAGTTTTTGATAGGGGCATTGACCCCGCTTTCCTATCCTTTGGTGAACCCTTTTAGAATACCACGCCTTCTGCCTGGCTTTCGGCTTCATCGATATCAATAGACGGGAAAAAGATGACCAAGGGAACCCGTATCCCCTCATCAGCATGCGCCTAAGCGAATAATGGCGGCTTTTCTTAATCGGCGGCCGATCATCGCCTCCGTTTTACCGAATGCCGCTGCATTTACTGTTTATTGGTGTATAATGCTTTTTGACGAAGTTCACATATCAAATTGTGCCCTTCCTCAAACCCAAGCAGTTCGTCGGAGGGGTGCGAATTGGCTTGGGGTTTTGTGGCCACAATTTGCATTTTATCCTGATTAGGATAATATAGCCGCCTATGAACTGCCCTTTCTGCGGACAACCACTAGTCGACGAGACAGCCAAAGTCTGCCCCGTCTGCGGGGCGGATCTATATACGCCCGAAGGGAAGTCCCACATCCGGCTGACCCTCACCATCCCCAAGGAGGAGTTGCCCGGGGTCGATAAAGCGAAGAGGAAGGCCCGGCGTTGGGCCCTGGCTTTCTACGTTTTGACCATAACCGGGGCCGTTTTCGCGATCCTGTCCTTAATCCTCGGCTTCGTCGGCTATTTCGATATCTTCTTGGTCAGCTTGCTTAAGGTTGGCTTCGCCTGCGCCATCGCCTCGATCCTCTTCGCCCTTTATTTCGTCTTCAAAGGGGCGGCGAGCCTGCCGGGCGGCCGCTTGGCGAAAACCTATTGGCCCGGCCGGATCTATTTCCTTTGCTCTGGGCTGCTTAACGCCGGATTGGTCTTGGCCATCGCCCTGTCCGACCGGCTTTCCTATTCCGCTTTCTACCGACGTCATGACCAAGCCATCTACGGCTATAAAGACGGGCAATACGAATTGTTCTCATTGAAGCTATCGACCGATTCGGTCGAGGTCCCCTCCTCAATCGAGGGGATCCCGGTCAAAAGCATCGCCTCCCATCTTTCGGGGACGGCGGGGCAAGTGGTCTCTTTGGCTTTTTCCGGCTTCTCCTCCCTCTTGATCGGCGAAGGGACCTTCTCCTCGGCGAAAGAACTCTCCTCCCTCTATTTCCAGGCGGGGTCCTACGAATTGGGCCGGAATTGCTTCGAGGATTGCCTAGGGATCAGGCAATTGAGCCTAAGCGGGGCCAGTTTGTCCTACGATAGCGATTATTCGGCCTTCGCTGGCTTCGCCATCCCGGTGAACTTGACCGAGTCTTCCGCTTTGCTCGATTTCCATGACCATATCTCGACCTTATCGATCGATCAAGGCTGCTCCGCCGCTTTATCGAATGGCTATCTCCGGGACGGGGTCGAATTGATGCCTGAGGTCGAGAAGGCGGTCTTTTCCCCGGGCTTCGATTTCACCGAAGGGGAATGGACGCGGAGAAAGGTCGACCTCGAGGGCAACGTGGTCTATTACCCGTTTGCCACCGATATTTACCTGCCTAGCTCGGTTACCAATATTCCGGCGAATTTCTTCGGGGCGGTCGGGCAATGCCAAATCCATTACGGGGGATCCCCTTCCTCTTTTAAGAAGATCGAGATCGAAGAATCCGGCAACGACAACTTTTTCGAGGGAAAAGTCGAGATATTGTATTATTCTGGCTACAGGGAGAAGTGATATGGGCAAACTCAAAGGCAAGAAAATCTATTGCTTGGGGTCCTCGGTGACCTATGGCTATGCGACCGAGGGGGTTTCCTTCGTCGAGATGCTCGGCAAGGAAACCGAGGCCACCTATACCAAGGACGCGGTCAATGGGACCACCATGTCGACCATGTATCCCGATTCCTATCTCATCCGGGCCAAGAAGGGGCTGCGGGATGGGGGATATGACGCCTGCTTCTGCCAGCTCTCGACCAACGACGTCCGCCTGCACGTCCCCTTAGGCGACGTCTTCTCCCACGATGAGGGGACGACGATGGGGGCCATCACCTCGTTGATCCTTTTCTGCAAAAGGAACCGGATCCAGCCCCTTTTCTATTCCTCCCCCCGGCTTGACCAGTCCGATTACGGCTTGACCGTCGAGGGGATGCACGAGCTCGCCGCCTATCACCAAGTCCCCTTCCTTGACCTTTATTCCGATAAGCATATCCAGGCCATCATCCGGATGGACGATTATATGGCCGACGACGTCCATCCGACTTTGCTTGGGTATGAAAAGCTCTTCGTCCCCGAGATGGTGAAGTTCCTTAAGCGGTTCATCGATTAACCGTCATAAGCAAGCGAAAAGGGCGTCTCCGATTGCCGGTGGCGCCTTTTTTCGCTGGGTTGAAGCGACTAATCCTGCTTATTCATTGAGGTAATGACTTTTGCCTCAACCTCGACTACGCCCCCTTGGGGATGGATGGCTTGGAAGCGGGGGAAAGGAGGGCATGCTCCGCCTTCTTCTTAAGATCCTCCGGGCCTATTGAGCGATCCTGGCCCTGGAGATTTCGATTCGCCTGAGCAGGACGAGCGAGATTAATCGCCCCTTCCTTGGTCAGCTAAGGAAAAAAGGGGCAGCCTCGCGGCTGCTCGCTCCCACGCGCATTCAGTCTATTCTGCTTCCCGTTTCCTACCCCCTCTGGGGGCCTTGCCTCTTTGAAGCGGATAGTTTCGATTAGCTCGAGCGGCGCAGGAATATCGACACTCAATCGATCGGTGGCTATTTGTTCCCGTAACGAAGGAAGTTTTTGCCTTCTTAAAAGCGCCCCTATCTTTGCTATCCGGCTAATTTATTGACAAAACCCTGCCTTTTCAATAATCTAATGCCACCGAAAGGAAAAAAGCATGAAAAAGAACAGTCTGCTCCTCCTCGCCTCGGCCTTTGCCTTAATGGCCTGTTCGCCGACGGCGGGCTCCTCCTCTTCTCTTTCCCCGACCCCAGCGCCAACCGATAGCGATTCCTCCTCCCCTTTAGACGATGTCACCGACTCGAACTCGGGATCGACCGACGGCTCCTCCTTCGATAGCGATGCCCCGTTGGCCGAGCCTATCACCGGCGAAGCAGCCGTTTCCGCTTTGCATTCGGCCATTGAGAACCTCGATTACGAAGCCATCGCCTTGAATTTGGCCCTAGATGGCGAATTCATCTACGACTACGAATACGTTTCGATGGAACAAGGAACCACCGACAGCCAAGGCAATCACGTCATCGACAAGCAGATCACCAACAACGAGTATATACGCTTTGCCCTCGATGGCTTTGAACTCGGCGTTGAGGTGGCGGGCCTCCAGAAAGAAAGCGGCGATTCATCCCCCGATGAACAGATGACCGCGATCGACGATCTATCGGGGACCATTTCCTTGAAGGGGACGATCGAAGGGGAATATACCCAAGACGTCTACGATACGACCCCCGGGAAAGACAAAACCAAGCTCAGCTCCCTATCTTATGAGGTCAAGAGCACCGTCATCGATGAGCTCATCACCTTAGTCGGAAGCGGCCTTTACCTCGATATGTCGGAAGGCGGCTTTGGGCTGCTCACCGATTTCATCCTCGATTTCGCCATGTCGGAAGACGCGACCGAGGAGGAGAAAAACCAAGCCCTCTCCATGTTCGACGATAAAATGTACGTCGATGGGGCCAAATTCGTCGAAGAGGGCCTTCTCCCGCCTTCGATCCCCGCCATCCCCGATGTCTATGGCCTGCTGCAGCAGGAATCGGCGAAGGACGTCGTCACCATGGTCGAGAGCATCATCAATGGCGATACCACCTTCACTTTCCTCGACCTTGACTTGAGCAAAGCCGGGGACGTCTATTCGATCGAGGCCACCCTCGACCCGGAGGCCTTGCTTGAGGCGGGAAGCGGTGGTCCCCAAGGGATGCCGAGCTTAGTTGGCTTTGATTCGGTCGTCGCCACCTTATCCTATAAGGAGGACGGCAGTTATCTTAGCCTCGCCCTCGATCCATGTTCTGGGAAGCTAAGCGGCGAAGACATGCCGACGCTTGAGGCGAAAGAGCTTGGGCTGACCTTGACCGTCGAGACCGGTGAGGTTACAACCCCATCCGTCCCGGATAAAACCGAATATAAGGATATGACCAATATGATCATCGGCCTGATGGGCGGCGAGCCGCCCGCCGGCGACGCGAACATTGATCCCGGGCAAGCCTAATTCGCGATAGAGAAGCGAACGCTAAAGCAAAAGAGCCTTTGGTTGGTTTAAACAACTAGAGGCTTTTTTCTATAATGAGCCTTTCAAGATGCCAGGCGGGGGCGCGTCGACGAATTGCTCTTTCCGTCGATGCAAGCGCCCGATGCTTACTCCAGCAAGAACATCGACATATACCAAGGCAAGGTCAGGACGTCCCCGACTTGCCCGAGGTTGCCTTTGATCAGCTTGAAGGCGGCGTCGGAAGTCGATGTGGACGATCGAGGGAAAGTTCTCGCGACAAAACCCCAAAACCGATGTCGTCTTGCCGATTTGCCTTAGCCCTTTGACTACCACCGCCTGACGAGAAGAAGGCAGAGATTGTTTCCATTTCTTCAGTTCATTTTCGATTTCTCTTTTAAACGTATTCGCCACCTAGACAAATTAGACCGATTAATACTTATTCAATAAAGAGATTAACTGATTAAATTTCACCTTTTTTTTAGGAAAGAATCGGAGGATTTACACCTTTTTTAATAGCCTTTATAGCACTTTTACACCTTTTATATAGGAAAACCGATGAACTTTTACACCTTTTTAGGAGATTTCATTTGCTTGCTAACCCAAAGGCGGCCACACCGAACCGCGCTGGGGCGATTATTGATCTAAACGGGGCTTCTTAATATCCGGATAAAAACCGGTTTTTAAGGTAACGGATGGATTGTCCGCAAGAGCTTTGATCATCCCCTTTTTACCTCAATCTCGATGGGGCTAGTCCAATGCTGATGAGGCTGGTCTTGGCTTATCATGGGTTTCGCCTCTTTGCCCATCCACGTATTAACGCCTTATATGCAGGCGGAAACGTTGTTGGCCTTCTTTGGATGATGGAGGAGTCCATTTCGCGGTTTCCTTTGCCCTTATTGGGCAAGAAAGGCATAATTGTTAACTGATGAAGAAAACGTTGCTTTTGCTGTTCTTATTGCCGGGCTTGCTCGCCTGCAATAACGAGGATAATTCGCTTCGGGGCGACCCGAACGATTATTATCGGATCGATTTCTATTCCGATTACGAGGGGATAGATTATGCCAACCCCGACCTAAGCAAAGCGACCCTTATCTCCTCAAGCTATTCGCTGAAGACCGCCGAGCCGGCCCAGCGGATCGCCTCGCCGACGGTCGAGGAGGACGGGATCGATTACACTGTTCCCACCCAAACCCCGGCTGAGGGCACCTCCCTTTCTTTCGCCGGATGGATCGGCTCCTACGAAGACGGGAGCAAGATCGATACCAGCGATTCCGAGGCCTATGCCGTCATAAGCGGCGTCAAAGGCTCGGGCGTCGTTTTCGCCTATTTCGAATCCAACCCCTTGATGTATTCGGTCACCGTCAAAGACAACGGCAAGAGCCTATATTCCGGCCTCTTGCCGTATGGGACGGACATCGCCTTATCCCCGTCGTCGGTTCAATTCGTCGATGGGGCGGGGCAAAATAACAATCTGCCCCTTGGCTATACCGCGCCTAATTACCATACCGAGGGGGTCTTCTCCCATTTCGAGTTGACACTCGGCGATGGGGAGGCGGCTCTTTATGAGCAAAGCAGCTATACCGTCAAGGAAAAGGTCACCATCGAGGCGATCTACCAAGAGACCTCGAAGGATTATACCGTTACCTTCGCCAAGCCGATGATGGTGAGCTATGGCGAAGAGGGGGAGGAAAGCTTAACCCCCATCGGATTGTCATCCTGGGAAAACAAGCGATTGACCCTCGCTTATGATTCCTCGATTTATGATGAGGAGGGGCTTGTTGCCCTCTTGAATGAAGATGGAACCAAAACCGTCATCGTCCCCGAACAATTAATAGACGATGGCGGCCGCCCCTTCAGCTTAAAGGGATTCCGCGGGCAATACGCCTTAACTGACCCCGAGGAGGTCGCGGGCAAGGCTATCGAAGAGGATCACATCCGTTATGACTGCGTCTTGACCCCGATCTATCAAGCCGACGAGATCGCCGTCACCTTCGTTTACCAAGATGGGGCGGAGCTCATTCATGAGGAGCGTTACTTCCCTTATGGGGGAACGGTGACCCCGCCCAAAAGCCTTCCCTCGATCAGCGGCGAAAACGGCGAGACCCTCGTCTTCACCGGCAAGTGGAAGCTAAGCGAGGAAACCTCCCTTTACCCCGAGCAGTTTAATGCTTATTTCGAAGAGCACCCCTTGACTGAGCCGCTTAGCCTTACCGCGGAAGAATATGTCCCTGAGACGACCGTGGTCGATATAAACGGGTATAAAGTCGGCCTCGATTACGATTACGCCGCCCGCGGCTACGACATCGCCTCCTTGACCTTGGATACTTTCGATCCCAGCAATATGTATTCAGTCGATTTGAGCGATATCCAATCCCCGTTGCCCGTCACCGGGGTCGCGGGCCTTTATCCGAAGAAAAACGATGGCGAACCGTCTCCAGGCAACCTCTATCGGAACATCGTCTCCATCGAATTCCCCACAAGCGTCCGCTCGCTTAAAGCCGAGGCGCTATATGGGATGAACTCGCTTTCACACCTCGACCTCTCTTATTTGACTAGCCTCACCACCATCGAGTTCAATTGCTTCAAGAATTGCTACGGATTGGAAGAGCTTATTCTCCCCTCTTCGGTAGCGATGATCGAAAGGAACGCCTTCCAATATTGCGATAAGCTGAATCAGGTGCAGTTCAAAGGGGTGACGCAAGAGCAACTCAATAACAAAATAGCCGCCTTCGAGGAAGGGTGGGACGACCGGGGGCGAGACGAGCTCGATCCCGTTATTCCGGTTATCGCCGTTAATTAGCCCTGGACCACGTCCCGGGCTTTTCTTTTGTCCAAAACCAATAAGAGGATGGCGGGGGCTAAAGCGATAAGCGAGCTCACCATGGTGACGATGAACATCCATTTATCCGGCCTCGCGGCTTCTTGGCCATATTCGTTGACGTAAATATCCTGGAAGCAAGCAAGCGATATATTCGACCCGATGACCATCGGCAGCATGACCGCGAATATCATCCTCACCCCTTGCAAGGAACCGACTTTGTCTTCCGGGGTCTCGTCGCGTAGCCGGGCCCCGATGGCGGCCGTCCCGATTAGATAACCGGCCATCAATACGACGGCGGCGAAGACGGCGAAGTATTTGTTCGTTCCGCTAAAGAACAAGCCGAGGGCCCCGAGGGCCATGGCGATAATCGCCGGGAAAAGGAACTTCATTTTGCCAAGCTTATCCATGAATAAGCCCGCAATAATGACCAGTAGCGAGGAGACTCCGATGATGATGGCCATCGCCCCATAGAAGGAAATTCCCGCAAAACCAAGTCCTTCTTGGAAATAAACCAAGTAATAGGGCAAGAAGGAATCGACGGCGATATTGAAGAAAAGGAAGAGCAATAAGCAAACGTAGAACAGCGGGTTGGCCTTGATGGTTTGAGGCCGGAACCCGTCGAGCAGGTTATAAAGGTAGTTCTTCTCCCGATTGGGGGCGATGTTGTCTTTGGGCAATAGGAAGAAGGAGATGATCCCGACCGAAGTGGTGAGCAGTCCGCAGATAAGGAAGAAGATAAGCCAGCTGGAGTCGACTTTCATCGCGAACTCGCTTTGGCTTAGGCCAGTTGAATCCCCGGGCAAGCCGAGCGAAAGCCCCAATAACATCATCAAGGCCACCGCTAGAAGCGGCATGACCGAGATGACCGACTCGACGAAGGGCCGGCTTTTCGGCTCGGTGTGGTCGGTGACGAAGGCTGAGTAGCAGGCGTCGTTGGCGCTCGAGCCGAAGAAAGTCATGACGCAGTCGACGAGGCAATTGAGGATCCCGACGAGGAGGATCGCCTTAGCCGGCTCAGCCCCCAATAGCTCCATGTTGGCGAAGCTCATGAGGCCGAAGAGGAAGACGGTCAGCCCCCAGATGGTGTAGCCGAGGGCGATGATGATTTTCCTTTTCCCCGTCCGATCGGAGAAGGCCCCGACGAAGAAGGTGGTGACCGCGGCCACGATGGCCGAGGCGTTGGTCATCCAGTTGATGTGGGTCGCATCCCCCGATTGGGAATAGACCCAAAGATTGATGTATTGGTTCTCGATGGCCCAGGCCAGCTGGCCGATGATCCCGACCAAAAGTATCGATCCCCAAACCCTAGCCCCCAAGCCTTTGCGTTTGCTTTCTTCCATTGTCTTTACCTCAGTACCAATTATACCCGTATAATTGGGTATGGGTAGCGAAGCCGGCTTCTATTCTCTCCTCGCCCTATATGCAATCTTTTCGCTCATTCACCTGTTTTTCTGCTTCATTGAGAAAGAGCGGTGGCGGCGTTTAAGCAAAGGAATGTGCCTGCCTTTCCTTCTGGGATCCGTCGTTTTCTTGGATTTAAACGCCTCTTGGCTTTTCACCGGTTTGCTATTCGGCTGGATTGGCGATCTGCTGCTATTGAAGAAGCATAAGGTATATCCCTTCGCTTTCGGGGTCGGGGCTTTCTTGCTCAATCACCTATGCTATATCGCCTATATGGTCATTAGGCTCCCTTCCCCCTTCGCCTGGGGGAAGGGGTTAGCCGCCGTCGCTCTGCTGCTCCCTTTGCTCCTTTATCCCCTTTTGCATCGATATGTCCACCAGAAGCATTTGGCGGCCGCGGTCAGTTTTTACGCTTCCTCCTTGTTGGTGGAGTTGGTCGCCGCTTCCGCCTTGGCTTATTTCGTCGGTTCTTTTCCTTCGCTTCTAGTCGTCCTCGGGGTTTTGCTTTTCATCGCGAGCGACGCCTTCTTAGGGCTCACCCTTTTCCGAAAGGACCATCGAAGACGGGATTTCTATATCATGCTCCTCTATTTATCGGCCCAAGCCTTAATTGCCATCCCCTTGGCTTTGCTGTGATTTAGGGGGATTTTGCACTGTTTTAATTGGGGGTATGCCATTATTTGACTATGGGCCTTGCGATCATGGATCCTCCCGATTTTTATCGTCATTTCATCGCCGATGATTTTCACGATGAATATGTCCCAAAGATTTTTAAAGAATGGCTCATGATTTCCTACTAATCCAAAACAAAGCCGGGCTATCAAGCCGCCGTTACTGAAAGTCGGGGTCTATTGGGCCGTTGATCCGATTAAGCGAATCAATCGCGAGTTCGACGTCGTGACTTACGATGAATTAGGTTATGCCTTCTACGAGGTCAAGTATCGCGAAGCTCGGGATGGATGCGGTGAGTTCGGAGAAAGAGCAAATAACGTCCTTGGGCATCGGCGGATTCGGTCAAGGTTTCTTTTCAAAATCGGGTTCCGAGGGGATAAAAGGCGAATACCCGGGTTACTCCCTCGAGGATATTTGTCGTTAGAGGCATAGATAGAGGGATAGTTTGGCGATGGCTTTGGCCCGGTGGGAGACGGCGTCTTTCTCTTCCTCGCTGGCTTCGCCGAAAGCCTTGCCGAGTTCATCGGAGAAGAAGATCGGGTCATAGCCAAACCCATGATTGCCTTGAGGCTCGGTCAATATCCTGCCCAGGCAGTCCCCTTCGAAGTAGAGAGGCTTCTTCCCTTTCTCCAATAAGCAGATGCAGCAATGGAAGCGGGCTAGCCGGCTTTTGCCTTCCAATTTCTTGTTCAAGTCGGCGTAGGCGGCGGGGTAACCGCCGAGGGAAGCGGCGTAACGGGCGCTGTATAACCCGGGGAAATCGTCGAGGGCATCGATGCAAAGCCCCGAGTCATCGGCGATGACCGGGATGTTCACGTATTCGCTTATTGCTTTGGCTTTGAGGCAGGAATTCTCCCGGAAGGTTTTCCCGTTCTCCTCGACCTCGATCTCGATGGCGAGGTCCTTGGGGCAATAGATCAGATATCCTTTAGGGGCGAGGATATCACGGTACTCCTTGAGTTTGCCCGGGTTATTGGTGGAAAGCAGCAATGGCTTGTTCATTATCTAAGCTCCTTTTGGTACAGGTTGAAGCGATAAAAGGGCTCCTCGCCTTCCCCGACTTTGATATAGCCTAGGGAGGCGTAATAGCCGAATAGCCTCTTGGAGGTCCTTATCGAGTCGAGGCGGGCATATTCGTAGCCTTGCTTTTTGGCGTAGCCCTCAATTCTTTCGATCAAGCATCGGCCGGCCCCGGGGAAGGAGGTGGAGCCGGCTAAGCAATGGATGTAAATTGCTTTTTCGGTCGTTTCGCCCCAACGGGAGTCTTTGTCTAAGATGACGGCGGTGGCGATTAAGCGCCCATCTAACTCAATCCCGACCAATTGATGGGCGGCGGCTTTATCGGCGAAATAGCTTTCCGGATAGGCTTTGTCGTACTCGCCTTTGACCCATTGATGGATTTGGTTTCGCTCCATCCAATCCATCCTTTCCCAAATTAATTCATAAGCCATATGAGCTTGGCTGGGGAGGAGGAAGATGAATTCTTTTTCCATAAACTCGGCCACTTTAAACTCAAAAGGGAAGGAAAGGAAGCGAAATTTAAAAAAGTCCGATAAAACCTACAGCTTCGCATGCCACTTCGCATAAACTTCGCATGCCACTTCGCATGAATTTCGCATTACTTCGCATGCCGATATTTCTCTCGTCAAACTTTTTGGAATGAGCGAAGATAACAAATCCCGGTTAGCGGAGGGAAGATAAGTCGCCAGTTGCTTATCTTTGCCAGAAATCCTCTTGGCTAACCGGGCTTGTTCAATAGCCGAGCGCGCTTTTCAATGCGTCGGCATAAAGCCGCTGCATCAGCTTGAAGTTGATAGGCTTGGCTTTGGCCTCTTTGATGAAGTCGAAGATATTGTCCTTGATGAATTCGTGGTAGGAATTAAAGAGGAGTTCGCCAAACTGACGCATCGAGAAAGGCTGGCCCTTGGCCTCCTCGAACTTGCATTTCTCCTTTTGGGCGAATTCGACGTTGAAGTGCTTGCCGATGAGAGCGGGCTCGATCTCGAAGTCCTGATCCTGCGGTTTCGGCAAATTGGCTTTCATCTTCCGGTGGTCTTTCTTGATCTGCAGGAAGTCGGCGAAGACGACCTTGCCCCAAACGACCCGGTTATAGGCGTTATGGTATTGATAGTTCTTGAAGATAAGCCCCTCGCCAAGATCCCCTTCCTTGGTCAGGTAGACATAGTCTTTATGCTCTTCGGCGTATTGCTTGACCTGCTCTAACGAGCAATCCTTAATCTTGCCTAAGCAAGGGATATAGAGGAGGGCTGGACCATCGAGCCTATTGACCTCGTCGAGCAAGGCCGAATATTCCTCGTAGTCGAGGTAGCGGTCAGCCACCAGCTCCTTTTCCCCTTCTTTCTCGATCTCTTTGAAAAGGAGGATATCGAAGATGTAATACTCGTTCCAGGCTTCGAGCCGATAGTACTTGATAGTGTGGGGGACGAGCCATTCGCCATAGATGGTGGCGTTGGGGCCGAGCTTTTCAAAGATGGCGAGAAACTTTTTCTCCCTCGCCTTGACATAGGCCAATAAACCCCGGTTGTCTTGTCGATTCCGTCAAAGTCCCGGTTCCGGCCATCAAAGGGGTATGGGCCAAACCGGTCGCGAAGGTGTTAAGCAACAAGGTGAGGGTATTCTTCCCCAATTCCGCCTATTTCCTCACCACGTGGAGCGGGCAGGGCGATGACGTGTCAACCGGCGAGAGCGCAATCCGGACCGAACGCAAAAGGCGCAGGGTAATACGCTCAAGCGTCGCCTCAAGGATCATCAGCCTCGGCCTTATGAGCGCGATGTTCGGCCTCATCACGGTGGACGTGGCGACGGCCGAGAACCTAACCGAGAAGGTATGGACTTTCCTTAGCCGCCTCTTCATCGTGGTCGCCGGTTTCGTGAACGGGGGCGTGCTCGCCTGCACATCGGTCGGTTACCTGGTCAAGGAGCTCAATGACAAGATAAAGATGATCCGCGACTTCCACCAATACCTGGCTTCGGGCGATTACAAGCCCGTCGACTACGAGGAGGAGAAGCGGAGGAAGATAGCCAAGCACCTGGAATACAGGGCGAGGGAGGAGCGCGAAAGGGCGGGCCGGAATCAATCGAAGCCCGGCGAGATACCGGATAGGCAACCAGCCGAACAGCCCGAAAGCCCGGTGGTTAGCGTTGACGCCCAACCGGCTCTCGATCAACCGTCTACGACCTTGAATAATCAGCCTGCAAACTATTAAACGCTATATACCTAAGTCCCACAAAAGTCCCACAAAAGTCCCACACAAAAAATGAAAACCCCGAATTCATCGGGGCTTTTGATTAACTGGAGCAGGTGGCGGGAATCGAACCCGTATGACCGCCTTGGAAGGGCGGTGTTCTGCCACTGAACTACACCTGCGGCTGGCGGACCATACGGGATTCGAACCCGTGATCTCTTCCGTGACAGGGAAGCATGTTAGGCCGCTACACCAATGGTCCGTAGCGGGCATAAATATACCACAAGCCACCCCCTAGTCAAAAAGGAATTTGGATTGTTCTTCTAGTCTAGGTGAGCGTTTATATAGTCGTAGTCAAGGCTGATTTCGGCGTTGTCCGCCTTGTCGATTTCATCGGCGAGGTCCTCGCTGGCTTTGGCGATTGCTCCGCCCGCGATCTCCGCCTGTCTTAATTGGTCGCGCAGTTGGTCGCGATCGGCTTCGGTCAGTTTGGTATACCCAACGGCTTTTATCGCTTTTAGGCATTCGATTGTTGGGCGGTACTTACCGGTTTCGATGTGGCCAGGGAGATATTTTAATTCTTCGTCTGCGTAACGGATATCGAGATGAGGAAGGCGGGGCAAGAGGTTGTCGATATCCTGGCGAAGATCCGGGCATTCTGCTTTAAGCTCGCATAGGCGGTTGCTCAAGAGCCCGATTTCCTTCTTTGACAAGGAAGCTAATCCGGTTCGCCGGATAATGACCAGTTCATTTGCCGTTGGCTTGTATTTCCTCAACATTTATTTATCCTTCTTTCTGGTTTTGCTTTTTGGCTGCTTAGCAAATAGCCGCGTTCGCTTATTGGCGATCATCAAACCAATTTTCCTGCATTCCCGTTTGTTGTTTCTCCAAAGGGTTTTATTGACTTAGCCACTCGATGATATCACTGATCTGAGCTTAGAGCCATATCGGCGGAATTCTTTGATCCCTCTTGCTTATCGTTGCCTCGTTGGCCTTGATGGGATGGATGGTAAAATGAATGAAACCGCAACGTTTTCGGCCATCGGCGGCTCGGATCGATGATGCATTCGCCGGATTAGCGATTTCCGATTTCCACTATTGGCGAGTTTACCGGCTTTGATTCAACAAAAAGAGAGAAAAGCCGGTTAGCAAAACAAACTTAAATTCGACTTTTTCTATCTAATCTAATGAAGCGTTTTGATAATATATGGCCCGTGCGAAAATATTTTCTCTTCCCTTCCTTATTGCTTAGCCTTACCGCCTGCACTGGGCTGGTCGGTTATTCGGTGAGCCCTGAGCAATTCGCTTCGGCCTTCGATTTCGAATACTCCCATTTCCATGTTTACGGGACGACCGAGTTCACGGTTGAGATGAGCATCAACGGCAAAATATCGACTAGCGAAACCAAGCAGACGGTTATCGGCAACCACACCCCTGAGGGAAGCGACGCCACCTTAAGCAAAACGGTCGATGGGAAGCTTACGACGAGCCGCCAATCAACGCGGAATAACGGTGATCGGTTCGACCTATATCAGTATAAGGATGGCGAGTTTTTCGGAAGTTATAAAGTGAGTTCCGACTTGGCGCTGGCCGCTTCGTTGGTCTACATAAGCAACCTCGATAGCTTGGATTATGAGTATCAGCTTGGATCCTATATTACCCATACCGAGGTTTATCCTTACTTAGCCGCCTCTATGGCGCTGGCTGGGCAGGAAGTGGATGATGATGGTCCGTTTCGAATCGAGATCAAATTTGACTCGAAGGGTCGGCTTGGCTCCATTGAAGCCAAAGCCGAGGATGCCCCTTTGCTTTCGGCTGCCGGGGATTCTTCCGGTTTGGAGTCGACCATCAAGCGATACGTCCTCCGGTATGATTTCTCCTATTCCGGCGTCTCGTTGCTTTCGATATAAAGAAAAGCCCCCTTGCGGGAGCCCTTCCTTAATAACCCAAGAATGCCAATAGGGATTCTTTCGGGCGGTAACCGGTGCTGGCGTTGATGATCTTGCCATCCTGGTAAAGGACGAGGGTCGGGATCGAATAGACGTTGAGTTTGGCGGCCGGGGCCCCGACTTTGTCGACGTCGACTTTCAATACCTTCAATTCCGGATGTTCCTCCGCCACCTCTTTGACGATGGGGGAAAGCAGTTGGCAGGGGCCGCACCAGGTGGCGTAGAAGTCAACGAGGACTTTTCCCGAGCGGGTTTCCTGCTCGTATTGCTCGTTGGTGGTGATTTCGATTTCCATTTTCAAATCCTCCTACATGAATATTAGATAGAAAACCGCGTAAAGCAAAGCCAGATGCACCGGGAAGTAGGCGTATTCGAAATAACGGAACCCCTTCGAGTCGTAGCCCCTTTTCCCGGAATAGAAGTAAAGGAAGAGGATGGCTAGCAAGCAATAGGACTGGGCCGACATGGTCAAGGTCGCGCCGTTGAGGTTATATACCGGGTCAAAGGCCCCGGAGGCTAGGTAAGATAAGCCCCAGAAGGCGACGGTGACGAGGAAGAAGAAGATGAGCCCGAGGATGTTGATGAGCCGTCGCCCCATATAGGTTTCGGGGAAGATATCCTGGCTGATGCCAAGCTGCTCGCACATCCCTTTGCCCATCTTGTAAGCCAAGGGGAAAGCGTAGTAGAAGCCCAAGGTGATCAAGAGGGCGAACACCGAATAGGCCGGGCGGAGGTAATAGGGGAGCCAAATGGCCGAAACGTCATAATAATTCTCATAAACCCCGACGATATAGCAAAGCAGGATGAAGGCAAAAGGCAGTAGGGCGAATAGCTTCTTCCACTTGGGCAGGCGCAGGCAATAAAGGACCAAGCCGCAGAAAAGGAGGTCGCTGAGGGGGTTGGTGATCGCCTCGGCCCCCGAGATGATCCCAAGCGGGGCATAGACCAAGATGATCTGGACTATTTCGACTAATGCATAGACCCCGAGGATCCGGAGGATGTACTTGCCCCGGGAGGCTGAGTAGCGCATCCCTTCGGCGAGGAGGAAGGCGAAGATCGGGAAGGCGATCCTCCCGGCGTAGCGGAGGACCATGGCGGCGGTGTTCATCGCCTCGGCGTTGCCGCTCGAAGCGGCATACATCGAGAGGAAAAGTCCGATGTGGTCAAGCGTCATGAAGACGATGGCGATGAGCTTCAAGGCGAAGCCCGATAAGGGAAGTTTTTTGCTTTCGTCCATGTTTCCCCTCCTTATATGAGCTGAGTGAGGAACGAGGCGGCGTTATAAAGGATATGGGCGGTCGTCGACCCCTCAATCCCGAATTTGTCATAGCAGATCGACAAAGCGATGCCCCCGAATAGGTAGGAAGGCAGATTGACCATTTCGATGGCGATGGCCGTTCCCCCTTCCTTGAAGCAGCCGAAATCGAAATGGATGAAGGCGAAGATGAGGATGCTGATTAAATAAGCGGCCGGTTTGCCAAAGCGGGATAAGAAGGAGAATAGCCCCGCCCGATAGCCGAGCTCCTCGGTAACCGGGCCGATGATCGAAAGCAGGAAGAAGGCCCCGACCGGCACCGAGGCGATCATCGAGTTCAAAACCGATTGGTTGGCGTTATTGACGGTGCCCTCGATCCCCAAAGCGGCGTAGACCGGGGAGATTACGAATAGGGAATAGAGGATCCCAACCACGAATAAGCCGATGGCGAAGGCCACCCCGATCAAGGCGTTTTTCCATTTTAGAAAGCGGCGGAGCCAAGCTTGGCAATCCTTGAATAGGACCAGTCCCATCGCTGCTAGCACCAGCAGATAGGCGATGAGCATGTATAGGAAGTTGACGGTGCCGGAGGAGAGGTATTCGTTAAGCTGCTCGGCGGTCCAGGTCGGGTTTTGCCCTTTGGCGATGGCGACTAAGATCAAAGCGACGATTTCCGAGAAGATCGATAAGCCGATGAGCGAGCAGGCGAAGAGCCCGATTTGCTTAAAGCTCGAAAGAGGCAGGAAATTCTTGAATAGGTGCCGGGCTTGCTCATCGGGATTCGGGGTGTGGCAATGGGGGCAAGCGACCTCTTGGGGGTCAAGCCGGTTATGGCAGTGGGGGCATTCGGTCGGCCGGATATAGGTTTTCACGCGCGTAACTATAGCATTATTTACCCGCCACCCTAAACATCGGATGAAAGTTCGGTGAAAATCCTTTGCGGATATCCGCTTTTTGCAGGCTTTTTGCACCTTCTTCATCCATAACGCCTTTTTTGCCCATTGGCAATCGACCAAGCTTTGCCTCGCGAAACGGGGTTGTGGCTTTCCTCGATTGAGCGCTTTGAAATGACGGGATATAATGCGTTTATGGCAATCGAGGGGAAGCGGCTTCGCGAGGAAAAGCCGGTGAGCGAGAAAGAGAAAGGGCTTTTATCGGTCGTGATGCTCCTGGTTTTGCTGATCCTGGTTTTCTTCTTCCTGCCGCTTTTCGAAGTGGCGGTCGGCCAGAAGACGGGGGTCGGCGGCTGCGATCCGGAGGGGTATTGCCACCTAATATGCTATTCGGTTTATGGTTACCGCTGCTTAGCCATCGGCCCGACCCATGGCTACGTCTATGGGGCGATCGCCGCCGGGCTAGCGGTTTTGCTTTTGGCTTTTCTCCGGTTTATCGGGGCCATTAAAAGGAGGATGCTCTCCTATATCCCCATCGTCCTCTTGTCCCTCCTCTTCCTGTCTTTGACCGGCTGCTCAATCGCGTTTGACCGGCTGGATCTAGTCGATATATACGTTTGCTGACGCGTATAGGCGCGCACTTAGGTATTGAGGTTTGGCCTTCGGCCCACCATAATTATCCCTATATGAACTTGAGTGCCCTTTTGGAAATCGATTCGGAACAGCTATTGGAATTCCTCGACATCGGCTTAACCGCCGCTTTCTTCGGCGTGCTCGGCATTTTGGTCTTCCTTTTCCTTTGGGGTTTGCTCCATGGCTGGCGGTATGGGACGTATCACCTTATTTTCCTCGGCGGCTTATGCGTCATCGGGATGCTGACCGTCTCCCCGCTTGGCGATATGCTCGCCGGCTTCGATTTGTCCTCGATCGCCGGGCAAGTGGGGCTGTCAACTATATCGATCGATATCGAGGGGGCGACGATTACCGTCTCGGTCACCACCTTATCGGAGACTTTAACCGACTTCTTCACCCAATTGCTCCTCCATTACGGGGTTTCGGCCTCGGCTGAGGATATCGTGGTCTATGCCACCGCCTTAGCCTCCTCGACCGTTAAGCTGGTGCTCATCTTCATCGAAGGGCTCATCATCATGGTCGTCGGCTCGTTGCTGGCTTGGCTTTTATGGCATATTTGCTTCAAATTCCTCTTCAACCGGAAAGTCAAGGTCACCGAATACCCCGATGGGCCCGACGGGGAGCCGGTCATCAATAAAAAGCGGCGGAAAAGAAAGCTCCGGTGGGTATCGGGGCTCGAACACGTCGTCTGCGGCGGCCTTATCATGGTCATGCTCCTTTCCCCTTTCACCGCCTTGGTCAATACGGTGAACAACCATCTCCAAATCGATGAATCCTCAGCCAAATCCGATGAAACGGTCGGGATGATCTATGACGTTTTGGACGCTTACGACAACTCGACTTTCGCCAAGGTTTTCTTCAATTGGACCCGGAATGACGGCAGCGAGACGCTCGATTCCAAATTGATTTCCTTTTTGACCGAAACCGAGGCCGGGGAAGCGAAGGTCGATATCATCAGCGAATTGGCCTCGGTCGCCGACGTCGGGACCGCGGTCCTTAATTCCGGAGTCATGGCCATGATCGGGGAAGACGGGGTCGCTTGGCACTCCATATTGGCCTCGATGATCATCCCGAACCTCATAAGCAAGCTCACCAACGTCGAACTGGTGAAGACCGTTTTGCCGGTCGCCGTCGCCATCGCCCTCAATATGGATCAAGCCAAAGCCTTCCTCGGCGAGGATGCGGTCGGCTACCTTTCTTCCCAGGATTACGATTGGGTCGATGAGCTCAATAATCTGAGCGCTGTCTACGTCGACTTGCTTAACGCCGGTTTCTTCGAGGTCATCGCCGACGAGGTGTCCCAAGTCCCGGTCTATAACCTCAGCCAGCTTTATGGCATCTTCGAGGATGAAGACGCCTACAAAGCCATGCATTCGGCCTTAAGCAAAGCCGATCGGGATTTCATCAACCATCTCATCGCCGGCATGGTCTACACGATGGCGAAAAACCAAGCGGGGACCGAAGGGGAGGGCTTCAGCCTGAAGATGTTCATCCAACCGGATAAGGATGCCGCGCCCGATTACGGCCAAATCGCCGAGATCTCTTGGTTCAACGAGCTGGGGATCATCTACGATTCCTTCTACTCCCTCGTCGACATCGACCGCGAGGCGATGAAGGAGATGTTCGATGGGCTCGGGTCGACCGCCGAGTTCCAAAGCCTCGATGGCGATTCGTCTTCTACGGAAGAGGGTGGCGACGAATTGTTCGGTGGGGGGATCCTCGGGACCTTGCTCACCATGGTCATCGATCACCCCGATCAAGTGATCCAGGTTTTGGTCGGGTTAAGGGATAAGGACGGCAATCCGACCGACGTCGACCCGGAAACGGGCATCTCCAAAGGCAAGAAAAACCTCTTCGATTCGGTTTTGATCGGCAACGCCCTCGACGACCTCCTGCCGACCGTCGAGCCGATTATCGCGAGCCAAGGCAACCTTGAGCTGGATTTGGGGGCCGCCAATGAGGAATTGGTCGCGGAAGGGGACATCGGGGCGACCCGGATCAATTTCAAAAAGGAGTTCGGGGCCATCATGGACATCGCCGCCGAGCTCGCTTCCTCGGAATCCGGGAGGGAATTCCTCCTCGATCCCGCCTCCCAGCCCGGCGTCAATTACGACCCGCAGGGTAACCTCAATTCGATCGAGCCGGAATTGCTCGACGCCTTGATCGCCACCTGCGAGACCATCGACCACTCGGTCATCCTCTCTTCCGCCTTGCCGGGATTATTGGAATCGACCATGGATGATTTCGATTTAAGCGAATACGGAATCAAGACCCTCGATTTCCACGCCCCGAACCTAGGGCATGAGGCCGCGAACATATTGAAGATGGCCAAATACTGCCCCTTATTGGTATCCTCTTTCTCCGCCATTTCCAAAATGGGGACCGCGGCCATGGGTTCCTTCCTTCTGCAAGCCCAGGACGAACTTTGCTATATCTTCGACACCTTCCTTAACTCCAAAGTCCTCAATCCGGTGACTTTAGACGAAAACGGGAATGAGGTGAAAAACGCGAACTTCTGCGGGCTTATCAATTCGTTAATCGCGCAAATCGACGATAACGGCAATTTCACTGAACTCACCTTCGAGGACATCGATGGCATCGGGAACCTGACTTCCTCTTGGATCGAGGGGGACATCGATGAATCGAAGCCGAAAGGGGAGACCTATTATCTGGTCGAGGCCCTTTGCGCCGTCCTCCGGAGCGGGGTGCTCGATAAGCTCGATTCGCTCAGCAACGGCAACACCGCCAACGCCTTAAGCCAGCTTTCCGGCTTGCGGATCGATAACGTCTTCGCCGCCATCGGCGATTCGGTTATCCTCTCCAAGCTCGCCGGCGGGGCGTTAGACGGGTATTTGGTCGCTCCGATATTAGGCGTCGGGGGCGAGGATGGGCTCGACCTCCCGATCAGCTTTGCCAACGTCACCGATTGGGCCGTCGAAGGGGCGGCGTTCCAAAAAGTCATCGACTTAGCGGCCAAGGGGCTGGATTTATCCGACCTCGACTTCTTCGCCCTCGGGCCTGAGCTCGGCGACTTGCTTAAGGCTTTGTCTGGGTCTGGCATCTTCACCTATACCGAAAACGGCGTGAGCGAATACGTCTTCCCCGAATATCTTTACAACAAACTCCTCCAATCGATGGATGGGGAGACGCTGAAGTATTTCCTTGACCCGGATTTCGAAGGCGACGTCGCTTCCTTAATCACCTTAGAGCAAAAGCAAGCGGCCACCTCTTTGCTCCGGCTTGATATGGTCGAGCAGCTTCCCCGCCAATCCGATTGGAACGGGGATGAAGGCGAGATCGACCGGCTCAGCAAGGTCTTGGATTCCTTGGGCGAGCTCGGCGGGGTTGAGGAATTGTCCAGCCTCGACTTCGATAACCTGCCCTCAATGGAGCAGGCCTTGATCGGGGTCGCCGAAAGCCGCGCCCTCGGCCGGGTCATCCTCTATAACGGATTGAAGAACGCCTTCGCCGAGATGGAGGGGGCGGAGGATTCCCCGATCGATCTCACCGCCGTCAACTACCAATACTTCCTCCATGCCGATCCTGTATCCGGGCATTATGAGCCCTTAACCGAGGTCGAGCGGCAGGCTAACGTCGATGAGGTTTCCAACCTATTTTCCGTCTTCGCCGTCCTCCTCGATCCGTCTTATGGGCTCGTGAATGAGGACGGGCAGCTCGACGCCAGCCGGATTTCCCTCTCGAGCCTTTCGACCGATTTCCTCCTCCGCCCATTATTGGACGGGGCCAGCGAAAGCCATTTGCTTAACCAAGCCCCTTCATCGGAAAAGACCCCGGTCTTCAAGCAATTGGCTGAGACCATCCTGATCGAATCGGGGATTTACGGGATCGACGAGGCGATCGAGGACAAAGCCGATGCCTTGTTTGACCAAGAGCATACCGACATGACCATCGCCAAGATCGTCGAGGGGATCGAAGATTGGGATAAAGAGATCGATAATCTTTGCCTCCTCATCGACACCATCCAGTCCTCCTCCTTCATCGATGAGGGCGGGGAGCTTGATTTCAGCGCCCTCTCCTCCCCGGATTCTTATTTCGCGAGCAACGCCGAGGCTAAGAGGAGGGAGCTCAAGACCATGCTCTCGGCCCTCGACGGCTCGAAGCTGTTCTACCGGGCCTTGCCGCAGCTGCTCAACGACGTCTTCTTCCCCGAATCGGGCGAGCCGTTGATCGAAGGGGAGATGGGGCAATTCCTCGCTGACGTCGACCCCTTCTTCACCGCCTATTCCGATAACGGGGCCAAAGACTATGCCCCGTATGGCGAGGAGCAGATCGATTATCTAGTCAATATGATGGGATCGCTATCCTCCCTTTCCTCGACCGACCTCGCCGACCTTTCCTCGATCGACGCCGAGGAGCTGACCTTGGCCTTGGAGCAGATGATGCGCTCGGGCCTATTCAACGGAAACAAACATAACGAAGCCACCGGCCTCAACGCCTTCCAAGGGCTCATCAAGCAGATCGTCTCGATCGAGGCCTTGGAGCAGTATTTCTATTACGTTGGCGAAGATGGCGCCGGCTCGCCGAAAGACTTGGCCAATAATGTGCTTTATTCGCAATATGACCCCGTAGACCTCGCCAACGGCAAAGCCATCTATTTGGTTAAGGAGGCCTTCCCGACCCTTTATGACGGGAATGAAAACGAATTGGATCAACAAGCCCTCTTGCTCGATGGGGATGAAGGATCGCTTCTTTCCTTGCTGACACTTTTCCAATCCGATGAGGTCAAGCCTCTTCTCAATAGCAACGGGGTCTTCGATTTCTCCTCCATCCGGCCCGACCTCTTCGTCGACTTGCTCAAAGCCTTAAACGACTCCCCGCTTTTCTACGACTGCGTCCCCAACATCATCGACTCGACTTTGAATCAGCCGGATTTCTTAATCGAGGGCATCGACTTCACCAAAGCCAACGTCTATTTCTCCTATTATTACGATCAAGACGGGAATATGCTCGTCACCCCCGATTACGCCAACCGCTTCGAGGAGAGCGAGATTTATCAACTGTCCTCGATTCTCTCGAATTTGTCCCGCAATAGCGAGGCCCTCGGTAACTTGACCAACCTCTCATCCATCGATCCGGTCACCTTCCGCGAGATCCTCACCGACATGTACAACTCCCGGGTCTTCCATAATGACGGGGTCTTAGTCGTTGCCGATTATCAAGGGCCCAGCTGGAACGAAGGCCAATTCGTTTTCGATGACCTGACGGTCTTCGAACAGCTCATCTACACCGTTTATGACGATTCGTCTTTGGCTTCGCTTAACTATAGCCTTGAAGGCGACCCAGCCCTTTACCTCACCCATAAGGAAGCCGGTTATCAGGAGAAGCTCTATCAGCAGATAAAAGAGCAAAGGAGGCCCGGTTGGACCAAGGAAATCAATAACCTGACCGACGATGGGCAAGGCGGCGGCCTGCTCACCGTCTTCCTCCGTTCCGGCTTCATCGATGAGGACGGGGCTTTGACCTTCTCCGGCGATGAGATCATGAATTTGCCGCCGGATGATTTGGAGGACATATTCCTCGCCCTCAATAAGCTCGATCTAGGGAGCGACATCCTGCCTAACGCCCTCCAAGACGTCCTTTCCTCGGTCGGGCTCACCAAATTCACCCGCCCGGAAGAGGCTTTGACGGTCGAACCTGCTATTGTTGGGGTAGACTACGTCTATGACCTCGGGGCAGTCGCCGGCAATATGGTTTCCGGCGGCCATCCTTTGACGATCAGCCTCGATAAATTACCTTCGGAATATTCCCTTAAGGCCACTGATTTGGATATCGATTACACCGATTTCATCGTTACTTCCGATCCGAAGAACATCGACGTCTCGGCCTTAAGCGGCCACCTGGTATTCACCGCCAATGAGCCTTTGGAGGTGAAACTCACCTATGACCTTTCGAGCTATCGCTATACCCAAGCTGAGCTGGGGAAGAAGGATATCGATTTGATCATCAATCTCCTAAAGAGCATTTACGCCGAAGGGGAAGACGGCCAAGGCGGCTCTTACTTCGACTTCGGCTCCGTCCCCGATGGCTATGACGTCATGACCGCCTTCACCGAGGAAGGCCATCACACCTATGATCTTTTGACCTATATGCAGCAAACGAGCATCTTCGAAAACCCGGTCGCTTACGATGCGGATTCCGACGCTTATTATCCGACCACCAATAGTTCGGCGAACACCTTCAATAGCCGCGACTACGCGCTTTACCACATCTTCACCTTGGATCTGAAATTCGACTCTTCCGCCTATCAAGAAACGCCTAAGGCTTCGATCTTCAATCGGCTCGATAAGGATGACCGCTCGATGGTTGGGGCCATCAAAGCCCTAAATTCCGCGCTTGGCCAAGAGGGAGCTTATCCCGACTTAACCGCCGATTCCCTTTACGTCGATGACCATATCGTCGACCTCGCCTTCGTTGAGGGCTACGTCTTGGCGATCGAATCCTTGACCGACGGATTAGGCGATGATCCGACGGCTAACGAAAAGGTCTATATGGCATTGATCGGACTTAATCAAAGCGCCCGGATTCCGATGGTTACCGCCGTCGATGCCTTCTCGCCCTTTGCGTCAGTCGACGAAACGGGAGCCTCGATTGGCAATCCGGTCCTCTTCAATAACGTCTTGGCCGGGGAGATGGACGCCATCTATAACGTCCTGGTGAGTACCGATTATATTAACCATAACGTCATCGTTGGGCTAGGAGGAACTAACGGGGCGAATCCGTCTGGGCTATATACCAATGCCGATATCACGGCAGATTATTACGAAAACCTCGGTTCTTTCTATGATGATGACTGGATGGAACTCATTTACGAAGGATCGGCCCAAAAGGTCTTCTACGGCAATCTGATGGCCTATGCCTTCACCGACGACCGCATCGCCTCTAATTCACCCGAATTAGGGCGAGAGGGGTTAGAGGCTTTGAAGACGCTCGATTCCTACTTCGATTATGCGCAGGAAGGCACCGTCTTCGTAAGCGGCAAAGAAGAACTCGCGATGCTCTCAAGCTATCTCTATCTGTCCTTGCCTTATTCTGGTATCGCCTCGAATCCGAGTTTGTCCAGTTTGACCCAATACAAGGATTTCAAAGCTGAGGGCAGCCAAGTCAACTTTGTTAAGGTGGCGGAAGGCTTGGCCAGTTACGCCTCAATCGCTATTTCATGAAAGAGGGCGAGAAGGTCATAACCGAAGAAGGCGCCGGGGAAGTTAGCATGCTTGGCTCCTCTTTCCTTTCCTTCGCTTTGCCTTGCCTAAGCAAAGAAGAACTTGAATCCCAATTGGCGAGGATCCGCGCCCTGCACCATAAAGCCCACCATATCCCTTACGCTTTCCGGCTCGATGGCAGCGAAGGGTTCAGCGAGGATGGGGAGCCAAGCGGCTCCTCAGGTCGGCCGTTATTGGAATACCTTCGAAGCGAAAACGCCTATGGCTTATTAATCGTCGCCCGCTACTTTGGAGGCGTCAAACTCGGGGTCGGCAATCTCCGGCGGATGGTAGTAGAAGCCGGGAAGCAAGCCTATTTTAACGCCAAGGCAGCGGTGGCGAAGGAACGCTATCGATATCGTTTAAACGTCGATTACGCCGTTTACGACTCCTTGGTTCGGCTCGGGCCAAGGCTCGGTTTCGATATTTCCGAACCGGTATTCGGGGAACGGGTTGAGTTGTCTTTATTAAGCGACGAGAATTTGGGGGAGCGACTCGAGGGGAAGGGGCTCCGCTTGCCCCTAGGCGAGAGATTCCTCTCCCTCGTCGAGGAAAAATGAGATTATTCATTTTCCGTATACACGCAGGCGTTAAGTTGCGTACAATTTAGCAGTCAATAGAAGGGGAGGAAGGTTATGAGCAGCCTCAACGAACTTGAAAACCGACGCAACGCCGTTTATGCCAAAATGGACGACGAATCCTTTGCCCTTTTCTTCTCCGGCCGGGCCAAATACCTGTCCTCAACCACCTTTTATCCGTTTGAGGTCAACGCCGATTTCTATTATTTGACCGGGATTGAGCAGGAGGGATCGTCTTTATTGCTCATCAAGCGGGGCGGGGAGACCCGAACCATCCTATTCATCGACCAATATGACGAAGCAAAGAGGCGCTGGTACGGGAAAAGGCTCTCCCAAGAGGAAGCCCGGCGGATATCGGGCATCAACAACGTCATGCTCTCGGCCTATCTTTCCTCGCGCCTCGACCGGCTCCTCCGGCAGGGGATCGACGAGGAATCGCCGGTCAACATCGGGTATTTCGATTTGAGCCCCGAACTGAAAGTCGATCGGGAGCTCGACGCCAAGGCCTTCGCTTCGGCTTTGCAGGCCGTCTACCCCTCTTTGCTGGTCAAGCCGGTCCGCCCGTTGGTGGCCCCGCTTAGGAAAAACAAAAGCGACGAGGAACTCGAATCGATCAAAAAAGCCATCAGCCACGTCAAAGACGGTCTATTAAGCGCCTATGCTTTGCTTTCCCCAGGGGTTTACGAGTACGACCTCGGCCTGGCTTACCTCGCCTCCTGCGAATCGACCTCCGGGCTTTCGGGGTTGGCGGAGCCGCTTTTCATCGCCCAAGGGAGCGAGGCCAATTGCTTGGCTACCCGCAAGATGAAAGAAAAGGTGCGGAAAGGGCAGACGGTGGTCTTCGACGTCAATGCCCGCGACGAGCATTATTGCGCCTATATCGCCCGAACCGTCCCGGTCGACGGGAAGTTCAACGACCGCCAGTCGCTAGTCTATTCGATCGTCCTCGAATGCCTTAGGAAAACCGGGGCCTTGCTCCGGCCTTTGCTTAGCCTTGATAAAGTCAATGAATTCGCCCGGGAGCTATTGAAGGAAAGGTGCTTGAAGGAGCAGATCATCGTGAACCCCGAGGAAATAAAACTCCTTACCTTCCCCAAGGTCATTTCCTTCGTCGGGCTCGAATTGAACGAGGATTACGAGGGAATGACCCTCCAAGAAGGGGACGTGGTGGCTTTGAACGTCGGATTGTATTTAGACAAAGAGGATATCGCCGTCCGGCTGAAGGATATGTATTCCATCTCCTCCAGCGGCTCCCGCTTGCTAAGCGAGGGCATCGCCATCGAACGCGACGACCTCGAAAGCCACTTCAAGCTGAAAAGAGGAATCTGATAATGGATAAAGAAAAAGCCAAAGCCGGTTTTCGTTATGTGAAGAACAACATAATGGTCACCAGCAACGGGATGGCCATCGGCTTGTTCGGCACGCTGATCATCGGGACGATACTCGATCTATTCGCCGGCATCCCTTATTGCGAGGCGATTGGCGATTGGGCCGCCCTGATCAAGGGGCTGATGGGGGCTGGGATCGGTCTTGGGGTCGCTCTGGCCAAGAAGAAAAGCGGGGTGGCGGTGGTGGCCTGCATGGCCGCCGGCTATATCGGGAACTACGCCTTCTCCTTCGCCAATGGGCAAATAAGCAATATATCCGACCCTTTGTCTTGCTACCTCGCGGTCATCCTTTGCCTGCTCGGGCTTAAGTTCCTGACCAAGAGGAAAACCCCGGTCGATTTGATCTTGATCCCGCTTATCGGCGTCCTCATCGCCATCCTGTATTCGTTTCTATTGGCCAATTGGGTCCATTACATCACCATCGGATTGGGGATGCTGGTCGAGCTTTGCTTCACCAACATCGTCGTGAGCTTCTTCATGTGCATCCTGGTCTCGGTGTTGGTCGGCATGGCCTTGACCGCCCCGATATCCTCGGTCGCCCTCTGCGTCGCCATCTCGATCGGCCAAGTCCCTTTGGCCGCCGCCGCCGCGCTTATCGGCTGCTGCACCCAGATGGTCGGCTTCGCCGTCCATGCGGCTAGGGACAACAAGTGGGGGACGGTCGTCGCCATCTCGATCGGCACCTCGATGCTCGAGTTCAAGAACATCGTCCGCAAACCGATCATCTGGCTCCCGACCATCATCGCCTCCGCTATCCTCGGGCCTTTCGCGATGCTTTTCCCGCTTAACGGGGAAATGGACCCCGCCTCTTTATCGGTTGGGGCCGGCATGGGCACATCGGGCTTAGTCGGCCCTTTGAATTTCCTATCCGCCTCATCTTATTCCTACGTGATGATCCTTTGCGTCGTCTTCGTCTGCGTGGTCGCTCCTATCATCCTCGTTTTCCTTTTCGATTGGCTCTTTCGCCGTTTCCATCTTATCGAAAAAGGCGATTTTAGCTTGAGCAACGATTTGAACTAAACTAATTTAAATCCGGTTTTTATCCCGGTGTTTTGCACTGATTTTGATTTGATTTGCAGGACATTTAATACACGAAGACGTTTTCGGCGAAAACGTTTTCGCTAAAAAATATTTTGTCGCCATTTTTCCTGTGTATAATATCGAGGAAGCGTTTTGGCGAAAACGTCTTAGTAAGGTTTAGGAGGTATCGCATGGGCTTAGAAAATTATGGTCGGTTCAAAGAATTGGCCTTGCTGGAACAACGTTACGACTCCCTCCGTTTTGAATTTGGCTATCTTTATGGACAACGGCGAATCGGAAAATCGACGTTGCTTTCTATGTTCTGTCAGGGAAAAAAGTCCATTATTTTACGCGCGACCGATTCCAGCGATTCCGATATTCGTAGATATTTCTCAAAAACTTTGAATGAAGCTCGGGGGTTTTCAGGCGGCAGTTACGAATCCTGGCCCGATTTCTTTTCTGCTATCGACGATTATTTCGGGGACGATCAGGGAATCGTTTGCATTGATGAATATCCGAATATCGTCGTTGGGCGCGATGGCAAACGGAAAAGGACTGATTTCGCATCGGCTTTACAGCATGCCATCGACAGTCTTTTCCTCAAAAGACGTTTTGTTTTGATTCTAACGGGCAGCAACGTCTCTTTTATGGAAAAGGAGATAGGGGATTACGGGGCGCCACTCTACCGTCGCAATACCTTCTCCCTTCGCTTGCTCAAGTTTGAGTTCGACGAAGCTCTCCTCGGCGTTAGGAAGGTTGAGGATGTTTTCGAAAAGGCAAAGATATTGTCTATGACCAATACCTTCCCTTTCTATCTTTCGCTTATCGATCAGAACAAGAGCTTCGATGAAAACTTGGTCCATCTTTTTTATGAACGGAGTTCCCTTTTCATCCAAAATCCCGGCGAAATAATCACCAGCGATATCATAACCGGCGGTTATTACGCCTCCATACTCAAGGGTATCGCCGAAGGGTTCGACACGGTTATGGCCCTTTCGGAACGGCTCAATCTCTCCAGCGGAAACGTCAGCAAATACCTTGAGCCTCTATTATCCGATCGGGTCATAATCAAAAGAGGTTTTTTCCAAAAAGAACGGAAAGTACGTTATGAGATCCTTGATCCAATGTTGGCTTTCTATTATCGATTCATTCGGGAAAACGCGGGGCTTATCGCCGAAGGGTTTGGGGAAAGGCTATGGAAAGAGGACGAAGATGGCATTGCGAATTTCCTAAGCCACGCCTACGAGAAGCTATGCCTTACCTATCTAGAATATTTGAGCAAGAACGGGCGCTTAAACGGTTTATTCGTTGATTTCCGAAACTTTGAGTTTGATTCGAAAGCCCTTGGGCGGTCGGTACAAGTTGACGCGGTAAGCGCTGAGAGATCCCATCTGCTTTTAGCCGAAATGAAATTTTCCAGCAAAAAACGGACTATTCGAGATTATTACGATATGCTGGAAGACCTTAAAGCCGAGCCTTTCCGTCCCTATAAGCAGGTTGAGCTGTATTTGTTCGGGGCGGGCGGGTTTGATGATTCGCTTCTTTCCCTTGACGATCCCCGTCTTCATCTGATTGATTTGCCGACGATGTTTAAGGAAATTCCCCCTTCGATATAACCGGTTAGCCCATAACCCCTGTATAATGGTCGATATGAAGAAATACGTTATCGCCATTGATCAGGGCACGACCTCGACCCGGGCCCTTTTATTGGATTTCGACGGCCGGGTGCTTTATAAGTCCAGCCGCGACGTCGAGTGCCTATTCCCGGAGCCGGGCTGGGTTGAGGAGAACGCCGAGAAGATCTTCATCTCGGTCATCGACTGCATCAATGAGCTGCTGGTCGTGGCCGGGACCAGCATGGAGGAGGTTGCCTGCATCGGCTTGACCAACCAACGGGAGACCACCGTCTTATTCGACAAAAAGACCGGTAAGCCCATATACAACGCCATCGTCTGGCAATCGAAGCAAACCCAATATCTTTGCGAGCAAAGGGAACGGTACAGCGACTTCATCCAGTCGAAGACCGGCCTTCGGATGAATCCTTATTTCTCCGCCTCCAAGATCCGTTACATCTTAGACCATGTCGAGGGGGCCCAGGAAAAAGCCCGTAAAGGCGAGATCCTTTTCGGGACCATCGACACCTACGTCATCTACCTTCTTACCCGGGGGAAGTCCTTCGTCACCGACGCCTCCAACGCCTCAAGGACCCTTTTGTTCGATATCCATAAGGGGGATTTCGACGAAGAGCTATGCGCCTTATGGGACATCCCGATGGCGATGCTGCCCGAAATTAAGGACAATTCCGACGACTTCGGGGAGGCGAGCTTTTTCCCGGGCGGGGTCCACATCACCGGGGTGGCCGGCGATCAGCAGGCAGCTTTGTTCGGGCAATGCTGCTTCAAGGAAGGGGATAGCAAAAACACCTACGGGACCGGCTGCTTCATGCTGATGAACATCGGGAAGAAGCCGATCGTAAGCAAAAGAGGGCTATTGACCACCGTCGCCTGGCGGGAAAAAGGGGTATTGACCTATGCCCTTGAAGGCTCGGTCTTCATCGGCGGGGCCATCGTCCAATGGGTCCGCGACCAAACCCGCTGGATCGTGACTTCGGCTGAGTCGGAGGAATATGCGCTCAAGCGTCCCGACACCGCCGGCGTCTATTTCGTCCCGGCCTTCGTCGGGCTCGGGACCCCGTGGTGGGACGATGACGCCCGGGGGGCGATCTTCGGCTTAACCAGGGGCGCCGACCGGCATAACATCACCCGGGCCGCCCTTTATTCGATCGCCTATCAAAGCAAAGACGTCATCGAGGCGATGAAGGAGGAGGCTCATCTCGACCTTCCCTATCTCCGGGTCGACGGCGGGGCGTCGGCCAATGGATTGCTCATGCAATTCCAAGCCGATATCCTCCAATGCGACGTCGTCTTGCCTTCCTCGGTCGAGACGACCGCCATCGGGGCCGGCTACCTCGCGATGATCGGGGCCGGCATATACTCCGATAAGGAAGAGCTCGTGAAGCGCCACGGGATCAGCAAGACCTATCATCCATTGATGGAGAAGGGCGAAGCCGACAAGCTTTACGAAGGCTGGCTTTCCGCCGTCAAAGCCACCATGGCCTTCAAGCATTAGGGACGAATTTTCGCACTTTGGGGAATCCCACCCCCGATAAAGCAATTGGAGGTTTATCGTTTAGCCATGCAGGAAATGAATTTGTATCGCCACGCGGCCATCCTCGCCCCTAGGAGCAAATGGGGCAAATTCCTCAAATACCGGCAAGAATACCCCTTATCCGACTTCGTCTTGTTCGATTTGGGTTTGCTCGAAAGCCATTTCGGGGCGAGTTTCGCCCCCAATGCCTTAGGATATCTATTATCAAAAGGCCATAGTTACGCCGAATCGAAAGCCCTATTGAATGACCTCCGTTTCTTGAATATCGATAAGCGATACCGTTCCCCGGAAGTTCGAAATCTGCTCCCTATCTTAAAGCAGATGGAGGAAGCGGGGCTGGTAAGGCGGACCTTCCATCCTGAGCTCGATTTCCAGGGGCGCGACATCATCATCTCCGGTTATGGGTCGGGGGAACGGATATCGGCTCTATTGAAGGAACTCCCCAATATCTCGGTCTCCTTCGACCTCGATACCGGCCTCAATGAGCCATTGCCCCCTTTATACGCCTTCAAAAAAGCCATCTCCGCCTTCCATTTCCTCGGCAATAAGCTTTGCGAGGCCATCGAAAAAGGCGCCAAGCCCGAGGAGATGGAGATACTCAATTACTCGCCTGACCTCCGTTTTTATTTGGAGCAGATGGCGGCCTATTACCAATTGCCATTAGCTTTGCCGAGCTCGACTCGTCTATCGTCAATGAAAGAAGGGAAAGCCATCCTAGCCAAACTGAAGGGGAACGAGGCGGAAGTCAAGGATTTAGTCGAGGGGGAGAGCGAAGAGATCAAAACGGCCCTTGCCCCGATTTGCTATCCAACCCTAAACGGGAAGCAGGCCTATTTCGCCGCCAGGGAATTGCTTAGCGAGGCTAAGCTTCTCCCGACTAGGTTAGAAGGCGCGATTGAGGTGAGCGCCAACCCCGCCCCAAGCTATGGGAAGAAAGGCTACTTCCTTGACTTCTCGCTCAACCACGCCCCCCGAAGCGTCGAAGACGACGTCTTGCTTCCTAGCGACGAGTTGCTTTCGGAGGCCGGGCTTTCCAGCGTGGAGGAAAGATTGAGGCAAAGCGAGGCCGACTTGGCTTTGGCGTTGCGGTCGGGGGCGATCGAATTCGCCCTCTATTTCGAGTCTGGTCCCGCTTCGCGTTATGAGTCCCCTTTAGGGAAAAAGCTGCAGATTAAGAAGATAACCGAGCCGATCCTCGATTATGAGTATTCGGAGAAATTCGGGCAAAATGAGGCCGCTTTTGCGGAGGAAAACGCGAAAAAGTATATGATTTTCTCGCCGCGCGGCGATTCCTTAAAAGCCCAATTCCCCATTCATTCCTCTTATTCCCATCGTTATAACGGAAAGCATTTCGACTATCCCCTTAACCAAACTTCCTACTCCGCCATCTCGACTTTCTTTGGCTGCCCCTTCGCCTATTATTGCTCCCGCGTCCTCAAGCTCCCCGACGAGCCGAATTTCGGCATGCTCCGAGGAACGGCGGCCCACGCCTATTTAGAGCATTACCCCGACGTGGAAGCCGGGCTAAAAGGCTTTGAAAATGAGGTTACTTCCTCCGAGTATGAACCTAGCGATTCGGAACGCCTTATCCTCCGCCACGTCTATGAAGACGCCGAGCGCTATGCCGATTTCTTCTTCTCTTTTGATTTAGGGGAGACCGAGCACGAGGTGAAGTTCTTCCGTCCCTTCGCCGAAGGGGTCACCCTAACCGGGACGGTCGACTTATTGGCCAAGAAGGACGGTTATTATTACGTCTTCGACTTCAAGTCCAGCGAGAAGGAGAATTTCGTCTTCGAACGGCTCAAGTTCGGCGTCAATCTACAGCTTCCGATCTACGCTTATCTTAGCAATGGGCAAGTAAAGGGGCACGAGCTCGCCGGGCTTTTCATCGCCCCCTACGCCTATAGCAACAAAACCGGGGCCCCGGTCGATCCGAATGAGGACTACTCCAAGCTTTCGGGGGTATACGTGAGCTATGGGGAATATCCTTCCTTCGACCCGAACGCCCTTTTGACCCGGACCGACCGGTCCAAGCGGGTCGGGGTCGAGCAAGGGGCCTATGGGATCGAGCAATTCGCCGAGCTAAGCGAAATCGCCTCGGCCGCAATAAAGACGGCCTTGCGGGGGATCTATGCCCGCGACTTCCCGATCCGGCCGACGAAAATCGTGAACGAGTCGTTCAATGCCCAGGTCGATCCCTGCAAGAAATGCGGCTTCGCTTCGATTTGCCACCACCGCGATGAGGACGAACTGGTCTACATCGAGCATAAGAACAAAAACGAGCCGCGGACCTATACCCAGGTCGATTCGGCTCTTGCCAAAGAAGAACAGGAAGAGGAGGGCGATGACAATGGGCTTGAGCGTTAATCAATTGAAGGCCGTCGAATTCGAGAAGGGCGATTGCCTGGTCGCCGCCGGGGCCGGCTCGGGGAAAACCGAGGTCTTATCCTCCCGGGCTTTGGCGTTATGCCGAAAAGGGCTCGCCACCCCGAAGAACCTCCTGGTCTTGACCTTCACCGAGAAAGCGGCGGCCGAGATGAAGGAACGGATTCGGCAGAAGATCGAAGAGGATGGGCAAGTCGCCAAATACGCCTCCGAGGTCGAGAACGCCGCCATCTGCACCTTCGATTCCTTCGCCTATTCCCTAGTCCGGGAGTTTCAGGATGCCTTGGGGCTGAAATTAGCCCCGCAGATCGCCGACGCCGCCATCTTCGCCAAGAAGCAGGAGGAGTTATTCCTCGACATCATCAATCGGATGGCCCAGCAAGCCCTCGCCGATCATGGCGACCCTTTCAACCATTTCGCCGAGCTTTACTGCCGGAGCAGCTACGATTCCTTATACAAAGGGGTGCTGGAGGTTTTGGGGGTCGCCGCCTTATCGGGGGATAAGGAGGCCTACTTCCGCGACTATGAGAGGGATTTCGTCTCGCTGGAGAAAATCGAATCCTATCGGCCGCTTTATTTCGAATGGGTCCGGGCGAAGCTCCGGCAAGCCAAAGAGGCGATCAGCAACTATTCCAACACCGATTTAACCGATTTCGACGCCCGCTGGATCGACGAGGCTTTATCTAAATCCGACGAGGAGCTTTCCTTGACGGGGATCAAGGTCGCCTCTTTGAATTGCAAAGAAGGGCGGGCTATTGAGAAAACCGAGGCCGACAAGAAGCTTCGGGAAGTGATCAAGAAACGCTACGTCGATCCGGCGAATAAGGCCATCGGTTCGGCTAGCGCCGATCCCCAACTCACCTTATCCTCCTTAAAAGAGGGGCAATTGGTCGTCCGGATCGCCGAGGAGATCAATTCGCGGCTCGACGAATTCAAAAAGGAGCAAGGGCTATTCGAGTTCGATGACATCGCCGCTTTGGCCCGGCAAGCGGCGAAGATCCCCGACATCAACGCGAGGCTGAAGGAAAGATATAAATTCATCATGGTCGATGAGTTCCAGGATACCTCCAACCTCCAGATGGCCCTCCTCGATACCCTTATCGACCATAACTTCTTCGCCGTCGGGGACATCAAGCAATCGATCTACCGCTTCCGGAAAGCCAACCCGAGCCTCTTCGCTTCTTTATTGAAGGAATGCGAATCCGGGGATAAGACCTTAATCCGGCTCGACGACAACTTCCGTTCCCGGGAAGAGGTCATCGATAACCTCAACCTGGCCTTCAGCCAAATGATGACCGTTAATTTCGGCGGGGTCGATTATCGAGGCGGGGAAGCGCTTAATTTCGGCCAGCATGGCTATGACTCGACCTCCCATAACGGGGATTACGGGTTCGCGGCGATCAAGTTCGTCAAGGGCAATCGCCGCCGTTACGAAGCCGAGGCCGAAGCCATCGCCTCGGACATCGAGAACACCATCGCCAAGAAAGTCCAGGTGTTCGACAAGGAGAAAAAGGGGTACCGCGATTGCCGCTACGGCGATTTCTGCGTCTTGGTCGTGACCCATAAGCCCTTCCCGGCTTTGCTTCGAATATTCAACGCCAAAGGGCTCCCCTTCGCCCCGAGCTATGACGAAACCGGGCTGGATTTAGAGGGTTTTGGGGTCCTTTCCGCGGTTTTGACCCTCGCTAGCTGCCTGCTGGAAGGCGATGAAGCATCCCCCGATTTCCTTAAATCCTTAGTCGCGGTCGAGCGGAGCTTCCTCAACCCGGGCTTCTCTGATGAGGCGATTCTCGAAAGCTTCCGGCGAAAGGATTATCCCTCCTTCTATGCCTATCGGACCATCATGGGGGTTAGGGAAAAGCTGGATTTGCTTGGAATCGAGGATAGCCTATCGGCGCTTGCCGAATCCTTCGCCTATTTCCCGAAGCTCATCCACGTGGAGAAGCCGGAGAACAACGTCGATACCTACCTTTACTTGGCTTCCTTAGCCCGAAGCTATGACGATCTGGGGTTAGGGATCCGGGAATTCGCCGCCTTCTTGAATGGCTCCGATGAGAGCGAAATCAAGATCAAGGGCCAAAGCGCCCCCTCCCCCGATGCCGTCCAAGCCATGACCATCCACCATTCGAAGGGGCTCGAATTCCCCTTCGTCTACCTCGTCGAGATGGAACGGAGCTTCGATAAGGCCCCGCGGTCTGGGAGAAGCGTGGTCGCCTCCAGCGACTTCGGGGTCTTCCTCCCGATCCCCGACCTCGGGGAGAATTGCCCCTTATCCGTCCTCTACGACGAGAAGGAGAAGCTCGAGCAGCGGAGCGAATCCCTTCGCCTTTTCTACGTCGCCATCACCAGGGCGAGGGAGAAATGCACTTTCCTATTGGAGGAGAAGAGGGCCAAGCTTAATGAGGATGGGGAGATCGAGGAGCCGCCCTCGTTGCCTTATAGCGCCTGCTCTTGCTATGCCGAGCTGTTGGCTAACCTAAAAGGGATCGCCTATTCTAAGCCCGCCAAGGCGAGGAAATCCGCTTCCTTTCTCCCTGCTCCGACCCCGATCAAGGTCGATAAGCGGGAGTTATCCATTCTCCCCGCGAGGCCGATCGCCGAGACCGTTTACTCCAAAAAGGAGGTATCCTCCGACGATCAGGCCTTGGAATATGGCCGTTATCTCCACCGGTTGCTGGAATTCACTTCTTTCGCCAAGAAAGCCATCCCCTCGGGGGTCGGCCGAGTCGAGGCGAAGATGATCGAGCGGATAATCCATCTTAAGGAGTTCGCTAAGGCCGATCGGGCCCAGGAGTACCACGAATACCGGTTCCTCGAAGGGGGGAAGGAAGGGTCGATCGACCTCTTCTTGGTCTACGATGACCATATCGACCTCTTCGACTACAAGACCTCTTCGATCGACGATCCCTTATATGACGAGCAGGTGAAGGGGTATGCCGCCTATCTAACGAAGACGTTCGGCAAGGAAGTGAGGGGGTATCTGCTCTCGCTTTACAAGGCCGAAGTTCGCCAAGTCGAAATTTAAGGAGTATCATTGTCGCGTGAGCGAGCAGAAAGCCCAAGGCTATGCGGCCTTATTACGGGAACTGAAAGTCCCCGAGGAATTGAATTATCCTTTTTTGGAAAAGGTCTTCCTTTTGGCGATGCAAGGGTATCGGCAGATGCAGCAGACCGGGATGCGGAAGCTCGGCGTCAACGTCGCGAGCCTCTCCCTCTATATCGTCTCCGAGCACGCCTTCTATCTCCAAACCCATGGGGCGGAAGGGCAGTCCGCCATTTACCAAGACGAGGAGTACCCCTCTTTCCTGGCTTCGGTCGCCTTGGACAAATACTTCACCAACGAGAAGCTGGCTTTCCGGATGGGGAGCCTCACCTCCCGTTATTCCCCTTTGATGTCGACCCTCGACCTTTACCTCAATTTCATCTTGGGGATGCTCTCCCGTTATAAACGGAACGATCCTTCCCAAACCCTGATCGTCGACGTCATGAACAAAGGGTTCCAGATGGCCAAATGCGTCGCCTCCTTATTGGAAAACGGCTTCGAGACCGAGGCTTTCTCGACTTGGCGGACCCTGCATGAAAACGAATGCATCCTCCATTGCCTGATCAAATACGGGGCCAAGGTCATCGACGGCTATTTGGCCCATATGCGTTACGCCATGGCCTTCCGGGGCGGGCTCAAGAGCAAGGAGGAGACCGACGCCGCCTTCCTCGAGATAAAGGAGAAGATGCGTTCGCACGGGCTCAAGAGCAAGGACATGAAGCGGTTTATCGAATACGGGTGGCTTTACGCCATCGACAACGTCGAGTCGGTCGAGGGGTTCAAGCTCAATTTCCGCGACGGGGTCCAGCGGATGGCCGGGCTTTCCGCCTATTCGAAGGTGTATGAGATGAGCAGCGAGATCGCCCATAGCTCACCGTTATTGATCTATTCGAAGAAAGACTATTTCTTCTCCCTTACTTTGCTTTCCCTTTACGAATCCTTCTTCCGGCTGGAGAAGATCTTCGCCTCGCTTTATATGTCGAGCGTCAGCGCCCCGGAGAAGGAACGCTACCTGCAGCTAAGGAAGGTTTATCACCGCCAGCTTGAGGAAGCCTATGAGTTCCAGAAAAAGAAGATCGCTTCCTTAAGCAAAGACAAAGATGAGAGTAACTGAATTCCTCGACACCCCGTTTCTTTACGGTCTTCGTCACCTCTTCTTCGGGGCAAAGGAAAGCTTTTACGCCGATTCGGAGGCAAGCTTGGAAAGAGCCTGCAAGAAGACGTTTAACCTCGATCCGGGTTTCGCTTTCTCCTGCAGGCGGATGATCTGCGAATACCCAAGCGAATTCTATCCTTACGGCGATGGCCTCGGCTGCCTTATCTATCGGCCCGAACATCCCAAAGGGGCGTTTCTCGTCGTCCCCGGCGGGGGATATGAGATATTGGCCATCGGGGAAGCCGCCCCGTTTGCCAAGCCATTGCTTCAAGCGGGTTATATCGTTTGCTTAGCGATGTATTCAACTAAGAAGGCAGCCAAGTGGCCGGCCCCTTTGCTAGACATCATTCAAGCGGAGAAAATCCTTCTTTCCCATTGCCCGGAAGCGAGGGGGCAAGTGACGGTCATGGGCTTTTCCGCCGGCGGCCATCTAGCGGCGAACTTCGCCGAAAGGCAGTGGGCGGAAGCCTATCATTACCCACGCCCCAACCATCTGATCCTTGGCTATCCGGTTATTAGCCTCGATCTACCGACCCATAAGGAATCAAAGGAATTCATAACCGGGAAAGACGTTTCCCTAATCGAACCTTTAAGCGCGGAAAAGCATATCGACGGATCCTATCCTCCAACCTTCCTCTGGCGTTGCGAGAGCGACCCGATCGTCCCGACGGTCAATTCCGACGAATTCGCTGAATCCTTGCGGGAAGCGGGCGTCAAGCATGAATACCATGTCTATCCCGGCGATGGCCATGGATGGGGGCTAGCTGAGAATACCAGCGCCGAGAATTGGCTGCAAAAAGCCATTCGATTCGTCGAATAGACCATCGATAAAGAAAACCCGCAGGTTGGCAATCTGCGGGTTTTTTCATCGTTTAGCCAAGGGGAATTTGACTAATTCCGGCTGGTAACGGTGCAATGGATGATAATGGTGGACTCGTCGGGATTGATGATGGTGATGGTGAATTTGTCACCGACCTCGCTATCGTAGTTCGGGGTGATGTCGAAGCAAGCGTCGCCATTCCAGACTGTCCGGTCGAGATAAGCGGCTCCATCCGGGGAGATGACGGCCTCGACCCCATTAAGCTCGGCATCGGTGATCTCGTGGCCGTCATCGGCTAGGAGGATGACGGTGGTCATATTCCCCATAAGGGTATCGATCGCATACTCGTTATCGGTCCCATCGATCGGGGTCAACGGTGTCCCGTTCCCATCGGTTAGGCCGCCGACGACGAGCGGTTCTTCCGGGGTGGTGGATTTGATGGTGAAGTTGAGGATCAAGACGGTGCCGTCCGGGTTGTAGATGGTGAGGTTGGCCGGGTAATTGGTGTTGAGGATCTCGACCGTCAACGCGACCGCCGGCATGCCCATGTCGTAATTGATGGCGAATTGGACGTTAAGGGCGGTTTCCAGGCTAACCGTGTACTCGATGGCGGCGACTTGGGCCGCGGTCAGCTCCGGCCCGTCCATGTCGAGCAAGAAGAAGGTGGCGGAATCGCCTTCCATCTCGATGTCGTAGATCGAGGTTCCCTCCTCGGACGAGGTCGGTTCGATGGTCATCCCCCAGTCGTCGCTGACGGTATCGATGTTCGGCGGGGTCACCTCTTCGTCGCTCTTCTGGTCGACTAGGGTGATGGAGATCTTGCTTCCGTCGGGGTTATTGATGGTAAGAGTCGAGGTGGAGCCATCCGGGGATTGGTTTCCGAAAATGATGGCGGCCATTCCCTCGACGGCCATGAATTCCACGGTGTAGCCTACCTGCGGGGCGAGGGTCCAATCGATGAGGTCGAGCTGCTCTTGGGTGATGGTGGCGGCATCGGTGTTGAGCAATACCTCGGGGTATTTCCCTTTTTCGACCACCACTTCGTAGCTGCCGTCGCCATTGTCGGTGACGATACCACTGCCAATATCGGAAATGCTTAAGACGTTCGGGGCTTCGACCTCTTCCCCGGTGACGACGACGCCTTCGATCCGGCCCATGTCGGCGTCATAGGCGTTTCCGATGGCGATGTCGTAGGTGCCGGGCTTGGCCCAGGTGGTGCGGCCGTACATGTCGGTGATGGCCGCGCCTTCGACCGAGTCGCCGGTCGTCGAGTCGTAGTAGCCGGTGATTTGAAGGCTATCGGCGTCCAAGGCGGTGGCGGGCAGGTATTCGATCGTGGTCTCGTCGAGCCAAATCCGGTCGCCGACTTGGAAGACGGGGTTGCCGTCATCGTCTTTCCCGGTCGCCATCGTCATATCGAGGGTCGCCTCGGTGACTTCGGAGACGAAATAGGCGGTCGGGTCGAGCAGGAGGTCGTCTGGATCGGCGTTGGGGAGCTCGTCGACGTAGACGATGTCCTCAACCGAGTAGGTGTATTCGTAAACCGAGGAGGCATCGGCTTTCGGCGAGTGGGTCTCGAAGTCCCATTGATTGATGGCGGCCCGGGTTTCCTCGGCGGTCAGGTCGATGATCTCCTTCTCGGAATTCAAGGTCGCGGTCACCTGGTAATGGACGCAGTTTTCCCACTCATAATCCTCTTCTTGGTGCTCGTAGGCCGCTTCGTAGGTCACGATGTAGTTGCCCCCATCGACATCGACCTGGTAATCCAACTCCTTCAAGGCCCCTTCCACGTTTCGGTCGGCTTTCCAGGCGGCCAAGGCCTCGTCTTCGGCCAAAATGCCGTGGAGGTCGCCTTCATTTTGCATCGTTTCCAGGCTCTGCCGGGCGACGGCTTCGCTGAACTCGGCCTCGGAATCGCCTGGGAGGATGGCCGTCCGGCTGCCCCTTCCGGAACCGTAGGTGTCGATTTCGTAATAGGTCGAGCCGATGATGGCGTTATAGCTCGAGTGCTTTCCCTCGTCCCAGGTGCCGGTGTTGTCGTATTCCCGCAATATCTCGTCCTTGGTCATCTTCGAGACGTAACGGGTCGTCTCGGGCTTCTCGGAAGACGGCCTGAGCTCCCGGTTCATATAGGAAATGGAGCTGACGGTCGCTTCGGCCTGCCCCTTGAGGTAGGTATAGAAAGAGGTCCCGCTGGCAAGCTCGGCCGGGATGGCCGGGGTGACGGTGATCTCGACCGTGTCGGTCGCTTCCCCGCAGGCGGCGGTGATGGTGGCGGTCCCGGCGGCGACCCCGGTCAAGACGCCGGTGTTGGCGTCGATGGTCGCGACGGCGGTGTTGCCGCTCGACCAGGTGACCTTGTCCCCTTCCTCGCCGTTGACGATATTCGCGGACAGGGTGATGGTCTTGCCGGCCTCAACGGTGGTGACGGTGCTCGTGATCTCGACGGTCAAGGTTTGTTCCGGCGTGCTGTCGGTCTCGGTCGTGTCGGTGACATCGACGGTCGAGGAACCGCCTGTATCCGACGTATCAGGATCGGTTCCCGAGCTGGTGGTGGTGGTGGTTCCCGGTTGGCACCCCGCTAGGCCCAAAGCCAAGGCAAGGGCGAGCAGGGCAAGTGGCTTTTTCATGTCTTTTCCTCCAAGTTGGAATGACGTTATTAAACGAGCCATACGAAAAATCGAAACAATTTTTTAAATGTAAGCGCTTTCATAAAATCGCGCTTTATCTTTTTACGCGCTTTGTTATGTTTTTATAGCCTTATTTATAAGGACCTTTGTTTATAGGAGCAGATCACCATGTCGAACAAATCCAAAAACCATGGCTTCCTCTGTCTTCCGTTAGCGGTCTCGGCCTTGATCCTGGCCGGCTGCGGCCCGAGCGATTCCACGAGCAGCGTCAGCACTCCCGAGTCGACCCCCTCGGAAACCGAAACCAGCCGCCCGGAGCCGGTCGAGCCGAGCGCGTTGATGAAGATAGAGGAAAGCAAGGGCAATTCCGTCCTCCCGTCGGCGGGGACGGTCAAAACGGTCATCGTGCCGCTTAACTTCTCTAACCTCAATTCCTTCACCCCCCTCAATGTATTGACCATGGAAGGGCAGATGTCGGGGACAAGCGCCCGGCCTTATAGCGTCGAATCCTATTTCGCCGAGGCTTCCAACGGCCTTTTCGACCTCGACGTCGTCGTTTCCTTGCCGTTGACCCTTCCCGAGGATTCCGGGACCATCCTCGCTTCCCTAGCCGCGGATTTCGATTCCGGCCTCTCGGCTTTGCTAGACGAGGTGGCGGAACTCTTGGTCGAGTCCAAGCAATTCGAGGAAAGCGATTATGACGGCGACGGGGACGGGAAGATCGATAACCTCATCCTCCTGCATGGCTATCCGGAATGGAACGGGTATTGGACCACTGACAGCGAGGCAGGCGATTCGGACGCCGCCAGTTTGTTCGTCAATACCATCGGCTCCTCGGACAACGCCGAGATCGGCGCCTGGGTCTCCGGCTCGGTCCTTACGGCGGCCGCCCAGGAATCGACTTACCAAAACCGGATCATCCGGACCATCTCCGATATGCTCGGGGTCCCGGAATTCCAGGATACCACCGGCGACATCAACGGGAACGCCCGCGCCCCCTTGGGGTATACCGACGTCTCCGAGGGGATGTCGGCTGATTTCAATCCTTTCGCCAAATACCTCCTCGGCTGGGTTGAGCCGACCGCCGTCTACGCCGACGAGCTCGAAGGCGAGACCACGGTCGAGCTGACCGCGTCCGGGGAAGGGTCGACCCTCTTGCTCGCCCCCTCGGAAACCGGGTTGTTCGGGGAATACCTCCTCGTCGACCTCGTCGCCCCGACCGGCCTCGACCGTTCCGGGGTGTTCCAATCCCCCGGGGTCCGTTTCTACAAGATCGATTCCCGGCTGATCTCCGGCGGGGAAGACGGGCTCTACCTCAACTCCGATCCCGATTTGGACGATGGCCGGGTCCATGACTTCGCCTTCACCAATTCCGGGCGCAACATCTATTCGGCCTACGGGGTCCCCGGCAACTTCCCGCTTTGCGAATTGCTCGATTCGACCGGGGCCAACCGCCACATGGCCAACCTAATCCAGCTGACCGACGCCAATCTGTTCCACGAAGGCGATGTCTTCGGGGGCGAAAGCGAATTCGCCGGTTTCTACGAGGATTTCCGCTTCGACGGCAATGGGTTCGACGGGGCTGCCCTTGGCCTCACCGTCGAGATCGGAAGCCTCTCTTCCGATGGGGCGAGCCTCATCATCACGAGGAAATAACGATGAAAAAGCCATTATTGCTATTAGGCGCCTTGTTCGCCACCGCCTGCGCCGATCCCGCGGCGGCCCAAGCGGCCGACGGGACCGCGACTTGGACCGACGATCAGGCCGAAGCCTTCGCTTCCTTCTTCGATTCGCCGCTTCGCTCGGTCTCGACCATCACCCCGAATTATTCCGCCTTCACCATTGATAGCTTCACCGTCATCGAGGAGGTGAGCGACGTCGCTCGTTCCTCGCGCCTCTCGGCCGCGGGCGAGACGCTCATCAGCAACGATATCGACGCGGCGGACGGCAACGTCACCATCTTGAGCCTTTCGATCAGCAACGAGGTCATCGAGACCGCCGTCATCGACGATTCCTATAACCCCGTCCCCTTCGCCGGGCAATACGATTCCGGCTACCTCCCTCTTGCCAGCTTGGATCGCGCCTCCGAGCTCGGGAAGTATTTCGACCTAGCCCAGGATGAAAACGGCTATACCTTGACCGGCAAGCCCTCCGCCACCGGGCTATTGAGCGAGAAGATGGGGCACTTCCTCTTCACCATCAACCCCTATAATTTCGACGCCCTCTCCTCGACCAAATACGTCGACAACGTCGTCATCAAGACCGACGAGGCCGGCATCCCCTCCCATATGGACTTCCGCTTCGTGAACGCCGACCGCTACGGGGCCATGAGCGAATCCTACTCGGTCGAGCTTACCGCCTTGGAGAAGGTCACGACCCTCTCCCCGGCCGCCCCGAAGATGAGCGAGGAGGACGCCGCCCCCTTGGACGCGGCCCTCGACAAGCTCGTCGCCGCCATTGCCGGGCTCAACTTCACCACCCACATCACCATCGATTCCTCCCAGATGGAAGAGCCGATCTCCTACAATTCCTATTACGCCTACGATTCCGATCTCCAGCTCATGCTTTCCGATAACGAGCAGGCCGACGCTTCCTACGGCGCGACCTACACCGGGATGGCCTACCTTCCTTTCGCCGGGGGATATGTCGCCGTCGGCGTCTCGCCGAGCGTTGACTACGCCGCCAACCTCAATCAAGACGTCCTCGACCTGGATACCGGCGCCGTCCCCAACATCGGGATGTTGAATAGCGACCTCTTCGCCAAGGACGAGTCGGTTGCCGGACGTTACGTCTTCGACCTCGATTCGTTCGCCTATAACGACTATGGCTTCTGCTTCGACGCCATGGAGGCCCTCTTCGGGGCCGGCGACTGGCTCTCGCGGTCCTCGGGCCGCTATCTAGGCGATTCCTCGACCTTCGAGTTCGATTTCCATTCGATCGCCATCGAGATCGACGATGCCGGCTACCCGGTTTTGACTCTGGGCTTTAGCTCCGACACCTACGGGTATGATGCCACCTCGACCGTCTCCTTCTCCGATTTCGGGACCACCAATCTCGAATCGGTCGCCGAATTCGTCGACAACGGGGTCATCGAAACCTTCAAGAACGCTTTGCACACGGAGGGCGAATAAATGAAAAAGACATTGATATTGCTTTCCCCTTTGGCGGCTTTGGCCATCGGGACCGCCATCCCGGCGACCCGGGCTTCCGCCTCGGGGCAGGTCGACTATTCCCGGGCGTTCCTTTTGCCTTACAACGTCACCGGGCAAGCGATCCTCGCCACCCATTTCGAGGTCGCCCCCGAATTGGATAACAACACCGTCTACCCGGTCGACCGCGATTACGGCCAGATCGAGGTCGACGGGACGATCCGCGATGCCGTCCGCGACAATAGCGGGGCCTCTTCCCTCATCCATTACGAAGGGCCCGACGGCACCAGCTACCACGACACCTTGAACTACCTCAACGAGCTCGAGTCGGTCAGCGAATCCTCCCTTTCGATGGACGTCATCTACGCCGAGACATACTACGACCCCTGGGATTACATCGACGTCGACGATTTCTCCGGGACCTCCCTCTCCTCGAAAAAGGCCGAGCTGCTGCTTACCGCCTATTTCGGGCTCGAGTTCCCGGTCGTCTCGGCGAGCGTCGTCCCCAACGAGTCGATGCCGGGGCTGGTCGATTCGGTCGAATTCACCTGCGGGGTCCGGCCCGACGGCTTCGAAACCGACGGGTACGGGACGATCGTGGTCGGGGAATCGACCCTAGAGGTGAGTCTTTCCTTCGCCTTCTACGAGGAGTCATTCGACCGGCTCGCCCCGGGCGACGAGGACAATCCGGCGCTGGAGGCGGCCTTCGCTTCCCTGGGCACCAACTACACCGTCTACGTCACCGAGAACGACTACGCCATCTCGCAAGCCTACTATTACGTCGGCGATTCCTTGCTCATCCATCAGGATGCCTACCTCCCCTATCCGGTCGAAGGCGATACCTTCGTCACCCCATACGGGACCGGCACCCGGACTTACGAGTATTCCCTTTCCCGGGGGTGGGAGAGGGTCGGCAGCGGCGACGCCGTCGCTTCCTTGCTGCCGTTATTCCCGAAGATGTCCCCCGCCTTGTTCCACGACGAGGGCAACGGGACCTACTCGGTCCTCGACAACGGCCTCTCCCTATTGAGCCGCGACCTCGTCCCGAGCGAGTTCGGGGCTTCCGGGGCCGAGCCGTATTACGCCTACGCTCGGCTTAACGGGGACGCCCTCTCCGAATTCAGCATCGGCTTCTACGATTACATGTACGGGCCTTACGCCATCACCGCTTCCTACGCCGGCATCGGGACGACCGAGTTCCCGACTTGGTTCGTAGAGCCCTAAAAAGGAGCATGACCATGAACAAAACCGCATTCCTTTTGCCTCTTCTGGCCTTCTCGCTCGTCGCCTGCGGGCCGAAGGATACCTCGTCCTCTTCCTCCTCGACCCCGGGCTCCACCGGTCCGACGACCACCCCGGGCGAATCCTCGACCCCGGGGAGCTCGACTGCCGAGGACCCGGAATATTCCGGGATCACCATCCCCGAGAAACCGGAGGCGAGCCAAAAAGCCATCGCCGCCCTCTCTTCCTTGAAGGGGAAAAACCATTCGGCCCACATCGAGCTAAACACCGACGTCTACCGGAACTCGACGGGCGAAGTCGGCATCCATCAGGGCCGAATCATCGATTTGGCCCACCAATATGGGGAGGTGAGGAGCTACCGGGAGGAGATGACCTATACCTATTGGGATTACCAGCTTAACGGCGAGACCGGCGTGCAGGAGAAGGTCGAATCGACCGAGTGGAGCTATTCCGAACCGACCGCCTATTATTACCGCGACCAGGAAACCGGGCTCGCGACCGTCGAGCGGCTCACCGCCCAAAACGAGGTCACGACCTCCTGGCTCTCGGATTATAGCGACGTCACCGGGTCCTACACCCCGTATTCTTTCGACGGGCTGTTCAAAAACCCCTGGGACTACATCTCGGCCGCCGATTTGACCGAGGACGAAGATGGCGATCTCCATCTGGCCGCCGACAAGTCGCAGTTCCTCGTCGAATGCTACGGCGGGACCTCGATCAACTACGTCGAGGACATCACCCTGACCCTTGGGGCCGACGGGGGGATCGACGGCTTGGTGTTCGATATCCCCCCGCTTGACGACGACCCCCGTTACGTCCGGACCAACACCGTGCTCATCACCTACGACCGCGACATCGGGGCGAACCCGATTCCCCATTTGAGCCCGCTGGAAAACGACAACCCGGATCTTGCGACCGCGCTCAATTGCCTCGACGACATCGAGTCCTACACTTATCTGAAGGAGTTCTTCACCAATCCGGAACGGACCGAGCGGACGACCTGGACGAAGGGTTACTTCATCCGCGACGACATCGTCTATTTCCGTCAACGGGCGGCCGAAGACGATTCCGATACCACTCCCTACCGGGGCGGGGACGATTACGACTACCGCTGCATCTACGACGCAGAAAATGGGTTCTACTCGGTCGAGGACTGCGAGGCCTACGCCACCTCGTGGATGTGGGCGACCGTCATGCTCTCGGGGAGCACCCCCTATACCATCGACACCTTCGAGGAGATCGGGCCGAGCTTCACCGAGCTCGATCCGGCCCTGTTCAAGAAGACCGGCGATTTGACTTACGAGGCCGAGGAGCTGGTCCTAAGCACCATGGGCGGCTACTTCGACAACGGGATGCTCGGGGTCCACTCCGACGCCTTGGCGACCTCGACCTTCGAATGCAAGATCACCTTGACCGCCGACAAGAAGGCCATCTCGACCGTCGACACCGGCTTCACCATCCAGGGCGACACCTATTACATCCGCTTCACCCTCGACGACCTCGACGCGGTCGAAAAGCAGGATTACTGGTCCTCCGACGACACCTACGAGCTATTGGCCTATAACGGCTGATATAGGGTAAAAAAAGAAAAACGGGGATCCTAAGCGATCTCCGTTTTCTTTTATCTAGGGGGCCTAGACGCCCGATAGAACCAATTAGACGTCGGCGTAGCAGGAGCCGCCGATGAATTCCCGCATCAACGAGTTGCTCGGGACCCAGTCGTCCGGCATGTCGATGAAGAACTTCAGCATCCGCATCAGCCGGAGGGCGGTCGGGAAGCAGGGGGACTGCTCGTCGATTCGCTTAAGCAAGGGCATCGCGTATTTCTTCATGACCGGGAGCTCGTAGCTAAGCATCGAGTTGTAGACGTAGTCCGAGCCTTCCTGAGTATCGTAGATCCATTTGAATTCGCCAGCCCGGACGCTCGGCCACATCTCGATGGTTTCCTCGGCCGAGGCGTTGCGGAACTTGTAGTCGCGGACGATCCGGCGGATGAGCCGGAGGTCGGTGAGCGACACCGGGTTATGGTCGTCGAGGTTCATCTGGGCCTGGGGGGCGATGAAGATCTTGAATTTGGCCGACTTCGGGATATCGCGGGTCAACCGGTCGTTCAAGGCGTGGATCCCCTCGATGATGATGGGCTGGCCATGCTGGACCTTCAAGGTCCGGCCGGGGACCGATTTCCCCGATTGGAAGTCGAAGCGGGGCAAGGTCACTTCCTCCCCGGCGATCAAATCGACCATGTTCTGGTTGAAAAGGGGGATGTTGAGGGCCTCGATCGATTCGAGGTCGATGCTCCCGTCCTTATCCTTCGGGATCAGGTGCTTCTCGAGGTAATAGTCGTCGATCGAGATCCGGATCGGGCGGATGCCGCGGGCCAGCAATTCGATCCGCAGGCGGTTGGCGAAGGTGGTCTTGCCGCTGGAGGAGGGGCCGGCGACGCAGATTAAGGAGACGTCGTCGATCGAGTCCTCGATGAGCTGGCCGAGCTCGCAAAGCATCCGGTTGTGGCGGGCTTCGCAGATGTTGATGAACTCGACCGTCCCGTTTTTCTTGATCGAATCATTGATGCCGGCGACGGTGTCGCTGCCGACGATCTTCGACCAATCGTGGCTTTCGGTCAAAGTCCGGCCGAAAGTCGGGGCGTCTTGGAAGGGCGGGATCTCGCCCCCGGTTTCGGCCCGGGGGTATTGGAGGAGGAAGCCCGGGGCATAAAGCCGGAGCTTGTATTTCTTGATATAGCCGGTCGAGGGGACCATATGGTTGTACATATAGTCGTAGAAGCCGTCGCATTCATAGAGGTGGACGGTCTTCTCCGGCCGGTAGGGCAATAGCCCCATCTTATCTTCGTAGCCGAGCTTCTCGTAAACCGGCTTGGCCTCGTCGAGAGGGACGAGCATCCGCTTTAGGGGATAGTCGGCCTTGATGATCTCCTCGATCTCATGACTGACTTTCAATAGCATCGCCGTGTTGGCGGTATAGCCGGGGGTGAGCAGATGGATCGAGACGCAGCGCGAGACGTTGTAGGCGAAGCGGATCTTCAGCTCGGGGTAAGCCCGGTGGAAAGCCATCGCCACCACGTAACGCAAGGAGGCCTCGTAGGTCTTGACCGCGTCGGAATCTTGGACGGTCAGCCATTCGACCTCGCAGTCGTGGTTGACCTCATAGGTCAGCTCCCGGACCCGGTTGTTGACCCGGGCGGCGATGATGTCCTTTTCTTTGTCGTCCTCGCCCAGTATTTCCAAAAGGCTGGTCTTTTTGGTTAAGGTTAGTTCGCCTTTATTCGTTTTGACGGTGAATTGCATAAGTCGATAAGCATCTCCTTGTCGCTGACCCTAGCCGGCTATCCTACTATGTAAGGGCTTACATATCAAGGTTTATCGGCATTTCCGAATTTGCCGTCCAACGGCTTTAGAGGCGGACCGGCCGGAGGGAGGCCCTGCTTTGGTTAAGCGAGTGGTCAGCGCCCCAATCGATGACGATCCCGATGCGACGCGGGGACGCGCATTTATCTTAGACGGCGAAACTCCTCGTTAAGCTATAGTCCTCGGTCCTTGCTTTGATCTCAATGGGGGTTGTCACCCCTTCGTCGCGGATTCGGTCGATTTGTCGACCCACCTCATGCCCTTAATCGCCTCTGCCGGAAAGTTGGCGGCTTTGAGAGTCAACCCTTCGCTATCGCGGCGTATATATAATCCGGTTACCATGGCCTATTTGATAGTTTGCATCGATGCTTTGACCTAGTTTCGACTAGATGGCGAAGGGGCTCGCCATTTGCTCGGATATCCGTTCCCTTCTTGTTTTTTCCTCCCCTCGACCGCATAATTCGCTTATGCAAACGAAAGCCATCGTGGTCATCGACATGCAGGTCGATTTCGTCAAAGGGGCTTTAGGCTTCCCCGGGGCGGTGGGGCTGGACGGGCGGATCGCGTCGTTATTGCGCCGGCTATCCGGATACGATATCTACTTCACCCTCGACACCCATCATGGCGATTACCTTTCGACCGAGGAAGGACGGCGCCTCCCGATCCCCCATTGCCTAGAAGGGAGTCCTGGCTATCAGCTTATGGGGACGTTAACCCCGTTTGCGAACATAGGCAATACCTTTAAGAAGGAAACGTTCGGGAGTTTGGATTTAGCCTTGCGCTTGAAGGCGAAAGGGTATGAAGAAGTCGCTTTCTGCGGGATTGACTCCGCCATCTGCGTCTTTTCCAACGCCGTCTTGGCCAAAGCCGCCCTTCCGAATGCGAAGATCAAGGTTTTGCGCGATTATTGCGCTTCCAACAGCCGCGAAGCTGAGCAAAACGCCTACCAAGCGTTAAAATACACGCATATCGACGTGATCGAAGGAGATTTAGAATGAAAAACCTCGTCTATCTGCAATCGGGCGGCCCGACCGCCGTCATCAACTCCTCCCTCTATGGGGCGATTAAGGAAGGGCAAAAGCAGGGCATCCCCCACATCTATGGATCGATAAACGGGATCGAAGGGTTGCTAAACGATGACCTATTCGACCTCAACAAAGAAGACCCCGAGCAGATCGAGTTATTGCTCCAGACCCCCGGCGCCATCCTCGGCTCGACCCGTTATAAGCTGCCGAGCGACCTCGATGACGAGCGTTATGGCAAGATCGTCGACGCCGTCGAAGGCAACGATATCGGCTACGTCTTGGTCAACGGGGGCAACGACTCGATGGATACCTGCGCCAAATTGTCCCGCCTATTCGCCAAGAAAGGGCTCGACGTCAAAGTCATCGGGGTCCCGAAGACCGTCGACAACGACCTCTCGGCGACCGACCATTGCATCGGCTACGGCTCGGCCGCCAAATACGTCATCAACACCGTCAAATCCGTCTGCGTCGACGCCGCCTGCTACAAGAAAGGCAAGGTGTTCGTGGTCGAGATAATGGGGCGGAACGCCGGTTGGCTCACCGCTTCGGTCGATTTGCTCCCCGCTCCCTATCGGCCCGATCTTATCTATCTCCCGGAGGACGCCTTCGACATCGCCGATTTCTTCAAGGAAGTCCAAGCCATCCACGCTAAGAAAGGCCATTGCGTCGTCGCCATCAGCGAAGGCATCGTCTTCCCCCGCGACACCAGCGCCGCCCGGGTCGACGCCTTCGGGCATATCCAGCTTGGCGGGGCGGCCGACGCGCTTACCCGCCGGGTCGAGAAGGAGCTCGGGCTCCCGACCCGTTCGATCGAGCTCTCCCTCCCCCAAAGGGCCGACCCGATCCTGATCAGCAAAGTCGACCGCGACGAGGCCATCGAATGCGGGCGGCTAGCCGTCATAGCGGCGATAAGCGGGAAGACCGGCTGCATGGTCGCCCTTAACCGCGTGTCCTCCGCCCCCTATAAGGTCGAATACGAGCTTAAGCCGGTCGAGGGGATCGCCAACGTCGAGAAGAAAATCCCCGGCGCCTACCTCGATTCGGTCCATAACCTGACCCCGGAATTCCGCGAATACCTCCGCCCGCTTATCCAAGGCGAGGTCGACATCAAGTTCGAAAACGGCATTTACGCCGTCGCCAAATTCCGTTACGAACGTTAACTGTTTTTGCCTATTTGTTCCCATTCCCCTTTAGGGGATTGCAAATATCCGTATTCGTGCTTATCATTTTGCGGTCGCGAGAAAGCGTATGAAGAAGTTCGTCGATTATCCGGAAACCACCAAGATACTGCTCATCCTGATTGGATGCGCCCTTTTGGGCTTTTTGGCTTTTCTCTTCGGCTTTTTCACCGGCCAACCCGGCTATCCGCTCGGCTGGCTGCTCGGCGGGGCGGTCGCCGCCTTCACCTACTGGTCGATCGCCTATACCTCGAAAGCGGTCCTCGACCCCGACGGGGCGAAGGGCGCGAGGATGGCTTTGACCGTCTTGTTCATGATGCTCCGCTTCGTTTTGCTGATCGCCGCGGTCGTCGGGGCGGCCTTGGTCACCTATACCTTCTCCTCCCCCTATCTCAACGTCTGGACCACGGTCGGGGGCTATCTCCCGATGCCGGTGGTATGCATAATCGCTGGGCTTATCAACAAAAAGGGCCGGAAAGAGGAATCCCATGAGTAATTCGCCGATCGACAATATGATCGAGCATTTCCTCGATCTTGATATCTCGGGAGCGATCATCTCCTCCTTGGCGGTCATGACGATCGTCTTGATCTTGGCCATCGTCATCGGGGTCAAGGCGAGGAAAGCCGATTATAAGCAAGCCCCCCGCGGCCTTTTGCTTCTGGCCGAGATGGGGGTCGGCTATATCGACGATTGGACCGTCTCGATGATGGGGCATAAAAACGTCGGGCGCTGGCCCGGGTATTTCTGCGGGCTTTGGATTTATCTTTTCCTGGCCTTCAACTGGTCGCTCACCGGCTTCCCCTCGATCGTCGATTACCTCGTGGTCCCTTTCTCTTTGTCGCTGGTGATGTTCATCCTCATCCAATTCACCGCCATCAAGAATCAGCGGTGGGGGTACTTTCACCGCTATATCGAGCCGCTGAAGATCTGGCTGCCGATCAATCTGGTCACCATGTGGACCCCGATCATCTCCACCTGCCTCCGTATGTTCGGCAATTGCCTTTCCGGCTCGGTCATCATCGGGATCGTCTCCTGGTGCCTCAAAAGCCTTTCCTACGCCCTATTCGGGGCGATGGGCCCGTGGGGGCAGATCTTCATCGCCCCCTTCGTCATCGGGGTCCTCAATCTTTATTTCAGCTTATTCTCCGGGTTTGTCCAAACCTTGGTTTTCGCCTCCCTTAACGCCGTCTGGATCGGGGCTGAGATGCCCGACGAGGAGGAGATAATGGGGGTCGAGGGGCAAATCACCCGCGGGGATAAGGAAGCAGTTGCCCAATAGGAGGTTATTACCATGGGTTTTCTCACTAATGTGGTCCTACCGGCCCTCGAGGCCGTCGACCAGATGGGGCTCGTCGCCATCGGCGCCGGCCTCTGCGCCTGCACCGGCACCTTCTCGGCGGTCGGGGAAGCGCTCATCTGCTCGCACGCCATCGACGGGATCGCCCGGAACCCGGAGATGTATGGCAAGCTCCGCTCGACGATGATCCTCGCCGTCGCCCTTGACGAATCGACCGGCATTTACGCCCTTATCGTCGCCATCCTCATCATCTTCGCCTTGCCGAGCATGTTCTAAAGGGGAAATGATGGATAGGCTCTATCTATTCCTCATCGCTTTAAGCGACTCCGGCCCCGACGAAAGGCCCTTTGATGGGGATGACTTCACCAGCAAGATCTTCCCGAACGGGATCATCGATTTCGTCGTCCAGCTTTTGGGGTTCGTGGTGTTGCTGGTTTTGGTTTACTTCATCGCCTATAAGCCAGTCCACAAATTGCTGACCAAGCGGCGGGAGTACATCGAAGCCAACATCAAGGAATCGGAGAGCAAGCTCGCCGAAGCCAAGGAAGCCGCCCTCCGCAAAGACGAACTGATCAAACAAGGCCAAGAGCAGGCGGATAAGATCGTCGAAGACGCCCGTAAGCAAGCCCAAAGCGAGACCGCCTCCAGCCTAGCGGCGGCCGAGGAGGCGATCGAGAAAAAGAAGCAGGCGGCCGATGAGGACATCGCCCTGCAGGCGGAGAAGGCGAAGAAACAGCTTAAAGGCGAGGTGGTCGATATGGCCATTTCCGCCTCGAGCGCTTTGCTATCCCGGGAAGTCGACGGGGATGACGAGCGGAAGCTGCTCGATGACTTCTTGGCGAAACTGGAGGAGAAATGATGGATAAGCGCGGCCTCGCTTATGGCAAAGCCCTTTATTCCTGCGTCGCGGAAAAAGACCTTTCCCGCTGCGTCGAATATAGCGAAGCCCTTTTGCGCCTATTCTCCTCTAGCCCCGACGGCTTGGCTTTCCTTTCCTCCCCCAAGATCGATAAAAACAAGAAGAAGGCGGTTCTCTCTTCTTTGCTGTCAAACGCCGATCTCCCGGTTTTGTCGGCTTGCCTCTATGTCATGGCCGACAATTCCGATCTGGCGGAGATTAAAACCGCCCTTCATAGCTTCCTCTCCCTCGCCTATAAAGCCTTGGGCATCCGCCAAGGGACGGTTTATTCGGCAAGAAGGATGGAGGAGGGCGAGCTGAAGCGGTTAATTGCGGCGATGGAGAAAAAACTCGGCGCCGAGGTCAGGCTTCACAACAAAATCGATTCCTCGTTGCTCGGGGGGATCAAAGTCGCCCTCGACGAAAAGACCTACGATTACACATTGAAATCCCAACTTGACGCATTGCGGACCCGACTCAAAGGAGGTCAATAGCATGAAAATCGATACCGAAGGCTTAAGCGCGTTGCTTAAAGCCGAAATCAAGAACTACCAGCAGCAGATTAAGCAGGATGACGTCGGGACCGTGGTCTCGGTCGGCGACGGCATCGCCTCCATTTACGGGCTTAAAGACGCGATGCTCGGCGAATTGCTCCTTTTCCCTGGCGACGTCTACGGCATGGCCATGAACCTGAACCTCGATGACGTCGGGGCGGTCTTGCTCGGCGATGACGAGGAGATCAAAGAAGGGGATGAGGTCAAACGGACCGGCAAAGTCGTCGAGGTCCCGGTTGGGGATGGGCTATTGGGCCGGGTGGTCAACGCCTTAGGGTCCCCGATCGACGAGAAAGGGCCGATCCGCTATTCGGCGACCCGGCCGATCGAGCGGATCGCCCCCGGGGTCATGAAGCGGAAATCGGTCGACACCCCTTTGATGACCGGCATCAAGGCCATCGACGCCATGATCCCGATCGGCCGCGGGCAGCGGGAACTGATCATCGGCGACCGGCAGACCGGCAAGACCGCGATCGCCTTAGACGCCATCGTCAACCAGAAAAACACCGGCGTCAAATGCGTTTACTGCGCGATCGGGCAGAAGAACTCGAGCGTCGCCGCCTTGGTTGAGAAGCTCCGGGTCCTCGATTGCTTGTCCTATACCACCGTCGTCTCTTCTTCGGCCAGCGAGGCGGCTCCGCTTCTTTACATCGCCCCCTTCGCCGCCATGGCGATGGCCGAGGAATGGATGGAGAAAGGGGAGGACGTCCTCATCGTCTTCGATGACCTTTCCAAACACGCGGTCGCCTACCGGGCCCTTTCGCTTCTATTGAAGCGCTCCCCGGGCCGGGAAGCGTATCCGGGCGACATCTTCTACCTCCATTCCCGCTTGCTCGAAAGGGCCTGCCGGCTGAATGAGGAAAACGGCGGGGGCTCGATCACCGCCCTCCCGATCGTCGAGACCCAGGCCGGCGACATCTCGGCTTACATCCCGACCAACATCATCTCCATCACCGACGGGCAGATATTCCTCCTCACCGATTATTTCAACGCCGGCCAGCGCCCGGCCATCGATTCCGGCTTCTCGGTCTCCCGGGTCGGCTCCTCGGCCCAATTCAAGGCCATGAAGAAGGCGGCCGCCTCCTTGAAGATCGAGCTCGCCTCCTACCGCGAGATGCTCTCTTTCTCCCAATTCGGGAGCGACCTCGACCAGGCGACGAAGAAGATCCTCGCCCACGGGGCGGTTTTGATGGAGATACTCAAGCAGAAGAATTACGAACCCTATCCTTTGTCGCGGCAAGTGGTGGAGCTCTTTTCCGCCAAAACCGGCTTATTGGATGAGCGGAAGCTTTCCGAAGTCCGGCCCTTGCTCGACGATTTCTACGCCAAACTCAGCTCTTTGCACAAAAACCTCATCGATTCGATCGAGAAAACCCATGATCTAACCGACGAGGTTTCCGCGCAAATCAAGGACGCTTTGATCGAATTCCTCAAAGGCAAGTGACTATGGGAGCGGGATTAGAGAAAACCAAGCGCCGCATCGCCTCGATCTCCTCGACCAAGAAGATCACCAAGGCGATGGAGATGATCGCCTCGGTCAAGCTGATGAAGTGCAAGAAAGAGGCGGAAGGGCTTTCCTATTCCTATAAAGCCGCCCAGGACATCGCGATTTACCTCGCCTCCTATTTAAGCGAATCCCATCCGATCTTCCTCTCCCATGGCGGGGCGCCCCTGCATATCGTCATCGCCTCCGACTTAGGCTTATGCGGGGCCTATAACTCGAGCCTATTCAAGGAGGCGGATGGGGTTATCAAGGAAAACGACGCCATCTTGCCTATCGGCGGCAAAGCCGATAACCGTTATAACCGAACGAAGGGCTATCTCACCTTGCCCCCGCTTGAGCTAGGCTCGAAAAGGGTCTTGCTTAACCGGCTTAGCGAGCTTAAAGACGATTTCCTTGCCGGGAAATACTCCTCGATCGACATCGTCTACACCGAATACGTCAATTCCCTTAACTTCATCCCGAAAACGCTGCCGCTTCTGCCTTTGCGCAAGATAGAGACCCCGTTTGAGGTCAAGCCGCTTATGAACCCGGACGAAAAGGAATTGTTCGAGTTCGCCTTGCCCTTATATCTGGAGCTCTCGCTCCTCTATTGCCTCGCCCAGTCGGGGCTATCGGAGCAAAGCAGCCGCCGGAACGCGATGGAGACGGCCAACGACAACGCCGACGAATTGCTCGATAAGCTCAACATCGAATACAACAAAGCGCGGCAAACCGCCATCACCCAGGAGATCATCGAAGTGGTCTCCGGCTCAGCTAACCAATAGGAGGGAGCAAACATGAAGAAAACCCTTGATCAAGACAAAATCGGCATCCTCGTCCAAGCGGTCGGGCCGGTCATCGACGTGCGATTCGCCGACAAGCGCCTGCCCGACATCCTCGACGCCTTGGAGATCCCCCTCCCCGATGGCGGGAAACTCGTCACCGAGGTCATGCAGCATATCGGCGACGACGTCGTCCGTTCGGTGGCCATGGGGCCGACCGACGGATTGACCCGGGGGATGGAGGTCATCAATACCGGCGCCCCGATCCAGGTGCCGGTCGGGGATAAGACCTTGGGGCGGATGTTCAATGTCCTCGGCAACCCGATCGACGGGCTTGGCGACGAGGATTTCCGCGACATCGAACGGGCCTCGATCCATCGCAATCCCCCCTCTTTCTCCGAGCAGACCGTCAACAAGGAGATACTGGAGACCGGCATCAAGGTCATCGATCTGCTTTGCCCTTACGTCAAAGGCGGCAAGATCGGCTTATTCGGCGGGGCGGGGGTCGGCAAGACCGTCCTCATCCAGGAGCTGATCTTCAATATCGCCAAAGAGCATAGCGGCACCTCGGTCTTCGCCGGGGTCGGCGAACGGTCGAGGGAAGGCAACGACCTCTATTACGAGATGAAGGAATCGGGGGTCTTGAAGAACACCGCCCTCGTCTTCGGGCAGATGAACGAACCCCCGGGAGCCCGGATGCGGGTTGGGTTAAGCGCCCTCACCATGGCCGAGTACTTCCGCGACAAAGAGCATAAAGACGTTCTTCTCTTCATCGACAACATCTTCCGCTTCACCCAAGCCGGATCGGAGGTTTCGGCTTTGTTAGGCCGGATGCCGAGCGCGGTTGGCTACCAGCCGACCCTCGCCACCGAGATGGGGCAGCTCCAGGAACGGATCACCTCGACCAAAGACGGGTCGATCACCTCGGTCCAAGCCGTTTACGTCCCGGCCGACGACTTCACCGACCCGGCCCCGGCCACCACCTTCTCCCATCTCGACGCCAAAACCCTGCTTGACCGGAACACCGCCTCCTTAGGCATCTTCCCGGCCGTCGATCCGCTGGAATCGACCTCAACCATCCTCGACCCCTATATCATCGGGGAGGAGCATTACGAGGTCGCCCGCGGGGTCCAAAAGCTTTTGCAGCGGTATAAAGAGCTCCAAGACATCATCGCCATCCTCGGCATCGACGAGCTTTCCGATGAGGATAAAGCCATCGTCAATCGGGCCCGGCGGGTCCGGAACTTCCTCTCCCAGCCCTTCCACGTCGCCGAGGCCTATTCCGGCTATAAAGGGCTCTACGTCCCGCTTAAGGAGACGATCCGCAGCTTTAAGGAACTGCTTTCCGGGGCCTATGACCAATACCCCGAGTCGGCTTTCCTCTACTGCGGGGCGATCGAGGACGTCAAAAAACACGCGGAAGGGAAATGATGAAGCTCACCGTCCTCGATTCGACCGGGCTCGTCTATGACCAAGAGGTCGATCGGTTCATGGTCCAAAGCCAAAAAGGGCCTTTGGAAGTGGCCCCGGGCTATGCCGATTGCTATGAGGCTCTCTCGGAAGACGGGGTAATGAAGGCCGCGAGCAGCTTCGGCCCAGCCTATTTCGCCATCCACCATGGCTTATTGGAGGTGAAGCGGGGCCGGGCCCGGATCGTCTGCCTTTATGCCGAAGACGGCCGGAATATCGACGTCGCCCGGGCGACGGCATCGAAGCAAAGGGCCGAATCCCGGCTGGCTGATCCTAGCCTCGACCTCATCCGGGCCAAGGCCGCCCTCTCGCGGGCCTTGGTTCGCCTTGAAGCCTCCCGCCTCTCGCTCGGTTCGAAATGACTCGATTTGCCCATCCGCCCTTCGCAAGCGGATGGGTTTTTCTTTATCGTGGGTACCGCAAAAGTGTCCGGTGAAATACCGCAAAAGTGTCCGGTGAAATACCGCAAAAGTGTCCGGTGGAATGGGGTCGCGGACTCAAAGCCTTATAGGATTTGGGAATAGTCGAGAATCTGGACGCTTGGTCCCCCTCTATTCGAAGCCGGACGGCCATCCGAAGCTCGAAAAAGCGGAATTTCGTCGATCCCTCCATCGCCGTTTCCTCCCTCGGCCTTTCTCCGGAGCATTTCCGTCAGGACTTCAAGACGCTCGGATTTTTATTCGAATCGCTCGGCATCCGGGATCTGAAGATATACTCTTCCGCCCATGGGGGAATCGTTTCCCATTACCAAGATCGTTATGGGCTTGAAGCCGACGGGGTTTTGCATTTGGAAGACGGCCGTTACGCTTTGATCGAGTTTAAGCTGGGGGCGAGGGAGATAGACGAAGGGGCGAAGCACCTTTGCCGGATCGAGCAATTGATCAAGGAATTCAACCAGAGCGAAAGCCAGGTGCCCTTGCCTTTGCCGACATTCAAGCTGATATTGACCGCCCAGCAATATGGCTATCGCCGGGATGACGGCGTATTGGTCATACCAATTGGCTGTTTGAAGGATTGAAAAAGGATCTTCTTAGTCAAGTCGTGAACGCTTTTTAAGTTAGAAAGATCGCGTTCGCCGACATTTCCATAAGCGTTCCCATCTTTAAGAAGCGAATACTCTTTCTTTTTCTTTGCCGCTAATCGAAAATAATCCCATGGACCGAATCAAGAAGAAATTAGGCTTTGGGATGATGCGCCTGCCGATGAAGGGCGAAGACATCGATATCGAGCAGACCGAGAAAATGGTCGATGCTTTCCTTTCCGCCGGCTTCAACTACTTCGACACCGCCCATGGCTATATCGGCGAAAAGAGCGAGATCGCGGTGAAGCGCGCCCTTACCTCCCGTTACCCGCGGGATGCCTACGTCTTGACCGATAAGCTCTCCTCCAACTATTTCGATAAGGAAGAGGACATCGAGCCGATGCTCGATACCCAATTGGCTTGCTGCGGGGTCGACTATTTCGATTTCTACCTAATGCATGCCCAAGGGCAGAACAACTACCAGCACTACCTCGATTGCCGCGCCTATGAGGTGGCGAAGAGGATGAAGGCGAAGGGCAAGATCCGCCATATCGGCATCTCCTTCCACGATTCCCCGGAATTCCTCGAACGGATTTTGACTGAGCATCCGGAAATCGAGATCGTCCAGCTCCAGATCAATTACCTCGATGAAGACGACCCCCACGTCCAAAGCCTCGCTTGCTATAAGGTGGCTGAGCGACACGGCCTCCCGGTCATCGTCATGGAACCGGTGAAAGGGGGACGGCTCGCGAAAGTCGGGGCCCCGGTCGCTTCCTTATTCAAAACCCTTTCCTCCGCTTCGCCTTCTTCCTTCGCCCTCCGTTACGCCGCCTCCTTCCCGAATGTCAAAATGGTCCTCTCCGGCATGAGCGATCTCTCCCAAATGGAAGATAACATCGCCACCATGAGCGATTTCTGTCCTCTAAGCGACATCGAGCGCCGAGCCATCGAAAAAGCCAAAGGGTATCTACGGACCGAGGGGCTCATCGAATGCACCCATTGCTCCTATTGCGAAGCCGTCTGCCCGGTATCGATGCCGATCCCCGATATCTTCGCCGCCATCAACGAGCGGAAAGCCACCGCTCAGCCGGTCGATCCCAACTTGGCGAGGAAGGCTTATGAATGCCTCCGCTGCGGCGCTTGCGAGTCGATGTGCCCCCAGCATCTTTCGATCCGCGATCTATTGACGGAGGCGGATGGATAAAAAAGCGGTGGAACTTTATGGCCGCTTAACTATAATTTCCTCGTTAAGAGGAAACTGACATGAACTTCATCTTCGTCTCACCCAACTTCCCGACCAACTATTACCTGTGGGTCGAGGCCCTCCATAACCACGGGGTCAACGTCTTAGGCGTCGGCGACTCCCCTTATTGGGAGCTCCACCCCCGGCTAAGGGAATGCTTGACCGAGTACTATTACGCCAACCTTTCGGACATGGGCCAGCTGGAGGCCGCTTGCCGTTATTACCAGGATAAATACGGGAAGATCGACTACATCGAATCCGACAATGAGTGGTGGCTTTATTCCGATGCCCTCCTCCGGGAGAAGTTCGGCGTCGACACCGGCTTCCATCCGGCTGACATGAGGAAGATCAAGGCCAAGTCGGCGATGAAGGAATATTTCAATAAAGGCGGGGCCAAGACGATGCGTTATGTCCTCGTCGACGGGGAGCAGGACAAAGCTAAGGCCCAAGCCTTCCGCGACGAAGTGGGCTATCCCCTCTTCGTCAAGCCCAACATCGGGGTCGGGGCCGTCTCCTCCTATTCGATCCATGACGACCGGGAATTCGAGGAGTTCTTCAAAAACCGCTTGCCGGAAACCTACATCATGGAGGAATACGTCGAGGGGTTCATCGTCTCCTACGACGGGATCTGCGATTCGAAGTCCAACGTCGTCTTCGATTCGGTCGACCACTTCATGACCCCGATCGCCGACATCGTCAACGAGAAGGAAGACTACTATTATTACAACACCCCCTTCGAATTGCCTTTCTTCGACCTCGACAAAAAGAAATTCCGGGAAGTCGGGCGGAAGGTGGTCAAAGCCTTCGGCATCAAGAAGCGGTTTTTCCACATCGAGTTCTTCGTCTTGACCAAAGACCGGCCGGGCTTAGCCAAGAAAGGCGATTTCGTGGCCTTAGAATGCAACATGCGCCCGGCGGGCGGCTATACCCCCGACCTCATCGACTTCGCCAACTCGGTCTCGGTCTATGACATCTACGCCGACGTCATCTGCTTCGACGAGAATCGGCAGAAGATGGACCATCCGAAGTATTACGCCTTCGCCTCGGCTCGGCGGGACGGGGTCAGTTACCTCCATAGCGAGGAGGAGATCCTTTCCCATTACCATGACCACCTTTGCCTCCATGGCCGTTATCCGGCCCACATGGCGGTGACGATGGGGGACAGCTTCTATTACGCCAAATTCGATTCCTTTGAGGAAGGCCAGGCCTTCGACCGGTTCGTCCGAAGCCGGAAATAAGGGACTTCGGCCTCTTTTTATTTCCGCGCCTGCTCGCTTACTAAGTAGTAGGGCTCGTTATCGTCTTTAAGCGAAGGGTAAACCTCTTGGTAGAACCGTTCGTATTCCTGAATCGAGGAATAGACGTATTGGCGTTCGCTTTCCTCCATGAACTTATAGGAGTCGGGGGTTCGGACGTTATATACCTCGACGTAATTGGCCGCTTCGCCAAGCTTCTCCGCTAAAGCGCTTGCGTCTTTGTATAGCCCCTTTAAATCGATGACCTCGACTTCGGTTAATGAGGAGCAAAGGAGCATCATCGGGGTGTAGAGATCGGAAAGCGTTTCGGCATAATTCTCGGATAAAGCCCGCAAAAGAGGGATATTCGCGTAGATTTCCTCATCGCTTATCCCGTAGCATTCAACCCCATAGGTTTTCGCGACCTCGCCGAAAGTCGGCTCGAGGGTGGCGCAGTGGGCGCAGCTGGCTTGGGTCAATAGAATCAATGAGGACAAGCCGTATTTCAGCTTGATCTGAAACTGCTCGAAATCGAAGGGGACGAGCTTGCTTTGATAATTGAGCCCATTGCTCGTCGCGGCATCGAAGCTCTTCTCGAGGTAAGGGTAGCCTTCCCCTTTATGGGTGTCGAAGGCGATGACCCTCCCGCAGGAGGATAGGCATAAGGGGAGGAGGGCAAGCGCGGCGAAAATTCTCATCCCGCTCATTATACCCTTAATGGCCGTGCAAAGGGCCGACTTTGCCTTTATACTATGGATATGAACCTCATTCACTCGGTCCCTTCCGCTTACCAAACTCCCTCCTCCTTCTACGCCGTGGTCGAGATTTCCAGCGGCTCCTCCGCCAAATACGAGATCGACCATGAGTCGGGGGCCTTGATCCTCGACCGTTTCCTTTATACCTCAACCCATTACCCGCATAATTACGGCTTCATCCCCAAGACCTGGGGCGGGGACGAGGACCCGCTCGACGTCTTGATCGTCTCCTCAGGGCCGATTGTCCCCCTGGCGATGGTCAAATGCTATCCGATCGGGGTGCTCACCATGATCGATTCGGGGAAAGAGGACGTCAAGATCATCGCCATCCCCGAGAAGGACCCCTTCTATAACGCCTTCCATTCGGTCGAGGCTTTGCCCGACCACGTCGAGGAGGAGATCCGCCATTTCTTCACCGTCTATAAGGAATTGGAGCACGGCAAGACCACCGTCGTCCAAGGCTATGGCGGGGTCAAGGAAGCGGAGGAAGCGATTGAAAAAGGGCTCCTCCGTTATCAAAAGAAGTTTCCGAGCGACGAATAATCGGCGACAAAACCCGAAGGCCCTCGGCTATCCGTCCGGGATTCCGCTATATCGGCTATATCGACAGTTTCTTCAGTTTGCCGGCCAATCTTACAATGGTTAAGCCATAGTCAACGGCGGAGGTAGCGTTCGATGGCTTCCTTCCCTTTTGCGAATCGGGTGACCTTGCTTTCCATTATTCCCTTGCCGGCTTCGCAGCCTTGAAGATAACGGGCCTTGGCCCAATAGGCCCATAAAATATCCAGGCAATAACTTAGGGCTAAGGTCTTTTCCTTATTCGCGGGCCCGAAATCGAAACGAAGGTCGATGTCGTTCTCTTCGACGAAGGATAGGTAATCGAGGATATCGGGCGCGTCGGCGGCGAATTCGAGGTCGAGGAAATAAGCCTTCCCATCATCGAAGAGGATATTCCCGGCCCAGAGGTCATTATGGGAATAAACCCGCGGATAGGATTCGATCTCCTTGATGGCCTTGATTTGGTAAAGCCGGCTCATCTCGCCTTCGATTTCGGGAATATCCCCGGCCTGGGCGTGGTAGAAGCTGATCCGCTTGGCCAAATCAAACTCAATCCCGATAAGCGGGCACTTATGCAATCGCCTAATCGACTCGGCGACGGATTGGATATCGACGGAAGAGAACTTTTCTTTAACCGCGCCCATAAGACGCCGCTCGACTTTGTGGCCCTCTTCGGAAAAGTAGGTAACCTTCGGAAGAAGGGGGCAATTTGAGCCTTTCGCGATGGCTCGCCGTTCTTTCTCCGGGTTATCGAGGGCATCGACCCGGTAAGGGGTCTTGTAACGGATGATGTGCTTAGAGGTCGCGTAGATCCTATTCGACGTCCCTCCTTTTAGCGGGGTGATATCCCCTTCCCCTTGGACATAAGAGAAAAGGAAGGCGAGCTCTTTTTCCTCGTTCACCCTCATTTGGCCTTCTCCCTTTTCCCATAGGCTTCCCGGGCTTCGGGGCTGATTCTCCTTATTAAGGCCGACTGGTATTCGCCGAGGACCACCTGGCCTTTTTCCTTGCCTTTCCGGATATTCCCCCTCGGGCAATAGATGACCTCGCCTTCCTCCTTGTTAGAGGCAAGGATGGCGAGCTCGCAGCCATATTGGATCTGCTCGTCGGTCGGGTTATCGGCTTGGATCAATAAGTGGGCCCCGTGGGTATCCTTGACGTGGAGCCAATAATGGGTCTTCCTTGTATCGTAGACAAAGGAGAGGAAATCGTTGCTCGCCGCATTATGGCCGAATAAATAAGCCGTCCCTCCGATCTCGGCCTTATATGGGTATAAAGCCGGGCTCAGCCGTTCCTTTTTCCCTTTGCCTTTCCGCTCGAGGATCGAATAACGTTCCAAAAGCTCTTTTATCGCCTCTTCCCCGGCGTTTTGCAGAAGCGGCAATAGCGAAGCCGCCTCCTCCCCTTCCCGCTTAGCGAGCTCGATGTAGTTATCGGCGTTCTCGATGGTGGCCCGGGCTTTCTTGGCCCGTTTGAAGAAGGCTTCGGCGTTCTCGGTCAAGGACTTGGCTTTGTTGAGGGCCACCTTCTCCCCATAGAAATCCATATAGCCGGATTCAAGGTCGATCGAATCGAGGTTCATGAAGATGAAGTTGCCTTTATCCCCGTCATGGAGATGGCTTTCGGCCTCGAGCTTATCCTGATTCAATTGGCGGACTTTCTTCTCGCTGGATTTGATCTTCCGTTTGCATAAGCTTATCAAGGGGGCGGCGAGCTCAGCCGCCTTTTGGCGGAAGATGACCGCCTCTTTATCGACCATCTCCTGATTGTAGCCCGCCAAATCGAAAGCGGTCGGGTCAGTTTCCTCGCTTAGCTTCCTTTCCGGCGGGAGGTAACTCGCCCCTTTCAAAAGCAGCCGCCCGGCTTCCCCCCGGTAACTGGCGATTATCCGGAAAGAGTCCTCGCAAAGGACCATATTGCCCCTTCCCGGCATCAATTCGACGTAAAGGTCATAGACGGTGGGGTGGAACACCTCGTTATACCCTTGCAGCCGGAAATCGATTATCCGGTCGTCGTTATAGGGCCGGAGGTCCAAAACCAAGGCGTCGGAAAGCCGTTTCTTGATCGCCTCTAGGAAAGGCGAGGTCAAAGCCGGGGCGAAGGCGGTGGGGGAAAGGTAGCACCCCATCTCGCCTTTTAAGTTAATGACCAGGCTATTCCCCTTGCTGATTGAGGCGGCGAAATGGCCTGGGGCGAACTCTTTGAAAAGCCGGAGCTTCCGGTTAAGCAAAGCCGACTTCAACTCGGCGACGTAGCTTGGGAAATGGCGGAGGCGGATCATAACGGGGCGATTATAACCCAATCCCGCAGGCCTGGATATGGAAAGGGCGGCTTTCCGAAAGTAGAATATTGAGGTTATGAACACCACCACCTTATTGACATTGACCCCCGAGAAAGTCGACGCGGTCTTCCCCCGTTACGTCGCCTTTGACTTCGAGACCACCGGCTTCTCCTGCTGCTCCGACCGGATCATCGAGATCGGGGCGGTGTATTTCGATAACGGGGTCCCGACCAAAACCTTCGCCACCTTGGTCAACCCCGGGATGATGATCTCCCCCGGCGCCTCGGCGGTCAATGGCATCACCGACGCGATGGTGCAAGACGCCCCTAGCGATGAGCAGGCGGCCGAGCAATTCGCCTCCTTCCTCGGGGAGGCGATGAATGGGGCGATCCCCTTAGTCGCCCATAACGCCAAGTTCGATTTGGGGTTTTTGGCCGCGATGTTCAAACGCCACGGCTATGACTGCGACCTCCGTTCCTATGATACCTTGGCCATCTCGCGGAGCTATCTGAGCCTATCCTCGAATAAGCAGAACGACGTCGCCGCCCATTTCGGGCTGATCAACGAGAACGCCCACCGGGCCCTCGATGACGCCTTGACCTGCGGGAAGATATTCGCCTGTTTGCTGCCGATCGTCAAAACCGCGAAGCCGAAGAGGAAAAGCCCTTATCCTTGGTGGAGATCCCGTTGAGGATGGAATAACGCCCAAGAGGATGAAATAACCATGAAGACCATTTCCAATCAGACCTTCCCCAATGAACGCGATTTATACGGGGCCGAGGACGTTGAGCTCCTTGACTGCCGGTTCGAAGGGGAAGAAGACGGCGAGTCGGCCTTAAAGGAAGCGCGCGAGGTCAGCCTTCAGCGTTGCTATATGGACCTCCGTTACCCTTTTTGGCACGTCAAAGGGCTGAGGATCAAGGATTCGGAATTGACCCCGAATTGCCGGGCGGCCATTTGGTATAGCGAGGGCATCGATATCGACCATACCCATATGTTCGGCATCAAGGCTTTACGCGAATGCCATGGCATAAAGATGGCAAGGGTTGAGGCCCTCTCCCCCGAATTCGGCTGGAAATCGAGCGATATCGACATCGCCGATTGCCGAATCGAATCCGAATACGCCTTCCTCCTTTCCCATAAGCTCAAGGCCAAGCGCCTCCGTTTCGCCGGGAAGTACGCTTTCCAATACACCGAGGATGTCGAGATAGCCGATTCGGAATTCCATACCAAGGACTGCTTCTGGCATAGCCATAACGTGGTGGTCAGGGACTCCTATATCGACGGGGAATACCTCGCCTGGTATTCCGATGGACTCACCTTGATCAATTGCCGCATCAAAGGCACCCAGCCCTTTTGCTATTGCACCAACCTCAAGCTCATCGACTGCGTTTTCGAACACTCCGACCTAGCCTTCGAATATAGCGACGTCGAGGCCGAGGTTTCCGGGGAGCTTATTTCCATAAAGAACCCGCGGTCGGGATTCATCCTGCTGGATAAGCCAACTGAACTCATCTTGACCGACGACAGCAAATACCCGTGCGAGTGCCCTGTCGAGGTCAGGGAGAAATAGGCGGGGATATCCTTTCGCCTAATCCTTTTTCGTTATCAAACTTCATCGAGCCTTTACGCGTTCCTAAACTCGCCAATTTTTGAACTTAGCGGATAGTCCCGTATCCTGATAATATATGGGGCGGATTGGATGGCAGAGATATGCGGATTGGTAGGCGTTTGTTAGGAAGCTCGTTGATTTTGCCTTTTTTGCAATGCTCAGGCTGCAGCTCGATCAAACTCGATATCGACCCCGGGGTTTATGTCTTTGAATCCGGCTCTGGCCAAGCCTCCTTTTGGGCGGGGGTAACCATAACGGTCGAAACTCATCGTCATGACGTCAACCGAATTGAGCTTCGGGAATTCCGCGAGAGGGTTGGCCCGACGCTAGGCAATAATCAAATACTGACCGCGATGATGGATTATTATTCCATCATCTCTTTCGAGGGGCCGGGGCTTGACCTTGGCGGCCCTTTCTATATTCAGGAATATCGAAAATCGGCGCTTCGTTATTGGAAGTATCTCGGCGAACTGGTCAATGGCCACTCCGACGATTACATTTACATCGACATAATGCAAAAAAGAGTATTCTTCCAGCCGGATCCAATTAAGGTGACCCTTGGTGATGACGAGGGGGTTACGGGGTTCGCGGTTTTCCTGCCACAATGATTTCGCTTTGGCTCGCTCTTCCCCCGATCGCTTTTATCGAGAACGCAATAGAAGCAGTCGTTTTCCGCGATCCGAGGCCTTATCCGAATGGATGGAACTTGCCGATTGGGGATTGAAATGATTGTGAGGGGGGGGTTAAGATAAATGGCACCAGATAGGGGTGCCGTAATTGGAGGGTTTATGAAAACCAAAAGCCTTTTCTACGGGTTCGCGGCCGCGTTGCTTTTAGCCGGCTGCGGTCCAACCACCACCTCAAGTCAGTCGGCTAGTCCGTCTGAATCCGAGACCCCATCGGAATCCACCACCCCAACTAGCAGCGAGGATGACGGCATCCCCGCTGAATGGAAGCAGTACGAACTTTCGACCTGCGCTGAACTAAATGCCGTCGGGGCGACCGTCGCCGACGGCGAGCGTTCGACCGAGACCTATTACATCGCGGCTACGGTCAAAGAGATTACCAATCCGACTTATGGCCAAATGGTCATCAGCGATGAGACCGGCACCTTCGAATGCTATGGGGTCCACGGTGAGGACGATACCTACTTCGATAAATTGCCCGAAGCTCCCGAAGAAGGCGATTTGGTCTTGCTTAAAGGCCAAGTTAAGAATTATCAAGGGACTTACGAATTCGATCCGGGCTATCTGCTTGATTTCGTTTCCAAATCCAGCGAAGAGGAAATCAATCCCGATGATTATCAATTGATGAGCGTCGCCGATGCTCGGAAAGTCAAAGACGGCGATTACGTCCGAATCAAAGGGACGGTCCTCCGCTTCACCTATAATATCAACCTGTCGGAAATCGGCTTTATGTTAGCCGATAATACCGCCTCGATTTACGTTTATGACTCTCGCCTCGCCGCCCAAGTCGAAGAGGGGGAAGAAGTGACTTTGGTCGGAAAGAAAGATCACTGGGTACTTGAGGACGAGCAAGCAAGCGCCGATAAGTTCGGATACTTAGGATGCCATCAGATCACCGATTGCGTTTTGGTCGATCATCAATCCGGCGCGGATTTCGATTACGATGCCGTAGCCAAAGAAACCACCGTCCGCGACGTCGTGACTTCCGACTGGAGCGAGGACATCACCTCCATCCTTTATAAAGCCCCGGTTTTCGTCGACAAACGGGTCGGGACCGGCTATACCAATTATTACCTTCTCGATCTCGATCAAACAAGCGGGTCCTATACTTATACCCAAGCCAACGGCAAAGATTTCGCTTGGCTTGATGACTACGATCAGCAAATCGTCTATATGTACTTTGTCGTCCTTAACGCCAAGATGAGCTCGACCGGTGGGGTGTGGCGTATGCTTCCAATCGAAGTGAGCGACGAGAAATTTACCTTTGACTTGGCTGATGCGCCGAAATTCGTCGTCGATTATTATGGCGTTCCCCAATTCGCCGGCAGCTATGGCGCAGACCCCTCGGAAGAACTCCTAACCTCGGTCAGTTCGGAAATCCTTGGGATCGCCAATGCCGGTTTGTCTTACAGTTCCGACGATACCTCGGCGGTATGGTTCGCCGAAGAGGAGGGCAAAGTCATCCTCCACGTCGATCCGAGCAAGAACAAATCGGTCAAGGTGACGGTCACCGGTTCGCTCGCTGGCCAAGCCAATTATTCCGCGACCCTGACTATTGAAGCCAAGGTCGCCGCCGCGGTGGAGACCATCACCGTCAGGCAGGCCATCGATGCCGCCGACGGGGACAAAGTCACGGTAAAAGGGGTGGTCGGCCCCGGCCTGGTCAATAAGATCGGTTTCTATTTGATTGACGAAACCGGCGTCATCGCCACCGAGGTGCTTGGCGGCCGCGAGGTTTTCGACGGTTCCTTTGACATCGGCGACACCGTCGTCGTCGAAGCGACCCGCGGATTCAACGGAAAGAACGGCGTTAATAGCCAAATCAAACTTTATGACGCGACTTTGACCGTCGCTGAATATGGAGATGGGGGTTATCCGTCCGCTTCCTTCATCACCGGCAAAACTTTAGCGGAAATACTCGACTCCGCCGAACCTTTGGACGAAACGGCGAAAGCCTATGTGCTGGAAGACGTCACTATCACCAAGGTCGGCAATCAGTACTACACCAATTACTACATTAACCAAGGTGAGGCCAGCACTCAGCTATATTCCGGGGGCGGAGGCTATAGCTGGGTCGATGATTATATCGATGAGACTATCGACATCGTCTTTGCGCCCTGCAACTGGAATAACAGCGGCCTCAAAGGCTGCCTCTTCTCCCTGACGGCCGCGGACGGGACGACTATCATTAACCGGAACAACTTCCCGACAAAATAAGCAACGCCATCTTCGAGGGCAGGGCAACCTGCCCTTTTTTGCTTATTTTTGCGATAAAATCTTGAATATATCTTTCAATACGTATTAATATTCCGCTTATATTATGGTACGGAAAGGGTTGCTCATCATTCTCTCCGGCCCTTCAGGGGTCGGCAAGGGGACAGTGCGCCAAGCGCTGATGAAGGACCCGAGCTTGGACCTTTACTATTCGGTCTCCATGACCACCCGGCCGATTCGGCCCGGGGAGGTCGATGGCCGGGAATACTATTTCGTCACCCGCGACGAATTCGAGAAAAACCTTGAAGAGGGCAACCTGCTGGAGCATGCCGAATTCGTCGGCAATTGCTACGGGACCCCGAAAGATAAAGTCGAGCGGATGCGGGAAGAAGGCAAGAACGTTTTGCTCGAGATCGAGGTCTCGGGGACGCTGAAGGTCCTTGAGCAATGCCCGGATGCCGTCTCGATCTTCCTCATGCCGCCTTCGATCAAGGAACTCGAGGATCGAATAAGGGGGCGGAAGACCGAAAGCGAGGAGGCTATCGCCGAGCGGCTGGAGAAAGCGAGATCCGAGCTTACGATGTCCCATCTATATTCCCACGTCGTCTTAAACGATTCGGTCGAAAGGGCGGCGCGGGAAATCGCCGATATCATCAAAAACGCCGCCGAGTAGTTTACAATATCCTCATGCAGCTGCTCGAGGTTTTGCTGGAACTCCCTTCTTCCTCATTGGACCGGCCTTTCGACTACCTATGCCCCGACGGGGTTGAAGTCGGGGTCGGTTTTCGGGTCTTGGTCCATTTCGGGAACAATCCCCGTCCTTTAGTCGGCTTCGTCACCAAAGTGACCCCGACTAGCCTCAGTCAGCCTCAGCTGGAGGAGGAGAAGGGGTATCCGATCGCCTGGATCGATTCGGTTTTGGACAACGAATGCCTGCTAAAGGATGATCTTTTGTCCCTTTCCGAAGCCTTGGCGAGCTATTACCTTTGCCCGCGGATCGCTTTGCTGCAGGCCATGCTACCAAGCTCTTTGAAGCCAGCCCGAAGCTCGCTTAAAGGACCGAAGGTCGCCTATGAATCCTATTGCGAATTGCTTAAAGACGACGAGGGGGGCTTGACCCCGAAGCAGATCGAGGCGGTCCGCTTATTGAAGGAAAGGAAACGCTGCAAAAAGAAGGAAGCCGGCAGCCCCGCCATCGTAAAAGCCCTTATAGATAAAGGGTATTTGCGCGTTTTTAGACAGGAAATCAACCGAATGCAGCTAAGTGAAGTCCCTCGGAGCGAGCCCTTCCCGCTGACGGGCGCCCAGCAGGCGGTGTTTAACGAGATCACCTCCGGGAAGAAGGAAGTCTACCTGCTTCAAGGGGTCACGGGATCGGGCAAGACCGAGGTCTATCTTCACCTCTCCTCTTTTTACCTAGAGCGGGGCAAGACCATCTTGATGCTGGTGCCGGAGATATCCTTGACCCCGGCGATGGTGCGCTATTTTATTTCCCGCTTCGGCAAGGAGGTGGCCATCCTCCATTCCTCCTTGACCCCGGCTGAGAAATACGACGAATACCGCCGGATCGCCCGGGGCGAGGCCAAGGTCGTCGTCGGGGCTCGAAGCGCCGTCTTCGCCCCTTTGGAAAACATCGGCCTCATCATCCTCGACGAAGAGCACGTCGAGTCGTATAAGCAGGACAGCTCCCCTTATTACCATGCCCGGGAAGTCGCCATCCTCCGTTCCCGGCAAAGCGGGGCCAAGCTGGTCTTAGGCTCCGCCACCCCGACTTTGGAGACCCGGGCCAAGGCCGAGGCCGGGATATACGGCTTTTGCCGGCTCGACAGCCGGGTCAACGCCAAACCCCTTCCAACGACCGAGATCATCGATTTATCCCGCCCCTCGGCTTTGCTGCCCTCGGCGCGGATGTTCTCGAAAAGGCTCATCGAGAAGATCAAAGACCGGCTGAGCAAAGGGGAGCAGACCATCCTGCTGCTCAATCGGCGGGGCTATGCCTCCTATTCGACCTGCTCTTCCTGCGGATACGTCTTCGTTTGCCCTTCCTGCGGCTCCCATCTTACCCTCCATAAGGCCGACATGATGCTTAAGTGCCATCATTGCGGCTACGTCGCCCCCTTCGACGGCAGCTGCCCCGAATGCCATTCGCCGAACATCGCCCGGGCGGGATATGGGACCGAGCGGGTGTGCAGGTATTTGGCCGAGCTATTCCCTTCCGCCCGCATCGCCCGGCTCGACAGCGACGTCTCGCGGATCAAAAGCGAGGCCGAGGACATCACCTTCAAGATGAAAGGCGGGGAGTTCGATATCTTAGTCGGGACCCAGATGATCGCCAAAGGCCACGACTTTCCCCTCTGCACCTTAGTCGGGGTCCTTCTCGCCGACGTCGGCTTATCGATCCCCTGTTTCCGCTCCAGCGAATCCTCTTTCTCCCTCATCGCCCAGGCGGTCGGTCGGGCGGGCCGCGGGGAAAGGAAGGGGGAAGCGGTCATCCAGACCTTCAACCCGACCAACCCGGCGATCACCTTGGGGGCCAAGCAGGATTACGATGGCTTTTTCCGGGTCGAGATGCAAAACCGGAAAGCCGGCAATTACCCGCCTTATTGCCATCTCGCCAATTTGATAATCGGCTCCAACGCGGCCGAGAAGTCGATCCAAGCCGCCGCCGAGATCAAAGCCAACATCCTTTCCCAAGGCTTCCCCGGCGTCTTTTGCCTCGGCCCCTTGACTCCCTATTTCGAGCTCGAAGGCGGGCTTTACCGGCGGGAGCTGCTCGTCAAGTTCAAGGACGGGAAGGGCATCAAGGAATACCTGAAGAAGCTGATCGATACCCTCTCGGGGAAAGGCGGGGTCCGGCTTTACGTCGACGTCGACCCCCTTGATTATTGATTGATAGGGAAACCATTTATGGTTTATACTTTCTTTCCGTAAGAGCCATTATGATCACCATTTCCATCCTCGGGCTCGACCAATTCGTGGTCGGCCATTACTCCAAAGACCATACCGCCAAATTGGCCGATATCTACGCCGTCCCCGAAGCGGCCATCAATTTCTTCGCCCCCAATTCGATGATTTTCCATGCCGGGGCGGAGCAGACGAGCTGGAATACCCTCGTCATCGTCCGTGCCCCGGCGGAGTTCCGGGAACGGGAGCACGAAGTCGCCCATTATCTTCTCGATACCCTCTCCCTCTTCTCCATTCACGTCGAGCTGGAGTTCGACTACTTCGATTCCGGCTCCTCTTATGAGAAGATCAACGAGAAATACCCCCGTTACCTCGCTTCCGATAACATCAAGGAAGCCGACGTTTCCTTCACCTATGGCGAGGAAGAAGAGGAGGGCGATATTGACCCCGAAGGCCCCAATCCCGCCGACCGGGCCGATCTTGACCCCAATGACCCCAACCAGATATTCCTCGGCAATGCCTTCGCCGGTTTTGAAGAGGAACTAGCCAAAAAAGGCAAATAGGAGGAATGATCCATGCGCAAAGAATTCGACTTAGCCTTGCAGATCCTGCACAGCGTCAAAAACGACAACGTCTATTTCGGGGAGGCCCTGAAGGCGATGTTCCAGAAAAACGTCGAGCTCCGGCCTTATCGGAAGGAAGTGGCGGGGCTTGTCGGCTGCGAGCTGCGCCACGACATCCTCTTTGAGAAGCTTTGCGAGAACCTCGACTTGACCGACGGGGAGAAAGAGATGCTCTGCCTCGTTTTGGCCAACGATTTCTATTTCCGCCATTTCCCGAAAGAGGAGATCGACGCCGAGCTGAAGGAAGCGCTCGGGGAAGAGAAGTTCGCCCGGTGCCTGCCCTTATTGGATAAAGCCGGCCACGCCGAGTCCTACATCCCCGAAGGGATCGACCATTCCTCGCTCGAATACCTCTCCCTCCGTTATAACGTCCCGATCTGGGCGCTGAAGATCATGCACCATTTCGGGTATTCGAACACCTATAAGACCATCAAGCGGTTCGCCCGGCCTTATCAGCCCTTCGTCCGCCTCCGCAACGTCCCGGAGACCGATGACCTCCGCCATAACGAGGACTTCACCCCGACTTCGGTAAGCGACGTCTACGCCTATTCGGGCAAAGCCGCCTTGCGGACCTTGCCCCCGATCAAAGACCGGCACGCCTATGAGATCCGCCCGATCGTCAAGAAACTGCTCGACGACAACAAAGTGAGCGCCCCTTCCTCGGTCGTCTTATACTGCGGGAAGGACAACGGCGGGGCCGATAAGGAGGTCATCGCCTCCTACCTCAACGAGGTCATGGTCAACATCGCCACCCCGAACGAGGACGATTTGCTCGAGGCCAAGCGGCTCATCAAGCAGCTGGGGCTCCGGAACGTCAACCTTTTCCAAATCGCCGACCCGACCGCGATGGAGGCCTATATCTCCTCGAAGGCCGAGCTGGTTTTCTGCTTACCCGATTCGACCGGCTTCGATTCGGTCGCCACCACCCCGGATTTCTTCCTCCATTACGATAAGGAAAGGATGGATCAGGTCATCGCCAACCAAGCCAAGGCTTTGGAAGGGTGCGCCTCCTACGTCGAGGACGGGGGGACCCTCATCTATTGCGTCCTCACCATCTCCAAGAAGGAAGGACATAACGCCGTCGCCGAATTCCTTTCCAAGCATAGCGAATTCACCTTGGTCGAGGAAAAGCAGCATTTCCCCTATGACGAATACGGCTGCGCCTGCTATTACGCCAAATTGTCCTTAGGGCCGAAAGTCGCCTCGATCGCCGTCCCCTTTGGGGAGATGAGCGCCTTAACGAGCGAGCCCGCCCATTGCGCTTCCGCCAAGTAGGAGGGAAGAATGGAGAACCTCCTCGGCTATTCCCTCGAACGGATGACCGATTGCTTCCTTTCCCGGGGGCAAAGCAAGTTCCGCGCCAAGCAGCTTTTCAGCTGGGTTTACGGCAAAGGGGTGCTGGACTTCGACAAGATGACCGATATCTCGCTTTCTTTCCGGGAGGAGTTGAAGCGGGATTTCTGCTTGACCCTCCCTTCGATCATCGCCAAGCAAATCGGAAGCGACGGGACCGTCAAATTGCTTTTGCAGCTGGAGGACGGGGCCAAGGTCGAAGAGGTGATGATGCCTTATGACTACGGCTGCCCGATCTGCGTGAGCAGCGAAGTCGGCTGCTCGATGGGGTGCGCTTTCTGCGCCTCGGGGCTGCTTAAGAAACAACGCGGGCTCACCAGCGCCGAGATGGTCGGCCAGCTGCTGGTCATGAACCAGGTTTTATCCGAATACGGGGCCCGGGTCACCCACATCAACGTCATGGGGACCGGGGAGCCCTTCGACAATTACGACAACGTGATGGAATTCATCCGGATCGCCAATTGCCAAGCCGGCTTGGCCATCGGGGCCCGCCACATCACCGTCTCGACCTGCGGTTTGCCCGAGGGGATCGTCCGTTATGGGAAAGAGGGGCTGCAGACCAACCTCGCCATCTCCCTCCACGCGCCTAATGACCGGATCCGGAACAAAATCATGCCGGTGTCGCTGAAATACCCGCTGGATAAGCTCGTTTTGGCGATCAAGGACTACCTCGCCTCCTCCGGGAGACGGGTCACCTTCGAATACATCCTTTTATCGGGGGTGAACGATTCGCTTGAATGCGCCGATGAGCTGGCCCATCTTATCCATGACAACGGCCTCTTCGCCTACGTCAACCTGATTCCCTATAACGAGGTGAAGGAGATGAAGTGGAAGCGCTCGCCCAAGGAAAACGTCCGCCGCTTCCACGACGCCTTGCTCAAAAAGGGGATCAACGCCACGGTCAGGAAGGAGTTCGGGGGCGACATCGACGCCGCCTGCGGCCAACTGAGGGTCAAATACGAGAGAAAACAATGAAACGGTACAAAGGGGCATTTGAATCGAAAACCGACGTCGGCAAAGTCCGGATCGCCAACGAGGACCAAGCCGCCAGCTTGACCAACAGCCAAGGCGAGGTGTTTTTGCTCGTCTGCGACGGGATGGGAGGGCAGAACAAAGGCGACTGCGCCTCCAAGCTCGCCCGCGACTATTTAGTCGAGGCTTTCGATAAAAAGCCCAAATTGCCAAGGTTTTTGCTGAAGATGTGGCTCTCTAGGGTCATTAAGGGGGCCAATAAACTCATCTATAACGAAGCTAACCGGAACGAGCGTTACCACGATATGGGGACCACTTGCTGCTTGGCTTTAATAAGCGGCGAGCATCTATATATCGCCAACGTCGGCGATTCGCGGGCTTATTGGCTGAAAGGCCATGAATTGGTCCGCCTCTCGACCGATCAGACCTACGTCGATTACCTTTATCGGACCGGGAAGATCAGCTTCGAGGAGACCAATAAGCGGGAGGATCGGCACGTCTTGCTCAACGCCCTTGGCATCTATCCTTCCTCCTCGGCCGAAATCGGGGTCCATCCTTATGCCGGGGAAGCGGTTTTGGTCTGCTCCGACGGGCTATACAACAACCTCCCCGAATCGGAGATCCGAGCCATCCTTTCCGGCGATGAAAGGCCGGATGAGAAAGTCGCCTCCCTCATCGAGGAAGCCAACGCCTCCGGCGGGTCGGATAACATCGCCATCGCCTATTTCGAGGCTTGCAAACCATGATCAAGATCGGCGATCGGATCGATTCCCGTTATCGGGTGACTTCCCGCATCGCCTCGGGCGGCATGGCCGATATCTACGAGGCCAACGACCTCATCTATCGGCGGATCGTCTCGCTTAAGGTCATGAAGGAAGAGCTGTTGAAGGACCCGGTCAACTTGGCCCGGTTCAATAACGAGACGGCGGCGGCCGCCAGTTTGAACCACCCCAATATCGTCAAGGTGTATGGCCGGGGGTTCGTCGATAACCGGCCCTATATGGCCAATGAATACATCAAGGGGCAGACGCTGCGCGACAAGCTCAATTTCGCGATGTCGCTCTCGCTTACCGACGCCTGCGACGTCATGCTCCAGCTCACCGCCGGGATCGACTATATCCACCGGCATGGGATCATCCACCGCGACATCAAGCCCGACAACCTGTTCTACTTAAGCGACGGGACGATCAAAATCAGCGATTTCGGCATCGCCGCCCCCATCGGCACCCCGGAGGAAGGGGACGCCATCCAGGGGACGATCTATTACTGCGCCCCCGAGGTATTGACCGGCGCCCCGGCCTCCATCGCCAACGACATTTACTCGATGGGGGTGGTCTTTTACGAGTGTTTGACCGGCCAAGTGCCTTTCGACGGGGAGAACTTGGAGGAAGTGGCCTTAAAGCAAATCAAGAAACGGTTCCCCGAGCCGAGCCGGCTGGTCCCCTCCCTCCCCAAATCGATCGAGCGGATCATCATCACCGCCTGCCGTAAACGGCCGGAGGAGCGTTACCTAACCTCCTCCTCGATGCATGAGGCGATATTGGAGGCGATGAAGGACAAAGAGAGCTTTCGGGGCGAACGGAGGGGTCTGCTGTCGCGGATCTTCGGCTTCAAATGATCGTCGCCCCCAGCGTCCTTTCGGCCGATAAATCCCGCTTCCGCGACGAGGTGATCAAAGTCAAGGAGGCCGGGGCCGAGTTCATCCATCTCGACGTGATGGACGGCTGCTTCGTGCCGAACGTCACCTCGCTTATCGGCTACCTGCCTTCGATCGAAGACGTCGATATATTCAAGGACACCCATATCATGGTGGAGGACATAAGGGGCTATGCCGCGCTTTACGCCCCCCATTCGTCTTTGATCACCTTCCATCTGGAGGCGAGCGATGACGTGAAGGGGGATATCGAGTATATCCGCGGCTTAGGCTGCAAGGTCGGAATCTCGATCAAGCCCGCCACCCCGGTTGAGTCGCTTGAGCCCTATCTAGGCGATCTCGACCTTATTTTGGTCATGTCGGTCGAGCCGGGGAAAGGGGGGCAAACCTACCTCGAGGAGGCGACCGGCAAAATCGCTTATTTGAAAAAGAAAAAGGATGAAAGAGGATATAATTGGCTCATCGAGGTCGACGGGGGGATCAACGGAACCACCGCCCGGCGGGCCGCCGCGGCCGGGGCCGAGGTCTTGGTGGCCGGGTCCTACCTCTATGGCCACGAGGATTACCGAGAAAGGATTGAGGCTTTGCGGAGATTATGAATACGAAGATTATCTTATCGGTGGCGATCGGGGGCTATTTGCTTTTCCTCCTCTTCTACTTCCTCCTCTCGTGGGCCGATCATAAGAAGGAGGGGAGGCGGTATGATTTCCTGACCGATTTCCCTTTCGAGTTCGGCTCGATCTCCCGCTTCAGCGGGATCGCGGCCAAAACCTGCCTTTCCCTGTCCTGCGCCTTCGCCGTCCTCGGCTGCCTGCTTTTGACTTTCGCCCCCGGGTCGGGGTCGCTATTCGGCTTATCGATATTCATGGCCGTCTTCGCTTTCCTCTCCTCGGCCGCGGTCGTCTCGGTCACCATCGTCCCGGCCTTTATGTTCCGGGGCCATCTCATATCCGCCGTCGTCTTCTTCGTCGCCCAGATCATGGTCGACGTGACCTCCGCCATCATCTTGCTTAACGTCTATTCGACTCTCCATGAGCCTCTTTATTTGCTGCTGCTTGCCATTGCCCACGTCGTCCTGGCCATCGGGAAAGCCTCGATATTGCTGAACCCGAAGCTCTCGCGCTGGACCGAGCTAAGCGCCTATATGGAGGAGGATGGCTCGATTTCCACCAAGCGCCCGCGCCCTTTCCCGTTGGCGTTTTCGGAATGGCTTTGCTTTTTCCTCTCGATCCCGACTTCGGTCTTGGTCCCGGTCGGGCTTTACCTCATAAGCGTCGCCTTATGAAAAAACCGCCGCTCGGGCGGTCGGTTATATAAAAGAAAAACCCCGAAGCGGGGGTGTTTCTTACTTGCCGGCTTTGACGGTTTTGTTGAGGGTGCGGAAGGCCCGGGCGGACATTCTGACTTCAACGGTTTGGCCGTTGATGTTGATCTTGTACTTCTGGAGATTGACGTTCCACTTCCTGCGGGTCGCCCGTTCGGAATGGCTCCTGGCGTTGCCGGACATCGGTCCTTTGCCGGTTATGGGGCAGTATCTAGACATAGTTAATCACCTCTTTCGCGTTGGCGCGTAGGCAAATATAGCATAGGGGGTAGCAAGAAGCAAAGGTTTTCCTTATTGAAGGAGATAAACGTTTTGTCTCTTTCTAGGAGAATCGAAAACTCGTCCTGTTCGCGTTTCCGCGTCTTTTTGTCGGCTTTCTTTCCTTTAAGTTTAGCCAGCGGAAACGGTCCGGATGTTTTTCGTTAGTAAAGCGGGGTTACGAAGGAATAAGGGTAAACCGTTTGGTTGAAGCAGTTCCATCGCGGATCGAAGTTTTTGATGTCTTCCTCGCTCCCGCCGATTTCAATGATCGGAGTGGTGGACAGGTAGCCGAAAATCGAGCTTCCCGCCGACGAAACGTCTTGAAGATAGATATAGCCGATGGCTTGGGCGGAGATGGCATAGTCCTCGATTCGGGAAAGGTTGATCAGGCGAAGCGTCTCAATTGTCGAATCGCTTGACAAAGAGACGACTCTCGACGGCCCTTCGATATGGATTTTCGTGGCCTCGGTTGAAACGTCGATGACGGTTAGGAATTCTTTGGTATCCTCATCGGTTATGAATTTTATTTCATCGGCGTTGATAAAAAGCGTTTCGGTCATGTTTATCGCGTACTTGCCGTGGTATTCCAAATACGAGGCGTTGTTTACGGAGAAGGCGTAGGGGTTTTTGACGAAACAATGGAGGCTGTTCTCGATATAAAGCGAATGCCCTTGCATGTCAGCGTTTTCGAAGGGGGCGGATTCGATTTGACTGATGTCGAGGCTGAAATGGGCGTCGGAGTCGAATTTCGCTTGGTCAAAGGCTTCGTCGCCGATTTCCTTTACCCCAGCGAGCTCGATTTTCCCGGAAATAGTCGCGTTCGCGAAAGCCCTTTCCCCGATCAAATGGGCGATATTTTGCCGCATAACCACGGAGAGATTCTCGAATAGGGCGGGGCCGAATGAAAAGTTTAGGTTTGAAGGCAAGACGTTCATATCGAACGATTCTCCCTCGGGGTAGGTAACCCAGGAAAGCAAGAAGAGGTTTTCCCCGTCCTCGACATAGTCGATATAACCGTAGTTCTCTTCTTCCACCCACTTGCAGCTGAAACGGAAATCGTCCCTTTCGACTAAATCGGGGTAGTCGGCCTTATCGCCACGGAAATAATAATTGCCGTTCATTCCCAGAAGCCCCCCTTCGATGGCGGCGGAAGGCGAGTCGATGTAAATGACGCTGCTCGGGTTTAAGCCGCTCAAGGCAAAAGGGGCGATATTCTTGATCGAGGGGGGGAAGGTAAAGGAAGGAGAGATCAAGGTTATCGAAGGCGTAATCGCCTATTTCCTCGATCCCTTTCCCTAGGCGCCGCGATAAATGAAAAGGCGCCAGGATTGGCGCCAGGCGGCATTCGGCGCGGCTTAGGCGATGGCGGGCAAAAGGACGATATAGATAATCGCGCAGATGGCTCCTAAGACGATGGCGATGATGTCGGTGACTAAGCCGGCGATCCCCCTTCCCTTCAGCTGGCCGGAACTCTTTTTGGCTTTGACGGCGAAGACGACGGCGAGGATGCCGAGCACGAGGCCGATGAAGCTAAGCCATCCGGCGAAGAAGATGGAAATGAACGACAAGACGCAGCCGATGATACCAAGTACCATTGCGGTGACCATTATTGCTCCTCCTTTCGCCGTGATTGCCCCCTCTCTCTTAGTCAACTTCAATCTACGGCTTGATGCCGCTTCTCAACTAGCGAAATCAGCCCCTTTGATGATCGTTTTTCCTCGAAAAGCCGAAATTCCCCGTAAATCCCCCTTCATTAGGCGGAATTTTCATTCATCTTTGTGGAAAAAAGGCGTCAAAAGCCGCTTTGTTCAATTTCGGCTCGGCTATTCCGACCCTTGCCGAATAACGAAAAAACCACCGCCTTTGAGTACGGGAATATTTGACGTTGATAAAAAGGGATAAAAAGAGTTTCCCACTTTCGGGGGCGGGTGCTTATAATTTATAGGAAATCCCAAATACATCGAAGGAGGAGCGAATGGGCATAAAAATCGCCGCGATGATCCTAGCCGGGGGCAAAGGGACCCGGTTGAAGGCTTTGACGCGGAAAACGGCCAAGCCGGCCGTCGGCTATGGCGGCAAATACCGCATCATCGATTTCCCTTTATCCAACTGCGCCAATTCCGGCATCAACCACGTCGCCGTCTTGACCCAATACGAGTCGAGCGACCTCAATTCCTACGTCGGCAACGGCAAGAACTGGGGGCTCAACGGGGTCAACAGCCTGACCGCCGTCTTGACCCCGAAGGAGACCGAGGAAGGGTCGAACTGGTATCGGGGGACCGCCGACGCCATCTACCAGAACCTCGATTGGCTCGATAACCTCAGCCCCGAATACGTCCTGATCCTCTCGGGCGACCATATTTACGCCACGACCTACGATGGGATGCTCTCCCGTCACCGGGAGGCCAACGCCGAATGCACCATCTCGGTTTATCAAGTCCCGATTGAGGAGGCTTCCCGCTTCGGGATCCTCGAGACCGATGAGGATGGGGTCATCACCGCCTTCAAGGAAAAGCCGAAGGTCCCGAAGTCCAACCTCGCCTCGATGGGCATCTACATCTTCAATTACAAAACCCTGCGCGCGGCTTTGATCGAGGACGCGAGGGACGAGCAAAGCGACCATGACTTCGGCAAGAACATCATCCCCAACCTGATGGCCAAGGGGAAAAAGCTCGTCGCCTATACCTATAAAGGATATTGGAAAGACGTCGGGACCATCCCCTCCCTCCACGAGGCCAACATGGACTTGCTCATGTCGGGCGACCCCAACGTCAACCTCTTCACCATCCAAGGCAAAAACAAGATCTACACCGAGGACAACCACGCCACCCCGCAATACATCGGGCCCATCGGGACCGCCAAGGACTCCCTCATCAACCAAGGGGCGGTCATCCGGGGCGAGGTCGACCACTGCGTCATCTCCTCCGACGTCTACGTCGACGATGGGGCGAAGGCCATCAACTGCGTCCTCATGAACGGGGCCCACATCAAGAAAGGGGCCCGGGTGTTCGACGCCATCGTCGGCCCCGACGCGGTCGTTGAGGAGAGCGAGGTCGTCAACGCCGAACGCAAGGAAATCATCCTCGTCACCAATGGGAGGAACGACAAATGAACAACGTCATCGGCATCGTCAATCTCCACGCCGACCCGGAGATCAGCCCGCTTACCGACAATCGCCCGCTGGGCTCCTTCTCCTTCCTCGGCCGTTACGCTTTCGTCGACTTCCCGCTTTCGGCCTTCTGCAACGCCGGCATCGAGACGGTCGGGATCCTGGTCAAGGACCACCTCCGCTCGGTCATGAAGCACCTTGGCTCGATGGATGCTTGGGTCAACAACACCAAGATCGGGCAGGAGATCGTCATGTACAACGAGCCGGCCCATCTCCATCCCGAGACCAATACCGACATCAACAACATCCGGGAGAACGATTGGGTCCTCTATGACTCCGACGCCTCCTATATCATCATCGCCCCCTCCCATATCGTCGGCTCGATCGACGTCCGGCCGATTTTGGCCGAGCATATCCGGCGGAAAGACAAAGTCACCGTCGTCGCCACCCGTTGCCTCGACGCGCGGAAGGAATTCCTCAAGGAATCGATCATCTCGATCGGCTCATCGGGTTATGTCGAGGATGTCCGCGATAACGACGGGACCATCGAAGGGCCTTGCTTGGCGAGCCTTGGGGTCTACGTCGTCAACCGGACGGTTTTGGCCGACATGATCCACCGTTACGCCCCCAAAAACCCGACCCTGAGCCTCGATTCGCTTATCTATGCCGTCGGGCGGGAATCGGGCGGCACCCGGCCCCATGTCTATGTCTACGACGGCTTCGTCCGGGCGATCGATAGCTTCAAACATTATATGGAATACTCGTTCGAGCTCTTCGACGAGGCCAACTCCAAAGCCTTATTCCGCGACGATTGGCCGATCTATACCTTAACCCATGACACCCCGCCGGCGATGTATGGGAAGGAGGCGGTCGTCTCCAATTCCTTCGTCGCCAATGGGGCGGTGGTCGAGGGGACGGTCATCAACTCGATCGTCGGCCGGAACGTCAAGGTCGCCAAGACCGCGGTCGTCAAGGACTCGATCATCCTCTCCTCCTCGATGATCGGCGATGGGGCGATGGTCAGCAACGCCTTAGTCGACAAATACGCCATCATCACCCGGTCGCACAAAGTCACCGGCACCCCCAATAACCCGGTCTACGTCGCCCAAGGAGCCATTCTATGAAAATCGCCATGATCGCCTCCGAGATCAACCCGCTCGCTAAGTCGGGGGGTCTCGCCGACGTCGTCTTCGCCTTGTCGAAGGAATTGGTCGAAGAAGGGCATGAGGTCATCTGCGTCCTCCCCTTCTACCAATCGATCAGGAACAAGGGGAAGCGGTTCAATTACGCCGGAAGCTATCCGGTGTCGCTAAGTTGGCGCCACCAAAATGCCGACATCTACTCGACTTCGATCGATGGGATCGCCTTCTACCTCATCGATAACCAATATTACTTCGGCCGTTCTTCCCTCTATGGGTATATGGACGACGGCGAGCGGTTCGCCTTCTTCCAAACGGCGGCCCGGGGGCTATTCGGCTACATCGGCTTCCAAGCCGACGTCATCCATTGCCACGATTGGCAGACCGGCATGATCCCCTGCCTGATCAAGGAGCAGAACGCCTTCGATCCGACCTTCTCCAAGGCCAAATTCGTCTACACCATCCACAACCCGGCCTTCAAAGGGGTCATCGACCGGTATTTCCTCCATGATTTCTATGAGCTTTCCGATGAGCTCTACTTCAACGGCAAAGTCCGCTTCGAGGGCATGGTCTCGACCTTGAAGACCGGCATCGTCTACAGCGATTACGTCACCACCGTCTCGCCCAATCACGCCAAGGAGCTATTGACTTCAATCGGGGGATTCGGCCTCGATACCGTCTTGCAGATGAAAGGCGACCGGTTCGTCGGCATCGCCAATGGCATCGATTACGACGAGTGGGACCCGCTTCACGACGAGCTCGCCTACAAGAACTTCTCGGTCAACAACGTCACGACCGGGAAGAAGGAATGCCGTAAACGGCTCTTCGACGTCGCGATGTTCCCCGATTTAGGCGGACCGGTGTTTGGGCTCGTCTCCCGCCTCACCTTCCAAAAAGGCATCGACCTCGTCTTGTCTTTAGCCCATGAGATCATCGATCAAGGGGGCTATATATTCGTTTTGGGCTCAGGGGAATACGGGCTTGAGCAGGGGCTTGAGGACCTCCGCCGGGCTTATCCCGAGCACGTCTGCATTTACATCGGCTATTCCAACGAACGGGCCCACCTAATCTATTCCGGGTCCGACTTCTTCCTGATGCCGTCGCTATTCGAGCCGTGCGGCATCGGGCAGATGGTGGCGATGCGCTACGGCACCTTGCCGATCGCCCGGGCGGTCGGGGGGCTGGTCGATACGATCGAAGACCCCAATCTCTCGGATAAACCCGATGGGTTCCTCTTCAATGACTACGACGTCGGCGGGCTCCGTTACGGGGTCAGCCGGGCCTTTGAGGTGTATAAGGACAAAGCCGAGTTGCTCAAGATGCGCCGGAACGCCATGAAGAGCGACCATTCCTGGAAGAAAGCGGCCGCCGCCTATCTCCGCCTTTACGTCAGCAAGTAAATTCCGCTATTTATCTTGGCCTCGGGGTCGCCCCGGGGCTTTTTATTTAGGGGTAATTTCCTGGGTTAGGTTACCTGCGGAAATTGCAGTTTTGAGGCAGAAACAGCCTGCGGAATTTACAGGTTTATGCTAAATATCGCTTGCGGAAATTACAGGCTCAAATCTACAGATGTTGATATTGCTATAAAAAATGCTAGAATTTTGCTGAGGAAATTAAAATGTTCGAACGCAAAGCTTATCAGAAACTTCTCGACTTTAAGAAAGACAATGGCAAGTACGCCCTGCTTATAGAGGGCGCTCGCCGCGTCGGCAAGTCGACTTTGGCCGAGGAATTCGCCAAAAGGGAATACCGTTCTTATATTCTCGTAAACTTTAGCCAAGATCTTTCGCTAGCCACCGATCCTTTTCAATTTCTTCCTGACCTTGACTACTTTTTCTCCGCCTTAAGCGCAAACTACAATACTGAGCTTTTTCCGCGTGAATCGCTTATTATCTTTGATGAAGTTCAGGAATTCCCCCTCGCTCGGAGTTATATCAAGTATTTGGTTAAGGATGGGCGTTATGATTTCATCGAAACTGGCTCCTTAATCAGCATTCACAAGAAAACTAATACCCAGTTTATCCCTAGCGAAGAAGATGCCTTCACTCTCCATCCGATGGACTTTGAGGAATTTCTTTGGGCTCGGGGCAAGAAGATTCTCGCCGATTTCGTCCGTCAATGCTTTGAAAATAAACGGAGTCTTGGGCCGGCGCTTCATAAACAGGCCATTCAAGAATATCGGCATTACTTGGTGACTGGGGGCATGCCACAGGTAGTCGCCGCCTTTTTGGACAACCCCTTTCATTTCGTCGCCGACCGACAAAAGCAACAGATCCTTCGCCTTTATCGGCAGGATATGGCTAAGTTAGATGATGAATTTGGCCTTAAAGCTGGCGATATATTCGATACGGCCGCATCAAATCTAGGGTTAGTTAATTCCCGGTTCCGGGTTTCATCCCTAAGAGGAGCGAGCGATTCGACTATTCGCATGACCTTCAAGGCTTTGGAGGACTCACAGATCTTCCATCGGGCCTATGACCTCACCGAACTCAACGTTAATATGAAACGGCTTCGCGATGATAATTGCTTCAAGCTGTATTTCTCCGACACCGGCTTGCTCATCTCTGATATTTACAATGACCAAGAAGGAGGGGGAAGCGATATTTACCGTTCAATCATCTCCGATACCCTTTCAACCAACCAAGGCTACATCTATGAAAATGCCGTCGCCCAGGCTTTCGCCTCCTCAGGCCGTCGGCTTTATTACTACGCTTTCCGTGACGATTCAAAGCATCGTTACGAATTGGATTTCCTTTTGCGGCGGGGGAAGAAGCTTATGCCGATCGAGGTGAAGTCAACGGAAGCTTATAGCCTATCCTCCTTGAAACGGGCGATGAAGGAGCATTCCTCGATTCTTGTTTCCCCGACCGTCCTTTGGACAAAGGATAGCAAAAAGGAGGAGGGTATCACCTACTTGCCTCTCTATATGGCCGGTCTATTGGATTGACCTTCCCCCGCGCCCGCATAAAGGCTATAATCGCCGCGTATGAGCTACGATTTCACTTCGATTGAGAACAAATGGAAAAAGGCATGGGAGGAGCAGGACGCCTTCTATTGCGACGTCCATGATTTCTCCCGTCCCAAATATTACGTCCTCGACATGTTCCCCTATCCCTCGGGCCAAGGGCTCCACGTCGGCCACCCCGAAGGCTACACCGCGACCGATATCATCGCCCGGATGAAGCGGATGCAAGGCTATAACGTCCTCCATCCGATGGGCTGGGACGCCTTTGGCTTGCCGGCTGAGCAATTCGCCATCAAGAACAACGTCCACCCCGAAGGGTTCACGAGGCAGAACATCGCCCATTTCAAGCAGCAGATCAAAGACCTCGGCTTCTCCTACGACTGGAGCAAGGAGATCGCGACCATCGACCCGGGTTATTACAAATGGACCCAATGGATCTTCGCCCAATTGCTTCGGCATGATTTAGCCTACGTCTCCAACGTCCCGGTCAACTATTGCCCGGAACTCGGGACCGTCCTCGCCAACGAGGAAGTCAAAGACGGGGTCTCCGAGCGGGGCGGGTATCCGGTCATCCGGATGCCGATGCGGCAATGGATGCTCAAGATCACCGCCTATGCCGAGAGGCTCGAAGAGGATTTGTCGCTCCTTGACTGGCCGAAGTCGACTTTGGACATGCAGAAAAACTGGATCGGCAAATCGATCGGGGCCGAGATCGAGTTCGACCTCGTCGGCGGGGCCGGCTCGTTTAAGGTGTTCACCACCCGGGCCGACACGTTATTCGGCTGCACTTATTGCTGCCTCGCCCCCGAACACCCGCTGATTGAGAAAATCACCACCCCCGAGCAAAAAGAATCCGTCGAATCCTATGTATCCGAGGCCAAATCGCGGAGCGACTTAGCCCGGAGCAAAGACGTCAAAGGCAAAACCGGGGTCTTCACCGGGGCCTATGCCATCAATCCGATCAACGGGAAGCAAGTCCCGGTCTACGTCGCCGATTACGTCCTCGGCTCCTACGGCTCGGGGGCCGTCATGGCCGTCCCGGCCCACGACGAGCGGGACTATGAATTCGCCAAAAAGCATGGCTTGCCGATGATTCCGGTCCTTGAGGGCGACATAAGCGAAGCCGCCTACGTCGAGGATGGCAAGCACATCAACTCCGATTACGCCGATGGGCTTAATAGCGAGGACGCCAAGGCGGCCATCATCGCCCATCTTGAGGCAATGGGGAAGGGCAAGAAGGTCATCAACTACAAGCTCCGCGACTGGATCTTCTCCCGTCAGCGTTACTGGGGCGAGCCGATCCCGGTCGTCCGGCTGGATGACGGGACCGAGTACCCGCTTCCCGACGATCAACTGCCATTGGTCCTGCCCGAGCTCGATTCCTATTCCCCGAGCAAAGACGGGAAGCCGCCGCTTTCGAAAGCCGGCGAGGACTGGCTTTCCTATACCGCCGAAGACGGCCGGCGCGGGGAAAGGGAGACCAACACCATGCCTCAGTGGGCCGGGTCCTGCTGGTACTATATCCGTTACATCGACCCCCATAACGAAGAGGCCTTGGCCGATAAGAAGCTATTGGACCACTGGCTCCCGGTCGACCTTTACGTCGGCGGGGCCGAGCATGCGGTATTGCATCTGCTTTATGCCCGGTTCTGGCATAAATTCCTCTTCGACATCGGGGTCGTCTCCTGCGAAGAGCCTTTTAAGAAGCTCTTCCACCAAGGGATGATCCTCGGGGCCAACGGGGAGAAGATGTCGAAAAGCCGGGGCAACGTCGTGAACCCCGATGACATCGTCAAATCCCACGGGGCCGACGCCTTGCGGCTATTCGAGATGTTCGCCGGTCCTTTGGAGGAAGCCAAGCCTTGGTCGACCACTGGGCTTGACGGGGCCAAACGCTTCATCGAGCGGGTCTATCGGCTCATCGATGACGAGAACATGTCCAAGCTCATCAGCGGGGAGAATGACCATGGTTTGGATTATGCCTACGCGAGCCTGGTCAAGAAGTGCACCGAGGATTACGAATCCTTGGCCTTCAACACCGCCATCTCGGCCATGATGGTGTTCGTCAACGAATGCTATAAGGCCAAGTCGGTCTATAAGCCCTATCTCGAAGGGTTCGTCAAGATCTTCTCCTGCGTCTGCCCCTTCGTCGGCGAGCAGATGTGGAACCGCTTGGGCCATGATGGCCTCATCACCTACGAACCCTGGCCGAGCTACGATCCGAGCCACCTCGTCATCGCCAAAAAGAAGATCGCCGTCTCGATAAACGGGAAAACCCGCGACGTCATCGAGATGGATGCGTCCATCGATCAAGACGGGGCCGTAAAGGAAGCCTCTTCCTCTAGCAAAATCAAGCTTTATCTAGAGGGCAAGTCCATCAAAAAGGTCATCTTCGTCCCCGGTCGGATCTTAAACATCGTCGTCGCTTAAGCGTTTTCTTGCCAATCAATAGGGTTATGCCTCGATTTTTCGAATGCAAAAACACAAACTAAAACACGGCAAAGTTCAAAAATTGTGCTTGATTTGACTCGGCAAATCCTCATAAATCCATCGGAGATAAGATTTGCCGAAAACGAATTATCGACGCCGGGCTTGATCTAAAATTAGCGTCCTTGGGGGCGAGTTTGATCGTGGGGCGAAAGGATGCAGCAAAACCCTTCCGCCAAGCAAAAAGCCCGCAGCGCCGTCGAATTTCCAGACGAATAAGCGAGGCAATATTTGCTTTCCCTCGCCGATGTCGCCCCTTATAAATTGCTTATCGCGAAATGCCGCGTCTTTTCGATCTACGATCAAGAACGTCAATCTCCCTTGCCTCTTCATCGTACTCGCCGGCGCCGAATACGGATATCGCCGCCCCGCTGGGGCGCTGGTCGTGGCGATTACCTGCTTAGCGGATTGCGCCTTGCCTAACCCTTTTGTTAGCAAAATGGGTCGCGGGCGCGTATCATAGCCTCGCTAGGCACCGCCATGGCGGGCTGAAGCCGGAGGTAGCGAAACCAAACATGATCATCTGCATCGACGTCGGCAACACCTTGACCGACATCGGCTTCTTCGAGCAGGGGAAGCTTCTTTATGTCGCCCATTTCAAAGAAGGGGGGACCATCGACGAGGAAAGGACCCGCCTCTCCCTCTATTGCAAAGACCAGGGCATAAGAAAAGAGGACGTCACCGGGGCCATCATCTGCTCGGTCGTCCCCCTCTATACCGATATTTATTCCGCCCTTCTGCGGGATCTTTTCCATATCGAACCGTTGATACTGGGGAAAAAACTCAAAACCGGGATCCGGATCGATGTCCCGGTCCCGAGCGAAGTCGGGAACGATCTGGTCGCCGATTGCGCCGGGGCCTATTCGACTTATGAAGGCGACTGCGTCATCGCCGATCTGGGGACCGCGACCAAAATCATCGCCTTTTCCCGAGGCAAAGGGTTCATCGGGGTCTCGATCATGCCGGGGGTGGGGCTCGGGATGAACGCCCTTAGCTCGGGGACGGCGGCCCTCCCGAAAGTCGCCTATCAAATCCCCGCCTCCCCGCTTGGCCGCGACACCGTCTCCGCCATCCAGTCGGGCCTGCTTTTCGGGACGGCGGCCGGGATAAAGGAGATCGGAAGCGAGATCGGGAAAAACCTCATCTCCCCTTCCTTCGTCTTGACCGGAGGCTATGCCGAGTTCGTCCGTGAGCTGCTGCCGTCTTACCTTTATGACCGCGACCTTCTTTTAAGGGGCTTGGAATCGATTTATTCGAGGAATCGGCATGAATAATTACTTACAGCTTTCAGGTTTGATCCTGCTTTGCGTCTTGCTCCTATTGACCGCCGTTTTCTTCGCCCGCGCCTTTCCGAAGGAGAAAGACAAAGGGCTTGCCATCAAGCGGATGAGCGCCGACGCCGTCATCATCGCCTTATTGGTCATCATGACCTTCGTCCCCAACATGGGGTTCATCTTCGTCACCCCCTTCCTTTCCTTCACCCTCCTCCACATCCCCGTCTTGGTCGGGGCTTGCCTATTCGGGGCGAAGCGCGGGGCTTTCTACGGCTTGGTCTTCGGGGTCTGCTCGTTGCTGCAGGCGATGCTGCAAGGGGCGGGGTTCAACCTCCTTTTCATCTACCCTTGGACCGCCATCCCGCCGCGGCTGTTGTTCGGCTTCCTCGCCGGCCTCCTCTTTTCCTTTATAAGGAAAATTTCCCATTCGGGGAAAGAAAGCCTATACTTAGCCTTGGCCGCGGGGGCGCTCACCGTTTTGCACACCGGCCTCGTCTTCCTCGACCTCTATATTTTCTTCCCAAGCGAGGTCGCGGGATACCTGGGCAGCTCCTCGCCCTTGGGGCAGGGGACGGCCCTGACCTTCCTCACCTGCATCCTTTTGGGGGCGGCGGGGGAATGCGGGCTCGCCGCCTTCTTGACCCCGGCCCTCTATCTGGCTTTAAAGAAAGCCGGCCTCACTTCATCCATATAGGAGAATACCCATGCCTAACTTCAAAAAACTCGCCAAAAACTACGAGCATAACGCCACCTTGACCTTGCAAGAGCTCGTCAAGATCGATTCGGTCTACGATGAGAAGACCAGCGGCCCATCGGCCCCTTACGGGCAAGGGGTCGACAAAGCATTGAACGCTTTCTTGACCCTCGCGAGGGAACATGGCTTCAAGACCGAGAAGACCTTAGGCCGCTGCGCCGAGGTGTCGATTGGCGAGAACGGCCCCCTGATCGGGATCTACGCCCACCTCGACGTCGTCCCGGCGACCGGGAAATGGGACTATCCCCCCTTCGCGGGCAAAATCGTCGGCGAGGGGAAGGAAAGGAAGATGATCGGCCGGGGGACGAGCGACGACAAAGGCCCCTTGGTGGCGGCTTATTACGCGATGAAGCTTTTAAAGGACAACGGGCTCATCGACGGCTACCGGGTCCGGCTGGTCGCCGGCGGCGATGAGGAAAGGGGGTCCTCTTGCTTAGAGCATTACTTCGCCCAAGCCAAAAAGGAAGACTGCGCCCTCGGGTTCACCCCCGACGCCGACTTCCCGCTCATCTACGCCGAGAAGGGGATCGTCCATGGGAATTTCCTGAAATCGATCGACCTTTCCCCGATCATCGCCATCGAAGGCGGGGCGGCCTATAACGCGGTCTGCGACAAGGTGATGGTCACCATGTTGGCCAATAAGAAAGTCAAAGCCGCCTTCAAAGCCGATCCGTCTTTAGGCGATTATAGCGAGGAAGGGACGCTCGGGATCGCTGTTTTCAAAGGGAAAAGCGCCCACGCCTCGACCCCGGAGCTTGGGGAATCGGCCATCGCCAAAGCCTGCTTGACCTTAGGCAACGCCCTCGACAACCCCTTCTTATCCAAGCTCGGCCTTTTCGCGGCTTCCGCCGACGGGGCGATATTCGGCGGGGAGCATCAGGCCAAGGAATTAGGAAAATCCACCTATTGCTCGGGGATGATCAAATACGATTCCTCCAAGCATAGCCTCTCCCTTTCCTTGGATTACCGCTTCGGCGAGCAGGTCGATTGCCAATCCAATATCCGGAAAGCCGAGGATTACCTCGACATGAATTTCGCCTCCACCAGCTACACCGCCCCCTTGCTTTACGACAAGAAATCGACCTTGGTCTCGACTTTGATGAAGAGCTACCGCCATATGACCCATCGTTATTTCGATAAGCCGATGGCCATCGGCGGAGGGACCTACGCCAAGGAGGCCAAGAACACCGTCGCCTATGGCTCGGCCTTCCCGAACCATCCCGGCGACATCCATTCGCCCAACGAATACATCTACCTTTCCGATCTCTACGCCCAAATCGCCATTTACGCCGACGCCATCTTGAAACTCGGGAAGGCGGCCAAGTGAGAAGCCGGAAGAAGAAGTGGGCCGACCCCTTCATCCTCGCCCACCCCGAGCTGTTCCCGTCCGTCGAAACGCTTAAGCTCGGCTCCCCTTCCTACCTCGAGATCGGCTGCGGGAAGGGCGACTTCCTCCTTCAATTGGCGCCCAAGCAGCCGGGCTCCTACCTCGCGATCGAGAAAGACCATTCGGTCTGCGCGGTGGCGGGGCGGAAGGCGCTTAATGCCGGCATAAGCGCGATAAGCTTCCTCCCCCTTGATTTCGATGACCTCCTCCCGAAGCTGCTTGAATCGGGGCATCGCTTCCGAGCGATCTACATCAATTTCCCCGATCCTTGGCCCAAGCTCCGCCACCATAAAAGGCGGCTCACCACCGCCGAGAGGTTGCTATCGATGGCCGCGCTCCTCGATGAGGGCGGCGAGATCCGGTTCAAGACCGACAACGCCGATCTATTCGCGTATTCCCTAGAGCAAGCCGCGCTCGCGAAATTAAAGGTAATAAAGCGCGACGATGACTATGAGGTAGGAGAAGACGACGCCTTGACCGAATATGAAAAGCAGTTCCGCCTCTACGGGATCCCCATCCATTACCTGGCATTAGCCAAAGGAGAGCCAAACCTATGATCGCCTGTTTCTATTCCTCTTCCCTCGATTGCCTCTTCCTTACCGATTCCCGCTCCCCTAAGCCGGAGCAGACGGTGAAGAAAGGCGATCTCGTCGTATTGCTGCGAGAAGGCAAGCCCATCGGCTACAACCTTTTCCATCCCGCTTCTTACTCGATAAAGGCGAAGGAGGGATATAACCCTAGGCTCGATGGGTATGAGCGGTTGGCCAAATTGGCTTCGGAAGCCGGCTACCCGATCGAGGAAGGGCCGACCGGCTCGGAATACATCGTCTGCTTGATCGAGCATAGCGAAGAGCATCCGCTTTACGAATCGGCCCGGATACTCTATCTCAACGACGGGGCGAAGAAGCTGACCACCGTCACCCGTTACCAAAATTGCCAGCGGGGCGACCGGATCGTCTTGAAAAGGGGCGGCTACCGGCTTGATGGGACGGTCTTCACCCCTCGAGTCGAGAAAAACATCGCCATCGACGGCGAGGTCTGCTCCCCCTTCGATCTAGGAAGCGGGGAAGAGAGCAAAGCCGCCTATATCGAGAAAAGCAAAAAGGAGGGCGAGGATTATTTCCTCGCGTAAGGGAATGGAGCAATTGGAAATCAAACTGAAGGAAGCGGGGAAGATAAGCCGGCTGACCAATAAGACCTTCAAGCTCGACCCGCGGATCGGGGAAGGGTATTACTCGGCCAACTATTTCCTCAAATCCCGGGAAATCGTCGCCAAATTCGCCCCCGGCCACATCGTCACCGAGCAATGGTTCCAACGGACCGAGGAGGCGATGGTCTGCGGGCTTGACGAATCGATCGCCGTCTTGCAGCAATTCGCCATCCATCCGGAGGAGCTCATCGTCGAGGCCTTGAATGACGGCGACGTCGTCGCCGCCAATGAGCCGGTGCTTAAGGTCACCGGGCGGTATGAGGACTTCGGTTTCCTCGAATCGCTGCTCGACGGGATCTTGGCCCGGCGGAGCTCGGTCGCGACCAACACCATGCGGGCCGTCCGGGCTTTGAATGGGGCCCGGACCTTCTCGATGGCCGACCGGCAAGACGACTACCTAACCCAGCCGGGCGATGGCTACGCCACCTACGTCGGGGGGATCAAGGCTTTCTCGACCGATGCCCAGGGGGCCTGGGTCGGGGTCAAGGGGATGGGGACCATGCCCCATGCCCTTATCGAGGTATGCGGGGGCGACGTCTTGGCCGCCGCCGATCTGTATTTGAAAGCCTATCCCGACGCCCCGGTCACCTGCTTGATCGATTACCATAACAACGTCACCGTCGACGCCATCGCCTTGGCTAAGCACCTCGGGCGTAAGCTTAAGGCCATCCGGGTCGATACCTCGAAATCGCTCATCGACCATTATTTCGACGACAAAGACACCAGCGGCTTCGATCCGCATGGGGTTTGCAAGGAACTGATCTTCGCCTTGCGGAAAACCCTCGACGACCACGGCTTCGACTATGTCGAGATCGTCGTCTCCAGCGGCTTCACCCCGGAGAAGATCGCCGAGTGGGTCAAGCTGGGGGTCCCGGTCGATATGTACGGGATCGGCACTTACCTCGTCAACAACTCGACCTGCGGCTTCACCGGTGACTTAGTCGAGCTCGACGGCCGCCCCGAGGCCAAGGAAGGGCGCCACAACATCGCCTCGAGCCGGCTGCAACGGGTGGAACTGCTGCCTTTGTAAGCGATTTTCGGCAAATCAATTAATTCGGCTGTCGAACTATTTCCGGGGATAAAAACCCGGATTTTTTACAATCTTAGGCAAAACGTCCATGAAAACGGAATGAAAAATTAAGAAAGAATTTACATTTACATTTTCATTCGGTTATGTAGAATATTCTTGCTTAAGGGGGTAACTCAATGAAAAATCTGAAAGACCGGGTCACTATTTACCAAGTGGCCCAAGCGGCGGGGGTTTCCTTAGCGACCGTCTCCCGCGTCATCAATAAATCCGGTTCGGTCACCGAGGCGACGAAGCAGAAAGTCGAGGAGACCATCGCCGCGTTAGGGTATAAGCCCTCGGCTTTGGCCCAAGCCTTGGCCACCAATAGGACCACCAATATCGGGGTCATCATCCCCAGCGCCAACTACGTCTATATCTCCAACTTCCTCAACGGCATCGCCTCGATCGGAAGGGAGAAGGGGTTCGTCTTGACCCTCTTCTCGACCTCCCATTCCCGGGAAGAGGCCTTATCGATGATCGACAAGGTCATCACCGCCCACGTCGACGGGGCCATCATCTTCGACGACCAGCTTGGGCAAGACGACGTCTCGCGCATCTCCTCCTATAACGTCCCGACCGTCGTCATCGACGCCAAAGTCAGCGGGGAGAAGATCGGCGACGTCTTATTGGACTACGACTCCAACGTCTCCCGCCTCGTCTCCTCCTATTGCGACAATCCCTCCCATAAGGAGATGACCTTCCTCCACGTCCATAACGGCGGCCGCCTATTGGACCGGTGCGAGCGTTCTTTCATCAAGATGCACCAAAAGCTCGGGGCGTCGTATAAGATCGTCAACTGCGACGATTCCTATTCCAGGACCTACGCCGACTTCGTCCAATACTTCAAAACCAACAAGACCGGTTATTTCCTTTGCTATCGGGACAGCATCGCCGCCGCGATCATGAACGCCGCCACCGACTCGGGGCTCCGGGTCCCGGAGGATATCGAGGTCGTCTCGATCGTCGGGACCAAATACGCGAGCATCGTCCGCCCGACCCTCTCCGCCTTCCACATCGATATGGCGGAAGTGGGGAAAAGGGCGATGTACATGCTGACCGACCTATTGAACCAGAACCTAGTCGACAAGACCTACCGCTTCGAGGCCAACTTCGTCAAAGGAGCTTCGACCATCGCTTAGCCAAGGGCCGTTTCGATCGCCGGATCGAGATGGCTTTTTTGTATCCGAACCGCCTTTTCCGGCGTTAAATCGCCTCAAGGATAGGGGAAGGCCAAGAAAGGGCCAAAATATTTAGCACTCTCCCCTTGACAGTGCCAAAAACCTCATTATCATTTACTTGCACCACAAAGGAGCATGCAGAAAAAATGATTAAACCATTGAATGATTATCTCCTGCTCGAGAAGACCCCGAGCGAGAAGAAAGTCGGGTCCATCGTCTTGACCACCGAGAAGAAATCCGGCAACGTCGCGACCGTCGTCGCCATCGGCCCAGGAAAGAAGGATGAGAAGGGCAATATCCTCCCCATCTCGGTCAAAGCCGGGGACAAAGTCGTCTACCGCGAATACTCCGGCACCGACGTCGAAGAGGAAGGGAAGAAATACATCCTACTCAAGGACGAGGACGTCCTCGCCACCATCGAATAAGAAAGAAGGAATAACCGCATATGGCAAAGGAAATCAAATTAGGGAAATCAGCCCGCGACGCGATGCTCGAAGGGGTCGATGAATTAGCCGACACCGTCAAACTCACCATCGGCCCGAAAGGCCGCAACGTCGTCCTCGACAAAGGCTATGGCTCGCCCCTTATCACCAATGACGGGGTCACCATCGCCAAGGAGATCGAACTGAAGAACGGCTACGCCAACATGGGGGCGAAGCTGGTTTACGAAGTCGCCAACAAGACCAACGACGCGGCCGGCGACGGGACGACCACCGCCACCTTGCTCGCCCAGTCGATCATCCATCGGGGCATCGATTACGTCGAGAAAGGGGCCAACCCGGTCTTCGTCCGCAACGGCATCGAGAAAGCCGGCAAAGCGGTGGCTGAGGAACTGTTGAAGAAATCCCGCCCGATCGATACCAATGAGGACATCGAATCGGTCGCGACCATCTCCTCCGGCTCGTCGGAAATCGGCAAGCTCATCGCCTCGGCGATGGAGAAGGTCGGGAAAAACGGCGTCATCACCGTCGACGATTCGAAAGGCATCGACGATGAGCTCTCCGTCACCCAAGGCATGGAATTCGACAAAGGCTATATCTCCCCCTATATGGTCACCGACCGGGAGAAGATGGTGGCCGAGCTCGAGAACGCCTACGTCTTGGTCACCGATCAGAAAGTCAGCAACATCAACGACATCGTCCCGTTGCTGCAAGCCATCGTCGACAGCCATAAGCCGCTTCTCCTCATCGCCGATGACTTAGACGCCGACGTCACCTCGACCATCGTCGTCAATAAGCTCCGCGGCACCTTCAACGTCGTCGCCGTCAAGGCCCCGGAATTCGGTGACGCCCAGAAAGCCGCCCTCCAGGACATCGCCATCATGACCGGGGCGAAATTCTATTCCAAAGACCTCTCGATGGAGCTTAAGGACATAAGCATCGAGGATCTCGGCCGGGTCAAGAAAGCGACCATCAAGAAGGATAAGACCCTGCTCGTCGGCGGGGAAGGGAGCAAAAAGGAAATCAACGACCGGATCGCCGAGCTCACCGCCCAGCATGACGTCGCCACCTCCTCCTACGACAAGAAGGCCCTCGCCAAGCGGATCGCCAAGCTTAGCGACGGGGTCGCGGTCTTAAAGGTCGGGGCCCTCACCGAATCCGAGCTCAAGGATAAGAAGCTCCGGATCGAGGATGCCCTCAACGCCACCAAAGCGGCGGTTTCCGAAGGCATCGTCGTCGGCGGCGGGGCGGCCTTAGCCGAATGCTATAAAGCCCTTAAGCCCACCCTCCATGACGAGAACCCCGATATCCAAAAAGGCATCAACGCCGTCTTGGAATCCCTCTTCGACCCGCTTCGCCAGATCGCCGAGAACGCCGGGTATGAACCGGAGGAGATCGTCGAGAAGCAGAAACAGGCGAAGGAAAACGTCGGCTTCGACGCCAAAAACGGCGTCTGGGGCGATATGTTCGAGAAAGGCATCGTCGACCCGACCAAAGTCACTCGCAGCGCCGTCCTCAATTCCTCCTCCATCGCTTCCTTGTTCGTCACCACCGAAGCGGCGGTCACCGAGATCAAGGAAGAGAAGCCCGCGGCTCCCTCCATGGGCGGGGATATGTATTGATCCTCTATTTATCACCCAACCGTCTAGCTCAGTGCTAGACGGTTTTTTGTTACCCTAACGGGTATTATTTGGCGTTCTATAATTGTATGTTTTCTTTTAGACGATGTGCAATTCTATTATATGAAAGTGTGTGTCCACACATTTTTGTTTAATAGGATTTTCCGAAAGTGTCCATTTCGTCTTTTGGCTATTATATGAAAGTGTGTGTCCACACAGTTTTATCCAATAGATTTGTAGATACTTCAATTGTAAAAGGGTATAATAAGGCCGAAGGAAAAGAACCAAGCCTATGATTGCACGGGATTTCTATCTTAATAAGTTAATCGAAAACCGGGATAACGGCCGGGCGAAGGTCGTCACCGGAATCCGCCGGGTTGGCAAGTCGACTTTGCTTCGAGATATTTATAAACCTTATTTGATTGCCCAGGGCGTTGATCGTTCAGATATCGTTGAGGTGGATTTCAACCTTACCGAATTCGCTGCTTATCGCGATCCTTTGTTATTCAGCGATTATCTTCACCGCCAAGTCGTCGGCAAAGCTCATTCATATGTATTTGTCGACGAGATTCAGAAAGTTTTCTCGCTGGTAAATCCGGCCTTGACTGGAGGCAAGCATGTCAAAGCGAGAGACAGCGACCGGGAAACCATTTCCTTTTCCGATGTGGTTTTGGATATGGCGGTACGCAAGAATGTTGATTTCTATTGCACCGGATCGAACTCGAAAATGCTGTCTTCCGACATTGAATCCTCTTTGCGTGGGAAGCAGGCTTCGATTCATCTTTATCCCCTTTCTTATGGTGAGATGGTTAAAGCCGATCCTTCTTTTACTATTGATGAATATCTTCGTTATGGCGGTATGCCGGAATGCTTTTTGTCGAAGGGTGACCGGCGAGAATACTTAAAAGACCTTTTCGATACGACTTATTTCAACGACATCATCGAGCGTTATCGGATTCGGCGGCCGGCATTATTGAATTATCTCGCTGATATTTTGGCCACATCAGTTGGTTTCAATCTGAGCTTGGGTAAAATTGGGAAGACCATGGAGAGCCGACTTAAGGAAAAAGTCAATTCGACCACCCTTTTGTCTTACCTCAATTATTTTATCGACGCTTTTTTGGTCGATGAGGTTCGGCGTTTCGATTTAAAAGGCCGCCGAGAAATCGGTGGGGCGAAACGGATATATTTCACCGATTTGGGTTTAAGGAACGCGAGGCTGAATTTCGCTTTCGACGACTACGGGCCCTTGCTAGAGAACGCCGTCTATATTGAACTTCGCAATCATGGCTATACCGTTAACTGCGGGGTCTTCGATATTTATGGCAAAGACGACAATGACAAGACCACTCGGGAAATTGGCGAAGTCGATTTCTACGCCACCAAAGGAGACTCCCAATTGGAAATCCAGGTGTGCGATAACCTTGAAGCCTCTTCCACTCGAGAAAGGGAATTCCGCCCCTTTGGGCTATTGCATGATCAAGCCGAGAAAATAATCGTTACCCGTAACGATGAGGGCGAGCGCCGTTCCAAAGAGGGATTCCGCATTATTGGGGCTAAATCCTTTTTCTTGGATTATTTGTCTAAATAAGAGATTTGCGCAGTATTCAAGCTCTCCGAAGTCTTTAAGCCTGCAAAGCCTTAACGAAAAGCCCCAAGCATTGGGCTTGAGGCTCGAAAGGAATGAATAATTGAATCAAGCCTCGGTTAGCGTGCCTAAGCAAAGCAAGGCATATAGAAAAAAACGGCCAGGAGGCCGTTATTCTTCTTTCTCTTCGTTTTCCTTTGGTTGGATGGTGACCAACAGACGATCAACCGCGGTGCCTTCGACGTGGAGGACTTTGAGCTTAAGCCCTTCGTATTCCACCTCGTCCCCTTGCTTGGCGAAGCGGTCGCCGAGAAGATCGACGATGAAGCCGCCGATGGTGTCGTATTCGGTTTCGATCGAGTCGAAGTCAAGGTCGAAGTGGGAGCAGAATTCCCGCAAGGTGACCGAGCCATCGACGATGTACTCGCCTTCGCCCGCTTCCTCGATCGGCTCATCGGCCTTGTCGGTCTCATCCCAGATCTCGCCGACGATCTCCTCGACGATATCCTCCATCGTGATGATCCCCTCGACCGCCCCGTATTCGTCCATGACGATGGCCATCTGGGCTTTTTCCTTCTTCATCCGCTGGAAGAGGTCGTTGATCTCGACGGTCCGAGGGATGAAGAGGACGGGGTTGATGACGCTTTCCTCGATCAATTGCTTCCCTTCGAGATGAAGCCGGATGAGGTCTTTGCTTTTGACGAAGCCGGAGATGGTGTCGAAGTCATCCTCGTAAACCGGGATCCGCGAATGGCGGAAGGTCTTTTTGTCGGCGAATATATCCTTTAACGTATCCTCTAGGGCGATGGCGTACACCTTAGCCCGCGGGGTCATGATCTCATAGGCCTCGGTGGTGGCGTAGTCGATGGTGCCCCGGAGCAATTCGGCGGCCTGCTCGTCGATCTCGCCTTTCTCCTCCAGCTCATCGGTCATCTCGTGGAGCTCGTCGTCGCTTGGGGAGTCGTCCTGGACCGTTTGGGTGACCGGATGGGTGAGCAAGGAGCCGAACCCGCCGACGAGGAAAGTGATGGGGTAGGTGAGGTAATAACAGGCTTGGATGACATAGGCGTAAGCCCTGACCAAACCCCGGTTATACACTTTGCCGAGCGACTTCGCGATGATCTCGCCGAAGATGATCTTCAAGACGAGGAAGATCATCGAGCAGGCTAAGCCATAGGTCTCCTGGGCATCGGGATCGATGACCCCGAACCATTCGGCGGCCACCAGCATCCCCAAGAGGGTCGAGATGGTGTCGAGGGCGGCGTTGACCGTATCGTTGAAAAGCAGGATGGTCGAGATGGTCTTGTCGTAGCCCCGGGACAATTTGATGGCCAAATCGTTTTTCCGGCTCTTCTTCTCGCTTTCCAATCGGGCGATGCTGACCGAGCCGAAGGCCATGTCGGCCGAGGAGAAGAACATCGAGAGGAAGAGCAAGGCCAAAAGAATGATGAAATAGACGGCGATCATCTTATTTGGCCTCCTTCTTCTTAACCGGGATCTCGTCGAGCTTCCCGACCAGCTCGCTTAATAGGTCGTCCATGGTGACGAGGCCGACGATCGCCCCGTCTTTCCCTTTCACCAGAGCCATATGGGTCTGCTCTTCGTTGAGGATATCGAAGGCGTCGTCTAAGGTCTCATCCTCCTCGACGTAAACCGGCGGGAGCAAGGTCGAGCGGATCGAAAGGTGCTCGTCGAGGTTATATTCCTGGAAGTAGACGTTGGCTGAGAGGATCCCGATGCATTCCTGCTCGTCGTCGGATATGACCGGGAAGCGCGAATAGGGCGAGTTCAGCAATAAGGAGTTGACGTTGGCGATGGTCAGATCCCCTTCCTTGATATAGGCGATGTTCTCTTTTTTCGTCAGGACCTGCCTGACCGGGATCGAATCGAAGACGAAGGCTTTCGAAAGCAACGCCTGCTCGTTGGCTTCGAAGAGGTCTTCCTCCTCTTCGGTGATCTCATCCTCGCTTTTGGCTTCCTTGGCCCGCTGGATGAAGTCTTCCTTGGTCAGCATGTTCTCGTCGCTGATCTTGAAGATCTTGTGGACGCCTTTCAGCAATAGGCGGAACAAGACGATGAGCGGATATAAGACGATGCCGACTAGGAAATCCGGCCAAGCCAAGATTATGGCCATCTTGTTGGGGATGGCTTTGGACAATATCTTGGGGCAGGTATCGCTGACGATATAGACCAAAAAGCCCATGAGGACGGTCGAGAAGATGGCCTCGAGCTCAGGCATCCCGGCTTCCGTGCACACTTCGTGGAAGATGACGGCGGCGATCGAGGACATCAAGGTTTGGACGATGTTGTTGCCGACTAAGACGGTGACCAAGGTATCCTCGAACCGCTCGGTGAGGCGGACGATGATCTTGCTGGTCAAGGAGCCTTTGTCGGCCTCGACCTTGAAATGGTATTTATCGCAGTTGGAGAAGGAGTTTTCCGAAGCGGAAAATAGACCCGACACCAGCAATAGGACCGCGATCAAAACTATTGCGCCCCATAAGGGCATGCCGTAGACGGTTATGTAGCTACTACAGTCCGGGTCGAGTGAATCAGCAAGAGGAACGTTCATATGACGGGCGAATTATACGCGGAGGCAGGAAAAGTGTCAAATCATCGCTTGGACTCGTCTGGCGGATAGCCCATCACTAAGATGAAAAGACGGCTTCCGCTTGTAAACGGCTACCTTTTAGGTAGAATTATGGCCGTTATGAGCACTTTACTAGACGAACTCAGGTATCGCGACCTGATTGAGCAATTCTCCGACGAAGAGAAAATCGCGAAGCTATTGGACGAGAAAGCCCCGGTTTACTGCGGCTTCGACCCGAGCGCTTCCTCGATGCATCTCGGCAATTACGTCATGATCTCCCTTTTGAAGCGGTTCCAGCAAGCCGGCCATAAGGTCATCGCCTTGGTCGGCGGGGCGACCGGGATGATCGGCGACCCCTCGGGGAAAAGCAAGGAACGGAACCTCCAGACCGTCGAGGCCTTGGAGAAGAACACCGCCTCCATCAAGGCCCAGCTGGAACGCTATATCGATTTGACCGACCCGGAGAAAGGGCAGGTCATCTCCAACTATGAATGGCTTGGACATTTGTCGACCATTGAGTTCCTCCGCGATTATGGCAAATACTTCTCGATCAATTACATGCTGTCGAAGGAGATCGTCAAAAGCCGGCTTGAGGCCGGCATCTCCTTCACCGAGTTCGCCTATCAGATCCTCCAGTCGATCGACTTCCTCCATTTATATAAGACGATGGGGGTCAAGATCCAGCTCGGCGGCAATGACCAGTGGGGCAATCTGACTTCCGGACTCGAATTGATCCGGAAGGTCGAGGGCGAGGAAGCCCCGGTCGGGGCCATGACCGCCCATCTTATCCTCCGCAGCGACGGCAAGAAGTTCGGCAAGTCGGAGAAGGGGGCCCTTTTCCTCGACGCCAACCTCACCTCCCCCTACGCTTTGTATCAGTATTTCATGAACGTCACCGACGAGGACGCCATCCGCTTCCTCAAGGTCTTCTCCTTCCTTTCCGAGCCCGAGATCGAGGAAGTCGCCAAAGAGCACTTCGCCGCCCCCGGGGCCCGGATCGGGCAGAAACGGGTCGCCTATGAGGTCACTAAGGACATCCATGGCCAGGAGGCGGCCGATGAGGCCGTCAAAATGAGCCAAGCCCTCTTCTCGGGCGAAGTCGCCTCCTTAAGCGAGAAAGAGATTGAGGAACTGTTCGGCGAATTCAAGAAAGACGTCCAAGGGCCGATCGCCTTAGAGGATCTGCTCATCGAATTAGGGGCCGCTTCTTCAAAACGGGAAGCCCGGACCTTCGTGACCGGGAATTCGGTCGCCGTCAATGGGAAAAAGCTCACCGACCCGAAGGCGACGATCGATCAAACGATGCTCCTGCACGGCAAATACGTCATCGTCAAGCGGGGCAAGAAGAACTACTATCTCGCTTCTTTTTAAAGTCTTCTATTTCGAACATTTTATTGTTGCTATATCGGTAACACTATTTAGTTTTGCTATAATGTTCTCACAAAGATCTAATAATTTTTGTTTGTGTGCTTGTTGACCCTCGGAACTCATTAACCGGCTGAATTATGGAAGGAGGAGATACGGATGGCCTATTATCTAAAACATTTCGATTCCATATTGGCTGTTTTCGACATGATCGATGATATCGAGGGCATTTGTGTTACCAACCTTCATTTTATCGAGGGCAAGCGGCAACTTTTGCCACTTGGGTTGTCCCCTGACGAGTCCGGTCTTGCTTCTTGGCTTGAAAAACGGACTATTCCCCGTAATCGAGCCTATGTTCAAAACTTACTCACAAAAGCGGGCCTAAATTCCCGCAATCGCAAAGGAATCTTGGATTATTGCAAAGGATTGTCGCTGAATGATTGTTATTGGGTTTGCGACGAAAACTTTAAAGGCGATTTTGCGTCCTGCAATTTATATCAGAACAAATTTAGCTCGGTTTTGGCTAGTATTGCCTTTACTGGATACGGAACGTTAAGTCGTTCCTCTCTAACATCTTCTCCCGAATTCACCACAAATGGGATGTTGGCAAAATGCTGGCGTCGGCAAGAGGGCAAAATTGTCTTGTATAAATCGGGTACCGTTGGATTCTCTAATGCCGGTAAAGAGCCTTACAGCGAATTTTACGCTTACCAGATTGCTCAAACCGCCGGTTTTGATGCCGTCGCCTATGGTTTGGCTAAATGGAAAAACCATCTTTGCTCGACCTGTGAATTATTTACTAGCTTGGATATATCTTATGTGCCTGCCGGCAAAATCATAAAAACTGGCGGCATTGAAAAGGTGATTGAATATTGCCAAGGCTTGGGCGATGGATATATCAACAAACTATCAGACATGTTCGTTTTTGATTACCTTATCATGAATCCGGATCGGCATTACGGCAATTTCGGGTTCCTGGTTGACAACTCGACTAATTGCATCTGCGGATTTGCTCCATTATTCGACCATGGGGCTAGTTTGCTCGCTTATGCCGACGATAATGACCTGCGGAACCTAGCTGAATACCTTTCTTCGTTGCATCCTGTAGCGTTCAGCGATTTCTTAACTATGGCCAAACGATTGCTTGGCCCTAATCAGAAAGCCAAAGTTCGCAGGCTGTTAGGGTTCCGCTTTAAGAAACATCCCCGGTACAATCTTCCCGATTCAAGGCTAAGCGAGTTGGAAACGCTTGTGCGTCAACGAGCTTCCTCATTGCTTAATTAACATGTCAATCTAAATATTCTATTTGCCATTATTCAAGCTACCTTGATTAGAACATTTTTGATGTTTCTTTTTTTAAAAAAATGAGGAAATTTCAATTTGTTCTTTGCAAAATCCGGAACAAATTTCAAGAAATCGGAACAATTATGCAATACTCATGTAAGCCCTTTCATTTAACCTAGGGGCGGAAAACGAATTAGGGCAATTCCTTAGAATGTCCGTCAAGCGTTTTCCTAATCTTAGGAGAAAAGTATGAAAAACAAATTGTTCGGCTTTGCCTTGCTTGGGGTCGCGTCCGCCAGCTTCGTCTTAGCCTCCTGCCAGGCTGAGCCCCCCGCCGCCAAAGAAGGGGTCATCTACCAAACCGACGTCGAATCTTTCTGGGTCGGGGTCGGCCACGCCTATATGACTTTCGAATACGTCGAGGAAGCGGCGGAAGGGGAGTTGTCCGGTTACGTCTTCAAAGTCAACGTCGATGCCGGCGACGGCTATTCCGCCTGGCTTTCCGGCATCTATGCATTGGAGGAGGAAAACGGGGTCTATGGGGATTTGACCTTAACCGGGAATTGGGATGCGTCCTCCGAATCCCCGACCACCCTCGACGGGACCACCCCGGGGGTGGCGAAGACCTATGCCTTGGAAGGCGGGGTCTATACCATCGGGGTCGGGATCCCGAGCGCCGGGGTCATCGATTTCGAGCTTGACCCGGTGGCGGATAAAGTCGGGGAGGACAAGGAACCCTCGGATGGCGATACCGGGTCGTCTAGCAGCGAGGAGAGCACCTCGACCGATACCGACACCACCCCCGATAAGACGGTCCAAGTGAGCCTCGTGGGCGAGTCGCGGGCCGAGATGGACGGAATGGAGGTCAAAGCCGAGGGCAAGCTCGACGTCTATACCGACGCTACCTGGGAATTCGCGGTCAAGACCACCCCGGGGATGAGCGAGGATTATCTAATAGCCGCCTCCGGGACTTGGGTCGTCGACATGACCACCTACGTCACGACCTTGACGGTGGTGGAGGAAACCGCCCCCGACTCGATGCCCGACGCTTTGACCCTTAACGTCGATTACGCCGATCCGAGCAATCTGGTCTATACCTGCGAGTTCGACTTCGTCTCCGCCGGCATGACCTTCGAGTTCAGCCTGTCCAACCGCGCCAGCGAGCCGGAGAAGACCGTCCAATTGAGCCTCTCCGCCTCGACTGAGGATGGGAAGGCTGGGAAAATCGACCTTTACACCGATTCGACCTGGGCCTTGGGCATCTCCTACTATCCGGGCATGGATTACGTCGAGACCGCCTCGGGAACCTATGCGATGGATGGCTATGCCGGCATGACCTTAACCGTCGTCGCCGACCAAGCCAACGTCTTATCCGAAGACGCTTATGCCGTTAGCTTCGACGCCGTTTCGAGCCCCGGCAATATCGTCTATGCCTGCGCCATGACGGTCAATGTGCCGCAGGTGGGGGAAATGAATTTCAACTTCACCGCCACCATGGCGATCCCCGCTTAAATAGCCGCTTTTTTTCCATTGGCCTCCCTTACTCCTTGGGGAGGCCTTTTCAATATATAAGAAAAGCCCTGGGGTGACCCAGGGCAGCCTCATCGTCCTTAATCGGATTAGAGCTTGCGGTTGTAGTACTCGATGATGGCCGATTCGTTGATGTCGCTCGGGAGTTCGGTCCGTTCCGGTTCCCGGGTGTAGACGCCTTCGAACTTCTCGGCATCGACATTCACGTAGCCAACCGAGGCCGGACGGGAATCGAGGGCCTCTTTGACGACTTTCAGCGGCTTATCGCCCTTCAGCGAGATCTTGTCGCCGACTTTGCAAAGGGCGGAAGGGATGTCGCACTTCTTGCCGTTGACCAAGATGTGGCCGTGGTTGACGAGTTGGCGGGCGGCGGCGCGGGTCCGGGCGAACCCCATCCGATAGACGAGGTTGTCGAGCCGGGACTCGAGGACGCGGAAGAAGGCTAAGCCAGTGACGGTCGGCTCTTTCTTCGCGATGAGGAACAGACGGCGGAATTGCCGTTCGTTGACCCCATAGAGGGTGCGGAGCTTCTGCTTCTCAAGCAGCTGGACGCCGTATTCGGAGGGCTTGCGCTTCCGATCCTGCCCATGTTGTCCAGGGCCATAGGCCCGTTTCTTGAGTTCATCGCCGGTTTCGAGGACCGAGAAACCGAGATGGCGTGATTTCTTCCACACGCTGTCAGTGTACCTAGACATATCTAAATGTCTCCTTTCTTCGCCTACGAAGACTAGAGCGGAACTTCCTTCTCCCCGGGTGTCGCAGCTTCGGCCACGTAGCTATGGCTTACTTTATTGCTGATCGCGACGTCAGACGGAAGAGTAGGTCCGTGCTGCTTCATACGCAGGCAGGATGATACCCCACCTAGCGGGGGAATGCAAATGGTTTCTTAGGCGCAGGGGACCCAAAGGCTGAAACGCCACTCTTCGTAGAGGTTAAGCTGTTTGAGGACCCATGGTTTCAGACACCACCGGTCGAGGGTTGAGCCGATATCGTAATCTTCAATCGGATATGGCACTTCCTCGACGCTGACTTCGCTTGGGGTTACGCCCGAAAGCGCAACCAATTCACCCATGGTCCTTAACGGGCATGGATTATTCTTTTGGCAATAAGCCACTTTTTCGATTGGGAAGAAATTGAGGTATTTGACCACGCATGAATTCCAAGTGCCTTCGTTATCCAGCCAGACAATGACCGTCGGCGCTTCTTTCGTTGTTAAAAGCTCGTAATAGTCGGCATATTGCGAGCGTGGGTCAGCGGAACAGGAGGAACAGCAGACAGACGCCAGTATGGTTAATGTTTTAATAAGGTTCAGTCGGTGCATAAATATTCAAAGGTTTTACGGAGAAAAAACCAACGAAATTAGTGTAGTTGTTTGTGTAAGAATAATCTTTTGAACAATTTTCGGGATCGAGAATAAGGCGTCCAGAAGAATCTTTGTTTGTTACGGATTCACCCCCCGGTTTATGAGACCACGAGCCATCGGGGTTCTGCCTGTACCAGTGATAATCTAAGTCATATCCTATATCATCCAGGCAAAGAGCGACCTTATAACGTCCAGCTTGACAAGGGGTTTCTTTTGGAACTGGAAGAAATTCAAAACCAAGTTTTTCTGCGTCTTTTTCAATTAAACTTCTAACATAATTCGGCAGTTTTATAAGTTCGGATTTTTCGGGTGTAAGGGGGGTGTCCGTTGTTAGGCCCGGCTGCATTGGCAAGGCTGTCATGGTAACGGGATTCAGTTCTGAGTTCACCGCATATGAATAGCAGTTTGTCACTTTCTCTAACTCCTTCCACGAAAAAGCCTCTTCTATATAAACGAGTTTCGTGGACCAATAATTCGGATTATAGTTCAGTTCAGAGCCAGAAAGAGCCATATTATATTCGGTTGGGTAGATTGCCATGTCGCCTATGCAAATACGGCCCTTGTTGTTGGGCGTGTCAATCGGCTCGAAAACGTCGGCAGAGAATTTGAGGCGATATATTGGTCTGTCGAACGTAAAGGTGAATGTTTTGATTTGCGAACGATCTTGAGGCATTCCGAAATCCGGGCTAAGCAAATCCTGCCATACCTCCCAGCCTTCATCTCCATATATCGAAAGTTGGGCGGTTCCGCTGTCTGAATCTAGCCATTCTGAGGAAAACGGGCGCCAATGGCTTAATTGGACGTCTATTCTCGATATTGCGGTGCTGAACCGATATTCAATAAAAGCCGACGATACTCCTTCTGATATAGGTGACATAACAATATATTCATCATGGATATAGCCGGTACGGAAACGCCTCGTCTCCACTTTTATGTCTGTTTGTTGATCGATGGCTTCGAAGACATTTTTTGTCTCGCTGTCTTCGGGGTATTCATCCTTAAAACCGTATTTATTCGGCTCTAATACAGGAATTGATTTATAGGCGGTCGGTTTGGAAAATTCCGCTATAGAATAATAATCATCAAGACCAGTTACGGCATCAGAACACAATTCAGCATAGACAAAATATGTTCCGCTATTATTTGCATAAAGGACCGAATCCCATTGAACGCTGGTGAGGGTTATTTGATTTTCGGTTGAGTAAGTCGAAAAAATTTCATATCGGTTGTTTGAGAGGAAAGATAACTTGAACTTTGTGGGATAGTCATACCATGTTTCTCTAAAAAGAGATTTCCAAGCAAATGTTGGGTTTTTGTCGCGATAATTTGTTGTTTGATCAATTTCTATTTCCTGTGGAAAGGCAAACATGCAGGCGCATCCCTTCGATCCAGTAGGCGAAATATAATTATCGGAATGAACGTGGGACGAATTAATGGTAATGGCCATTGCGTCAATTATTTCTGCGGTATCGATAAGCTTTAAACCAACGTTTGTGATCGATTGACCATTATCGTTAATCCAACCGGTGTGTACACGAAAATCAGAACCATTGTTATTGCAATCGAAAGCAATCATTGTATGAGCGCCGATGCTATCAGACTCTACTCTTATAAGAACTGGTGTTCCACTTAATATATTGTTTGCCAAAAAATTCCTTAGGTTCGCTTTGTTTGTCTCGACCGTAACTTCTATGTTTTGTTTCGAAAAGCCTAGATAATGGTAAAGATAATACTGTGTAAAATCCGATAGCTCGTTCATCGTCATTCCGAAAGGGTTAGTCGATGATTCGAATTTGGCATCGCCGAAATAATTTAAACTCAAATCAATTAGTTTAGATTGGAAATACACGTTCTTATTTTTATTTACGTAATTTAAGTACTCGTTGTCGTTGAGATTAGCTACTTCGTAGTATGGTTCCATCTTGATTCCGGGCGATTCGGAATAATAAGAGGGTAAGGCAAAATCTGATTCCGAATTCCCGATCGTATATGTCTCGCCTTGATCGTAAGTCTCGGGAATAAAAGAATCATCCCAATAAGTGTCGTAGAAACTTAATAGCATTCCTAAAGCGACATAATTGCATGTACCATGCGTATTGAGTCCAAAGTTTGATTTCAAATTCGGAAAATAAACCGTTTCGTAATATTGGTTTTGTATTGTTTGAACGTCTTTGTTGCTCAAATCGGCAATTAGTTGCTGAACTCGCCAATCTGTAACGCTTGCGTTAGAGCGAATTTCCGCGGGCCCGTTGTTCATTGGAACCGATCCAATCGAACAGATTAAGGCAAACAGTACTCCAATCATTGCGTTACCTTCATTCAAATAAAGAACTCAATATATATTGCTTATAGCACGTCAGTTCGACAAGTTCAGCGTTTTCGTAGAATGTATTTTGCATCGGATATCTTATCTCATAGACGTCGATGTTCCCTCTCTCTTTGCCTGATCGCTTTATTATCCTATTCATCGTTTTCAATGGGCAGGGATGATTGCATTGCAGGTCACGAAGCGTTTGATAGTTCGGAATGGAGTCGGAAGAGGGGAGGCAGCCGCTTTCCCATTCTCCGTCGTAGTCGAGCCAAACGTAGATGTCGACTTGTTCGCTGTTGGTCAAAGTTTCCCGGTACAAAGGAAAATCCCCTACGTTAGAACAAGAGAACAAGGATAGAGCAAATAACGAGACAATCGCGCCTTTCTGCATATCTTTATTATATATGCGTTCGTGACAATTCTAGTCAATAATCACTCGGGCCTTCGCCTCTAATAACCCATTTGAAAAAAACATTTGACACGTTTTCGACCGACTTTAGCATTTAACCGGCTGAAGCCAACTTCAAGATAAGGAAAGGTAAAAAACCATGAAGAAAAAATCATTGTTGTTTGTCGCCTCGGCCGTTTTTGTTTTGGGGTCTTGCGGGCCCACGGATACGTCGAGTACCGGAAGCCCCGCGGAATCCACCCCCCCCTCTTCATTAACCGATTCCGATGAATCGACCTCGAGCAGCTCCTCTTCGAGCTCTTCGAGCGAGGAGAAGCAAATAACGGTCGAGATCACCAGCACCGTCACCACCGTCGAGGCCGGCAAGACCATCACCTTGACCGCCGCCGTAACCAACGGGGATGAAGACGACAAGGTGACCTGGACCAGCGGAGACACGAGCGTCGCCACCATCGACGCAAACGGCGTCCTCACCGGCGTCAAGGCCGGGAAGGCCACCATCACCGCCGCCGTCGGCGAGGCGAAAGACACCGTCGAGATCACCGTCACCGAAGCCCCTAAGCCCGTGAGCGTCGAGATCACCGGCGTCCCGACCGGAACCATCTACACCGGGCAAACGATCGCTTTATCCGCCAAAATCGAAAACGGGGGAACCTTGACCCCCGCTTGGTCGATTGCCAAAGACCCGACGACCATGGACGCGACCATCGATGCCGCCACCGGGTCGTTATATACCGGGACTATCGCCGGCGAGATCACCGTCAAAGTCGCCGTCGGCGAAGCTTCCGATACCGTCCTCTTGACCATCGCCGACCTTAAAGGCGCGATGGAAACCGCGGTAAATGGGGCGGTGGAGAAAGCGGGCAACGTCGCCTCCGGGACCGTGACTAAGGTCGAAAACTATTCCGGTTATCCCGGCGAACCCGAGGTCACCGCTTATGAATACGGCGCCGATTCGGTCAAATTGACCGGCACCGATTATTTCGGGGACGAAGTCATCACCTATGTCGTCGGCGGCGATGGGGCTTATGTCGGGGTTGAATATGGGGCCGATGGCACCCTCAACAAGAGCTATGAGACCTATGAGGCTCCGGGTTATGCCTTCTCGGGCGTCACCTATGATTACGAGCTTTATTTCTACGGCGCGGAGGACCTGCTTGAAGGCACCTTCGCGATGGCGAAAACCAACGCCAATAAAGACGCCAAGTTCGGCATTACCGACGACGGGTATTCCTATTCGTTTGGGGTCGCGAGCGAATGGGTCATGCGGGTCGTCGAAGTCGAATTCGCCTTAACCGATGATGGCGAACTCGCCTCGCTCGAACTGATTTCCAAGAATTATTCCGGCGGCACCTTCACCGTCGATCCGGAATACGGGACCGCGACCGTGAATCCTGGGGCCGAAGCGAGCTCGGAAACCATCTACGAGGTTAGCCAGACCATCGGGGCGCGGACGTTGACGGTCCCCTTCGATTACGAAGGGCTATTCGCCTCTTCCTTCAAGTTCTCCGATGAGGAAGGCAATATCTACGAAGACGGGGATGAGATTGAGATTCAGACCGGCTCCACCATCTTAACCCTTGTCGAAATCGCCCCCTCGACCGCCTCATTCGACTTCGATGTCGTCGATGTGACCTCGGATAACGATGCCGTCTACGCTTACTTCACTAATTACAGCAGGGCCATCAATATCAATGCCTCGGAGACTGGCGAGGCGACTTTAACCATCACCTCGGCCAACTGCACCTACACGTTGCATTTGACCATCACGCCAGCGATGCCTAAACAGATCAGCATTACCCAGTACACCCCAACCATCGAAGGGAAATACAATTCCACCGTCTTAGGCGGCACGAGCGTTAATGGCTATGTCGGCAGCCCGCTTTACTTCAAGCCCGCGATATCGCCATACGTCGCCTCCCAAGATTACGCCATCACCGTCGATGCCGAAGCGGGGCAATACGAGCAAGAAGTCATCGACTTGCAGCTCGAATGGTCGGTGTCCAAAGATACCACTAAGCTGCTTTTCAAAGAAGCGGGCTCCTATCAAGTGACCTTTGCTTCCGCGGTCGCTCCCGATGTCAAGACCGTCGTTACCTTCAATATCGTCGAAGCTCCTTCGATCGCTTCCGTTCTCGATGGCGAATACGCCTATAAAAATGGGGCGGGGGCTAATTATAGATACGCTATCGAGTTCACCCCGAACGGAACGGATGGACTTGCTGGCGAAGCGACCCTGACCGATATTGGAGCCGCGGCGAGCGAAGAGGCCACTTACGTCGCCGCCAAGCAGGATGATGGCAGCTATAAGCTCGAATTCACCCATGTGAGCGGAGCGACGCTTAACTGGGAAGTCTGGGTTAGCCCCAACTACGAAATCATTTATAAATATAATGAATACAACTTATATACGATGTCCAAGATCACCCCGGAATTCCTGCTTAGCGGGACTTGGTATTCCGCGACGGCTGGCGGAACGGAGATCACCGTCCAATTCCTAAGCGGCAATTTCTCCCTCATGGTGATGAAATACGATGCCGAGTCGTACTGGTCGGCTCAGCTTGAGGCTTCCTATTCGATCGCCGATACCGCCGGCGATAAGGGATATGAAGTCACCATCACCCCGAACGGGATGACCCCGCCTTTAGAGGAGGTGACCATCATCGACTTCGCCGACAAGATCTACTTAGCAGCCGATTTTTCTTCCATCACCATCACCCTGACCATCGATGGGGTGACCGCCGATTATGTCATCGAGGCTTAATCGAACGTTGCTATTGGTGAGCGGGGCCACCCTTCTTGGGTGCGCCCCCTCACCCCTTTCTTCGTCTTCTCTCCCGATGAGCGAATCCACCCCCTCGATTCCCAGTCGCGGGGAAGGGATAGTCGAATCGAGCTTGGTTTTGGCCAACACCGACGATTATTTGGAGATGGATAATTGCCCCTCGACCGGCGAGCAGAAAGTGCTGGTGGTCCCCTGCCGATTCGAAGGGGAGGCGGAATTCGATGAGGAGATACTCGATAAATTGGAGCGTTCCTTTTTCGACGAGGACCTTTCCGATGAGGAAGGCTGCTATTATTCGGTGGCCGAATACTATTCCAAATCCAGTTTCGGGGCGCTTTCCTTAACCGGGGAGGTGCTCGACGTGGTCGAGATCCCTTATACCGTCGAGGAAGCGACCCGCCTCGCTTCCTATCTGCCCGGCATCCCGGCCGAGCAATTGGCTTTAAGCGGGATAAGCGACGAGAAGCTGCGGGAGTATGACGTCAATAAAGACGGCTACGTCGATTCGGTCTGCTTCATCTATTCCTCGCCGATGGATTCAAGGCAGGGGAACTTTTGGGCCTGGACCGCGACTTTCGCGACCGAACCGGATCTCGCCCGCCCAAGTTTCCGCCGCCACCTTTGGTGCGGGATCGAGAAGGTGAGCAACGAGGATTACGCGATCGATGCCCATACCCTCATCCATGAGATGGGGCATGTTTTCGGATTGAGGGACTATTACCCGAGCGACAACCTAAACCTCTCGCTCGGCGGCCATTCGATGATGGATTACAACATCTCCGACCACGACCCGTATTCGAAGATGCTGCTCGGCTGGCTGGATCCGGTCTATTACGACTTCGCCTCGGGGCAGAGCCTGACCGTCGACTTGGCGCCGCTGCAAACAAGCAACGAGGCCATCTTGCTTAACGCCAATTGGAACCATTCGGTCATGGATGAGTATCTCCTGCTGGAGTATTACACCCCCGACGGGCTGAATGAGCTCGACGCCTTAAAACCCTACGATACTCGGCCTCAGGGGTTCACCAAGCCGGGGATCAAGGTGTATCACGTCGACTCGCGGGTCGCCGAATGCCATTTCGACGAAGCCGGCAATGGGGTGTTCGACCGTTACGTCGAGGCCATCCCCGAGGATAAAGGCGAGAGCTTTTACCTTATCGGGGCCAACGCCAATAACGTCGATTCCTATACCGATGCGAGCCGGGTGGGGCGATATAAGCAAATCCAGCTGATCGAGAACAAAAAGGTCAATCTCCTGCAATCCGGCTATCCGGCCGATGACGATTCGCTTTTCTATGAAGGGGACGTATTCGATTCCTCGGATTGCTCGGCTTATATTAGCAACGGTTTATTCAATAACCGGGAGGAAATCGGCTTCGAAGTGAAGGTGAATTCGCTTGGCGAAACCGCCTCTTTGACCATAACTTATGAAGGGAAATGACTATGACTAAACGAACTTTTGCGCCCTTTTTGGCCGCCATCGCCTTGATCGCCTCCTCCTGCGGAACTAAAGAAAATAGCTCAAGCAGCGTTAGCGAAGCCTCGACCCCAAGCGGCACCTCCACCCCCTCGAGTTCCTTCGTCTACCCGAGTTTCGCCGAGGCGATAAACAATACCAAGGAGTACGCCATCACCACCTCGATGCGGGATGATCACGAATGGTTTTTCGAGATCAACACAAAGGATTGCTTCTATCTCGATACCGGCGGCGAAGGATATATCATGCTCGAGGAAGACCCCGAGTATTACCACGCCTTCGTCAATACCCCGCTCGAGGGGTCCTATGATCTATATCGGATGGAGGTCAATGGGCGGAGAGGGCCGAAAGCGACTTTCGAAAGCGATGATTTCCGTGATGGCTCGTTTTTGAGCATCATCAAGGAATATCAGGACGATTTCTCGAAAATCCGCGATGACCTCTATGGCTGCTCGGTCGCTTCCTTGGGGACTGAGGTCTCGAATTATTTCATGTCGAGCATCCTGCGTTATGCCAATTACTTTGAGATCGCGATCGACGAGAATGGGAGGCTGTCCCGCTTCTTGCCATACGAGATGAGCGCCGCCGGGGAGACAAATGAGCCGCTTATGGAGATCGTGCTGCTCGACCTCGACCTGGAGGATTACGGCCCCTATGCCCGCTGGAAGGAAGGCGGGGGCGAAGTCAATGTCCGCATCTTCGATTTGAAATCGGGCTATTTCACCCGCTTCGGCGCCTATGCCTGCCCCTATAACGGGGAGGAAGTGACGATCCAGGCGACGGTCAATGCCGTCAACGGGAATTCCGTCTACCTTTCCAACGAAGACAGCCTCTATGGATTCGTCGGCATCCGGGCCGAGTCAGATTCCGCGCCGGCAATCCAAGCAAAAGACATCGTCGAAGTCACGGGGACCATCCGGATGAACGGTTTCGTCCCCTATATCGCCGAGGCCGAGATCATCGATACGAAAGCCGACGCCCCCTATTTGCTTATTTACGATGAGGAGACCATCGCGGATTCCTATGGCGGCGGGGCCTATGCCTCTTCCTACTTCACCCAAGTACCTTATTTCGCCGATTCTTTATATTCGACCTTCGCTTACGTCGAGTCGGCCATTCCCGCCGCCTTCCCCTCATCCGGCGAGATGGAATTGGAGTTGACCTTCCCGAAGTTCGTGACCGCCGACGGGGAACGGATGAAGATGAAATTGATCATCCCCTCTTCTTTATCGGAGGCGAAGAAATCCGAGCTATTGTCGGGGTTGACCTCGCTTGGCCGGTATTCCGAGCAAGGGGTGGAGGGATCCTTCTCCTCGTTCTTGGTCGGCTTCGATATGAATTACGAATATCTAGCCACCATCGTGGCCTTGCCCGATTCCTCGATCGCTAAGCGTCCGAGTTTCGTCGAGAAGGTCGAGCAGGCGACCGGATTGAAGGATTTCCCGCTTCTGCAGACCAGCGATCCCCAATCCTTCCGCTTCGGGGGATCGACGGGGATGTATATCGAGTCGAACTATGGCTTGTCTTCCCGAGAGGTCACCGGCGTCTTCTACGGCGGCAATAACGTGACCCCCTCGGAGCTAGCGGACTTCAAAGCCGAATTGGCCGCTTATGGATTCGTCAAGTCCGATGAGATCCGCGATACCGGCGGCTCCCGGCATGAGATCTACTCTTACGACGGCTGCGTCGTCGATATGCTTATCGGCAACGCGATGTTCGGCTCTGGCAATCACTCGGTCCAGATGTGGGTTTATCGGGGCGAGCTGATCCAAGGCGAGCGGATTGAGGAAGTGTTGGAGGAAACGGTCGGCGATTTCTTCGACCTGTCCGATTTCGTCAAGCCGGAAAACAGCTATTCCGCCGATTACGGCCATTTCGCGTTGCTCAATTTCGCTGGGAACGACTTCTCGGAGGAAGCGCCGCTGCATTGCTTCACCATCGACTTGGACTACAACGGCTACCAGGATGTCTATAACGGCTACCGCGAGAAGGGGTATTCCTTCTATCGGAATGCCGATGGGACCATCTACACCTATATCACCCGGGGCTCCTCCCATTACGTCATGTATAAAGGCGACGGGGAGAATCGGGTCTATGTCGACCTCGCCTATTACCCGACTAGCGACTACACCTATGCCGGCCACGACGAATACTCCTATCGGATCGAAGTCATGATCTATCAATCCGAGAGGCCTTTATCGGCCATCACCTCCGATAATCTATCGGAGTTCGAGGAGGCGGTCGTCTCTTATTACGGCGAAAGCGCCCGCTTCGCCGCCGTCTTGCCGAGCGGTTCGAAAGTCGAGCTATTGAAGCCGACCTATACCTATGAGTTCTTGGAGTATGGCTATTACAACGAGCCGGAATGCTTCATTTACGGGAACGTCGAATCGATCTATTCCTGTTTGGTCGAAGCCCTTGAATCGGCCGGGTATTCCTACGCCTACACCGGCAAGCAAAGCGTCACCTACCGCAAGACCATCGACGCGGACAATTACCGCGTCTCGAGCATCGTCTTGATGAAAAACGCCGATCGGGGATTCGTTCGGGTCATCAACGGCACCCCCGGGGTGGATTTCTAACTCTTTCGGCCCTAGGCGGTTCTATTCCGCTTGGGGCCTTTTAAGTTTCTTGATAGCTTGATGTTCTCGTCGCCATCATCTTCTTTTGCTAGTTCCTTGATGAATCCGCCCTTGCGCGCATTGAGCGTGGTCGGCGATGGTATATCGGCTTAAGGCCGCCCCTTTCTTTGCGCCTGGTCTCTAGCGCTTCCCGCCTCTTTTCCCTATAATCTTGCCATGAGCATTTTACTGAAAGACGCCCGCATCCTCTCAATGGTTCCCGGAGAGGAAATCTATCGGGCCGATGTCTATATCGAAGACGGGGAAATCAAGCAAATCGGCAAGGATTTGCGCTTTTCTCCATCGGAAACCTACGATTGCGAGGGGAACTTGCTGCTGCCGGGATTCAAAAACGCCCACACCCACTCGCCGATGACCTTCGCCCGGAGCTTCTCCGACGATCTGCCCCTTCAGGAATGGCTGTTCCAACGGATCTTCCCCTTAGAGGACTTGATAGAGCCCGGCGACCAGTACCGCCTTTGCAAGTTGGCGATCCTCGAATACCTGACCTCCGGCATCACCGCCTGCTTCGATATGTATTATTCCCCGCTGGAGATGGCGAGGGCGAGCGAGGAGCTCGGCTTTAAGACCGTCCTCCTGGGCACGGTGACCGACGAGAGGGAATCGGTCGGCGAGATGGTCGATTACTATAAGAGCATCAACGGAAAGAGCAAACTCGTTTCCTATCAGTTGGGGTTCCACGCCGAATACACCTGCTCCGAAGAGGTGCTCCGCGAACTCTCGAAGGCGAGCCATGAGCTCAAATGCCCGGTCTATTCCCATACCTCGGAGACCAAAAAGGAATACGAGGAGTGCCGGGCGCGGCATAACGGGTTGAACCCGGTCGAATACGCCGAGCACCTCGGCTTACTCGATTATGGCGGCGGGGGATTCCATGGGGTGGCCTTCAGCCCGTCGGACATCGAGATTTACAAAAAGCATAATTGCTCCCTCGTCTCCTGCCCGGGGTCGAATAGCAAGCTCGCCAGCGGCATCGCCCCTCTTCTTGAGATGGAGAGGGCCGGCCTCAACCTCGCCCTTGGGACCGATGGGCCCGGCAGCAACAACGGGCTCGATTTCTTCTACGAGATGCGGTTAGCCTGCGTGCTGCAGAAGCTCCGGAATGGCGATCCGAGCGCCTTCAAAGGCACGAGCGCCCTCCGGGCCGCCTGCGTCGGCGGGGCCATCGCCATGGGGCTTATTGACGCCTGCTATGTCAAACCCGGGCAGCGGGCCGACCTCGTCCTCATCGATTTGAACCGCCCGAACATGCGGCCTTTCAACGATTTGGCCAATAACCTCGTCTATTCCGGGGCCAAAGACGACGTCAAATTCACCATGGTCGAGGGGAAGATCCTCTACGCCGATTATCGGTTCCGCCTCCCCGTCTCCGCCCGCTCGATCATCGAGGAAGCCGAGCAGACGACCGCCGATTTGAAGCGGCGTTATGAAAAAGCCTAATGGCTTTCGCCCGCTTGATGCTACAATACGCTTTGTTATGAATACCTTCCTTTCCACCGGGACGCTTGCCCTTATCATCGTCGGGATACTTCTCTTCCTTTCGCTTGCCGGGGTTTTGCTCTATTTCGTCTTCTTTCAGCATATGCGGTATAAAGCCCAGGCCAAGGAGCTGATCAGGCGGTTCGAATACCTCCATAGCCTCTTGATCGGCCAAGACGCCCATTGGGTCAAGACCATCGAGCGGATCGCCACCACCAACTTGCTTTTCGCCTCCCGTCACCAGACTTTCGAGAAGCGGTTCAAGGAACTGCGCGACCGGGGCGACGCCTCGGCCCAAAAGGCGGTCAATGACCTCAAGGACCTGATCGAGGACCGGGATTATAAGGGATTGAAAGCCGCTTTGCCGGAAGCCAGGCGGATCATGCAGGAATACGACGACGCCGCCAATTCCCTCCATAACGACCTCCACGCCCTCATCCTCCCGATGGAGGAATGCAACGCCAATTCCCTCCATATGAAGGAGCAGTTCCGCTCGATCAAGCAGGATTATTTCGTCAAGCAGAGCGAGCTCTCCCTATGCAAGGAATCGTTTGAGACGATATTCGAGAAGCTCGACAAGCAGTTCGACCGCTTCGCCGAGCTCGTCTCCTCCGCCCAATACGAGGAAGCCAAATCGATGATCCCGGGGATCGAGAAAGTGCTCGACCAATTGGCCCGGGCCATCAAGGATTTCCCCGATTACTGCGCTTCGATCGAGCACGTCATCCCCGATAAGCTCATCTTGCTGAAAAACGCCTATGAGGAGATGCGTTCCTCCGGCTATCCCCTTCAGCACCTTCTTTCCTATCCGGCGATCGAGGATATCGAGGCCGAGCTTTCCTCCATCGCCAAAGACATAAAATCGTTCAAGCGGAACAACATCCAAGGCCGGCTCGACGCCATCGTCGCCCAGATCGACGGCTATTTGGAGGGGTTCGAGAAGGAGAAGGACTGCCGGGTCGCCTTCGATTCGGGCTGCGAGACCGCCTATGCCTACGCCTCCTCGGTCGAGAAGAAGTACATCCGCCTTTGCAACGCCCTCCCCAACGTCGAGGGGCTCTACGTCATCGAATCCGCCCAAACCGATAAGATCAACGCCATCAAGAACACCATCAACAAGATGGGGGCGACCAAGCGCTACCTCGATAACCTCATCCACTCCCCGACCCACCAGCCGTATTCGCTTTTGGTCGAGAAGATGAAGGAGCTTAGCGACGAGGCCAAGGACAACGAGGCCGCCATCGAGGACTTCAACCGTTACCTCCTCTCCTTGAAGATCGACAGCGAGACCGCCCTCGCCAAGGTCCAAAGCTATTACCAGGCCTTGAAGGAGGCCAAGTTCACCTTACGGGAAATCGCCTTGCCTTCCTTAAGCGATAAATACCTGCCGGTCTTAGACGAATGCCTCGAGCAGATCGACTTCATGTTCAAGACCCTCCATAAGACCCCGATCGACGTCGCCGCCATCAACAAGGTCAGCTTCGAGCTCTCCAAGCAGGGCGATGAGGCCCTTTCGGGCATCAAAAGGGATTACGAAGCGATGATTTCGGCCGATGCCGCCATCACCTTCGCCAACCGCGACCGCTTCCGGCTAAGCGACCTCGACGCCCAATTGAAGCAAGCCGAGGGGTTCTACCATAACGGCGAGTTCAAGAAGAGCTACGACGACGTCACCCAAGCCATCCGGAGACTGCGGGGCGAATGATCTATTTAGATCACGCCGCCACCGGGGCGGTGAGCCCAGCCGCCTTATCGGCTTATTTGGAAGTCGCCCAAAACCATTGGGGCAACCCCTCCTCGATCCATGCCTTCGGGTATGAGGCGAAAAGGTATCTGGACAAGGCGAGGAAAACCGTCCTCGAGGTCTTAGGCCTTTCCCGCACCCACGATTGCTATTTCCTTTCCGGGGCCAGCGAAGCCAATAACCTCGCCATCAAAGGGGCGGCGGCCTCTTTCAAGTCGCGGGGGAGAAAGATCCTTTATGGGGCCGGGGAGCACCCTTCGGTCATCAACTCGGTCCTTTCCTTAGCCAAAGAGGGGTTCGAGCCGGCGAGTATCCCCCTTATCGGCGGGGCGCCGGACCCGGATGCGCTTAAGCTGAATAAAGAAGGGGCGATCCTCGCCTGCCTCATGGCGGTCAATAACGAGACCGGGGCGGTTTCCGACCTCGACGCCTTTTACTCTTTCCGCCTCGCCAACCCCAAATGCCTCTTGCTAATCGACGCCACCCAAGCCATCGGCAAATTGCCCCTATCTTATCGACAAGCCGACCTCATCTCCTTTTCCGGCCACAAGATCGGGGCCCTCAAGGGCAGCGGGGCCCTTTTGGTCAAAAAGGGGCTGAGGCTAACCCCCCTCATCGATGGGGGCGAGCAGGAAAGCGGAGTCCGGGCCGGGACGGTCAACGTCGCCGGGGCTTATTGCCTAGCTATGGCCTTAAAGGAAAGCCATTCCGATCTAAAGTCCAACCTCGCCAAAACCCAACGCCTCTACGATTTATTGCATCAAGGGCTCAGGGCGATGGATGGGTTAGTCAAAATCCATGATCACCCCCGGCAATCCCCCTACGTAATTTGCTTCTCGACCCTTCATCACAAAGCCTCGGTCATCGTCGAGGGGCTCTCGAATAAAGGGATCATGGTCTCAAGCGTCTCCGCCTGCTCCTCGAAGAAGGAGAACACCTCCTACGTCTTAGAGGCCGAAGGGGCGGGCAAGGAGGAGGCCGCCAACCCGATCCGGGTCTCATTTGGGAAGGGATCGAGCGAAGAGGACGTCAGGGGGCTATTGGCCGCCCTCGGGCAATTGTTCAATGAGGTGAAGAAGATATGAATTGCGATTATCTGATGGTCCATTATGGCGAGCTCTCGACCAAGGGCAACAACCGGAAGGAGTTCATAAGCTGCCTGACCGGCAACGTCCGCCACGCCTTGAAAGGGCTAGAATGCAAAGTCGAGGGCAAAAGGGACCATATCTATGTCCGATTGCCCAACCCGACCGTCGAGGAAGAAGCCATCGCCCGCCTGCTTTCGGTTTCGGGGATCCAACGGATCTCACCGGTTTATAAATGCTCTCGCGACGAAGGCGAACTAGCCGCCTGCGGGGCCTCGCTTATCCGCGATTCGATGAAAAGCACATTCAAAGTCGAGACCAAGCGGAGCGATAAAACCTATCCCCTCGATTCCTATGCGATCTGCCGGCTCATCGCCTCGGCGGCCTTAAAAACCGATAGCAGGCTTTCGGTCGACGTCCATAACCCCGAAGTGACCCTTCGCTGCAACTTACGGGAAGACGCGGCCTATTTGTCCCTATCTTCCTATCCGGGCTTAGGCGGGTATCCATTGGGGATGAACGGGAAAGTCACCTTATTGCTTTCTGGGGGGATCGATAGCCCGGTCGCCGCCTATTCCTTACTCCGGCGCGGCATCAAGATCGAAGGGCTTCATTTCGCCTCCCCGCCCTATACCTCGATGGCGGTCATCGATAAGCTCAAAGACATCCTTTCCGTCCTTAACGGCTTCCAAAGCGACATCCGGCTCGACGTCGTTCCCTTCACCAAGATCCAAGAAGCCATCTATGAGCATGTCCCCGAGCCATATTGCATCACCATCATGCGCCGGATGATGATGCGCTTAGCCGAAAGCTGGGCGCGGAAAAGGAAGTGCCTGGCCATCGCGACCGGGGAATCGATCGGGCAAGTCGCCTCTCAGACCTTGGAGTCATTGCAGGTCATCAACGAGGTGACCAATTATCCGATCCTCCGCCCTTTATGCGTTTCCGACAAAGTCGAGGTCATCGAGACGGCGAAAAGGATCGGCACCTTCGATATCTCCATCCGCCCCTTCGAGGATTGCTGCACCATCTTCAAGCCCAAAAAGCCCAAGACCCATCCCAATATCGAGCATGTAAGGCGTTATGAATCCTTCTTCGACTTCCTCCCCTTATTGGAGGAGGCCCTAAGCGGGATCAACACGATTTATATGTCCGATGGGGAAGAGGTAATCCCCAGCAAATAACCGGGTTCGCCCGGTTTTTTAATAAAAGAAAAGGGCGGAACCCCGCCCTAGAATGAACTTAGTCTTGCTTATAGACGATGGCTTCGTGCTTGGCTAGCCGGGCCTTTCCATCCTTGATGGTTGGATTCCCGATGGCCAATAAGACTTGCCCTTTGCCTAAGTCTAAGGCCATCTCCTCATCCTTGAGATTCAATCCGACGATGGTGTGGCCCCGTTTGAAGGACAAAGGGGCGGAGAGCAGCTCGAACCCTTCATGGCTTGTCAAATCGGGGTCGCTGTAACGGATGGCGTTGAGCTTCTTGATGAGGTTTACGATCGAATCGGGATCGGCGAGCCTATTCTCGCACGATGGCGATTCGTGGCTGGTCGGGAGGTAGCATTCTTCTTCCCTCTGGCTGGAGAAGCCGCGGCTAGGCGAACTATCGTCCCAGCTCATGGCGAGCCGTGCCCCGGTCCGATGGTATCCCCCGTCTTTGGAAGGATAGCCGCGGACGCTTAATTGCTCGATCTCGTCGCCGGCATAGACGAAGGGGACGCCGGGGAGGGTGAAAAGCAATAGATAGGCGAGCTTAAGCGAATCGCCTTTGATCATGTCGGCTAGCCGATAGACGTCGTGGTTGCCGGAGATCGGCGAGAGCCATTTGCCAGGATAGGACTCGGCGGTTTTGATCTCGTCGAGCATCTCCGGGAGATAACGATCGTATATCTCTTCGTTGAATTCGACGAGCAAGGGCTTAAGCCCATTTTCTTTCGGGTTGCCATTGGTCCCGATTCGGAAGAAGCCATGGCAGAAGTTGTCCTCGTGGTCTAAGACGAAGTCGCTTGAGAACCCGGCTTCGAGGGATTGATGGGGATTGGCCCATTCCGAGACCATGTGGAAGGGGCCGCATTCGGAGACGACGTCGCGGATTATTTCCTTCCATGTCCAGATGGTCGCCTCCTTCTTATCGTCGTTTTTGACCAAGGAATCGGCCATATCGACCCGGAAGCCATCGACCCCCATCTTCAGATAGAATTTCATGACCGAGGCGATGTAGCGCCGGGTATCGGCGGCGTCCTCGCCCTTATAGCTTTGCTGGAACTCGGGGTAATCGATCCGGTTGTAGCCGTAATTGAGGGCCGGCTGATGGCAGAAGAAGTTGACGTAGTATTGGCCGGACCGGTCGAACATCCCCTTGATGAGGTTGGCGGCGCAGCTTGGGTAATAGGCCCAGGGGTCATTGGTCCAGATGAAGCGGTGGTCATGCGAATCGGCATGGGTGCCTTTTAGGAATTCGGGGGCCTGGTTCGACATGTGGCCGGGGACGAGGTCGAGGAAGACGGCGATCCCTTGCCTATGGGCGGCGTCTAGCAGCGAATGGAGGTCATCCATCGTCCCGAAGCGGGGGTCGATCTGAAAATAGTCGGCGATGTCATAGCCCCCGTCGCGGAAGGGGGAGAGGAAGATCGGGTTGATCCAGATGCCGGTGAAGCCGAGGGAGGCGATGTAGGGGAGCTTCTCCTCGATACCCTTCAAGTCGCCGATCCCGTCGCCGTTCGCGTCGCGGAAGGAAGTGGGGTAAATCTCATAAAAAGAGAGTTTTCCGTAGTCTTTGATGAACATGTCTTTGCTTATTCCTTTTTTGTTCGAAAGTAGGTAATCACTATTATCGCCATTAGTCAAGAAAACCCGCCTCGAAGGGCGGGCGTGGGCTTATTTGGACTTAGGCGGCGATGGCTTTCTTGGCGGTTTCGGCTAAGGAAGCGAAGGCCTTGGGGTCATTGATGGCCAATTCCGAGAGGACTTTCCGGTTAAGGGCGATGCCGCTTTTCCTTAAGCCGGACATGAACTTCGAATAGGAGAGGCCGTTCTGGTGGCAGGCGGCGTTGATCCGCTTGATCCAGAGCTTGCGGAAGTCGCGCTTGATGAGCCGGCGGGACTCATAGGCGTACTTGAGCGAGTGGCAGACCTGCTCTTTGGCGGTCTTGAATAGAAGGTGCTTGGAACCGAAGTACCCTTCGGCGGCCTTCAAGATCTTTTTGCGGCGGGCGCGGGTGACGGTTCCGCCTTTGACTCTTGCCATTGTTTCTTTCCTCCTTATTTAACGATCATGAACTTGATCCGGCTGTAGTCGGTCTTGTCCATCATGCCCGAGCGGCGAAGCTGACGGCATTGTTTCGCGGTTTTATACGGGGCGTGGTGGCCCTTGTAAGCGTGAATGAATTTGATTTTGCCATTGCCGGTGACCTTGATACGCTTCATCAAGGAACGGTTCGATTTCATTTTCGGCATTGCTTGTTCCTCCTATTGCTTCTTCGCCTTGCCATTGACGATGGCCGAGTAGACTTTCCCTTCCCAGTAGGGCGGCTTTTCCATGACGATGGGGAGCGATTCCTCTAAGACAGTCACGAACCGCTTCAGCAACTCCTCCCCTAAGTCTTGGTGGGCCATCTCCCTTCCCTTCAAGACGACGCGGACGTTGACTTTGTCGCCGTCGTTGAGGAATTTGACGGCATGCTTGGCTTTGGTGCGCAGGTCATGCTCGCCGATCGAGATGTGGAGCTGGATCTCCTTGAGCTGGGTCGCCTTGGCGTTTTTCCGCTGGGCCCGGTCGGATTTCTGCTTCTCGAAGCGGTACTTTCCGTAGTTGAGTATCTTGCAGACCGGGGGATTGGCTTGGGGGGCGACGCAGAAGAGGTCGAGCGAGTAGCTGGCGGCCAATTCGTTGGCTTGCCGGGAGCTCATCCTCCCCAAATTGTTGCCATCCGGTCCGATGACGATGACTTCCGGGTAGCGGATGTGTTCGTTGATGGGGTCGAACCGCTTCTGGGGGCGGGTCCGATCGTTTCTGTCAAAGTAGGCGATGTTTCTTTTCCTCCATTAATCGAAAATAGCCGGAAGGCAGTCCTCCGGCATCGCTACAGATGTTAGGTAGCACTTGGCCAATTCCCGTCGGGAATCTGGCGAGCCGCCGGACGCGACTGCTTTCTACGTCTTTCGACGTGGTGAAGTATACCCTTTTCCCGGCCTTATGCAAGCAAAATCGCGACGAGATTGCTTAACGTCGAGGAAATCGACTCATTATCGAGGGAAATTCGGCCGTAATAGCAAAGCATCCCGACCCCGGTTAAGGCGAAGAGGAAGAAAAGCGCGGTGGCGGCGACCCCGATCCATTTTCCGATCCTCTTTATATAAGTGGACCCATAGACCAGCTGGAGGAAAAGGATCGCTAAGGCGAAGGAGGCGAAGGTCCAATTGACCCAGCCCTCGTCCTCCTCGGCGTACTTACCCTGGAAATAAAAGACGAAGTAGACCGAGCCGAGCAAAACAAATAGGCTCGCGATGGCTAGAAGGATGTAAGCCAAGAGGTTTCGCTTACGGAAGAAGCTGGCGGCGAAATCAAAGGCCAAGCCGAGCAGGAGCAAAATGACGAAGGTCATGGTTTTTTCCGGTAACGCTGATTCCGATCGGTCGGGGACAAGGGGTTGCTCATCTCGATCTTATTGGCCTCCAAAGCCGGCTTCAGGTAGTTCTTATGGAGCCCAAGCCGGGATTTTAAGCCCAATAAAGACAAGAGGTCGGTGGCCGAATAGAACTTGCCCGGCTCCATTTTCTCCAACATCCGCTTGGCCATCGGGGTCAAGCCGCCCCGAAGCAGAAGCGAATGCTTGATGCTTTCCTCAATCGCCTCCTCGATGGCCTGCATATAGGCGATGAGGAACGGGGCCATATCCTCTTTGCCCACCGATTTCTCGTAAGCGGACTTCAGCTTGTTTTCGTTTTTGTATAGGTGCTTCAGCAGTTTGATCCCCAATAGATCCTTTTTGAAGCGGATCAACTCGGCTTTGGCGTAAAGGAAAGCCAATAGGAAAGGATGCTCGCGGTAGGGCATGATGGCCGGGAGCATGAACAGCAGCAACCCCGACAGGAGGATCGGCGAGACATGGGGCTGGGCGTTTTTGACGAAGATGAACGTCCGGTTCAATAGCTCCTCGACCTTGGCGTGAGGCGGGATCGAGTAGGGATAGGAGTCGACCCGGCGGGATAAGCGGACCGGGATGTCCTCTCCCCAGAGGGTCGATTCGTAGGTTTTTAGAAACGAGGAATCGCCAGGATCGATCTTGGCTGATTTATAGAAAAGGCTGCAAATCCGCCTCGCCAGGGGCACTGAGGCGATGTCCTCACCCCGATAGAGACCCCGTAATTGGGAAGGGGTGAGCCTCTTTCCTCCCTCCTCCAAATAGGCCGCGGCTTCGTTCGCGCTGGCGGCAAGAAGGGGAACCGGCGCGGAAACAGCCGATAAACGGCCGACTTTGAAGCATAATGACGTCAACGCCATGACCACCGCGTTGCTGGTTGAGAAGCTGGCCCGATAGGGCGGATTCACTTTTTCCATAGTCATATTATATCGATACCATCGCGGTTTTTAAAGAGCAGATATATATTTTCTTATATATAAAAAGCTGGTTTTTACGAACAAAATAGGCATAGCGTTCGGAAAATACCAATTTTGTGGACTATCTGCAACGAAGGCGGAGGGCTCTAGGTCATATATCGGTAAACCGGTAAGCAGGGTGAAAAGTCCGCAATGAGGTTTTGGTTGTCAATCATAAAGGCAAATTTTATGAATAACCGCAAAAGGACCGTTTTTTTCGCACCGGTCTTGTCCATATAACCTATAGCGCATAAAGGAGGTCATTGCTTATGACCAAAACCTCAAAAAGGAAATTAATCGTCTCAGCCGTTGCTTTGCTTGGCGGCGTCGGAACTGTTGGCGCAACCTTCGGCGCTATCGTTCTTACTGGCGGCTCCACCGAGAAGAACATCAATGATGGGATTTCTATTGGTACCGTTACCATCCAAAACCAAGTTGTCAATCTGGAAGCGGCAGTCAATGACGGAAGCATCACGGTCGATGGTTGGCAGACCGAAGCCGATAAGACCGGCTCCCCGGCCAGCGCCACCAATGTTCAAAACGATTTACAGTTCAGCATTGATCTCACCGTTACTGGCGACCCATCCGTTTGGAAGAGCGTGTCCATTACTTTGGATTGGGACTCTGCTCATCCAGATGCTGAGGATTATTTGACTTTGCCGACGATTAGCAATCAGGAAGTAGCTGCGTTCAGTGGCGAAGGCACTGGGTCCGAAACCGAGAAGACCCTCACTGTCACCGGCGACCTGTCTTGGACTTCTCCTTTTACCGGCGGGATTATCAGCTACATCAACACCGAAGTTGGCGCTTCTCGCATGGATGTCTCGGGAGCGGCCACTTTGCTGAACAACTTCAAGACCGCGGTCGATGGGGCTAAAATCACCGCTACCGTCAAAGTCAATTTGAACAATTAATTGGGGGCCCTAGATGGGCTTGCCGATCTTCTTATCCACAACCTTCATCGCGATTCTTGTCGCGGTGATCATCCTCTTGGTTCTTTTAACCGGCTTCCTTATTTATATGTGGAGGTTGTCTCGGAAAGAGATGGCTTCGGGGGAAGCGGATTTCGAGATAGTCGAGGACCAAATAAGCAAAGCCAGCCAAAGCCCGACGCGGAAGCGCTGGGCTAAGGCCGGTTCCATTATATTCGACATTTTCGTGGGGGCGCTGTTCCTGGCAGTCGCCGTTTTGATTTTCACGCGCGCGATGCCGAATCTCGGGATACCTTATTCCTTGGAGGCGGTAAAAACCCCATCGATGGCATCAGTTGATCCCGCTAACGCGGATTATCTAGAAGGGCGCGACGATCGAATCTACGTCAATGACATTGTCGTTCTAGAAAAAGTAGACTCGCTCGACGAAATTCAACTTTACGATATCGTAAGCTATAAGCATCCGGAGGGAATCAACGTCATCCACCGGGTCGTTGAAATCGGCGACGGATACCTCATAACTCGGGGCGACGCCAATGCCGGGCCGGGCACTGATGGGGTTAAAATCACCTTAGGCATGATCAACGGCCGTTATACTGGGATTCGAATTCCTGCGTTAGGAGCTTTGACCTTCTACCTCCAGGACGATTATGGGATACTTGGCATGTCGGCGTTAGCCTATGTGATCATCGCCGCCGAGGTCTATTTCTCAAAATCGGAAACCATCAAAGAAAAGCGTTTAGCCGAAATCAAAGATCTCTTCAAGGCCGGAGCCGTCAAAATCACTATCGAATCACCGGACGGGTTCATCGAATTCAATTCTTCTTTCGAGGGTACGATTGATAAAAAGCGAACCTCGACGAATACATCATTAACCATCGACAAAGGAGTTCAGCAAAATGAAGATTCTTAAATTCACTCGTTGGCAAAAAGCAATTACGTCTTCTGCCATTTTCTTCGTTTTGCTTAGCTTTTTCGTTGCTGGCGGTTTAGACGCCAATTACATTGTCTTCAAGAAAAACAACCTGATTGCCTCGATTGGGGAACTGTTTGGCTTTCCAACCATCGAAGCCTCGATATCGGCTTATATCCTAATTCTATTTATTGCTTTATTCGTTGTTTTCGGAGTCATCGCCCTCTTCTCCATCGTCAACAGCGTCCATTCCCATGATCAGACGCTTATTTCCTCGAAGATGTTCCCTTACGTAATCCTAATCGGCGTAGGGGGGTTCCTTGTTTTCTTCGGGGTCGGATCTTTGTTTTCGATCCCTGAAGGCGGTGATGGTTATGTCCAAAACATCGCTTTTGCCTTCGAATCCATCTTTATCGCTTTGCTGGCTTTCATTGCGATTTACGCGATCGTCATTGCTGCCTACTTATTCATTTTGGCGTTGCCGACTGTTAATCGAGAAACAGTTAATATGGCAGGCGGGAAGAAATTGAACGAGACGAATCCGGAAGCGGAAGAGTCGGAGAAGAAAGATGACAAGGACATCGCCGATTCTTTCGACAAGAAACCGGAAGATGGCAAGGGCAATGGAGGAATCGCAAGCGTTTCCGGCGCCCTCATCGCCGGTGGTGGCATCGTTGAAGGCTATGACAGAAAACGGGTATTTCCGAGCCTTACCGCGATTGATGAGCGATTCGTCGCCGGCGAGCAGAGCCTCCCTTTCCTTCCGAATGGCCTCACGACAAAGAAACTGGTTGGGGATTTGCAGAATTATCTCGCGACATCTTGCTCCTTATATTATTCCTTGAACGACTTGGCGATGTTCGTATCGGCATTGATGACTACTCCGTTGACGATATTGGAAGGCGTTTCTGGCACCGGTAAATCTTCCTTGCCGCGTTATTTTGCCAAATTCATCGGCGAAACCGCATTCTTTGAGTCAATTCAGATGACCTATAAGGACAAAGATGATCTGCTTGGCTATTTCAATGATTTCACCGGCGTCTACTTCGAGACCGAATTCCTAAAGCGGCTATATGAAGCGAGTTTCCGGGCCAATCGCCTTAATCTTATGGTCCTTGACGAAATGAACATCTCGCGAGTCGAGTATTATTTCGCCCCCTTCCTTTCGGTCTTGGAGTTCCCTGAGGACGAACGGAGGATTCATTTGATTAATCTGCCCGAGGATACCCCGACTAATTTGGCTAACGGGGACTTGATCCTCACTCCCAATACTCGCTTTGTCGGGACCGCCAATACCGATGACTCGACTTTCGCCATCACCGATAAGGTCATCGACCGGGCTATCGTTCTCGATTTCGAACAGTACCACGAACCGATTGAGTTTGCCTCCAAAGCCAAACCGACCCCCCTTTCGTACAAAGATCTTAATGCTTTGGCTACCGCCGCCAGGGAATCCAAGGATTTCCGGCTAGGCGAAGACGAGATTAAGAAATTCATGGCTTTGCTATCCCAAGCCGATGTCTGCTTAGGCATCAAAACCGGCAACCGTCTTTTGGTCCAAACCGCTTCCTTGGTTCCGGTCTATGCTTCGATGCGGGGCGACAAAGAGGGAGCGCTCGATTATCTATTTGCCTTTAAAGTGCTTAGAAAAGCTAAGGGAAGGGTTGACATGGCCTATCATTCCGGCCTTGTTGAACTAGAGGAATATGTGAAGAAAACCTACGGCGAGAAAATGCCAAAGACCATCGCCACCATTGAATCTGAGCTCAGGAGGAATCGATGATCGTTCAGCAATCGGTTTCGACATATCGGCCCCTTGGCCAATTCGACCTCCAGGCAGCGGAGCGGGCTTTGGATGTCCTCAGCGAGATTCTTCTGCGTGCTCGAAAAGGCATTCGGACCGAGGTTTATCTCGAAGACGCGACTAAAGCCCGAAAGTTCAATCCCCGTCTTTTCGCCCAAACGGCCAAGCAAAGCCGAAATTTCGGGTTCCTGAACGAACGGCTGACGCCAAAGAAGATATACGCCGAGCTCGTGGAGGATGAACTCGGGACCTATGAAAACCGTTTCGCGAAGCTTTGCCTCGATTTGATTGAGAAAGAAGCCAGCCTCGCTTATCGAAGTCTCCTGCAAAACGGCAGTTTGGAAACCGCGATTGGCCCCCTTCGCTTCTCTAAATGGGGCAACGCCGAGCAAGCTTTTTCCTTTGCATCGGATTTTGGCGAGTTGAGCATCCAGATGGGGGCGATTAGGCGACTGCATGAAATCGCTGGTTTATTGTCTTCGTCAGCCTTTTATTCCTCCATTAAGCCGTTGTCCGATGATCAAGTCCACCCAAACAACGTCTTGAACTACGATCCGCTTTATGGGTCCTTATACCGCCTATATCTCACTACCTCTTATTCTCAGGACGATGATGTGGTGTTGAAGCGGCTTTTGGAGGACTTCCGGACCCACGCAAAGTCAATTTCCCCTTCTTTGCCGGCCGTTTTCGTTGATGGCGACTTTGAGTTTAGGGTGCGCCGATATGACGGCAAGCTGGAACTAAGGGTCAACAATCTTGTCAACGGGGATTCGAGGAAGTTCGGCATAACTTTGGAAAGCGGCTTCATTGGCCCGTCGATGAACATTGCTTTCGCCGGTGGATCAGCGGCGATTTCGCTATTTCAGTCCAACGATTATTCCTCCCCGATTCGCTTGCTCGGACTTAATGCCTCCGATACCGGATTTTGCCCTTTATGCGGCGAGCGATTATCTAGTGAGAGGAATTGCCCTGCGTGTCATGCGCATTATCAACCATATGTCAAAGACGGCATAAGTCGCCTATGGGCCCCGGATTTGCTATTTAGATTAGGAGGGCGGAAAGATGCGTAAACTTAAGAATCTTTTGCTCGGATTGGTTTCGGCCTTCTCCCTTTCTTCCTGCGGGCTGCTTGGGACCGAGGAAGGTCTATATATCCAAGACGTTATCGTTGAGAATCTCGACGACGGCAGCAAGAAGGTCTCCATCGTCTTCACCGATGAGGACGTTCCGACCGTCACCTTCACTATCCCCAAAGGCGATAAAGGTGACCAAGGCCCCGAAGGGATTGGCATCGCATCCATCGAAAGTGAGGAAGCGAAAGACGGATCGGGGCTGGTCATTACCATAACCTATACCGATCCGACCCTTGATCCTTCGATTTGGGAAATTCCAAATGCCAATAGCATCGAAAGTTTTTCTTCCTCTTATGACGAAGAGACCGGATTGACGACCATCACTTTCCTCACCAGCGATGGAGAAGAACACGCCTTCGCCTTGCCGCAGGGAAAAGATGGGGTTGGCATTTCCTCGGTCAGTCAGACGACCGAGAACAATGGGGATATCATAATTACCATCACCTATACGGATCCGACTGTCAAACCAACTGAAATCCGATTGCCCTATAAAAATGGCGAGGACGGAAAAGATGGCAGGGGGATCGAATCGATTGTTGCCGTAACCGATGAATACGCTGGCAAATATTATCTTACGATTACTTATACCGATGATTTGGAAAACCCAGTTGTGTTGGAGTTCGATATGCCGGAATCCGGCACTCGTTGGTTCAGCGGGAATCAGAAGCCAACTTTCGTCGATGGAGCCAAGGATGGCGATTATTATTTTGATTTGACCGCATTGATAATCTATCGGTATTCAAATTACGTTTGGCGAGAGGTAGCGACGCTTGGTGAGGAGAAGCCTTTGCTGCGCGTGACGTTTGATGCCGTTACCAATGGGGGTGTTTTGCTTTGGGACGACGTTCCATATGTCGATGTGCAATATGGATCGGCAATTCCAAGTCTTCCATTGGCTACTAAGGATGGGGCGACTTTCTTGGGGTGGTATACCTCTTCCGTTGGTCCGAAGGATCCCACCTCTGGCAGGCTTACCGACCTTACGCCCATTACGCGATCGTTAACTGTATACGCTTGTTTTGAGGAGGTTAGCGCGTGAAAAACCGCCGCTTTCCATCTATGTTGCTAGCTCTTTGCTTGCCTTTCTGCGCGGTTAGTGCGACTTATGGGGCGATAGAATATAACCCGGGGGTTGGCAACCATTCTTACTCAACTGCTTTTGGCAATATAACTATTGATTACGCAATTGATTCTTATTATTCCGATGTGCCCTATTTATCGATTGAATCGGTATTAACTTCTGCATCAAGCTCACATGGCGTTTATACGTATTCTGTTATCGCGACTCTTGAATTTGCACAGGGCGGATTAAATTCTCTCCGTTCTTTTGCTAGCGCCCATCAATACGAAAAAATTGAATTCGAGCTTATTGGCGAATTCAGTGAATATTTGGATTATTCTTCCGTATATTTGACCCCGGGCAGTCAAAATGAACGATGCGGTACTGCGGAAAGGGTATTTGAGTCGAACGGAATCAGCGCGTCCTACTATATTGCCGATCATTTTGCCGGAGCCAGTTATGATCGAAACAGTCTTCAATATGTCGTTGAGAAGACCGGCAATAACGCCACAAGTCCGATTCAATTCAATTGCGTATTCGAATTTTCGATTCCCGATATTAGCGCGCTTTCTTCAATGGTTCTTTCTAGTTTCTTAGTGAGGATGGTTTGATGAAAGGGCGTTTGGTTCCAATCATAACGGGGTTGGCAGGTGTTTTTTGCTTGATAATGCCTTCGTTAGGAAAACTTTATCTTGAAGATTTCCTCGGTTACCAAAATTCCCAAGACGTTAGCGAAGGAGCCGATAATGAGGTTAATGTTACTTTTAAGTGGGATTCTGAAACCGAAACAAAGAGTTTTCCCAAAGGATATGTTTTAAGCCTTAAAGATGCCCCTTTTACTGTTAGAAACAACTCTGTTTATACTTGGGCTAGTGGCAGTCAATATCTTAATAACCATTTTATTTTAGAAAACGATTTGACTTTAACTGCCTCTGTTGTTAATTCCTCTACTACGTTATTGGCTGAATACTGGGAAGAATATAGGACGAATCAGCCCCAAACACAAAGCGGGGTCGTCAATACCGACATCAATACCTCTACGCCTAAGTTCAGTGGAGGCGATGCAGCCTATCTGGCGGGTTTGGACAACGCGATTTCTTTGACCAACAATTGTTTTTGGTTGGCCGGAGGCGGAACGACTTTCCATGTCAAAGGGGACAACGGCGATACAGAAGACTGTTTAACCTTAGATAGTTCTTACAATAACAAAGACTTTATGATTGCACGGCGAAACACTAATGCAGTTGGCTATTCTGGTTCACGTGTAAGTAACAATCACGCTGGACGGCAAATAGGGTATTACGGACAAACGTATAATGATGGTGCATGGGGCGCCGGTGTTACTGAGTGGGCCTTCCAAAACGGAACAAACGTATCTTATACTCGCAGCCACAGCTCCATTGGACTCGAGACCCATGATTCCGATTATGTGCCTGGTCAGGAAGACAAATACAACGAATTTTATAAGCCAATTAATTTAAGCGACATGTCTGGATCGCCTTGGAAATCGGATGCTATTGTTTTTGGCGATTCAATCGGAGCAGAGTATCAGTCCGAATACTGCGCAAACCGATTGACATTGAATTGTGACGTTGTTTTCACCGGGACCTCGATTACCCTTGCGGGTTTGACCGGCTTTGCATTTACAGTCAGGTCCTATGAAGCTAACGCTGGCGATCCGCTGCAATGGACTCAATTAAATTATCAAGGGTTCATGGTCGGCCCCTATTGCGAAATCGATTTGAACGGTTTTGACCTAATTGTCGAAAACGGTTCGATGATCGATTCGTTTGGGTCGGTTACCGATTCTTCGGAAGGCAGGACCGGCAACATTGTTTTGCGCAACGGCTCAATTATGTACACCAACTTGGTTGTCGAGGATGCGTGGAGGGAAAATTCTCTTCCGGAAATCTACGCGCAAGGCATGGATTTTATGCAAATGTTTCGCTGTCCATATTTGGACTGCACCGTAATTTGTGAATACGGGTCAAAATTTTACGGCAAACTGCTTTTGTCTTTCGGTGCAAGCATGGGGGCTTTCCACCTTGATGTCGGGCTGGTAGGGCCGGTTCCTGATAACGGATCTCCCGTCATCGGTTCCGAAAACTGTTTCATGTTTCAAATGAAGAACACTGGTGGCCGCGTTATTCGGAAGACATACTACAATACTGAACTTTATGATCAGGTTAAGAACAGTAAGTCAAATACCACATTGATGAATATTGCCTATCAGCGATTTAGTTGGATTTTTGAAAATGCCGACGTTCACATCGGCGGTTTTTATATGTCGGTCGAATTTGGAGGGAACGATATTTCGATCAGCTCCAAAAAATTCTCAATTTGGGTACCGCCATATTTCGACTTTTATTCATATAACTCAGATATAACTTTTTACCAGCAGTTCACTTTTGCCCCCGGTTGTTACCTTTTTGCCGATGCGGCGTCTACGTTGAATTTTTCCAGTAGCAGTTTTTATATTGACGACTTAATTCAACAAAACATTGGCTCTTATATGGATTATGCCGACAACCAATTTAATTATTGCTCGGCCGGCATCATCTTGTGTCAGGATTATTACAATCTTAATGACGGCAACTCGAATTATCAGTATGAAGGCAGTAATATCGTCAAGTTTGATGACAGCAGGCGCTATGGCTGGTTCGACACGCGAAAAAAGGAAAAACAGAATAACGAAGGAAACGGTAATTGGGCTTTTTCGTGGACTAATTTTTGGAATTATTATTCAAACAAACCGGCGCGTTTCGACTGTGATGCCCAGTTGAATTTTGCTTCTGGGAATAAAGCTCCCTATGTTTTGGCCGGAGAAATCAATCTTCGCGATAATAATTCCTTTCTTAACGAAATAAAGGACGTAAACGTGGATCTTTCTGGCTGTGGCGTCATGACTGGGCCTTCGACTGCAGAAGTCGGGCTTAGTATCAATTTGCATCAAGTGAATATTGCCGGTTTCTATTCCGCCCCATTAATTTCAAATGGCGAAGTTTTGACTGAACTTCCTAATAGTTCCGGGAGACGAAATTGTTTTTACGATCGGACCTCGGGTTTAATAACCGATGTAGGCAACGGGAATTTGTATGCTTTTATTTTCGATAGCCCTAACGCCGTATCCCAAAATATATATTATGCCAACAATAATGCTCAGAACACCTTGGGCATCAATTCGCTTTCCGGTAGTTTCAAGCAAGTTACCGATGCGGGCAACCACGTTATTTCGTATGGTGGGAAGCCAATGATTTTCTATCACGGCGCTTTTATTCCTTTTAGATTGAGCGATTCTTCCGGCTCGATTATGAAATTCACAGGTTTTGATTCGAATGTCGAAAGCGGCACTCGTTATGTTTATCGCAGTTTCGCCTACGAGCAAAACGAATGGAAGATTAAGGGCAGTGTCAGCCCGAGTGGATGGTCATGGTAAACGTCAATTTCGCCATATCCATAACCGGCCTCAAGAAAAACTATGGTCGAAAGCAAGTTCTCAAAGGCATCAACATTGATGTCAAAGAGGGTGAGCTTTTCGCTTTCATTGGAACGAATGGGGCTGGTAAATCGACGACAATCGATTCGATGATCGGCCTGAAGACCTTTGATTCGGGCGATATCGTCATCGATGGTCACTCGATAAAAAAGGACCCAATCGAGGTCAAGAAGGTGATTGGCTATGTTCCGTCTGAACCGGTTTCTTATACCGACATGTCCGGCCTTGAGTATTTGGAATTCATCGCCAGCATTTATGGAGTCGGCGACGAAACGTTTGATAAAAACCTCTCCTATCTTTCGTCCCGATTGGATTTGACCGCCGATGACCTATCCCGTCCATCCAAGGAATATTCTCATGGCATGCAGCAAAAACTTGGTCTTATTGCTTCGCTTATCCATAATCCAAAAATCTGGGTCATGGACGAGCCGACGGTCGGCCTTGACGCCGTTACTTCCCATGAATTGACCTTGATGATGAAAGAGTTCGTCAATCATGGGAGGACCGTTTTCATCGCCAGTCACAACATCGAGATGGTTTCGGCTTTAGCCGACCGGATTGCTATTATTTACGACGGAGTCATCAATACTGTCTTTGATCTTAAGTCCGATCCATCCTTACGTTATCAAGTCTCCGATTATTTCTTGAATCTAGTGGGGCGAAAGGAAACTCGATGATTGCCGTTTTGCTTCGCGAAATATCCTCTTTGCCGTTGCTAAAGAAAGGCAAATTGCTTTCGAAGATAACTCAGATCGCTTTGGCTATCATTGGTTTGGGCGCTTTCATCGCCGTTGAGTGTTTCATCTATTGCCAGGCTTACGATAAATTCTCCGCCTATAAAGGGGTCAATCAGGCCTTGACCGCCATTGTTTTGTTTTTGATATTTTTTGCTTCCGTCATTTATTTGCTGCCCAAAACTTCTCGTTGCTTCTTTAATTCTCAGGAGCGAGCCGTTCTTTGCCCATTGCCGATTGACAATGGTTCCATCTTTTTTGCCAAATCCGCTTATTGTTATATTCTTTCTTTGGCTTTTCATTTTTCCTTCTCTTTGCCGATTCTTCTTTGCTTTGGGCTGAAGTATGGTTCGCTTTTCGTGTTTTATATCATTGCCTTCATCTACGTTATCCTGATCGCGATGATGAGTTTGGGGGCGGCCTTTTTACTAACTTTTCCTTTCAGTGCCTTGGCTAATTTCATTAAACGGAATTCAATTGTCTTGCTGGTTGTCTCCTTTGCATTAATGTTGGCTTTGACCGCTTTTTATGCCTACGTGCTCAATTTGTTCGTCGCTTTGGTCTCCGGCAATTCCATCGATGCCTTGCTATCCAATTCATCCGTTACGACCTTAACGAAGGTAGGGGAAGGGCTCTACCCTTTCGTTACTATCGTTAAGACAGCTGGCCGCGGTGCCAGCTGGGATTATCTTCTCATCCTTTTCCTGGTTCCTTTATCGGTTTATGCGATCTCTCTCCCGATCCTTTTCTTCGCTTTTTCGCGATTTTTGAAGAATCCGTCAGCTAACCGGAAAAGGCGGGCTAAGGTAATGGTCAAGCCGCTTTCACGCCCATTGCCGGCCTTGATGAAGAAAGAACTCTTGGTGCTCACCTCCAGCGCCGATGGCATTTTCTCCTTTTTCCCGTTGGTTTTGGCTTCTCCTTTTTTGATCGTCTCGGTGGTTATTGCGGTCGATGCGATCTTTCACCTCGGCAACCTCAATTATGTTCTAAGCCTTTTTCCGGGTTTCCCTTTCTTCATTGAGATTGCCTTGATTTTCCTTTTCCTTTCAGTCATCAACGGCTCTGGCGGCTTAAGTCTTAATAAAGAAGGGCGACAAGTCTTATTGATGAAGACCTTTCCTGTCACGGGGCGGGCTCAGCTCTCCGTTAAGGTATTGGTCCCCCTGCTATGGTCATCGTTATCCTTCTTTGCCGCCGCTTTAAGCCTGGCGATTTTAGGGAACCTCTCATGGGTCCAGTTCGCTTACGTTTTATTCGCGGGTTTATTTTACCTTTGCTGGATTTATTTGAATTATGTTTTGTCGGAACTTCGTTATGGCTCAGCCTCGGCCGGCTTTTCTTCTTTATTGTCGTTTTTAACGCCATTCATTTTAGCCGGGCTTCCTGCGCTCGCGACCTTGCTGACTTATTCCTATGCCGATCTGCCCTATGCCTTAATGTTGGGGCTATCCGCCTTGTTCTTGCTTCCGACTTTGATTGTGTTCCTATTCAAGGGCGAAAGGCTTTTCCTTTCCTATGAGGGGCGTCGTTTATGAAGAAAGGCGTCCTCGCGATATTGCTGATTTTCCCGTTCTTAATCGCCTTTTTGGCTTTTGCCACCAGCGATTACCTGATCAAAGGGGTTGAGCAAGATATCGATGACATAATCTTGCCGTACGATTCTTTGCAGCCTTTTGGATTGAAGGATGGGGCGGTTAAGCTTGAAGCCACACCGGTTTATAACGAGAAATACCCGCTTTCGAACGGCAATGATATTTCTTTCAAGGCCGTTTCCGAGGAACAGGATATCATTCGGATTGAAGAACGGACCGATGGTTATTATTTGGTCCCTTTGGCGGAGGGACAGGCCGAAGTCATCGCCTCGAATAAAAAAGGCAACGTCAGCAAGCGGTTCACCGCCTTGGTCTATGGCGAGGATGGGGCGATTGTCGTTACCCTCGACCATCCTTTTTCCTCCGCCGGTATCGGGCGGACCTATTATTGGGGAACCGACGATATGGCTTACGATTCGATTGATTCCCCTTATTCCAAACATCAAGCTAAGTTCACTTTCTCGGCCCGAGTGGTCGGTAACGACGGAATGGGCATCAACGACTTTGCCTTGGAACATTCCGACAATCTTCGAATCGACCTAAATAAGAGCGAAGTCACAGTCCTCGGACCCGGAGAGGCTTATTTCCGCTTCACCCACCCGTTCTCCACCTCAACCCCGCCTACCGAGATAACTTTCACCGCCGTGGAGGGGGTCAACGTCTATTCCTACGCCGATTTGATCAAGGCGACTAATCTTTCTGCTGCTGGGGAGCCGGTGGTGCTTCACGTTAACCTCGATTCAAAAGAAAACTACGATAAATTGCCAGAGGCTAGCCGGAAAGACGTCGCGGTGTTCGGCGAGATTGATGGGGTTGTCGATCCGGAAAACTATGTTTACGACTTCGAGGCAACCTATAACCATGATTTTGCTTCTTGGTGGAATAATTCAAGCAAGACATCCTATGACATCGGCATCACCCTCCATGCCGGCATCCGTCTCCGCCACTCTCTTTATGGCAACGGGTTCTTGATCAATGGCCACGATCTTTGCTATCCATCGAGTTTTAAGACAATGGAGGATGGAACGATCGTCCCGAGTTTCGGCGTCGATGGGAAAGATATCTTCCGAGGTCCGCTTATTTATATTTCAGCCGGTAACCCATATACCCCTTATGGAGATTCGCAGATTTCTGGAGTTGAGCCATTGCTGGTCGTTTATGGCCAGGATAACAGTTTGATTTATGCTGACGGAGATAACATCACCATCGACAACCTGCGACTTCGGAATGCCGATTTCGGCAACAATTACCAAAATCTTTTTACTGCTGGAACAGGAATCGAGATACTGGGAGATAACGTAAGGGTTTCCAATTCGGTTATATCCTCGGCTCGAACTCTAGTTCGAAGCTATTCCTCTTTGACGGAAGTTGATAATTGCTTACTGCAAAAGTGCTTAGAATTCGGCATTAAGACGGGCGCCAACGAATCTAACAAGGTCGATTATTCTAAAAAGATTACTTATTCCGATGCTTATGGCAAACAACACGAAACTATTGTTTTCAATTATCTTTCGCCTGGCGATTTCTCCGGATCGTTTAAACCAGAAAATTTAAAGGACGGGCGAGCGGATTCGGTTTTGACTAATGGCGTTTTTCTCAATAATCAAGCAAACGTATTCGTAGGGGACGGTTTGATGCATACTTACGTTCCTCGTGACAGCATGACGTTTGATCAGATTATCGATCAAACGGAAATAATTCAGGAAGCTTTAACCAACGAAAACGGCTATGTCGATGCTTCAGGCAACAAAAAGTACTATAACGAATTATTAATACGAGACTGTTTCTTCAGCGATTGCTATGTTGCTCCAGTCATTATCGATTCGTATTGCAACGGTCCTTTCCTCGAAGCCTCTATTTCATCGATGTTTAAACTAATTCTCGGTATGTATATGCAGGATATCCCGACAGGTTTGGCGAGAACTATGGCGCCGAGCTTGGTTGCGTTCGAAGGCGACAACCGGTTCTATACCTACCAAAAGACCACCGATCTCGGTTTCGATTCGTTAATCTACGACGATATTGATACGTTTATCAATCTTCATGGCGGGGTACCCGATATTCCCGCCAATGTCGGCGAAGATGATTATTTGCCGCTTCGGCAAATGCTTTCTCGTTCCTCTTCGGTTTATCGCGTCGGCCAAGATGATTACATCGCGACTCCGATTATGAAGATGGGTGGCGGAACCAATCTCAGTGATGTCGTTCTTGATGAAAGCCTGAAATCGAGTTTGAAAATCGAGGCGTTTAATTGCTACCGGGAAACTTTATCGAGGAAGGCGGTTATGGTTCCTGACAACGAGTTCATGGATCATCACGAAGCCATCTATTCGACTATGGTAGTCGCCCTTTCACGGGCTGCATCTAATATCTTTGGCTTCGAGGATTATGTCTTTTATTGCTACGATCCGGAGCAAGCCCCTTATTTTGGGCAAACCCCATCGTTAAGCGAGCTATCGGCGAGGTCCTAGTCATGTGGATGCGTTATGCGGTTCCGCTTACGTTTGTCGGGTTTCTGCTGATATTTTTGCTTTTTCATCGCCAAAGGCCCGCCTTTTCGATCGTCTGTCGGATCGTCGCCGGCATCTTGCTTATCTGGAAGATCATCGAATATATCTATACCCCCTTGGTCCCGACCGAACTAAGCCATTTAAGCTATTTGATCATCGGGGTCTCGCTGACTTTCTTCCTCAAGCCCTTTTACTTCGGCTCCGGGGCTTTGGGGCTCATCTCGGCCTTAGGGTATTTGATCGGGGTCATGCTCAATCCCGCCATTTTCCTTCACAACATGAGCCTGCCCATCGTCATCCGCGGCATCTTCACCCATGGGCTGCTGTTCTTTTTGTCCCTCTATTTATTGTTTTACGGGTTCGAATGCAAGAAGCGTTACATGGTCTTCCCGATCATCGTCGCCGCCCTGGCCTTATTCATGAATTGGCTCCAAATAAACGGGTATATATCCATCCCTTATTTCGATCCCAACGGCAAAGCCTTGGTCATGATCCTCGACGGGTCATTGCTTAGCTATGTCTTCTCTTCCTATCCCACTTGGGCGATTTACGTTACCCAAGTTGGGATATACATCGGCTTCTTGCTGCTCCTATTGGCCTTGAACCGCCTTTCTTATTTGGCCTCTGACTATAAGAAGAACCATATCGTATAAGAAAAGGGGAGGATCGCTCCTCCCCAAACGGATTAGAATCGGGCTTTCGCCTTCACCGCCTTATCGAGCAGTTCGATGAATTCCTGCAGCTTGACGGTGGTTTGCTTTTGCTCCCCGTAGAGCCGATAGGTGACGGTCCTATTCTCCTTCTCCTTTTCCCCGATGACCAAGGAGTAGGGGATCTTCTTGACCACCGCATTCCGCAACCGGTAGCCGAGCTTCTCCTCCGAGTCATCGATCTCCGAACGGAAACCTCGCTCATCGAGGAGCTTTTTGATCTGCTTGGCGTACTCCCCTTGGGAAGCGGGGAGAACCGGCAGTATCTCGACCTGAGTCGGGGCGAGCCAAGTCGGGAAGGCCCCGCCGTAATTCTCGATCAAGATGCCGATGAACCGCTCGATCGAGCCGAACACGACCCGGTGGAGCATGACCGGCTCCACCTTCTCGCCACTCGAATCGATGTAGTAGCAATGGAACCGATGGGGCAAGTTCATGTCGAGCTGGATGGTCCCGCATTGCCAGGTCCGGTTCATCGAGTCCTTAAGCTTGAAGTCGAGCTTCGGCCCGTAGAACGCCCCGTCCCCGGGGTTGATTTGGTATTCGTGGCCCGAATGCTCGCAAGCCCGGGCCAAGATCGCCTCGGCCTCATCCCAGAACGCCTTCTCCCCGATATAGTCATCGGGCCGGGTGCTTAAGACGATCTTGTAGGAAAGCCCGAAGACCGAATACACCTCGTCGAATAAGCGCATGATCCCCTTTATCTCCTCCTCGAGCTGGTCGCGTCGGCAGAAGATATGGGCATCGTCTTGGGTGAAGGCCCGAACCCGGAAGAGCCCGTTGAGGGCCCCGCTGGCCTCGTGGCGGTGGACGTGGCCGAGCTCCCCGATCCTCACCGGCAGATCCTTATAGGAATGGAGGGTGGCGTTATAGGTCAAGATGGCCCCGGGGCAATTCATCGGCTTGATGGCGAAATCCTTCCCGTCGATTTTGGTGGTGTACATGTTGTCCTTGTAATGGTCCCAGTGGCCGCTGGTCTCCCAAAGCTCGCGGGAAAGCATGGTCGGGGTCTCGATCTCCTGATACCCTTCCCGGGCATGGATCTCCCTCCAATAGGCGATGAGCTCGTTCTTCAGCTGCATCCCCTTCGGCAGGAAGAAGGGGAAGCCGGGGCCATAGTCGCTGATCATGAAGAGGCCGAGCTCCTTGCCTAAGCGGCGATGGTCGTTCTCCTTCCGCTTCTCCAGGATGGCCAAATATTCCTTCAAGGCCTCTTCGCTGGGCCAGCAGGTGGCGTAGATCCTGGTCAGCTGCTTGTTCTGGCTGTCCCCTTTCCAGTAAGCGCCGGCGAGGGAAAGCAATTTGAAATGCTTCAAATAGCCGGTCGAGGGGACGTGGGGGCCGCGGCAAAGGTCGACGAAATCGCCTTGGGTATAGGTCGAGATGGTCCCTTCTAGCTCTTGGATATGCTCTACCTTGTAGGGGTTGTCCTTGAAGATGGACAAAGCCTCTTCCTTGCTCACTTCCGCCCGTTTATAGGGGAGATTCTCCTTGACGAGCTTCCTCATTTCCGCCTCGATTGAGGGGAAGGCGGCGTCGGTCAAGGCCACATCAGCGAAATCGACGTCATAATAGAACCCCTCCTCGATCGCGGGGCCGTAGCCGAATTTGGCGTTGGGGTAGAGGTGATGGATGGCCTGGGCCATCAAGTGGGAGCAGGAATGGTTGAGGATCTCGAACCCTTCCTTGTCCTCGCCGGTCAGGAAGCTGACTTCCTCGCCTTCCGCCAATTCCCGGGACAGGTCCTCGACCGTCCCGTTGACCTTCATGGCGATGGCTTTGTTTTTCTTCTCCGGCTCCAAAACCTTCAAAGCCTGGAAGCCGATCGAATTATCGGGGAGCTCTTTTCTCTCCCCCTTGAAGATGATGTGCATGGTTTTGCCTCTTTAGATAAAGAAATCCCCCGACATATAAGGACGTCGGGGGACGCGGTACCACCTTACTTCGTTGCCCGTCTTGATAAAAGAGGGAACGCTCTTTTGGGGCCTGATAACGGGGGCCATCCGCTTGACTCGTCGCCAAGGGCTCGGGAGTGGTACCTCTTTCCCTATAGGGAAGGGGCGTGTCTCCGTCATCGCCGCCTATATTCTAGGCCGTTGTCCAACGCGGTCAAGTATATCTTAACATTGTTTTTCAACATGGTAAAATGACCAAAGGAGAAAAAGTATGGTTCGGAAATCGTTCAGAATCCTCTTTGGCTTATTGGCGGCTTTCGCTTTATCCGGCTGCGATAGCCCATCCTCCGAATTCGCTTTGCTAAAAGCCCCGGTTGGGGAAGCAAGCGGGTCCTTGGACTTGCATTTCCGTTCCCATTCCTCGGAAGAGACGATGAGGCTTTCGGTCGGGGAATCGACTATGCTCGAAGCCTATGCCCTTCCCGATTACGTCCGGGTCTTCCCAAATTTCACCGTGGCTGACCCGGAAGTCCTTTCCATTTCCCCGAAAGGGGCGGTGACGGGCTTACAAGCCGGCCATACGGCGATCGAGGCGAGCTATGTTGACGCCAACGGGAATCTTTACGTAGGGGAAGAGGAAATCATCGTCTCCGACTCCTACACCGCGGTTATATCCTGGGGAGCCCCCGGCGGTTTGGCAATCGAAGTCGGGGAGACGGTTGATCTGGCCGATTACCTATATTGGAAAGGGGATGGTGATCCGGTATTCGAATTCGAATCATTGAATCCCGATATCGCCGAGGTCGATCGCTTCAGCGGGATTTTGACCGGGCTTTCCGATGGGCAGGCTTATATCAACGTGAAAGCCGATGACCACATAACCAAGCTTATCGTTCAAGTCGGCTCGTTATTCGGCTATTACCTGAATGCCGATGGCAGCGCCACCGTCAACTCCTGGCCTAACAGGGAGGAAGTCGTTTTCCCTTCTTCAATCCACGATATTCCCGTGACCCGGATTGAGGCGAGCAGTCAGTATGCCAATGAGTTAATTCGGCGGATTGTTATCCCCGAGGGAGTGAAGGAACTATCCGACTTGGCGTTTAATGGCTGCGGCTATTTAGAGGAAGTCGTCCTTCCGTCGACATTAGAGACGATTGGCGGCAGCGCCTTCGGTTCTTGCAATAGGCTCACTACCGTAACGGGATTCAACGCCGTGTCGGTCGGGAATTCGGCCTTCTATTCGTGCCCCTTAACCGATTTCGGATTCGGGGACCGACTGCAGGAAATCGACGATTATGCCTTCTTCCGCCTACAAGACGAGGTGGTCTATCTCCCTCCTTCGACCGTCAAGATCGGTGATCGGTCTTTCCCAGATGGCACGATTATCGCCGGAAACCTTGGCAGCGGCTTATCGTCCATCAGCCCGGACGAACTTCTCAACGATTCCGGTTTCTATTTCCGCCTTGACGGGGAACAGGCCCTTTTGCTTGGTTATTATGGCGAGGGCAAAGCCGCGCAAGTCCCTGGGGAAGTGTGGAAAGATTATAAAGTGTACCCGGTGACTGGTTTTGCTGGTTCACCTTATTTTTCGCCAAATCTTTTGGCCCTTTCCCTCCCTTCCTCTTTCGTCATTCAGAACGCGGACCCTTTTGTCGGATCGTCCATCGAAGTCTTGGCGATCGAGGAAGGGGCGTCGGTATGGTTCGACCTGCTTAGTTCGGTTCGGGTTTTCCTGCTTGGCGATGATCCGATTCCCGCTGGTTGGCAAACGGTCGAGACCGCCCTTGGAGGGTATAAAGGGGAATTCGGGGAATATCAAGGCGTCGATTACGCCCTTTGGACCGATTCGAACGGGGAAGAATGCGCTTTCGTTTTGGCTTTGCCTTCCAATAATGTCCCCCAAACCATCGTTCATGAGGGGCGAGGCCTCCCGGTCAAAGGAATCAATCTTGGGGCTTTGGATTTCGACGAATCGATAGAAGCGGACCTCCGGGGGCTCGAGGTCGCAATCGGCAGCTGGAAAATACCCGATGCTTTGATAATTCCCTCGCTGTATTTCGACGATAATATCCAACGTTTCCTTACCAATTCCGACTGCTTGGCCTGCTTTGATTTCGCCAAAGAGCAGGCGGTAGGGCGGTATTTAGAAGGCGGGACAATGGTTTATTCCTACGCCGGGTTGCGAATCGAAGAAGGCCGGGTGGTTTATGCCTTGACTGACCAAGGGATGGCGGCGGTTGCCTTGCTTGATGGATTGCATGCTCAGGAATACGAGATCAAGGAGAGCGTCAGCGATGGGGCCGCCGATTACCCCGTTTCCTTCATCGCCGAAGGCTTCCATCAGGGTATTTCTTTATCCAGTGAGCTCTTCTTCGACGCGCCATTTGTGGTGGTCCCGGAAACGGTGAGGTTGCCCGTTCGCTCGGCGGCTTATTTCCTTTGCCATGGGGAACCGTTGATCCCCGAGGGGGCGGAGGTGCGCGCGGTGGCCCATTATTCTGATGGTTTCGGGAAAACCCCTGACGGGATCTATTATGCTTTCTGTGCTCAAGAGGGGCATGACTATGCTTCGATCGTGTATGCCAACGCTTGGGGGAGCCCGGTCCTGCCTTCTTCGATCGTTGGGATCCCGGTCGAGGAGCTCTCCTACGGGGCGGCGGATGGTTATGGCGAAATCACGATTCCTTCATCGGTGAAACGGATCGTCTCTTTCTCGTCCAACGTCGCCTATTACCATCAGGGCATCGTCGAGCAGGATATTCCCGAGGATGTCCGCTATTACTCGAATTTCGTCGCTGAGGTGACGAGGAATCAAATGCGTTTTGTTCTCAATGAAGATGGCGATCGGCTAAGCGCCGACCTTATCTCATATGAGGGCGAAATCGCGAATGTCTACGTCCCCGAATCGATCGTTTACCGCGGGAAGTCGTATATTGTCCGACGCATCGAAAAGAGAGCTTTCAATATTCATAGTATCGCCTACCATCCGACGGTTTATTTGCCTGATACCATCGAGGTTCTTGGCGATGATTGCTTAGGGCCTTTGAAGGCTGACCATGTACCTTCGTCTCTTAAGAAAGTCGGTTCGTATGTCTTTAACGACAATTACGGGGCTTTGGTGATGCCTTCGGGCATCGAAGAGCTTTCTTCCGATGCCGGGGAGGGATATATCTATATCCCTTCCAGCATCAAGATTGTCCATCCTTTCACCAATGGGGCGACCTTGCTTTTTGAATCGACCGAGCCATGCGAGGTATTCGATCCCGGGAATGCCAAGGTCGTCTTCGGGGTCAAAATGCCGGAGGGCAACCTATGAAAAAAGCCTGTGGTTTGCTGTCGTTCTTCTTTCTGCTCTGCTCCTGCGACGTCGGCGCCCCTTCTGTTTCCTCGCCCCCGGAAACGACCACGCCACAAGAATCTTCCTCAGTTTTGGAGCCGACTTCCGAAACGTCATCGTCGGTTTACCTCGACGAAAATGAGCACGAGTTTTGGCTCGATGAAGTCGATAACCTGGAATTGACGGTCGGGGAGCGACGGGGAATCACGGCTTTCTTAGATGGCGAATACGCCGGCGATCTTTACGGCGGCTATGCCTTGGAGTCCAGCGATCCGTCCATCGTCTTGACCGAAGAAAATTCGATCCAGGCTTTAGCCGTCGGGACGGCGACGGTCAAAGGCTATATGCTCGCCAACCCCGCCTTGACGGATTCCTTTACCGTGAATGTAGGGCCGGCTGAGGTCAGTGACCCCTCGACCCCGTATTTCACCCAAACCGAGCTTTATTTATTGGAGGGCCAATCGGTCGGTCTTCTGGATTACCTTGATCTGAACGGCCATGACCTGACGGACCTCTTCATCTATTCTTCCGATGACAACGTCGTCCGTTATGACGGCTTGACCAATGCCATTCTTGGCCTCCACGCGGGAACTTGCTCTTTGTTCGCCAACGTTCGGGCCACCGGAGAGCAGGCTTGGCTGAATGTTTATGTTGAGCAGCCGCGGCCTGATTTGGAGTTTTCTTTGCTCTATAACGAAAAAGGCGACCCCTATGCCTATGAGGTCAGCCGTTATCTTGGAAGCGAGGATACGGTTTATCTGCCTGAGACTTATCTCGGACGTCCGGTGATCGGGATCGGGGCCTCGGCATTTGAGGGCAACTCGAACATCGCCAACGTCTATGCCGATGGGGACAATATGGTCGAGATCGGCCCCCGGGCCTTCGCCGATTGCCCCGGCTTACAAAGCTACGCCCTATTTTACCAAGTCAAAGTCATTGGCGAGGAAGCTTTCGCCGGGGCGACTTTCGCCCTAAACGATTCCTCCTTGACCATTGTAGCGGCTGAAACGATTGAGGACCGGGCCTTTTATGGGACGGCGATCAAGAATGTCTATATCGAATCGAAGAACATCGAGGTCGCCAAAGAGGCGTTTTTTAGCCCATTCATTGAGAAGGTTTGCTTCCGGGCGCCCCAGCAGAATTGCCAATTAGGGGAGGACTGGCTCTATCCTAATGCCCGAGCCTTCTTCGATTACAATTTCGAACTCTCGCGGGATCCTTCCTACGCCAACGGCTTTTATGGCTATGTCCTGGGCCAAGGGGAGAATGCCCGGGTGGTGCTGACTGATACCCCGACTGGCCTCGTCAATATCCCCGAAACCTATGCCCATCCCTTAGGCCTAAGCTTGCCGATCGTCGGGATTGAGCGTTGTCCGGCCGATTATGTCTTCCTTCCCAAAACCATCGAATTCATCGCTGAGGGGGCTTTCGATCCGGACACGATTGTGGCTGTGGAAACCGGCTCGAAGCTGACTTATTCCGAATCTTGGGGAACCGAGGCGGATAAAGTCTACTTCGGGGCGACCTCGATGGGGGAGGAAAACGGCATCTACTATTTGGCCCGGGAGGAAAACGGCCACGCTTATTCGATCGCCCTCAAGGTCAATGAGGTCGAAGACGATCTAGTCATCGTCGATGAATATGATGGTTTCCCGGTTGAGGAGATCGCTCCCTATGCCGGCTCGGGGCTTTATCTTTCCTCGCTGACCCTTCCTTCATCCCTAAGCAAAATCGGCGAGGGGGCATTCCGCGATACCCGGGTCGCCCGCCCGATCGTCATTCCGGCCTCGGTCGTTAGCTTCGGACGAGGGGTTTTCCAATATGACCGGGGCGATTGGGTCACCATCGTTTACTTCGAGGCCAAGCAAATGCCCGAAGCGGCCCTCACCGCCTTTACGGGCGACAATTTCGATTTCCAGACTGGGTTCCTAGGCTACCAGACAGTTGAGGAAGGGCAATACGCCCTCTTTGAAGATGGAGCCGGCTCTTGGGCGGAACTTTGTTATTGGCGATTGTTCGGCCCCCATATTCTCCAGGAATCAATCGATCGGGATGGCCTTTCCTATCCCGTCCGGCGGGTCTCCCCCAATTGCTTTGCCGATTTCGGCTATGTTTTCCCGTTATGGATCGCCAAGGGGCTGGAGGTTGAGCTCCCCTTATCGAAAGGGGTGGGGACCAATAATGTTTTCTTCGAGGGGCCGCCGACCAGGATCGATGGCTATACCACGGTCGGTTACGCTGGGACGGACACCCCCTGGATCGACGACTACCGTTACGCTCTTTGCGAAGACGATTCCGGTCATAAGTACGCCTGCATCATTTCCGATATGGTCATCGGCGCGCCGATCCTTTCCGAAGTCACATATGAGGGGCTGACTTATCCAGTCGAGGAAATCGCGCCTTATGCCTTTGGGACCGTTGGTTCCAACTACGATGAGCCCCTTTCGATACCTGCCTCGATCAAGCGGATCGACCGCCACGCCTTCTATAACATCCGAATTCCCTCCATTTCGATCGCCGATGGGATCGAGATTGAGCCGGAGGGCATCCATAACATCTATACCGATGTGTTCGGATCGGGGTCGGCTTCCAATCCCGAGGAGAGCTATTCCTTTGGCTATGTCGGCGGTTTCGTCGGCCTTAGCCAAGCGGAAGATGAAAAGGCCCCCTTATACCCGGAGGAGGATTTCCCCATCGTCTATGAATATGCCGGCCAATACGCGGTCGAGGGTTCGCTTATCTATGCCCTTTGCCAGCACGAGTCCGGCGATTATTACTTCACGGTCCTCGACTACGGATCGACCTCCGACGATATCGTGGTTGCTGAGGAAAAGAGCGTCGGGACCATCTCTGCCCCGGTGGAGGCAGTGGCCTCCAATGCCTTCTGCGATTTGCCCGCGGTCGATGTGTTCTTGCCCTCAAGCTTAAAGACCATCGGCCATGGGGCGATGGATTCTGATGGGGAGCCGCTTTACTTCTTCGCCGATGGGGCTGAAGCGGTCCTCGACTTGCCTTATGAGCGGGCCGTCTATGATTATCAAGGGGAGGTAGTTGAAACTAACGGGATGCATCTCGCGAAAGTCGCTGCCGGATCGAATAATTCAGGATGGGCAATAATTGAGTGGGAGGCTGATGTCGTCTCCTTAGACCTGGAGAAGCCGATTGCCGTCGAGGGGGAGGGCTGGTCCGTCACCCAAATCGTAAGCCGCGCCTTCGCCGGCAACCAAAGCTTGGAATACTTACATATGAATCTAAGCCAACTCTCCCATTGCGGCGCCCAGTTATTCGAGGGTTGCTCTTCCCTTTCCCTCATTGATTGCAGCGGTACTTTCAACCCGCGACAGGATTTAGTTGTCTTCGAAGGTTACCATGACTCAGGATGGGTATTCTTCTCTTGGGGCTTCAACCAAACCAATGACGCCGATATGCTGCCCTGCAAAGAGGTTTTTGGCTTCGACGGCGAAAGAGGCTATGACGGGGAGTTCTATTATGCTCATCTTCGGGCTAACAACTCCGCGACCGACCTCCAATACTTCATTATCGGCTATACCGGTAGCCAGGATCATGCCGAGATACCGAACTCGATAACGACCGAAGATGGTCGGACGGTTGCGGTTTACGGAGTGCTGCTTGAGGCCTTCGAGGACACGCCGGTGAGCTCGATATCCTTCGAACGGGGCATCCGTCCGGCCTATATTGATCCCCCTTTGCTGGATATCGTTGAGATAGTCGAATGATGGGCCATCCGGGCTGATGCTGCTTAGCAGTCATGCGATTGGCTTTCCGTTTTGATGCTCCAACCGCTAAGCTGGACTCATCTAGAAATGCGCTAGCAAACGTTTTGTAGACACCTATTTTTAAGCCTCGATTCCTTCTTGGCTTTTGCCTCCTTGATTATCTTCTCCTTCTTCTCGTAGGCGATCTTGCTCGGCTTCTTGGGCTGCTCCCCTTTTTTGGTATTCCTAGGGCGTCAGGTAGACCAAGGCATATGAAGGCCTTTCCTAGTTGAAGAGCCCGACGTACTCCTTGGCGAAGGACGGCACGTCCTGGCAATCCCTGACGTCGAAGCCGATGAACATCTCGGTCTTGACCCAGCCGTTGATAGACTTCAGGTATTCCCGGCAGTAGTCCGAGACGGACGTAGTGGTAACGCCGTATCGCCTGCTGGCCTCCGCGGCGGGCTTTGTCATATTATCGCCCCGACCCGGTTTGATGTGTCCACTTTTAGGTTACCACTATGCTGATATGTGGCTTAAAACCTCGAAAATGTGTATATTTCCAATGTTAAAAACCTAGAAAACGTGTAAAATCTAAAATAGATAAACCTTGAAAATGTGCAAAAATCCGAGTTAAAAATCTTGATTATGTGTATAATGTTATCGGAAAACAACCTATGAAACGGAAAATTTATCAGCGATTGCTTGATTGGAAAAATAATTCCCAAGGCAAAACCGCGTTACTGATCGAAGGCGCCCGCCGCGTTGGCAAAAGCTACATCGTCGAGGAATTCGCCAAAAAAGAATACGAATCCTTCGCCCTCATTGATTTTAATCGTGCCCAAGGGCAGATACCCCTTCTTTTCGATACTTACTTATATGATCTCGATTCCTTCTTCTTTTACCTTTCGGCCCTTTTGCATGTTCATCTTCGCCCTCGCAAGAGCCTAATCATTTTCGATGAGGTGCAGGCGTTTCCAAGGGCAAGGTCGGCTATCAAGTATTTGGTACAGGATGGACGATTCGACTATATCGAGACCGGGTCGCTGCTTTCCATTAAGAAGAACGTTGAGGGTATATTGCTTCCGTCGGAGGAGCGGCATCTGAAGATGTACCCAATGGATTTCGAGGAATTCCTTTGGTCACTGGGCGAATTGCAATTAATGGATCTCCTTCGCGACTGCTTTTCCAAGCTCCGACCTCTTGGTCAAACTATGCACCGGAAAATCATGGATCTTTTTCGCCAATATCTCCTGGTTGGCGGCATGCCCCAGGCGGTAGAAACCTACGTGAAAACAAAGAATTTCGCCAAAGTTTACGAAACGCAAAAGGATATCCTCGACTTATACCGATCCGACATTAATAAGAACGCCGATTCCGACAAAAGGAAAGTCGAGCGCATCCTCGAAGAGCTTCCGAGCCAACTTTCTCGACACGAGAAGCGATTCCGGCTGTCTTCTTTGGCATCCGGCGCCCGTTACCGCGATTACGAGTCGGCTTTCTATTGGCTTGATGACTCTATGATCATCAACTCCGCTTATAACGGCACCCTCGCCGGAGTCGGCTTGGCGATGAACATGGATTCCTCCCTTTTCAAATGCTATATGGGCGACACCGGTCTGCTCATTAACCTTTCCTTAAACGACTCGCCTTTTGATCGGGAGACGCTATATAACAAAATCCTTTTCGACAAGCTCAGCATCAATGAGGGAATGATCATGGAGAACGCGGTTGCCCAGGCTTTGGTCGCGAGCGGCAGGAAACTATATTTTTATTCCCGAAATAGCAAACAACGCGAAGAACGGATGGAAATCGATTTCCTCATTGCCAAAAGGGAACTGACCTCCCGACATAACATTTGTCCGATTGAAGTGAAGTCGACGGGCAATTACACCTTGAACTCGCTTAAAAAGTTCCAAGCCAAATACCAAAACGAACTGGCGACCCCTTATGTGATTCACGCTTCTGACCTAAAAGTGCAGGATGGCGTTGTTTATCTTCCTTTATACATGGCCGGCCTTTTATAAAACGGGATTCGGTGGACGGAATATTAGGGGAAGACGGTAACGGGAAGCAAGCGGGTTCAATTCTTGCTTCGCCCAATAATGGCGATCATAAAGAGAAATGCCTCGAGTATTGAATGTTTTCCTTCGGTGATCAGTGGTTCCTTAATGAAACGGGGCCTCATTTCTTGACCGGGGGGCAAATGGGCGGATATCCCGTTATCCGAATGGCGGCCCAATTGATCTAGAAGTATTTAGAAGTTTCCTAGAAATTATCTAGAAGTGAAAAAGAATATCGAGTTTACCTATATAATATTAAATATTCAAAAAGCGTACTCAACATCGATATTTTTTACCTCGGTAGCAAAGATTTTCCGCATCTAGAAGTATCTAGAAGTTTCCTAGAAATTATCTAGAAGTGAAAAGTATTAAATCAAACATAAAAGCCAAGGCCAAACATCTTCATTTCGCCTTTTTATTATCAAAGATAATATTTATCGGCGTCGTCTTCGCCTTTTGCTCTTTAACCAATTCGCGCCCCTGCGTATAATTTGCCTGTCCGAATTCATATAAGGAGATTGCTAAGAATGGACAAAACCAAAATCGTTAAAGTCTTTGGCCGCCAGATCATCGATTCCCGCGGCAACCCGACCGTCGAAGCCGAGGTCACCTTGGCTGATGGCACCATTGGACGGGCCGCGAGCCCCTCGGGCGCCTCGACCGGCACCCGCGAAGCCATCGAGCTCCGGGACAACGACAAAGCCGTCTACGGGGGCAAAGGCGTCCTGAAAGCCGTCAATAACATCAATACCGAAATCGCCGAGGCCATCGTCGGGCTCGATGCCTGCGACACCGCCAAAGTCGACTACACCATGATCAAGCTCGATGGGACCGACAACAAAGGCCGGCTTGGCGCCAACGCCATTCTCGCCGTCTCGTTAGCCGCCGCCCACGCCGCCGCCACCTCGCTTGGCGAGCCGCTTTACCGCTTCATCGGCGGCACCTCAGCCAACACCCTCCCGGTTCCGATGATGAACATCATGAACGGTGGGGCCCATGCCGATGACAACATCGATTCCCAGGAATTCCTCATCATGCCGACCGGCGCTTCCACCTGGAGCGAAGCGCTTCGTTGGTGCACCGAGGTCTTCCACGCCCTTCAGAAGATCTTGAAGTCCAAAGGACTCTCGACTGGGGCGGGGGACGAAGGCGGATTCGCCCCGAACACCGCCACCGGGGCCGACGAGGAAGTCCTCGACCTCATCATCGAGGGCATCAAGAAAGCCGGCTATGAGCCGGGCAAGGACTTCATGCTCGCCATGGACGCCGCGGCCAGCGAATGGGCCAAGGGCGAAGAAGGCGGCAAAGTCGTCTATCATCAGCCGAAATCCGGCAAGGTCTATACCTCCGACGAACTCGTCGAGCACTGGGTCAAGATCGCCAACGAATACCCCCTCATCTCGCTTGAGGACGGGATGGCCGAAGGCGACTGGGAAGGGTGGAAGCACCTCACCGAGAAGCTCGGGAAGAAGATCCAGCTCGTCGGGGACGACCTCTTCGTCACCAATACCAAGATCATCGCCAAGGGCATTGAGCTCGGCGTCGCCAACTCGGTTCTCATCAAGCTCAACCAGATCGGCACTTTGACCGAGACCATCAACGCCATCAAGATGGCCAAGAACGCCGGCTGGACCGCCGTCGTCTCCCATCGTTCGGGCGAAACCGAGGATACCTCGATCGCCTCGCTCGTCGTCGCCCTCAACGCCGGCCAGATCAAGACCGGCGCCCCGAACCGGACCGAGCGGGTCGCCAAATACAATGAGCTCCTCCGCATCGAGGAAGGGCTTGGCGAGAACGCCGTCTATCCGGGTCTGAAGGCCTTCCGCTTCGCTAAATAAGGATTCTCTTCCCTTGTATAAGGGCTCATCCGTCCGGGTGGGCCCTTTTTCCGTCAATAAATTAAGACAAAATGCGGATATTGTTCAAAACGTTAAAGGAAAGTCGCACTAAAAGTCGGTGGGAGTTTTAGTGCGACCACACCAAAAGTCGGTAGGAGTTTTGGTGCGGGTTTTCTTTAATTAAGTGAACACCATCAACCTTTGGTTCCTATGCTTTTTCGATTATTTGGGCGTTTTTCCTGAAATTCCTGTCTAAAGCAATGCCGCCTTTCTTATTCAAACCGTTTCCCTTAAGCCTTATTTTGACTATCATTGTCGCGTTTATGAAAAGACTATTCGCCTTCGATGTCGATGATACCTTGATTCCCAGAGGCGAGGCCGCGATTCCGCCAAAGGAAATCGAGGCGATCAACACCCGACTATCGGCCGGGGACGCCATAGCTTTGGCTTCCGGCCGGCCTTTCGCTTCCTTAGCCCGTTACCTCGCCTCTTTTAATGAAGGCGAGAAATACGTCATCGCCTTCAATGGGGCCATCGTCTATTCCCTTGCTGGGGCAGTGCTTTATTCCCAAACCTTAAGCTACGCCGACCTTTATTATGTCTATTCCCTATATGCCGACCCTAAGTTCGACGTCTATGCCTATTTGACCGATGGGAGCATCGCCGCCTTCAAGAAGGGGAAGTATGTGCAATTAGAAGAGGAGATCAACCGCCTTCCGTCATCGCTTATCCTGCCTCCCTCGCCTAACGGGGTTGACCTAACGACCCCGGTGGCCAAGGTCATGATCGGGGCTGACCCCGATGTATCCAAGACCATCGCTTTCCATGATTTCCGTTATGATGTGACCCGGAGCAGCCCGGTCTTCTTTGAGATCCTCCATCCCGGCGTCGATAAAGCCAAAGGGGTGGGGTTCGTTAAGGAATATGCCAAAGCCCAAGAAGCCTTTTGCTTTGGCGATGAGCTTAATGACCTCGGGATGATCAAAGCCTTCCATGGAGTGGCGATGGGCAACGCGGTGGAACCAGTCAAACGAACGGCGAAAATCGTTACCAAGTCTTGCGATGAGGATGGGGTGGCCTATGCTATTGAGCATTTGCTGGCGCTGTAACCAAGCTGATTAGCGCCGCTTCGTCTATCGGAACAGAAGACAGATAATCAAATTGCTTGGATGTCGATGACCGTCGTTAACCTCATATGCTCAGGCAACTCATCGGCCACGTGGTAACGGTAAAGCCCGCTCCCGCCATAATAATCGGTTTGGTAGAGATAGAATTCGTTGGCTAGGGCGAATTCGCCGACGAAATACATCATTAAGTCGCCGTTATTGAGCGTATTCTCAAAGTCTCTGACTGTTTGGTCGTAGATATAGTAGGTGCCGGACCATGGTACGGTCTTTTCGATGTAATCGGCGAAATCCTTGTCGCCGATTAGGAAATTGCTCGCTTTGCCAACTGGAAGGTCAGAGGGCGGATCAACCGGCTTCAAACCATCCCGAGCGAAGATGCGATTCTCTATTTTCAATGCATCCCCATAAGGGAAGCTGTAACCGGGGCTATCCGGTCCGATGATGATGCCTTTATCGCTACTAGAGGAAGTTGTGGGACCGCAGGAAACGAGCAAGGCCGGTAAGAGGATGAACAAGGATGTTTTCTTTAACATGAGGGCCACTCCAAGCTTTCGTGATCAACGGCAAAATATATCACCCTAGTCGCTTTGTAGGGGTCAAACCAAGTGGGCGTCCATTCGTGGCCATCGGAAACCAGCCACATATAACGGTATTCGCTCGTAGATTCCACAAGATAACGCGAAAAACCGATGATATTCATTGCATGTCCTTTATATGTTAGAGAGTTTTCAGTCACGATTATACTCGGAAGGCCTCTGACGATGTTGGCGGCGACGGTCTCTTCGCTTACGGAATTTAATATATCCAAATCAACGTCGTAAATGTTGACGGCGCCCTCGATAATCCCTTCTAAATAGAAAGAATTGAATCGGTATAGCCAATATCCAAGGCCGATTCGCGGATTTCCCAATATAGTTCCGGCGTTGTTTGCATCAAGTCGTTGTTATATGGATCGCATTCCCAAAAGACTTTGTAGTACCTTTCCTCTCTCAATAGTTGAGTGAAAAATATATTGTTATTTGAGTCAGGAGACTGATAGTAAGTAACGTTTCCGTATCGGGAATATAACGGGTCGGTCCGATTGGCAAAGTGATTGATGACATTTACTATTTTTCGGCCATTTAGAAGACCATCGGCTATTTCCAGGGGGGATCCGAGATAATCTTTAACGGTCGGCAAATTATAAAGGAGTGAGTACGTCGCCACTAAGCCGCAATTGCCTTCGCCAACTGGTCCTTGAATATAAGAATATCCGTTAACGTCGGCATAATAAAACGCTTCATAATACGAAAACTGGCTTTGGGTAAATGGTTGATAATCTATGAGCGATCGTTCCATGTTCAAGTTCTAGTCGCTGTGTTCCGAGATAATATAAATAGGTAGCATATCATCCTTGATTTTACCGTCGCGCTCGGCGAAATTATCAATTGATGATAGGGCGTTATTTATGGAATCTTCTGCTGAAAGCAAAAATTCGTCGTGCGAATTAGCAATGGCGCTGGCTTTCACCATCTTTTCAAAATCGAAGCGCGAAGAGACGAATGGCTTTTGCTGCGCCACAAGCCCGATAATGGCAGCCAAAAAACTTGCCGATACTACCCTGACGACTATTGTTTCTGGCCGTTTTGATTTATGGTTTTCCATATTCTATTATCACGCCCGCCAGATTTGGCTGTCAATTGAGTTTTGCCCAGTGTCTTGATTATAAACACGTTGTTCGAATAGGCGCTAAAATCCCTTTTGAAAACTGGTTTCAAGTAATGCAACTTGCGTTTTGATTTACAATCTCAATAATCTCGGTGGGTTCAAAAACTGACATCACTCTGAATAAACGTTAAGGAGTTCCATCTCCATCGTAATTTCAATTGGGGTGCCGTTTTCGATTGGGCTTGCGTTGGGGCAGTAACCTCGAATCGAGTCGTCTTGTATCCAATCCCAAGCGAAATCCGTATCATATTCCTCAATTGAGGTATTCAATTGGTAGGGCGAGACAATGAACCAGGAAAACGCCTTGCTTGTATAAACGTAGAATAATTTATTAGGATCTACTCTGGTATGGGGCGGAGATATGGCTTGTTCTGTTTGGAGCGGCAACTCCCACACCAAGTACCGCCCTTCCGGTAACGGCTGGTTGCCAGAGTCGATTAAATCCTCGCTTCTTATTAAATAGTAGTCGGCCTTTTCCGGAATGCCTTTTCCCGCAAAGAATTCTGAGAAGGTTTTAAAATTCAGGTCGGTTTTGCCAAATGCCGTTCCGTTCCAAGTTATTTCTGTTGGCATGATGACAATGGCAGGGGGATGACAAGGGCCACCGTCATCGCAGGCGTTCATTAGTAACAGGAAAAAGCCTGTTATCACGGCAGCAAAACGATATTTTTTCAGCATTCGGGCCACTCCAAACTATTTTGATTTGTCACGTAATAGGTAATCGATTTGGCTTTGTAAGGGTCGAACCATCGCGGGGTTGTGGCCCAATTGTCGGCGACGCGGAGCAGATAATAGGATTTGCTCCGGTCGTCGTTTTTGAAGTACCTCCGATAACCCGTGATTGTCATCGCATGATTGCCATACGTTTTTGATTGGGATACAGACATAACGACGGGTATCCCGTTCATGATGTTGGAAATGGCGGATTCGATGTTTTTGGTCGTTTGAATGTCAAGTGTAACGTCGTATAGACCTGAAACGTATTCAATCGTGTCCTCACCGTACTTCGTAGTCTGATATCCGTCTTTAGGAGTGTATCCGTGATCGATCGCGTAATCTCTCACTTGCCAATAGAGGTGAGGGGTGTTTGCGAATATATCTTTGCTTAGGCTATCAAGCTTCCATGTTTCGTCGTAATACCTCAGTTTTTGGCCCGGAGGATTGAAAAAGACGGTTTCATTGCTATACCACGGTTGCTTGTAAGTGTTGTTGGCGAAGTCGTCATATAGGGCGTCCTGACCGGCGGCGAATATATTGAAGACGTTCTTACGTTGTCTGCCATTGAGCAAAGAATCGAGACCTTTAGGCGCGACTCCGGTTTGGCCTTTTGCAGTTGGAAGATTATATAGATAGGTGAAGATGGCGTTGGGGGCGCAGTTTCCCTCACCCAACCAACTTGTTTTATAGGTGTGGTTTTCCGTGTGATATTCTACGATATAGTAAGAAGTGGTTCTTTGATTGAAGTAAGTGAAGTTGGACAAAAGGCTTTCCCATCCCAATGTCCAATCCGGATGCTCGGAAGAGAGGTAACTAGTGATATCGTTGCTGCTAAGCTCTCCGTCTTTGTCTGTCCAATTGGTACTGCGATCAAAAGGCTCTATCTCGTATAATTCCTCAGTCAACGCCGCTCCGTCTTTGATGTCGACCCTGTAATAGTTCTGGCTCCCCTCTTCGGTTTCCTTCAAGAATCCGCTTGAGGTCCCGAGGACTACGCTTTCGTCGTAAAGCAGCGGGAAGTCGCCTTCCTCGGCTTTGGCGTAGATGGTGTCGTCGTCGAAAACAGCGAACCCTTGATCGCCGATAAAGTCGAGAAGGTAACAATATTCGTCGCTTCTGTCGGCGATCACTCGTATCATCCGCCCGCCATCAGCATCGACGGGGTTGCTGGTTAGGCGAGCAAGGGTTAATTTGGCGGTTTCAATATCAAATTCTACTTCGGGAGAGTACGTTGAATCCGCCTGCGCATGGTCGAAAGATGGTTCGGCGCATAAATGGGATTTAACGGTTTGGCCGGCTAATAAAGCGCACAAAAACGTCACAGATAAGCCAAATAGAAATTGCCGTTTCATCGAGAGACCTCATCTACGGCGAGTAAAGCATACCCATTGCTTAGCTATTTTGCAAGTTTTTGCATTGAATTTCGGTTGATATATAGGATAAATTCATTCGGTAATCAGGTAAGTTCTTAATAACGTTTCGTTTGTCTGTCGAATATTCGTTTGCCTTCTGTGAAGGACAATTCGGGATGGGAATTCAGGAAAACGACGAGCTCCGGATCAGACTTGTTGCGCATCGAAACTTCTTTGGCAAATGATTTGATTTCTTTGTAGACGGTAGGGCAATCCTCAACTAAAGATACGACTAAATAGGCGGCCAAATATATTAGGTGCTTCTTCCAAAGGCACATCGCTTGGTTGTTTCCGCCTGACAGCCGCTTCTCGATTAAGCATTCGCCGCCGCAAACGTGGCGGACCTCGCAGAGACGACATCCCTCTTGCCTTATTTGCTCCTGAAACAGCGCTTCCCGTTTTGCTTTATTAATATTATCGGCATCTCCCAACGTCAAATCATCAAAGGGGAAGGCGGCGGGGCAAGGATAGATGTGGCCGGAGGAATCAAGGGACAATCGGCTAATCCCACCATCGCAACGGCAGACGACTCGCTGATTTAGAAGTAACCGCTTGATGAACTTGCCAAAATAGTCGTCGCCATTGAGCAGGATCCGCAGGTATTTAAGGTCGCCACGTTTGGCTTCCTGAATTAAGAAAATTGTCAGCTTTTCATATTCCTTCGCCCAAGCTTCGGACGCCTTTAAGTCAAACGCTTCGGCACAATCGCGAGCAGGTTTATAACCGACGGTATTGAAAGTCTTTCCCAATTCTTTTAGCGAATCGATCAATGGGAAAACCTTTTTCGTCAAGGTGGCTGCTGCCCCGACGTATTGGTGATTTTGGATTGCGTTGACGTTTCTTAAAATAAGGTCGTAGGTCGACTCCCCGTTTTTCGTCAGGCGATTTGCGTCATGAATAGCCCGATTCCCATCGATGGACACTCCGAATAATACGCCTTTGCTCTGTAATATTTGGGCTACTTGAGGGGTTAGCAATGTGCCATTGCATACAAATTGAACTAGAACCTCTTTTCGAAGTTCGTCCTGCTTCCTAAGGCAATATTCTTTAATGGCAAGGATTGGCCTCAAATAGAGCAATGGTTCTCCTTTGCCAGAGAGGTCTACGTGGTATTTATCCTTATTGGGAAAGAGACGGAAGCATTCTTCAAGAAAGGCAATGGCCAGCTTAAGGTCGATTGACTTGCCCTTTTTATCTTTATTGAAACAATAAGCGCAGCCAAGGTTGCAGGCGTCGAAAATTGATAAGCAAAATGACGCCGATGAGCTTTTGGCGTCATCGACTTTCATCCCCAAAGGAAGCCGGTCGAAATCGATGGATCGAGAGACGGCGCAACAAAGGCCTTCAGAACTATTGGAAAAGCAGCCAGTCGGCCCTCGGAGAAGATGTCTTTACCGATAACCAACGTGACTGCTTATTGTTCCTTATTTAAGAAAAGGCATTACTTCCCTTCCATCATCTGGAAGCCATAGACGGCCGCGCCGACTAATCCCGCCTCTTGGGAAAAGGAGCATTTTTTGAGGTTGATGCCCGGGCAGGCGGCTTCTAAGTCCTTCCAGAACACCTTATCGGATTTGAAGACCCCGCCGGTGAAGGTGAACACCTCCGGGGTGAAGGCGTCATAGACCATCTTGATGAAGGAAGCCATCAGATCGATCCAATCGTGATAGACCCGAAGGGCTTCGGGATGTTTGTTCTCGACTAAGGCGAAGAAGTCCTTGGCCGAGCTGACCGAGAGGCCGTTTTTATCGCACAGGCGGCAGATGCCAGTCCCGGAGGCCATATGCTCGAACTCGTGGATTTCGCCTTTGTATTCGAACATCGTATGGCCGACCTCGTAGGAGGAGTTAACCAGTTTCCCTCCGATCGTCAGCGCCCCTCCGACCCCGGTTGAGACGGTGACGAAATAAAGCGACTTGGCGGCTTTATACGCCCCGAGGTTGGCTTCCGATAAGGCCGCCACCTCGGCGTCGTTGCGGACGTAGCAGGGGAGTCCGAGCTTTTCGTTAAGGTAGGCGGCTAGAGGGATGTGCTCGACGTGGACGTTGGGTAGGGCGTATATATAACCGTCATGCCGAACCCGCCCCGGGACCCCGGCGGCGATGCAGCGAGCCTGGTCCTTGTAGTCGGGGATGGCCTCCTTGATGATCTTGACGATCGAGTCTAGGAAGATGTCGAGGTTTCCGACCTCAGTCGGCTTGATGAGGATCTTCTCGGTTTCGTATTTCTCGTTGATGAGGGCGACCCGGGTATTGGTCCCCCCGATGTCCAAAGCGATGACTTTTTTCATTAATCGAGCTCCTGAATGGCGTTGACGTTGAGTATCCGCATGAAATTGGTTTTGCCCGCCCCGGTCGGGGTGCCGCCGACGAGAATGATCGGCTCGCCTTCCTTGAACCCCAAATCGCGGGCGACTTTGAGGGCTAAGACCTCCATTTCCTCGATGAAGTCGGGCATCGAGGTTTTAAGCAGCACCGAGTAGACCCCCCACATGAAGGCCCCGGCCATCGCGGTTTTCCGCCGGTTGGTGATGGAGATGATGGGGCAGCAGGGCCGGGCTTTCGAGATCCGGATGGTCGATTTGCCGGTTTCGGTGAAGTTGACGATGAGCTTGGCCCCGATGAGGAGGGCGGTGTTGGCGACGGCGTTACTGATGGCGTCGTTATTGGAATGCTCGGAGGTTTCGTAGGAATCGCGGGCCAGCTGCTCGTAATCGAGGTATTGCTCCATGGTGCTGGCGATCTTCGCCTGCATCTGCACCGCCTCGACCGGATAGTCGCCGGAGGCCGATTCGGCGGAGAGCATGACGCAGTCGCTGGACTCGGCGATCGCGGTCGCGACGTCGCTTACCTCGGCCCGGGTCGGCCGGGGGTGGGTGACCATCGAGTCGAGCATCTGGGTGGCGGTGATGACCGGTTTGCCCTTCCGGCGGCAGATGTCGATCATCCGTTTCTGGATGACCGGGACCTCCTCCGGCGGGACCTCGACCCCTAAGTCGCCCCTAGCGACCATCGCGCCGTCGCAGGCGTCGATGATGGCCTCGAACTTCTCAACCCCTTCCGGGTTCTCGATTTTGGCGAAGATGGGGATGGTGGGGTCGCCGTATTTGGCTAAGCAGGCACGGATGTCCTGGATGTCCTCGGGCCGGCGGACGAAGGAGGCGAAGATGGCGTCGACGTGCTGCTCGCAGCCGAAACGGAGGTCCTTCTCGTCTTTTTCGGAGATAAAGGGCATCGAGAGGCGGGAGAAGGGGGCGTTGACCCCTTTCTGGTCCTTTAGGACGTGGTTGTTCTGCGCCTCGACGATCAGCTCCCGCTTGGCCTCGTCTTTGCCGGTGACCTTGAAATCGAGGTTGCCGTCATCGATCAGGATGTGGTTGCCGATGGCGACGTCCTCATATAAGCCGGCGTGGGAGACGGAGAAACGCTCGGCGTTGCCGAGGCAATCCTCCATCGAGATCCGCATGACCTGTCCGGTCTTGACGGGGATTTTGCCCCCTTCCATATAGCCGGTCCTGATCTCCGGCCCCTTGGTGTCGAGGGCGACGGGGATATAGATTCCCTCCTTTTCGAAGGAACGGGCGATCTTGATCTTGTTCAGCTGCTCCTCGTGGGTGCCGTGGGAGAAATTGATCCGCATGACGGTCATCCCGGCCGAATAGAGCTTCCGGACCATCTCCGGGGTTTGGGTGGCTGGGCCGATGGTGCAGACGATCTTGGTTTTCTTGCTGATGTTCAGATGCATACCTTTATCCTCTTTTCCTTATTTCAGGATATCGATTAGGCGGAGCATGGAAATGTGCTTGTCGCGGGGGAGCGAGAGGGCTTCGTAGATGTCGTAGTCGACGATTTTGTTGTTGACGATGCCGATGCAGATGCCGCCTTTCCCCGAGAGGAGGCAATCGACGGCATAGGCGCCCATCCTGGCGGCTAGGACCCGGTCGGAGGCCGAGGGGGCCCCGCCCCGTTGGACCCGGCCTAAGACCTCGGCTTTGCATTCGAAGCCGGTGGCTTTGCCGATCCGGTCGGCGAAGGCATGGATATCGGGGTAAATCTTCTCGGAGACGATGACGATGGCCCGTTTCTTCTTCGCGTCATGGAGCTTTTTGAGCGAGGCGAAGATCTCTTCCTCGGGGATCGGATGGTCGGGGGTGATGATCATCTCCGCCCCTTCGGCGATGCCGGAGAATAGGGCGAGGTCGCCGCAGTGGTTGCCCATGACCTCGATGACGGCGCACCGTTGATGGGATTCGGTGGTGTCGCGGATCTTGTCGACGCAGTCGACGATGGTGTTCAAGCAGGTATCGAAGCCGATGGTGAAGTCGGTCGAGGCGATATCGTTGTCGATGGTGCCGGGGAGCCCGACGCAGTTGATGCCCATCTCGGTCAGCTTCTTCGCCCCCATGTAGGAGCCGTCGCCCCCGATGACGACGAGGGCCTCGATTCCCCGCCGGCGGAGGTTATCGACCGCGATTTGCCGGACCGATTCTTCCTTGAATTCCCTTAGACGGGCGGTTTGCAGGACCGTCCCGCCCCGGTTGACGATATCCGAGACCGACGAACGGTCCATTTGGAAGATATCGTCGTCGACGAGGCCGCGATAGCCGTCGTTGACGCCGTAGACCTCTAGCCCATAAGCCAAACCCGCGCGGACGACGGCGCGGATGGCGCAGTTCATGCCCGGGGCATCGCCGCCGGAAGTGAGTACACCGATTTTGTGGATCATATGTATTAAGCTCCTCTTGCTCAAAATCGGATTGATTATAACGCATTACCTATCCGCGCGTGTAGGGGAAGCGCAAACTCCTGCTCGAGGCAAAGCCAACTAGGCGTCAATTATCAATTTACCGATTGCCAGACGGCCTGGCCTTCTGGGGCTTAAGGCCATGGGAGCATCGAGGGGGAGCCGCAGCTTCTTAGTCACCGGAAGCCCAGTTGTGATAGAATAAACCAGTTATGAGATTGCTTGGCGGAAAAGACCTATACCGATTATCCTGCGGGCGGAGTTTGTCCGACGCCGACCTTTCCCGGGCGGCGAATTGCTACCTCCCGCTTATTGGGGCCACCGGGATGGGGGTTTACGCTTATCTCCATTCCCAGGTTCAGCTGTCTAACGGCAATCGTTTCTTCGATTCGGCCTTCAACGAAACCAGCCTCAACCCCGATCAGTTCTCCGCCGGCTTGGGTTTGCTTGAGGGGGTTGGGCTCATCCGGGTTTTCACCGCCGAGAGGGAGGCCTTCCTCCTTTGCGTGTACCCCCCGCTTTCCTACGAGGGCTTCTTCGCCCATCCCTTGCTTTCGCGAAAGCTGAAGGAAGCAGTCGGCGAGCAAGCTTACTCCTACCTTTCCTCTAAGCTCTTGGCGGGGGCTATCGACGCGAATGGTCTCGTTGAGGTGACCACCCCTTTCTCCAGTGCGTTTAAGGACATCGACGAGGCCCCGATCCGGCTGAGCTTCGACAAAAGCGAGTTCGCCTCGGGATTAAGCCAAGCCGGGCGGAAGATCAATCTGCTCTCCGACCAAGAGATCGAGATGGCGGCCCGCCTTTCCGAATTCTATTCCGTCTCCTCGATGGTGACTGGCCAGTTGGCGGGCGAATGCTTGGATTACTCGTCGCCTTTCGGAGCTAAATTGGATTTAAGGAAGCTCGAGCGGAAGCTCGACGAAGCCTCCGTCTATTCCTTCTTGGCCAAAAAGGAGGAGAAGTCCCCGGTCGGGAACGATTCCCGGCAAGCCGAGGCTATCCGCCTGTTCGACTCCTTGACCCCGCTTCGATACCTATCTTTCTATCAAGGCGGGGGAAAGCCAAGCCCGGCCGACGGGAAACTGGTTAGGCAATTGAAGGCGATGGGGCTCACCGATCCCGTCATCAACGCTTTGCTTTCCTTCACTTTAAGCAGCCACGGCAATACCCTTCCGCCTTATTACGTCACCATGATGGCCGGGATACTCGCCCGGAACCGCATCAACACCAGCCGCGACGCCATTGAGTTCCTCGTCGACTACGAAAAAAAGCAGAAAGGCAAAGCGAGGAAGGATAAGGGGAAGCCAGCGCCCAAAGCCAAAAAGGAATCTGGCGTCCAAGACGAGGAGGAGAAAGTGAGCCTCGAGGAAGGGGAAGCGGCTTTAAGGGAAATATTCGGAGACTAATATGTTCAAGCAGCCAATCGATATCAAAACCGCCCAAAAGGTCGCTCGGGAAACGGGCAAGGAGCTTTCGCTTGGGGATACCTCGCCGATGGAGGCGATCGTCAAGGACGAAAGGCTCGTCAAATACATCCGCTCGCTCGGCTTGTCCCGGAAGCAGGTCGCCGATTCGCTTCCCGCTTTGCTCGAATACCAAGCCGATCAGCAGATCTGCGATAACTGCCCCGGGAAGGATAAATGCCCGAAGGACAATAAACGGAACGAGATTTCCCTGACTTTGGAAAACGGGCGGCTGGTCCGGACTAACGGGCCTTGCCGGAAAGAAAGAAAGTCGATTGAGCTCTCCCGAAGCTTCTTCATCGCTTCCTGCCCCTCCGAATGGCTGGGGGAGAAGCCCAACATCACCAATAAGCGGTCCCCGGCCTTCGTGGCCTTAAAGGAGGCCATCAAAGGGGAGGAGCCGAACTGGGTTTACCTAACCGGCGACTCGGGTTCGGGCAAAAGCTTCGTCTTGGCGACTTTCGCCGGCCAATACGCCGCGCGGCACCCCGGCTCCGCCTTCGTCTCGACCTCGCGCATCGTCGAGGAGCTGAAGGATATGTCCATCAACGATAAGAAGGAATTCGAGAAGATGCTGGAACGGCTTTCTTCCTGCCCCTTGCTCGTCCTCGACGAATTCGGCAACGAATTCAAAAGCGAATACACTTATTCCTCCATCCTTTTCCCCATTATCTCGGCTAGGGCCAAAAACGGGCTGACCACTTTCTTCGCCAGCGATTTCTCTTTTGAGGAGATCGAGCAGATGTATGAATCGAAGGTCGGCTTGGCCCGGGCTGGCCAACTGTATCGCCTCTTGAAGGCCCGGTGTAAAAAAACCTACGATATTTCGGGACAGCCGGTCGATTAAGGCAAAGGCAAAGAGTCGATTTCCCGATTGAGATCCGCCTTGTCGCCATTGTTTGTAATGACGAACGAGGCTTTTCTTTTTATAAGCCCAATCGGGTAACGCTTGTTAAGGGAGAGCATCCGGATGGCGTCGCGGCCTTCGTCCTCTAGACGCTGCCGGCGGATCGCCTCGTCGGCGAGGACGCAGATGGTCGCGTCGCAAAGATTATCCATTCTGGCTTGATAGAGCAAAGGGGCTTCGATCAAGACGGTCCCCTTCTGCGTCCCAATCCATTCTTCGCATTTTTTATATATTTCCGAAAATACGAATTGCTCAACTTTTTCCTTTTCCTTATTTATTACCTTCCATACTTCGTCCTTATTGAGTTCCTCTCGCTTGTCTAGGCTAGCGATGGGAAACTCCTCGACGAATTTCGCCGCGAATCCTTTGTCGCGGTAAAGCTTAGCGACTTCCTTATCGCAATCGAAGAAGGGGTAATGCTTGGTTTCAATCAGGTATTGGCTGACGGTCGATTTGCCAGAATGGATCGGTCCGGTGATCCCGATGACGAAAGGGCGGTCGGGGTCAGCTTGGCAAATAGGGCAATAGGTGGTGCCACGGCCCCCAAGTTGGATCTTCATAAAGGGAAAGCCGCATCTAGGGCAAGGCGATGGGGCTTTTCCATAACAAAGAAGATGCGATTGCATCGAGCCGGATTTCCCTTCCTCGACGTGGAAGGAATGGATGGTCGACCCGCCTTGGCTAATCGCTTCTTCTAAAGTGGATTTGGCGTTTGCCAATATTGCCACCGCCTCTTCTCTATTGATGCTGCTGGCATTGCGACGAGGGTTGATCGCCGACTTGAACAACGTTTCATCGACGTATATATTTCCTAATCCCGACACCCGATTTTGCTCAAGCAAAGTCTCTTTGATGGTCTTTCTTGAGCCTTTTATCGCCATGAACAATTCGTCCTCTTCCATTTCTAATGGCGAAGGGGCGACGTTGGCCAATGGAGATAGAAGCAAATATGTATCAAGAGAATATAAACCGAGGACGCCGAATTTTCTCGTGTCGTTATAAACGAGTTTTTCGCCATTATCCAGGTGGAATATCGCCTCATCGGCTTTCTCAATCGGGGCATTTTCCTTCTTGACGAAGTATTTGCCTTCCATCCGGAGGTGGCCGACTAAGACCTTCTCGTTGGTCAAAAAGAAGATGAGGTGCTTCCCTTTCCGGCCCATTCCGATGAAAGATTCGCCTTCGAGTGACTTGAATCGCTCGATCGGGGTGATGAGCAAACGCGGGTAAAGCAGCTCGGCCTTTTCGATTTTTCGGCCGAGCAGTTTCCCTTCCAACGTCCGCTTGAAGGACTCGACTTCCGGCAATTCAGGCATCTTATTTAGCCTCCAGCCAATTATCGCCGATTCCTTCCTCGGTCTCGAGCTTGACGTCGAATGGCAAGGCGCTCACCATGATCTCCTTTATCGCCTTCGGCAAGCTATCCGCCTCCTCTGGATGAAGGGCGAAAAGCAATTCGTCATGGATCTGCAGTATGAGCTTGCTTCGGCAATGGTGCTCGCTTAGGTATCGGTCGACTTTGATCATCGCCATCTTGATTAAGTCGGCGGCGCTGCCCTGGACCGGGGCGTTAAGGGCCGCCCGCTTGGCGGCGTCGCGGGTCGCGTAGTTGGGGGAGGTGATGTCGGGGAGGTAGCGGCGCCGGTTCAAGACGGTCGAGACATAGCCTTGCTGCTCGACGGTCAAGACGATGGAACGGAGGTAAGCGTCGATCTCCGGGTAATGACGGTAGAACTCGGCGATGAGGGAACTCGCCTCCCTGGGCGAGCAGCCGATTTGCTCGGAAAGCCCATAGGCCGAGGTCCCGTAGATGATGGCGAAGTTGACGGCTTTGGCTTTTCTCCGCATTTCCTTGCTGACCTCTTGCTCGTCAGAAAGGCGGAAGATCCTTCGGGCGGTCTCGCTATGGACGTCGTGCCCGAGGGCGAATACCTGTTTATAAGCCTCGCAATCGGCTAAGGAGGAAAGGATCCGCAGCTCGACCTGGGAATAGTCGAGGGAAAGGATCTTATAACCGTCATCGTAATGGAAGGCTTTTTTGATCAGGGCGCTTTCCTCGTCCCGGGTCGAGACGTTTTGGAGGTTCGGGGAAGAGGAGGAAAGCCGGCCGGTCGAGGTCAGGGTCTGGTTGAAGGTGGTGTGGATCTTCCCGTCCTCCCCGATATGGGCGGAAAGCCCTTCGATATAGGTCCCGACCAATTTGGCGTATTTCCGGTATTCCAAAATCGCCGCGACGATCGGATGGGCGTTAAGCAGGGCTTTAAGCTCCTCGACCGAGGTCGAGCGTTTCTTGGTCGAGGGCAGCCCGAGCTCATCGAAAAGCACGGCGGCCACTTGCTTGGAGGAGGCGACGTTGAAAGGGTGCCCGGCCAGGCGGATGACCTCTTTTTCCGCGGCGTCCCGCTTCTTTTTATACCTTTCCCCGATTGAAAGCAGCTCGGCTTTGTCGACCGCGATCCCCTCCTCTTCCATTTTGGCCAAGACGAAGGTCAAGGGGAGCTCGACGGTACGGAAGAGCTCTTCCTGCCCGGAGGCGCGGAGGGCCTCCATGGCCTTCTTTTCGGTTTCGGCGGTGGCGATGGCGATGCTCACGGCCCGTTGCCCCCCCTCCCCGGTGACCGTCTCCCCTAAGGAGGCGAGGGCGGCGACGGGGTCCCCGGCGGCGTTGGAATCGAGGACATAGGCGGCGAGCAACGAATCGTAATCGGCCCCCTTTAGCTGGATCCCCAAATGGGCGAGCCCGCAGTAAGCCTGCTTGAGGTTGCAGCCGATTTTCCTCACCTTGGCATCGGAGAGCGAGCGCTTCAAAGCCTCGTTGGCCTCTAACTCAACGAGGGGGAAATAATGGTAGTAATGGCCGCTTACCAGGGCGAGCCCCTTGGGAGCGGAATGAGGATAGCCTTCCTCTTCGCAATGAAGGTAAAAGCAATAGGGCTGATTGAAATCGAGGTTGGCCTCATCGACGTAGGCGGTCTTTTCCCCCTCCGCCCCTTTGGCGAGCCGCTTCGGCAGGCGCGAGGCCAATTGGCGCAGCCCGTATCGCTCGGCGAAAGAGGAGGCCTCGGCCGGGTTATAGCCTTGGTAACGGCAGTCCTCTAAGGCGAAAGGCAGCCGGCAATCGAGGAGGATGTGGGCCAATTTATACGATTCGAGGCCGCTTGCCTCCCCGGAGAGGATCTTTTCCCCGAGTTTCCCCTTGATCCCCCCTTCCTTGGCGGCTTTCATGATCGAGGGGAAGTCGCCGTATTCGGCGATGAGCTTCTTCGCCGTCTTATCCCCGATCCCCGGGACGCCGGGGAGGTTGTCGCTCGCGTCCCCGCACAGCCCTTTGTAATCGATGATCTGGGTGGGGCCGAATCCCCATTCCTCCCGCATTTTGGCCTCGTCCATCGCGACCATGTTCGATAAGCCGGTTTTCAGCAGGTTGACTTTGATGTTGTCGTCGATCAGCTGGAGGTAATCCTTGTCGGAGGTGAAGACCTCGACCGCGAAATCCCCTTGCTTGGAGGCGAGCTTGGCGAGCGTGCCGCAGATGTCGTCGGCCTCGATCCCGCTTTCCTCGTAGTATTTGATGCCGAGGGAGGAAAGCAGTTCCCGCGAGAGGGCGAATTGGGGGATGAGCTCGGGCGGGGCCGGCTTCCGGTTGGCCTTATAGGAGGCGAATTCCTTCTTCCGGAAAGTCTCGGAATCCGAGTCGAAGCCGACGAAGAGGTACTCCCCGCCTTCGAAGGAGGAGACGATCTTCATAAGCATGTTGGCGAAGGCGAAGATGGCGTTGGTCGGGGTGCCGTCGTTTGCCCGCATTATGGCGTTTGGGTCGCCCATATAGGTTGCGTAGAAGGCCCGAAACAGCAAGGAATTGCCATCGATCACGTATAGTTTTTTCTTTTCCATATCCATTATCTCCTATAACGGCTTAATCACGTCGGCGATCAGATCGTCATGGCCGAGGAAATGGTCCTCGTGGCCATCGATCTCGACCATCGACCCCTTGACCAAAAGAGGGAAGGCTTTGGAGTAGGCTTCCTCGAAAAGACGGAAGCTTTGCTCGGCGTCTTGGTCATAGACCCGGAGGAAAGCCATCTTCTTCCCCTTCTTGGTGGTGATGGATTTGACCTCGCGGATGATGCCGGCGGTTTTGAATTCCCCGCGCAACGAAGAGAGGCCGACCAGCCCCCGGCTTTTGATGATATCCTCTTTCCCCGATAGAGGCGAGCCGCTCACCATCATCCCGACGGCGTTGCGCTCGGCCACCAAATCGGCCATTTTATCGGTTTTGCCATGCTTCAAGGCCGGGGCGGGGAGGTCGAGCGACTCCAGCAGCGACCCGCCTTTGAAAAGGGCGGCGTAATCCAAGGCCTCGCTGGCGGAAAGGCGGAGGTCGACCCGGGGGAGCCCTAAGCAATCGAGGGCCCCGGCGTCGATCAGCCGGATTAGGCTCGCTTGGTCAAGGCCATAGGGGGATAGCCGCTTGACGAAATCGAAGTACGAGGCGAAGGGGGCTTTCGCCCTTTGCTCGATGATGGCTTGGGCGAGGTCTTTGCTTAGCCCGGCGATGAGGGAGATAGGCATCCGGATCCTCTTCCCTTCCTCGGGGAGGAAATATAGGCTCGGACGATCGACCGAGGGCAGGGCGAAGAGGATGCCGAAATGGAGCATCTCCGCCCGGTATTCCCCGAACCCGGGGTCATTCAGCCGGAGGTAAGAGAGCATATTGGCGTAAAACTCGACCGGGTAATGGGCTTTGAGGTAGGCCATTTGGGAGGCGAGGATGGCGTAGCAAAGGGAATGGCTTTTGGCGAAGCCGTAATCGGCGAATTCCTCGATCAGGCGGAAAAGGCGTTCCGAGAGTTCCCTGGAATGGCCTTTTTTCAGGCAGCCGTCAAGAAAGCTTTGCTTCAGCGCCCCCATCTTCAAGGCGTCTTTCTTCGAGATGGCCCGGCGGAAGGAGTCGGCCCCGGCGAGGGAGAAGCCGGCCAGTTCGATGGCGATCAGCATGATCTGCTCCTGATAGACGATGATCCCGTAGGTCGGGGAGAGGATCGGCTCCAGCTCGGGGCAAAGGTAGGAGGGCCGCTCGAGCCCTTTCTTCCTTTTGGCGTAAAGGGGGATGTTCCTCATCGGGCCCGGGCGGAATAGGGCCAAGATGGCGACCAAATCCTCGAACCGGTCGGGGGAGACTTGGGCGATGGCTTTCCTCATCCCCGCGGATTCGAGCTGGAAGAGCCCGGCGGTCAGCCCGTCTTTGATAAGGCGGATGGCTTCGAGGTCGTCGAAGGGGATGTCGTCATAGGAGAGCTCGATCCCCCGGCTGTTTTTCAATAAGGACAGGTTGGTCTCGATGATGGTGAGGTTGGTGAGCCCGAGCAAGTCCATCTTCAGGAATCCCTGCTTCTCCAGGTGGGTCATCTCGAATTGGGCCACCTCGCCCTCCGCCTCCTTATGGCAGGGCAAACAGGAGGGGAGGGGGTCGTCGTTGATGATGACCCCGGCGGCGTGGAGGCTGCGGTTCCGGGGGACCCCTTCGATCTTGCTGGCTAAGGAGACGATCTCCAAGTAGTAGGGGTCTTGGTCGACCAAGGAGCGGAAGGCTTGATTGGTTTTGTAGTTTTCCCGTAAGGTCAGCCGCCGATCGGCGATGGTTCCGGATAGGAGGTTGATATGCCGTTCGGGGTAGCCATAGACCATCCCGATGTCCTTGAGCGCCCTTTTGGCCCGGATGGGTTGGAGGCTTAGGATGCGGGCGACCCGTTCGCCCCCGTATTTCGCCTCGAGGTAGGCGATGACCTCATCCCGCCGGTAATCGGCGAAATCGACGTCGATATCCGGCATCGAGACCCGTTCGGGATTGAGGAAGCGCTCGAACATCAAGCCGTATTCGATCGGGTCGGCTTTGACGATGCCCAAAGCGAAGGCGACCAGCGACCCGGCCGCCGAGCCTCTCCCGGGGCCGACTAAGATGCCATGCCGCTTGGCGTAGGAGACGTAATCGGCGACGATGAGGAAATAGGAGGCATAGCCCATCTTCTCGATGACGTCAAGCTCCTTATCCAGCCGCTTCCGGTATTCCTCGCCGTAATTGGGGATCTTCCCGGCCAAGCCGAAATTGACCTGCTGCCGTAAATAGGACTCGGGGGTGAACCCCTCGGGGACCGGGAAGATCGGCAAGCTGCCCCGCCGGATATTGAAAGCGAAGGATGATATCGAGGCGGCGAGGCTATAGGAGGCTTGGATTTCCTCGGCTGAGTAATAAAGGTTGGCTTCCTCTTCGCTAAGGAAATACTCATCCCCGTCCAATCGCTTTTCCGACAGCGTTTGGCCGTTTTTGATGGCCGAGAGGATCTTGATGGCGATGGCGTCTTCCCGCTTTTTGTAGCGGAACAAAGGGAAAGCGATGGTCAAATAGGGGCGATTGAGGGCGAAGGAACGGATGGCGTCGCGCAGCAGGGTCGAGGTGGAACTATAGGGGATGCCGAGGTAGAAGCGGCCGAACCCCATCGAGAGCTTGGCCAGCTCGCGGATATTGGCTTCCCCTTCCAGCGACGCCGGGCCGTCGGGGGTATAGACGGCGGTCAGGCCGCCGGATTTGGCCAATAGATCGGAAGAGGAGAGCTCGCGGAAGCTGTTTTCATGCTCGAGGCAGAGCAGGTTTCGATACCCCTCCTCGTTATTGGCGAAAAGGGTGAAAAGGCGGCCTTCGAGGCGGAGGTCCATCCCGAATAGGGGCTGGGCCGGGACTTGGGGGGAAAGATCGTCTAATTCCGGAAAGGCCGACATCGTCCCCAAATCGGTCAAGGCGACGTAGGGGAAGCCGTTCCGCCTCGCGTTGGCGGCGATATCCCTAACCGAAAGGGCGCTTTCAAGCAGGGAATGGGAGGAATAGACATGGAGGGGTAAGACGTTCACCCGTTTATTATACACTTAAAAGAAAACCTAGGGGATATCCCCTAGGCGAAGAGAGCGTCGAGGTCGCCGATGAAGGCGTCGAGCTCGCTCAGGTCTTTGATTTTCGCCCCGGAGGCTTGGGCGTGGCCGCCCCCGCCCCATTTGAAGGCGATGGGGGAGATGTCCTCCTTCTTCGAGCGGATCGAGATCCGCCAACACGGTTCCTTCGGGTCGGGGTCCTCGGTGATCGAGCACCAGGCGTTGATCCCTTCGATGTTGGAGAACATGTTGACGTTCTCTTTGCCTTGCTCGGTCGTGATCTTGAGCTTTTCCTGGACCTCGCAGGGTAGCAGGTAATAGGCGACCCCGTGGGGCGAGACGCGGAAGTTGGAGAGGACATAGGCTTGGGAATAGAGGGAATCGAGCTTCTTCTCGTACATGCTTAGGTAAGTCGAGCGGAGGTCGAAGCCGGTTTCGATCAGGGCCTTGGCGATGGCGAAGGTATGGCCGGTGGTCGAGGAGAACATGAACCGTCCCGAATCCCCGACGAGGCCGATGTAAAGATAACGGGCGGCTTCCGCGGATAGCTTAGTCCCTTTCCAGGACAAGAGGATGTTGGCGGCCACTTCGGCGGCGGCGGCCTTGCTTAAATCGCAGACCGTGGCTTTCGGGGCGACCTCGGCTTTGCAGGGGTGGTGGTCGATCTTGATCTTGTATTTGGCTTTGGCGAAGCGGGGGTCGGCGATCCTTTCCTTATCCCCGACGTCGCAGATGATGGCGAGGAAGTCGCGGCCCGCGAACCAATCGTTGGGCAAGGATTCGGTCGCGGGGAAAAGGCGCGGGGTGAAGGTCACGTGGTTATCCCCGACGAAATGGACCTCCTTCTCCGGGAAGTTGTCCTTGATGAAGGTGTAAACCCCCATTTGGGTCCCCATGGCGTCGAAGTCGGGCTTGATGTGGCGGAAGACGACGATCTTCTGATACCGCTTAATGGCGGAATAGATGGCGTTGTATTGCTTTTGGTGGGCCAGCGCGAAGCCCACGATCTCGGGGTCGAGCTTTTTGTTAAGCGGCATCTTCGATCCTCTTATAGCAATCGAGGGCGATCATGTATTCCTCGTCGGTCGGGATGACGGCGACCTTGATCTTCGATTCCGGCAAGGAGATGAGCTCCTCCTTCCCCCGAAGCGGCTCGTTTTTCCCATAATCGATCTTCAATCCGAGCGCTTCCTCGCAATCTTGGAGGATGAGGCGGCGGAAGTAGCCGGAATTCTCCCCGATGCCGGCCGAGAAGACGATGAGGTCGGCCCCGCCAAGCCGGACGAAGTATTGGCCGATGTAATCGGCGACCCGCCGGGCGAAGAGCTTGACGGCGTTGAGGCAGCGCTCATCCCCGGCGATGGCGGCGTCTTCGACGTCCCGGGTATCGTTGGATAGCCCCGAAACCCCGAGGAATCCGGATTTTTTGTTGAAGATATCATACATTTCCTCGACTGAGAGGCCGGTGCAGGTGCAAAGGTATTCCATCACCGAGGGGTCGAGGTCACCGGTCCGCGTCCCCATCATGACCCCGCCTAAGGGGGTGAGCCCCATCGAGGTGGCGACGCATTTCCCGTCCTTGATGGCGGCTAAGCTCGAGCCGGAGCCCAAATGGCAGGAGATGATGCGGGTATGCTCGTAGCCGGAAAGGAAATCCTCCTGCCCTTTGATGGACAGGTATTGATGGCTGGTGCCATGGGCCCCGTAACGGCGGCAATCGTATTTCTCGGTCAATTCATAGGGGATCGGGAACAGGTAATCCTCCGGTTCCATGGTTTGGTGGAAGGCGGTGTCGAAGACCGCGATCTCCGGAACCCCGGGAAGGGCGTCCTCAAAGGCTTTCCATCCGGTGAGGTGGGCCGGGGCGTGGAGGGGGTCAAGCGGGGTGAGCGACTCGATCTTTTTGGCCGCGTCGAGGTCGAAATCGACCGAATGGGAGAAGTATTTCCCCCCTTGGACGACCCGATGGCCGACGCATTTGATCTCGTCGAGGTGCTTGACGACCCCATATTTGGTCAGGGCCTCGAGCAAAAGCTCGACCGCTTTTGAATGGTCGGGCAGGGGGAGGGTGATCTTCTCTTCTTTCCCATCGTATTTGATTTTGAAGATCCCGTCCTCATGGCCGATCCGATCGGCCATCCCCGAGCAGAGGACCTTCCCCTCGGGCATCTCGAAAAGCTTGTATTTCAGCGTGCTGCTGCCGGCGTTGACCGCCATTACTTTTGCCATATGCGCATGTTCTCCTTTTTCTAGCGGGCCTATGATAGCACAACTCCGCCGCATCGGTGTCGAGATATGCGATTGAAAAGCCCTTTTCCAATGAAAAAGCGCCCCTTTTTGCCTTTCCTTGACTTCGAGTGCCCTTACCTTAAAATAAAAACCAAGGAGACAAACCCATGCTGGCCGAAAGCTTGTTCCTGTTCTCGTTATTGGGTTCGTTCGCCGGCCCCCGGGGCTTTGAATCTTTTCCGGTTGAGCAATCGGCAATCGCCTATTCGCCGGGAGAAACGGAAAACGCCGTCTTTTCAAACGTTCACCCGTTTTATCGCGGGCGGGACGTGATGTTGACTTTGCATCTCTCTGCTGGGCAGGCAATTGGGGGATTCGAGACTGACGGTTGCCAGGTGATAGACGTTTCGCCGATCGGCGAATCCGTCATCATATCCGTCTTCCTAGCCTCCGAAGAATGTTCTTTGGCGACGCGAGTCGTCGATAACTCTGGGTCTATCAGCTTGCCGGCGGCCTATTTCTTTAAGGCGGGCGGCGGATGGTATGCTTCCTGTCTTTCCCTAGCTTCAGCCAAGGTCGCCTATTACGATGACGCTTTCGAAAACGGGACGATTGGCGAGGCGGAGCATTCTCGTCTTGTCAGTTCCGCTCGGCTCTTGGTCGAGGATACGACCCCCTCTTTAGGCCCAATCATTCCGCCTCCTCCTGTAAGCCTTTATGATTACTTTTATCCGTCGCTTTCTTGGACCGACGGCGATGGCAATGAACAGCCCCTTGCCTACGTGACGGTTGAACTGTATAAAATCGTTGATGGGGCAAAGACCAAGCTAAGCTCTGCGGTTACCGATGAAAATGGAGAGGCGACCCTTAAAACGCTTTCCGTCTCGGCTGCCGATGCCGATTCCTTTTCGGTAGACGTTCTTGCCTATAACGAACAGGTTCAGGTGAGTCAAGGCGACGAGGAAAGCCATGATTTGTACATTTTTTCCATTGATAACGTTGTTAGGAATCGCGTTTTTTCGTTGAAACTGGCCTCCGATTCCGAAGCCAATCATTTCTTCCAACTTTTCGAGATTGGTGCATATTGTTCGCTTTTTGGCCAAAGCATTGCCGGGAATCGGACTTTGCACCAGCTAACCATCGCTTACTCCGATTCTTTTGGCAATCCCTATTTTCTAGTCACTGATGACCAATCGCGAATAATCAAGGTTGACCCTTACCATTCCGGTGGTTCTTCTTCCATTTGTACATACGAAGACTGGGACACGGTTGCTCACGAGTACGGCCACTTCCTTTCCTCGGAACTCGGATGGGCGCATTTGGGGGAATGGGCCATGGACCATTCCGACGATCTCAATATGATCGATGAGTTCGCTCATTCCCAGTATTCGAACACGCCCGAAGAAGGCCTCGAGTTCGCTTGGACGGAAGGCTTGGCCACCTATCTGGGGCAGGCGGCGCTCCGCCACAACTCGGAGGCCTTGGCGACCGTTCCGCTGGCAAACGACAGGGCCTATACGACCGCGAACGGCTATTCGTACAACTTTGACGATTACGGCTATACCCATGGAGAATTCACCGTAATTCCCAAAGGCGCGGGCAACGAATACGCCATCAGCCAGCTGCTTTACAAGATGGCGGACTCCCGCGTCGACCTTTACGACGGCTTGGGCCTCGGGGACGCGGCGGTCATATCGATGCTCGATCACATCGGGGCCAGCAAAACCGCCGGCAGCTTCGTGAATCACGCCTTGGATGTCTTGGACGATGACGACTCCTTCGCCCTCGGCACGCTGCTCGAGCGGCTCGACTTCTCGCCCAAGAACCTTGCGGTCAGCTTCGCCTTCGGCCGGCCGAGGTTCTCCTGGGAGGGGACTGGTGGGTCGACCACCCATCCCTTCGTCTCCTTCTACCTGACCGTCTATAACGAAGAGCTGATGCCGATATACGCCATCAGCAGCCACGATTCATATTCGTGGAACCCGTCCTCGTCGACCTGGGATACCATCGTCGGCGATGCCGGTGGAGGTGCGGTATACCTCAAGGTCGCGGGGCGGACCGAGCTTGAATACGTTCATTTCCCCTCCTCACTATTGGAGGTGAGCACCCAATGAAAAACAAACTTTCTTTGCTGGCCGTGGCATGTTTAACCTGCGGGTGCGGCGGGGAAGGCGCCGGCTTCGCCTATTTCGAGCGCATCGACGAAGACGAATTCGCCCTTCGGTCCGAGCTCCACCAAGACGGCAAAACGGATAACATCGTGACCGTTGGATGGCTCGACCCCAATTGGTATTTCCCTTTGCCGAATCCCGAACCTTATACGTATCACTTCGGCATCGGCGCTTCCTATCCGATCGAACCCATCACTTCCGGCGTTTTCGAACTCGGCTTCATTTTCGGGGGGATGCCCTTCATCCCGTGCTTCAACGGCGACCGAACTGACTGCGTCATCGTGACATCGGAGAATTACGACGATTTCCGGTTTTGCATACTGACCACCTTGTTCTATTTTCCGACCGGGGAAGCCCCGCCTCTATCCTATGAGGGGCCGACTTCCACCGAAACTTGGCTGAAATATGAGCTCAAGCCCTTGGAAGTCGACCTTCGGGGAATGCTAAAAGGCGAAGACCACCGGTTCGGGCAGGTGATGGTAACGAAGGAAGACGATTATTTTGAGATCGGGGTATTCGACTCGCCGGAGTGGACGATCGAGATACCGCTCGACAAGCTTCCGCCGCGTTGCATTGTGAGGACGTATTCCGCTTTGCGATGCTATCGGATCAGCAACGGCGAAAAGCTCTATATCTACGGCGAGTACGGGCATATCGGGCAAGGAGAGCCGGTAGCGACTGGCTATTATGAAGACGGGATTTTGACGCTTGGGGTGTTCGAAGACGTCGATCAGCCGAACGCCGGGTTCACTCGTTTGCCATATAGCGATCTTTCCCGGCGATACGTCGTCGATCCGGATTTCTTCTCTGACGACAACAAGATCAAGCTGAACCAGGTCGACAAAAAGTTTTAGCCACGGCCAGGGTCTGACCTAATTTTCTTTCTCCGTTCTCTCCTTGATCAAACGGAGTTAAGGCGAGAAGGGCCGGGGAGGAGCAGTCTGCCCCGTGGATGCGCCTTAGCTTGACTAACTATTCCCTCTACTGATGGCGAATTACCGCTTTATCAAGGGAACAAAGCGGATGTGCCATCTGCCTTAGCAACGCGCCAAGACCAAATCCTCGCCGCTTCCTTAAGAGGCGGAGCGCTCGTGGATGGCCGGTTCCTTGCGCGCATATACGCGCCAGCGTTTACTTCCTCTTCTTTACTTTTCTTTAAATTGCTATAATGCCGGCTAGAGAAAAAGGAGAAACCTTGAATATATGGCTTACGGATTACTGTATGACTATCTGATGGGTCAAAGCATCGACGCTTTCAATTACTTCGGCGCCCACTTCGGGCGGAAGGAGTTCGACGGGAAGATGGTCGATGGCGTCTATTTCCGCCTCTACGCCCCCTTAGCGAGCGACGTCTCGGTCATCGGGGAATGGAACGGCTGGGACGTTCGGGCCGACAAGATGGAGAAGATCGACGACTCCGGCGTCTATGAATGCTTCGTCGGCAACCTCCACGATTATCAGTCCTACAAATACCATTTCAAAAACGCCAAAGGCGAATACGTCGATAAAGCCGACCCCTTCGCCTTCTATTCCGAATACCGCCCCCAGACCGCCTCGCGCCTATTCAATATCGAGGACTTCATCTGGCACGACGAGCAGTGGATGCGGACCCGGGACCGGAACTTCGACAAGGCGATGTCGATCTACGAGATCCACCTCGGCTCGTGGAAAGGGAAGATATTCGACCGTTACCCCTCGTATGAGGAAGTGGCCGATTATTTGATCCCCTATTTGCAGGAATGCGGCTATACCCACGTCGAGATCATGCCGATCACCCAGTATCCATTCGATGGGTCCTGGGGCTATCAAGCGACCGGCTTCTTCTCGGTCGATAGCCGGTACGGCAACCCCAAGCAGCTGATGTCTTTCGTCGACCGGCTCCACGCCGCCGGGTTCGGGGTCATCCTCGACTTCGCCCCCGTCCACTTCGCCAACGATTACTATGCCCTCCGGGAATTCGACGGGACCTGCCTATACGAATACAGCGACCCCGCCCACACCCTCTCGCCGTGGGGCTCGGCCCAGTTCGACCTCGGCAAAGACCCGGTCCGGAGCTTCCTGATGTCGGCGATGAACTATTTCCTCACCTATTTCCATTTCGACGGGATCCGCTGCGACGCCGTCTCCAACATCGTCTATTGGGACGGGAACAAGGCCAATGGCGAGAACACCGGGGCGACCGAGTTCATCAAGCGGCTCAACTACAAGCTCCACGAACGCCACCCCGGGGTCATGATGATCGCCGAGGATTCGACCGATTTCACCAAAGTCACCCATCCGGTCGAATACGGCGGCCTGGGCTTCGATTATAAATGGGACCTCGGCTGGATGAACGATACCCTCAAGTATTACTCCAAGGACCCGATTTACAAAAAGTATGAGCACAACAAGCTCACCTTCTCGATGGCCTATTTCTATTCCGAGAACTTCCTCCTCCCCTTGTCCCACGACGAAGTCGTCCACGGCAAAGGGACCATCATCAACAAGATGTGGGGCGATTACGATACCAAGTTCGCCCTGCTGCGGAACCTCTATGCCTACCAATTCGGCCATCCGGGGAAGAAGCTGAACTTCATGGGCAACGAGCTCGCCTCCTTCGACGAATGGAATGAGCAGCGGTCCTTGCCTTGGAACCTCCTTTCCTTCCCCAAGCACGACTCGGTCAAGAGGATGTGCCGCGACCTCAACCTCATCTATCAGGCCGAGGACGCGATGAAGGTCGAGGAGTACAACCCGGCCCATTTCCGCTGGACCATGGTCGACAACGCCGATCAGTCGGTGTTCGCCTTCGAGCGGTCCTATGGGGATTCGGTGCTCTTGTTCATCTACAACATGACCCCGAATTACTACGAATGGTATGACGTCGGGGCCTATACCCCGGGGGTCTATGACGAGATCTTCAATTCCGATAAGGACGTCTATGGCGGCTGGAACCAATACAACGGCCTCCCGACCTCGACTTATCCCGGCGGTCCGGAGAATCGGCCATACCACGTGACCGTCAAGCTCGGCAGCTATTGCGCCCTCATCCTCAAGCTCCGGGTCGATAAACCCAAGGAAAGCGAGAAAAAGGAAGAGCCAACGAGCGAAAAGAAAGCCGCGCCGAAAGCCCAAAAGGCGATAGCGAAGAAAACCGCGGCCAAAAAGGCCCCGGCGAAGAAAGCCGCGGCGAAGAAAACGGTTAAGAAAACCGCGAAAAAATAAAGGAATACCCAATGTTTCAGAACAAACTAGACTTCAAGCAGACCTTCGAGCGGCGGCTCGAGGAGAAATACGGCCGGACGGTCGAGGACAGCCACATCACCGAAAGGTATGACATCCTCGGCGAGATGGTCCGGGACTACGCCGGCTACAACTGGCGGGCGTGCCGGGAGAACATCTTGGCCAAGAACCAGCGCCAGCTCATCTATTTCTCGATGGAGTTCCTGATGGGGCGGCTATTGCTTTCGAACATGCAGAACCTCGGGATCTACAAGATCGCCAAAGACGGCTTAGCCGACCTCGGCATCGATATCGGGGAGCTCGAGGACATGGAAGCCGACGCCGGGCTTGGCAATGGGGGCTTAGGCCGCCTCGCCGCCTGCTTCCTCGATTCCATCGCTTCCTTAGGCTATCCCGGGCATGGCAACACCATCCGTTACGAATATGGCTTCTTCCGTCAGAAATTCGTCAACGGCCAGCAGGTCGAATTGCCCGATCAATGGCTTTCCAACGGCTTCGTCTTCGAAGTCCGCAAGCCCAAGCACGCGGTCGAGGTCCAATTTTACGGCAACGCCGAGACCTTCCTAAAGCCCGAAGGGGGCTATGGGATGCGGACGGTCAACGCCATCTCCGTCCGGGCCGTCCCTTACGACGTTTCGGTCCCGGGGTATAAAAACGGGGTCGCCAATACCTTGCGGCTCTGGTCGGCCGAGCCGAGCGAGAACAACCTCCCGACCAACCAAAGCTTCGAGGAATATCTCCAGACCATCAAGGAAATATGCCACGGCCTTTATCCCGACGATTCGACCGAACACGGGCGGATGCTCCGGCTGAGGCAGCAGTATTTCCTGGTTTCGGCCGGGTTGCAAAGCGCGATGCGGTCCTACTACAACCGTTACCATACCCTCGATACCTTCGCCTCTTCCTACGTCTTCCAGCTCAACGACACCCACCCGATCCTCGCCATCCCCGAGGCCATGCGGCTTTTGATGGACGAATACGGCTATGGCTGGGATGAGGCCTGGAAGATCGTGAGCCACCTCTTCGCCTACACCAACCACACCGTCATGCCGGAGGCCTTGGAGAAATGGCCGGTCCAATACGTCTCGCAGCTGGTCCCCAGAGTCTACATGATCATCGAGGAGATCAACCGCCGGTTCAACCTTCTGCTCAACGAGAAAGGGGTCGATCAAAGCGCCCGTTATCAGATGCAGATCATCAAAGACGGCCAGATCCATATGACCAACATGGCCATCGCCACCGCCTTCTCGGTCAACGGGGTCGCCAAAATCCATACCGAGATCCTCAAGGACTTCACCTTCCGCGATTTCTACCATCTCTACCCGGAGAAGTTCAACAACAAGACCAACGGGGTCACCCATCGGCGCTGGCTCGCCTACGCCAACCCCCGGCTCGCCGAAGCCATCACCAAGCGGATCGGCGACGGCTGGATGAAGGATTACGAGCACGAGATCGGGAAGCTCAAAGCCTATGCCGATGACCCATCCTTCCAAAAGGAGATCATGGCCATCAAGGCCGAGAACAAGCAGGATTTCGCCGCCTTCTGCAAGAAAGCCTACGACATCGACATCGACCCGAAAGCCATCGTCGACGTCCAGATCAAGCGGCTCCACGCCTATAAACGGCAATTGCTCAACATCTTCCACATCATCTACCTTTACCAAAAGCTCAAGGAAGACCCTTCCTTCAAGATCACCCCCCATACCTATGTCTTCGGGGCCAAGGCGGCGCCGAGCTACGTCTATGCCAAAAAGATCATCGAATTGATCCTAGCCGTCGCCAAAGTCATCGACGCCGATCCCTACGTCAGCCGGTTCATCAAGATCGTCTTCGTCGAGAACTACGGCGTCTCCCTGGCTGAGCGGATCATCCCGGCCGCCGACATCTCCGAGCAGATCTCGACCGCCGGCAAAGAGGCCAGCGGCACCTCGAACATGAAGCTCATGATGAACGGGGCCATCACCTTAGGCACCTTAGACGGGGCCAACATCGAGATCGCCGATTTCGCCGGGCGGGAGAACGAGGTCATCTTCGGCCTCACCGCCGACGAGGTCCAAAAGATGAGCGACGAAGGGACCTATAACCCTTGGGACGTCTATAATTCCGACACCCGGGTCAAGGCCATCATGGACAGCCTCTTCACCGGGCCTTGGTGCGAAGGGGACGGGAATCGCTTCCGGATGATCTTCGACGAGATCATGGCTCGAAACGATCAGTTCTTCGTCTTAGCCGACTTCAACGCCTACAACAAAGCCTGCCAGGCCGCCGATCAGCTGTATCAGGACAAGAAGAAGTGGGCCAAAGCCGCCATCATGAACATCGCCTCCTCCGGCTATTTCACCTCCGATCGGACGATCGAGGAATATAACCGCGACATCTGGCATTTGAAGAAACTCACCGTCTCCCCCAATGACTGAAGATTCGATTTGCCTGAGCCCGCTTTTCGCGAAGCAGGCCGCTTTGGACCAAGACATCGCCTCGCGGCATAAGGTAAGCTATGAGTCGACCTTCGCCGAACGGGTTTTGGCCTTATTGGTCGAGCTGGGGGAATTCGCCAACGAGACCCGCTGCTTCAAATATTGGAGCGAGAAGCCCCCTTCGCCGAAGGAGCGGATCCTCGACGAATACGCCGACGCCCTCCATTTCTTCCTAAGCCTCGGGGTGATGCTCGGGGCGGAGGAATACACCCATCATTTCCATGTTCGCGAGAAAGACGCGAGCAAGGCCATCGTGGATGTCTATCGGAAAGTGGGGGAGCTCTATGGGCGTTTCGACGCCGATCATTACCTTTCCGCCTTCTCCGCCTTCTTGAACCTCATCCCCTTATTCGGGTATTCGGTCATGGAGGTGGAGGCGGCTTACCTCAATAAGCTGGGAGTCAACTACAAACGGCAGGAGGAGCATTACTGACATGGAAAAGAACATCCTATTCTTCCTCACCCCGAAAGCCGAGCTCGAATACATCGATTCCGACTCGACCGTCCGGCAAGCCATCGAGAAGATGGAATACCATCGTTACAACGTCGTCGCGGTGGTCGATTCGGTGACCGGGAAGTATCTCCATTCCATATCCGAAGGCGACCTCCTCTTCTTCCTCAAAACCCACGGCTGCACCGTCGAGGAGAGCTCGAGATTCGATTTGGAGGAAGTCGAGGTCCATCGGAATTACCGCTCGGTCTCGATCGCCATGACGATGGATGACCTGATCGCCTTGATCGTCGCCCAGAACTTCGTCCCGGTGACCGATGACAAGGGTGTCTTCATCGGGATCGTCACCCGGAAGGCGGTCATGAACTACCTGCTGGGGAAAGACAATAAATAAAGGTCCGCAAGGGCCTTTTTTATATCTAAACACGTTATTATGACATCTTATGACAAATAATGACAAATAATGACAAATTTAAAAATGTATGACAAAGCCGGTTTTCAACTGGTTTAATAGTCTTGAGGTGCTTTTGATAGTCTATAAAAAATTTGCCCTTTGGCCGATTCGATATGGTTAAAAGCCCGTCTCCAGAGTAGCAAACGAACCGTCGTCTTAATTTAATCCTGGCCTCCGGGGCTCCGGCAAATCGAACTTCTTTTCGCCGAATCAACGTAACAATTTAGGTCCGTTGGTTATCCCCTCACTTCCTATCAATCGGTTTTCGACATTCTTTTTAATCAAGCCGCGAAGTTGGCTTTGATGACGAAAGGCTTCGCTTATGCCTATCAAGTTCCGAATTCTAATATTTTCGAGGAAAAACCTGCTTCTAACCCCGAAAGTCCTTTCTTCCTTTAATTCGACGATGGCCGTATATGTTTACGCAAAGCTTTTTACTGGGCGTCGTCTTTAGAGAAAATCCTTGAAGTCCTTTGAAAGCAATGGTCCATCAGCAGTGGGGGATATCATCGAAAGATCAGGAGTCAACGAGGCCAGTTGGAGTCAAATCCGGGACCGATTATTCGGCAAAGGACTATTCAGCACCTCATCTTTTTGGGGGACTGGAGTTCACGCTGCTCATTTAACTAATACCTTTATTTTCGTCGAGGCTAAGGAAAGTGCTATATCCATCTTATTAGACCTGATAAGTCGAGAACCAACTACGGGTTATTTTACTTTAAAATGATCGTTTTTCGCGCGTATACTTTATTTGCGTACAGAGGGAACAAGATGAACGAATTCGGAAACTTTATTCAAAAGAAGAGGCAATCATTGGGCTTGACCATTCGTCATGCCGCCTCCTTAATTGGGGTTTCGCCGACCTTTCTTTGTGATTTGGAATCGGGTGACCGGGCTTTCCCTTTGAACAGCCGCAAAGGGGATTTGTCCGCTTCTTTCGCCTCCGCCTACAAAATGAACGAGGCCGAGATTGCTGATTTCAAAAAAATGTCGGAGCTTTCGGCTTTGCAGAAAAACCGCGTTTCTCGTGATTTGGTCGAATATCTTAAAAATTCTCGTTTTGCGCAGGTCGCACTCAGGACCGCCTCGGAGAAAAAGGTCGATGACGATTTTTGGGTCGAGGTCGTTGATAAGTTAAATGACGTCCCGGAAAATTGATCTGAACTATATCCGGTCTAAGCGTGGTAAGAATGGCCAGCTATTCGTCAAGGACAAGGAAATCGAGGAATTCGCCTATAATCAGCTGCGCTCATTTGATCCCAACTATTTCCAAAAGCCTAAGCCTTTGCCGGTTGACGAATTCGTCCGCTTCGTAACCGGCAAAGAAGTGTTTTTCAAAAAATTATCTGACGACGGGCGCATCTATGGACTTACGGCGAAGGAAAAGAATCTTGGCAAAGTTATCTTCGTCGACGAACAAGCTTGCCATAACAATTACCCGCCCGTTGTGAATTTCACCATTCTCCACGAGACATGGCATTTTCAAGTCGATTTGGATTATCCGGGGAAAAATGGGTTAGCGATCAAAGTCAAGCTTAACAAAGGTTTGGATATGGCAGAACATCAGGCCAATAAATATGCCACGTATTTGCTTTTGCCAGAGCCATTCATTGTCCAAAAGTTCAATGAGTTCAAAACTTCGGACGACATTAAATCACTGACTATAGTTACAAGGCGACTATCGAAGTTTTTCGTTGCAAGCAAAGAAGCGGTTATCTATCGCTTGCAAGAAGTTGAATTGATAGATGACAAGACTAAAGAAGACCTAATATCCACTCTTAGAAAAAGGGCAAAACGCTATTTGGAGAAAAAATAGGGAAAAATGTTTGCCATGTTTGTTTGATTGGTGTACGCTAAAAATGCGAACGAAGTAAACACGTCGTTCAGCGCGATTTGGAGGTCAAGGCATGGCAGCTAAAGAATATTATTCGGAAAACGTTCAGGCTCGTTTGGCCGAATTGGCTTCCAGCGCGTACCTAAAGCATGCATGGGAAGCGGCACGAAAAGAGAAAGAGAGATACAGCGGGCAATGGGCGACCGTGAATATCAATCGCATCGTCGATCCTAATTTTGATCTTTCATCGGTACGCATAAATGCTCGCAAGATGTTTTTCCCCTCGATTTATCCGGGAATCACGGTCGTGGCCGACATTGCCGGGGGCTATTTGTGTTTGACCGACGACGGGAAGCATTTTTATTCCATTGAAGGGAAATTGATTAACGAGGTCAGTAAGAAAAAACTTCGTCGTTTGGCTCATTATCGAATCTTAAAGAAGGAGGAAATGGAAGCATGATCGAAAATACCAAGTTCCAATCCATTGATTACAAACTTAATCATTGGTACAAGGGGTTTTCCGTCAATCTGAGTAAGGGTGAGGAAGAAACGACGGAATTATCTTATTCAATCCGACTTCCGTCAGAGCAAGCCAAAGCCTTATTGGACGATGCCGAGGATTTTCTTCGCGAAGAATTCGATTGCTTTGTTTGCGAATTCGATTTCGATTCGGTTGAGTTTTGTCTATTGCCTCAACTGCTTCGTGAAGTAACCGGCCGAATCGACAAACGTGATGGAATGTTGAAAGACGCATATTTGCTTTTGGCTAAAGCCATCAGGGTAGCAATCCGGGAACGTCGGGACCTGATGATTATGATGTAATGATTAGTTTAAGAAAACAGAGTTATTTTTCTTGGAGGAACGTCAATGAACAACGCTAGTAATAAATACCCACGCTTGAATGACGGATACATAATAATATCCCCGCTTGAGGAGAAGGAATTCCCAGAAGTCTCGCTATCAAGCAATCCTCGTCAGCCATTTCTTTATTTATATCTCTCCCCAAGTTTAGTCCGTGAGTTATCGTCGTTACCAATTGGTCGGGATATAGCGCGATTGACGGATAATGGCTTGAAGGAGAAGGAATTATCGACCGTCCTTGCCAGCAATGTCGCCGAAATGCTGAATGTCTTGTCTAAATATCGCGACTGCGGAGGAAGTCTTGCAAGTTTTGCCTGTTTCTTCGATGACTTTGTTCAGGAGGCTTTTGCCAACAAGCGGAATATATATTTCGATTTCCGCGATCTATTAGCCTGAATTCGCGATGGAACGATGACAAAGGAGAATTCTACCCGTATGTACACTAAAAACGCATACAAAGTAAACCGAGGGGGTCACATTTTATGAAAACTTCACTGATTGATTGTCGAATCGACATCGAGATAGCCGATTATCTGGAATCGTACCTTCGCAATCGTGGGGTTGGATTTAACTCGGCTTTTTTCCCGATAATGCAGGAAGAGTGGTTTCTTCCCACTGCTCCCGAGCATATCGTTCCTTTCTCCGGGCGAAGAAGATTCCCGGCCGGCCGGTCGGCGATCTGCTTTTACTCAAACGATGACAAACTTTATACTCGGGCTCGTAACTTGGAAAAGGATTTGTCTACCTATAAGAAGTTCCTGGGAGTCATGCCGTTTGATTTCACGGTCACCCGTTTTGCCGACCGATCCCATCAATTGTTTCACCTGCGTTTAAACGCCCTATGCAACGCGTTCTTTGGGGTTAACGGGATTAAATTCGCCGCTCCGACCAGGTGGGGCGGCTTCCAGAACGTCCCGTATTTCTTTCCTTATCGCCATGCGCCTATCCCTAGCGTCGGCACGGTTGGCACCTTACGGAATTCCCGCGAATCCAGGGAAATCGAAAATATGATCAGAGCAGTTTATTTAACCTTCTCTGACCCCAAACTCGTTTTGTCATATGGGAAAATGCATCCTGACGAGTTGGCGGCCTGGCAAAACGCTGGTGTCGAAGTGAAGCAATATCCAGATTTCAATTCCTTGGCGAGAGGTCGCGTATATGAATAAATATAGTTTTCAGCACGATTTGCTGCTTAAGTACCAACTAGATATTCCGCTTCAACGCGGTCAACCCCCATTTGGCTATTCCCCTTACAAATTGTCGGATATTCTAGTGAACGATGGTCATTTTGTCGAAAACGTGATCGCCGATTCTAAACGCGGTATTTTCCTTATCGATGACCTTCGTTTGCGTGGTCAGGCGGCGGCTGATTTCAAGGATTGCTTAATCAAGGGATTGGCGGGTTTGTGTCGAGAGCGCGGAAAAGGCCTTTGCTTGTTTAGTGGATTCGGAAATGCCAGTAATAGCCCAAAGCCCATTGAGCTAAAAGCCAAACGAAAGGCCAAAAAAGTAACTCATTCAGAGATGGTTCGGAAGGAAGAATATGATGGCAGCTAAAGATTGTTATTCGGAAAACGTCTTCATTCGATTGATTGAAGCGAAACATAACATAGATTTGATGGTAGCATGGAACAAAGGGCGGGTTGAAAAGGAGAAATTAGGCGAAGCATGGCCATCCTTCAATATTAACGATTTTGTCCATCCCGATTTTCTTAATCTCCCTATGCGGATTACTAAAAGGAAAATATATTTCAAATCTGTTGTTCCTGGCTGGATGTCGTGGCCGATTTTGAGGGCGGGAGTTTTCACTTAGTTGATCGAAACGGTCGTTATTATTACTCTTATTTAAAGCCCGTTCCGCGCAATCCTTCCTACGAACAATCAAATGGCTCCCATTTCCGAATTTTGAAGAAAACGGAGATGGGGTGGTTTCCGATTCTTTCGACGATTGTATGAAACGGGGCATACGGCGCAACAAAGATGATTGACAGATGAGAAGACAATATGACGGATGACAAAGTTTGTTTCGATGATTGGTTTGATGTTCAGAAAGGCGGCCGTAATGTCGACTGGCGGCGCAACGGGTTTTCGGTGGTGGCTATGCCCCTGATAGTCCCGCCGAGGATGAGAACGGTCTCCCGTATTGTGATTATTTCGTAGTTTTCTCAGCATTCAGCAGGCGGAACTGCTGGAATGTTCGGAACTATGGCATATTTCCTTTGAACAATTCGATTGTCCTTTAGAACATACGGAAAATCCTTTTGTCGAGCCCGAACGGTTGACTGAGTATGAAGAGGATCTGGAGCTGTGGATCGCAAGGAGCGACGGGCTTCTTAAGGAAACCACGATAATGATTCGCAAAGCAGTGGGATTAGCCAAACGGCTAAATCAAAAACTATTATTTGACTTATAAACAAAGGGCCGCTAAATATGGATAACGATAATTTGAGGCTATTCGACTGGGGAGATCCAAGAATTTGGGAAAAGGAGTTTATGCTCTTGATTCCTCTAGGGGAGGAACCTCACCTGCGCGTTTCCTTGTTTCAAAACCCGATCCAGCCTTTTCGCCCGTAGCTGTTAACCCCAACCTAGTTGAACACCCTTTTCGAGTATGGATTGGACAGGCGCTGCTTGCATCAGCTTGGTTTCGCCTTTTGCGCCGGGTTGGAAACCATGATGCCTGCCGATAGGGTGTCTTCGTTGCTTCAACTGATCGATGCGGAATACGATTCGCTTACCAAGCGGGGTCGAACTTACCCATACCCTTTTTCTTGCCGAAAGAATAGCCAAGGAAGCGGTGCGCTTAGGGAAGCCGCTCATATTTGATCTGCGGGGAATGTAATGAAAAAAAGACCGCTTTTTGCGGCGGTCTTTTCGGTTTTGCGGTCTTATTCGGCCTTGCCGACGGAACCGAAGAGTTCCATTTTCTCCTTGACCTTGGCCTGGATGGCGAGGAAGCCCGGCTTTAGAAGCTTCCGCGGGTCATAGCCCTTCGATTCGTTGTCGGCGGTCGGGTTGGCCTTGCCGGCGGCGCAGTAATCGATGGTGGCTTGGGCGAAGACCAACTGGCAATCGGTGTTGACGTTGATCTTGCTCATGCCGTCTTTGATGGCGTGGCGGATCTGATCGTCGGGGATGCCGGTGCCGCCGTGGAGGACAAGGGGGATGCCTCCGGTGGCTTTGGAGATGGCTTCGAGGGCGTCGAAGTGGAGCCCCTTCCAATCAGTGGGGTAGATGCCGTGGATGTTCCCGATGCCGGCGGCGAGGAAATCGACGCCTAAGGAAGCGATGGTCTTGCATTCGGCCGGATCGGCGACTTCCCCGTCGGCGGTCACGCCGTCTTCGGTGCCTCCGATGGCCCCGACTTCGGCTTCGATCGAAAGCCCTTTGTCATGGGCGAGGTTGACGAGCTCGGTGGTTTTGGCGAGGTTTTCCTCAAAGGGGAAGTGGGAGCCGTCGAACATGATCGAGGTGAAGCCGGCTTCGATGCATTTCTTCGCCCCTTCGTAGGTCCCGTGGTCGAGGTGCAAGGCGACCGGGACGGTGATGCCCAAGGAATGGTCTAAGGCTTTGACCATGGCGGCGACGACCTCGAATCCGCCCATGTATTTGGCGGCCCCTTCGCTCACGCCCAAGATGACCGGGGATTTGAGTTCCTCGGCGGTGAGCAGGATGGCTTTGGTCCATTCGAGGTTGTTGATGTTGAATTGGCCGACGGCATAATGGCCTTCGTGGGCCTTCTTCAGCATGCGGGTGGCATTAACTAGCATTGATGTATATCCTCCATTGCTATTTATCGTCGGCTTATTCTAAATCAAAGCCGGCTTTTGTTAAAGGTTTATCCCCTTGTCTTCGATGTGGGATTGGAAGGCTTTTTCCTGTTCGTCGAGCGAGAGTTCCTTGAATTGGTTCATATAGAGGCGGTAGTAGGCCCCTTTCTGCTCCATCAAACTCTTGTGGTTGCCGTCTTCGACTACCCGTCCCTTGTCCATGACGAGGATCCGGTCGCAGTTCACGATGGTCGACAGCCGGTGGGCGATGACGATCGAGGTCCGCCCTTTCAACAAGGAGGCGATGGCGGCTTGGACGCTGGCCTCGGTCTCGGTGTCGATGTTGGAAGTCGCCTCGTCGAGGATGAGGATGGCGGGGTTGCGGAGCAAAGCCCGGGCGAAGCTTACCAATTGCTTCTGCCCCTGGGAGAGCATCCCGCCCCCGTCGTGGAGGTAGGTGCCGTATCCGTCTTTGCTTGAGCGGATGAAATCGTCGATCCCGACGATCTTGGCGGCTTTGATGACGTCCTCCTCGGTGGCGGTGGGGCTCCCGTAACGGATGTTGTCCAAATAGGAGGCGGCGAAGACGAAGGGGGTTTGCTGGACGTAGCCGATGTGGGAACGGAGCCAGCCTAGCGACCGGTCTTTGTAGTCGACCCCGTCGATTTTAACGGTCCCGGCGGTCGGCTCATAGAAACGGCAGAGGAGGTTGACGGTGGTGGTTTTGCCCGAGCCCGTCTCCCCGACGATGGCTAAGCTCGTCCCCTTCTCCACGTGGAGGTTCAGATCATGGATGACCTCGATCCCGTTGGAGTAGGCGAAGCTCACGTGGTCGAAATCGATGTCGCCTTCGATATCCTCGTAATTCTCGCTCTTCGGGGCGAAGATGGTCCCGTATTTCTCGATGACCTCGGGCTTGTCGACGATCTCGACCTTGGCCTCGAGCAGCTGCATCACCTTCTCGGCCCCGGCTTGGGAGGCCATGATGTCGCCGAAGGTCTGGGAAAGGCCCTGCAACGGGTTGTAGATGCTCTGGACGAAGCCGACGAAGAGGACGATGAGGGCGCTTAGTTCGGCCGCCTCGATCGAGATGATGTCGCTTAAGCCGATGGTGACCAGGATGGCGATCATCGCCGACGAGATGAGCTCCAATAAGGGGGTGAAGAAGGCGTTGACCCGCATCGCCCGCCACCGCTTTTGGCGAATGTCCTCGGTGATGTCTTTGGCCTCCTCGTCGATCCGATCCTCGATCGAGAGGGTTTTGATGGTTTTGGCCCCGTCGATGGCTTCGGCCAGCCAGCCGACGTAATGGGAATAGGCGCTTCGGGCGGTGCGGTGGCGGAGGAGGAGCATCCGCTCGAAGATCGGGACGATGACCGCCACCAAGGGGATCGAGGCCAAGACGACGAGCGACAATATCCAGTTGGTCGAGAACATGGTCCCGATGGTGAAGACGAGCTCGAACCCGGCCCAAAGGACGGTATTGAGCGAATTCGACAAGACGTCGCCGATCGAGGCGGTGTCGTTTTGCATCCGGGCGATGAGCCAGCCGCTGGAATTGGAATCGAAGTAGGAGAAGGGGAGTTCCTGGATCTTCTTGAAGGTGTCGCGCCGGAGCTTGATCATGATCTTCATCGAGATGATGTTCTGGTAATAGAAAAGCAAGAAGATGGCGGCGGACCGGAGGAAGATCATGACGAGAAGCAGGGCGATGAAGGTGCCATAACCCATGTCGACCTTGATCCCGAAGATGAAGTTGACGTGGAGGGTGACGCCCCAAGCCGAGTTGATCCCGAGCTCGCTTGCCTCCCCGATGCCGGCGATGGCGGCGCTGTTCATGACGGGGATGAAGCTCGAGTCGTAGAAGGTGACGACCAAGGTGGTGAATAGGCAAACCAAAAGCAGCGGCCACTCGGAAAGGGCGTAGCGGAGGATCTTCCCCCAAACGGCGAGGTTGACTTTGTCGGGAAGTTTCTCTTCCTCGAAGGCGAAATGGCTGGCCATTATGCGATTCTCTCCTGGATTGCGGCGATTCGGCGGTAGGTCCCTTCCTGGTTGACCAATTGCTCGTGGGTCCCCATCTCCTCGATTTTCCCGTCGTTCAAGACGATGATGAGGTCGGCGTCCTTGGCCGACATGATCCGATGGGTGATGAGGATGGTGGTGAGCTTCCGTCCGAGGTTCTTAAGATGGGTCCGGATCTCGAGGTCGGTGGCGGTGTCGACGGCCGAAAGGGAATCGTCGAAGATGAGGATCGGGGCCCCGCTTAAAAGGGTTCGGGCGATGGCGACCCTTTGCTTCTGCCCGCCGGAGAGGGTGACCCCTTTCTCGCCGACTGGGGTCAAATACCCCTTGGGGAAGGACTCGATGGTCGCTTGGACCGAGGCGAGGTAGGCGGCCCGTTTGACCTCCTCCTCGCTCGCCCCCTCCTTGGCGAGGCGGATGTTGTCGATGACGGTCTTGGAGAAAAGGAAAGGATCCTGGAGGACCGGGACGACCTGGGTCCGGAGGTATTTCTTGGCTATTCCCTGGATATCGTGGCCGTCGAGGTAGATGTGGCCCGTGGTCGGCTCGTAAAGCCGGGTGAGCAGCTGGGACAAGGTCGATTTGCCGGAGCCGGTTTTGCCAAGGATCGCGAGCGTCTGCCCGGATTTGATGGTGAAGGAGACGTCGTCGATGACCAGCCGCCCTGGGTCGTCGGGGTAGGCGAAGCTGACGTGGTCGAAGGTAATCTCGCCTTCGATTTTCGGCGAGTCGCCGGTCTCGATGTCCTCGATCGGGGACTGGAGAAGGCTTTGCATCCGGTCGGAGCTGGCGATGACCTGGCCGAGGTTGGAAAGGGAGGTGGCCGAGCTCCGGAGGGGCCAGACCATCATGTTGACGAACATGAAGGCGATGGCGACGGTGCCGGCGGTGATTTCCCCCGCGATCGCGAGGTAGAGGGAATAGATGAGGGCGATGTTGCGGGAGAGGAAGACGAAGATGTCGGTCGAGGAAAAGAAGAAAGAGGAGAAAATCCGCCAGGAACGGAACTTCCCTTCGTAGTCCGCCAAACGCTCCTCAAACTGGGCGATCTCGTGGTTCTCGGCGTTATAGGCCTTGACGATCCGGACGGCGGCGAGGTTTTCCGAGATCTTCTCGGTCATGTTGGCCTCCGAGTCGTCGGTCCGGCGGTAACGCTTCCGGACTTCCTTGATCAGGAAGAAGGAATAGACGAACATGAAGGGAAGGATCGAGAGGGAGACGGCGGTCAGCTTCCAGGAAATGTCGAAGAGGATCGCGAAGCAGATGACGACGATGAACAAGGTATAGGCGAACTCGTTCAGATCCATCATGATGAACCGCCGCAGGACATCGACGTCGCGGGTGCAGGTTTGTATGAGGTCGCCGGACTTGGTCTTCTTATAATAGGCGAAAGGCTGATGCTCCAGCTGCTCGAATAAGGACAGCTGCATTTTCTTGTTAATCGAGCTTGAAGCCCGGAAGCGGAGGAGCATTCGGGCCATCGACAAGAGGAAGGTGATGGCCGCCGTCACCGCGATGGCGATGGGCAAAATCGACATATGGTCGTATAAATACTGCGCCCCGTTGCCGGAAGTGAGCATATCGACGATCATTTTTTCAAGGTATTGGGCTTTGTCGAGGTCCTTGGTGAAGGAGTCGAGGAGCACCTTGATGAGGAAAGTGGTGAAGACCGAGGTGCAGACGGTTAACAGTTGGAAAACGAAATTGAAAAAATAGACGACCCCGGTTCCCTTAATCATCTGCTTCAGAGTCTTCCACAATGACTTCATAAGCGACAAGATACCCCAAAGGGGAGGGGAAGGGAAGAGCGAAGAAGCAATTTCTTTCGCTTGGGTCAAATGGCGCGCAAAAGCCATCTACCTTAACCGGGGTTAGTGGTTTAATATATCTTCGAAAATACAGCGAAAGGAAAAGCAATGGAGCAGAAGAAGTGGTGGCTTGACGGGGTCGGCTATATCATTTATCCCCAATCGTTCCTCGATAGCGACGGCGATGGGTTCGGCGACCTCAACGGCCTGCGGTCGAAACTCGATTACCTGCATGATCTCGGGGTCAATATCCTTTGGATTTGCCCGCTTTTCGATTCCCCGATGGACGATGGGGGATACGACGTCCGCGATTACTATAAGATCAATCCCCTTTACGGGAGCGACGAGGATTTCTCGCGCCTCATTGAGGAAGCTCACGCCCGGGGCATCCGCTTGCTGCTTGACTTGACCTTGAACCACACCTCGATCGAGCACCCTTGGTTCAAGAAGGCGCTCGCCGAGCCTTCCTCGGAGGAAAGAGGGTATTACTTCATCCGGAAAGGGAGGCGGGTCGACGGGAAATTACTCCCCCCGAACAATTGGGAGAGCTTCTTCTTCACCTCCGCTTGGGAGAACATCGAGGGGACCGACGATTTCTACCTTCACCTTTTCTCGCCCAAGATGCCGGACGTCGACTGGAGCAACCCCAAGCTTCGGGAACGTTACCACGCCATCGCCCGTTATTACCTCGACCGGGGGATCGACGGGTTCCGGCTCGATGCCATCGCCCATATCGCCAAAGCCCCGGGGCTCCCCGATTCGCCTAAGCCGATCGACGCGACCGGCTATGTCCTCGACGTCGACATGTACTCCAACCGGGACGAGGTGCTCGACTATCTCAAGGAATTCGATGAGCGGGTCTTCTCGGCCTACGATTGCCTAGTCGTCGGCGAGGCCGGGGGCTGCATCTCCCCGGAACGGGCCTTGAAGCTCGTGAACCGGAAATCCGGCCCGATCAACATGGTGTTCAACTTCGATTGCGTCTGGCAAAACGGGGGCTGGGAGTCGATCGGGAAGAAAAAAGAGGAACGGCAGCTCGATTTGGTCAATCTGAAAAGGAACTTCCTCCGTTGGTACCAAGTCTGCCACGCCGAGGCCGACATGCCGCTATATTGGTGCAACCACGACCATCCGCGGGTCTTATCGCAATACGGATCGAAGCAATTCCGCAACGAATCGGCCAAATGCCTGCTCATCACCTTGCTTTTCCTTTACGGCACCCCCTTCATCTACCAAGGGGAGGAGATCGGGATGGCCAATCCGGACTATCCCTCGATCGAGGATTATTACGCCGACCCGGGCGAAAGAAGCGAAGTCCCCGGATTCCGGAAAAGAGGGTATAGCGAGGAGGAGATCCTCGACTATCTGCAACGGACATCCCGCCTTTCCGGCCGCTCGCCGATCCCTTGGAACCGGGGCGAGAACGGGGGCTTCACCACCGGGACCCCGTGGCTTAAGCTGGGGGAGGAATACAAGCACGGGATCAATGTCTTGGACGAGATGAACGATCCCTGGTCGATCATCAATTTCTATCAATACGCCATCCTCAAGCGAAGGCTGCCCGATTTGAACGAGACGGTCTTGAACGGGGAATTGCAGTTCATCGACATCGACAACCCCGACGTCTTCGCCTATCTCCATGACGGGACCGAGAAGCTGATGGTCGTCAGCAACTTCCGCCCCTATGAGGTCAAGTTCGACTTCTATTGGCGGATCAAAGACGTCGTCCTCCACAATTACGATTCGGTCTTGCTCGATAACCACACCTTCACCTTAAGGCCCTTCGAATCGTTCCTATTGAAAGTATGAGGCTCTACGTCAAAAGCCTTTCCCCTTTGAGCCTCGCGATTTTGAACTCGTCTTTATCGAGGCTTCGGGTAAAGGGGGAGTTCAAGCCGATCGACGACTCCGCCGCCTATTGCGAAGCTGAGATGGCTTTTGAGACCGCCTCTTTGCTTCTCGGGGGCTATTGCAGCGATTCGCTTACCGAAGCGGCGGGGCTATTGACCAACCTCCAAGGGAGATTGGCCGAGACTTTGCTTGGGGCGGCTTTAGCCTCCTATCCTAAGCAGGTGAGTCGGCCCGATGAGCTCATTTTGCGCGATACCTTATACGGAAACTTCAGTCTCTATTCGGCTTTTCTCGACCATTTCGCTCGGCTGAAGAACGAATGGATCAAAGCCGGGTTGGCCTACTTAGACCATAAAGGGGAGAAGATGAAGGCTGCCGCCGCCCTCTACCTCCACCGGAATTCGCTTTCCTATCGGCTGAAGCGGCTTTATGAGGTCGGGGGGATCGATGTGAATGACCCCCATGAAGGGCTATTGCTCGTCATTTATCGGGTATTGAACGTCCGGGGATTCGAATAAGCCGGTGACGTCGGCCCGTTTCCTCGTTACTTATTAAGTAAGGAGGGATAAACGATGGACGAACAACGATACAAAGAGCTGAGCCTAAGCCGGATCCTCTGCTTTGTCTTGGCTGGGGCTTTGGCCGTCATCGGCGGTTTCCGCTTTTTCTTAAACGCCGATTTCGTCGGGCTGGCCGAAGACGCGGTCTTAGGGCTAGCCGCCGCTTTGGCGGGGCAGCTTTACTATTCGAGCGCCCGCCGCGCGATGGAAAAAGAAAAGGTCGAGGACCTTGATAGGGAAGACGAGGGGCTTTAACGGAGAGCCTTCCTGGCTAGATGGGACAAGGGGAAGGAAAGAAGGAGGCAGCCAAAGGCCTGCAGGCAATCGAAAGCCGAACTCAACAAACCGGCTGGACCATATAGAAGCAAGTATGCAAGTAGGTAAATAAGCACCTCGGCCGCGCAGCCGAAAAATGGCATTACGTACTTAAAAATCTTCTTTTCACGGAAGAGCCCCGCCCCCAAACCCAAGAGGGCTTTGGCGAGGATGGTGAAGGGGATGAAGAGGAAATAACCGGCGGAGGCGTCGGAAAGCACCCCGGAAAGGATGCCGACCCCGGCTCCGATTAAGGGACCGAAAAGCATGGAGGAGGTGAGGATGAAGGCATCGCCGAAGTTGAAGTAGCCGCCCCAAGGGTAGGGGATGGGGAAAACGGCGCTGACGACGAAAGCCAATCCCCCGAGGGTGGCGATGAGGGCGCAATCGCGGAGGCTATTCCGATGCGAGGGTTTATTCGCCGCTTTGGCCATGACAACGCTCTTTCTGGGCCCGCTTGGCTTGTTTTTCCGCCTCTTTGCCAAGCAATTCCGATAAGAGGGCCAACCCCTCTTCCTCGTTTAGGACTTTGATGCCTTTTTCCTTTAGCCTAGCGGCGGTGACGCCCATCCCGTTTACTTTCCCGCCGTTGAATCGGCCATTGTGGATTTGCTTTGTCCCGCAGGAGGGGGATCCGTCTTTGAGGATGGCGAGCCGAATGCCGAGGAAGGAGCAGATGTTGAGCGCTTTGCGGGCCCCGCGCTCGAAATAGCGGGTCACGTCCTCCCCTTCTTGGCTGACGACGGCCCCGTTTCGGATTTCCGAGGGGATCCGTGGGGTGGACATCCCGCCTTCGACTTCCGGGCAGAAGGGGACGACGTCATAGAATTTGGTGAACTCCATCAGCCCCTCAACGAGGTTATCGCGCCCGTCGTAACGGGTCTTCTCGCCGAGCAGGCAGGCGGAGATGAGAATCTTTTCCATAGCGTCGCCCATCATACACTAAATAGGCGAAAGGAGGATATAATTACATGGATATGCGTGAATTGCGTCGGAATTACTCTTATCACGGGGTGGTCTACGAAGCCCGGTTGCTTTTTCGCCGCCGCTCGGGCATCCGGCTTTCCTTAAGGAGGGACGGAACCCTATTGATCTCGGTCCCGGTCCGAGCCAGCCTTTCCTCGATCGACGAGCAGGTCGCCAAGATGATGGCCTGGGTCGAGCGGCAAACGCGGAAGCGGAGCGAGGAGAGAGAACGCCCCTACACTTACATCAAAGGCCAAAAGGTCGAAACCAATCTGAATGAAGAGGCGGTCAGGGCGGGTTATGCCGAGCAAGCCGAGGAGTATTTCGCCTCCCGGGTCGCTTATTTCGCCCCCCTTATGGGGATAACCACCCCTTATCGAGTCAAAGCCAAAGACATGAATAGCCGGGTCGGGACCAATTCCAGCCGGACCAAGACCTTGGCCTTCTCGCTTTGGCTTTATCATTTCTCCCCCGAGGTCATCGATTCGGTCGTCGTCCACGAATTGGCCCATGACCGGGTGCGGGACCATTCTTCAAAATTTTACGCGATTGTGCTCCAATATTGCCCGAATTACTGGGAACTGAGGAAAAGGATCATCAGCCATGCCTATGGAGAGGATAACGAGCAAGGATAACCGGAAAGTCAAAGAAGCCGCCAAATTGCTTTCCAAAGGCGGCCCCGAGGGCTTTTTGGTCGAGGGCCACCATTTGGTCTCGATGGCCTATGAGGCCGGTTTGCTGCAAAGCTTTTTCGCCACCGCCCCGCAGCCTTATGAGGTCAGCGGCTACCTAGTGGGGGAGGACATCATCAAGCGGCTTTCGACCTCGGTCCACCCCGAACCGATCGTCGGGATCGCCAAGGCGGCTTCCCCTAAGCCTTTATCGAGCCAGCGGGTCCTGCTCCTTGACCGGATCCAAGACCCCGGCAATTTGGGGACGCTTCTAAGGACTGCCCTCTGCTTCGGGTTTCATGACGTCATCGCCCTTACGGGGAGCTGTTCCTATTTCAACCCCAAGGCCGTCCAAAGCTCCCAGGGAGCGCTGTTTTCCTTGAACTTGATGAGAATGGGGGAAAGGGAGGCTTTGGCCTTGCTAGAAAAAGAAGGCTATCCGCTTTTCGGGACCAGTTTGCAGTCGGCGAGGCCGCTCGAAGGCTTTGCCTTCCCCGCCAAATTCGCCCTCTGCCTCGGCAATGAGGGGCAGGGAGTGGCGAAAACCATCCTTGAGCGATGCCAAACCAATATTAAAATATCCATGGCCGGCATCGATTCGCTCAATGTCGGCGTGGCCGGCGGGATCTTGATGCATTACGCCGCCTATTTGAATGGAAAGGATTGAACTTATGAAGAAAACCGTTTGGCTCCTCCTCCCTTTATTGTCGTTAATCGGCTGCCACCGCGGAGAGAAGGCGTCCCCGGAGGACGCGTTTGCCTTATTCGACAAAGCCGCCCTCCGCTCAAGCGAGAAGACCGCTTTGCAGATCACGACCTCGACCCCGCTTAGCCTTTCCGGCAGCTATGGGGGATATCCGCTGACCGTCAATGAGCTGCCGCTTGATATCCGGGTCGATGGCTCCTCCTTCTCCTTTACCACCGGGCTAGGGGATGAGCAAGGCTCGTTCAGCCTTTCCCTCCCGGGGATGCCGATGGGGATAAACGGGCTCGCTTTCGGGATGTATGGGGATGGGCAGAGCCTTTACCTCGATTGCAGCGATTCGTCGCTGTCGCCTTTTTGGCTCTTGCTCAACACCGCCCTGGATACCACCGTCCCCCGGAAAATCGTCATGCCTTTGGGAGAGACGGGGACGGAAGTCGAGGTCGGCTCGATGTTTGCTTCGCTTTCCGCCGAGCCTTACCGCGATTTCCATTCCGACCACGCCGATTGCTTCAAGTTCAGCCAGTCCGGCTTCACCTTGAACATCGATAACGTCGACGATCTGCTGGATTACCTTTCGTCTAACGCCGAAATAGACGCCGGTTCCGAAGGGCTCGGCTCAATCGGCGACATCCTCGGCCAAACGGAGGCGGCCTTCGCCAACGCCACCATCAACGAATACACGGAGCGATGGCGATACGACGAAACCGGATTTTTGGGCTTTGAGGCGGTCATCGACGTCGAAGGGCTCGACCAGACGGCTAATTCGAATGGCGGAGAAGCCTTCCTCGAATTCGGCTTTGAGTTCGCCTACGATGGCTTCGAGGTCGAATCCCCCGGGGACAAAGGCAGTTACGAGCAATTCGACCTTTCGGGGGTCATCCCGCCCGCCACGACGTTTTAAAAGGTGACGATTCGCTTTTCCCCGCCTACATATTTAAGTGGGGGAAACATGAACCGAACACCTCTGTCCTTAAAAGCCTATCCGCGCTGGCCGAGCGTCGTCTTGGCCATATTGATGATCGCGCTTTATTCGTCTTTGCTTGTTTACGCCGCCTTTTCCTATTCCCAAGCGGCCGACCCCAAGGATCTGACCATCTCGTTTTTGTCCTTGTCCTTGCTCTTCGCTGCCTTTCTCCTCGCCTTTTTAGCCGCCTACTTACGGAGGCAACGGCTTTCATCCGACTTAAAGGAACTGGACGAATTGACGAGGGAGTTGGCGTTGGAGAAGGAGATCATCGAGCCGTTCGCCCCGATATTCCATCGTCTCAATGACCGTTACCAATCGATCCTTTATCTTAACCCCAACTATCCCTTTTACGCCGATTACCTCTCGGATTTGGCCCGTTCCCTCCCGGATTCGCTTTTCGTTCGCGGGCCGATGGCCAAAAAGGAGGCGGAGCTTGAGCTCCATTTCCTCCGTCTGCTCGACCGGCTCAATAGGCTGGCTTTCCTCGCCACCCGTTCCCCTTCTTTGATAAAGGGGAAGGAGGAGGCTTATCTAGGTTGCCCCAACCGGCTTATCGCGGAGCTCGGGCTGTTCATCCGCGGCTTCCCCCGATTCGACGCCTTGAGCAAATTCCCCTTCCTTTCCGCCTTCTCCCGGGAGTTGGCTCTTCCATAAAACGGCGGCGAAGGATAGAATGGCCTCGCCTAAAGACGAGGAGTAGTAACGGGGCGACTTCCCTTACAGGGACGGGTGGAGAGTGAGACCATCCGAGGGGAGTTCCGCGAATTCGCCTCCGAGGGTGGCGGGGAGACCCGCCCGCGCCCGGCGTTAACGGGAAAAGAGAGCGGTCCCCAATGGGGGATCGAATCGGGATGGCACCGCGGTAAATCCGTTCCCACGGGGCCTATTTTTATTTAAGGAGCGAAGATGGACACTGCAATCGAGAAGACCTTAGCCGAGGGGTTGGAGGCGCTGGAAAAAGCCCAAACCCCAACCGAGTTGGAGCGGTTTTACGCCGCCTATCTCGCCAAAAAGGGGGCGATCGCCGCCTTGATGGGGCAGATGCGGTCGATTCCTAACGAGGGGAAAGCCGCCTTCGGCAAAGCGGTCAACGAGGCCAAAAACCGGTTGAGCGCGGAATACGAGGCGAAAAAGAAAGCGATGGAGGAGAACGCGCTTATAGCCAAGCTCGAAGCCGAGCGAATCGATCTTTCCCTCCCAGGGCGAGGGACGGCCATCGGCCATCAGAACCCCTTCCGGCTCATCATCGACGAGGTGACCGACATCTTCCTCGACATGGGGTATGAGGTCGTCTCCGGCCGCGACGTCGAGACCGATTTGTATAACTTCGAATTGCTTAACGTCCCGGCCGACCATCCGGCCCGGGACATGCAGGATACCTTCTATCTGAAGGGAGGGAAACTGCTCCGCACCCAAACCTCGGCCGCCCAAGCCCACGTCATGCTCGAAAGGAAGGGGCTGACCCCGATCAAGATGATCAGCCCGGGGAAAACCTACCGCCGGGACGATGACGACATGACCCATTCCCATCAGTTCGCCCAAATCGAGGGGCTGGTGGTCGACAAAAACATCTCCTTAGGCAACCTGAAGGCGACTTTGGAGCTCTTCGCCAGGAAAATGTTCGGCGAGAAGCGGGAGATCCGCCTCCGTTCCTCCTATTTCCCCTTCACCGAGCCAAGCGTCGAGGTCGACGTCTCCTGCTTCGCCTGCCAAGGGAAGGGCTGCTCGATGTGCAAAGGATCGGGCTGGATCGAGATCCTGGGGGCCGGGATGGTCAATCCTAAGGTGCTCAAGATGTGCGGCTATGACCCCGAGCTTTGGAGCGGATTCGCCTTCGGGGTCGGGGTCGAGCGGGTCGCCATGCTCCGTTACGGGATCGACGATATCCGCCGTTTCTACGCCGACGACTACCGCTTCCTGTCGCCGTTTTACGCGAAATAACGAGGTGTACTTCGATGAAAGTCTCATACAACTATTTGAAATCCCATCTTGATCTGACCGGCTTGACCCCGAAAGCGGTGGCCGAGAAATTGACCTTCGCCGGGGCCGAGGTCGAGGGCATCTCCTGTTTGTCGGAGGCCACCGGGCTGGTGGTCGGGAAGATCCTCTCCTGCCTTCCCCATCCCGATTCCGACCATCTCCGCATCCTCCAAGTCGACGAGGGGGAGAAATACGGGGTCGAGCAGATCGTCTGCGGCGCCCCCAACGCCCGGACCGGCTTGAAGGTCATCGTCGCCCGGCCCGGAGCCCGCCTCCCGGAAATCGAGATCAAGCCAAGCCTCATCCGCGGGGTCGAAAGCAACGGGATGTGCTGCGCCCTTTATGAACTCGGGGTCGATCGGAAATACCTTAGCGACTACCAATGCGCCGGCATCGAGGAATTGCCCGATGATTTCGAAGTCGGGGATGAGGACCCGCTGGGGAAACTCGGCTACGACGACGCCATCCTCGACATGGACCTCCTCCCCAATCGGCCCGACCTCTACGCCCTCAATAACGTCGTTAGGGAAGTGGCTTGCCTATTCAACCTTGAGCCGACGATCGAGGAGGGGGTCGAATTGGGCGAAGAGCGGACCGATTTCCTCGTCACCTCTTCTTCCCCTTCCTGCCCGAGCTTCCAAGCCATCGTCGCCAAAGGGGTCAAGACCAAGGAATCGCCTTTATGGCTGAAGTCGGTTTTGATGGCGAGCGGCATCCGCCCGATCAACAACATCGTCGACATCGGCAACTACGTCATGCTGGTCACCGGGCAGCCGCTTAATATGTACGATGAGGACAAGCTTCCCGAACGGAAACTCGACGTCATCGACGATTACGAGGGGAAGTTCTTGGCGATGGACGGCAAGGAGTACGATTTGCAAAAAGGCGACCTCCTGGTCTCAAGCCAAGGCAAAGGGATGTGCCTAGCCGGCATCATGACCGCCGATTGCTGCCGGGTCGACGAAAGCACCGTCAACATCGTGGTCGAGGCCGCTTCCTTCGCCGGGGCCAGCATCCGCCGCACCTCATCCCGGCTTGGCTTAAGCAGCGATTCCTCCCTCCGCTTCGTCAAAGGGGTCAACCCGCTCTCCCAGCAACAAGCCCTGAGGCTGGTCAAGAAACTCCTCCTCGAGTTGGCGGAAACCGCCGATATCGAGGTGGCGTCGGCCTATGGGGAAGCGAAATCCCCGGCGAAAGAGATCACGGTCTCCCTTTCCTACCTCAACGCCCGGCTCGGGACCGAATTCCGCGAAGAGCAGGTGCTCGATGCCTTAACCCGCGATGGCTTTACCCTAATGGGGAAATCCGCGGGGGAATTCCATCTCCTTTCCCCTTCCTACCGGCTGGATATCGACGGAAAAGCCGATGTCTCGGAGGAAGTGATCCGCCTGTTGGGGCTAGACAACGTCAAAAGCGAGCTCCCGGTCTCTTCCCTTTCCCTGACCGGCTTGACCGAGAGGCAGAAAAAGGAAAGGCTGGTCCGGAGGCTGCTCAATCTCCGGGGGCTCGACGAGGTCTTGACCTATACCTTGGTGAGTCAAGACGAACTCCGTTATTTCCCTCTTTTCCTCGATCATAAGCCTTACGAATTGGCCAATCCCTTGACCTCCGACCACGCCTACGTCCGGACTTCCATTGCCTATTCGCTTTTGGAGGTCCTCTCCTATAACGCCGCCCGGCAAGCCAAAGACGGGGCCATCTTCGAGGTGGCCGACGTCGATGCCGAAGGGTATGAGGCCACCCACCTCGCCCTCGCCTATGCCGGCGAAGCCAAACAGTGGGGCGACATTACCCGCCGGAGGTACGATTTTTACGACGCCAAAGGGGCGTTGGAGGAGATATTCCGTTCCCTCGGGGTCATCCCTTCCCGTTACCGTTACCTTAAGGCGGAGGATTGCCCTTCCCTTCATCCGGGCCGCTCAGCCTACGTTTGCTTAGGGAAGCAGCGGATCGGCTTCCTCGGTGAGGTCCATCCGTCCTTGCTGAAGCGATTGGGGCTTAATTCCGCCGTGGTGATGGAGATCGACCTTTCGGCCGTCTTCGACCTCAAGGTCAGCCCCATCAAGAGCCTGCCCCCGTCCCGCTTCCCCTTCGTGACCCGCGACCTTTCCTTCGTCGTCGACGATAAGGTCGGTTTCGACGAGGTTAAGAAGACGGTCATGAATTCCTCCCTTATCAAGGAGGTCGTCCCCTTCGACGTCTACGTCGGGCCGCATCTGCCAAGCGGCAAGAAGTCGCTGGCCATCTCCATCAAGTTCGCCGCCGACAAGACCTTAGTCGACGAGGAGGTCAATAACGCCATGGCCAAAGTCATCGCCGATCTCGAGGCCAAGCTCGCTGCCGAGGTCCGGAAATGAGGGTCCAAAAAGGCCGGATCACCTTCGAGAAGGACTTTCCTTTAGACGAGGCGATCTCCTTTTCGGCTGAGCAAGTCGCCACCTTATACCCGATCATCGACGTCAGGTACTGCCATATCAAAGGGCTTTTATACCGGGATGAGGACGACAAGCTTTACGCCGACGTCGACGTCTGGGCCAAAGTCCGCTACAAAGACGGGCTCACCGGCGAGCCGTTCGACCACGATTTCTCCTCGATGGGGCTATATGAGATCCTTGAACGGGAAGACGGGGAGGGGGAAGGGTTCATCTTTCCCGGAAGCGAGCTCGACATCATCGAATTGTCCCGTTCCATCATCAAGTTCGAGATGGATCCCTATTTATCCAAACGCGGCTAGTCCGCGTTTTCTTTCAGTTTTTCGAAGCGGACCTGGCATTGGCTTAGGTTTTTGGCGATCCGATGGTCGGAGGAATGCTCGATCCCCTCGATGAAGGCGATGTCGACCGCTTCCCAAATGAAAACCCAGGCGACGACGTCGATGACCTCGCTCCACATGCCAAGCCTTTCTCCGAGAAAGTGGTCGAGGATGAACATCGAGGCGAAGACCAGCAATCCCAAAAGGAAAAGGAAGCCGGACAGCAGGAAATTCCGCTTCCTTTCGCGCGCGGATTGGGCCAGTTTCTCCCGATAATAGGCGTGGATGGCGTTTTCGTAGACCGTTTTCTCCTTCTTGCTGACCTTATCCGAGAACAGCCGGACCTCAACCCCGTCTTTCCATAACCCGATACTCCGATGGGCGGAAAGGTAAGAGGCGACTTCATCGCTGATCAGCGGCTCGTCGAAATAGTAGGGGGAGAGGAATTCCCGGTCGTCGCTGATCTTCAGGGGCAATATCGCTTTGCCGTCCTCGTTGAGCTTCAGATACTTAGCTTCTTTCTTTTTCATACCTTTTTCCTTTTTTCGGCAAAGGGGCCCCGCATTGGGAGCAGAACTCGGCTTCCTCGTCGTTGATATAGCCGCAGCGGGGGCAATTGACGGTCGAGAGGGCGATATGCTCCTGCTTGATTACCCCCTCTTTGGTCCGGATGTCGGCGATGGGGTTGGGGTTATGGACCGGCTTGGCGGGGGCGGGGGGAGCGGCTCCGGCAAGCTTGGCTTCGACCGCCTTAATGTAGGCTTGGACGTCACGATCGAAAATCATCGGGACCCGCAAGGGGTGGCGCTTGATCTCCATATTGACGAATTGGAAGGACTGGAGTTTGGCGAAGGCTTGGTTGGCTTGGTAAAGGAAAAAGAAAGCCAAGGCGAACCCGATGATCGGGAGGAATAGGAAGAAGAGGGCGTAAAGCCCGATGTAATCGATGAGGAAGATGAGGCAAAGAAAAGCGGCGACGAAAAGGAAGGGGCTCCCCATCATGAAGGCGGCGTAGGCTTTCCGGCATCGTTTTATCGATTGCAAGGCTTGCGACGGGGTTTCGATTTTCTTCATATCTATAGGATAGTCGGTTGACCCCGCATCAAAAAGCATTATTTGTTTTTGTGCTGGGGAAGCGGGGCCCCGCATTGGGAGCAGAACTCGGCTTCCTCGTCGTTGATATAGCCGCAGCGGGAGCAATTGACGGTCGAGCTAAGCGAATGCCGCTCGGCTCTTCCGCTTTCTAAAAGGCGGTCGTAGCGATCCTTGCCTTCGAAGCTCGGGGGCTGGTAGACGTGCGCGTCGTCGGCCCGAGGGCCAATCCATTTCCCTTCTTTTATTTTCCGCTCGACCTGGCTGACGTAACGATCCATGATCCGCAGATCGGTGGAGCGAAGGATCGACAGCGGCTCGATATAACCGGACTCGGCGATGGCGAAGAAGGCTTTTTGGGTTTTGTAGTTCCAGAATATCGAGACGAAGAAGACGATGAATCCCGGGAGGATGGCGATCATCCCCCAAGGGTTTAAGTATATCGAGCATACCGCCCCGACGACGATCCCGACGACGAATAGGGCAAAGCCGACTAGCGAGAGGATTCGGGTCTTTTTCCGGCAGGCTCGATATCGCTGCAGCGCCTCCTGAATGGTCAAGTTCTGGTTTTCCATATTGTTCATTATAGAACTATGCAAGTCCAATGCAAGCAAATGCAAACGATTGCAAATAAGTTTTGAGGAAATTCTCGATTAATACATGTATTCGAAGAAGGACGATCCGAAATCTGCATAAAATGATTTGCAAACGTTTGCAAAAGACTTCATAATATTGCCGAGGACACAAAGATGATTGAATGGATCGATATGCACCCCAAAGACCTCCAGGCGACGATCAATAGGAATTGCTTGACCTTCAACGCCGCCTGCTTGCCGTATTTGGATTCGGCCTACCGGGTCCGGATCGGGATCGACGAAAAGAATCGGCTGATCGTCTATCCGGTCAGCAAGGAACGGTTCGACCAAGGCGATCTCGAGGAAAGGTCGCTATTCGAGGTGAAGGCGAAGAAAAGCTATGCCAGGCTTTGCTCAACCGCCTTGCTTTCCCGCCTGGGGGAAAGATTGGGGCTGGATTTGACCGCGGCCCGTCACTACAAAGTTGAGCCTAGCCCTAGCGAGGGGTATCTTATAATCCATACGGAGGCGAAATGACATGATCGAACAATGGATGTGGCTTATTTGGCTGCTGATGGTGGTCCTTTCCCTTATCATCGAGGCCAGCACCGCCGCCTTAGTCAGCTTGTGGTTCGCCATCGGGGGCGCGGCCGCCTTGGTCGCCTCGCTCATCAGCGGGGTTCCCTATTGGGGCGAGATCATCGTCTTCGTCGGCGTTTCGATCATCGCCTTCTTCGCTTTGCGCCCGTTGATAAAAAAGGTGATGAGCAAGAAAGAGCAGACCAAGAGCAACGTCGAAGGGCTCATCGGCAAGAAAGGCATCGTCCTCTCCCCTTGCTCCTATCTCCATAAAGGGGAGATAATGATAGATGGCTTAACCTGGACCGCCGAGGTCCGCTCGGAGGGGCTAAGCTTCGAGCCGAGCGAGGTCGCCCTGATCGTCGCCATCGCCGGCAACAAACTCATCATCGACAAAGCCAATGGACAAGGAGGGCTTGAAAAATGAATATGCTGGATTCTTTCCCCGGCTGGGCCATCGGGCTCATCGTCGGGCTCATCGTCTTCGTCTTATTGCTGGCCTTGATTCTTTGCAACGTCAAGATCATCGGCCAGACCGAGAAAGGCATCATCGAGCGGCTCGGTTCCTATAAATGCACCTGGGGGACCGGGATCCATATGAAGGTCCCTTTCTTCGACCGGCTGGCCCATCGGATCGACATGCGGGAGCAGGTCAAGGACTTCCCGCCGCAAAACGTCATCACCTCCGATAACGTCACCATCCAGATCGACACCGTCGTCTTCTATTACGTCTCCGACTCCAAGCTTTACGCCTACGGGGTCTCCAATCCGGTCCAAGCCATCGAGCTCCTTTCCTCGACGACTTTGCGGAACATCATCGGCGAACTCGACCTCGACTCGACCCTCACTTCCCGCGACATCATCAACGAGAAGATGCGGGAGATCCTCGATGGGGCGACCGACCCCTGGGGCATCAAGGTCACCCGGGTCGAGGTGAAGAACATCCTCCCGCCGCGCGATATCCAAGAGGCGATGGAACGCCAGATGCGGGCCGAGCGGGAGAAGCGGGAGAAGATCCTGCTCGCCGAAGGGCAGAAGCAAAGCGCCATCCTAATCGCCGAGGGCAACAAGGAATCGATGATTCTCAATGCCGAAGCCGAGAAGGAAGCGACCATAAAGAAAGCCGAGGGTGAAGCCCAAAGGCTCAAGAACCTCAAAGAGGCGGAAGCCGCCGGCATCAAGATGGTCCGCGACGCCGAAGCCGAGGGCATCAAGGCCATCAAGGCGGCCCAAGCCGATAAAGCGGTCTTGACCATCCGGGGTTATGAAGCCTTGCAGAAGGTGGCCGACGGGCAGGCGACGAAGATCTTCCTGCCGAATAACCTCGAGCCCTTAGCCGGGGCCGCGACCGCCATCGCCGAAGCCATCAAGGAAAAGTAGCCGTCAACCGTCCTGGACATCACCGGGGCGGTTTTTTGATATTCGACGCTTGACAATTCAAGTCGGGGACTGGTTATTTATGGGATAGGTTTTGTTTATGGATTCCGCGACATCCTCCATCAAGCGTTGTTTCCTGAATCATAAATGCCAATATGTAGGGCTCGTCGTTTTGGGCAAGCAGGAAGAGAAACGGGTTTACGAAGCCATCCTTTCCTATCCATGGGCGGTCATCTGCTCCGCCCATAAACCGTCATTGGATGTCGCGGGCCGCTTCGACCGAGTGTACCTAATCGACCGAGGGAAACTATTTGAGGCCAAGGCGGAGCAATATGCTCGATATTGTGTCGATTAAGTCTAGGCAATAGTCTATTTTCCGTCGACTTTTACCCATCGGGCCGGTTTTTTGACCACGACAAAATTTACGCAAAAACCATATTTTCGGCTTGCTTGATACTGATTAGGGTGCTAAAGTTACTGCGCAGGGGGAAAAAGTGGGCAAAATGTACTTCGGAACGTATCGTCGGACCGTCGACGAGAAAGGAAGGCTGCAGATCCCGCCGAAACTGCTATCCGACAAGAACGAGAAAACCCTTTACGTCCTGAAAGGATTCGAAGGGTGCCTCTCCGTCTATCCTAAGGATGCCTTCGACGAGCTGTTGGCCAAATTGCATTCGCTTTCCTATACCGACGAAGCCTCCAGAGCCTACATCCGGGTCGCCAGCGCCTCGATCGTCGAGATGAATATCGACGCCCACGGCCGGATCTCCCTCGGAAAAGAACTGCTCGAGACCTACCGGATCAAAGGGGAGGTGACCCTCGTCGGGGTCATCGACCACTTCGAGATCTGGGAGCCGTCCCATCAGCAGGAATACTTCGGCAAAGCCAGCGGCGAGTATGAACGGCTCGCCGGCGAGGCCAAATGAACCTCACCCATTTCCCGGTCATGCTTGAGGAGAGCTTATCTCTCCTCGATGTCAAGGACGGGAAAACCTACGTCGACTGCACCCTTGGGCGGGCGGGGCATAGCTCAGCCATCCTTAAGCGGATCCCCTCGGGCCGGTTGATCGCCTTCGATTCCGATATCGAGGCCATCAATCAATCGAGGCCGAAGCTTAGGGAAATCGGGGATAACTTCACCCTCATCCATTCCAACTTCGCCTATCTGGCGGGGGAACTCGCGAGCCGCGGCATCGGCAAGGTCGATGGGATCTTCGCCGATCTCGGCGTCTCCTCGCCGCAATTCGACGACCCTTCGCGAGGATTCTCCTATCGGGAGGATGCGCCGCTCGACATGCGGATGGACCAAAGCCAAAGCCTGACGGCCGCGAAATTGGTCGAGACCGCCTCGCTAGCCGAACTCACGAAGATTTTCCGAGACTATGGGGAGGAAAAAGACGCCTATCCCTTAGCCAAGGCCATCTGCCGGGCGAGAAACAAGGCCCCGATCCAAACGACCTTCCAGCTCGTCGACATCATCAAAAGCGTCAAATCCCCAAAGGAACTCGCCAAAAAGGGCCACCCGGCCAAACAGGCCTTCCAAGCGCTGCGGATCGCGGTCAACCGCGAGGAAGAAGCCTTGGAGAAGCTGCTTGAAGTCGGGCCGAGCCTGCTGAATCCCGGCGGGGTCTTGGCCATCATCAGCTTCATGTCGCTCGATGATCGGCTAATCAAAAACCGGTTTCGGGAACTCTGCGTCGAAGAAGGGTCCCGACACCTACCATCATTGCTTGAAAGCAAGCGATTCGTTCTCTTGACCCGCAAGCCCATCTTGCCCAGCCCGGAAGAGCTGGAGCAAAACCGTCGGAGCTTGCCGGCGAAGCTAAGAGCCATTAAGAAAAAGGAGGAAGCAATATGAAAGACAAACTCGTCCAAACCGGCCATCGCAAAGGCTATTATCGACTGAAGTCGATTTTCGTCGGCTTCTTATTCCTCCTTTCGGTCTTCGCCCTTTCCGCCACCCCGGTCGCCATCACCTATGCCGCGACCGCCAAGCAAGGGGAGGCCGAAGCTAAGGAAGAAGTGACCTCCGAAGTGGTGGAGGAGGATTCGGAAGAAGACGAATCCCTTTCCTATCCTCAAGATTGAACTAGCCTCTTTCCCTTCCTAGCCGGGCGTTCCCTCCGCCCGGTTTTCTTTACCCCTAATAATTTAACGAAAAACTACTAATTTCTTATCGCTCCCCCTTCTAAAACCGCCGAACCCATATTACAATATGGCGGTCTGGAGAACATTATGGATATCATCGGATGTTTGGAGATAGGATCGGATGCCCTGCGGGTCGTCTTAGGCTATGAATTGGGGGGCGAGCCGGTCGTGGTCTATGCCCATGAAGCCGCTCACCCGGGTTTGGTCAAAGAAGATCAGATCAACCTCAACGAGCTGTCGGCAGCCTTGGCCGGTTTCCATAACATCACCGATCCGGCCAGGAAAATCACCGTCAGCCTCACCAACGTCAACCTCGTCCTCCCCTCCGCCGGCTTCAAGGTCTACGTCAACGAGAAATCGACCGCCATCGTCAACCCGGAGATGGGGGTGGAGAAGATCGACGTCACCAACGTCATCTCCTTAGTCACCCAGCAGCTCTTGCCGCCCGGCCTTTCCTTAGTCGACGTCATCCCCGACCAATTCATCCTCGCCGACGGGTCGGTTTACGGGAATCCGCCGCTGGGGAAGAAAACGACCTCTTTGGAGGTGAAGGCCAAGGTCCATTGCCTGCCGACCGAGATAAAGGACGTTTATAACAAAGCGGTGAGCCTCGCCGGGTATCGGGTCAACAAGCAGGCGGTGTCGGCTTATTGCGCCGCCAAGCTCATCGCCTCTTATAAGGACATGCCGAGGACCTATATCCTCCTCGATATCGGGTCGAGGGTCACGACCCTCTCCTTCATCGGCGAGGGGTCCCCGTACTCCTCTTTGTATTTCTACCAAGGCGGGGCCAATCTAAGCGAAAAGATCGCCTCGGCATTCGGGCTCGACTTCGCGGCGGCCGAGGAGCTCAAGGTCAAATACGGCTATGACCCGAGGCTTATTTCCTACAATCCCGATTTGGCGACCGGGCAAAAAGAGGATGGGACGGTCACCCACGTCAAGCAAGCCGACCTCAATCAAGTCATCGAGGAGTACTTCCAAGGCTATGCCGCGACCTTATCCAATTGCCTGGCCACCTTGATGAAGGATTACGGCGGGGCCGAATACGCCCATTTGCCTCTATTGCTAGTCGGCGGCGGCTCCAAACTCGCCGGACTCGAATTGTTTTTATCCAAGATCCTGCCTGGCCGCGAGTTGTTGCCGGTCATCCCCCGCTCGATCGGGGCCCGGGATCCCAAATACGCCAACTTGCTCGGCTTATTGCTAGGCTGCAAATACTCGGGCTCATTAGCCGACAACCAACGGGGGGTCGCGCCGTTATCGCGGACCCAGCCGAAGAAAGACAAGGGGAAGCGCCGCCCCTCGCCCGAAGACGACGCGTTATGAGGTGAATGCTTATGGACAACATCGCAGATGATCTCGATGGCTTCGAGCCGGTCGCCCGCATTGTCGTGATCGGCATCGGCGGGGCTGGCAACAACGCCGTCAACCGGATGATCGACGACGAGATTAGAAACGTCGAGTTCTACGTCCTCAACACCGACAAGCAGGCCTTGGCCACTTCCAAAGCCTCCAATCGGATCGTTTTGGGCGAAGAGGTGACCAAGGGACTGGGGGCCGGAGGCGACCCGGAAGTCGGGAAAGCGGCGGCCGAGGCGAGCCGCGATAAGATCGCCGCCATCGTCTCGGGGGCCGACATGGTCTTCATCGCCGCCGGCATGGGCGGAGGCACGGGAACCGGGGCCGCCCCGGTCGTGGCCGAAGTCGCCAAGGAAGCCGGATGCCTAGTCGTCGCCATCGTCACCCGGCCTTTCGCTTTGGAAGGGAAGACGCGGAACTCCAATTCGGTCCGCGGGCTCAATGCCTTAAAAGACGTGGTCGACTCGATCATCATCGTCTCCAACGACAAGCTGCTCCAAACTAGCGGCAACGCCCCGGCGGGCCAGGCTTTCTCGGAGGCCGACCGGGTCTTGTCGACCTCGGTCCATACCGTCACCGATTTGGTCTTGCTCCCATCCTATATCAACCGCGATTTCGCCGACGTCAAGAAAACCCTTCAGAATTCGGGGATCGCCCTGATCGGCTATGGCTCGGCCTCCGGCCCCAACCGGGCGGTCGAGGCGGCTCAAAACGCCATCAATTGCCCGCTTCTCGAGGCTTCGATCTCCGGGGCCCGGCGGGCCATCGTCTCCATCACCATCGGCAGCAACGTCAAGCTCATCGAATTCCAGGACTGCATGGACGAGATCACCCGGGAGGCGGGGCATGACATCGACGTCAAGCTCGGCATCTCGGTCAATGAGCGGCTCGGCGACGAGATGATCGTCTCCATCATCGCGAGCGATTTCTCGGAGGAGTTCGACTTCACCTCGATTCCCCAATACACCCGCCCGACCCACGAGACGGCTTATGCCGGGCTCGAGGAGGCCCGCGACGCCGAGATAAGGCAAACCGACGCCTCCGAGCCCAAAACCCCGGCCGAAGAGGAGGATTCGATCCTCGATTCCATCCTCCCGGATTTCCTCAAGAGCTGATATCCCTTCCTATTTGGCAGCGGTTAAGCTAATATTCTCTTGGCTAAGACGAAGACAGCGCCTTTCCCGAACGACAGAGAGCCCCGCCGAAGCTGAGAAGGGGTATGGGAAAAAGAGATCACTTCCGAGCCTATCCCCCGAACGGAGTAGGGGGGTCGCTAAGCCCGTTAAGCTCCAATAGCGCCCTATGTCCAATAGGGAATTAAGGTGGTACCGCGCTTGTGCGCCCTTAAGTGGGCGCTTTTGTTTTCCAGGAGGCAAACCATGCTAAAAGACACCTTGCTCATGCCCAACACCCCCTTCCCGATGCGGGGCGGGCTCAAAGAAAAAGAACCGTTGCTGGTCAAAAAGTGGGCCGATATCAAGCTTTACGAGAAGATGAACGCCAATCGCGAAGGCAGAGACGAATACCTTCTCCACGACGGCCCGCCTTACGCCAACGGCGACATCCACTGCGGCCACGCCCTCAACCGCTGCCTCAAGGATTTCGTGATCCGCTACAAGAACATGGCCGGGTTCAAGACCCCCTTTGTCTTCGGCTGGGACACCCATGGGCTCCCGATCGAGGTCAACGTCACCAAATCGGGGATCGACCGAAAGAAGATGTCGGTTTCCGAGTTCCGTTCCCATTGCCGCGATTACGCCTTGAAGCAGGTCGCCCATCAAAAAGGGCAGATCCAGCGTCTTGGCTGTTTAGGCGATTACGACCATCCTTACCTGACCCTTCTCCCGGAATACGAAGCCGAACAGATCGACGTCTTCGCCAAGATGGCCCTCCAAGGGCTGATCTTCAAGGGGGTCAAGCCGGTCTATTGGTCGCCCTCGAGCGAATCGGCCTTAGCCGAAGCGGAGATCGAATACCACGACGTCCCCTGCAAGACCTTATACGTCCGTTTCCCGATCCTAGACGGGAAGGGGAAGCTGCCGGAAGACGCCTGCGTCGTCATCTGGACCACTACCCCCTGGACCATCCCGGCCAACCTCGCCATCACCTTGAACCCGAAGTTCGAGTACGGCTTATTCGCCACCGATAAGGGCAAATTGCTCTTCTTGCTCTCGGCCAAGGATCGGCTGCAGGAGGAACTAGGGCTAAGCGAATGCGTCTTGCTCGACAGTTACCGCGGGCAGCAGCTGGAAGGGGTGGTGGCCGCCCATCCCCTTTATGGGCGGGCATCGCCCTTGCTTAACGCCTCCTTCGTCACCGAGGACACCGGCACCGGCTGCGTCCACACCGCCCCCGACCATGGGCTCGACGACTTCAACGTCTGCTCCCGTTATCAGATAAAGCCTTTCTGCCCAGTCGATGAGAAAGGTTATATGCATCTAGGGGAATCCGACCCATGCGATGGGATGTTCTATGCCGAGGCTAACGATAAAGTCATTGAATTGCTTTACGGGAAAAACGCCATTTTGAAAGAAGAGGAGATCGTCCATAGCTATCCCCATGACTGGCGGACGAAAAAGCCGGTCATCTTCCGGGCCACCCCCCAATGGTTCTGCTCGATCGAGCCGATCCGGGCTAAGCTATTGAAGGAGGTCGAATCCATCAAGTGGCTGCCGGGCTGGGGCGAGGGGAAAATGCATAACATGATCGCCGACCGGGCCGATTGGTGCATCTCCAGGCAAAGGGCCTGGGGCGTCCCCATCCCCATCATCTACAACGAAGACGGCTCGCCGATCATCGAGGAGGCGGTCTTCGCCCATATCAAGCAGCTCATCAAGGAGCACGGGTCCTCGATTTGGTTCGACCTGGAACCGAAGCAGCTTTTGCCGGAGGGGTATTCGAACCCCTCTTCGCCAAGCGGCGGCTTCTACAAAGAGACCGACATCATGGACGTTTGGTTCGATTCCGGCTCCTCCTGGAACGGGGTGGTGCGGGCCCGGGGGCTCGAATACCCGGCCGATCTGTACTTGGAAGGGAACGATCAGTACCGGGGCTGGTTCAACGCCTCGCTCATCCTTTCCCTCGCCTGCACCGGCCGTTCCAGCTTCCAAACCTGCTTGACCCATGGCTTCGTCATGGACGAGAACTGGCAGAAGATGAGCAAATCGAAAGGCAATGGGATCGACCCCAATAAGATCGCCAGCGAATATGGGGCCGATATCCTCCGGCTTTGGGCCGCGACCGTCGATTTCACCTCCGACGCCCGGATCGGCGAAAGGATCATCAATTCGGCGGTCGACAACTACCGGAAGATCCGGAACACCTTCAAATTCATGCTCGGGGTCGCCGGGGAGGCCGAGGAAAAGAAGGAATGCGCCTTCTCCCTGTTCGACCGGTTTGTTTTAGCCCGGCTGGAGCAGACGAAGAACAAAGCCCTGAACGCTTACGAATCGTTTGATTTCCCTTCGGTCGTCAACCCGATCATCAATTTCCTTTCCGTCGATCTTTCCTCGCTTTACCTCGACGCCAACAAGGACCTTTTCTATTGCGATTCCCAAGCCTCCAGTAGGCGGCAAGCCGCGGTCGAGGTGGTCCGGCGGTGCCTGCTTACCCTCTGCCTCCTGCTTAACCCGATCCTCCCCTTCACGATGGAGGAGGTCTATTCCTATATCGGGAAAGCCGACAAAAAGGAATCGGTCCAGCTCGAGGACATGCCGAAGATCAGCCAGGAGTTCGATTCCTCGGTCTTAGCCAGCTACGAGGCTTACCTTTCCCTCCGCGACTTAGCCAACAAAGCCATCGAGGGCGAACGTTTCTCCGGGCGGGTCGGCTCCTCGACCGACGCCAAGCTGACTCTTTCCTGCCCGGGCGAGCTTTATTCGGCCTTATCCTCCGTTCGCTCGGAGGAGCTGTCGCTGATGTTCAACGTCGGGCAAGCCGAGCTGAAGGAAGGGGCCATGGGGGCGAGCTGCGATAAGGACGAGCGGCCGCTTTGCGCCCGTTGCCGAAAGCATCACGACGATTTGCAAGAGACCCCAGAGGGCCCGCTTTGCGAACGCTGCCGCCAAGCCATCGGGGAATGAAGATGAAAGAGAAGCTGAAGCAGTTTTTCTGCCCTGATCGGAAAGCCGTCAAAGGCTTGCTGATCTTCTTCGCCGTCGTCTTGGGGCTGGTGGCCCTCGATTTCCTCTCGAAATGGCTGGTCCAAACCTACTGCACCCCCCATTCGGGCATCGAGGTCATCCCGAATTTCTTCTACATTTACCTCACCTACAACACCGGCATCGCCTTCGGATTGTTCGACGGGATGGCCGGGCGGGTGGTCAACATCCTCATCTCCATCGTCTTGTCGATCGGCATCGCTCTCTATTTGATCCATGCCTTCCATCGACTCAAGCGGTTCGAGCGGCTGACCGGCTTATTGCTCCTTTCCGGGGCGATCGGGAACATGATCGACCGGGTGTTTTATTGGAAAGCCACCGTCGGCTTCAACGGGGTCATCGACTTCTTCCAGTTCTATTTAGGCGGGGGGCCGGAAAAAGAGTCGACTTTCCTCAATCCTTTCGCGACCTTCAACCCGGCCGACGCCTATTTGACCGTCGGCATCGTCTTCCTGGTCATCATCGTCGTCATCGACCTTATCAAAGGCGAGGTGGCGAAGGGGAAGGAACTCGAGAAAAAGCAAGCGGAGGCCAGCCAATCGGAAAAGGAGACGATCATCTCCTCCGTTGAGCACCAAGACGCAGCCGAGAAAAGCCAAAATAAGGACGGGGAAACGGATGGCCAATAAGCGAGTCATCCCCGCCGAATTATCTTCTAAGCGGCTCGACGAAGCCCTTTTCGCCTTAGGGGCCGCCTTATCCCGTTCCAAATGCCAAAAGCTCATCAAGGAAGGGAAGGTCTTGGTCAACGGGAAGGCGGAAAACGCCCATTATCCGGTCGAAGAAGGGGATGAGGTCGAATTCGAACCCTACCTTGAGCCCTCGCTTGACCTTGAGCCGGAGGATATCCCGATTTCGATCGTCTACGAGGACGAGGATATCCTGATCGTCGATAAGCCGGCCGGCTTAGTCGTCCATCCCGGGGCGGGCAATCCCAACCACACCTTGGTCAACGGATTGCTCGGCCGCTTCGCCTTATCCGACGACCCGACGCGGCCGGGATTGGCCCATCGGATCGACAAAGACACCTCGGGCTTATTGGCGGTCGCCAAAAACGAGGCGGCCTTGCTGGGGCTGCAAGCCCAGCTGAAGGACCATTCCCTCCACCGGGAATACCTGGCTTTGGCCGAGGGGATCATCGAGGAAGGGCGGGGCAAGATCATCGCCCCTTTGGCCCGGAGCAAGGAAAACCGGCTCAAGCAGGCGGTCGACGTCAGGCAGGGCAAGATGGCCATCACCCATTTCGAAGTCGAGAAGCGGTTCCCCAAGGACCGTTGCTGTTTGCTCCGCTGCATCCTCGAAACCGGGCGGACCCACCAAATAAGGGCCCATCTTGAATATATCCGCCACCCGATCATCGGCGACGAGCTCTACGGGAAGGGGAATAAACGCTTCGGGGCGACCCATCAATTGCTTCACGCCCAAAAGCTGATCCTTATCCATCCAAAGACGGGCGAAAGGATGGAATTCACCTGCGATTTGCCGGCGGATTTCCGCCTTATCCTCGAACGGCTATCCTAAGATCTTCTTGGTGTTCTTGAAGGAGATTTTCGCGTATTCGGCGAGGGTGGCCTCGCCTTTTTCCTTGACTAGCCTTTTGGCGAATGAGTCGACGTCCTTGCCGGCGCCGAAAGGGAGCTCGACCCCGAGCTCGGCCGAGTATTCGGCCATTTTCTCCAAGAAGAGGGCCCGGGCGAAGATCGAGGCGACGGCGACCGAGAGGAAGGAGAGCTCGCCTTTGGTCGAGAAAAGCAAGGGCTTGGCGATCCGTTGCTCGTCTTTTAGATAAGAGAAATAGACGCCGGGCTCGGCGAATTGGTCGATGCACATCCTCGCCTCGGGGTGGCGGTCGTGGAGCTTCAGGAGGGCGGCGTTATGCATTTTCGCCTTGATGGCGTTCATGTTGAGCCCTTTCCCGTGGCCCTCGTTGTATTTTTTGGGGCTGATGATCACGGCCGAGAAATCGATGAGCCTGTTCAGCTCGGCGTATATCTGCCTTATCCGCTCGTCGGTCAATAGCTTCGAATCGGTCGCCCCGGCTTTTTTCGCCAATTGGCAGGTCCGGTTATCCAAATAGGCGGCGACGACCACGATCGGGCCGAAATAATCCCCGGTCCCGACCTCGTCGCTGCCAAGCTCAGCAATCGGGACGGGGCAGGTCCGCGGCCGATTGGGGATGAGCAGGAAGCGCCTGATCTTCGCTTCCTCTTCCTCGGCCTCGCGGCCTTGGATCAGGAGTTTCTCCGTCTCCTCCCCCTTATAAAGGGAGAGGGTGAACCCCTCGCCTTTGGCATAGAAATCGTGATATGGCGTCGGGGAAGGCTGCTTCAAAGGCTGATAACGGCGCTTGATCCGCTCAGCTTGAAGCAAGGATAACTCAATGGTGGAAGCCATGGGCTGATTATACCTTCACTAAAAGGATTCGCGTATAATATTCGGGCGAAATGGAAGCGTACGAGGAACTGCAAATCGACCGGCTGAAGGCGTTGTTCGCCGAGCGGACTTTGACCGTCCGGGGGAAGGAAAAGGCCCTGAAGGCCGATTTTCTTTCCAGACTCGACCTCGAGGAGACCTTGCAAGGCCTTGAGGAGATGGAGCTAGTCTACGCCCGTTATGGGGCCATTCCCTTGCCAAGCGGGGGCGATCTGCGCCCATTGCTGAGTTTGGCCAAGAAAGGGGCGACCCTCAACGAGCATCAGCTGAAGCAAATCGCCGAGGAGGGGAAGGCCGCCGCCTCTTATAAGAAGTTCGCCGAAGAGGTCGAGGATGCCCCGATATTGAAGCGGATCGCCGGCTATATCCCGACTTTCACCCCTTTAGTCGAGGAGATCGACCGCTGCATCGATTCCTCTTTCTACGTCGTCGATAAAGCCTCGACCGAGCTTCGTTCCGTCCGGCTCTCCATCAAAAGCGCCACCCGGGCCATCCAGGACCGGCTTTCCTCCTTGGTGAACGATTACCGCGATTACCTAAGCGCCCCGACTTTGACCATGCGGGACGGCCATTACGCCTTGCCGGTTTTAAACGCCTACAAGTCCAAAGTCCCGGGCATCAGCCTCGGCTATTCCGGCTCCGGGGCCTCGATCTTCATCGAGCCCGAACGGCTGGTCGCCCTCAACGCCAAATTAGCCAGCCTATTGGAAGAGGAGAAAGAGGAGGTCGCCAAAGTCCTGCGCCATCTTTCCGCCCTCGTCGGCAGCCAAGAGGAGGACATCGAATTGGCCAACGACACCCTCTCCGACGAGGACCTTCGGCTCGCCAAAGCCAAATGGATGGCCGATAACCAGGGGCACGTCGGGCGGATCGGCGATCAGCTTTACATCCCCGACGGCTGGCATCCGCTATTGGGGAAAGACAAAGCCGTCCCCAATACCTTTTCCTTATCGACGCCAAGGCGGCTATTGGTCATCTCCGGCCCGAACGCCGGGGGGAAGACGGTGGCTTTGAAGACCGTCGGCATCATCGCCATCCTCTTCAAGATGGGCTTCCCCCTTCCCTGCGGGAATGGGGCGGAGATACCATATTTCTCCAGCATCGCCGCCGACATCGGCGACCATCAATCGCTTGACGATAACCTCTCGACCTTCTCCGGCCATATCCATTCGATCGCCTCCTGCCTTCGGGGAATCGATTCCCGTTCCTTGCTCCTACTCGACGAAGTCGGGACCGGCACTTCCCCGCATGAGGGGGAGGCAATCGCCGTCGCTTTGCTGGAGAAAGTCCTTTCCCTGGGCTGCTTCGCCATGGTCTCGAGCCATTTCGAATTGGTCAAGGAGTTCGCTTTAAGCGAGCCCGGGGCGGCCAACGCCAGCATGGAATTCGACGAGGCGACCCTTCAGCCGACCTACCATCTCCACGTCGGGAGCCCCGGGGAGTCCTTCGCCTTGGTTTTGTCCGAACGCTTCGGGCTTAGCCACGATATCGTCCTCCGGGCCAAGCAAATCGCCAAAGGCGGGGAGGAGGTTTCAATCGCCGCCTCGATCAAGAAACTGTCCGCTTTGATAAAAGAAAACGAGGATCTGCGCCTTTCCTTGAAGGAAAAACAACGGATTTTGGAATCGGAAAAAGAGGCTTTGGAGAAAAAAGAGGCGGCCTTCGACAAAGAAAAGAAGGCTTTCGCCGACCAATTGCAGGCTAAGACCGAAGAGGTTTTGGCCAAGGCGAGGAAGCAAGCCGAGGCGGCCATCAAGTCCTTGTCGGAGCCGGGGGTCAAGCTCCATGAGGCGGTCAAGGCCAAAGCCCGGCTCGATGAGCTGCTGCAAGCGGATGCCAAGCCATCCTCTCGCCCGGCTGAGAATTTGAAGGAAGGGGATTACGTCGAATCGCTCGACTACCCTTTGCAGGGGACCATCACCAAATTAAGCGGAAAGAAGGCCGTCGTCTCCTCCTCCAAAGGGATGAGCTTTACCTTATCAGTCGATTCATTGAAAAAAATCGCGGCCCCCGAATCGGCCAAGCCGTCGTTAAAAGGGGCGGTGCTCGATGGGCTCGCCAAGGATAAATCGCTTTCGCTCGAATGCAATCTCATCGGTATGCGCTACGACGAGGCCAAGCAGGAGCTCGACCGTTACCTCGATTCCTGCCGGGTCAAAGGGTTCAAGCGGGTCCGGATCATCCATGGGCTCGGCTCGGGGGCGCTCAGCCGGATGACCGCCGAATTCTGCAAATCCCATTCCTTCGTCGAAAGGTTCGAGATGGCCGGGGAAGGCGAAGGCGGGGCCGGGGCGACGGTGGTGTACCTTAAATGAGCGAATTGCTGTCCCGCCTCATATCCTTGCTCCCCGATTCCCCCGGCGTCTATTTGATGAAGAACGCCGAGGACGAGATCATCTACATCGGGAAAGCCAAGTCGCTGAAGAAACGGGTGTCGCAGTATTTCCTCCGCCCTCAGGCGGGGAAGGTGGCGGCGATGGTCAGCCACGTCCACCATTTCGAGACCATCCTCGTCAATAGCGACAAAGAGGCTTTCATTTTGGAGATGAACCTCATCCAGACCCATCATCCCCGTTACAACATCATGCTGATGGACGATTCCCATTATCCTTACCTCGCCTTGAGGAAAGGGGACGACCCGGTGCTCCGCCTCGCCCGGAACCGGAAGGATAAGCGTTACGATTACTTCGGCCCTTATCCATCGGGCTATGCCGCCGGCGCGGTTTTGGATTTGCTTAACAAGATATTCCCGACCAGGAAGTGCCGGAATATCCCCAATAAACCCTGCTTGTATTATTCGCTCGGCCAATGCCTGGCCCCCTGCGTCAACGCCATTGAGCCGGAGCAAAGCCAAAAGCTAAGCGATTCGATCAAGCGCTTCCTAAGCGGGGACGCCGGGCTGGAGAAGGCCGAATTGAGTAGGAAAATGGAGGAAGCCGTCGCCCGGCTTGATTTCGAGATGGCGGGGGAATATAAGAAAACCCTCGATTCGATCGACCATGTCCTCCTCTCCCAGCGAGTCGAGTTCAAGGATCTGCCCTCTTGCGACGTCTTCGCCTATTCCGAGCGCGAATCCCATCTTTCCTTAGCCATCCTCAACTACCGAGGCGGCTGCTTGCTGGGGAAGAAGACCCATGTCGTCCCGAGCTTTGGCGAAGTGGGGGAACAGGTGAGCGATTTGATCGAGCAATACTATTCCAACCACGAATTGCCCAAACTGGCTTTGACTCGGTTGGAGGCGGTGGCCATCAATTTGGAAAGCACCTTCGCTCCCGAGTTAAAGGTAACCATACCCCAGGAAGGAAGGCTGCTGGATTTGATCGTCATGGCCGAGGTCAACGCCAAGGCCGCCCTCGACGAGTTCTTCCTCTCCTCGCGCCTCGATGACGATAATTTGGCCTTGTTGGAGCTACTCGGGGATCTGCTCCACATCAAAACCCCTCTTCGGATCGAGCTTTTCGATAACTCTCACCTCCAAGGCGATAGCCCGGTCGGGGCGATGGTCTGCTTCATCAACGGGGTCCCGAACAAAAAGATGTACCGGAAGTTCCGGCTAGCCGAGGAAAACGCCGGCGACGACTACCATTCGATGGTCGAGGTGGTGAGCCGCCGTTACAAGCGGCTGGTCGAAGGGGAGGAGAAACTCCCCGATTTGATCTTGACCGACGGGGGATTGACCCAGGTCCGGGCGGCCAATGAGGGGCTTAGCAAAGCAAAGGCCCGGATCCCGGTTTTCGGGTTAAGGAAAAACGATAAGCATCAAACCGACGCCTTGGTCGATATCGACGGACGCGAATTCCCCTTAGACCCATCCTCGCCTTTGTTTTTCCTGCTTATGCGGATGCAGGACGAGGTCCATCGCTTCGCCATTGGCTATCACCATCAGAAACGCTCCTCCGCCTTCCTCTCCTCTTTCTTCGACGGGATCAAGGGGCTCGGGGTCAAGCGAGCCGAGCAGCTGCGTTCGCTATACAAAAGCAAGGAAGCGCTGCTGAACGCCTCCGAGCTTGAGCTCAGCCAATCCCTCCCCAAAGAGGTGGCCCACGAGCTTTACCTCCGCCTCCATGGCCATCGAGAGGCTGATTGACCCTCCTGTTTCAAATTATCGTCAGCAAGAGAAAGGTTTTGCGCGCTTTTCGGCTAGATTTGCATAACCTTGCCGTTTACCCCCATCGAAAAAGCCTTCTTTTTTCTTGGCGATGGTATAGGATAAACGTGGGAGAAAAAAACGTGAAGAAACGATTCCTGACGATGCTTGCCGCCTTATTGACGGTCGCTTTATCCGGCTGCAGCGGCTATCCTAGCGACAACTATCACGAAGGGGGATTCACCACCCCGGAAGAAGATGGGCAACCCTTCGGCGACGAAGGGAATTACCAATACGACGAAGTGATTGAGCGAGGATTCGTCGAGGCGGCCACGACCCCGGATTCCTATTTCTCCTTAGACCGGAACACGGCCGGTTATTCCTATGTCAGGAACCAGATCCGCCAGAACCGGAAAATCTCCCCCGACTCGGTCCGGCTCGAGGAGCTCGTCAATTACTTCGATTACGATTACCCGGCGCCCTCGCAAGGAGAGGGGGTCGGGGTAAAGGCGTATTTGTCTTCCTGCCCCTGGGAGAGCGAGCACCGGCTTTTGACTTTGGGTATCAAGACCGAGGAGGCGGAGGCGACGGGGGAAGCCAATTACGTTTTGCTCGTCGACGTCTCCGGCTCGATGGGAAGCGCGGTTTATGGCTACGAAGGGTTGAACCGGCTTGACCTGGTTAAATACGGGGCCAATAAGCTCGTCGACGGATTAGGCGAGAACGACCGCTTATCGATCGTGACCTATGCAAGCGGGGTCAAGACGGTGTTGGGGAGCACGCCCGCCAATAGCGAAGGGAAAGCCGAGATCCGGCAAGCCCTTTCCAGCCTCACCGCCTATGGCTCCACCAGCGGATCCGATGGCTTGGAGCTCGCTTATGAGCAAGCCGAAGCATACAAGGCGGAAAGCGGCAACAACCGGGTCATCATCTTAAGCGACGGCGATTTCAACGTCGGGATATCCGACACCGACGAACTCACCGAATTCATCCAAGACAAAGCCAAAAGCGGCATCGCCTTATCGGTCATCGGGGTCGGCTTAGGCAATACCCGGGACGATCTGCTGCAGACCCTGGCCCTAAACGGGAACGGCAACTACGCCTACATCGATACCCAGCTCGAGGCCGAGAAGGTGTTCACCGAAGAGCTTTCCGGCACCCTTTACGCGGTGGCCAACGACGCCAAAGCCGGGGTGAGCTTCAATCCGGATAAGGTCTCGTCCTATCGCCTGCTCGGCTATGACATGAAGCGGATGTCCGAGGACGATTTCAACAATTCCGAAAAAGACGCCGGGGAGATCGGCAGCAACCTTTGCGTGACGGTGATCTACGAATTGGCCATGAATATGGCGGGGGAAGAGGAAGAAAGCCCGCTTGCTGAGGTCGCGATCCGATACAAAGACGCCGATAAGGCCGATCAGGAGGTTAAGCTCACGGTGAATGGCGACGAGGGGGAAAGCGAGGATACGATGTTCGCTTCTTGCGTCGCCGAATTCGCTTTGGCGCTTCGCCAATCGCGATACGCCATGGCGGCTTCCTTGGCCAATGTCTTAAATAGGCTAGCCGATCTGGAAAGCTATTTAGGCAAAGACAAATACAAAGAGGAGTTCAGGGAAATCGTCGCCTTAGCCGAAAAAAGCGGACATTACGTTTCCTCGTCAAGCCATTGATCGCCGAAAAAGGCCAATGGTGGTCGATTTTGCATCGATCCGCTTTCGCCGAATTCGGCCTCCGATATTCGTTTTCGTTGCCCGTGGCGATTATCAAGTCTATTATAAGGTTCGCTCCGCCCGTAGCTCAGTTGGATAGAGCAACAGCCTTCTAAGCTGTGGGCCAGCCGTTCGAGTCGGCTCGGGCGGGCCAAAGGATAAATCCCCTCGATTAGTTCGGGGGTTTTTGTTTGGAAGAAGGACAAAAAGAAGGACATTCGGAAGGACATTCTTTTTCCGTTGACGTTTGGGAAGGGAATAAGCCGTCCATGATGCCGACCGTATCGTTGGGGAAGATGTGCGCGTAGGTGTCGAGGGTCTCCTTGACCGAGCTGTGCCGAAGGTGCCTGCTGACTATAAGCGGGCTCAGCCCGGCGTGGATCAGGTGCGAGGCGCAAGAATGGCGGAGGCCATGGAACTTTATGAACGGGACCCCGGAAGCGCCGATGTGCTCCTTCATGACCCGCCGGACGGTGGTGCGGCTGGCGTGGTGGCCGGCGAAGAAGACCCAGTCGTCCGGGTTGCCGGCGAAGTCGAGCCGGTATTGGGACAGGGCCTCCGATAGGTAGGAGGGCAGCGAGACGGTGGCGTTGGACGAGTCGTTCTTCGTGGAGGAGAGGTTCCCGAAGTTGTCGCTGGCCTTGTTGATCGATAGCGTCTTGGCCGCGGGGTCGAAATCCTCCCATTTGAGGGCCAGCAGCTCGCCGAGGCGGAGGCCGCAGACGTAGGTGACCTCGAAGAGCATCCGGTACGGGTCGTCGGCCCGGAAGGAGAGGATGAACCTCGACCATTCCTCGTCGGTCCAGAAGGCGAGCTTATTCGACGACTGGTTGCGCTCGCTCATCGGCTTGAGAACCTTCTTCGCCCGGATGGCCGCCTCATACGGTATGATCTCCCGCTCGGCCGCCAGGTCGATTATCCCGCGGAAGGTGAGGAGGATCTTGTTCTTCCAGCTGGGGCTGATGCCCTCGATGCCGAAGACGTGCCTCCTGAACGAGGAAAGGGATTCGGGGGAGAGGGCGTCCTTTATCCTCTCGCCGGGCCCGAAATAGCCCAGGACGTATTTGGCCGCGATATGCTCCTTGTGGTAGGCGGTCTGGCGCTTGTAGTCGATCCTCCATTGCTCGACGCAGGAGTCGACGAGCTCGCCTATCCTGGCGTCTTTGCCTTTAGGGAGCGGCAATAGGGCGCGCTTCCTACGGTCGTCGTTGACCACGGCCTTCTCGATGCGCTCGAGGTAGCGCCTCCCCCTTTCCTTTGTCCAGGACGGGTTGTAGATGGAGACGGTTTTCCTTTTGCCGTCGGGAAGGGTGACTTTGTAGGAGATGAAAAACTGCTTCTTCTCCTTGGACCAGTGAATGGACATGATGCATTCCTCCTTTTTGCTGTATAATCGGAGGGCGCTAGCAATAGCGCCTTCAAGAGCCTTCCCTATTGTTTTCCAGGCAGCGGGGGAGGCTTTTTGTCAAAGAATTTGTTCGATGAAGGTCAATATCTTGGAGAGCTTTTGTTCATCGAAATCGTCAAGATATGTCTCGATCTTGTTCCTTAAGACATCTTCTGGACTAAGTTCAACGATTTTGTCTTCGTCCGTCATTCCGGCCAACCATGCAGGATTAACGCCTAAAGCCTTGGCAATTTTTGCGATATCCTGCAGATTGTCAGGAACATATTTCCCTTCTTTATATCTGGTGATATTAGAGGGGTGAACGCCGAGGATTTGAGCCAATTCTTTTTGCTTTAATCCCGATAGTTGAAGAGCCGTTTTAAACCTAGAGGCGAACTTCTGATCCGGCATAAGAAAGACCTCCCACCTATAATATTACCGGAAAAAGGCGTGTAACGCAACTTAGAATTGAGTTTAAAGCAATTATTTCTTGCGTTTGGTTTTCTTACCTATTACAATGTCAGCAGTTGAGTTAAACGCAACTGGAGGAAAGCAAGATGACATGCATAAACAACGCAGCGTTAAGAGGTAAGATTATCGAAAAGTATAAAACAATTCAGAATTTCGCGAGCGTGTTTGGCTGTTCTTATACGCAAATGCTGAATCTTTTATCAGGAAAATGCGGTTGGTCGATTGAAAAAGCTCGTAAAGCTACAGTTCTTTTGGGAATAGAACATGACGCACAAGAAATTGTACGGATTTTCTTTTCGAATAAAAATTGAGGTAAACGCAATATGACCGACGACATCATGTTAACCATTTCTCCCGAACTCAAACGGAACCTGCTATGCAAGCTTGGCCTCGACACGACCGACGTCTGCATCCTCGTTGGGTGCAAGAAGAGCAAGGCCAGCGAGATCATGCGGATATGCCGCGATGAGTTTGACGGTCAAGCAGGCATATTGACCAACCGGATCACGCCCGCGTCGCTTTGCCGATGCTGTGGGACCACCTTGAAGGAAGAGCTCGCCAATCTGGAAGAGCTCCGCTTCAAACGGGAGCAGCTGCTTAAGAGGAACGGGCAATGATCAGGCTAATGGAGACCGACTTCGGGCATTGGGATTGCCCAGGCATCGGGGATGAGGTCGCGGTCAAGGGCGGCGAGAATCGGGGACTATACGTAATCGACGCCATTTATGACCGGGCTGACTTCCCAGGCATCAAGCCCGGCTACGTGATGGTCTCATTGGACAGAAAGGAGGGATGAGCATGGACAAGCAAAGGCTCAACGACGAACTGGAGAGGCTGTGCCAAGCCTATACCGGCCGTTCGAAGGACTTCGAGGCCTTCGCCTGGCTGGTCGACGCCATGACCAAGGCCATCGGCGGGCAGAAGGAGGAATAAGGATGGACATATTCACTTTCGACAAGATGCGGAAGCAGGGCATCCGGATCGTCGGGGAGGAATTCGCCGACAAGGTCATCCGGATACTGGAGCCTAGGGGGCTCTTCGTCCTCCCCTTCAGCGCCGCCCTCGACCTTAAGACGTCATCCGTCCACACCTTCTACGATGAGGGCAAGCTCAGGGCGTTCCTAAGGCAGTCGAAGCGTCACGTGCTGTCCGATCGTGGCTACGTCGCCATCGACAACAGCGACGGCTTCGCCTGGGTCGAGGAATTCCCGACGCTCAGCGAGGCGGTCGATTGGCTTTCCGGGGAGTTCGAGGTCGGATGATGACCAAAAAAAGAAAAGGCCCTTTTACAGGGCAACTGGTGGAATTTTCGCAGCCACCAGAGACGGCTGACCCGTCTTTTCTTGCCACATTCTAACAAAGCCAAGGAGAAAAGCAAACGTGAAGGGCGAAGGAGGGCGAAAGATGCCATTAAGAAAAGAAAAACAGGACTATTGGGACTGGGCCATCGGAATCCCGATTAGCGAGATCCCCATGGGGTTCAAGGCGACGGTCTTGGTCAACCGGTGGGGCTTAAGGAAGCAACGATGCGAGGTTATCAGAGTCGTGATCATGGAGGACCACACCTACCCTTACCTCGAGGTCATCGATCCGAGGGAGGAATGCAAAGGGCTCAACCCGCGATGCATAAGCCTCAAGGACTTCGGTAAGCTCTGGGCCAATTGGCTCGACCAATTCGAGGAGGGGTGGTGATGTGGTACGCCGATACCTACAAGTGGGGCGTCCTCAAAGCCAGCCCGATCTATTCGCGGGGGAAGATGGTCGGCTGCTATTTGCTCATCCCGGTCGAGGCCAATCGGGCCATCAACCCCAACGCCGGGAGGAAGGCCGACGAAGTATTGGCCGTCGGGATACCGGCCCCGAGGTTAAGTCGGGTGATTAAAAGGCTGTTCAGGAGGTAAAACCAATGAGGAAACAGCAAATTGAGTTCCTGAAGGAGCTTCGGGAGCGGATCGAGAAAGACTGCGAGGGCTACTTCCCGGAGCTGGACGAGATGGGCGAGGTCGAGCAGAAGGCCTACATGATCGAAGAACTCCGATACTACGACAACTCCGACCCCGAGGACTGCGTGGGGATGATCCTCATCGACGGATACGACGGGGTCGAGTACGCCGATGAGGACATCGATCTCATGAAAGAGCAGCTGGAGGAGGATGCCGAGGAGCTGGGGTTCGAGGGAGAATTGGCCGATTGCAAGACCGTCGACGACGTCATCGGCCTAATGAGGCGACATCGAATCGAATCGTCGAAGGAAGACCGGGTTTGGATCCGTTACCTGCATAGCTACTGGGCGATCAACTACGATCACGGCCCGTTTCTGACCTACGATGAGGCGCGCAGATACTTGGCGGTCAGGCGGAGGGCTTTCGGGAAATTCGCGGAGCCGGTCAAGGTCAAGGTCCCGCGCCGCACCGATTTGGCCGAACTGCTGCGGATCGTCCGGGAGACGGACTGGGAGGGCGAGCAATGAGGCGCCCGTGCGAGTTTCAGGTCATCCTCCATCTCGACGGAGACCCGATGCCGATTACCGTTTGGTCCGACTCTCTCGAGGACGAAATCGAGACCGCCCTCATCATGGCCTCGAGGAGGTTCAACTGGAACTTGACCAGGGCAGAGGTTTGGTTCGACCCCCGGGTCGAGGGATACGGATGGAGGCTTGTTTGCTCCTCCAATGAGCGGGGCAAGGCCAAGAAGGGCGAGCTCAAGCGCTTCCTCTCGCCCAAGACCGCCAAGAAGGCCAAGGCGGAAGCCAAGCGGTTCGACCGCTGGGGGGCAGGGATATGAAAAAGAACGCGAGGAAGGCGGCGCGGCTGATCAAGCAGGCCGCCAGGCTGACCGATAAGGCGATCGCCAAGCTGGATAGAGTCCGCCGTTACGGCCTTAAGCAACAAGGCGATGACGTCGAGCTCTTTCGAGAGATCGAGGGCTGCATCGCCCCGATCCGCAACTCGCTGGATTCGGCCTCGATGGACCTCGGCAACGAGGCGGTGAGCCTTTCGCTGGGCTCAAGCATCGAGCGACGCTTCCCGCCGGATGAGGGGCTCGGCGAGACGGCAATTCAGGACCAATTGGATTTGGAGGAGTATTTCAGATGAAGGACCTAACTGTTTCCATGAGCGGCTACTGGATCGGCCGACTCAACGAATACGCTAAGAAGGTCGGCAAGACGGTCGACCGGGTCGTCTTCGACCTGCTTTCGGACAAGCTTATTGAGATCGACCTGATGCTCGGAGAGGAGGGGAAGTAATATGGCCCAGAGAAGGATGTTCAGCAAGTCGGTGATTTGCTCTGATGCCTTTAAGGGCATGTCTTTCGCCGCCCAATCCCTTTATCTGCAGCTTTGCATGGAGGCTGATGATGACGGATTCTGCTCGAATTTCGAAAGCGTCAGAAAGTCGATCTCCGCCAAGAAAATGACGCTCGATGAATTAGAACGTAATTCCTTCGTCATCAGATTTGACGATGGCGTAATTTGCATCAAACACTGGCTGCTAAATAACGTCATACAAAAAGACCGCTATAAACCGACGGAATATCAAGAAGATTTCCGCAAAATCTACGTAAAACCCAATCGGATATACACGATTTCCGAGGAAAAAGGTGTACCGGCTGTCCGAATTGGGAAAGGCTGAATGGAAACATTTTGTATCCATTTTGGAAGCGGTTTGGAATCGGATTGGAAACATTCTGTATACACAGATTAGGTTAGGTTAGGTTAGTAAAGAAGTGGGAAGAACATAACTCCTTACGTCGTTATATTCTCCCACTAAGAAAAGACGACGGATTAATCATCCATCAATCAAAAAGATTAGTTACTTCATTAGGCGGATTGATCGGATCGGATGATGGATTGATTTGATTGGAATGGGGTCGGTTTGTTTTTAAGAGAAGGAGAAAACGGAATGATCATAGAGACATCGAAGGAGATGGCCGAGCGGATGGTTCGGTCGGGTTACATTCAGGAAAACGAGGCGGCCGAGATGGAGTCGGTCCTGGAGTCGTTCATCAAGGTCAAAGGCGCCGCTAACGTGAGCGAAGGGGTGTCCAGGGTGATGAACCGGCCCGTCAGAAGCCCGATCGGCTACCTCAAGGTGACGCTCAGCAAAATGCCCAACGCCGCCCCAAAGCCCGAGCCGGCCGCGAAACCCGGAAGGGGCTCCGAGGATGAGACAATCCCCGGCTTCCCGGAATGGGACGAGATGGGCGAGGCCGAGCAGAGGGCCTACATCGAGCACCTACTCGAGGGGATCTACGGAGACGCCGACCCGGCTGCCCGGCCGGCCGCTTACTCCCCGGCCCCCGAGGAGCAGATCGAGGCCGAGATCGCCCAGGAGGAAGAGGAAGCCAGGCGTCGGGCCGCGGTCGCCGAGGACTGGGCGGGGGATGGGCTGGCAGAGGCGATGGCGAACCGCACCGAATCGGCCTACGTCATCGAGCATTGGGACCCCTACGTCGGCAAGCTGGACATCCGATACCGTTACCACAGCTGGGCGAAGATCCGAAAGCTCGCGATTGAGGAGGGCACCTCGATGCACGAGGAGTGCCGGAAGCTCGGGCTTGAGTACTCCAAGCTGATCTTCAACGGATTCGGGCGCGAGCCGGTGGAGAGGAAGGAGGCGGAATGAGGGCGTTCCATTGCCCGGATTGCGCGAGCGCGCTCCGGGAAGACTTCATGAGGCGTTCGGTCAAAGCCATCGTCGAGAGGGACGGGTTGTCGGCGGGGGAGAAGATCGCCGCCTATTGGAAGGTCGAGGGCGACGAACGGCAGTATGGCGACGTCTATCGGGTGCTCGGGGTCACCCATCCGGTGGGCATATTGCCGGGATACGCATGTTACCTGGTATGCCCGATCGGGAGGAGGTGGAGACGGTGGACGAAGCGCTGAGGAGCTCGCTTAGGAAGGCGGCGAACGAGGCGGTCAGGTCGGGCATAGAGGAGGCGATCGAGCTGCTCAGCCAGGCCAAGCTCGTCCTCGCCTCGGTCGGCGTCCAATCCGCCAAGCTCGATTACGCGTTGGACGACCTGGGCTGGAAGAAGGACGCCGCCGACCACCCGAGGAAGTACTACAAGGGCAAGTTCATCATCGCCGTCTACACCAAGGACGACCGCTTCGTCGATTGCTTCGACAACGCCAGGGAGATGGCGATCAAGCTCAAGGTCAGTAACAGGGACGTCGGGAAGCTGGTGGCGTCCGGCCAAACGCAGAACGGCCTGCGTATATGCCTTATCGAAGTATGAACAACGAATTGCACAACATAACTGAAAACGGCGATTTCGGCGATTTCCGAAAATTTTTTTGTTTCTATGAAACAAACCGAATAGACACCTGTCTAACTTTCGTCACTTGCGGAACGATTCGGAAAACCGGGTGTTAAATCCCAAGGGAAAGGAGGCACGGATGTCCAGGAAGAAAAGCAACCAAAACTACCGGAAATACAAAATCAATAACCCAAGCCCCCCAAAGCCGGTCGATGACCTTGGGATATTCATCAACAAAGGCGACCGGCATTTCCTTGGGAAACACACGATGGGCAAATCCGGCATAGGCAAACTGCATCCAATAGCGGTGGTCGGTGAAAAAGGGGAGAAAGTTTCGTTCGTTACGATAACACACGATAAGCGGGGACGGAGCTATCCGCCACTTGACCGGAAAAACCCTAAGCCTACCTATCTTGGGCGAGAAGTACTAACGGATAGAGACGATCGCGTCATGTTTGTGCCGAAATACGCCGGATATTCCATGAGGCCAATCAATGAGGCCGTCAATAAGCTTGTCAGGAACTTCAAGAAGAAAAACAGGAAATAAAAAACGGCTACCTCTGCAACGTGCGCAAGCGGATCGGATGACCCGAAGGCACTCCCGGGAAACCCCGGGGAGACAGTCCAAGCCAAATAGCTCGAACGGTAGCCTAAGTAGATTATACGAATCAGAAAAGTGGCGGTCAAGAAAACAAAAAATGAGCGTTACTACCCTCGTCGTGTCAAGCACGGCCCTTCGATCGAAGGTGGGCACACCCGGACATGCCGGCAACGCTCAAAAACAATATCGCATCAAAAATGCGGCAGGTCAACAAGGAATAAACCTCGCCCATGCCATGAAGACCGCGATCTTTCATTGGAAGGCGGTTACTAACGGGATTCCTCCCGGCCGAGGCTCATGAACGGTTATCCGAAATTGGCCGGAGACGTTCAATAGGCGATATGGCCGGCAAGCACCGGCAAGAAAAGGAAAGGAGGTCAACAAATGGCCATGAAGAAGAAAACGTGCGGCAAGAGGAAGCGGACCGCCAAGCGCCCGAATCGGGCGAATGGCGACATCGTCCTCATCCTCGTCCCCGATAAGCCCTACGCCGATAAGGCGAGGCGGGGCAAGCCCAGACGCAAGTAGGGGCTTAACCATCATCGTCAGAATAGCAAGCGCTAATCAACCAGCCAGACGGCTGGCCGTTCCACGAATTGGAGGTTATCGAAAACAACGAAATGAAGACTGGAACCAAAGTATTCCTCGGGGTGCTCGCCTCGGCCATCCTGGTCGGCGGGCTCGGGGCCCTGACCCGGGGATTCACCAACTGGGACCCCGACACCTGGCTCGATCAATGGAAGGGCAAGGAAGACGATTCGGGTGAGGACCTTAATATCGATGGGGACGGCATCAACCTTTTAATCCAAGGTGGCCCTAAGTTTGCGACCCGATCCTCGGTCGGCGATTACAAGAAAGTCATCGCCACCCTTAACCAGGAGGCGATGGACAAGAGAATCAAATGGACGTCCTCGGACGAATCAAAAGTTGATTTCGACAGGAACGTGTCGCAATCAGGTGAGGGCGTGGAAGTACGCTTGAAGTCTCTATTCGCCGGAGAGGTAACCGTCACCGCCTCGGCGTACCTTCAACCAGAGGTCAAAGCGGAGTTCAAGGTAACGTATGACAACGCCGTCCAATCCCTTGAGTTCGTCGGCATCGCCGGCGCCACGACCAGCGACGACCATTATGAGATGGAGAATCTTCGGCAGACCATCGAGGAGGAGGCGAATAGGCAATCGCTGTTCGATTGGGCCGCAGGGAATCGGGCGGAGACCCTGATCTTGGAGTCGACCGCCGGATCCGGCTATGGCGTCACCATCGGGGCGGGGAGCTTTGGGACCGAGCACCATTTCTACAACATCGACTTTGAGGAGGAGATGTCGGGAACGGTCAGCCTGTTCGGCGACAATGCCGAGAAATCCGCCTATGGGTTCTTGATCTTCTATGGCCATGGGGTGGAGGGAGCCGAGGCCCTCGACCCAGCAACCGATGCGGTTATCAAAGAAGCGTGGGCAGAAGGAGATACGTCCCAAGAAATAACCGAGACCGCGAGTTCCTATGTCGATGGGAATGACGTTGTCGTCCTCCTGCCCATCATCGATCAGTATCTGCCAACCGAGGAAATGCAGGGCAATTGCAATGTCCAATGTGACAACGGCTATGAAAAGATCTATACCGGTGCCTACTCCAAAGCAACGACCATCGGCCTAGACGGCGACGTGAAGGACGGAGTCGCAGCCTTCTAAGCGATATCAAACCTAATATGGCGAAGAAACGGATACTTTATCGATTGTTCAAGCAAAAGCATCCGTCGAAGAAGAAGGAAATGTCTGCCGACGGAATCTACAAGGACCGCGGAGACCGGTTCTTCCTCGGCCGCCTTCTCAAGAAGGTTGGCCTCCATCCGGTTGCGGTGGTCGGCGAGAAGCGGAAAAAGGCAATCGTCGTCGCTGTGACGCATGCTCCAAGATCCGCTAATTCCGTCGGATATCCAAACCCAAATCCCAAAGACGGCCGAAAAGCTTATTTGGATCGCGGGGTGCAGGTTGCCTCTGAGGGATCCCTTTATTGGGATTCCAGATTCAGCAAATACACTCATTCGCCCATAGACAAAGGGTTGGATATCGAAATAAGGAAATGGCGCAACAAAAAAGCGGCAACTGTCCCGAAGGACACATCCGCGCGATGCGCAGACGACGTTGCCAAAAAGAATTAAACATTCGCCGATGCCTTTTGTCAAATCGCCATCCCAATAGCCTAGCGCTATCAGCCAGCGCCACCGCTGGCCGTTCCACGAATTGGAGGTAAAAGAAACAACGTATGAAGACTGGAACAAAGATATTCCTCGGGGTCCTCGCCTCGGCCATCCTCGTCGGCGGGCTCGGGGCCCTGACCCGGGGATTCACCAACTGGGACCCCAATACCTGGCTCGACCAATGGCAGACCGACGACCCGGAGGATTCCGACGAGGAGGACACCAAGGTCGAGGGCGAGAAGGTCGAGATGCTCATGAAGGGCGGCCCGAAGTTCGCCTCGCGCGCCGCCGTCGGCGACACCAAGACCGTCACCGCGACCATCAAGAACGCCGACGCCGCGATGGACAAACGGATCAAGTGGGAATCGTCCGATTCCACCAAGATAAGCGTCGGCAAGGCCACCACCAATTCCGGCGAGGCCAACACCGTCAAGCTGGCCAAGTACTTCTCGGGCACCGTCACGATCTACGCGTATCCCTCCTTGCTAGGCAAGGAAAGCGGCGCCTCGATCGAGGTGACCTACGACAACGCGGTCCAAAGCCTGGAAGGCGGGGTCATCATCTTCGACGATGAAACTAGCGGGCAAGGCAGCAGCTCAGTCGATAAGAATCACGCTGCCTGGGTCAATTACTTCGAGACCGTTCAAAGCGAGCCGCGTGAGGCCGAAGGATTAACGGCGATGAAATCTAGCGGGGCGGTCACGGCTAAAACGGACTTAGAGAATTTCGTCTATTACTCAAGCGAGGAAGGTTCCTGCGAGTTCGCGCTTGGCGGCGGGTCGATCATGGACATGAACGGGGGACGCCAAATCTGGGTCATGCTCCATGGCGTCGGGCAGGAAGGCTGCGACAACCTGCCAGGAGATGACGACGGAACCCTCTATAGCGTCGCCCCGTCGCAAGAAGCCCCCGAGCATCGGATCGAGACGATAATCGACGGAAACGAATGCTGGGTTTACGTCTGCTTCGATTTGGGGACGTCTGTCTCCACCAATACCGGATTCGAGAATGAGGCCTTCCGTTACGAATTGGGGGACGCTTCCTTCCAAATCATGACCAAGGAGTTCGTTCACGCCACCGGGGTCGACGTCACCGAGAGCACCATCGTCTTCTGATAGGTCGTCGACAATCTAAAGAAGCCCCGTCGCCGCTCCCCTCTTGGCGGCGATGGGGCAAAGAAACAAAAAAACTCCCCTTGGCATCCGCCGAATCGGCTGATGGCAACACCGCTGGGAAGTAATTGCTGCCCCAATCGGGGAAGCGATGCTCATCGGGGCCAGCCGCTCCGTTGCTGAGGGCAGCGTTACATCGATGAGGCTTCTGCCTGTGGCCATGCGCCAGAAGGCGCGTCCCGCTTCTCAGGCAGCGGTTAATGCCCTCCGCAATGTGCAAAGCGCATAAGCAACGGGACGACATTGCTTCCCCCGTGCCAATCCTCGTGTTGCAGCGATGACAGCTGATGGGGCAAGCGAGAAAACGATATCGAAATTATGAGTAAAGTCAAGACAAAACAAGCAAAGGTCAAGCTATATCCAAAATACCGTCGCCATTTTCGGGAGAAAAAGACGAGGAGCAGCCGCGGCGCCGACAAGCATCCCTCTTATGTCGTCGGCGAAGGCGATCGCGTCTTCGCCGTATTCGCAATTACCCATGACAACAAAAAGGGCAGCGGCCATTCAAACCATCCTTTGGCTGTTAACCCCAACAAGAATGACCGTGGCCAGGCTTATATCCGCAAGCAAATGGACATTAGGCCTAAGGAAAGTCTTGGCAAACGAATACTGGTTTTCCTCCATCTTTCCAAGAAGGACGACGAATACGTCGATGGCCGGATACTCAAGGCCTTAGTTAACAACCCCAACCTCATCCCTCCGCCGGACGTCAAGAAGCTGAAGCCCTGGAAGCCGCCGGAGCCGGGGAAGCCGAAGCAAGAGAGGGAAAGCAGAAAAACGAAAGGAAAAAGAAAATGAAGAACATCAAGAACAAAGGCAAAACCGCCCTGAAGGTCGTCGCCGGGGTACTGGCCGCGGGCATTTTGGTCGGCGGGTTGGCCGCCCTCACCAGGGGCTTCACCAACTGGGAGCCGTCCACCTGGCTCGACCAGTGGAAGGAAGACCCAAACGATACAGAAGTCATCGAGGCCAATGGGGTCAAGCTGCAGGTCCAGGGAGGGCCGATGTTCGCTTCCGACGCCAGGGCTGGCGACTCCAAGCAGATAACCGCCACGATAACCAACGCCGACGCCATGGACAAGCGGATCCGCTGGGAATCGTCAGATCCCAGCAAGGTATCGATTGCCAAGTCCACCACCGAGTCGGGGGAGGCGAACTCAATCGAGCTTAAGGACTCCGGCTTTGCCGGCTCGGTCACCATCTATGTCTACCCGGAACTCCTCGGCAAGGATAAAGGCGCCTCGGTCGAGGTGATCAGCAACGCCGGAAATGAGCCGCAGACGGTGTTCCTGGAGGGCTATATTGCTAATGTCGCCAACGGGCCGATGCGCTACGTTCGTGATTACGAAGATGCCGGAGACATGCCAGATACCTGGCAGGACTGGGATGGCTATCACCAGCTTGAGGGTGACGTCATCCTTGGGGCTTATTCGGCTGGATCCAATGGGGTCGGTGTTTATGCCGACATGGACGACGATGTCCCTTACATAGGGTTCAACGTCGATGAACTCTATCTCGTCTTCTATTTCGAAGGGGTTGAGGGATGCACCGAGCTTCCATCGGATACAGCCAAAGCGATCATGAATTATGGCTCTATCGACTACGACGCCTTCAGCGCCGATGTCGAACACGCAAGTGTCTCCGGCAACCATGGCCGAGCCTACGTTAGGGTCGACGATTCCTTCAGCGGCGATCCAAACCACAATGGCATTTACACCTTTAATTTGGGCAACTTCCACAATTCGGATCCGACCTGCAAATTCGAGTTCGTGGAATACCAGGAAGCGTGAGGCAAGCACCATGGGATGAGAACCAAGAAACCAGGCCGCTCGCCATATAAGCGGCACTTCTACAAGCCGAGCCGGTGGACGGTGAGGCTATCACGATCAGATTGAAACAGAATAAATAAAAAGTGTGCGACTCGCTTGGGTTCTACTCCGTGGCCAAAGGCTATCACCATATCTTCTTCATCAGGGTCTCGCTCTCGACGATGGAGCCGGGTGAGGTGTATGGATTGATCTGGACGTATGGGGGCATAGCGAAGCTTCTCGTCGCCGTGATGCTCTAACCCCTTGAGAAGGGCAAAGAAGGCCGGCAACAATACGGTAACCCATTCGGCGAAAACGATCAAATCAAAGGGAGGAGAGCAAACCATCAAGCGTCGCGAAGAAAAAATAAAAAATGCCGCCGGACAGACTCACGTCTAATGTAACGGCCGGCTGGCCTAAGGATTATTGCCTAAATGCAAGCAATTGTCAAGCAAGGAGACATAACCATGAAAACAAGCACCAAAGTCATCGTCGGGGCGCTCGCGGCGTCCATGCTCGTTGGCGGGTTGGCCGCCCTCACCAGGGGGTTCACCAACTGGGAGCCCTCCACCTGGGTCGACCAGTGGAAGGGCGATGAGGAGGACCTTGAGGTTGAGAACGGAAAAGTGGGGCTTTTGCTGAAGGGCGGCCCTAAGTTCGCCACCTCCGCCTCCGTCGGGGACACCAAGACCGTCATCGCCCGCATCATCGACAACTCGACCGATCAGCGCATCGCCTGGAGCAGCAGCGACCCGACTAAGGTCGAGGTGAGCAAAACCCTCACCGACTCCGGCGAATCCAACTCCATCAAGCTGAAGAAGCTATTCGCCGGCGAGGTCAAGATCAAGGCCTTCCCGGCTTTGCTTAGCGAAGGCGAAGGGGTTGAAATCACCGTCACCTACGATAACGCCGTCGAGCGGATTGAGGCCATCGGCATCGCCTTCGGTTCGACCACTTGGCCAGTCACCTCGTCCAGGCTAGGCGAATATGCCGACGAGATCCTCGCCTATGACGACGACCACACCTCCGGCGAGGAGGTTTGGCTTGGCCGCACCGACCATGGAAGCGGCATCCAAACCGGCGGGTTCGCCGTCTGCGATTCCAGTTACGGCGACCTTAACGCCTACGTCTACTTCGACGGGTCGAAGGTTTCGGCGTCCCCGAAGGCCGTGTCCTTCCTCTTGCTGCGCGGATACGGGAGGGAAGGGGCGGAAGCCCTTCCTTCCGACATTGGGAACGGCTCGATAGGTAACGCCAACGCCGCCTCTTATCTGAAGCCGAGCGCCGTCGTGAAGGGCAACGAATGCCTAATCGGAATCCAACTGGACGGCTCGCAGATAAGCGATAAGTCCTGGGCGGTCGAGTACACACTTGGCGAAGCGGCTTTCGACATCGCCGTCGAGCGGTTCGTCTCCGCCTCTTCCGGAAGCGTGTCGGTCAATACGCCAAACATCGAGTTCTAAGGAGGAATGGTTATGTCCATTGGAAAAACGCTGATAGCGATAGGGGTCTTGGTCGGGGCCGGGGGACTGGTCTACGCCTGCTCCGGTCCGATCAATTCCGCCTTAAACGACATCCTTCCCTCACCCAATGAGCAAGCGCGGGTTGAGGTGGTCCGTCAGCTCGCCCTTGGGGCGGAGGCGGGGGAGGCCAAGGAAGTGATAGCGACCCTTTCCGGCAACCCGACCGACAAGCGGCTGGCTTGGGTGAGCGAGGATGATTCCAAGGTCGCGGCGGAGAAGCAGTTCACCGAATCCGGGGAAGCCAACGCCGTCAAGCTCGTCCAGCCCTTCGAGGGAACGGTCACCGTCTACGTCTTCCCGGCTTTGCTAAAGCCTACCGACGGGGCGGCGATCGCCGTCACATATGACGATGGGAGGACCACCGTCTCAATCGCCCCCTATGTCGAGTCCCGCACCTACAGCGGCTCATCCTATGAGACCGCCTACGACGTCAAGCCCCAGCTGGCCGGGTTCTTCCTAGACGTCGCCGAGCCTTCCGCCTCCGACGTCACCGCCGAGCATATGACCGAGCTCTTCGGGTCGGTCGATTCCTTCTCCTTCCTGCCCCCGGAGGAAGTGGGGGAGGAGCAATCGGACGGCCGTTACCTATTGGACATCGATGAATTGGTTCCCGAGGGATACGAGGGATTCGCCGATTACCTCGAGGCCGGCAATTCGTTCGGGTTCTATTCCCAAATCGGCGGGCGGTTCGTCGATCCGCTGGTCTTCATAACCGCGCCGGGGCATTACAACCTGGATTTCGTCCAATCGATCGGCGGCGGTTCCAGCGGCTCATACCTGACGGAGACGGAATGATGGGCGGAATTAACGAAAGATCTAGATGACCTTAAAGACGAGATAGGAGGAAAGCGATGAAATTCACAGCTATCTTAGCGGGTTTGCTGCTTGCAAGCCCGGTCTACGCCGCCCAGGAGAGCGTCCCCTCGATCGAGGCGACGGCCCCGCTGGAGGATTTGCTTCAGGACCAAAGCTTCCGCAAGGACTACGATAACGGGCTTTACGACCGCCGTGGCGGTGACTTCAAGCTCGTCAGCTTCTCCGAATACGCCTACAACCCAAGCGATATGTCGGATTACGGGCTCTACGTCTATGTCTACAATCCGGACGAGAATAAGGCCGTTGACCTTACGTCTAGCCTAAATTCGATCCAAATCAAATCGAACGTTTTCGGCGGAGACGATTTCGACAAGTACCATCTTAACTTCGTATCGCGTAATGGGGATTGGTTCTATAAGTTCAAAATCGATTTGAGCGGGATAGAGTTTTATCAACCAATTGAATCACGCGACTACAACGTTTCCGGTATGGAATTAATTTCGCCAAATGACCGATTGCCAACCGATTACAAAATCGCGACCGACTTTGTTTATACAGGTTACGCCGAAGGAATAGAAGGACGCAAAGAAAGCGATCTTTCGTGCTCAGCGGCGGAAAGTGAAATTATCCAATTGGCGGTAGAAGGCGGCGTATACCATACCGACAGTTCAGACAAAGGAATCGGATATGGATACGATCTCTTCTACGTATATTTCTCTGTACCTAATGAAACGGTCGCAAATTATGGAAAATTGACTTCTATAAAATTTGAATACCTCGACTGTCTCTTCCGCGATCTCATGGTTATAACGAGCACCAAGGGCGAAATAAGCGGCACCGAATACCATTCCGTGGCAAACAACCGCTATCGCCTTATGTCTCCGGACAATGTCAGTAAGGTCGCGGTTACAAACAATTACCAAAACGCAGGAGTGGCAACGGATTTGACTTTTCTTTGCAAATATCCGATTTTAGACACCAGTACCGGCCAAGCCGTGGTGCCTTGGGATGAACGCAAGATTTTCAATACCGAAGCTGAGGACGATTCCCAGGCTTACGTCTCAAGAGAGACATTGGAAAGCAGATATTATGAAGCCGAAGATGCTGGCCATCATTTGTATTCAACATCGACGCCGATTGAGAAAACGCTTACCGAAGGCGACCGCCAGGATTTGCCGGCCATTGGCGATCAACTAAGCGGCTGGCAGCGCCTTTGGTATCATTTGATCTATGGCTTTGACTACGATATAACCGAATCGCTGAACGATATTCCTGTCATTGAAAAACTCGATAGCAATTCGTTTGATGCGGCCGGCGATTTCGTTGATTCCAAAGATGAAGGTCACGTGAAAAACTTCATTGCCGAAGCAGAGCGTTCGAAACAAACCCCGTATATGTTCCGTTATGCTGTCCATGACTATCATTGGAAATACCTCGGCATAGCTTACGGGGATATGGCTTTCGATTGCATCGGCATTCGCGTCGAGGAAATCCACGCCTCGATTGGATTCGACATAATTGAGCTTGGATTCACTAACGAATTAGGCACTTATACGATTCTCCCGGTTGTCTCCAATCCAATTAACGTTTTCCCTGATATCTATGGGCCGAATTATTCTGATCCTTACGATTGGGTCCGCGTCATCCTCATCTTAATCGGCGTCCTCATCGGGCTGGTTGTCGTGATTGCCGTTTTTGAGGCCGTCAGCAAATATCGAAAGGAGCATCCAAAGAAGCCAAAAATCAACGAAGCAAGGAAACCAGAGGATGCGGAGGATGGCAACAAATGATCAAAAGAAGGAACGGAAAAGCGATTAATTCCATCGGCGAGGAAATTGATGCTTTGACAGCGAAGGTCAAAGCCAATGTGGCATCGCCGCGCGAGATAAGGAGGCTGATTTCTCTAAAGAGAGAGCAGAAAACCAAGAATGCTTTTGGGAAGGTTTTCATAGCGAGGGCCAAAGAATTCGGAGATCCGACTGATCATGGGCGGAAGACGCGGCGAGTGGTTGCCTTGCAGACTAATAGCGCAGGGGCTAAGGTCGCCCCAGTCCAAAAAGCCAATTCTGTCTTAGCCCTTAAGGGGTTCGACGGGGACAGGGTAGTCGATGTCCGAAAGTCAAAATGGCTTCCTTGGACGAAGATCTATCATAAAGGCCGTTTCCCAAAGACGGAAAACGATCGTTTGACCCGGGCGGAGAAAAGAAAACTTCTCAAAAAGGCGATTAAATACAAATGAAAACCCCGCGTCGGCGGGGCCAGGTCAGGGATCCGACGATCCAAGGGCCCTCCTGGGGAGGACCATTGCCGACTAGATTATCGGTCAAGACGCAACCGAAGTCAAGCAATAGGAGGAAAACAACAATGCCGGAAAGCAAACAAGACGGATACCTTAACCGCTTCATCGAGGACGAAAGCGCCCCCGAGACCAAGACCATGGCGGTCCGGATCTATATCCAGAAGCATACCCTTAGGGATATGCTCGCCCTGCAGAAGATGCAGGGATATGGCTCGCTTTCCACCTGCATCGCGGTGGAGATGGGGAAGCTTTACGAGAAGGCCAAGAGGAAGGAGGAGAAAGCCCAGGAGAAACTCTACTCGGAGCGGAAACCCGAGCGTCCTCCCCTTCCCAGCGGGCCGATAATCCTCGAGATGGAGGAGCCACATGGAATCTAACGGCGAGCAGCTGCCCAAAAGGGGCTCGAACCGGCCGGCTTGGCTAACGCCGATCAAAACCCTATTGATCGGGGCGGCTTTCGTGTTGGTCGGACTACTTGTGTTCGCCGGACTAAACTCGCGGTTCGGCTGGGTTGAGGTCAGGCCGTTTTAAGGGGAGGAAAGCAAAGTGATATTCCTAAAGAAAGAGAAATCTGTTAATCAACAGGTGAAACGTCTTTCGGAGAAGGAAGGTAGACTTACCAAAGAGGAGCAGAAGGAACGAAGACGCCTTCTAAATCTTTCACATGGCAGACCGTTCGGGAAGGTACTTTTGAGCTTTGACCGAGTTTTTCAAAAACCCAATGAAAAGAAAAATAACAAGGACATTTACAAAACCAGAAGGGTTGTCTTGCTCGATGGCGATGGGGATAAGGTGACCGTTGTCCCTGTGTATAAACGGAGCAGCATAGTCCCGCTGAGCCATTTCGGAGGGAACCGACTTATTAACCTTAACCAAACGAAGGAAGTGAGCCTAAGGAATATTTACGACGTTGAGAACGATCCCAAGAACAAACTCAGCAGAAGCGAGAAGAAGGACGTTAAGCGGATATATGGCGCGATTAAAGCGAAGAAAGCCGAAAAGAAAAGCAAAAAATGAACGAAAAGAGCCGGGACTCACATCCCAGCCCCATTCCGACCCACACGGAGGCGTCCCTCCGTTTGCCTGGTCTCGGCTGCCTATGGCAACCATGTGTTAGCCGTAGCACCAAAATAATCGCCCTCAGCATGACCTCTGTCAAGAGAGAAGAGATATGACAGCAAAGCCTGAACGCTGAGTTGGAATGAAAAGAGCCCAGGCTCACGCCTCGGCTCTTCCCTTGATCCATACGAGGGCGTCCCCTCGTTTACCCGATCTTATGGTGATCTTAAGACCACCTGGCGAATCAATTGTGCCATTCGATCGCCAAATAGTCAACAGATACAAAAGACGCCGTTGGGCGCAGGAGGGAAAGAGAATGAACCAAAGCGGAAAGCGATTCGGGAGGTGGGCGCTGCTAGCGGCATCGCTACTGGCGGCCTACTTCCTCTTCGGCGGGGTCTATGGGATATTGGCCCGCCCCTCGATCGAGCTAGCCGGTACCGCCTGGAGCGGGATGGGCCACTCGGCCCGCTTCGAGGACGAGGAAAAGGGATTTTACGACGGCGAGCCCTTCAGCTACGCCGAGCAGGGCGGGGCGGTGAAGGGGAGTTTTGACCAGACTGGCGAACCCATCGACTTCGTCACCATGTCGGATAGCCGCCTCTTCTGCGTCACCTTCCGCATCTTGATGGTAGGGGACTCGCTATGATCGGAAGAATCCGCCTAACCGCCTATATCGTCTTGACCGTTATCCTCTTCGGCGGGATATCCTTAGGCGTCTATTTCCTCTTCAACGACCCCTTCGCCCAGATCGTCGCCTCCGGCCGTTACCTAATCGACGGGGTGGTCAGGACCTTCACCCGTCAGGAGGGGATGATCGAGCCGCCGACCTCGGCTTCCGAGGAGCTTTCCTGGCTCGTCGAGTACGCCGAGACCGCCTTCTATTCCCTTTATTGCGGCTTCGTCTACGCCACCTCCTCCGGCGGTTTGGCCTGGGGGCTCAAATCGCTTTTGGAAGGGCTTAAGAACGTCCTCCATTTCCTGGTGGCCCTCCCCTTGATCGTCCTGGTGATCTATCTTTTCCATCTGATCCTGACCAGCGGGTCGCCGAAGGAGATAACCGAGGACTCGAAGCCGGTCAAGGCCGCTAGGAAAATCGGGCGTTGGCTCTCGCCGGTCCATGAGGAGGCTAAGCTATATTGGTCCTGGCTGCGCTACGGCAGGGTGAGCAAATGGCTTAAGCTGGCTTTATTCGCGTGGCTTTCCGTCGCCTCCGGCTTCTTCGCCATGGCCCTGGAGGTCATCGGGTTCTATTTCCTCTTCTGCTTCTCGGTCTCAGGGGCCGACGCCTGGAAGACGCTGTGGTCGCTTTCGGCCCAATGCTTCTCCTTCCTACAGGCGATCGGCCTGCTCGGCGATCTCCTATTGGCTGGCTGGCTGTTCTATTGGCTCTGCAAACGGGCGGCCCTAAGGACGCTTCGGGTCTATCAGGCGGCCAACGAGGACGTTGCCGACCGGCTTTCGGTCTGCACGGCCATCACCGGGGCGCCCGGCATCGGCAAGACCAAGATGATGACCTCGCTGACCGTCGACCTCGAGCGTCATCAACGGGAGGACGCCTTCTCGATCATGAAGAAATACGCCAGCGCCTTCCCCGATTTCGATTGGCCCTCTTTGGAACGGTGGGTCAAGGACAACGCGCTCGGCGACGGGGCGAGCTTATTCAACCGGAGCCAGATAAGGAAGGCCATCTTCTCGATGTGGAACGCCTACGCCTCCGGGGAGGGGGAGTTCTTCAACGTGAACCAGAAGAGCCGGGTTGAGTTCTTCGACGGGGCTAAGACAATCGCTTTGCCTAACGCCGCCGACTGTTATGCCGAGGCCTATTTCCTCTATTTCCCCGGTTTGCCGTTATCGGTTACCAATTACGCCATCCGGTTCGATTTGACCGCCTCGCCGGACGGCTATTTCCCCTTGTATCCCTCCTCGATGGCCTACCTTGCCTATGGCTGCCGCCCGGTCGGCGGGGATCCCGAATACTCGGCCATCGTCGATTTCGACGCCAGGCGGATCGCCAAGCGGGTCGACCAAGACGACGTCGACGCCGCCTCGAGGATGGACGGGCAGGTCGAGGCCTACACCGAGGTCGACAAGGAGCGGGGCAACCGGAACGACTACCGGGGGCTTAAAACCGAGGGCGGGGCCAACGCCATCAACGACGGGTTCAACTGGTCGGTCAAATTGACCAGGCACGACTTCACCATCGACGGCATCCCCTTCACCAAGATACTGATGGACACCCAGCGGCCGGATTCGGTCAACGCCGACCTCCGGGAGACCTGCGAGGACTCGATCTTCATCTTCGCCAAGGAGGATACCCGGGTGGCCTTGCCATTCTTCTCCTTCGCCGACGACCTGGTCTCCCTCGTCGTCGACCGCTACGAGGCCTTCTATTACCGCCTCCGGGCGGTCCGGGGGTCGGGGAAGACGTTATTGACCGCGGTCGGGAACAAGCTCTGCTCGGCGCTTCGCAACTGGGCGCTCCGGATGACCAAGAGCTATGGCTACGAAAGAGTCCTCTTCAAGCACACGGTCGGGGCCGGGGCCAACTTCGCCGGGGTCTCCAACGTCGAGGAGTACTACTTCATCAAGCGGAAGGTCGAGTCCGGACTTTACGCGACCGATTGCTACCGTTCTTTGGCCGACGCCAGGAAGATCGAGTGCGGGAAGGGTTATCTGGACGCCCCGCGTTACTCGTCCACCAACATGACCGTGGCCGAGATGAAGAGCCAGCACAGCTACTTCATCGACAAGCTGGTCGACCAAACCGAGAAGTCCATCCTCGAGCGGAGGCAGAAGACTCAAGGGCAAATCCAAGACGAAAAGGAGGTAGACGATGAAACTCTATTGGATTAAAGATAAATACATTTTTTCGAAGAAGTCGCATGGGCGCCATCTTTACGCAGCATGGAAAGATCGCGGATCTGGGAAAACCCGCCTAGTGCGTTTCGCCCATCTATTCGTTTATGACAAAAAGAGAAAACCGCGCCTTGATAACGGAGAGCTTGCCGAGATGCCGATCAAAGGCTTCAAACTTCCCCGGGGGGTCTCAACGTCATACCGGACTAAAGACATCGAAGGGAAAGACATCGACTTAAAGGCGTTGAACGCTCGGCCGTACCGCCGTTTAGGGCTGCGTGATTCGATTAGCGTAAAGAGGACGGCGAAGAAAATCGACAAGGACGAAAAATAAGGCCCGCATCACGCGGACCTGTTAGGCGATATAAACCGCCCCTGCCTTGAAATCTGAGCTCGAGGCGGGATCCCGCCTGATTCAAGGCCCCATATATTTTAAGTCGCAGCGAGCGAACTGTCTAATAAATAAAACCCCTGCCCGGAGGCGAGGGGGGAGCATGCCCGGTGCCTAGGAGTGGACATGGTCCTGGACCTTCCGAGGCGTGCCCATACGTCACGCTGGTCCTACTGAAATAAATATACTCGGGGTATGCGCCGAATCAACAGAAAAGCCCCCCGCCCAAGGCATGGGGCGTCCCGGTGTCAAGAGTAGATACTGGTTTTTTCTTGAATGCGTCGCATTTGCGACGAAACAAGCAACGGCCAATTCGGCCAGCTCGGACTATCATGAGGCAATATGCTTTTTTAACCTAAAAAAGCTAAGCAAAAAATATTATTGATAAAAACGCAGGGGCCCGGTTTTCCGGGCGTTTCCCGTTTCGCCCGGACTGGATTCGGAGGAGAGGGAGGAAAGGGGAAGGATTGACGGAGGAAAAACGGAAGGACATTTTGTTGACGAAAAACGTGTTTCCGCACTTTTCCGCCTTTGCGTGGACTGAAAGGGCAAGACGGCATCGAAACTATTTGTCCGCGGAAGGGGAAGGGCAGTTCGGCTCGGGCGGGCCAAAGGATAAATCCCCTCGATTGGTTCGAGGGTTTTTGTTTGCTGGCTTTTCAAATGAAAAAACCGCTTTTTGCGGCCTTTCATATCGTTTTGCAGTCTTTGCTAAATTTCCTTTGCCTGCGACAAATGGTAATTACGGGCTTTTTTCTCCTCAAGGAAAGAAAGCATTTTCTTATGGCAGCTCTCGGCGATCTCCGCCAAAGAGAGGGCGGCGTATTGCTCGGGGGCGATGACGTCGACCACGTCGATATAGACTCTGGTGCTCCGGAAGGGGAAGCGGGATTTGACGGCGTTGGTGTTTTGAAAACTCAGCAAAGCGATCGGCCGGTTGGAGTTTTTGGCCAAAGCGAATGATCCGGGATGGAAAGGCAAAAGCAAGGGCTCGGGGAAGCGGCGGTTCCTGGTCCCCTCGGGGGCGATGGTGACCGAGCAGAGCCCGTCTTTTAGGTAACCGGCCCCCTTATTGATGATGGCCGGGCCTTCGGTTAGGCTGTTCTGCTTGATGAAAAGGAACCCGGCTTTGGCGAGGTAACGGCCGACGATCGGCATCTTGATGATCTCTTTCTTCCCGACCGAGATGATGGGGTGGCCTTTGGTCCGGGCGAACAAAGCGACGAAATCGATGTTGGATAGGTGGTTGGTGGCGATCATCATCGGCTCATTCCAGTTTAATTTGCCCCCGCCGGCGAAGCGGATTTTGATCCGCCCGAGGAAGCAGACTAGGAAAGCGACCTCATTGACGAGGGAGATGACCGCCTTGCTGGGGGAATGGTCCTTGTCGACGTCGATGAGGAAAGAGGAAAGGTAAAGGCCGAGGATGAAGAGGGCGAAAAGGGCGAAGAAGAAGGCGATGGCCAATAGGATCGGCACATAGAAGTAGGCCCAATTCAGGTTGTATCCGCCTAGGAAGTAGGTGAGGAGGCTTAAGGCGATGGAGGAGAATACCAAGGATAAAGTTAACGTCATAGCCGGCTAACTATGCCCCAATAAAAGGAAAAATTAAACCTTGTACGTATTACTAGATGCGAAAAACGTTGATTTATCGGCATTTTCTTACGACAATTCGTTTTATGGAAAAGAAAAACGCCCAGACTTTGAAGGCCATCCTGGACTTGATCAGGGAAGGAAAATACCTCGAGGCCTTCACTTTGCTTTCAAAAGATAAGGAACCGCTTTTCTACGATTACCCCAAAAGGACATTGATGCTGGCTTTTGAGCTTTCTAAGGCGCTCAACGAACCGGCGATGGGGCAAAAGCTCATCGCCGAGCTCGCCGAACTCCCCTATGTCGATCAGGAAACCGAGGAGCTTTTCCGCGAGTTGCCGAAAAAATTGGCCAATAGGCCAGAGGAAAAGATCGGGATCAGCCTCGAGGAGGCCTTGAAATGCCTCTCTAGCCCAGAGCCGGCGGAATTGATGAAAGGGCTCCGTTACGCCAAAGAACACCCCCTCGCCTTCCCAAGCCTCCGCTTACCCTTACGCGAGCTCTGCCGAACTAAGGCCCCGTTCCCATACCGTCAGCTGGCTCTGCATATCCTTTCGATCAATCATGACAAAGAGATGATCGAATTCGCTTACCTTGAGCGGAAATTGGCTTGCGTCCCGGCGGAATTGCCCGCCATAAGCGAGGCCAGGCGGGTGGCGAAAGCCCTTCATGAAGTGGAGGGGAAAGAGGATGCCGGGGTCAGCGAGACCGCCAAGGAGATTATCCTTTCTTGCCTCTCCGCCTATTATCCTTTCCCTCTGCCCGAGGGCGATTTAAAGGAGGCCGCGACCGCCTTAGCCCGGGTTTATTTAGGCCAAAAAGCGGATTTGCCTCCCTTGGCCAAGCGGCTTGATTCCGCCTTAAAAAGCCAATCGCCGCGTTGATTGTCGCGCCCGCGTAAGCAAAATATTTGGCTTCGACCCTTTTTGGGGTATATTATGCGTTGCGTTTTTAGCGAATGAGGAAACTGCAAAATGGAACACAAATTCACCAATCTTGAAGACTGCCGGGTCGAGATCGTCTCGACCGTCCCCGCCGATATGTGGAAGGACGCGCAGGAAAAAGCCGTTAAGAAAGCCTGCGCCGACGTCGTCATCCCGGGCTTCCGGAAAGGCCACGCCCCCGAGGCCATGGCCAAAAGCCACGTCAATATGCAACGGGCCATCGACGCCGCCATCAACGACCTGCTGCCGATCGTCTTCGCCGAGGCGCTGAAGGAAGGGAAGATCGAACCCTTCTTCCGCCCGGAAACCTCGATCACCAAACTAAGCGACACCGACTTGGAAGTCAAATTCCTCGTCACCTTGGCCCCGAAAGTCGAACTCGGGACCTATAAAGGGCTCCACGCCGAGAAAACCGTCCCCGCGGTCGACGAGAAGGAGGTGGCGGAAGCCATCACCCGCCGGCTTGACCGGGCGGCGGAGTTGATCGAAAGCGAAGAGCCGGCCAAAGAAGGGGACACCGTCGTCCTCGACTTCGAAGGGTTCATCGACGGGGTGGCCTTCGAAGGCGGGAAAGCCGATAACTATTCCCTCTCCCTCGGCTCCCATTCCTTCGTCCCGGGGTTCGAGGAAGCCCTGATCGGGGTCAAGAAAGGCGAATCGCGCGAAGTCGAGGTCACCTTCCCGGAGCAATACGTCAAGGAACTGGCCTCCAAAAAGGCCACCTTCAAATGCCTCGTCCACGAAGTCAAGGCCAAGCAAATCCCGACTTTGTCGGATGAAACCGTCGCCGACCTCGCCATCAAAGACGTCAAGACGGTCGATGAGCTGAAGGAATACGAGAAGAAGAACCTCCTCGAGCAGAAGACCCGCCAGGCCGAGAACGCCTATTACGACGAGTTGGTCAAGCAGATCGTCGATGGCTCGAAAGTCGAGGTCAATTCGACCATCATCGCCAATGAGGCCGCGGCCAACGAAGAGCAATTGAAGAAGCAGATCGAATCCAATGGGCTGACCTTCGAGCAATATCTCGACATCACCGGCCAGAAAGCCGATGAGCTGAAGGCTAAGATGCAGGAGGAAGCCGGCAAGAACGTCAAAGGCTACCTGGTCATGCAGACCCTCGCCGCCAAAGAGCACCTGCTCGTCGATGACGCCGAGCTCGACCACGAGCTGGCCAAGACCGCCGAGCGTTACCAGATGAAGGTCGAGGATCTCAAGAAAGCCTACGGGGATAACCTCAATTCCTTCCGCACCAACCTCGTCAACAAGAAAATCCACGACTACATCGTCGCCAATAACGATTAATCACGCTTGGCGGCGTCCTAAATATAAGGAGGCATTGCCATGAACGATAACAAAGAGCAAGCCATCACCTTGCCGTTGATGGTCGCGCGTTCGCTCGTCGTCTTCCCGGGAGCCAGCGAGGAAGTCGAGGTCGGGCGGGAGCTTTCCCGCCTCGCCGTCGAGCAAGCCCGCTCGGCCACCAATAACCTGATCTTCGTCGTCTCGCAGAAAATCGAGGCGACCGACACCCCCAAACCCGAGGATTTGTTCGGCTACGGCACGATGTGCCGGGTCACTTCCTACGCCCCTTTCGATTCCGGGGTCCGGATCCGGGTCGTCGGCTCGAAACGGGTCCGCTTCACCTCCATCAGCCTGAAAGACGGCTATTTCGAGGCGGTCGGCCAGATCGTTGAGCCGAAGGAAGGGGACAAAAACGAGGAGCTGCGGCTCATGAAGGAGATCACCACCTTCCTGTCGACCCCGAACAACGGGATGCCGCGGATCCATATCTCGAGCCTTTCCAAAGGGCTCTCGGCCGCCGACTTGCCCGATACCTTAGCCGCCTATCTACCCTTGACCCTCGCCCAAAAGGAGCAGTTATTGGAAGAGGAGGGCATCAACGAGCGGCTCACCCTTTTGCTTTCTTTCCTCACCTCGGCCAAACAGATGGCCGCCTTGGAGGACGATATATCCAAGAAAGTCCAAGAAAGCGCCCAACGGAGCCAGAAAGAGTACTATCTGCGTGAGAAGATGAAGGCGATCCGGGAGGAACTCGGGGAAGACGATGACGGCGAGCATAGCGAAGACGCCATCCTGGAGAAACTCGAGAAGAACCCCTATCCGGAGGGCATCAAAGCCAAAGTCAAATCCGAGCTGAAGCGGTATAAGATGATGCCGGAGTCCTCAATCGAGGCATCCCTCATCATGAATTACATCGACACCGTCTTCTCCATCCCCTGGTTCGAGAAGACCGAGGACGATGAGGACCTTAAGCACGTCCAGGCGGTTTTGGATGAAGACCATTATGGCCTGGAGAAGGTCAAGAAGCGCATCATCGAGTATCTGGCCGTCAAGAAGATGACCGGGAACCTCAAAGCCCCGATCCTTTGCTTCTACGGCCCCCCGGGCTGCGGCAAGACCTCGCTTGGCCGCTCCATCGCCCGGGCCTTGGGGCGGAAGTTCTTCAAGACCGCCCTCGGGGGCATTTCCGATGAGGCCGAGATCCGCGGCCATCGGCGGACCTACGTCGGCTCTTTGCCGGGGAGGATCATCCACGGCATGATCAAAGCCGGGACCACCAACCCGGTGTTCCTGCTCGACGAGATCGACAAACTCGGCGCATCATCCTATCGGGGCGATCCGGCCTCGGCTTTGCTCGAGGTCCTTGACCCGGAGCAGAATTTCGCCTTCAACGACAACTATCTGGAGGAGCCGTACGACCTCTCCAACGTCCTCTTCATCTGCACGGCCAATAACCTCGACAACATCCCCGGCCCGCTTCGCGACCGGCTGGAGTTGATCGAAGTCCCTTCCTACACCGAGATCGAGAAGCTTAAGATCGCCGATGGCTTCCTCATCCCCAAGCAGACCAAGCTCGCGGGGCTGAAGGAGAGCGACATCCATTTCGACGAGCTCTCCCTCAAGTGCCTCATCGAGCATTACACGATGGAGGCCGGGGTCCGTCAATTGGAACGGCTGATCGCCTCCTGCTGCCGGAAGGCGGTGGTCGAGATCCTCAACGACGAAAATACCCCCCGCCCAGTCGAGATCGACGTCGATAAGGTCCATAAGTACCAAGGGGTCGAGCTTTTCGAGGGGAGCAAGAAGGAAAAGGAAAACCAAGTCGGGGTCGTGACCGGATTGGCCTATACCGATTTCGGCGGCGACATCCTCCCGATCGAGGTCACCTATTTCCCCGGCAAAGGCGGACTGGTCCTAACCGGGAAACTCGGCGACGTCATGAAGGAATCGGCGACCATCGCCCTCGATTACGTCCGGGCCAACGCCGATAAATACGGCATCGACTCAAAACTCTTCCAGGAAAACGACATCCATGTCCACGTCCCGGAAGGGGCGGTGCCCAAAGACGGCCCGAGCGCCGGCGTCGCCATCACGACCGCCATCGTCTCGAGCTTGACCCATGCCCCCGTCGACGCCAACGTCGCCATGACCGGGGAAGTGACCCTAAGGGGCAAAGCCCTCGCCATCGGCGGGTTAAGGGAGAAATCGCTGGCCGCCGCTCGGTCGGGCATCAAGCAGATCATCGTCCCGATGGACAACAAAAAAGACGTCGAGGAATTGCCGGAGGAAGTGAAGAAGAGCCTCAAGATCTCCTTCATGAAATGCGTGGACGACGCCTTAGCGATCGCGCTGGTCCACAAGAAGGCATGAGAATCGATTTCAAGAAGGCGCGGTTTGTTACCTCCGCGCCTTCTTTGTCTTCCCGGCCGAAGGATTCGATCCCCGAGATTCTGATCGTCGGGCGGAGCAACGTCGGGAAGAGCTCGCTTATCAACGCCCTAACCGGGCAAAAACTGGCTTTTAAGTCCAAAAAGGCGGGGAAAACCAAGCTATTGAACTACTTTTTGATCGATTCGCGGTTTTACCTAGTCGATTCCCCCGGCTATGGCTCGACCTCCTTCGCCACCATGTCGACGATCCAATTCTCCTCGATGATGGAGGCTTACGCCGGTTTTCCGTTATTGAAGGGGATCGTCTTGCTGCTCGACTTGCGAAGGGACTTAGGGGCGGACGACGTTCGCTTCATCGCTTACCTCGAATCGTTTGGCATCCCGATGCTCCCCATCGTCACCAAAGCCGACACTTATAACCAGGCCATGCGCCATCAAGCCGAGCTCCGAGCAGAAAAGCTGGGGCTTGAGCGTCCGCTGTTCTCGGATTTGAGCGATAAGTCGCTGTTCCAGATAAGGGGCGCCATCGCCTCGATCCTCTAGTTGATATCTTTTTCGCCTAAGTCCATAATTAGGCGTCTCGAGGAACCGAGAGGGAGAAGGGATAGCCGAATAGAGAGCCGAGGACGGTGGAAGCTCGGCCGGTAAGCCTTCGAGTCGCTCGGGGAGGGAAACGTCCCCCGCGTTAAGGGGAAAGAGCCGAAGATTGCACTTCGGGAAATTGGGTGGTACCGCGCGCCGCGCCCCAACTTGGGCCGGCGTTTTGTTTTCATTGGAGGTCATCTATGCTCGATAAGCGTTACGATCATGTCAAAGTCGAGGAAGGGAAATACGAAAAGTGGAAGGAAGGCGGCTATTTCACGGCCGGCGACCAATCCAAACAGCCCTTTTCCTTGGTCATCCCGCCCCCGAACGTCACCGGGAAGCTCCATTTAGGCCATGTCATGGACACCATCCCCGACGATATCATCGCCCGTTACAAGCGGATGAAGGGATTCGACGTCCTTTGGGTCCCCGGGGTCGACCACGCCGGGATCGCCACCCAGGCCAAAGTCGAGGAGCGGCTGCGCGAGCAAGGGGTCTCCCGTTACGATTTAGGCAGGGAGAAATTCCTCGAGAAAGCCTTCGAATGGAAACGGGAATACTCCGCCACCATCCATAATCAATGGGCCTCGATCGGCCTTTCGGTCGATTATTCGAGGGAACGCTTCACTTTAGACGAAGGGCTTCAGAAGGCGGTCAAACGGGTCTTTAAGACTTTGTATGAGGAAGGTCTCATTTACCGGGGCGAGAAGATCATCAACTGGGATCCGGAGCTCCGGACCGCCCTTTCCAATATCGAAGTCGTCCACCAAGACGACGAGGGCGAGTTCTTCTATTTCCTCTACGACGTGGTCGGGGAGGGAAGGCAGATCGTCGTCGCCACCACCCGGCCGGAGACGATGTTCGGCGACGTCGCCGTCTTCGTCAACCCCAAAGACAAGCGGTTCGCCGATTTGGTCGGGAAAAAGGTCATCAACCCGGCCAACGGGGAGGAATTGCCCTTAATGGCCGACCCCTACGTCGATATGAGCTTCGGCACCGGGGCGATGAAATGCACCCCGGCCCATGACCCCAACGACTTCAACCTCGCCAAAAAGTATGGTTTCCCCTTCATCAAGGTGCTTGACGAGGAAGCGCGGATGAACGGGCTCGCCGGCGAGTATAAAGGGATGGACCGTTATGAATGCCGGAAAGCGCTAGTCGAGCGGATAAAACGCGAGGGGCATCTGCAGAAAAAAGAGAAGATCGTCCATTCCGTCGGCCATTCCGAAAGAAGCGGGGCGGTGGTCGAGCCGATGCTCTCCAAGCAATGGTTCGTCAAGATGCGGCCTCTGGCCGAGGCGGTTTTGGCCTCGCAGAAGGGCGAAGGCAAAGTCGAGTTCATCCCCAAGCGGTTCGAGAAAGTCCTCCTCCGCTGGATGGCGGGCTGCGACGATTGGTGCATCTCCCGCCAGCTTTGGTGGGGGCATCGGATCCCGGCCTATTATTCGAAAACAGACGGCTCGGTCGTGGTGAGCGAAACCCCGCTTGACCCAAACCTATACGATCAAGACGAAGACGTCCTCGACACCTGGTTCTCCTCCGGGCTTTGGCCCTTCGCCACCCTAGGCTGGCCGGAGAAAACCCCGGATTTCGACCGTTACTTCCCAACCAGCGTGTTGGTGACCGGTTACGACATCATTTTCTTCTGGGTCTCGCGGATGGTGTTTCAGTCGCTCCATTTCACCGGGGAATCGCCATTTAAGCAAGTGGTGATCCACGGGCTTATCCGCGACGAATTGGGGCGGAAGATGAGCAAATCGCTCGGCAATGGGATCGATCCGGTCGACGTCATCGCCAAATACGGGGTCGATGCCCTCCGTTATTTCATCACCACCAACTCGACCCCGGGCCAGGATATGCGCTACTCCGACGAGAAGCTTGCCTCCAGCGCCAATTACCTCAACAAGATCTGGAACGCCTGCCGTTACGTCGAATTGACCCTCGGGGAGGGCTACTCGCCGAAGCCGATCGACAAAAAGGCCCTCAATACCCTCGACCAATACATCTTGACTAGGCTCGCCAAGACCATCAGCCTGGTCGAGAAGAAGATGGATGCCTATCAATTCGGGGCCGCTTCCTCGATCCTTTACGATTTCGTCTATGACGATTTCTGCTCCTTCTATCTGGAGATGAGCAAAGTAAGCGGCGACGGGGCGACCAAAGACGTCCTTTACCAGGTCATCAGGAGCATCATCCTCCTCATTTACCCGTATTGCCCCTTCATCGCCGAGGAGATGTACCTCTCCCTTCCCTCCCACAAAGACTCGATCATGGAGGAAAGCTATCCCGAGGAAATGAAAGCCTTCCGCTTCCCCTCTTCCGAGAAGAAAGGGAACATCCTCAAGCAGATGATCAAAGACGTCCGAGGATATAAATCGGAGGCCGGGTTAGCCCCTAACGCCCCGGTGAGCTTATTGATAAGCCCCAAGATGCCGTTTAAGGGGATCGAGGCTTATCTCACCCGTTTCCTTTTCGCGGAGAAGGTAGCCTCCTCCGCCTCCTTTCCCGAGGGCGGGCGGGTCTATGGCTATACCGGCTGCTCCCTCTTCGTCGAGCATCAGGAGGACATCGCGACGGCGAAGGCCCGCTTAGCCGAGGATATCGCCCATCTTGAGGCCGAGGTCGCCCGGGGGGAGAGGATGCTTTCCAACCCCGGCTTCCTTTCCAAAGCCCCGAAGGAGAAGATCAAGGTCGAGCAGGAAAAACTCTCCCTCAACCAAAGCAAACTAGCGGAAGCCAAAGCCCAGCTGGCTAAGCTTGGATAAGCTCAATCAAGGTCGATTCATTCGGCCTTTTTCTTTTTTTCGGTGATAAAGCGGCCTTTCCCGCCTACTTATTCAGTAAGGAGGTGAGACCTATGCTACTGACTAAGATGAGCGAAGACGAGCTTAACGCCGTCCGTCCGGGCGAGGCTTTGACCTTAACCACCGTCTTCGTCGTGTTCACCGTCGTGATCTTGACCATCGTCGCCTATCGGCTTTTCCTTTCCGGCGACTCGAAGATCACTTTGCCCGGCGGCTATAAGTTCGAGTGGGGCGACTAGTGGCCAAAATCGCCGATTTGCCCCTCGAATGCCGGCCGCGGGAGAGGGCTTTGAAACAAGGGATCGCCTCCTTAGGGAGCGAGGAGCTTTTGGCTTTGCTTATCGGGTCGGGCAGCCAAGGCCATAGCGCCCTTGAGATCGCCCGCGACCTTCTTTACCGCTGCGGCGGCTCGGCTTATCTAAGTAATTTGAACCTCCCCTTCCTCCTGGCCCAGAAAGGGTTAAGCGAGGCGACTTCTTTGCGCCTATTGGCGGCTTTTGAGCTCGGGAAGCGGAAAGAGTGGGTCGGATTTGACCGAAACAAGGAAGAAGCCTGGGTGTTCGCATTTTCTGAGAGCGGAAAGCCCTTAGGCCGGGAGCTTTTGGCCAAAGGAAAAGGGAATGCCGTCGCGTTGTCGGCGAAGGAGGTCGTCCGCTCGGCCTGCCATTTCGGGGCGAGGAGGATCCTCTTCGTCCATACCCATCCCGGCGGGGTCCCGCTGCCTTCGCCCGCCGATCTCCGTTTTACCTCCGCTTTATTGGCTTTGATCAAAAGCCTCGATATCGTCTTGCTTGACCATCTTATCCTCGCTCCGATGGGGCGATATTCGTTCAAGGTCAATGGGTTGTTGAGTTAAGACTGGTATATACATTAAAGGAACTTTATAAATTCCTTGTTATTAAGTTCTTTTATTAAATTATTTATGCGAATAAGCTTTTGATGAACTTTTCCTGTTGAGCCTTTAATTTTACGTTGCCTTAGGCTGCTCCATTCCGCGAGTTTGACTAGTTAATGCCGGTTTTTCAAAAAAGTTTTCCGCTTGACATCCTTCATTGGCCTGTTAGCGTTTAGTTGGAGGAAATAACCATGTTAGCAATCGCTGCTTTATTGACAACTATTTTCACCATCTTGCCGACGGGGTTCGTTGCCGCGAATTCCGGTTTTGAATCCTCCTTTGCCGATCCGGTTATCGCTCAGTCGATAGATTCTTCTGGCGAAGTCACCGATATCAAGGCATCCGAAGTCGAACTTTCCGATTCAATTTCAACCGCCTTTTACTCGCCCAATCCAAACGATTGCATATCGCCCGCTTTGATTTTCGGGGAAGACGACAGGACCATTCTCCCTACCAATATGTATAACTTGTTTCCGTATCGCACTGTTTGTTTGATTCATGCATATTTCGGAACGACTGTTTATGCTGGAACCGGCGTTTTGGTTGGCCCTTCGACCGTCTTGACATGTTCGCACCTTTTGCATAACGATGGGTGGCCTTCCGAAGTTCGCGTTTACCCAGCCGCTCATCAAACGGATATTGGTTTGATGGCCCCTATGGGACTTTCTATTCTGAAAACATGACCATTGGCGTTTATTTTAGAACATTGGATCCAGCTGATGACTGGGCCATTGTCGATCTCGATTACCATATTGGGCAAAATATTGGATATATGGGCGTTTCTTCCGCTCTAAGCAATGGCGACGATGTTCGTTTATATGGTTATCACGGCGACTTGAACGCTCGCCTGGCCTATGGTCCAGGAGAAGTTACTTCGGTGCAGGCATTTAAATTCCGGCACAACTGTGATGCCATTTCTGGCTCAAGTGGTGGCCCGGTTACGACGAATTGGTCAACTGTAGTCGGGGTTCATCACGGTGGCTATAATGATAATTTGGATCAAGCTTGCAAGGTTTCCGATTATATCGTCACATGGATTGAAGAAAGGATTATTGAAGCATGAAACCAACAAAATTTGTTCTTCTTATTTCCTTATTGGCTTTGGTTGGCTGCGGCCCGAAAACCCCGACCTCGATTGACGAGCTGGTGGCGATGGCTAACAGCGATGACGGTCGTTATTATTCAAACGTTATCCTTGACCACGACGCCGATGGGCGCTTGGTTTTTTATGGCAATTACGATAACCCGCCCTCCGATTTAGGCGATCTCGAGGCGGTTCGGGCGAGCATAAGGGAGAACGGCTACTTCGGCGATTTGACTTATGATGACGGCGAAAACCATTGGTCTTATAGCCGCCATATCGATGGAAGTTCCGAGGTTTTGGGGGATATCGTCTTCACGGGCTTCGATGGTGTGGCCATAAGCCTCGACCAATACGAAGACGGGGCGGTGTTCCTTGGAAAAAGATCATCCGATTTGACCTATATCGCCCCTTTGTCGCTTTCCTTCTCCGAACTTTACTATATTGGTCAAGTAACCCCTTTGGGCTATTAGTCCCAGATTCTTCCCGATTTGTTTGATTCGCGCCCTTTGAAGTCGATTTCTCTTCCCTATAAGGGAAAGGGGTTGTATAGTATGCCCGTTGACGCCTCCGGCTTTGGGGCGCAACCGCATTAAAGAGGCAAAAAGAGCGTTCGCCGCCTCCAGAGCGAGTCATCAAGCCAAAGTACACAAGGAGGAAACACCAAACAATGTACGCAATCATCGAAACCGGCGGCAAGCAAATCACCGTCTCGGTCGGCGACAAGATCTACGTCGAGAAGCTCGACGCGGAAGTCGGCGCCGATCTCACCATCGACAAAGTCCTCTTCGTCGGCGGGGAGAAGAACAAGGTCGGGAGCCCCTATGTCAAGGGCGCCTCGGTCGAATGCAAGGTCGAGAAGCAGGGCTTAGCCAAGAAGATCAAGGTCTTCAAATACAAGGCTAAGGCCAATGAGCGGAAGACCATCGGCCACCGTCAGCCCTATACCTGCTTAGTCGTCAAATCCATCAACGCCTAATGATCAAGGTCGAAGTCGAATACAAGGGCAAAGGATTCCATTCCCTGAAGATAAAGGGGCATGCCAATAGCGGCGATTACGGCAAAGACCTAGTCTGCGCCGGCGTAAGCGCCGTCAGCATCGGCGCCCTCAACGCCTTCGAGGATCCCGACGATTATGATATCAACATCGAATCGGGATTGATCGAATGCGTCGCCAAGGCCGGATCCAATGACCATGACGAGGTCGTCATCGAGACGATGCTCATTCAACTGAAGACCATCGCGGCCTCCTACCCGCAGGCCATCGAAATCAAAGAAAGGAAGATATGAACATGAAATTCGTTCTAGACTTACAGCTCTTCGCCTCCAAAAAGGGCGTCGGCTCCACCAAGAACGGCCGTGATTCGGCCGGTCGCCGGTTGGGCGCCAAAGCCAGCGACGGCGAGATCGTCTCCGCCGGCTCGATCCTCTATCGGCAGCGCGGCACCAAGGTCTACCCGGGCCACAACGTCAAGAAGGGCGGGGATGATACCCTCTTCGCCACCATCACCGGCGTCGTGAAGTTCGAACGGGTTGGACGGAGCAACAAGCAAGTCTCCGTCTACGCCGTCGAAGCCAAGTAACCGTCGATGCAACCTTTGCCCAGGCCTAGCCTGGGCTTTTTGTATTTTTGGAGCAAAATCGTGCTTGCGTATTATGCACCCGGGTATACGCGCACGCGCGTGCTTTCTAAATAAGAATTTTTGAGTAATGATTTTTTGTTTACCGAAATACCGAGTTCAACATTTGTCGAACAATTATTTCGATGTTGCGTAACATTTTGGTGTAAACGCTTACAATTTCCTTCGCCAAAACTGACAAACGGTCGATGGCATCGGAATGTAAGCGTTTCCATTTCGACTTTACATTCATTTAATAAATTTCTAGAATAACCGCGTTGATTTAAACCATTGGTTGTGCGCGCGTTCATCTCTCTAAGACTAATCGTTAGCTTCGGAGTTTCTTGAAAGCGCTACCAAGGATCGGTTTGAGGGAAAATCGACGAACAGCAAACTCAGCCTTAACGGCAGGGCAAGTTGATAGTTTGATCCCTTAACCGTCAATGGTTGGTCAGCATAAGCTTATCTAAGGAGAAAACAAACACATGAAGAAAGCTTACTTGGGCCTTGCGGCCCTCGCTGTCCTTGGAACCGGCTCGCTCGCTTCCTGCAACTCGGCCAAGGGCATCATGATCTGGGGTCCGTCCGAAGAACAGGCGGTCATCGACACCATCATCGCTGAGTACAACGAAGCCAACCCGGAGAACAAGATCGAATATCGCTTCCGCGCGATCGAAGAAGGCACTGCCTCGGGCGACTTCGAGAAAGACCCGCTCCAGAAGAACTACCCCTCGCTGATCGCCGTCGTCGATAACGCCCTCTCGGAGATGCACAACACCTACAACTGCATCGCCCCGGTCCCGACCGACGTCGCCGCCGAAATCGAGAAGACCAACGCCGAGAAAGCGGTCGCGACCGCCAAGGTCAACGACACCATGTACGCCTATCCGATCTCGGCTGACAACGGCTACTTCCTCTACTACAACAACGAGTACTTCACCGCCGATCAAGCCGGCTCGATGGAGAGCCTCCTCGCCACCGCCAAAGCCAAAGGCAAGAAGGTTCTATTCGACCTCGACAACGGCTACTACTCCGCCTCGGTCTTCATGTCGCCGGAAGTCTTCGGCACCGAGAAGGGCATCAGCTGGCATTACAACGACGAAAACGAAGTCGTCTACGATTTGGATTGGGCCACCGACAAGGGTGCGCAGGTCGCTAAGGATTTCTCGGACCTGATCGTCCCCTATGTCAAGGATGGAACCTTGATTGAGGGCGATAACACCGCCATCTCGACCCTTTCCGCTAGCGGCGAACTCCAAGCCGTCGTCTCCGGCACCTGGGTTTTTGCTGACCTCACCAAGAACTGGGGCGCCGACAAAGTCGAAGGCACCAAGCTCCCGACTTTCAATAGCACCTTCCCTGACGCGACGAGCCCGACCACTTGTCAGTTAGCCTCGTTCATCGGCTCGAAACTCTATGTCGTCAACTCCCGCGCCACTGCTGAAGAGCAGGCCGATGCTCATAAGATCGCTCAGCTCCTCACCAGCAAAGAAGGCCAGTTGGAGCGCTGGGCCGTCCGTGCCGCCAAGCCGGCCAACCTCGAGGCCTGCGAAGACGACTCCTATCTCAACAGCCGGAACGCCGCTATCGAAGGCCTTGAAGCCCAAGAGCCCTACGGCGCCATCCAAGCTCAAGTCGTCGAATCCTTCTATTGGACCCCGGGCGAAAACGTTGGCCGGGCCCTTATGCAAGGCTACTTCGATTCTGCCACCCCGCTTACTACCCGCGCCGAATGGAAAGCCGCTCTAGAAGTCGCTATCGAATCCCTTGTCGATCCTTCTAAGCGCGTCGTTGGTTAATCTTCGTTGATTTTGTTGGGGGCCCTGAGATTTCGGGGCCCCCTATTTAGGGGATTGGGGATCGTTTAAAGGGAGTTGCTAAGACTCTATTTGAGCGCTTCTCGACAGTAAGGAGAAAATTCCATGGAAGAAAAGGATATTCAGCAGACGCTGAATCAAGATGAACTAAAATCCCTTTCCCGTCATGACGATTTCCTGCCTGCCTACGCTTGGGTTTCCAATGCCATTTGGCGGGTAGTCAAAGGCATAGTCGTTTGGGTGGCTTTGTTCATCGTCGACATTTTCAAAGCTTTATGGAACGCTTGCCTGGTCGTCTACAATCTTTGTACCAAAGGGTTCGTCAGTCTCTGGAAAGCGTTGAAATCCCTCGGTCATAAATTCCGTTATAACGATGTATACGGTCGGTTGAACTTCGTTTTGTTCGGCGTTTCGAATATCGCCCGCAAACGATATGTCAATGGCATTTCGATGCTATTGTTCGAGATTGCTTACATCGTTTTGTTTGCAATTTATGGGACCGGGTGCATTTATGACATTGGTTCGTTAGGCGAAATCGATAAGTCATACAACATCGGGGCTCAAGTTATTCCTCCTGATAACTCGTTGTTGATCCTTATCTATGGCGTCCTTTGGCTCATGTCGATCTTCCTTTTCCTCTATATTTGGAAGGTCTCCATTAACTCTGGCTATAAAAATTATCGGATTGCGCATTTCGACGATTTCAATCGTCGGTGCGAAGTCTCGCGTCGCTATTCCGATTTAATCGATCGCGATATCGTCGAGAATAACCTTTATACCTACAAGACCAAAGAACTGAAGGCCCGTTATGCCGATGTTTACGCTAAATTGGCCGAAAAAGCTCTGATTGACGAGAAGACTGGGCAGCCTTCGAAAATGGATGTCCAATATTTCCATTACGTGCTCGATTCAACCATCGTTTATCGGCGTGATTACCATATTGATCTCGCTAAACTTAACGCGAAAAAAGCCAAATACGAGGCCAAGATCGACGCGGTTGCCAACGACGCGGCCGTCAACGATAAGATCGCGGCCTTAAGCGAGGTAAACGACCTAGCTTATAAAGCCTTCGTTGATGCTCGGGAATCGCTTAGCAGGATTACCGACGAGATCGCCGCTCTTCCGGCTGATCGAAGAGACAGCAAAGCCGAAGAGCTTAAAGCGGCCAAAAAAGCTTTCTCGAAGGCTCAATTCAAGAAGATTTACACTTCTGACAGGTACGTTAACGCCAAACAGTCGAAACAGAACAAAATCGACAAGCTCGAAGAGAAACTTCGGCTGGTTGAGTCGAAGATCGAGGACATGCACAAAAACGACTTGCCGTTCTCGACCATTGATTCGGTTAGGAATCAGACGAAATATGGTAAGTTCAACGTCTACTATCGGACGCTTGCCGCGACCGATTCGGAGTTGACGTTCTATCGGAATTACGCGGAATTTGTTTCCGCCTATGAGACCGGCCTCAATTCTTTCCAAAAAGCCAATGAAGATAATTTGGCTGCGCGAGATGTCTTAGGCAAAGAAACCCGCAAGAAACTTGATGCCATCAACGCCCAATTCGATGGCATCGAAGCTCGTCGCTCTTCGATAATCGCCGATCGGACCAACGAGAAGAAGATCCTCAAAGATACGATTGCTTCCGTCAATGCCGATTCTTCGCTTTCCGCGGAAGAAAAGAAGGCGAAAATCGCTGAAGCGAAAGCCGTCTGCGCTTATAACCTGAAGACGATTAAAGGCAAGATCTTGGCCCTTCCCTCAAAAAAAGAAGTCAAGAAGACCCGCAAGGAAGACATCACCAATGTCAACCACGGTTATAAACGGGACTTCAAGGGTCTAAAGGCCGACTATACCGCTGAAGAATACGCTCTTTATTCGGCGGCTAACGCCATGATCGTCAACCATGGCCTGGAGTTCAAATACGCTTACGCCATGGCGAAGAAGTACATCGCTGAGAAGCGTATGAGCGAGGAAGAAGTGGCCGCGAAGGTCACCGAACTTGAGAAGGGCCGCAAAGATTATGTTGCTGCCAACCCCACTAAGTTCGACGGGGCTCCTAGGACACTCAAAGAGCAGCTCTCCTCCTTATTAGATGAGAACTTCCACGTTTCGCTCCTCTTCCTGCCGATCCTTGGCGTCTTGTTCTTCACCATCATGCCGTTGGCGCTTTCCATTCTAGTTGCCTTTACCAACTATGACTCTCAGCATAACTTGCAAAACGAAGGGTTCAACTGGATTGGCTGGGGCAACTGGAACAAACTCTTCTCCGGTACCGGCGGCACTTTAATGGATTTGCTTTCCGGAACGGTTGTCTGGACCTTCATTTGGGCCATCTGCGCGACCTTCTCCTGCTACTTCCTTGGCATCATCTTCGCTCTTATGATCAACAAGGAAGGCATCAAGTTCAAGAAGGTCTTCCGTTTCTGCTTCATGATCTCGATCGCCGTCCCGAGTTTCATCTCCTTGATGGCCATCGGCATCTTGCTTAAGAACAATTATGGCGCGGTCGCTAATTTGTATCAGGATTTAACCGGGCATGCCTTGAACTTCGCCGCCGCGACTGGTTCAACTAAGGCAGACGTTAACCGGACCAAGGCGCTCATCATCGTCATCAACCTCTGGCATGGCGTGCCTTACACGATCCTGCAGACCTCTGGTATTTTGATGAACATCCCGCGCGACCTCTACGAATCCTCGAAGATCGACGGAGCTGGCACCGTAACCCAGTTCACCAAGATCACGATGCCTTACATCTTCTTCGTCACTGGGCCGTCGCTCATTCAGACCTTCATCGGCAACATCAACAACTTCGGCGTCATCTACTTCCTTACTGGCGGCGGACCGGCGGCTTCGACCCCGATATCCAACGCACCAGGGCAAACCGACTTGCTGATTACCTACATTTACGACTTGGTCGTCACCGCTCAATTCCGCGATTACGGCTTAGCTTCGGTCATCGGTATCATCGTCTTCGTCATCTGCGCCTTCATCTCGATTGTCATGTACAACCGGTCGAGCGCTATCTCTAGGGAGGATCAGTTCCAATGAAATCGTTAAAAGCTTCAAAGATTCTTTCCCTCACCATCGTCTACGTCATCCTCATCGTCTGCTGCATTATCTGGATTTCGCCCTTCGTTTGGCTCTTCCTTCAGTCATTCGCCGAAAGCTCAGCCGATGCGGGGTCGTTCATCCCCTCCAAGATGTCGTTTAAGAACTACGCCTTCTTGTTCGGGCTTGAATATCCGGATTCTTCGCTTAACAAAGAGCTCACCAACACCGAATGGGGCATTACCCAGTCCGGCATCCCGATGTATTTGGCTTGGTTCTTGAACACCTTCATCGTCGCCACCATCTGCTGCGTCATCAACACCCTCTTCGTCTTGATGGTCGCCTACTCGATGTCGCGGTTCCGCTTCAAAGGGCGTTCGATCCTCATGAAGCTTAACCTCATCCTCGGGATGTTCCCTGGCTTCCTCTCGATGATCATCATGTACCTCGTCATGAAGGAAATCTTCCATCTCGATGGTACCTTCTGGGCGCTTATCTTCATCTATTCCGCCGGTTCCGGCATGGGCTTCTTCATCTCCAAAGGCTTCTTCGACACGATCTCCCGTTCAATCGATGAAGCGGCGATGATCGACGGGGCCTCCAGAGCCCGCATCTTCTGGGACATCATCGTTCCTCTTTCCAAGCCGATCGTCGTTTACACGATCCTAACCGCCTTCATGGGTCCCTGGTCGGATTACATTACCTCGAGCTATATCATCGGGGCCAACCACGATTCCTGGACGGTGGCCATCGGTCTCTACAACTGGGGCAACTCGACCACCGCCGCGACGACCTACCTCCGCTTCTACACCGCTTATGCGGCGGGCTCGATCCTCATCTCGATCCCACTTGCTGCTCTATTCATCGCGACCCAGCGTTACTATGTCGCTGGCGTCACCGGTGGGGCGGTCAAAGGCTAGTCTTAGGAGAATTAACATGAAAAAAAGGCTGATGCCGCTTAAGGGGCTATTACCCCTGGCCATCGGCCTTTTCTCTTGCTCATCGGTTCCGAATCCGATCGGGCTGGAGAAAGGCGATGGCGATTATGATATCGATGGTTCCGTCTCGAATGTCGGCGGTTCCGCGTATTACGAGATATTCGTTCGTAGTTTTGCCGATAGCGATGGCGATGGGATCGGGGATTTTTCCGGCATCAGCGCCAAAGCCGACTATTTGCAGCAACTCGGCGTTTCCAATGTTTGGCTGATGCCGATCCATCCATCCGGGTCGTATCATGGTTATGACGTCGATGATTACTATGCCGTCAATCCGGATTACGGGACGATGGAGCAATTCACCGCCATGGTCAAAAACCTCAATGACCATGGCATTGAGGTCATCATCGATATGGTCCTCAACCATTCTTCGCCCGATAACCCTCTTTTCTTAGAGGCGTTAGAAGATTACAGGAAAAACGATCAATCGGCGGACTCCAAAGCCGATTGGTATATGTTCTCTCATTCCGGCGGGAGCAATTACCATTCTTACGACGGGGTTTATTGCCTAGGCATGTTCTCTCCCGACATGCCGGAATTCAACTGGGATTCGGCGGGGTTTAGGGAGGAAGTGAAAAGCATCCTGGAGTTTTGGATCGATAAAGGCGTCAGTGGTTTCCGCTTCGACGCCGTCCGCCATTTCTGCGAGCAAAATGCGGAAGATAATATCGAGGCGCTCAATTACATCGCCTCGGTTTGCCGCGCCAAAGACCCCGATTGCTATTTGATTGGGGAGAACTGGACCAATAACGATGCCGATTTCATGAGTTATTTCGAATCGGGCTTCGACTCCTTCTTCTGTTTCGGCGGTTCCGCTGATTATAAAGGCAATTCCTCGGTTATCCGCGCGGCTAAAGGGCTGGTTTCCGGTTCTAATTACGCCGCTAGGGCGGCCTCGATCGTCTCGGGGATAAAGTCCAACAACCCCGATGCCGTCCCTTCCTTTTTCATCGCCAACCACGATATGGATCGTTCGAGCACTTCCTTAACGGGCGATTACGCCAAAAACGGGGCGAATCTGATTTATTTATTGCCAGGCACCCCCTATATCTATTATGGCGAGGAAATCGAATTGGTTGGCTATCGCGGCAATGAAGAGACCGATTCGATGCGCCGTCTGCCGATGGTGTGGGGGAAAGGGCATAATGACGAGGAGTGTGACTATCCGGAACCGGCTTACGCCGATTTGGCCGATTCCCTCGGCCAGGTGAAGAAAGGGGCTTACGATCAGATGGAAAGCGATTTCTCGCTGCTAAATCATTATCGGAAGCTCTTGCAGGTCCGCAACTCCATCCCCTTTATTGAGGACGCGACAATGGAAGCCATCACCGTTACCGAGAGCAATTTCTGCGTTTATCGCCTTTTAGGCGAGGAAGAGGACGAGAATTTGGTCGTCGCCATCAATCTAGGCGAAGAATCGGCTGAATGCTATCTTTCCGGGAAAATCGGCGATCAGATCGTTGAGGAGGTCGACGGCAGCAACCTCAAAGCCCGATTGCAAAACGGAGTATTGGGCTTAGGTCCTTGCTCTTTGGCGGTCATCGAAGGCAAATAAGGATAGATTACCCGGTCAATTCCGGGTTTTCTTCTAGAATAAGCGGCCGTCTTTGTATACAATACAGCCATGCCAAAAGCCCGTAAAAGCAGCGAAGAATTGCTCGACCAAGTCGAGGATATCGAACGAGTCGGCACCCGTGCCAATAGCCTTTCCTACGAAGAGGAAGAGAAGCGGAAAAGGAAAGAGGAAGTCCGCAAAATCGAAAAAAGCAATCGGAAATGGACGATCCTTTACGTTATCTGCGCCATCCTGATGTTCGCTTTGGGGTTGGTGATCATCGGTTTGTACAACCTTTGGACCGATGGTTCGTTTTATATCTAAGAAACAAAAAACTGGCGCTTGGCCAGTTTTTCAGTTATTGAGGTCGTCTTCTGGAGTCCCCATCGTCTCGGTGGCGGCTAAGGTCGTGACGTAATCCGGATCCTTGTAGCTCGGGATAACGTTTTTGTCGGCGATCTTCTTATCCAATTCGTTTTTATAAACGGTCGATTCTTGGTTGATGATGACCCGGAGGCCGAAAACGGTGTCGAGCAAGGTTTGGCGTTTCCCGGTGAATAATGGATAGAGGAAATTAAGGAAAATCGGCAGGACGATGAGGATTACCACCGAATAGGGATCGAACAAATAAGCTCCGAAAAAGAGAGGAATCATCCCTAGAAGAGCCCGGCCTTCGATTTGATACCAATGGGCTAGATAACCGCGTTTGGTGCAGACCCCGAAGCCCAATACCGCTTGCCCGACGCTGGCTTTGTTGGGCAAAAGCAACGGCAAGAGGGCGAAAAGAAGCAGGTAAACGAACGAGAAACTGGCGGCCGAGCCATACAAAGCCGAGGATTTAACGAGCCGGGTGGCGGCTAAATAAGCAGGGTCGATATCCTGAAGCATGTACAAGCAGCCTTCGATTCCATCGGTGTAAAGTTGGTTTAGGTTCCGCTTCCCCCGACCGCTTAGTTCGTCTTCCGGAACGATCATCTCGCCCAGAACATCGACGTTCCAGGAGCCGTCTTCGTTACGGACGTATTGGTATAATCCGGTCCCTTCATACGCCGAGCCCGGTTCGAAGGTCAACCCGAGAACCCGGATGTTGTAATAAGCGGTGACCGAGATTCCGTCATAGACCGTGTTGGTCAAATACCATTCCTTTATTTCGTCGCTATATTCGACGAAATAGAAATTTTGGATAATCTGCTCTTTTTCTTTCCACTCGGCGTCTTCGTCAATGTCCAATCGAAGGCTTGATTCGACGTCGCTCATGTATTGGTTGGCCTTTTTGACGGAGGCGTTGTTGACGGTGACGGGGTAGCAAATCGAAAAATACATCAACGCCCAAATCCCAATTAGCATGAACACGTCGATCAAATGGGCCAAAAGGGCTTGGCCGATATGGACGTATTCGACGTCCCCGTTATAGAGAATATCGTTTTCCTCGGCTTTATTCTTCTTTTTCATCGTCATTTCCTTCTTCGCTTTCTTGATTAGGCAAATGCTCGCGCCGGGATTTCTCCGCTTCTTCCTTTTTCCGCTTGGCGTTGAAAAGCTCTTCCTCCACCGGACTATCGAACCAAAGGGAAGCTTCGGAATCGGCGACGACTGAGCCGAATAGGTAATCGTGGATTGAGCGGTGTTTCTTCGTGAACATGCTCATGGTGTAGGTGATGAGCAGCAAAGCGCCGAAGCTCGCGATGCCGCCGACGAACTCGACGATGAAGCAAAAGAGGTTTCGGCCGATGAGCTTCCATTTGTTGTAGGTATAGCCCATATCGTCGAGGACGACGATTTTCATCGCCTTCTTCCCTAGCGATTGCCCGTCTCCTAAGCAGATGGGGATGATCGCCATGAAAATTAGGCAGGAGCCGATGACGACCGGCAGGGCCATCAACAGGGCGAACTGCATGATCTTGGCGTTGGCTTTGTCGAGTTCTAGGTATTCCGGGCTGTCGGTGAGGGAGAGGAGGGCTTCGTTAAAGCGGTTGCAGACATATTCGAGGGCGGTGCCTTCCTTCCCGCCTTCGGCTAAAGTCACGGCATAGTGGCCTTTCTCATCGTCGAAATAGAAGGAAGCGAGGTTGGAATCGGATTTGCCGACCCCCAAAACCGCGGTCGGGAAGGACTCGGGGGTGTAATTGCTCGGCTGGCCGTAATCGGTGGCCAGTGTAGTCCAGTAGACAAAAAGCGAATCGAGCATCGCGAATTCGTAGGTTTCCCCTTCGTAAGCGATCTTTTTCAAGGAAAGGTCGCCCAAGGTCTCGAAATTGGCCATCGACAAGGGGGAGATGGCTTCGCCTTCGTGATTGACGTAGAGCCCGGATTCGAGGGCGATTTCGTTTATCCGCTCAGTATTCGCGACATAGGAGTCGCGGTCGACCGCGAAGGGGACGACGCAAGGGAAGTAAATGAGGGCGGAAAGGGCGAGGACGCAAAGGATATCGATCAAGAAAGCGAAAGCCCTTCGCCACATCCCGGCCAAAACGATGATTTTGGCGGTAGTGGGGGCTTTGACGGCGGCGTTGTTTTCCATAACGCGATAAATATGCTCGCAGGTGCGCGATATATCAAGGGAAAACGCTCGATTGGGGCAAGATAGTTGAAAAAAGTTCGGCCGGAATGTAAGCGATTTCATATTTTGTCTTGAAAGCGCTTTCCCGCCGGTCCATAATATCGGCGCATAGGCAGGGCGATAACCTGCTCCAAGGTGGAATGAAGTGATCATCTCCGCCAAGGGGGAGTCTTAACGCGCGCCAAAATTAAGGAGAGCCAAAATGGCAGAAAAACTCGAAAAACTCGAAGTCAAAGAATCCGACCTCGTCCGCTCGGCGGCCGACATCAAGGAAGTGGAGGAGGACCATAAAGACGGGTTCGTCTCCCTCCGTCACATCGATAAGGTCTACGACAACAACGTCCAGGCCGTCTTCGACTTCAACCTCGATATCAAGAAACACGAATTCATCGTCTTCGTCGGCCCCTCGGGATGCGGCAAATCCACCACCCTCCGGATGGTCGCCGGCTTAGAGGACATCACCCGCGGCGAGCTTTACATCGACGGCGAGCTTTGCAACGACAAGCAGCCGAAGGACCGGAACATCGCCATGGTCTTCCAATCCTACGCCCTTTACCCCCATATGTCGGTTTACGACAACATGGCCTTCGGCCTTAAGATCGCCCACCTTCCGAAGGCGGAGATCGATAAGCGGGTCCATGACGCCGCGCGAATCCTCCAGATCGAGCAATACCTCGACCGGAAGCCGAAAGCCCTCTCCGGCGGCCAGCGCCAACGGGTCGCCCTCGGCCGGGCCATCGTCCGCAACGCCAAGGTCTTCTTGATGGACGAGCCCTTGTCGAACCTCGACGCCAAGCTCCGGGTCCAGATGCGGTCGGAGATCGTCAAGCTCCACCAAGCCTTAGGGGCGACCACCATCTACGTCACCCACGACCAGACCGAAGCCATGACCATGGCCAACCGGATCGTCGTCATGAAGCTCGGCCGGGTCCAGCAGATCGGCAGCCCGAAGGAAATCTACAACAATCCGGCCAACCTCTTCGTCGCCGGCTTCATCGGCTCCCCGTCGATGAACTTCCTCCATGTCAAAGCCAAGAAGGATAAGATCACCTTCGAGGGCGGGGTCGAGATGACCCTCCCCGAATCCCTCATCAAGGGGAAGAAGCTGCCGGAGGAAGTCATCTTCGGCATCCGTCCGGAGGACATCCACGTCGCGACCGCCGCCGATAAAGACGACAACGTCATCGAGGCCGAGGTCCGAGTCGCCGAGTTGCTCGGCTTCGAGTACTACCTCCATTGCGACTTCGGGGGCATCGACTTGGTCGCCAAGTTCCCGGCCGACAAGGAAATCAAGCCGGGTGACAAGGTCAAGATGGCCATGCACCTGAAGAAAGCGAAATTCTTCGATCCGGAAACGGAAGTCGCGATCTAATAGGCATAAACAACTTAGGGGTCGTCCTTTGAGGCGGCCCCTTATTGTATCTATAGGGGCAATGGCGAACCATCGAGGCGGTTAATCCGGTCCTTCCTTGCGAATGCAGAAGATGGTTGGAAAGGCGCATATGAAAGCGAAGAAATTGTTTGGTTTGGCGTTGCTCCCATTGGCTTTGTCCGCCTGCGGCCCGGCTTCGTCTTCCTCTTCCTCAATCGAGGAGCCCCCAGTCGTGACCAATCCCGACGAAAGCGGCGACTCAGCTCCGGATTCCTCAGCAACCGGAGTCGACGTCAAGGATTGGGATGGGATCATCCGGGTCTACTATAAATACGACGGCGACATCGCCGATAAAGCGATTTACGTCTGGGGCGACACCAGCGATGGGGTCGAATATGCCTTCGACGGGATCGAGGAGGGTTACGGGCCTTATAAGGATTTCGACTGCAACGAAGGGATCCTTAAAGGCGACGTGACCGACAAATTCAAATTCATCATCAAAAACCCCGGGACGTGGGACGGCCAAAGCCAGGATACCGTCATCCCCCTTTCCTCCATCGCTAACGGCGGCGAGATCAAAGACGGCCGCCGGTGGCTTTATATTTGGGCTATCGACGGGGAAGGGAACGCCATCGAGGGCTATCCTTCCAAAACCGAGGCGTTAGGCGATAACCTGACCAGCGTCTCGCTAAATCCAGACTGGGAGTCGATCGATGTATCCGGGACCGCCTCCTTCGATCGGATCGTCATTTACGGCTATTCCCCGGAATACCGGTCCCTTTCGGTGCCCGAGCAGTATCAGCGGCGCGACGAATGCCTCTACTATGATTCCGACGAGGTTTTGGGGAGCGAAGGCATCACCGACGATTCGACCACCATCAACGTCAAGGTCGGGAAAGGCAAATTCGATCCCCAGACCACCTACGAGATCAACGCCTATTTCGATTCCAACCCCGAAAGGAAAAGGACCGGCTACGCCAATTGCTATAAGATCTACGATACCCCGGAGTTCATCGAGGGCTATACCTACGACGGCCACGATTTGGGGGTCAGCTACGAAGACGGGAAGACCACCTTCAAGGTTTGGGCCCCGACCTCGACCGAAGTGGGGGTGTATATTTACGATTACGGCACCCCGCGGAGCCTGTTGGGATATGGCGAGGACGAGGGGAACGAAGCCGCCCATGACGCCTGGGACCTTTATCGGCTCAAAAACCTCGGCCAAGGGGTGTGGGGCGTGACGGTCGACGATGAGGACCTCAAAGGCAAATTCTATCAATTCGCCCTCAATTACAATGGGGTCAATAACCTTTCCATCGACCCTTACGCCAAAGCCAGCGGGGTCAACGGCATTAGGGGCGCCATCGTCGATTTCGACGAGACCGACCCCGAGGGGTGGGACGAGGTCAGCTTCGCGGACATCGATTCCCCGACCGAGCTCACGGTCTATGAAGCCCATGTCCGCGATTTGACCGCCGATAAAACCTGGACCAGCCATGACCCGAGCGTCAAAAACGGAACCTATCGGGCTTTCGTCGAGCCGGGCACGACCTATAATGGGGTCACCACCGGCTTCGACCATCTCAAAGAGCTCGGCATCAACGCCATCCAGCTGCTGCCGATTTTCGATCAAGACAACGATGAGCGGTCGTATTGGCAGCTAAAAGAAGACAACACCCTCGCCTACCATACCCCCGATTACAACTGGGGCTACAACCCGCAGAACTACAATGTTCCCGAAGGCTCCTATTCCGACGACCCAGCCGACCCGATTTCCCGGATCAAGGAATTGAAATACCTGATAATGGAGCTGTCGAAATTCGGCATCCGGACGATCATGGACGTCGTCTACAACCACGTCTCGACCGTCGCCACCCATCCGTTCCAGATCTTCGCCCCCCGTTATTATTTCCGCTACACCGATGATGGGTACTTGATCAACGACACCGGGGTCAACAACACCGTCAACACCGACCGGATCATGGCCTCGCGCTTCGTGGTCGATTCGGTCGATTGGTGGGCGAAAGAATACAAGATGATGGGATTCCGCTTCGACTTGATGGGCGTCTTGGACACCGGCACCATGCGCAACGTCAAGGATAGCCTTTACGATATCAACCCGGACATCGTCTGCTATGGCGAAGGCTGGACCGGGGGCTCATCCTCCTCGTCCTCCCCAGCCGACATCGGCAATGTCTATGCCAAACTCCAAGACAACGGGAAAGGCGCCGTCGGGGTGTTCAACGACTGCGTCCGCGACGGGATGAAGGGCAACACCACCTATGCCAACGTCACCCCGCAGGGCGGGAACTTCCTCGATTCCTACTCCCCGAGCGAAGACAAACTCTGGAACTCGGCCACGATGTATTTAGGGGAGAACCGCTCCCGCAAGTCCGGAGGCCTATCCACCCCGCCGGAGATGAGCGTCAATTACCTCTCCTGCCACGATAACTACACCCTCTACGATCAATTGAATTACCTCCTTCACGGGCCAATGAACTCCGGCAAGGACCATATGGACGCCATCGAGGCGACCATCGGCTCGACCGCGACCTTGCTCGCCAGCGAAGGCATCGCCTTCATCCATGGCGGGGAGGAGATATTCCGCACCAAGCTCATGCATAGCGACGATCCGCAGTTCGAGGATTTCGTCGCCGCCTATGGCGAGCAGACCAACGGCACCGATACCTGGATCGCCGGGGACGGGGTGAAGATCGACGAGGACACCTGGCTCGTCCGCAACTCCTATACATGGGGAGACGAAGTCAATGCCTACCATTGGGATCGGAAAGCCAAGTTCTATGACGAATACCTGCGTTACGTCGATGCCATCAAGATGCGGAACGACCTCATTGAATCCGGCTATCTCGGACGGGGGAAAGCCTCGATCGACTCCGGCGACATCTCGCCCTTTATCGGCAATGTGGCCTCCGCCGCCTACATCGGGGCCTCGATGAAGTCTCCCGAAGGGGGGAAGCTCTTGGCCTTGCAGGCTGGCCGCAGCTTGGGAATGGTGAATGTCAGCCTCCCGAGCGGGGCGATGCCTGGGACTTATAAGGTCATCTATTCCTCGGAGGCGAAGCGGACCGGGGCCACGGTCAATTTCCAAACCACCCTCGCCCTCGAGCCCTTCGAATGCCTGATCCTCGAATACATGGAGTAAAACAACATGAATAAAATCTTCGCATTATTGCTCCCTTTGTCGCTTTTAGGGGCCAGCTGCAGCGACGAGCCGGCCGTCTGGCGGATCGAGTTTGAGACCAACGGCGGCACCCCGGTCGCCTCGATCGAAGTGAGCGACGGGGAAAAGGCCGCCAAGCCCTCCGATCCGACCAAAGAGGGGGCTATCTTCGATTGCTGGTACGTCGACTCGGCCCTGACCACCGAGTTCGATTGGGACGAGCCGGTCACCGCTTCCTGGAAGCTTTACGCCGGCTGGGAAAGCGAGGTCGACGCCCCCGACGATACTTCTTCCTCCTCGACCGAGGAAGACGGCCCCTTCACCATCTACTTCCGCGACGCCGCTTGGTGGAATACGGCCGAAGCGGCCACTTCCGTCTCCTTCAACGGGGAGGAAGGGCTCGGCGAGCGGATGGAGCACCTCCGCTTCTGCCCGACGGAGAATACCTCGATCGGTTATAACTATTGGTCATTCGAGATCGAGGATCCTGAGCAAATCGAGACCATAACCTTCCATCGGGTCAATGGGGACGGGAGCCAATATTGGGGGGCCGCGACCGTGGAAATCGATTTCTCCGAAAAAGGCCGGAACAACCTTTACGACATCAAGGAGACCACCGAAGCTTGGTCCGACCAGGGTAACTTCGTCAGCGGCGTCTGGGGCGTCTATGACCCCGATGACGTCGGCAATCCCGACGCCGAATCCCCGGAGCAGGAAGGGGCGGGCGCCTATATCGTCGGCGAGGGGTCTTTCGTCGATGGGGAGGAATGGAATGAAAGCTCCGGCATCGAGCTTTCGGTCAATCCCTCCAACGCCCAGGAGTACATGGCCCTCGCCGTCAGCTTGGCGCCCGGCGATAAACTCCAGATCAAAAACGGGCAAACCTATTGCGGCTACTCCGGCATCGAGGCGGGTTGTGACCTGAAGGGGACGCATTTCGAATCCGATGATGACGGGAACATCCTCGTCAAGACCGCCGGAATATACGATTTCTACTATAAAGTGCCGTCCAACACCCTTTGGATCAGCGTTGAGGAGCAAGCATGAAGAAAACATCGTTCATATTGTTAGGCTTAACCGGCAGCCTCTTGTTGCTTGGCTGCGGCCCGACCGATACCGACGCCTCTTCCGATTCCGGGGAAAAGACGTCTGAGGAGTCTTTGACCCCGCCCGAAATCCCCTCGAGCAGCTCCCCGCTCGATTTGACCGGGAAGCAGATCATCCGCTTCGAGGTCGACGGGGGGACGGACGTCGCGGACATCATCGTCGATTCCGGCGAGGTCGCCGTCAAACCCGCCGACCCGCGCAAAGACGGGTTCCTCTTTTCCGGCTGGTATACCGAGAAAGAGCTGAAGAATGAGTTCGATTGGTCACAGGCCATCACCTCCGACTGGACCCTCTTCGCCAAATGGGTCGACGAGGATTACGTGGCCCCGACCCCCGAGCCGGCGACCATCTATTTCCGCGACGCCTCCTGGTGGAGCGCTTCCTCCTCCTTGACCTATGCCAAATTCGGCAACGACGAGGAATCAGACTACGGGGCGGCGATGGAGAAGGTCCGCTTCTGCAACGACCAATACCAAGGGGTCGGCTACAACTATTGGAAGATCGACATCCCCGACGTCAACCTCGCCAAGACCATCACCTTCTTCCGAATGGGGCAAGACAACGGCATCACCGCCTATTGGAACGCCTATACCGTCACCGTCGACCTAGCCGAGCGGGGCGAGAACAACCTTTACGATATCAAAGCCACCGTCGAGTCTTGGGGGCAAGCGGTCACCGGCGCTTGGGGAATTTACGATCCCGACGACAAAGGCAACGAGGATGCCCCCGAACCCCCGGCCGAACTCGATTACGGCAATTACCTCGCCGGTTCGTTCAACGGCTGGGCGCCGACAAAAGGCTACAAATTCACCGAGGATAACGGGGTCTATACCCTTTCCGGCATCGATCTACACATCGGGGACGAATTCAAGGTCCACGATACCCGGGGCGATGGCAATACCTGGTATGGCTATGACAAACTGAGCGGCGATTGCGAGCTGAAGGGCAAGGAATTGGTCGGCGTCGGCGATGGCAACATCATCGTCCAGGCGATTGGGACCTATAGCTTCACCTTAGTCAACGGGACGATCGACGCGACTTTCGTCCCGGCCGACCTGCCGACTTATGTCCTCTCTAGCGGCGAGCGAACGGTTGAGCTCACCTATACCGAACTTGGGGCCGAAGGCGGATTGAGTTTATCCGCGGGCGCTGAGTTCATCGTCGAAAACGAGGACGACGGCACCGCCTTAGGCTATTCCGATTTATCGGATGCCTACGATTTCGCCAGCGAAGGGGCGAATAACGCCATCAAGCTGGATAAAGCCGGCTATGTCAAGGTAGTGGTCAACGATGGCGAAATCAGCTTGGCCTATTACGAGGAGGAGCCCCTTACCATCTATTTCCGCGACGCCGCTTGGTGGAATAAGGATGGGGCCGCCGTCTCGATCACCTTCGACGATGAAGCCGGGCTTGGCCGATTGATGGACAAAAACTATTACGACGACTCGACCAGCCTTTGGTCCTACGAGATCGTCGACCCGAGCGAAGTCTCGACCGTGACCTTCCACCGGGTCAATGGCGACGGGAGTGCGATTTGGGGCGCCGCCACTGCCCCGATCGCTTTGGAAGATCGCGGCGACAACCTGGTTTACGATATATCCGCTTCGACGCCGGCTTGGACCGGCGACGGGGCCTACGCCGTCGGCGTCTGGACAACCCTTGACTCGACCCCGGAAGACCCGGATCTCGGCGATGACGAGCCGACCCCTGACTATACTTACTACCTGATCGGGCAGGGCTCGTTTCTCGCCGGCGAGGAAGCCTGGGCCACCGGAAGCGGCCTCCCATTCGAGCCCCATGGAGATAACGAAGTCAAATTGCTCGGCGTTGAATTGGCTCTAGGCGACGTCTTCAAGATCCATCAGCCGGCCAATAACGTTTGGGCTGGCTATTCGGAGCTCAAAGACGGGGAAGGCTCGGCCAAGAGCAACTTCGAAGCCGACGATACCGACAACATCGTCGTGAAAACCGCCGGGACCTATGATTTCTATTTTGATTTCACCGCCCTCGGGAGCCAAGGACATTCCATCTGGGTCAGCTTGACCGCGGAGGCCGCCTTATGAAAAAGCTCTCGTTGGCTTTAGCCGGGGTGGCGGTTTTGACCCTATCCACCGCCTGCTCAACTAAGCATAACCCGGAAGGGACCTACGACCCGACGAGCGTCGACACCCGGGCGACCTATACCGTCTACCTGAACCCCGGGGAAGGGTATATTTCCTCCAGCTCAGTGAAGGTCAAAGGGGGCGATAAGCTTTCCTCCCCCTCCGCGATCCCCTCCTTAGCCGGATATTCCTTCGTCGAGTGGTGCCTAGAATACGATGCGGGCAAGAAGATGGGCAAGGAAGGGACCGGGGTCAGCTTCCCCTTGGCCATCACCGACAACCTCGTTTTATACGCCCGTTACGCCAAGCAAAGCACCCCCGTCCATACCGAGGAGGAGAAGGACGCCTATATGGCGGGCCTAGCCGAAAAAAGCGAGGACAACCATTTCTACCTCCATTACTACCGTTATGGCAATTCGCCTTCCTTCTACGCCGACTGGGACGTTTGGGCTTGGCCCTATAAGCCGAAAGCCGGGGAAGGCCATAAATTCGATTTCGTCGGCAACCAATCCGGGCGGGCCGAGGTCGATGACTTCGGCGGGGCCTACATCGACATCGATCTCTCCGCGACCTACGAATCGGGCTGGGACAACGTCAACAAGGAATTCGACGATATCCCGATGAGCTTCGCCGGGAGTACCGCCATCGGGCTCCAAATCGTCAAATCCAGCACCCGGACCGCCCCCGACAGCGAGTTCTGGACCAATGACGGCAGCGATTTCTTCCTCACTTTGTCCGATTTCGCCTTGCCCCTACAAAACGGGGGAACCGCCTACCACGCCTTCGTCGTCCAAGACCAGGTCCAACGCTCGATATCCGCGCGGCCGGTGACGGTCGAGGGCTCGCCTTTCGATGACGACGACGGGAGCAACGTCACCTACGGCGATTCCCGTTATGACGACGTCGATTGGGATGCCGATCACCAGCAGATGCCGACCGCCCCCTCGTTTAAAGACGTCGGGGTCGGGTATCAGATCATGGTCTCCTCCTTCGCCGACTCCGACGGCGATGGGTTCGGCGACATTTACGGGATCGAGCAAAAACTCGATTACCTCGCTGATCTGGGGGTCAAGGCGATTTGGCTCACCCCGATCCAATTAAGCGGCTCCTACCATGGCTACGATATATCCGATTATTCGAAGGTCGACCCGAAGTTCGGCTCCGCCCTCTCGCCCGCCGCGAAGGAAAACAACGGGGTCGTGAGCGAGGAGACCGCGATGGAAGACTACCTTTCGCTTATCGACAAAGCCCACGAGCGGGGGATCAAGGTGGTGATGGATTTGGTCTTGAACCATACCTCGACCGCCAACAACTGGTTCATCGAATCGGCCAACCTCAACCCCGATTACCGCGGCTATTACCAATGGGGCAACCACGAGAGCGACCGCGATCACATAAAGCAGGACAACTACTGGTATCCCTATGGCGACCACGCCTATTCCTTCTACGCCAAATTCGGCTCGGGGATGCCGGAGCTCAATTACTCCTATCAGGCGACCAGGGACGCGGTCATCGACATGAGCAAAAAGTGGTGCGAGCTCGGGGTCGACGGGTTCCGCCTCGACGCGGTCAAGCACATCTATATGACCGACGAGGTGTCCTCGACCGAGGGCGATACCCTTATTTTCGACATCACCGCCGACGGGGATAACTATTCCTCCGACCTCTCCAAGAACCTCGAATTCTTCGACGATCTCAACGAAGCGATCAAATCTGAATACCCCTCGGCCTTCTTCGTCGGGGAGAACTTCGACGGCCACGCCTACCACGTCGCCCCTTACTACCGTTCCTTCGACTCGATGTTCGACTTCTATTCCTACTTCAATCTGACCTCGGCCGCCGCGACCGGGCTGAAGAACACCAATAACGCCTACGGGACGGCCAAGGGGTTCCTCACCAACACCTCCGTTTATAACGCCGCCTCCGACTCCAGCTCCAAATCCGGTTCCCGGAACGGGGAAGACGGCCTCCTCGACAAGGCCTACGACCACGCCTGGAACTTCATCGACGTCTATAAGGTCTATGACGATTACCGGGGCGGGGATTCCCTGCCGGGCTTTTTCACCTCCAACCATGACATCGCCCGGGTCATCAACCGGGTCGCCGGAAGCGGCGATGGCTCCGGCATCCAAGCCCAAGGCAACGTCAATGCCGACAACTATGCCAAGATGCTCGCTTCCTCGAACCTGGTCAAGATCGCCGAACTGATGTTCCCCGGCTTGACCTGGATCTATTACGGCGATGAGCTCGGGATGGCCGGCAACTTCCCGGCCGGGGTCCACGACGGCTCCGATTACTGCGACCTTTACTACCGCCAGCCGATGAAATGGACCCAAGGGCAAAAAGTCGGCGACGGGAGCTTGGCCACCGAATACGGGGTCACCGGGTCCGGCATGACCGTCAAGCTCGATGACTTCAACGCCTCCGGCCTCGTCGTCGCGGCGGACAAGCAGCAAGAGGACCCCGACTCGACCTTCGCGGCTATGAAGCGGTTCATCGGCCTTAAGACCAGCGAGCCGGCCCTGCGGACGGGGAGAATGCAATACGCCGACTTCGTCTCCTCGGGGATGGCGGACAACGTCCTTTCCTTCACCCGGACGCTTGCGGGGACGACAATCAAGGTCGCCATCAACTTCAATGACGCCGGGGTCGGGGCCAAGGGGCTAGAAGGCGAGGTCCTCGCTTCCTATAACGGGGCGAGCCAAACCGCCCTTCCGGCCTTATCGGCCATCGTCGTCAAAGCCTAGCCTCCAAAAGCCCGGGGATCCGCTTCCTCGGGCTTTTTCTCTACTTTTCACCGACTAGGCGATATAATGGCCGGGCTATGAAGCTTTCCGTCATCATCCCCATCAAGAACCAGACCTCGCTCCTGCTTTCCAACCTAAAGGAGAAGGTCCTCCCGTATTTCGATTCATTGCCCAATTTGACCTACGACGTCTTGATCGTCCCCAATGGATCAAGCGAGCAGGAGCAAGCGGGTTTGGAGGAAGGGCTAAAAGCCTTCCCGGCCCAGGTGAAGATGCTGCCTTTCGCCGCCGAAGGGGCAAAGGGGGCGGCGGTCAAAAGAGGCATCGAATACAGCGATTCCGATTACGTCCTCTTCTTCGACGCCGACCTCGCGACCGATTTAAGCGCCTTCTCCTCGATCCTGCCGATAATCAAGGATCACGATGCCTTCATCGGCGATCGGGACATGAAAGGATCGGTCAAAAACAAACGCCCTTTCATCCGCCGGGTAGGCCATTTCGGGTCGAAGGCCTTGGTCAAGCTGCGCTTTCGCCTCAAAGGGGTCGACGACACCCAATGCGGGTTCAAATGCTTCCGGACGAAAGTCGCGAAGAAGATGGCCGAGCGGCAAATCATCGACGGTTTCGCCTTCGACGTCGAATATTGCTATTTCCTTTGCCTCAATGGCTTCCGGATAAAAAGGATCCCGGTCCGCTGGTTCAATAACGAACGGGAATCCTCGGTTTCCTTCGCCTCGGCCAGCAAGCGGTTCTCATCCGATCTGGGGCGGATTAAGAAAAACAAACGGAATTACCTCCTGAGCGAGGAGGAGAAGGAGGGGTTATGCTGATCGATAGGGCGGTAATCGAGGTCCGTTCCGGCAAAGGCGGGGACGGGGCGATATCCTTTTTGCAGGAAAAGAACATGCCCAAAGGCGGCCCGGATGGGGGCAATGGGGGCAAAGGGGGTTCGGTCATCATCAAAGCCGACAAAACCGTCAATACCCTTTTATCCTACCGCCATTCGAAGGTCATCGAGGCCAAAGACGGGGGCAAAGGCGACAAGAAGCTCCGGTTCGGGGCCAGCCAGCCCGATGTCTACGCCTACGTTCCCTGCGGGACGATGATCATCGATGAGGCGAGCGGGAAGACCCTCGCCGATTTAGTCAACGACGGGGATGAGTATCTGGCCGCCAAAGGAGGGCGGGGCGGACGGGGCAACGCCTGCTTCAAATCCAGCCGCCTCCGGATCCCTCGGATCGCCGAAAACGGCCATCCCGGCGAAAGGAAAAGGCTCATCCTGGAATTGAAGCTATTGGCCGACGTCGGGCTGATCGGCTTCCCATCGGTCGGGAAAAGCACTTTGCTCAACTTGCTTTCCCGGGCCAACGCCGAAACCGCCGATTACCCCTTCACCACCCTAGTCCCCAATCTCGGGGTCGCGACCTTGCCCGACCGTTCCGCCCAATTCGTGGTGGCGGACATGCCGGGGCTTATCGAGGGGGCGAGCCAGGGCAAAGGGCTCGGGTTCGCGTTTCTGCGCCACATCGAGCGGTGCCGGGTTTTGGTCCACCTCGTCTCGATGGATGGGGAGCGCGACCCATTCGAAGCCTATTCGGCCATCCGGAAGGAGCTATCCGAATACGGGGCCGGGCTCGAGGATCGGCCCGAGCTCATCGTCTGCTCGAAAATGGATGAGGAAGGGGCGATAGAACGGAAAAAGGAATTCGACCTGAAGACCGGGGTCGCCTCGATCGCTATTTCGGCCTATACCGAGGAAGGGGTGAAGGAATTGCTCTATAAAGCCTACGATTTGCTCTGCAAAACCCCGCAATACCCGCTTTATTCGAAAGAAGACGAAGTGGTTTACGACGCGACCAAGACCGAGCGGAAACCCTTTGTCATCACCCATCCTAGCGACCATCTATTCATCATCGAGGGCGAGAAGGTGATGGAGCGTTATAGCCTGATCAACCTCTCGACCGACCAAGGGGTGTCCCGCCTGCTTTCCTACCTCACCTCGATCGGGGTCGACGAGGAGCTGAAGGAAAAAGGGGCGAAGGACGGGGACGAGGTGCGGATCGGCGAGTTCGCTTTCGAATACGTATCCTAAGCCCGCGGAAAAGGATAGAATATGACTATGGACGGAAAGCACGGGTTTCGCGACGTGGCCTTGCCCTTATTGGGGGCGGGGTTGGGGTTCCTCTTCGTCCTCCTGGCTTTCCTGCTTTGACCTATGATTTATTCATTGAATGGCAAAATAGTCGATGTTTCGGCTAATTCGGTCGCCTTGAGCCTAGGCGACATCGCTTTTGAGCTTTTGGTCGCTAGGCCAGGCGAATACCAGCTCGGGCAAGAGGCCTTCCTTTATGTCCATGAGGTCATCACCCAGGACGACCATTACCTGACCGGCTTCGCCTCCAAGCTCGAGAAAGAGGCTTTCCTGTCGCTTCTTTCGGTCAAAGGCATCGGCCCGAAGACCGCTTTGTCGGCCTTATCGCAAACCAACGCCGAGGATCTATTCAAGGCCATCTCCTCCAACAACACCGCCTATTTGAAGAAACTGCCCGGCATCGGGCCGAAGGCGGCCGCTCAGATCATCCTCGACCTGCAAGGGAAACTGGTCACCGGGGGCTCGGGGCCCGATTCCGCCCTCTATGACGACGTCAAATCGGCCTTGAAGGGCTTGGGGTTCAAATCGAAGGAGATCGACGACGCTTTATCCGCGATCAATGAGCCGGGGCTCGATTCGGGCGAGGTCTTGCGGTTGGCCTTGAAGAAATTGAGGAAACGTTAATGGGACGGATCAATGACCCGCATAAGGAAAAGGGCGAGGAATCCTCGGAATTGAACCTCCGGCCCCAGTGGCTGGAGGAATACGTCGGGCAAAGCGAGCTGAAGCAGCGGCTTTCGGTTTTCATCAAGGCCGCCAAAGCCCGCAAGGAAACGCTCGACCATACCTTGCTTTACGGCCCGCCGGGCTTAGGGAAAACGACTTTGGCCTACGTCATCGCCAACGAGATGGGCGGGAAGATCAAACTGGTTAATGGGCCAGCCATCGAACGGCCCGGCGATTTGGCGGCCATACTATCGGAAATCGAATCGGGCGACGTCCTCTTCATCGACGAGATCCACCGCCTTCCCCGGGCGGTTGAGGAAGTGCTTTACGGGGCGATGGAGGATTTCAACCTCTCGATCGTCGTCGGGCAGGCTGGGGGAAGCAAAGTCATCTCGATGCCCCTCCCCCCTTTCACCCTCGTCGGGGCCACCACCCGAAGCGGCGGCCTCTCCGCCCCTTTAAGGGCCCGTTTCGGGATCGCCGAGAAAATCGATTTCTACTCCCCGGACGAGCTCTCCTCCATCATCAAGCGGACCTCCAAGGTATTGAATATGCCGATCGACGAGGAGGCGACTAAGCTATTGGCTTCCCGTTCCCGGGGAACCCCGCGGATCGCCAACCGGCTTTACCGCCGGGTCCGCGACTACGCGACCGTCGAGGGGAAGGAAGAGATCGGGGCAATCGAGGCCAATAAGGCGCTCGATGCCCTCCATATCGATGACATCGGCTTAGACGAAGTCGACGTCAAATACCTCCGGACCATCATCGAGCGCTTCAAAGGCGGCCCGGTCGGATTGGAGGCCATCGCCGCCTCGATCGGCGAGGAAGTGGCGAACCTCGAGGACGTCTGCGAACCCTATCTGCTTATGTCGGGGCTCATCAACCGGACCCCTCGGGGCCGGGTCGCGACCGAGAAGGCCTATGCCCACCTCCATATCACCCACCAGGCGTTGCTGTTTTGATTCGAGGAAAATTAGCCTAGCGGGGATAATCTAAGCGATTCCGCCGATAGTGCCTTTTGCATTCCGTTGGGCGGGGTTTCCCCCGCTTATCGGGATACCCCGTTTTATCTTAGAGTCCAAAGCCACGATTAATCGCTATTTTACCCGACGAACCGCCGATAAAATGTCCTTGATGGGGCGTAGCGACGATAGTATGCTTTACTTCGTCAGATTGAATTATTTATAATTCATCGCTGAATCGAAAGGAAAAGACATGCGCCGATATATATCCTACATCATCCTCTGCGCCGCCGCCCTCGTCGGCGTTGGAGCCGCCACCGCCCCGGTGATCGAAAACCTGAACCCCGATTTGGCCTATGCCGACGGCCGGACCCTTTATTTCAAAGCGGCCCACTACGTCGAAGGGAGCCAAAACGGCAACTACTCCGATTTCTTGGATTCGACCGACCTCGACGCTTCCGGCAACCCGGTCATCGAGGATCTCTCCGACGAAGTGAGCCACCGCCTCGACAATTGGGGCATGAGCGAATACGAGGTGCGGGTCGAAGGCTACGATACCATCGCCGTTTCGCTGCGGGCGGCCGATGATTCGGAAACCCAATACGGCTACCTTCAGCAATACCTCGCCTTCTCCGGCGGGGATTACGCCCTCGGCGCCTCCGACACCACCCACGACGATTACCCGGACGCCGACGTCCTCGACGATCTGATCGATGGGCAGGAAGCCCGGATCGAGAACATCGACATGGGGCAATACAAAGTCCCGGTCGTCGTCGTTCCCTTGCAGGAAGGCGACGAATACAAAGAGGCTTTCCTGAACCTCATCGAATACTGCGTCGACAACACGACCGAAGACACGACCGATGAGGAGACCGGGGAGACGGTCGCCGGCGAGACGACCCTTTTGGTCGTTTGGGCCAATCGGCAGGAAGGCGATGAATACTCGCTTACGGAAACCGATGCCAACGTCGCTTCTAGGATCCTGACCGTCGAGTCGGCGGTCGGGGACAACGCCGTTTGGTACGCCGATTCCGACGAGGATAAGGAAAACCCCGAACTGCAGCTGATCCCGGCTTCCGGGGCCATCAGCGAGGGCAACTACAATCCCGAGATGACCAAAGAGGCTTATGAAGCCGCGGTCTTCCTCCGGAACATGGTCAACGCCTCCTCTTATGGCGATTACCGTTTGACTTATACCTATTCCGAGCCGATCTCGGCCACCGTCGAGTCGCTGGTGACCCTTGGCGATTACGCCATCACCCCGGCCTTCGGGCGGACTCTTATCTGCGTTTTGGTCAGCTTCGTCGTCTTGGCCATCATCTTGGCTTTGTTCGATCGGATCTTCGCTTTGGCTCATCTTTCCACCTTGGCTTTGACCGTTTTCGCGAGCTTAGCCACCTTCATGGCCTTCGGGAGCCAATTCAACATCGCCGCCCTCATCGGCTTGGCCTTGGTGGCCGGGGTGTCCTTGTTTGGGTCGGTCTTCTATTCCGCCCGGCTGAAAGACGAGCTATATAAAGGAAGGACCTTGAAGAAAGCCAACCAAGAGGCCGGCAAAAAGAGCTTCTGGCCGACCATCGACGCCGGCATCGTCTCGATCATCCTTGGCATCTTCGTCTATTTCTTCGCCGGGGATTTGGCCTCGAAAGCCGGCATCGTCTTGGTTTTCGGCGGCTTCTTCGCGACCTTGGCCAACCTTATCTTCACCCGCATCGCCGCTTGGCTTTTATCCACCGACACCTATATGCAGTCCTCCTTCGCCAAGCAATTGCACGTCGATTCCAATAAGATCCCCGATGTCTTGAAAGAGGAAAAGCAATCCTATTTCGGTCCCTTCGCCAACCATGACTTCGGCAAAGGGAAATGGTATGTGACCGCCTTGTCGGTTCTCTTCGTCCTCGCCGGCATCGGCACGATGCTTGGGTTCGGGATCGCCAATTCCGGCAATATCTACAACGATGCCGCTTACCGCGAGGAATCGACCGTCCTCCATCTCGAGGTCCGCAGCGACGCCGCCGATTCGATCACCGTCGCCCCCTTGTCGGGCTTAGACTCCATCCGGGGCGAGGACGCCGACGGCAACCCCAATCTCCTCTCGGCCATCAAGATCGGCGACCAGGTCTTAGACGACATCGTCACCGACGCCTATCTTTCGGAATCCCCGAAGGCGGTTTACGAATCCGCCGACGCCGGGGAAGGCCGGACTTATTATTGGTATTATTACGAAATTCGGCTCGATGAATACTTCCCCCTATTGGAGGAAAACGGGGCCGACGCCACTTACGAAGTCTCTTTCGCCGAGGGGAAAGACGCCGAGGGCAACCTCGTCTGGGGCGCGGCGCAGAACCTAAGCCTCAACGACGCCGTCTCGACCTACATCGCCTCCGAGCTCGTGGCGGAAGAGAGCTTCTACTCCGTTTCCTTCGCCACCATAATCCCGACCGTCTCCCAGCCCGACATCGGCGTCTTCTCGCTTGGACTCGGGCTTGGCATCGCGGTCGCCGGGCTCTATTTGATCCTCCGTTACCGTCCATCCCGCGGCTTGGCGGCGATCGTCGTTTCCTCCGCCACGGCCTATATCTCTTTATCCTTCTTCGTCTTCACCCGCATGAGCGTCACTCCGCTGGTGGCCTTAGGGTCGCTTGGCTCGGCCTTGATCGTCTATCTCCTCTTCCTCTTCTTAGGCCACTCGGAGAAAGAGATCGCCTCATCCAACCACGATAAGAGCCTATCGAGCGTCGAGATCCGCCGCGATGCGGCCAATAAATCCGCCTCCCGGCAGGCCGGCTCGATCTTCCTGATCGCCTTATCCTTGGCCTACGTCGCCTTGATCTTCTTCGCCTTCGGGCCGACGAGCTTCGCCTATCCTTACCTTAACTTCCTCCTCGGCATCTTCTTCGCCCTTGCCTTGCTCCTTTGCGTCTATCCGTTATTGGAGATGGGGCTGGTGTCCTTGTTCGCGAAGATCCGGATCAAACCGGTGGCGAAAAAGAAGAAGAAGAAAGTCGGCGGGCAATTGCTGAAGAAGAAAGGAAACGAGCCGGAAGAGGCGATCTTCATCGGCATCAACGACTGATGGAACCGCTTCTGACGCGGCTGCTTGACCATTATTCGCTTACGGAGGAGGGCTTGGCGGCCTTATCGGCTGAGCCCTCCTTTTCTCTCTTGCCTGACCTTTCCGATTCGCTCGCGGCCTTAGAGGCCAAATCCGCCATCGCCTCGACGATCGCCGGAAGAGGGAAAATCCTCGTTTACGGGGATTATGACTGCGATGGGATCATGGCGACCTCGATCATGGTCCGGACTTTGTCCGCCTTAGGGGCCCGGGTCGAGTATTTCATCCCCTCCCGATACAAAGACGGCTATGGGCTGACCTTGGATAACGCCAAGAAAATCGCCGCCAAGGACTTCGCCCTCCTGATTTTGGTCGATAACGGGGTCTCTTGCCTTGAGCCGGTCGCCTATTTGCTCGAGAAGGGGCTCAAGACCATCATCATCGACCATCATGATCTGCCAGTGAGCCTGCCCCCTTCTTTGGCTTTGGTCCATGACCAGCTGCTCGCTTTCCCCGACAAATGCTCGGCCGGGGCGCTTTGCTTCTTTTTCTCCCGGCTATTGCTTGGATACGATGACCAAGAGAACGCCATCATGGGGGCGATATCGATCCTAAGCGACCTCATGCCGATGAAGGGGTATAACCGGACCTTGGTGGCTCTCTCGTTGCGGCTTTTCCGCCAAGGCTATGGCCAAGCCTTCCTGCCTCTAATGGAAGGGGACATCATCGACGAACGGACGCTGTCGCTGAAAGCCAATTCCAAAATCAACGCCGTCGGCCGGGTCCGGCTTGATTACGCCGCCCGGCTTTTGGTCGGCTATTTCTCCTTGACCGAGAAAGACAAAAGCCAGCCGCTGCAGCTGATGAACGAATGCCAAAACACCCGGAAGCAGTTAAGCAAAGAGGCCGAGGGATCGCTAGAGCTTAGCGTCAATGAGCGCGGGGCCTTCGCTGTTTCCTCGATCCTCGAGGGGCTATCGGGGCTATTGGCTAACCGGGTGTTGGAAAAAACTGGCAAAATGACCCTCATCGCCTGCGCGTCCCACTTAAAGGAAGGGACTTACGTCGCCTCGATCCGCGGGCGGGGCGATTTCGATTCCCATGCCGCCGTCGCCTCCTTCGCCGACCGCTTGCTCTCTTATGGCGGGCATCGCTATGCCGCCGGGATGAGCTTCCGCTATAACGACCTCGGGCTCGTCAAGGACGCCTTCCTCCGTTATTGCTCGACTTTGGATGGGGGAAACGCCGAAACGTCGAAACTCCCCTTGAGCTTATCGGAGATCAACATGGACTCTTATCGACTCTTGCGCCGCTTCGGCCCATTCGGGGTCGATTGGCCGGCGCCGGAATTCGTCGTCGCGGTCGATGGGTCGGCCTTGCTATATTCCCCAAAAGGGTTTTTGTCGACCTCGTTAGCCAATTCCACCCGTCTTTTTTCCTTCTCCATCAAAGAAGGGATGGTGGAAAAAGGGAAAAAGGCTAATATTAAGGGGCGGCTGTCGTTAAGCCGTTACCAAGGGCGGGTGAGCCTCGACTTCCTCGCCGATTCCTATGAGCAGGAGGGTTAAGCCATGGATGAGAAGCGATTGCTCCCCAATGGGGGCTACCCAATGCATACCTTCGAGGATCTGAAGGCCCTTTACTATACCTACATCACCAATCCCGACGACCGGAAGACCATCGAGTCGGCTTACGAATTCGCCAAAGCCAAGCACGAAGGCCAAACCCGGAAATCCGGGGAGCCTTATATCCATCACCCGATCGAGGTGGCCTATATCCTCGCTTCCTTGCAATCGGGTCCGGCGACCATCGCCTCCGGCTTGCTCCACGACGTGGTCGAGGATACCGACGCGACCATCGAGGACATCGAGCGGCTATTCGGGGAAGACGTCGCGAAAATCGTCGACTCGCTGACCAAGATCCAGCGGATGAAATTGTCCCGGATGACGGCGGCCGACTTCGAGGCCGAGGACCATCGGAAGATCTTCCTCGGGATGGCCCGCGACGTCCGGGTCATCATCGTCAAATTGGCCGATCGGCTCCATAACCTCAGGACCCTCGATTCCCTTTCGAGCGAACGGCAAAAAGCCTTGGCCAAGGAAACGATCGAGGTCTTCACCCCGATCGCCCATCGCTTAGGCATCTACACGATGCAAAGCGAGCTCGAGGACCTGTCGTTGAAATACCTGGAGCCGGAAAAGTACCAAGCCATCCTCTCGCTGGTCAACGAGAAATACGAAAATCGGAAACACTCGCTCGAGAACCTAAAGAAACGGATCGCCGATATCCTGCTCGAGCATAAGATACCTTGCCGGCTCGAGTCGCGAGTCAAATCGATTTACTCGATATATAGGAAAATGTATCAGAATGGCCATAACTTCGATGAAATATACGATGTTTTAGCCATTCGGGTCATAACTCAAACGGTTATAAACTGCTACGAGATCCTCGGGATCATCCATTCGACCTATAAGCCGATCCCCGGACGGTTCAAAGACTACATCGCCATGCCAAAGCCCAATCTCTACCAGTCTTTGCATACCTCGATCGTCTCCGGCGACGGGTCGATATTCGAGGTTCAGATTCGGACCGAGGAAATGGATCAGGTCGCCGAATCGGGGGTCGCCGCCCACTGGAAATACAAAGAAGGGGGGCACTATAACGCCAAAGAGGAGCAAAAGGAGATCGAGGAGCAGCTCCATTGGTTCCGCGACTTCGTCTCCCTATCCGGCCAGCAGAAAGGGAAAAGCGCCTCCGAATACATGGAATCGCTTTCCAACGACATCTTCGGGGCCAACGTCTACGTCTTCACCCCCCTTGGCAAAGTCATCGACCTGCCGACCGGGGCCACGACGCTCGATTTCGCCTACAAGATCCATACCAAAGTCGGCGATCAGGCGGTCGGGGCGGTGGTCAATGGGTCGCTGGTCCCGCTTAACACCGTCTTGAAAACCGGCGACGTCTGCGAGATACGGACCTCGAAGACCAGCAGCGGGCCCAATGATTCCTGGCTTGAGATCGCCAAAACGACCTCCGCCAAAGCCCATATCCGGAAAGCGTTGCAAAAGCGCGACGCCGAGCAGGTCCGGCAAGAACGGATCAAGGCCGGCAAAGCCCAATTGCTCGACGCCTTCAAATCCGCCGGCTTCGAGGAGGCGGAAGCCCTGAAGCTCGTCGATTCCGACAAGATGCGGAACGAGTACCACTTCCAGACCCTCGACGACCTCTTCGTCCTCGTCGCCATCAAAAACCCCTCCGCCGCCGCGATCCTCGATTTCCTCCGGATCAAGAAGAAAACCGGCTTCGAATTCAAAAAGCCGAGCGGCAAAAAGGAAGACGACCATAACCCGGTCGAGATCTCGGGCGGGGCGAGCGGGCTCGCCATCACCCTCGGCAAATGCTGCACCCCGATCCCCGGCGACGACATCGTCGGCTACATCACCCGGGGCAAAGGCATCACCATCCACCGCAAAAGCTGCCCCAATGTGGCCAATGAAGCCAAACGGCTCATCGACGCCAAATGGAAGGATAACCTCGGCATCTCGACTTACCCGGTCGACATCGAGGTCTACGCCAACGACCGGCCGGGCCTAATCGCCGACATATTGCAGGTCTTCGCCGCCAAGGGAGTGGGGGTGAGCGACCTCAAGGCCCATCTGATCGCCTCGACCATGAACGACGTCGTCTCCTTAACCGTTTCCGTCCCCAACAGCAAGACGCTGCAGGATTGCTTCGCCGACTTGCTGGGGACCAAGGGCATTTATTCGGTCGGCCGGGTCACCCACTAGTTTAATTGGGATAGCCATTAGGCTATAATCAACATCGCGAAAGGATTTTTATGGCAATCAATTCCGTTAAAGGCACCCATGACATCATCGGTTCCGAAGCCATGGGCTACCAATACATCGAAAACGTTTTCAAAGCGGTCTGTGAGCTGTATGGATATCAGCCGTTGGTTACCCCGATATTGGAGCATACCGAGGTCTTCACCCGGGCGACGGGGGAAGCGAGCGACGTCGTCAGGAAGGAAATGTACACTTTCCTCGACAAAGGCGGGCGGAGCCTCTCCTTGCGTCCGGAAGGGACGGCCGGGGCGATCCGCTGCTTAGTCGAGCACAAACTGGCCGCGACTAACGATTTGCCCCTCAAATACTATTATTTTGGGCCGGTTTTCCGTTACGAACGCCCCCAGCTCGGGAGATATCGCCAATTCATCCAAGCCGGCATCGAAGCGGTCGGGGAGGATAGCCCGTATTTGGACGCCGAGGCCATCGTCATCGCCATGCGGACCCTTGATTTCCTCGGGTTCCGCGACTTGAAAGTCAAGGTGAATTCCCTCGGCGACCAAAATAGCCGCGAGGCCTATCGGGAAGCCCTTCGGGACTATTTCCGTCCCCATTTGGCCGATATGTGCGCCGATTGCCGGGAACGGTTTGAGCTCAATCCCCTCCGGATGCTCGACTGCAAAGTCCCAGCTGATATCGAGCTCGGAAAACTCGCCCCGAAAATCTCCGATTACCTAAGCGAGGAGGCGGAGAAACGCTTCTACAAGACATTGTCCTTGCTCAATGCCTTAGGCATCGAATACGAAGTCGACCCCGGCTTGGTCCGAGGGCTCGACTATTATGGCCAAGTCGTCTTCGAGGTCCATGCCAAGTCCGCTTCCGGGGTCGATTACGGGGCCTTGCTCGGCGGCGGCCATTATGACGGGATGCTCTCCGATTTCGGCGGCGACAAGTCGATCGATCACGGGGTCGGCTTCGCCATGGGGGTCGAACGGCTTTATTCGATTCTCCAGGAAGGCGGCCAACTCGACGGCGTCGACCCAGGCCTCGATATCTACCTGATGCCCTTAGGCGAGGAGGCGCTGCCGGATTGCTTCGAATTGGCCGAGCAGATCCGCGGCTTAGGCTACACCGTCTCCCTCCCATATCAGAAAATGAAGATGGGGGCGATGTTCAAGCGGGCCGAAAGAGCCAAAGCGAAATTCGCCTTAATCGTCGGCGAAAACGAGATCGCCCTCGGCGAGGTCCAGGTCAAGAACCTCGAAAGCAAAGAGCAATTCCCGGTCAAGATCGAGGAATTGGAACAGACGCTGGATTCCCTATTCGGCGAAGAGGAAGAACACCATCATGAATAGAACTCATAATAACGGCGAGCTAAGGCTCGGCAACGTCGGCGAGGAAGTCGCCTTGCTTGGCTGGGTCGCCAATAAACGGAACCTCGGTTCCTTGCTTTTCATCGACCTCCGCGATTCGACGGGGATCGTCCAGCTGGTCAGCGATCATCCGAGCGACTTCCCCGACGTCAAAAGCGAATACGTCGTCGCGGTCAAAGGGACGGTTCGGAAGAAGGAAGTGCCCAACCGGAACCTGCCGACCGGGGAAATCGAAGTCGAGATCGCCGAATTGAAGGTCATTAACGAAGCCAGCTTGCCGCCTTTCATCATCGCCGACAAGACCGATGCCCTCGAGGATACCCGCCTCAAATACCGTTATTTGGATTTGCGGCGCCCCAAAATGCTCAACAACCTGAAGATCCGGGCCCAAATCTGCGCCATCTTCCGGGATTACCTCAACCAGAAAGGGTTCCTCGAAGTCGAGACCCCGATCCTCAACCTATCCTCCCCGGAGGGGGCGAGGGATTATCTGGTCCCCTCGCGGATCAAGCACGGAAGCTTCTACGCCTTGCCGCAGAGCCCGCAGCTATGGAAGCAATTGCTCATGGTCGGCGGGGTTGAGCGTTATTATCAAGTCGCCAAATGCTTCCGCGACGAGGACCTCCGTTCCGACCGTCAGCCGGAATTCACCCAGCTTGACCTCGAGACCTCCTTCCTCGACCAAGATCAGCTGCTTTCCTTGAACGAGGGCTTCTTGGCCCGTTTGTTCAAGGAAGTGGTCGGATATGAGGTGAAACTGCCCTTAAGGCGGATCAAGTATTGGGATGCCATGGACACCTATGGCTCCGATAAGCCCGATACCCGTTATGGGCTCGAGCTCTTTGATTTGAAGCCGCTTATTTATCCGAGCCTTTTCTCCGGCATGAACGAGCGTTCTTTGGTCCGGGCCATCAAAATCCCGGGGCAAGGGAAGGCGACCTCGCGGAAGGTCTTGGACGAATTGAACCTCGAAGCCCGGAAATTCGGGCTGAAAGGGCTTTTCAGCCTAAAAGTGGAAAACGGGGAATTGGCCGGCTCCTTCGCCAAATTCCTTTCCGATCCCCAAAAGGCCGATTTGATGAATCAACTGGGGCTAATCGAGGACGATTTGATCCTATTCGCCGCCTCCGCCGATCAGCGTGAGGTCGATTTCGGGCTCGGGGCCATCCGGACTTGGTTCAGCAAGAAGCTGAACCTGGTGAAGCCGGGGACCTACGATCTGCTTTGGGTCGTCGATTTCCCGATGTTCGACCCGATTGAAGGGGAAGCGGGGCGCTACACGGCCGAGCATCACCCTTTCACCCGGCCGAAAGACGAGGACCTAGCGAAGCTCGACGCCAATCCCGAAGAGGTGTTGGCCTACGCCTACGACATCATCATCAATGGCTACGAGGCCGGCGGGGGGACCCTGCGTATCTACGACCGGGCCACCCAGTGGAAGATATTCCGCCTCCTCGGCTTAAGCGATGAGGACGTTAAGAACAAATTCGGCTGGTTCGTCGACGCCTTCAGCTACGGCACCCCGCCGCATGGGGGCTTGGCTTATGGGCTGGAACGGCTATCCATGATCCTAGCCGGGACCGAGAACATCCGCGACGTCGTCGCCTTCCCGAAGAACCTATTGGCCGGCGACCCCTTATCCCATGCCCCGACCCCGGTTGACCCCGAGCAGTTGGAGATGCTAGGCATCGAGATAAAGAAAGAGGACTAATATACAAAGTATATTAATACAACCAAAAAACGACTAAATAATTACTAAGGAGGTCAGTTTAATGGGCAAATCAATCGACAAAATGGCCGTCGCCGCCATCCGCTCGTTGGCGATCGACGAGATCAACCGGGCCAATTCCGGCCACCCCGGGATGGCTTTAGACGCCGCCCCCTCGCTTTTCGCCCTTTACCGGGATCACCTCGTCGCCGATCCCGCCCATCCCGACTGGCCTAACCGCGACCGCTTCGTCTTAAGCTCCGGCCACGCCTCGAGCTTGCTTTATGCTTTGCTCCACGTCTCCGGCTACCAAGTGAGCATGGATGACCTGAAGAGTTTCCGTCAGCTCGGCTCGAAAACCCCGGGCCACCCGGAAGTCGGGCATACCCCGGGGGTCGACGCGACCTCGGGCCCGCTCGGGCAGGGGGTGGCCCAAGCCGTCGGCATGGCCATCGCCGAGAAGGCCATCCGGAGCCAGTATCCCGACGGGGAGAAGATCATGTCCCATTATACCTATTGCCTCTGCGGCGACGGGGACTTGCAGGAAGGGGTGGTCCAGGAGGCCGTTTCCTTGGCCGGCCATCTCCGCCTCAACAAACTGATCATGATCTATGACCAAAACGGCTCGACCCTCGACGGCCCGACCTCCGATTCGCTGACCGAATCGATCAAGCTTCGCTTCTTAGCCTCCGAATGGAACGTCTTGGAAGTGAAAAACGGCAACAACGTCGACAAGATCAGCTCCGCCATCGCCAAGGCCAAGAAGAGCTCGGTCTACCCGACCCTTATCATCATGAAGACGGTCATCGGCTATGGCTCGGCCAACCAAGGGAACCATAAGACCCATGGCGAGCCGCTGGGCGAGGAGGATGGCAACCACGCCAAAAAGGTTTACGGCGTGACTTGGGATCCGTTCACCGTCCCCGAGGAGGTGTACGCCCTCTTCAAGGAGACTTTCCAAGCCCGGGGGGCGGCCGCCTACGCCGCCTACGCCGACCAACTGGCCGAATACGGCAAATACCACCCGGAGGAGCAAAAGACCTTCCTAGCGGCCTTAAAACGGGAAGTCCCGGCGCTGCCTAGCCGCGATTACGGCGACTTGGCCAAAGAGGCGACCCGATCCAGCAGCGGGGCCATGCTGGCCTTATACCGCTCCGTTATCCCTTATTGCCTCGGCGGCTCGGCCGACGTCGCCGGCTCGACCAAAACCGACGTCAAGGGGGTCAAGCCGTTCCCGGAGGGGACCGACATGCGTTATGGCATCCGCGAATTCGCGATGGCCAGCGCCCAAAACGGCATTTTGCTCCACGGCGGGCTTATAAGCTACTGCGCCTGCTTCCTCGTCTTCTCCGATTACATGAAAAACGCCATCCGGATGGCCGCGCTCGAGCGTTTGCCGGCCATTTACCTTTTCACCCACGATTCCCTCGCCGTCGGGGAAGACGGGCCGACCCATCAGCCGATCGAGCAATTGACCGGTTTGCGGGCGACCCCGAACCTCAACGTCTTCCGCCCAGCCGACGCCAAGGAAGTCGAGGGGGCATATCGGCTCTCCTTCGCGTCCCTCTCCACCCCAAGCGCCATCGTCTTGTCGCGTCAAGCGTTGCCCTTATTGGAGAAAACCGATCCGAAGAAGGTGGCCAAAGGGGCTTATCCGGTCCTTTCCCCGAAGCGGGGCAGCAAAGCCGATTGCACGATCATCGCGACCGGATCGGAGGTGAGCTTGGCCATCGAAGCCGCCGAGGAGCTGATCAAGCGGGGCTACGTGATGGAGGTCATCTCCGCCCCGTGCCTGTCCTTGTTGGAAGAGAACCCGGCCTACATGAATAAGCTCTTCTCCACCCCCTATGCCAAGCGGGTCTCGCTGGAGATGGGCTCGACCCTGGGTTGGGGGCGCTATGCCAAATGGAATATCGGGGTCAATGAGTTCGGGGCGTCGGGCAAAGCCGAGGCCGTCCTCGACGAATATGGCTTCACCCCGATGAAAATCGCCGACAAGATTGCCTATTTCCTGTCGAAAAAGTAAAATTGCCTTATGAACTACATCACGATCAACAATTATTCCCGCAACGGCAAGATCGGCATCAGCCGCAACGCCATCGCCACCATCGCCCAAAAGGCGGTCGAGGCCTTCCAAGGGGTTTCGGTGTCCAAATCGAAAACCCTCTTCTCGGTTGACCGTGGGGTTAAGGTCAGCTTCACCAAGGAGGGGAAAGCGGTGGTCAAGATCGATATCGACGTCGCCATCGACGCCCCGGTTCAGACCCTTTGCACCGAAATCCAGAAAGAAGTGGCGCAGGCCATCTCCCTTTCCTGCGACACCGTCCCTTACGACGTCCAGGTCAAAGTGGCCAAGATCCATTGATGAAGCGCTTCGACCGATTGCTCATCGCCTTCCAGCGGTTGACCTTAGCTCCGATCATCGCCGGCAGTTTAGGGCTTATCTCCGCCTTCCTCAGTTACTTTAAGGTCGATTATGGCGGCTGTTTGATGTTCGGCCTCGCCGCGTTTTCCTATGAGGAGGAAGCCCAATACGTCCCGCTCATCGTGACTTTTCTGCTTTTGGGCTTAAACGTTTTCCTAAGCCTGCAATCGGCGAAGGGGAGGCTTCGTTTCTTTATCGCGAGCCTCTTGCTCTCCTTCCTCGACCTCGTCTTCGCCTTCATCCCTTTCCGCTCGACTCCGGAAGCCATCATCAGGATCGTTTTCCGCCTATTGCTGGTTTTGCTTTTGCTAAGCGGGCTCGTCGTTTATTTCCTGGCCAAGAAGGCCTTGGGGGAGGAAAGGAAAGGCTAAGCGCTTTCTTGCCGCTTCGCCTTGCTAGCCTCATATGCTGTTTGGTAAGATAACTCGACCCAAAAAGGGGGATTGATCTTATGGACGAGGAAAACGTTGAAATCGGCGGCGAAATGAGCCGGAATCAGCTGCAGACGGTGGCGATGACCGCCATCTACGACATGCTGACCTACGTCTCGATGGGATCAAGCGTCGACGTGCAGGGGATCGTCTCCGCCTTATTCGACGGCAAACCCTATAGCGAATGCGATTATTTCGTCAAAGCCTGTTTGGTGATGGCCATCAAGGAGCACGACTCTTTGATCTCCCTGCTTAACGGGTACATGAACCATTGGACCTTCGACCGGCTGAACCGGGTCGAGCAGGCGATCCTATTGCTTTCCTGCGTCCATTACCTCTACGTCGACCCTAACGTCGCCAAAGGCGTCGTCATCGACATCGCCATCAAGCTGGCCAAAACCTATTTAAGCGACAAAGACTACCGTTTCGTCAACGCCATCCTCGATAAGGCGCTCCCCGCTCGATGAACTCCCCCTTATCGGTCACTGACCTCAATCTTCTGATCAAGGGCAAACTCGAAGGCGATTTTTCCCTGCGGGGATTGACCGTCAAGGGCGAAATATCGAATTATAAGGTCTATCCGAGCGGCCACGCCTATTTTTCGCTTAAGGACGAGAATTCCCTTTTAAGCTGCGTGATGTGGGCGAGCAATCGCTCGCGGCTGCTTTTCTCGCCCCAAAACGGGGATGAGGTCATCGTCAAAGGCCGGATAACCGTTTATCCGAGCCGCGGCAGCTATCAGCTTTCCGCCGACGGGATGGAGCCTTTCGGGCAGGGGATGGAGCTTTTGCGGCTCAAACAGCTGAAGGAAAAGCTGGCTAAGGAAGGGCTTTTCGACGAATCCCGGAAGCGGCCGTTGCCCCCGTTCCCCTCCCGGATCGGGGTCATCGCCGGTAAAGGCTCAGCCGGGATGAAGGACGTCATCCACAATCTTAACCTCCGTTATCGCCTGGCGACCCTTTGCCTTTTCCCAAGCTTAGTCCAAGGCAAACAGGCCCCCGCGGATTTGCTACGGGCCCTAGCCCTAGCCAAACAATCCCGCCTCGACGTGCTGATCATCGCCCGCGGAGGCGGGGCGAGCGAGGATCTCGGGGCCTTTAACGACGAGGCTTTGGTCCGCTCGGTCGCCCTCTTCCCTTGCCCGGTCATCTCGGCCGTCGGCCATGAAATCGACGTGACGCTCATCGATTACGTCGCCGACAAGCGGGTCTCGACCCCGACCGCGGCCGCCATCGCCGCCTCCCCGGACCAAGAGGAAATCCAAGCCTACATCGATGGGGCCTTCGCTTCTTTATATCAATCGACCGCGAATTTGCTCGACCGCCTGGAGGAAAAGCGGAAATGGCTTTCCGAACGTCCGTTTTTCCGCGATCCTTCCTCGATTTACCAACGCCGGATCGAGGATGTCGATCATTTGAATAAACGGATCGCCTCCGCCACCGAGCTGCGCTTGCTAGGCTTGAATAAGCGCCTTAGCGAGCTCCAATCCTCCCTTGAGGCCATGAGCCCGCGAAAAGTGCTTAAGCGCGGCTATTCCTATCTAAGCGACGGGGAAGGGCGAGTCATAAAATCGATAAAGGGCATTAAACCGGGGCAGAATATCCAAGCCACGACCGAGGATGGTATAATCCATTCGACCGTCGTGCGGACGGAGGGAAAAGAATGAGCGAAAAGAAGAAAACCTTTGAAGAACGGCTGATCCGTTTAGAGGAAATAGTCAAAACCGTCGAGGGGAAGACTCTGCCCCTCGAGGAGGCGATGAAGCTTTACCAAGAGGGCAAAGACCTTGCCAATGAGCTCGCCGAAGAGCTGCGCCAAGCCAAATTGAAGTTGGAAGAGAACGGAAAACCAGTCGAAGAAGAAATAGCAGATATTTAGTATATTATTAGTAGATAATTAGTTATGAAAAAGAAAGCACTCATCGAAAGAATCGATGTTCGCAACATAACCGATCCAAATATCGTAAAAACGCTTTCTTACCCTTCCATTGCCTTGCTCTGCGCCGATATAAGGCGAGAGATCATCCGCCAGGTAAGCCTTTATGGGGGCCACCTCTCGCCGAACCTTGGGACCGTCGAGCTGACCGTTGCCTTATACCGGGTCTTCGACTTCCCCAAGGACAAGCTTATCTTCGACGTCGGCCATCAATGCTATACCCATAAAATCCTCTCCGGACGACGGCTCGATCACCTAAACGAGCCCGGCTACGTCCAAGGTTTTCAGAAAATCAACGAATCGGAATACGACCCCTATGAGGCCGGCCACTCCTCGACCGCTTTGTCGGCGGCCGGGGCTTTTGCCTACGCCCGCGACCTTCAAGGCAAGGATTACAACGTCGTCGCCTTGGTCGGGGACGCCTCGATGGCCAACGGCCTCTCTTTCGAAGGGCTCAACGACCTGGCCATCCGTAACCACAAGGTCATCATCATCCTCAACGACAACGAGATGTCGATTTCCAAACCGGTCGGGGGAATCGGCCGTTTCTTCCGGAAAATATCGACCGGGAAAGCCTATAATTCGTTCAAAAGGCGCTTCCGCAAAACCCTCTCCCATAACCGGTTCGGGGCCAAGATCTATTCATTGTCCTTCTCGATCAAAGACGCCATCAAACGCAAATTGGTCCCGCTTACGATGTTCGATAACCTCGGCCTTTCCTACATGGGGCCATTCGACGGGCACAATATCCGTTTGCTGGAAAAACAGCTGAAACGGGCTTTAGTCACCGATAAATCGGTAGTTTTCCACGTTCGGACCATCAAAGGGAAAGGCTATAAGCCGTCGGAAAACGATCAGACCGGCTACTGGCATGGGGTCACGCCCTTCGACCCTTTGACCGGGAAGCCGAGCAAAGACCATCCAGGGCAAATCACCTATAGCCATCTTTTCGCCGATTTGACTGTTCAAAACCTCTATAAGCACAAAGAGGCGGTCCTCATCATCCCGGCCATGGTCAAAGGCTCGGGCCAGGAGGAGGCTTTCATCAAATTCCCGGAAAGGACCATCGACGTCGGGATCGCCGAGGAGCACGCCCTTACCTTCGCTGGGGCCTTAGCCCTCAACGGTTATCACCCAATCGTCGATATTTACTCAACTTTCCTGCAGCGGGCCTATGACGAATTAAGCCATGACTGCGCCCGTCTTGGAATCGATTTGACCCTGCTTATCGATCGTTCCGGCTTAGTCGGGAGCAACGGGGAGACCCATCAGGGGATTTACGATCCGGCCTTCTTGAAGTCGATACCCGGGGTTTGCCTTTCGATGCCGGCCACCCCGGAAATCGCCGCCCGTTTGTATTCTTTGTCTTTCCAAAAGCACGGAATCTTCGGAATCCGTTATTCCCGCGGTTACTTAGTCGACGACCGGTTGCCCGATGAGGACCGATCGATTGAGTTCGGCCAATTCCGTTATGTTAACAAGAAGGATAATCCCCGCGGCGTGGTCGTGGCCACCGGCCCCCGAGTTGAGGAAATCGGCCAGGCTTTGCGCTATGAGAACCTCGATGTCATCGACCCGGTTTTCCTTTTGCCTTTGAACGAGCGGCTGATCGATCGATTGGTTAAATATGAAGGTGTATTCATATATGATGCCTTCGGGACTTACGAGGGTTTTGCCGAAATGCTCGTCTCCTCTTTGGCGATGCGCGGGTATCGCGGGAAAATACTCGTTAAGGCGATCCCCAATCAATTCGTTTCCGCCGATTCGCTCCTCAATCAGGAAAAACGCTGCGGCGTCGATTTGGATTCGGCGGTCGATCTAGCCCTGACCCTTCTTTAACTTAACATAATCTTCTGTCCGGTTTATGATATCCGCATGAGCCGGATCATCATGCACATCGATCTGAACGCCTTCTTCGCCTCGGCTGAGGAAATCCGCGATCCCGCTTTAAAAGGAAAGCCGATTTTGATTGGCCACGAAGGCCGGTCCGGCATCGTCGCCACCGCCTCCTACGCCGCTAGAAAGAAAGGCTGCCATTCCGGCCAGCCGATGTTCCAGGCCTTGCGGCTTTGCCCGGAGGCGAAAGTCATCCAGCCGGATTTCGAATATTACAAAGTCCTTTCGGTCTCTTTCTTTTCCTATCTGAAGGAAGTGAGCCCGCTGATCGAGCAAGCCTCGATCGACGAGGCCTATGTCGACGTGACCGAGGCTTTAAGCAAACGGAAGGATCCGGTGGGGTATTTACGCAAATTGCAGTTCGCCTTGAAGGAACGGACCGGCTTATCCTGCTCGATCGGCATCGCCTCGAGCAAATGGCTCGCCAAAATGGGGAGCGATCTGAAAAAGCCGATGGGGCTCACCATCCTCCATAACGCGGACATCCCCAAGGCCCTCTTCCCTTTGCCGATCGAATCGTTTTGGGGGATTGGGCGGAAAACCGCTCCCTGCTTACGGGAACTCGGCATCAACACCATCGGCGACCTCTACTTCAAATTGAAGGACAACGATCCAGCCACCTACCAAACATTGGGCAAATTCGCCTACACCTGCCGCGATTGGCTCCGGGGGCATGGCGATGACGTGGTCCACCCCGAAAGGGACGATCCGAAGTCGATCGGGAATTCCACGACCCTCAGCCGGGACATGACCGGGTTTTTAGAGGTTCGCAATGAGATAAAAAGCCTTTGCGAGGAAGTATCCGAACGGGCGAAAGCCGCCCGTAAGGCCGGCTCGACCTTGACCCTTACCGTCAAAGACACCGCCTTCAAACTTCACACCCGGAGCCACAGCTTCCCCGAGCCGACGTTCGATTCCCGCCGCTTATTCGCCGAGGCCGAGGCGCTTTATCGCCGTTATTTCGAGGCCATGGACGTCCGGCTGGTCGGGATCAGCCTTTCCCGGCTCGTCGATCCCTTGAAGCGGACGGTGCAGACCACGATCTGGAATTATGAGCAATACGAGAACATGGATAAGACCCGAACCCTTATCAATGAAATCAACCGGAAATTGAAGAAACCGTTATTAAGGCGGGGAAGCGAGGCCAAAGATGAAGATTGAGCAAGCGATGGACCAATACGCCCGTTACCTATTGGTAGAGAAGGGGCTATCGAGGAAAACGATTGAGGATTATTACGATGACTTCTCGATTTTCCTAACCGATTTCCCTTCGGTGAAAGATAGCGACGACCTCAAAGAGGAAATGCTTGAGGGGTTCGCGATCGAAGAAGGCGAGAAATCCCGTTCCCGTTCGTCGATCGCGCGCCGGCTTAGCTTCCTTCGGGGCTTTTTCCTCTTCTTATCCAAGCAAGGGCTCATCGATTACTCCGGGGAGAAAATCGCCCTTCCCAAGCCCGAAAGGCGGCTGCCAAACGTCCTAAGCGAGGAGGAGATCAATCGGCTGTTCAACGCCATCGATGGCTCTACTAATAGCGGATCGCGCGATATGGCGATGCTCCTTATCATGTATATGGCCGGCTTGCGGGTATCGGAATTGGTCAATCTGCGGCTAAGCGACGTCAACGCGGCCAAACGCCTGATCAAAGTCCGAAGCGGCAAAGGCGACAAAGAGCGGACCGTCCCGGTCGGCGAAGCGGCTTTGATCGCATACGAAGATTATGTTAACTTTCATCGAGGCGAAACCAAAGACGCCGAGAAATCGGAATACTGCTTTTTGAATAAATTCGGCGAGCCGATCTCCCGCGTTTACTTTTTCCTCCAAGTCAAGAAATACGCCGAAATGGCCGGCATCGGGAAAAAGGTCAGCCCCCATACCCTCCGGCATAGCTTCGCCACCCATCTGCTTAGCCACGGCGCCTCGCTCCGAGTCGTTTCCTCCTTATTGGGCCACGCCCATTTGGAAACCACCGAGATCTATACCCACGTCAACTCGGCCCGGGCGATGGAAGAATACGCAAAGGCCTTCGATAAAAAGAGCTGAACGGATATAATCATCGCTAGGAGAAACAACCATGGAACCGAAATTCAAAAAGATATTCGTCATCGTGGCCGATTCCGCGGGGATCGGGGCGATGGACGACGCCGCCGACTTCGGCGACGAAGGATGCAATACCTTCGCCCACGCCGCCGCCTCCGTCAATGGGCTGCGGGTCCCGAACATGGAGAAGATGGGGCTCGGGGAGCTTGATCGGATCGAAGGGGTGGCGCCGATAAAAGACCATCCGCGCGCTTTCTCGATCCGCTTAACCGAGCTAAGCCGGGGCAAAGACACGATGACCGGCCATTGGGAGATGATGGGGGTCGAGACCTTGAAGCCTTTCATCACCTTCACCGACACCGGTTTCCCCAAAGCCCTCATCGATGAGCTGGAGGAGAAGACCGGCCATAAGGTCATCGGCAATATCGCCGCCTCGGGGACCGAGATAATCAAGCAGTTGGGCGAGCAGCAGATGAAAGACGATTCGCTTATCGTCTACACCTCGGCCGATTCGGTGCTGCAGATCGCCGCCCACGAGGAAGTGACTGGGCTCGACGAGCTATACCGTTGCTGCGAGATCGCGCGGGAAATATGCATGCGGCCGGAGTATTTGGTCGGGAGGGTCATCGCTAGGCCTTATATCGGGGACAACCCCGGCAATTTCAAGCGGGTCGGGGCCGACCGGAAGGACTATACCGTCTCGCCCACCGGGACCACGGCCTTGGACATATTGAAAGCGAATGGCTATACCGTCTCCGGCATCGGGAAGATATCCGATATATTCAATGCCGTCGGCATCACCCGCAGCATCCATACCGCCACCAACGAGGAGGGGATGGACGAGGCCATCCGCCAATTGGGCGAGGACTACGCCGGCCTATGCTTCGTCAACCTCGTCGAGTTCGACAGCGAATTCGGCCATCGGCGGAATCCGGTCGGCTATGCCAGGGCCTTGGAGGCTTTCGACCGGCGAGTCGGCGAATTCATCGCCAAGATGGGCGAAGACGACTTGCTGCTCATCACCGCCGACCACGGCAACGACCCGACCGCCCACGGGACCGACCATACCCGGGAGAAAGTGCCTCTATTGGCCTATAGCCCGCGTTATCGCAATGGATGTTGCCTTGGCGAGATCGCTTGCTTTGGGGCCATCGGGGCCACCATCCTTGAGAACTTCGGCCTAAAGAAGGAAAAAGGCATGGTCGGGGAAGCGTTGACGGAGTTGCTGAAGTAAGGGGCGGGCAACTGGTTGAGCATTTCCCTTAACATCCGCTTCGACAAGGGTGATAATCCGAAGTCGAAAGAAGGATAATCGTTTATGAAACTCAATAAGATAATGGCCGTCGCCGCTTCGGCCTTGCTCTTAGCGGCCTGCGCCCCCTCGAATTCCTCGAGCTCGTCGGCGTCAAAGACCGATGGAAGCCAGGAGGCCTCGAAATCGGAGAGTTCGGAGATCGATACCTCCGCCGTTAAGCTCCTGACTCCGGTCGGGATCCCGACTTTGGCTTTCTATGACCAAGGGGAGAATAAAAACTGGACCTCGACCGCCAATCCTTCCGACGTCATCGCTCCGGCTTGGGGGAAAGACAATTACGATGCCATCGTCTTCGATGGGATAAACGGGCTGAACGTCGCCAAAAAGAACGGCACCAAATACGTTTTGGCCCGCTGGATCAGCGGCGGCACCTTCTATGTGGTTTCCACTAAGCACGATTCGCTTGATGACCTTAAGTCCGACTCGTTGATCTACGGATTCAATCAAACCGGGGTCGGCAGCCAGGTTTTCCGGAGCCTCGCCGCGTCGGAATGGAACATCGAATCGTTCTCCAACGCCACCTACGCGAGCGGCGTGGCCGAAGTTCTTTCGACCTTGACCAACGCGCCGACGACCTATGATTTCTACGTTTTGAGCCAGCCGCAGCTGCTCAATGCCCAAACCGCTTTAAGCAACAAGGGGATCGAACTTAACATAATCTCTGATCTCCAAGCCGACTGGGCCAAAGCCCATGACGGCTGCTTCGTCCCGGCCGCGGCTTTGTTCATCAACAAAACCGCCTATTCGGAGAAGAAAGACTTATTGGACGCTTTCTTGGCCGAGGTCGATGAGCGGATCGAAAATGCGGTCGACCATCCGGAAACCGCCGTCGAGGCTTTAACCGATTACGCGAGCCGTCATGACGACGCCCAAGCGAGGTTCGGCTACGCCCCGAGCTTGGTGGCTTCCCTCCAAACTGACGGCAAGAACGGCTTCAATCTGCAAAAAGACGGGGAGGTCGATCCGCTTAAGACGACCAACGCTTTCCAATCCGCCATCGGCGGGGCCGCTTATGACGCCTCCTCATTCCTCGATTAAGGAAAGCGATAGATGAACAGGAAACGGGCCCTCAGAACAGTCTTCTTCGTCCTGCTGGGGCTCGTTTTCATTATCGGGCTTTGGTATTTGGCCGCCTATTGCCTTTACGCGGAGAACAACTCGACCTTGGCTTATCCCCACGAAACCCTTTTGAAGATGGGGGAATTGCTGTTTTTCTCCGGAGCGAAAAAGACCTGGGTGGCGATGGGCTGGACCACCGCCCGGGTATTGATCGGCTTCTGCGCCGCCTTCGTTTTCGCGGCCTTACTGGGCACCTTGGCGGCCTTATTCCCGGACGTTAAGCTGTTCCTATTGCCCAGCGTCGGGGCGATGAAGGCCATCCCGACGGTGGCGGTGGTGCTGATCCTATTCGGCATGCTCCTAGCCCCTGAAACGACGGTCTACATGAATTATATCCCCTGCGTTTTGACCTTCATCATCGCCTTCCCCCTTATTTATGAAGCCTTTCGGGCGGGAATCGAGGACGAGGACCGGGAAGTGGCCGATTATCTACGCTTAGACTGCGGGAAACGCTCATTGAAGGGGACCTTGTTCGTCCTATTGCCAGACGCTTGGCCGTATATTTCCCTTTCCATCGCCCAAAGCGTCGGGCTTTCCTTCAAGACGTCGATCATGGCCGAGGTCTTAGTTAACATAAGCGGGGTACAGGCCGGACTGGGGACCTTGATCTACCAAGCCCGTTACGAAGCCGATCTGCCGCGCGTATTGGCTTACGCCGTCATCGCGTTGATCCTTTTGGCCATCATCGATATCCCGTTCGTCGTCTTGAAAGGGAAGATGCGCAAGCGCGGTTTCGAAAACGGGCAAAGGAAGTAAAAGGACGGAGCCGGCATTTTCCGTTGACTTAATGACCAGTAAGGCCTGCAAAGGGATAACAACCACCTTAAAATCAAATATTGGTTCGGAAGCGAACTAATAATGATAAGCGGCGGCGTTCATCGTATCCTTATATCGACTAGGAAGAGCATTTACATTGATAGTAGTTATTTAGTAGATATTTATAAATATATCGTTTTGAATAGAAGCCTTCGTGACATCAAACTGTATTCCGCATATTGGCCGTTATAAATATAGATATTACCTTATTTACTTTACTTCTAGTTAACATAATGGACATTATGCGAAGTTGTGTATAAGCGTTTAAAAAGCCCACTTTTACCTGTGGGCCTTCTATCTTCTTTGATTGACCGGATTATTTAAGCATTGGGCAAGGCGAAATCCGCCGCTTCCATTGTTTTGGTTTTTAGTTTGGCTAAAAGCCCTTCGAGGTCAAACTCCTTGCGATTGACATCGGTGAAGAGGTGAACTATCAGTTCGTTGGTGGCCAAAATCATCCAACCCGAGTCCGGGTTGCCCTCCTTCTGCACCACCTTTACCCCGTTCTTTTCGAGCTCCTCTTCCAAATTCTCAGCCAAAGCCCCTAAAGCCCGGATGTTCGGCGCGGTGACCAATAGGTAAAAGGCGGCGAACGGGCTTAACCCTTCGACGTCGATCGGTTTTAAGTCCTCGGCTTTGTGCTCGTCGAGGCAGTGGATGGCGATTTCCAATTGTTTGTCTTTATTCATTAGCTTCTCCTAAATAGAGATCAACGCAGTCTTGGGTCAACTGGTTGTCGATTTTATACCCCTTTTGCCCTAGGTATTCCATGTTGGCCTCGAGGACGGTCAGGAATCCGGCGTAATAGTTTTTATAGCAGGCTTTGATTAGATAAGCGCTGTCATATCCTCGCCCCGGCTCGATTTTATCGGCCGAGTAGATGATTTTCGCCAGAGGCGGCATATGGACGTCCCCGGTCGCGTGGCGGTTAATGGCCGTTAGGATCTCCGAATCGGTTATCCCGAACTTTTCCTTGGCTAGGTATTCGCTGATGAATTGATGGTAGGTCCACTCCGGATAATCGAGAAACGACGGGTAGCGTTGCCCCATTATCGCCATCGCCTCCTCGCCTTTGACCTTTTTCCCGATGTCATGGAGGAGCCCGGAAAGATAAGCTTTCTGGGCGGACGGGTTTTTGTTCCGCAAGGCGATGGAATAAGCCAAATTGGCGACCGAGATCGAATGTATGAGCCGCTCGGGGGTCAGCAGGCGGCTTAATTCGTCGAAATAATAGAGGCGATTGTCCTCGATGTACTTCCGGACCCCAAAGGGGATGTCGCTGTTTCTTAGGTTGCGCACATCGGTGCTTGAGACTTCACCCGAATCAAGGCAATCGAGCCGAAGGATCCCGTATTTCTGCAAGATCGCATCGTCGGGGGTGACCCCGGGCCGAGGGCAGTAAATCGGGGTGGCGAGGCGGCAGAGCCGTTCCGGGTCCTTCCACTCGCCGAATTTGTTGGCTTGGTCAGCCCCGATGAGGATATAAAGCTTTCGCCGCGGATACTTTTTGGCGAAATAGGCGACGGTATCGATCGTGTAGTTTGTTTCGTCTTTCCGATTGAATTCGTAGAGATCGATCGAAAAAGACGGGGTCCCGCCTTCCTTTAGGGCGATCCGCAGCATGTCGAGCCGTTGCTTGGGGGTGGCGACGGGATTTTTCCATCGAGGGATCGAGGCCGGGATGAAGATAACGTCGGCGTTGAGCTTCATCGAGGCCGCCCGGGCCATCCGAAGATGACCGTTATGGACCGGATCGAACGACCCGCCGTAAAGCAGAAGCGCTTCCATCAGGGCAATACGATGCGCTTATGGCGCTTTGATTCGCGGTAAAGGACCAAAACCCGGCCGATATGCTGAACCAACTCGCAGTTCAGCCGCTTGGTCAGGACCGCGGCCAATTCCTCGGCGGAGAGGGAACTGTTCTGCAATAAGCCGACCTTTATAAGCTCTTTGGCCTCCAAAGCCGCGTCGAGCTGGTCGATGAAGGCCTCGTCGACCTCGCCTTTCCCGAATAAGTAACGTTGCTCGATGGTGTTGGCGAGCGAACGGAGATAACGGACCTGCTTACCTTTGATCATCTTTATATACCTTAGCCCTGGTCGTATAGACCGCGACCCCTTTGGGGACGAAGATCCGCCAGGTCTGGTTATTGCCTTTAAAGGAGAAAAAGCCCAATCCTTCGACCCCGATGTCCCTTCTCCCGGCTTCGGTGACCTCGATGTCGAAGGCGTCGAAGCTGGCGGCGTCGAGGGCGCTTGGGACCTTGGGGTAAGTCGATTTGTCGCTTAATTCGGCGAAGAAATTCTTCACCCCCTTCGGCGATTTCTTATTAACGGGGACTAACCCGGAAAGATAGCAATCAAGCGCGGTTTTCTCGCCTTTGTGGAGCTCAAGCAGGCAAAGCCCGCCGAAGGCTACCCCTTCGCCTTCGCTTAAGTTGACGCTTCTTTTCTTCACCGCCCGATCGGGATAGACGGAACGAAGATCGTCGGCTTGCAGCTTGGCGATGATCGAATTGTCGGTCGGGATGCCCGGAGTATCGTAAAGGAAGGTCGAGCCATCGAGGGGGATCATCATGACCCGGATCGAGGTCCCAGGGTAATCGCCGCTCGAGACCGCCCGGTTGGAATCGTTGCTATATCCCCTTAAATAGGCGTAGATCAATTGGGTCTTGCCGGCTCCGGAAGCCCCGATGACGTAGACGTCATGGCGCCGCCGCCTTTCCTCGATTTGGCTCGCGATGGCCGACACGTCGAGGGTCGACGATAAAGAGGTGAGGACGACATCGTCTTTGCTGACTTGAAGCCGAGCCATCCGGAATCGGTGGGCGACGTATTCCTTCAGCCACTCATCCGAGCAGCTTTCCGGCAAAAGGTCGCGCTTATTGGCGACGACGAGGATGTTAAGCCCCTCGATCCGGCTGGTAACCGCCGGGGCGAAGCTCGATTCGAAGGAGAAAAGGTCGATGACGTAGACGATGAGGGAATCGCTGGCTTGGGCGTCTTCGAGAAGGGAAAGGAACTCCGCCGAGACGTTTGGGTCGCGGGGAGTGAAGTTATAACGCTGACGGTTATAGCAATCCTGGCAGAACAAAACGGCTTCGTTGCCCTGCTCAAGCAAGGACTTATCGATATAGCCTTCTTTATGCTCATCCTCGCATTGGAGGATGGCCCCGCAGTTGTAGCAACGGCGGACGACGGACATTCGGCTCATAGTTTAGCCTCCTTCAGCAATCCTTTTCGGTATAGTTTCTTCCGCAGCGGACGATCGAGCGAGCGGTTGAGTTTGGTGCACCATGGCTCGTCGTCGGATAGGGGCATCGTCAGGATGGTCCGGATCTTCGCCCCGTTTCCGGCCATGACGTCGGTGACGATTTGGTCGCCGACCATCAAGGCTTCCTCCGGCTTTAGATTAAGCCTTTTTAAGGCCTTTTTCAATCCGCGGGCAAAGGGCTTGAACAGCATGCACTCGGCCTCAACCCCGAGCTCCTTGGCGTAATTGAGCACCCGGTCGGAATGGTTGTTGGAGGCGATGAAGAGCTTGATCCCGATCCCGTCGAGCCTTTCCTTAAGTTCGAATACCCGCGGGGAAGGCGACTTGACCTTATACGGGTCAAGGGTGTTGTCCAAATCGGAAAGGACGGCCTTGATCCCGAGGGAAAGCAGATAATCCGAGGAAAGCGAGAATATGTCCTCGCTATAGGCAAACGGCACAATCCTTTTCCACATGAATCACATTGTAACACGTAGGCGCGCTCGCACAAGAGCTAAGCCCAACAAAAACACTTATTCCCTACTAATTATCTACTAAAATTGAATCTTTATTACAAAGTAATAAATTACGAATTAAAATCAAAATCATCGAAGATGGAGATTTGCTCGTATTTCTCCTCGACCGGCTCTTCGCTTTCGCTAGGCGAAACGTTGGCCTCCGGTCCGGCTTCGCCCTCCTCGACGCTGTCTAGATCCGCCTCCTCGGCATAGGATTCGAGGGAGGAATCGATGGTCAGCCCCCGCGGCATATTGACCCGAGCGATGCTCACCTCTTTAGGCAGCTTGATTTCCGCTTTGGCGAATTTCTCCATCGGGGTGAGGTAGAGATCCTCGAAGGTGACGTCGAGATAATCGCCGTTGCTCAAAGTGGCCTTCAGGGTCAAGGGCACCGCTTCGTCTTTGTGCAGCTTCACGGCCGCGACCAGTTCGTGCTCTTCCTTCTTGAAGCATTTGAAGATAACGGTCGATTTGGTCGTCCGGTGGCCGAAAACGATGTTGGAGCTTGAAAGGACCCGGGTCGCCCCCCTGTCGGTTATAAGGGCGAATTTCCTCGTTTCCTCGGGCTTTAAGGCGAATAGAGCCACGACATCGTCCCCACGGAAATTGCCGGATTTGATGCCGGAAGCCGAGGTCAAGGTCGCGCTGACCTCCTTTTCCGAATAGGCGTTGGCCAATCCGTGCGCGGAGAGCAGAATCAAAGTCGAGGCCCCCGAAGAGATGGCGCAGTCGACGACTTCATCCCCGGTCAATAGCCGCATCGCCCGGGCCGGTTTGCCGAGCCTAGAGGCGGCGAAGTTGCTTAGCAGCACCTTTTTGATCAAGCCATGGCGAGAGGCCAAAACGACGTAAAGGTCATTGCGGAACTCATTGATGGCATAGGCTTTGACGATTTTCTCCTTCGGGGCCAAATTGGCGGTGAAGTTGATATGGATCCCCTCATCGAGCCATTTGGTGGCCTTGATCGAATGGACCGCCAAATCGATATATTGGCCGAAATTGGTAAAAAGCAGCAAGTGATCGGTCGAAAGGCACTTCGACTCAAAAATCAGAGTATCTTTGGCCTTTAGCCCCGGATAGACCCCGTTATGGCCGTTTGAGCCTTTGAACGAGGCGATGGAGCTCCGCTTGAGATAACCGTCGCGGGTGACGGCGACCACCACTTCCTCCTTCGCCACCAGATCGCTTTTGTCGATCGATTCGACTTTGGCTTCCTCGGCGCTTTGGATTTGGGTCCGCCGCTCATCGCCGTAGGTTTTGGCGATGGCGCGAAGATCGCTGATAAGCAGCTTGTCGAGCTTCTCTTCCGAGGAAAGGATCGCCCGGTACTCGCTGATGTCGTTCTCCAATCCCTGTTTCTCGGCTAAAAGCACCTCGACGTCGGTATGGGAGAGTTTATAAAGCGGCATCATGACGATGGCTTCGCTTTGCTCGGGGAGGAATCCAAAGGCCTGTTCGAGGTTATGTTTGGAATCGGCTTTGTCTTTGGAGCTGCGGATTATCTTCACCACTTCCTCGATGATCGAAGCGGCTTTGATAAGGCCGTCGACGATGATGAGCCGCCCTTCCGCTTTGACCAAATCGAATTTGGTCCGGCGGGTCAAGACGCCTTTCTGATGGGCGATGTAGGTATCGCAATAGGTAAGGAGGTTCATCGTCACCGGTCGGCCATCGACGATGGCGACCATGTTGGCGGAATAGGATGAACGGAGGTTGGTCTTGTTCAGCAAATAGGCGAGGACCGCTTCTTTTTTGAACCCCTTCTTGATATCGATGGCGATTCGAAGCCCGGTTTTGTCGGTTTCGTCGCGGACTTCGTCGATGCCGTCGATTTCCTTATCGTGTCGAATCTTGTCGATGGAGCCGACAAGGACGCTTTTGACGATGCCGTATGGGATCTCGGTGATGATGATTTGGTCTTGTCCGTCGGGATTGACGGCGAATTCGTATTGGCATTGGGTGGTGATGGTCCCTTGGCCGGTCAAATACATGTCGAAGAGCCCTTGGGATTGGAAGATGACCCCGCCGGTCGGGAAATCGGGGCCTGGGACCAGCCGCATAAGCGATTCGATCGGGCAAGAAGGGCGCTGAATCCGGTAGATGACGGCGTCGATGACCTCTTTGAGGTTATGGGGCGGGATCTTGGTGGCGAGGCCAACGGCGATGCCGCTTGCCCCATTGACCAACATATTCGGGAAACGGGACGGCAAGACGATCGGCTCGAATTCCGAGTCGTCGAAAGTAAGCCCCATCTCGATGGTGTCTTTGTTCAAATCGCGGACCAATTCGGCCGAAAGGGCGCTCAGCCGGGCTTCGGTATAACGGTAAGCGGCCGCCGAGTCGCCGTCGATCGATCCGTTGTTGCCTTGGAAATCGATCAAAGGCGCCCGCATGATCCAGGGCTGGGACATCCGGACGAGGGCATCGTAGATCGATGAGTCGCCGTGCGGGTGGTATTTGCCCATGACCTCACCGACGATATGGGCGCATTTTTTAGTCGGCTTATCGATGGTATTGCCGGTTTTCCACATCGCGTAGATGATGCGGCGCTGAACCGGCTTTAAACCATCGCGGGCATCGGGGATGGCCCGGTCTTGGATGACGTCTTTGGCGTAAATGTCAAAACGTTCGCCCATCAGCTCGTCGAGGGTACCGGGGACGATGAGCTCCTCGATCGGCTTGGGTTCGGCTATTTTCTTCCGGCTCATTTGGCGACCTCCTTGATGAAGGCGTCCTCATCGTTGAACTTGACGTTCTCTTCGATCCAATTTCGGCGCAAGGAAGGGTCTTTCCCCATGAGGATGGAGATCCGCTTCTCGACGACGAGGGGATCGTCGATCTTCACTTGCAATAGCTGCCGGGTCGCTTTGTTCATGGTGGTGGCGGCCAATTGCTCGGCATTCATCTCGCCTAAGCCTTTATACCGCTTAATGGCATAGCCGGGGCCGATCTTCTCCTTGGCTAAGGCCAAGTCCTCGTCGTTTTGGCAATAGATGATCTTGCCCGGCTCGGTTTTCTTGTAAACTCCGTATAAAGGCGGGCAGGCCAAATAGACCATGCCATGGGTTATGAGCGGCTTCATGTAATTATAGAAGAAGGTAAGCAGGAGGATTTGGATGTGGGCCCCGTCGGTATCGGCGTCGGTCATGATGATGATCTTCCCGTATTTGGCGTCCTCGACGTCGAAATCGGCCCCCACCCCGGCCCCGATGGTATTGATGATGGTCGAGAATTCGACGTTTTGCAGCATCCTCTCCATCGTCACCGAATCGGTGTTGAGCGGCTTCCCCCTAAGGGGGAGGATCGCCTGATGCAAACGGTCGCGGCCGGTTTTGGCCGAGCCTCCGGCCGAATCGCCCTCGACGATGAACAGCTCGTTTTCCTTGTAATCCTTGCTTTGGGCAGCCGCGAGCTTATCGGAGATGATGAAATCCTCCTTCTTGCTCTTTTTGCCGGTCCGGGCGGCCTCTTTGGCTTTCCGGGCCGCTTCCCTCGCCTCTTTGGAGGCCTGGACCTTCTTGATCAAATCGACGGCGAAATCCTTATGCTCGGCTAGATAATGCACGACCGACTGATAGGTGAAGTCATTGACCGCGCTTAAGGCGCCGGGGGTGCCGAGTTTGCCTTTGGTCTGGCCCTCGTATTCGAGTATCTTCTCCGGCACTTTGACCGAGATGACGGCGGTCAGACCTTCCCGGATATCGTTCCCGTCGAGCTTTTGGGTTTCCTTGATGATGCCGTTTTGCGTCGCCCAGTCATTGACTGCCCTGGTCAAACCGAGGCGAAGCCCGGTTTCGTGGGTCCCGCCATCATGGGTTCGGACCGAGTTGGCGTAGGAATATATGTTCTCGTTGTAGTCTTTGATGCACCATTGCATCGCCAGCTCGATCTTGATTTGGCTGCTCTCGTCCTCGAAGTAAAGGATCGGGCCGATCGGCTCTTTGTTCTGATTGAGGTTCAGGACGTACTCGCTTAAGCCTTTTTCGTAATAGAATTCCCGGCTCAGATTGGCCCGTTCGTCCTTGAGGATGAAATGGACCTTCTTAAGCAGGAACGCCTCTTCCTGAAGGTGGTTGGAGATGGTGTCCCATTTGAATTCGACGGTCGAGAAAATCCGTTTATCCGGCTTGAAGCGAACGACGGTGCCGTGTTTCCTGGTCGTCCCCAGCACTTCAAGCGGGGTGACTAGCTTCCCGCCGTCCTCAAAACGGATATGGTAGATTTTGCCAAGCCGATAAATGGTGACGTCGCAAAATTCGCTTAGGGCGTTGGTGACGGTCGCCCCGACGCCGTGGAGGCCGGCTGAGGTCGAATAGTTCTTATCGGAGAATTTACCGCCGGAATGCAAGGTGGTGTAGATAAGCTGAACCGCCGGGATCCCGGAAGCGTGCATGTCGGTCGGGATGCCCCGCCCTTCGTCCTCGATTTCGATCGATCCGTCTTTATGGATGGTGACGTAGATTTTGTCGCCATAGCCGTTGACGGCTTCGTCGACCCCATTGTCGACGATTTCCCAGACCAAATGGTGAAGCCCGGTCGAATTGGTCGAGCCGATGTACATGCCCGGCCGCTTTCTCACCCCTTCCATTTCCGAAAGGAGCTCGATGTCTTGGGCGGTGTAGCCTTTCTCCGCCTGTTCGATGTCGATTGGTTTCTTAATATCGTCCATGAATGAAAATCAGTCTTCGTGACTGCGGGCATTATAACGCTTTTCCTAAGGGAAAAGTAAGGGGAAAGATGCGCTGGCGGCGATATTTTCGCTTATTACGGCCCGCGTCCCCTTAGCCGAAGCGCGCCGAAGGAAATCGCGGTCAAATTAGAGAAAGGGGCGGACGATTAAGGGGAATAGGAAAGTCGGAATGGAAAAAGGGCGGCGCTACCGTATAATTCCCTACGGAATGAATATTTACCTCGTCAATTTCCTGCTTGGGGCCTCAATCTTCTTGTTGGCCTATTTCCTCGGCTCGATACCCAATGGGGTCATCATCGGGAAGGTTTTCTTCCACAAAGACCCCCGCGATTATTATTCGGGGAACTCCGGCGGCAGCAACGTTGGGAGGGTATTCGGAAAGAAAATCGGCGTTTTGGTCATTTTCCTCGATGCCTTGAAGAGCATGCTCGCCCTTTTCATCCCCTTCCTCATCCTCACCTACGTCGAACCGCTGCAGCCTTACCTATATTGGGGCGAGTATTACGCCGCCCCATTCTATTATTGGACGGCCACCGTCTTCGCCTTGCTCGGCCATTGTTTCCCGGTTTACCTCCGCTTCCAAGGGGGCAAGGCCGTCGCGAGTTACGTCGGGGTTGGGGTTTTCTTCTCCTATGTCGAGGCGATCGTCTTCGCCTCGAGTTTCTTCCTCACCCTCTTCAAAAAGAAATTCGTTTCCTTGGCCTCGATGGTCGCCTCGGGGTTAACCGCCTTAACCATGATCATCGCCTGCGTCAGCATGGCGGCCACCGGGACCTTAGAAAACTATGGGGCTTACCTCACGTGGTCTTTTGGCGCGGCGGGTTATCTTGCTTTCGGCTTTGAGTCGACCGCCGCCTTGCTCGCGACCACCTTAATCCTCATTCTCCGCCACCTTCCCAACATCAAGCGCCTAGTGGAAGGAAAGGAAACGCCCGTAAAGTGGATTAAGTAGTTAATTAGTAGTTTTTTAGTTGTTTATCCCGTTTTGTGAATAAGCGGTGGAAAAGCGAAAGTTCGCGAAATTGTTTCGAATATCAGCCTCTTTATAATTGACACGCCTTAAAATAATTATCCTTTTTCCTCCTTTTGTCGCCTTTTTGCTCAATCGCTTTTTTGGACGAAAAAAGGCGAGGTTTTTGACCTCGCCCCAATGCTATTTTCCGTTTAGAGATTGGAGTTCTTCTTCATCGAGTTCATGACCGCGCGAATCTGGGCTTCGGTTGGCTTCCGCCCCATCTGCATGTACATGGCCCGAATGGTTTTCTCATCGATCGGCGGATGCTTGGCGATTTCCTTTTTGATCAAGGCCCGGGCCCCGAAGAAGCCGACGACCAAGCCGATGATCAAGGCGGCGATCAGCAAGCCGAACCAGCCGCCATCCCACGCCATTAAGATGCTCATTAGGCTCTCCCGTCGTATTTCCCGGTGGTGGTGTCGACCGAGATCTTATCGCCTTGGTTGATGAATAACGGCACCCGGATCTTCATCCCGGTCTCGAGGACCGCGTCTTTCGAGCCGCCGTTGGTGACGGTGTCCCCCCGGACGCCCGGTTCGCATTCGATGACGGTGAGGGTGACTTTCGAAGGCAGGTTGACCCCGAGGACCTCGTCTTCATAAGAGACGATGGTGACCTCGCTATTGGGGGCGAGGAAGGGGATCTCGTGTTCGAGATTGCCTTTCGGAAGCTCGATTTGCTCGTAGGTTTTCCCGTCCATAAAGCAGAGGGTCTCGCCGGTATCGTAAAGATATTGCATGGTCTTCTTGTCGACGTGGACGTCCTCAACGCCATAGCCGGAGTTCCGAGCCAATTCGGTGATGGCCCCGCTCCGCATGTTTTTGACTTTCACTTTGGCGACCATCTTCCGCATCGCGGTTTTGTTGAGGAGGATGTCGATGACCTGGTAAAGATTGCCTTCGTCGATGAAGTAGTTGCCAGGCCGTAATTCGGTTACGTTGATCATTTGTTTGCTCCTGTTTATCAATCCATTCAGATTGGCTTTGGTATTATATACCAACCATCAAACCGGCTCAAATCACTTTTAACGCGGTTAAATAGGGGTTCAATCGCTTTTCCTCCCCGAGCTTCGCCCCGCTTCCATGGCCGGGGTAAAAACGGAGGTCGTCATCTAGGGCCAATATCTTCCTCAGCGAGGAATCGGCCAAGGAACCGGCGGCCCCAGGCAAATCGCTCCGCCCGATGCCGAGATGGAAAAGCGAATCGCCGGTAAAGAGCATCCGCTCAGTCGGCAAAAGAAAACACATCGAGCCTAAGGTGTGGTAAGGGGTCGCCAAGGCTTTGACGAAGAAATGCGGGAGCTTTATCTCGTCTTCGTCATCAAGCGATAGGCAGGCGACATCGAACCTTTTGTGTTCATTAAACATCGAATAGGCCAAAGAATATTTGTCGTCATAAAGGCAGCGTTCGTCGTCGGCCCCGATGAAAATCGGGAAAGAGCGCCCTTTGATATCGACATCGGCTAGGCCGGCGATATGGTCGTAATGCCCGTGGGTTAGGAACGCGGCCTCTAATCGTAGGTTATGGCGAGTAAGGAAGGACAAAGCGGCTTTGGCGTCGCTGCCGGCGTCGAAAAGGAGCGCTTGCTCCCCGTCATCTACGACGTAGGTATTGCAATAAGCGGGAGAAGAGCAAAAGGCGGTGATGCGGGCCATAAATAAAAAATAAGGCCTCGGCCTTATTTCTTCTCCTTGTGCAAGGTTTGCTTATTGCACTTCGGGCAATATTTGCTGATCTCCATTTTGTTGGGATGGGACCGCTTGTTGCGGGTCGTGATGTAGTTTTCGTCGCCGCAGACGGTGCACTTGAGGATCACTTGATCGCGTTTGCTTGCCATTTGTCTTCACACTCCCTTTGTAGCGCGGCTAGAATGTTACCATAGAGGAACCCAAGTGACAACAAAAAGGAACGAGGAAATGAATCGAAGACAGCAAACCCGCCCGGTCATGGTCGGCGACGTGCAAATCGGCGGGCAGAATTCGGTGGTCATCCAATCGATGGCCAGCATCAAGACCAGCCGGGTCAAGGAAGTCGCGGACCAAATAAACCGCTGCGCCGCCGCCGGGGCCAAGCTAATGCGGCTTTCGATTCTCGATATGGACGACGCCTTGGCCGTCAAAGACATCAAAACGCTCGTCCATACGCCGCTTATCGCCGATATTCACTTCGACTATCGGCTGGCTTTAACGGCCGTATCCTCGGGGATCGACGCCATCAGGATCAACCCGGGCAACATCGGATCGGAGGAACGGGTCCAAGCCGTGGTCGAGGCTTGCGCGAAACGCCATCTGCCGATCCGGATCGGGGTCAATTCCGGCTCGATGGACAAAACGGTCTACGATTACTCGGCCAATTTGGAAGCCGACATGCTGATCGCTTCCGCCCGAAAGCACGCCGCCATCTTGGAAAAACACGGCTTCCACGATATCGTGATCTCCTTAAAGGGCTCTTCGGCCTTGACCAGCATCGCCGCTTATCGGCAAGCCAGCGCCCTTTTCCCTTACCCCCTCCACCTCGGGGTGACCGAAGCCGGGCCGAAGGACACCGGCTTATTGCGCAGCGCCGCCTGCTTAAGCCCCTTGCTGCTTGAAGGCATCGGCGATACCATCCGGATCTCCCTCTCCGATGATCCGGAAGAGGAATGCAAAGCCTGCTGCCGTTTGCTCCATGACCTCGGGCTTTACCCCGATTACCCGACCTTCATTTCCTGCCCGACCTGCGGGCGGACCGAAGTCAACCTCATCCCCACCGCCAAAGCCATCCAGCAATACCTCGAGGCCAGCGGGAAAAAGAAAACCGTCGCCATCATGGGGTGCATCGTCAACGGCCCCGGCGAGGCCAAGCAGGCCGATTTGGGGGCCGCCGGCGGGAATGGGACATGGGCGATATTCAAAAAAGGCCAAGTCATCCGAACGGTCAAAGACGCCGATATCGTCGAAGAGATGAAAAGGGAAATCGATCTGCTTTAACGCCAATCGGAGAATGCTCCATCCCGGAGCATTTTTATTTCCTGGGCATAGGGAGCCGCCCCGTTCCAATACGGGGTCTCGAGGATAATGGGCAAAGGATCGAGCCGGGGGTCGCTCGCGATCCGCCGCAAATTCGAGAAACCAATCGCCCCATATCCGAGGTTTTCGTGGCGGTCTTTATGGGACCCGCGGGGGTTCTTCGAATCGTTTAGGTGGACGCAGGCGACATTGCTTAAGCCGATGACCCGGTCGACTTCATCGAGGAAACCCGGATCGGAAAGATCGTATCCCCCATCGTGGAGGTGGCAGGTATCGAGGCAGACCTTAAGCGGGAGGGAACAATTGCCGAGGATGAAGGCGACCTCTTCCAACGTCTTCCCGATCTCGCTCCCTTTCCCGGCCATCGTCTCGATGGCGATCGGCGGGAAATTCTCCCCTTGGGCAACCTCTTCGAGGCAGCGGCAAAGGCAAAGGGCGCTCGGCAGGAAATCCGCCCCTAGGGAAGCCCCAGGGTGGAGGACTAAGCAGACTCCGCCCATGGCTTTGGCCCTCTGCAATTCGTTTTTGACCGTCTTTTTGCCGATCGAAAGCTTCTCCCCGCCTTCCGGATCCGCCAAATTGACGATATAGGGGGCGTGGATGACGCGCGGCAAAGCCGAGACGGCGTCGGCCTCGGCGATCTTCAAGCGCTCCAGCGGGACCCGATGGCTATTCTGCGGGGCTCCGGTATAGCACATAAAGGCCGTCTCGCCCCAAAGTTCGGCTTGGCGGACGCTGCCGAGCAGGTATAAGGGGGAGGAAAGGCCAACATGGGAGCCGAGGTATCTCATTGTTTGGCTTTCTTCGACTTCGAGATGGCGATGTTTTTGGCTTTCCGGCGGTATTTCCCCTTCACCCGCTCGATGGCGAGCTTCCGCTTCCGCTTGTAACCCGGCTTGACCTTTTTGACCCGGGTCTTGGCCTTGGCGATTTTGATTTCCCGTTGCTCGTCCTCCCCGAAAGGCTTCTTCTTTCCCTGGAGTTTTTTCTTCGGGGCGAAGCCGACCGGATCGTTCCAAAGACCGTCTTTGCGCAAAGCCAGGAAATCGGCCTTCAGCCCTTTCCCGAAAAGCTCCTCGGCTTTTTCCGATTCGCCCTTATCGTAGAAAATATAGGAGTCGCCTTCTTTGCCGAATCGCCCGCTGCGTCCGGCCCGATGATAGTAATAATCGAGGTCGCTGGGCAGATCGAGGGAGATGACGTCGGTGACGTCGGGCAGGTCGATCCCCCGGGCCAATAGGTCGGAGCAGACGATGACCGGGGTTTTGTTTTGCTTTATTTCCCTTAGGGCCCTTTTCCTTTCCCGGTCGGAGAGGTCGCCGGAGAAAAGCAAACAATCGACGTTACGGGCCTTTAGGAAATCGTAAGCCTTTTTCACCGCTTCTTTGGTTGAGGCGAAAACCAGGCACAAATACGGTCTTTTTAGCGTCAGGAAGCGCCATAGGGCCTCTTCTTTGCCGGCATGGCGGATATCGACGTAATGGTGACGGACGGTCGCGGCCGTCAACTCGTCCTCCCCGTCGTAGGAGAAGCGCGAGCCGATGGCTTTTTCGATATGCGGTTTAAGCGGCTCTTCGATGGTCGCCGAGAAAACCATGGTCTGCCGAGGGGAAGGGAGGATCGAGCATAGGCGGTCGATGGAGTCGAAATAGCCGAATTCCAATAACATATCGGCCTCGTCGAGGACGACGGTCCTAACCTCTTTCAAGGAGGCGGCATAGCCTTTGGCCAAAACGTCCTCTAGCCGACCAGGGGTCCCGATGACCAGCTGAGGCGCCACGTCAAGCCCCTCTTCGTTGCTCGTTTTATCGGCCTCGGAAGTCAAAAGCCTGACCTTGAGCCCCGGGAAAAAGGAGAGCAAAGCCCGGGCGAATTCGTAAACCTGGCGCGCCAATTCCCGCGAAGGGGCGATGACGATGGATTGAATCCCTTTGTTAGGGTCGAGCCGATCGACGATCGGCACCAAATAGGCATGGGTTTTCCCCGATCCGGTCTCCGATTGGCAGACCAGCGACTCCCCGCGCAAAGCCTTGGGGATGACCCGGAGCTGAACCGGGGAGGGGTTATGGTAGCCAAGCTTGGCCAAGGCCTCGACCATTTCGGGGGATAAAGATAAGGATGAGAAATTATGCATACAGGGTGAGTATAGAGGAAATCGTTTCCTTTTTCACCGGCAAGAGGCGACAATAAGGGGGTGAAAACGATCTTGGTTGAGCCGTATGGCTATTGCTTCGGGGTCTTGCGGGCTCAGGAAATCGCCTTGCAAGGAGCGAAAAAAGAGCCGATTTATTGCCTCGGTTCCTTAGTCCACAACGAGATGGCCATCGCCGGACTGGCCGAAAACGGGGTCTATACCTTGAAGGAAAACGGCCCCGATTTAGCCCCGTTGCTGAAGCAGGCGCCCCGCGATTCGCTGATCCTTTTCTCCGCCCACGGGCACGATCCCTCATTGGAGGGGGAAGCCCTTAAGCAAGGGCTCCGTTATCTAGACGCCACCTGCCCTTTCGTTCGAAGCAACATCGAGTTAGGCCTCGCCCGAAAAGGGGCGGTCGGCTATATCGGGAGCCAAGGCCACGCCGAGGCCGAGGCCTTCCTTTCTTCCGTCCGGCCCCTCGCTTTCTTCGATTGCCGGAAACAGGAGATATCCTATGCCGGCGATGGCCCGATCGCCGGGGTCATCGCCCAAACGACCCTCGATGAAGAGGATATCGAAATGGGGATGAAGGCCCTTGCCGGCGTCTATGGGCCGGCCCCGCTGCTTGCCGGGCGCTGCCCCGCCACCATAAAGCGGCAACTCGCCGTCGAAAAGGCCTTAAGCGAAGCCGATTGCCTCATCGTCTTAGGCTCGAAGACCAGCTCCAATTCAAAACGGCTGCTCTCCTTGGCCTTGAAAAAGGGCAAGGCCGGTTACCTTGTCCTCAATCTGGCGGAGTTGCGGCGATTGGATCTCTCCGCTTTCCAAACCGTCGCCCTTTGCTCGGGAGCCTCGACCGCCAAAGAAGAGGTCGAGCGCTGCGCCGCCTACCTTAATTCCTATTGATTTCGTCGCGGATCAATCGATAAACCGCCAGATAATGGGAACGGGCTTTCTCATCCAACCCTTTGTTGAGGATGTCGCTGGTCTTTTTCCTTTGCTCCTCGAGGTAATCAAGGAACAAGGGCTCCCGTTTCTTTCTTAGCACCGGCCCGAAGAAAAGGTCGGCCTGGGAATAGGCGGGTAGCTGGCCTTTCCGGAATTTTATGATGGAATAGTAGATTTTGTCTTCATAGACCAGCCGTTCGTCGGCGATGAAGAAGCCCAGCTCGGCGAGGTGGCGCCGCAAATAGACCAAATCGCGATGGGCGTCGGCGATGATGGTGTCGACGGAGGATAGTTTTTCCCGTCCCTTCTCCAAAATCGAGCAAACGAGCCGCCCGCCCATCCCGGCGATGACGATGCAGCGGCAATCGGGGGACAATTGGCTGAGCCCATCGGATAGGCTGCAGCGGATCCGATAGCCCATCGGGGAGGCGTTGACGTTGCTTTTCATGTTGAGGAAGGGGCCGGGTTTATTGTCGATGGCTTGGGCGTATGGGGTTTTGCCTTTCTCGACCAACTCCAAAACCAAATGGCCGTGATCGGCCCCGACGTCGGAGACGAAAACGCCGGGGTCGACGAGATCGTAGATGGTTTTGAGGCGATTCGAGAGTTTTCGAGCCATGTTTACCCGTTTATTCCCTTCTCTTCCAAGAAAGCCTTCAGTTTGGCGTTGGCCCGTTCTTTGATCTGACGAGCCCTTTCGCGGGAAAAACCGTAGCTTTTCCCAATGCTCGAAAGGCTTTCCTCCTCTTTGCCGCCAAGGCCGAGATAGCGGGACAGCACGTCGGCTTCCAAACTGGATAGGGTGGCGATGCCCTCGGCGATGGCGGAATTGGTCTCCTCCTCCGCCGCTTGGGCTTCGTCGTCGTTGTCGCCGATGTAGCGATCGCCGAAGTTTTCCTTCTCCTCATCCCCGACCGCATCGTCGAGGGAAACGATGGTCGCGGCGTTGCCTAAAGCCCGAAGCTGGCTTACTTTTTCCTCTTTCATCCCCAGTTTATCGGCGATTTCCTTATCCGAGGGGTCGGACCCGCTTTGGGAAAGCATATCTTGGGCGGCCTTCGAGATCCGATAGAGGTCCTGCCGGGTTTCCTGGGGGATTTTGATGGTTGGGAAAGACGCGATGGCCTTTTTGACGTAGGAACGGATCCAAGCGTCGGCATAGGTCGAAAAATGGACGTTTTTGTCGGGGTCGAACATCTCCGCCGCCTTCAGCAGCCCATTGTTGCCCTCCCCGATGGCGTCCATATTCAAGTCAGACCCTCGGAGCTCGATCGGGAGCTCTTGCTTGACGACGTTCAGCACCAAGGCCAAATTGGAGTTGACCAGTTTGTCCCGGGCTTGGAGGGAGGCGGCTTTCTGCTCTTCGCTTGCCGCCGGATCGCGGCCGGCTTTCACCGCCTCGCCCAAAGCCTTCTCCTCCTCCAGGGTGAGCCTTGGGTAGGAACGGAGCTCGGCGCAATAACGGTCGAAGGCCTGGTTGGAGGAAGCCATCAATTCCTCCCTTTGTCAGGGAAAGCCTCGGAATAATCGCCGAGTTTCTTGGCGCGGATCGGGTGGCGAAGCTGACGGATGGCCTTGACCTCGATCTGACGGATCCGTTCTCGGGTGAGGTTGAACACTTTGCCGACCTCCTCCAAAGTCCGGGGGCGATTGTCATCGAGCCCATAACGGAGCCGCAAAACCAATTGATCGCGGGGCTTGAGGTCCTTCATGATTTCGTAAAGCTCGTCTTTGAGCAAGCTTTTGGTGGTGTATTCCTGCGGGGATTCGTCTTCCTTGTCCTCGACGAAATCGCCCAAATGGGAGTCTTCTTCCTCCCCGATCGGGGTTTCCAAAGAAACCGGCTCGATGGCGATCCGCTGGATATCGCGGATTTTCTCCGGCGAGAGCGCGCCTTCCATTTTTTCCGAGATTTCCTCGGGAGTCGGGTCGCGCCCCAGCTCCTGGACGAGGGCCCGCTGAACCCGGGTCATTTTGTTGATGGTCTCGACCATATGGACCGGAATGCGGATGGTCCGGGCTTGGTCGGCGATGGCCCGGGTGATGGCTTGGCGGATCCACCAAGTGGCGTAGGTCGAGAACTTGAATCCCTTGGTGTAGTCGAACTTATCGACCGCCTTCATCAAACCGATGTTGCCTTCCTGGATGAGGTCGAGGAATTGCATCCCCCGCCCGACGTAATGCTTGGCGATGGAGACGACGAGCCGGAGGTTGGCGGTCGTCAGCTGGTCTTTGGCGTCTTTCCCGTCGATTTTCTCCCAATCGGTGGCATCGGGGGCCCGTCCGGCGACGATCCGCTTGGCCAGTTCTTTTTCCTGGGCTTCGTTGAGCAACGGGGTCTTCCCGATTTCCTTCAGATACATCTTGACCGAATCGTTGACTTTGACCTCGCCGATGCTCATGTTGGCGAAATCCACCGCCTCCAAATCGGCCTTATCCTGATCGGATACGTCGTCGTCGAGAGCTTCGTCGTCGGCCATTTCCGCCTCGATGTCCTCGCCTTCGTTCGGGCCTTCGATATCTTCGAGGTCGGCGGCTTCGTCATCCTGCTCGACGTTGATGCCTTGCTCGTGGAAATAGTTGATGAGCGATTGGAAATCGTCGTCGGAAAGGTCGAGATGGGCGGTGGCGTCCATCACGTCGCCGACGTTGATCGTCCCGTCTTTCTTGCCCCGTTCGACGAAATTTTTCTTAATGGCGTCAAGGGTGATGATATCGTCGCCTTCTTCGGCAAGGGGGACGGAATCGAGGTCTTCGATTTCCTCCTCGATTTCGATTTTTTCCTTCTTCTTGGTCATCGTGGTTTCTCCTTCTTTCTTTTATTTCCTGAATTTTGCCCAATTTTTCCTGGCGTTGGCCGCCATGTCCTTGAGCGCCCGGCCCTTCTCTTCCCGGGTGGTTGGCGAATTAAGCGTTTTCTCGGCTTTTTTCCTTTCCCGCAGCTTCTCCTTCTCATCGAGCATGATATTCACGCATTCGTCGAAGAGATCGGAACGGTAACGGTCGGCGGGGTTCCAGGCGAGGTCGGCGATGGCCCTGGTCATCTGCGGGCCGGAATCCTCCATCGTCGATTCGATTTGGGCAATGAGGGCCGCCTGATCGACTTGCTCTTCGTCTGGATGGGATTGACGGTACTCGATTATCGAATCGGCGACCAAGTTGTTGACCTTATCGTAGAGGAACCCGATCCGCGATTCGAATTTGCCGGCGGCTTCCTTGCTTTCCATCATGTAGGTCAGCACCGTTTCCTCGGCTTTCATGAGCCGGCGCAGGGCCGGGTCGCGGTTATTGAGGGTTCGGCTGATGCTCTCCTTGGTCAATATCGCCTCTTCTTTGGTCAGCGATGGCCCGCGGGCCAATTTGACCAATTCCCGGATGGCGCTCGGCTCGTAGGCCGTCGCCTGCGCGAGTTTGGCCAAGGTGTTCTCAAACTCGATGCTGGCCGGGGGCAGGCTTTGCAGATGGGGGATAAAAGATTCGACGGCATGGCGCCTTTCCTCCGGGGTTTCGAGTTTCTTGGTGTTAATGTAATAGCCAAGCTCGAAATCGAGGGGGTCGACAAGCGAATTGGCAAGCCGCTTGACCGCCTCCGCCCCATCGAGGCGGTATATGTCGTCGGGGTCGCGGTCATCGCCATGGCTATCGACGAGGCGGCAGCCGATTTTGGCTTTCCGGAGCAAGCCGGCGATTTTCATCATCGCCGTCTGCCCGGCGGCGTCCCCGTCGAGGCAAACCCGGACTTCGGCTTTCAGCCGGGCCAATAAGCGGAGATGGTCGTTGGTCAAGGCGGTGCCCATCAAGGCGACGGCTGGCTCAATGCCGCTGCGATTGAAAGCCATGACGTCCATAAACCCTTCTAGAAGATAAATGTAGCCGGCCCTTCGCGCCTCGCCTTCGGCTTTATCGAAATTATAGAGCAGGCGGGACTTGACGAAGATCGGCGTCTCGGGGGAATTGACGTATTTGGCGGAACCGTCATCGCGGATCCGCCGGGCCGAGAAACCGACGACTTGGGAGGAGGCGTCGAAGATCGGGAAGACGATCCGGCCGGCGTTATTGTCGGCCATCCCCGATTCGCGGGCGTAGGCGATGCCGATCGATTCGATAGAATGGATGCTATGCCCCCGGGCTTTCAGGTATTCTATGGTCTTAGCCCCGTCTAAGGGGGAATAGCCGATGGAGTAGCGTTTGATGGCGATGTCGTCGATTTGCCGGGATGATAGATAATCGCGGGCGGCCTTGGCTTCTGGGGTATCGGCGTTAAGCGAATAGGAATAATAGGCTTGCAGATCGTCGATGCAGTCATAAAGCCGTTTCGTCGCCTCGTCGATTTTCGGGGCCGAATAGGTTTGCTCTAGCCGGGGGTCGTTATACCCGATGAGCTTCGCGAGTTTGCGGACCGCCGCGTCAAAGGGGATCTTCTCGTATTTCTGAATGAACGAGATCGCGTTGCCGCCGGTCCCGCAGACGAAGCATTTGAAGATCCGGAGCTCCGGAGAGATGGAAAGCGAGGGGTTGGTGTCATCGTGGAATGGGCAGATGGCAACGTAGTTCCTCCCTTTTTTGCTCACGGGGATGTAGGAGGAAATGACGGAGACGATATCAGCTTTCCGCAATATATCTTCTATTAAATCGCGACTGTACATATTCCTCCTTTCTACCTACAAAGTAGGTACATCTACTAATTAACTACTAAATATCGACTATAGACTTACTTTTTAGTCTTTTCTTCCAAATAGGCCTTCAACTCGCTTATCGGCAGGCGGATTTGCTCCATGCTGTCGCGGTCGCGGACCGTGACTTGCCCGTCTTCCGCGGTTTGAAAATCGACGGTGACGCAATATGGGGTCCCGATCTCGTCCTGCCGGCGATACCTTTTCCCGATCGAGCCGGTTTCGTCATAAGTAAGCGAGAAGTCCTTGGATAATTGCTTAAGCAATTCCAAGGCTTGTTCGTTCAGTTTCTTCGATAACGGCAGGATAGCCGCTTTATAAGGGGCTAAATTGGGAGCGATGTGCATGACGGTCCGAACATCGCCGCCTTCTAGCTGCTCCTCATCGTAAGAATCCATCAAAACCATCAGCATAAGCCGGTCTAAGCCCATCGAGGGCTCGATGGTATAAGGCAAATAACGGTCGTTGGTATCGGGGTCGAAATAAGTCAGGTCCTGCTTAGAGAATTCCTGATGGCGCTTCAAGTCATAATCGGTCCGGTCGGCGACGCCGAGTATCTCGCCCCAGCCAATGCTCGGGAAATCATATTCGACATCGGTCGTGGCTTTGGAATAGAAGGCCAATTCCGCCGGCTCATGATCGCGGAAACGGAGGTTTTCCAGCCTAATGCCGAGAGAATGGACGAAGTCGCGGCAATATTCCTTCCAATAGGCAAACCACTCCAAGTCGGTGCCGGGCTTGCAGAAGAACTCCATCTCCAGTTGCTCGAATTCCCGGGTCCGGAAAGTGAAGTTCCCCGGGGTGATCTCGTTTCGGAAGCTCTTGCCGGCCGAGCAAATGCCAAACGGCAATTTCCGACGGCACGCCCGCTGGACGTTTTTGAAGTTAACGAAGACGCCCTGGGCGGTTTCCGGCCGCAGGTAAACGGTGGCCGAAGCGTCTTCGGTGACCCCGATATGGGTTTTGAACATCATGTTGAACTTGCGAATCGGGGTGAAATCGCTTTTGCCGCAGACCGGGCATTTAAGCGAATGGGTCTTGATGAAGGCGTCCATGTCCTCGAAGGTCATCCCGTCGACGTCGACGTCGGGGTATTGCCCCTTAATGAGCTCATCGGCCCGATGCCGGGCCTTGCAGGCTTTGCAATCGACCATCGGATCGTTGAAAGTCGAGACGTGGCCGGTGGCTTCCCAAACTTTCGGATTCATCAATATCGCGGCGTCGATCCCGACGTTGGTCGGGGATTCGCGGACGAACTTCTGCCACCAATAGGCGCGGACGTTGTTTTTCAACTCGACCCCGAGAGGGCCATAGTCCCAAGTGTTCGACAAGCCACCGTAAATCGATGAACCTTGGAACACGTACCCGGTGTTGAGAAGATGCTGAACGATCTGCTCGAAGCTGAATTTGTGTGCCATTATGTTACCTCAGATGCTATGCAACCAAGGGAAAGGATAATGGGCGAACCCAGCAACGTCAACCCATTTTAAGGGTACTAAAATTTCTTGAGAGTATCGAGGCTTTTGAGATGCACCCCGCTCGCCGAGGCCAAAAAATCGGCAAGGAAAAGAAAAAGGTCGCGGGCATTGTCCTCCCCCAAGTTTTCCGGAGCGTTGATCGCGGTCCGGAAATTCGAAAGAAACGGCACTGATTTCCGTTCATCGGCCGCTTGAAAGCAATTGAGGCAAACGAAGCCGCCGTCGGTTTTCGAAATGGCGATGATCGCCTTCCGCGACCCGCAACGGACGCAGCGATTCACTTCCGGGGCGATGCCCGATACCTTCAACAATGACGAGAGGAAGCGCGACCCCGCCAAATAAGCCGAAGCCCCGCTATTCAATGATCTTAGATTGGCCACTATCGATTCGAAAACGGTTTGGCAATCGGCTGGATCGCTGTCTTCGTTAAGGAAACGCAGCGCCGCCTCCAGCATATAGGAACTGATCCCGAAGGCGTCCAAATCCTCGTTTTGCGGCAAGAGGCTTTCCTCCAGCTTCCCTTCTTTCAGGGTCAATTTCCCTTGGGAAGAGGATAAAAGGGTCAGCGAAGAAAGGGAAAGCTCGTTGGTCGAGGCGAGGTTTTTCGAATTCAGTTTGTTGACTCCCCGGGCCGAGAAAGCGAAAACTCCGGAGGGGGAAAGGGCCGTCACCATCGCCGAGCTCTCCTTATAAGCGACCCGGCGGAGAATCAAGGCCTTAAGCCGACGTTCCCCTTGCTCAATCCGCTCCATAGCCAAGGTCGGACAGGGCCTTCAGATCGTCCCGCCAATTGGGGGCGACTTCGACTTGCAGCTCAAGGGAAAGGACCCGCTTATGCCAATTGGCTTCGATTTCCTGACGGGCGGCCATCGATATTTTCTTGATCATCGCCCCGCCTTTGCCGATTACGATGGCCTTGTGGGAGGGCTTTTCGACGTAAATGGTTCCCTCGAGCAGCAACCCGCCTTTCTTCTCCGTTAGCGAAGTGATCTTGACCGCGCTTTGATGGGGGATTTCGTCGCGGAGAAAATGCAGCAGCTTTTCCCGGACGATTTCCTTCGCTTGGTAGGCCGGGTCTTTGTCGGTGTAAACGTCATCGGGGAAAAACGCCGGCCCTTCGCTTAGCAAAGGCAAAATGGCATTGGTGACGTCCTTTAACCCAAAATTGGTCTTAAACGAGGCCTCGATAAGCGGAACGCCGGGGAAAAGCTCGGCGAGGCTCTTTTTCTTTTGCGCCGCTTGCTCGGCGGTGATGAGATCGATTTTATTCATCACCAAGAACCGCGGGGCCTCGGAATGGATGGAGTCGAAGATCCGCTTATCGGTCGAAAACTCCTTGCTGGAGGCATCGATGAGATAAAGGATGGCATCGACCTCGCGCGAGGAGGTGAAGGCGCTTTTGCGCATCGAAGAGTCGAGCTTCAATCCCCCTTGGAAGATCCCCGGGGTATCGACGAAGACGATTTGGGCCTCCTTCAGATTGAGGATGCCCATGATCGAGTCGCGGGTCGTCTGGGCTTTCGGGGTGACGATCGAGACCTTCTTCGACAGCAAAGCGTTCAATAGAGTGCTTTTGCCGACGTTAGGCCGACCGAGTATGGCGACGAATCCGGATTTCATAAATCAGTCTCGTCGAAGGCGAAGGGCAAGAGCTCCTCGACGTTGGTCAATTTGGTCTCGCCTTTAAGGTTGCCGAGCAGTATCGGCTTGTTCTTCGGGAATAGCTCGCTTAATACCTGGCGGCAAGCTCCGCAGGGGGAAACGGGGTCGGTCGAGTCGGCGCATACGCAAAGAGCTTCGAAATCATCGATGTTTTTGCCATCCATCATCGCTGAGTAAACGGCATTGCGCTCGGCGCACATGCAAAGGGGGTAGGAGGCGTTTTCGACATTGGCGCCGACATAAAAAGATCCATCGGAGCAAAGAATCGCCGCCCCAACGGCGAAATGGGAATACGGCACATAGGCCTTCTCCCGCGCCTCAATCGCGATCTGCATCAATTCTTCTAGGCTCATATCTCGCCTTCCTCCTTTTTCCTTAGATAGGCGGCGAGGATCTTTTCCTGCAAAGGGAACATGACTTCCTCGTCTTCTTTCTTCATATGGTCATAGCCCAACAAATGGAGCAAGCCATGGACGAAAAGGAAAGTGAGTTCCCGCGCTGGCGAATTGCCGATTTCCTTAGCCTGGCGCAAGGCTTGAGGGACGCAGACGAATATCTCGCCCAGAAGCCGAGGGACCTCGTCCCCTTTGATCCGGGAGATATCGCTTTTGTCGTCTTCGAAGGCGAAGGATATGACGTCGGTCACCCGATCGATCTTCCGATATTCGCGATTTATCGTCTGGATGTCCTCGTCGCCGACCAAACTGACGTCGATTTCGTAGTTGGCTTTGATGCCGAGGATGGCGAAAGCGACTTCGGCGATATCGGAATAGACTTGCTCTAAGCGATCGTATTCCGCGTCGAGGCGGTTCTCGAATCCGATTTCCATAGCCCCGATATTGTAGCATATCCGACGTTAATCCATGAAATGAAGACGGAAATAGCCTTCCTCGGCTTTTTTATCCCTTAGTTTTTTGGCCGAATCGAAGCACTTCTCGACCAAAGAGGAGACGAAAAGCAAGCTCATTCCGACGAAAAGGAACCGCTCGGCGGAAAAAGAAGACGGCAAAAGGGATAGGCAAGCTAAGCAAAGGGCGAGAAAAGAGCCGAAGGCGTGGTCGATCAGAAAAGCGAAGGAAAAGGATTCGGATTCTTCGCCGAGCGAACGCAAAATGGCTTTGCGGTCAGTGGGCGCCTCGGAAAGAAAAGCCTTTTCGAGCCTTTCGATGCGGCGATGCTTTTTGTCTAGGGATGGCCGGGTCAATAAGTGCTTTAGGCATAGAAGCAATATCAGGATCGCGATGGATAAGCCTAACTGCAGGTCGGCGAAGGCGAGGAAGGAAAAGGCCGCCATCAACTCAAACAGGGAAGAAAGCAATTGAGGAGCCGTTGAGAAGACGGCGGCCTTGTACGCGTGGTAGTGGGCATAGCGTTCCTTGCGGAGCGAGGCGTCGCCATCATCCACCCCATCGAGGTAATGGTCGTCGAATCGCTTCAGCCTCGAGGAGAGGTAGAGCCGCCCTCCCATCGAGGCCAATAGCGAGCCCAGGAAAAACCCGATGCTCCAAAACCCCAACTCCGGGATGAAAGAAAGGAGCAAAAGCCCGGAGAGAAGAAGGAAAGAAGGGAAAATGGAGACGAGGGTCCCGGAAAATTGGGTCAGGGCTGCAACCGGATTTCGCCGCCTGATCGGCTGGCTTACTTCCTCATATCCTTCCTCGATGAGAACGTAACCTTCAAACAAGGAAGCGAAAGCGGAGGCCGAAAGCCGCCTTTTGCCGGCGCTTGGGTCGAAGAAAACCACGTCGTCCCTTACCTTTTTCACCACGTAGACGGCATGAGAGAACCCATCTTCCCTGATGGTCGCGATGAATGGGTAAAGGTTCCGGTTGGCGAGAACCTCCCTTGAGTCCCAGACCTTATAGCCGGAAAGCTTAAGCCCATAACTACGGCCATAGGCGATAAGGTCTGCGAAAGAAGGGGCCTGCCCGGTGATCAGCTTTTCCGCGGCATAGGCGAAGTCCCTCCTAGATGAGGAATGGATGAGCGCCATCTTGACACAGGCGTATCCGCAGCCTTGGCGTTGGGATTGGTAGACCAGCTCGGTTCTCATACTGAATAAGTAGTACGAAAATCGCCTAGAGGCTAAAAGTTTTTGCTAAAAAATAAAAATCCCTCGAATCGATCGAGGGAATTTCGTTTACCACTTCTTGCGACGGGTGAACTTGGACTTCATTTTCCGCAGGAGGGCGGGTTTAAGGAAGGCTTCGCGCTTCCGGGTCTCATAGAGGATGCCGGACTTGTTGACGCCACGCTTGAAGCGACGGAGCGCGTCATCGACGGATTCGCCTTCGCGAACGACGGTTTTAACGGCCATGGATTCTCACTTCCTTCCTGCAAAATGCTTCTAGATGATACCCGTTGGCCGATATGAAATCAACGAATAAATGCGCAATCGAACCGGAAAGGGCATAACGACGGCTCATCAAGGCGGAGCAGCCGCTATTCCTTCATTATCTTGACCGAGGCGCTGGCCCCGATCCGGTTGGCCCCGGCCTCGATCATCGCCAAGGCTTCGGCTTTGCTATGGATCCCCCCGCTGGCCTTGACCCCCATCTCCGGCCCGACGGTCTCCCTCATCAGCTTGACCGCCTTGACGGTGGCCCCGCCGGAGGAGAACCCGGTCGAGGTCTTAACGAAATCGGCTTTCGCCCGTTTGGCGGCCTGGCAGCACTCGACGATTTCCTCATCACTCAGCAAACAGGTCTCGAGAATGACCTTCAGCAAGGCGTTCGGCACCGCTTCCCGGACCATCCGGATGTCTTTCTCGACTTCGATATAGCGATGGTCTTTGGCGGCCGAGATGTTAATGACCATGTCGACCTCATCGGCCCCTTCGGAAACGGCATAGGCCGCCTCATAGCCTTTTACCTTGCTGCTATTGGCCCCTAAAGGGAAACCGATGACGGTGCAGGTCTTGACCCCGCTGCCATCGAGCAAATTATGGGCGAGAGGCACGAAATCCGGATTGACGCAGACCGAAGCGAAGCCGTAATAGGCCGCCTCCTCGCATAGTTTGCGGATGTCTTCTTCCTTGGCGTCGGGTTTCAGCAATGTGTGATCGAAGTATTTGGCAATGTCCATGGTGATCTCCTCTTGTCTATATTATAGATAAAAAGAAAACCCGCCTTAAGCGGGAATTCCTTACTTCTTGCTCGGCTCGCCGTCTTCTTTGGCGACGTGGAGCACTTCCTTGCCGGCGTAATAGCCGCATTTGGGGCAAACGTGGTGGCTCCGGATCATCTCCCCGCAGTGCGGGCAGGCGACGAGGCCGACGACGTTGAGCTTGAAGTGCGTCCGGCGCAATCTTTTACGGGTTTTGCTCGTTCTTCTTTGTGGGACTGCCATACCTTTCTTCCTTTCCTAAACGTGGGCAATTATAGGGAAAAAGAGGCGGAAGGCAAATAAAAAACTCATACAATGTCAAAATATTTTAAAATTAATCCGATGCCGTCTTATTATTATATATGACCTTAACCATCATTCCTTCTTGGACATTGTCCAAATCCCCCTCGACTAAGAGGTAATTTTGGGTATGGCCTTTGTAATGGGATCCATTCACTTCCTCGACCAGCACCTCGAGCCGTTTGCCATAAAACCGCTTTTCATATTCCAGCCGGAGCCTCTTCGATAAGGCCAGCATTTCGTGGACCCGCCTTTTCTTTACGGGGGGTTCGACTTGGCAAGGCATCTTCTCCGCCGGGGTCAATGGACGGGGCGAGAAAGGGAAAACGTGGATTTCCGCGAAGCCGACTTCTTCGCAGAACCGCAGCGTCTCCGCCCATTCCGCCTCGCTTTCCCCGGGAAAACCGGCGATTAAGTCAGTGGTGATGGCGATATTTGGGCGAATCGCGCGGATTTTCCTGACCTTATCCATGAATTCCTTAGTCGAATAAGGCCGATTCATCCGCTTTAGGATCGTATCCGAGCCCGATTGCAATGGGATGTGAAGGTGATCGACGATCTGCGTATGCGTGCTTAAAACCGACAGGAAGTCATTGTCGATCTCGCTAACCTCCAAAGAGGATATGCGGATCCGCGGCAGACGCGGGCATTTAAGGCAAAGGGAATGAAGCAAATCGGGAAGCCGGAAAAGCCCCAGCCCCAGGTCTTTGCCGTAATATCCGATATGAATGCCGGTGATAACCAATTCCTTATAGCCGAGCTCGCTAAGCTTCTCGGCCTCTTTGATAACCTCCCGCGGGTCGCGGGAACGGGAATTCCCCCGGAGGCGGGGAATATAGCAATAAGAGCAAAAAGCGTCGCAGCCGTCTTGGATCTTCAAATAGGCCCGTGCCGATTCGGCTAAGATAGCCGTCCCGAATTCCTCATAGTCTTGCTTCCGGGGATCATTGACGACATCGATGATAGGTTCGCGGTCTGTCTTGAAGCGCTCAATCAAATCGATCGCGTCTTTCCGCTTCCCTGATCCTAAGACGATGTCCGCCCCCATTTCCGCGCATTTTTTCCCTTCGCTTTGCGAGTAGCATCCCATGACGATCAAAATGGCGTCGGGATTGGATTCGCGGTAGGAGCGAATATGCTGCCTGCTCTTCTGACCCGCGGTTGCGGTGACGGCGCAGGTATTGAGGATAATGACTTCAGCCTCCTTTATGAAATCGGTTTTGATCATCCCTTTCTGAACCAGTAGGGAACAAAGGGCTTCCGTCTCATAGGCATTGACTTTACACCCGAGCGAATGAGCGAAAAATTTATTAGTTTCCATCTACTGGATACCTCTTTGCAATATTCGCATAAAACTTTTGCTCATCGGCGTTTAATTTAAAAGCAAAACTACTAGATATTAACCGATTATCTACTAGGGATTTTATGAATTGCTCTCGATCTCCTACATAGAACGCCTCCACCGCCGGCCGCACCCTAGAAAGCAAATGATTGTAATTCGGATGGTCGATGAACTTATCGAACAAGACGCATTCAACATCCAAACGTCCTTGTTCGTTGACGAAGTATATCGAAAAGGAATCATAATTGAGGAAAGCCCGATTCTTCCCCTTTTGCCCTACTTTGACTAGCCGGGTGAAATAGGAATCGAACAAGTCGGGGCCATAGTAATCGAACGGATCGATCAAGGCGGCCTTGTAGTCTTTGGCCAGCATCGAATAAGGATGCTCGTCAAGCCGGGAAGGCATTTGGTCGTAAATCACGTTGAATGACAATGGCAAGACGGGGACGTAAATCCGGTTCTCTTCAAGCTGATAATATGGCAAGTCCTTCTTTACCGCCTCCAGTTGAGCCCGGATGGCCTCGGAATTCGGATCGGCCGGAGTGCCGGGGATCGCTTCCTTCTTCTTGGCGGCGTAATAGGTTTTCTCGATGACGGTCTTATTGGATAAGGCGCGCAGCAATAGATTGGCCCGGATGACGTCGAAGCTCGAATAGGCCTTACGGAACTTCCGATATAAGGGGAATGAATTGAGAATGTCGGCGTATTCTAAGAAAAACCGCATCTCCGACGATGATTCGAAGGGGTCGCGAAGGCGATATTTGGCCAATTTCTTGAAAAGTTCCATCTTCAGCGCTCGGAGTATAGCAACAGAGCCGCCGCCCCGGCGATGGCCGCGGTCTCGGCCCGGAGAATCCTTTTGCCGAGGCTTACCGGGTTGAAGCCATTATCGATGGCCAGCGCCGCCTCTTCGGGCGTGAATCCCCCCTCGGGGCCGATAAGCAAAGTGGCCTCGCTTTCCCCCACTATGGCGTAATCGAGGATATTCTGGCCCTGGATCGCCTCTTCTTCATAGGCGAAAAGCTTCAATCCCCGGGCGTTTTTCGCTATTTCCTCAAAGGAAGCGTAGGCCGAGACTTCGGGAATGAGGCTTCGGCGGCACTGCTCCGCCCCCTCTTTGGCGATTTTCCTCAACCGCTGCAATTTGTTGTCCTCTTTCCCTTTCGGCAAAACCACGGTCCGGGCCGAGATAAAAGGAAGGAAACGGGTGACCCCTAATTCCGTCCCTTTCAGCACGATCAGCTCGTTATGGTCGCCTTTTAGCAAAGCGAAAGCCAAATTCAGCTTCAAAGGCGGTTCCCGGGTGTCGGTGATCTCGGCTATGACCTCGAAAGACAAAGGGTGCAGCCGGCGGCAACGGCATAGATAAACCCGTTCCCCTTCGGCGATCTCGATTTGCTCGTTGAGCTGAATCCGCTTCACTTGCTTCGCCCGCAAAGCGTCTTTCTCCTCGATATACGCCTCTTTCCCTTTAATATAGCCGAAATAGTGCTGCATTTTAACGGAGCAGTTCCCCTTTCCCGTCTTTTACTGAATCGTAGAGAAAATAGAAGACGCCGAAGCCGATGAAAAAGGCGTAAAGGCAAAGAACGGGGATAAGATAAGCCCAAACCGTCGGCAAGGCGGTGAAATAGAGCAAGGAGCCGATGCCGGCGACCAAGACGAGGGTGACCGCCAATTCGATCGCCCCCCTTTTATGGTAACGGGCGTAGAAGGAATGGATCCCGAAAACGCCGAGGAGGCAGCATAGGAAGGCGTAGACCATTCGGCTCCGGGACCGATATAGTTCTTTAGGCAAATGCAAATCGTGGATGGTTTTGGTCACATCCATCGTCTTATACCCCTCATCGATCGGCGAGGGAGCGCCGCAATGAGGGCAGATGTCCTCATCGAAACGGGAAATCTCCGCGTGGCAGTATTTGCAGAATGGCATAGGTTTAATAGGCCGTCCGATCGGTCTTTTTCAAATAATCCTCGTAAAGCTTGAGGCAAGCGTCGCGGTCGAGCTCGTTCACGAACTCCTTCTTGTTTTCCGGCTTCGAGAGCTCGTAGAACTTATCGTCGCGGAAACCGATTCTCTCGGTGTCCTTGACATCGCATCCGTAATACACTTTGTCGATATTTGCCCACATAATGGCCCCTAGGCACATCGGGCAAGGCTCCCCAGTCGTATAGATGGTCGAGCCGGATAAATCGAAGGTGGAAAGGTTTTTGCAGGCGTCGCGGATCGCCTCCATCTCGCCATGGCAAGTCGGATCGGCGTTTTTGACCACCCGGTTATGGCCTTTCCCGATCACCTTCCCGTCTTTGACGATGACTGCCCCGAAAGGGCCGCCGTCGCCGTTATTTATCCCTTCATAGGCCTCGTCTAAGGCCAATTTCATATATTGGTTCATCGCTTACTCCCCTTTCGCTATATTTTAGCAAAAGAAAACCGGGTGTAAACCCGGTTAGGCTTGGAAACGCGCTTTCCACTTCTCGTAAGCGGCTTCGCCTTTGGAATTGGCTTGGAATTCGCTAAGCAATTGCTTCTGCGCCTTGCTAAGTTTGGTCGGCGTTTGGACCTTAATATGCAGGTATTCGTCTCCCGGAACCCCGGTCCGCAGGTCCTTGATCCCCCGACCCTTGATCTTCAGCACCTGTTCAGGTTGGGTTCCTTCGGGGATATTGACCGAAACCTCGCCGTAAACCGTCGGCACGTCGATCGAAGTCCCCAAGGCGCAGGCGACGAAGGAGAGCGGCACTTCCAAGTGAACGTCGTTGCCATTGCGCTTGAAATAGGGGTGCTCGGCGACTAAGACCTCGACGAAGAGATCGCCATTCGGCCCGCCGTTGCGGCCTCTTTCCCCCTTCCCCGATACTCGGATCTGCTGCCCGGAGGCGATGCCGGCCGGGACGTTGACCGGAATGTCTTTGCGGACGTGGGAATACCCTTCCCCGCCGCATTCGTGGCATTTGCGGCGGATGTTCTTGCCCGTTCCGCCGCAGTTGGGGCAGACGGATTGGCTCTGCATCACCCCGAAGATCGTCCGTTGCTGGGTAACCACGACGCCGGAACCGCCGCAATGGGGGCAGGTTTCGATGTCGCTTGGGCTTTCGGCCCCAGTCCCATGGCAATGGGGGCAAGGCTCGTCATAGGAGACGTTGAGCTTGACCTTCGTCCCTAAGACCGCATCCATGAAGGAGATGCGGATCCGGGTGAATTTGTTTTCCCCTTTCTCCGGCGAAGTCGAGGCTTTGCGGGTTTGCCGCCTGGCCCCGCCGCCGAAAAAGGATGAGAAGATGTCGCCTAAATCGATATCGCCGAACCCCGCTGAGGAGAAGCCGGCGCCCCCAAAGGGATTGCCCGCCCCGCCCATCGAGGCCCCTTGTTCGAAGGCGGCCATGCCGAATTGGTCGTATTGGCGCCTTTTGGCGTCGTCGGAAAGGACGTCATAGGCTTCCTGGACCTCCTCGAATTGCTTCGGGGCGTCCGGGTCGTGGTTGATATCGGGATGATATTTCTTCGCCAATTTGCGGTAGGCGCTGCGAATCTCGTCCTTGCTGGCGGATTTGCTGACCCCCAGCACCTCATAGAAATCCCTTTTTGCCATCGCTTTCCTCCTTTGACAACGAGAAGGCGCGGTTAGGCGCCTTCTCGCGAATGATGTCGGTGAATATTACTTTTTGTCGGTGAAATCGGCATCGACCACGTCATCGGCGGTCTGATTGCCGTCTTCGGCCTTCGGCGCGTCTTGGGCCGCGGCGCCAGGCGCCCCCATCGAGGCGGCTTGGGCGGCCATGTCCTCGAGCCGGCCGACGATCTCCCGGAGCTTCTCGATGTTATCGGATTCGATGGCCCCTTGGGCTTCGTCGCGGATCTTGGTCAGCTGCTCTTTCTGCTCCGCCGGGATCTGCTCGCCCTTCTCGGTCAGGACCGAATTGATCTGATCGACGTAGGTTTGGGCTTTGTTCTTGACCTCGACGTCGCCTTTCCGCTTCTCGTCGGCGGCCTTATTGGCCTCGGCGTCCTTGATCATCCGGTCGATGTCCTCCTTCGAAAGCCCGTTGCTGCCGGAGATGGTGATGTCTTGGGTTTGCTGGGTATCGAGGTCCTTGGCCGAGACCTTGACGATGCCGTTGACGTCGATTGAGAAGGTGACCTCAATCCGCGGCTGCCCCCGGCGGGCCGGCTTGATGCCGGAGAGCTGGAAGTGGCCGAGCAGTTTGTTGTCGTGGGCCATCGAGCGCTCGCCCTGGTAGACCATGATGTCGACGGCCGGCTGATTGTCCTCGGCGGTCGAGAAGATTTGGCTCTTGGTGGTCGGGATGGTGGTGTTGCGCGGGATAAGCGGGGTCATGACGCCGCCTAAGGTCTCGATGCCGAGGGTCAACGGAGTGACGTCGAGCAAAACCACGTCTTTGACGTCGCCGGCGATGACCGCCCCTTGGATGGCGGCGCCGATGCTTACGGCCTCGTCGGGGTTGACCGAGAGGTTGATCGGCTTCCCGGTCTCGGCTTTGACCATCTCCTGGACGGCCGGCATTCGGGTCGAGCCGCCGATCATGAGGATGGTGCCGATTTCGTTATAGGAAAGGCCGGAATCCTTCAAGGCGTTGGCCATCGGGGCTTTGCAGCGTTCCAATAGGCTCTTGGTCAAATCCTGGAATTTGGCCCGGGTGAGCTTGGTCTCGAAGTTGATCGGCCCGTTCTTGCTCATCCCGATGAAGGGGAGGGAGATGGTGGTCTCTAAGCTCGAGGAAAGCTCGATCTTGGCCCTTTCGGCCGCGTCGACGAACCGTTGACGGGCCATCTTATCGGTCAAATCGACCCCGTATTCGATCTTGATCTGGGCTTGGATCCAATCGGCTAGGACATGGTCCCAGTCGTCGCCGCCCAGCCGGGTGTCGCCGTTGGTCGAGAGGACTTGGAAGGTCCCGTCGCCGATATCGAGGATCGAGACGTCGAGGGTCCCGCCGCCGAGGTCGAAGACCATCACCTTCTCGCTCTTATCGGTGTCTAGGCCATAGGCTAAGCAAGCGGCGGTCGGCTCATTGATGATCCGGACGACGTCGAGCCCGGCGATGGTGCCGGCGTCTTTGGTCGCCTGACGTTGGGCGTCGTTGAAGTAAGCCGGGACGGTGATGACGGCTTTGCTGACGGTCTGGCCGATGTTCTTCTCGGCATAGGACTTCATATAAGCCAGGACCTTGGCCGAGATTTCCTGCGGGGTGTAGTCCTTATCGAGGCAGGCGATGTGGAATTTATCGGCGGTCCCCATCTTCCGCTTGGCGGAAGAGACGGTGTCGGGGTTGGTGATGGCTTGCCGTTTGGCGGCGTTGCCGACGATTTCCTCCCCGCTGGCTTTGAAGCCGACGACCGAGGGGGTCGTGTTGGTCCCTTCGGGATTGGGGATGACTTTGACTTTGCCGTCGCTTTGCATGTAGCTGATGACGGAGTTGGTGGTACCTAAGTCGATACCGACGATGATTTCTTTTGCCATGATGATTATTCCTCCTTAGGCTTGGGCCGGAGAGGTTTCGCCCTCCTCGGATTTTTCTTCTTTCTTAGCTTCATCCGCCTTCTTGCTCACTTCGACCATGGCCGGGCGGATGAGATGGTCATGGAGTTTGTACCCTTTGGCGTAAACCTTCAGCACCTTGTTCGGCTCGCCTTCGGAAACGGTGACGTCGACGGCTTGCATCCGGCCGGGATCGAATTCCTCGCCCTCGTTCGGGGAGATTTCCGACACCCCTTCGTCGGTCAGGACCTTGACGAGGGAGTTGTAGATGTAGGAGAAGCCGACTAAGTAGTTTTTCGTCTCCGGGCTCGGGGGCTCGTTTTGCAAGGCGATGTGGAAGGCGTCGAGGGCCGGCAGCAGGTTGCTTAGGAACCCTTCGGACCGATATCGGTAAGCGGTCCGGGCGTCTTCCTCCAGCGATTTGCGGAGATTCTGCGTATCGGCATAAGCCCGATAGTACTCATTTTTCCAATGATCGAGGTCGGAAGAGGCTTTCTCGAGTTCCTTTTGCTTCTCCTCGAGGTCTTTTTTGGTTTTTTCCAACTCTTCGGTAAGGGCGGCGATCTGCTTCCTTTCCTTCCGCGAGGGTTTGTCTTCTTCGGTTTCGATTTCGATGTTATTGGTTTCTTTTTGCTTTTCCTCGCTCATTTATTCTCTCCTTTCTTGCCGGCGAAGTATTCGTCGAGCCGTTCGCTGACGTAGCTGAGCAGCCCCATCGCCTTGTCATAGTCCATCCGTTTCGGGCCGACTAAGGATATCGAGGCGGTTTGGCCGCCGGGGATCTGGACCTTGGCGGTGACTAAGGCCACGTCCTCGAGCCCGGATTCGTCGGAGCCGATCTTGATATGGAGGTCGCTTTCCCCCGCTTCGCTCGATTCGCTTAAGGCGGTTCGAAGCTCATCGGGGCTTTCGAGCAAGCCGAGCAGCTTGCGGAGCTTCCCGGCGTCGGCCTTGTATTCGGGCTGCTCAAGCAGGTTGGCTTTGCCATAGAGGTTCATCCGCTCGGAGGCGAACTTAGCGAAGGCGGCGAAGAAGGCTTGGTAGATGGCATCTTTGCCGACGAGGTAATCGGTGAGCGCCGGCCGCATCGCCTCCATTTTCGGGACGAGGTCGGCGATGGCGGTCCCCCTTAGCCTTTCGTTAAGCCCCTCGACCGTCTTCTTGACGTCCTCAATCGAGATGCCTTCCTGCAATATGAAGGTCTTGTTCTCGACATACCCTTGGTCGGTGACGAACACCGCGGTGGCGGTATTGCTCGAGAGGGGGATGAGCTGGATCGAGACCAAATGCTCCTGCTCGACCTTCGGCCCTAAGACGACCGAGGCGAGGTTGGTCATGTTCGAGAGGATCTCGCAGCTTTGCTTGATGACCTCCTCGACCGACTGGGCTTGTTTGTCCAAGACGGTCTCCAAGGCGTATTTGACGCTACTATCGATCCGCTCGTCGCGCAGATGCTCGACATAGTAGACGTAGCCCTGCTTCGAGGGGACTCTTCCGGAGGAGGTATGGGGTTTCTCGAGGAAACCGTCCTTCTCCAGCGCGTTCATCTCGTTGCGGATCGTCGCGCTCGAGCAGTCGAGCCGATATTCATCCAAAAGGGTTTGGCTTCCGACCGGTTGGGCGGTTTTTATGAAATGCTCGACGATGAGCTTGAGTATGAGATCGCGCCGTTCCATGCTAACCTTTCTGGCACTCGGGGCTCCCGATTGCCAAAGAAATTATATGGAAAGGTCTGGCACTGTCAAGGGGAGAGTGCCAAAAATTCAATGGCGGACCTTGATGACGAGCGAATTGGTCAGCCGGTCGATCGGCGAGCGCTCGGTATGGGTATAAAGCATGAAGACGGCGTTGACGATGACGACCGGGATCAGGCCCGAAAGCAACGCCTTGATGGCGGCGTCTTTCGTCGAGATCGGCGTCAGATCGCCCCGAACGGCCTTAATCCGCTGCATCTTCATGCCCAAAGAGGCCCCATGGCTCACGGCGGTCGGGATGAAGACGTAGAGGAAATAGACGATATAGGCGGCGAGGAACGCCAAGAAGAAGGCGAAAAACCACGAAAAGGAAGGGGCGTAACGGAAAATCACGATCGAGATGACGATGGCGACGACCACCGAGGGGATCTCATCGAGGAGCCAGGCATAGACCCGTTTGTCGAACGAAGCGCTTCCCATAACGACAATAGGTTAGTTTACTCGTCCTCTTTTGTCCATCCTCACGGCGAGTTTCAATAAACAAATAGCCAAGCCGCCAATCGAAATGGCGAGGGAAAGATGGGAGAAGGCCGCCTTGAAAGAAAGGGGGATCCCGCCGAGCGGGAAATAGAGCCAAATCCCCATTTTATCAAGGGAAACAATCAATAAATAGGCGTGAATGACGGCAATCCCCAAATTGATGAGCATCCCGAAGAAGGCCCGTTTGCCGGGAGCAACCAACCGGAAAACAGCCAAGGGGATAAAAGCGAGGGAGACTGAGACAACGAGGTTCTCGGCCATTTTGATAAGCAGGAGCAAGTTTGTGCTTAAATAGACGAAGTCATCGCCGACTCGGGCTAAGGTCATCCCCGGATAGGAGACGAAGAAAGACAAAAGGCCAAAGAGCAAACAGACTAGGCCAATCAGCAGAAAATAGCATAAATACCCGCCAAGGCGGAACCTCCCTCTCTCCAAGCGGGCTTCGTAGGCGTTCTTCTCCGCCGAGCGCGACCCTTTCGAATAAAAGAGGGCATAGGAGAGGAACGCCCCAAAGGCCAAGGCGGCCGCCGGGACGAGGGAGAGGAAGCGGTAGGCGCTTGCGCTGCCTAAGCTTTTTTCCCCAAGCAACGCCGAGTAACCATAAACCGCATAAGTCCCGCTGGAGACGTTATGGTCAAGCAGCGTTTCCGCGTAGGAGAGCCGAACTCGTTCGTCGCGGGATCCGCTAGTAGAAAATTGCTTCGAAGCTTGCTCATAAAGAGTCTTAAGGCGGCCCAAATAATCATCGGGCGCGGCTGATTGTCCGGAACTGAGGCGGGAGAAAAGGAGCAAAGCGACGAATAGGAATACGACGATCAGGATAAGGGAGAAAAAACCATCCGGGGTCGAGATAAAGCCGGCGGAGATGATAAAACAGGCTCCGCTTGGTCTGATCAGAACGTCCCTTTTCCATAACGCCTCCGGAGCGACCAATAATGGCCGATAATGAGAGAAAATAGAAGAAAGGGTGCAAACGGATCCCAAAGGAACCCGTAGGGACGGGCGGTATCGATGGGCAGAAGAATGAAGGCGAACTCCAAGAGCAGGAATAAAGCGGAAAAACCGCCCGTTACGCCTTTTTTGAAGACACGGGAACTCTTTTCTTTCTTCATGATCTTAACGAAGAAGTGGATGACGGACCATAAAGCGAGCCCGGCGAGGGAAAGGAAGATAAGGGGCAGGAAATTAAAATAAGCCCTAAAAGAAAAGAAGAGAAAGCTCCTCGCGACCGGGGAGAGGGCCCCTAAGGAAAAAAGGCGAAGAAATAGGACTGTCTATCCTAAAAACGGGAATCAACTCAAAGTTTCTTACGTCAATGAACCGGTCGTGGAACATGTTAGAACAAGTCCAGCAGCACCGAATCGAGGAGCATCAGCCCCCGCGGGGTGCAGCTGACCCGCCCTTCCAAGATGGTAAGCAAGCCGAGATCGATGTCCTTTTGGGCTTTTCTCTTCAGTTTGCCCCATTCTTCTTCCCCAAAACGGCCGATGAACTCCGCTTGGCTGAACCCTTGGACCAGCCGGAGGTTGGTAAGGAGGAAAGTCTCGATCTTATCTTGTTTTCCCTCCTCTTCGTACTCCCTGACCGATCCGGAATCGAAATAATCGAACATTCCGATCCTATTCTTGTAATGGCCCTTTTCGTCATAGCCGGCCGCCCCAATGCCCAAAGCCAGGTAAAAGCCGTCCTGCCAATAATTGAGGTTATGGCGGCATTGATAACCGGGTTTGGCGAAGGAGGAGACCTCGTATTGGGCGAAGGAAAGGCCTTCCAAAGCATTCTTGATCAAACGGAACTGACGGGCCTGAGTGTCCTCGTCGGCCTCCTTGACCCCTTTCCTGCCATAGACCGAATTCTCCTCCAGAATCAAGGAATAGGCCGATATATGGGCGATCGGCAAGCCGGCGAAGGAGAGGGCGTCTTCCTCCGCTTCCGCGTCGCTTTCTTCCGGCAAGGCGTAGATCAGGTCGAGGTTAAGGTTATCGATCCCCGCTTGACGAAGGTTGGCGATCGCCCGCTTAACGTCGCCGAAACTATGGGTTCTCCCTAAGGTTTTTAAGCTCTTCGGGTTGGCCGATTGGGCCCCGATCGAGACCCGGTTGACCCCGTGGAGGGAAAGCAAGGCGCATAAACTTTTGCCGAATGACTCCGGATTGCCCTCGATCGAGAATTCCCCGCCGGCGGCCAAATGGGCTTGGCAAGCCGACAATACCCGATCCAAATCCTCGTTGCCCAAGCAAGTTGGGGTCCCGCCGCCTAAATAGATGGTATCGAAAAGCCCCGGAAGGGCTCTTATTTCCTCGATTAGCTTTGCGCAATACCGCTTCCCCCAGTCGGGGAAATAACAAAGCTTAAGGAAATCGCAATACGGGCAGATCCGGGGGCAAAAGGGGATATGGATGTAAAGCGAGCTCATTCGCCCGACTTCTTTTCGTCCTCGGCTTCGCGGGTTTCGGATTGTTCCTCCTCATCCTCCGAGGGCTTCATCTCCTCAACCGGCTCCAATAGGCGGTCAAGCTCTTCCTTGGCGATCTCGTTTTGGTCCTTCGGCTTCTCGTCGGACTTGAAGAAAGAAACGTGGCGCCGGATCAAAATGACGGCGAGGACGATGACGCCGAAGACGGCGACTAAGATGACCGGGACGAGCCAATCGGCCATAAGCAAGGGCAGACGCATGGTGTTTTCTCCTTTTAGTTTTGCTTAATTGGGGTGTAGACGTATTTGTTCTTCAGCTGCAGTTTCTTGTAGAACCCTTCCTCGGCGAGCTTATCCATCGAGGTCCGGGCCGTTTCGTAGGCGCATTTGGCGTGCTTCTTGTAGTCGGCGATGGTGTAATAGCAGCCGATCTCGCAATGGGAAACGTAGAAGTTGGCTTGGGTTTTCCTAAGATTCGGATGGGTCATGGCGATGTAGCGGGCCGCCTCCTTAAGCTCTTTCTCGCTCAGTTGGCTCTTCCGGACCACGATGGCGAGCTTTCCTTCGGAGGAGGGGATCTCCTCGATCCTTTCGATCGGCGCCTTTATGGCGGGAGGCGGATTGTCGATGGCGGGAGTCGACCTGCTCTCCACCCCGCTCGGCGGGGTCGGGGATGGTTGTTCCTTAGCTTCGGCCATGATCATCGGGGCGGGCTCATCTTTCCTTTCGACCTCTTGGATGACCATGTCGGCGAGCCGGCGGCGGAGAGAGGAGAGGAAATAATAGACGGGATAGGAAAGATCGCCGTCCTCGACCGCCGAATTGGCGAAGTCAAGGTATTCGGGGTCATGCTTGGTGAACCCTTCGATCGGCAGGTATGGGCCGAGGTTCGGGAATTGCTTGACGAAGACCATCTTGGCCAGAAGCGACGACAATAGCTCCCCTTTCTCCTTGAAGGGCTGGACGAAGTCGCAATAGAAAAGGACGGAGAGCCCCTTAAGCAAAGGCGAATGGGGATCATTGAGCAGGAAAGCGAACAAAGAGGCGAGGTAATCGTGGATATCGGCCGATTCGATGCCGTCTTCGTATTCCCAGGCTTCCGATATCCGCATGAAGACGTTTTTCTTATCGTAATCGCGGTAGAGCTCCCCTTCCGCGATCCCTAAGGAAGCGGCGGCTTCGTCGAGGAAATCCTCGAAATCCTCTTTTTCGAGCCGCGGGAAATCCAATAGGTCGCGATAATACTCGCTTAACCCGGATAGACCCTCTTCCCCCGGGGCGATGGCCCCAAGCTTGACGGTCGAGGCGATCTGCTTGCCTTCATAGCCGTGGGAGGCGGCGAAATAGGCGACGCAGTCAAAGGCGAGCCGCTTGGCGTTGTCCTCGCTTTGATTACGGCCCAATTTCTCGTCTAAGCGGGTCAGGATATCGGTGATTTCCTCGATTTTTTGGGCGATGGCCGGGGTTTTGATGACGTGAAATTGTTTCTTGCCGCGGTTGAAAAGCGACTTGATCGAATGGTAATGGCCGAAGCGATAGGCGGTGACGTTTTTCCATATCCCGTCGATAAGCGAAAGGCCGCCCATGTCGGACTTCACCATTTTCTTCGTGCAGTAACGCTCGTCGGTATATTGCTCGTATGAGTCCTTTTGCTGGGGCTCTTTGCTCAAATAAGGGTTGAACATCGCTATCTTTTTCCCATAGGGAATTATAGGAAAAGGGGAGGGTCACAATCAACTAAAAATCTACTAATCGTCATCATCGCCGATCGAGAGGAGGCTCATGAAGGCCTCCTGCGGGACCTCGACGCTGCCGATGGCCTTCATCCGCTTCTTGCCCTCTTTCTGTTTTTCCAAAAGCTTCTTCTTCCGCGAAATATCCCCGCCATAGCACTTGGCCAGGACGTCTTTGCGCATCGACTTGATGTCGGCCCGGGCGATGACTTTGCCCCCGATCGCCGCCTGGACCGGGACCTCGAATTGCTGTCTCGGGATGACGGACTTGAGCTTGCTCACGATGGCGAGCCCCCGCGAATAGGCGCTGGGGCGGTAAACGATCGAGGAAAGGGCGTCGACCACTTCCCCGTTGAGCATGATGTCCATCTTGCAAAGGTCGGACTTCCGATACTCCTTGAACTCATAGTCAAGCGAGGCGTAGCCTTTGGTGAAGCTCTTGAGCTTATCGAAGAAATTATAGATGATCTCGCTTAGCGGCAGGTCGTATTTGACGATGACCCGGGTGTCGTCGAAGTATTCCAAATCGACGTAAACCCCCCGCCGGTCTTGGCAAAGCTCCATGATCGGCCCGACGTATTCCTTCGGGGCCATGATCGAGGCGGCGACGAAGGGCTCCTCGATATGGTCGATCGACGACGGAGGCGGGAAACCGGCCGGGTTATCGACGTAGAGCTCCTCCTTGGCGCTGGTCACGACTTTATAGACGACCGAAGGGGCGGTCAGGATCAAATTGAGCCCGTATTCCCGCTCCAGCCGTTCCTGGACCACGTCCATATGGAGCAGCCCCAAAAAGCCGGCCCGGAAGCCGAACCCTAGGGCCTTGGAGGTCTCCGGTTCGTAGACAAGGGAGGAATCGTTGAGCTCGAGCTTGGCCAAAGCGTCCTTCAAATCGCCGTATTGCTTCGATTCGACCGGGTAAAGGCCGCAGTAGACCATCGGGTGGATCCGCCGATACCCGGGCAAGGGCTCCTTGCAGGGGGAATCGGCCAAGGTGATGGTCTCGCCGGGGAAGACGTCATGGATGTCCTTGATCGTCGCCGCCAAATAGCCGACCTCCCCGCATTCGAGCGAGGCGGTCTTGATTTCCGAGGGGGTTCGGATCCCGACCTCGGTCACGGTATAGGCTTTATCCGAGTTGACCATCTTGATCCGATCCCCGACCCGGACGGCGCCGTTTTTGACCCGGATAAGGACGATGACGCCGCGATAGGAATCGTAATAGGAATCGAAGATCAAAGCCTGCAACGGGGCTTTCGGATCGCCGCAAGGAGCCGGGATCTGCTTGGCGATGGCCTCGAGGACCTCTTTGACCCCAAGCCCGGTTTTGGCGCTCACTAAACAGGCGGAGGAACAATCGAGGCCGATCCGCTCCTCGATCTCCTTCTCGGTGAGCTCGACCCGCGAGGAAGGGAGGTCGATCTTATTGATGACCGGGAGGACGGTCAGGTCGTTGTCAATGGCCAAATAGACGTTGGCTAAGGTCTGGGCCTGGACCCCTTGGGTCGAATCGACGACCAGCAAAGCCCCCTCGCAGGCGGCGAGGCTCCGGCTCACCTCATAGGTGAAGTCGACGTGCCCCGGGGTATCGATGAGGTTATAGATGTACTTCTCCCCGTCATCGGCGGTATAGCTGACGGTGACGGCGTTGAGCTTGATGGTGATGCCCCGCTCGCGCTCTAAGTCCATCGAGTCGAGCAGCTGCTCCTTCATATCCCGCTTATCGACGGTGCCGGTCAATTCCAAAATCCGGTCGGCCAAAGTCGATTTGCCGTGGTCGATGTGGGCGATGATGGAGAAATTGCGGATCTTCGATTGGTCAAATGCCATAACGGCTGCGATTATAACGGGGCGGCGCCCTCCTATCAAGGAGGGAGATGGGCTTAAGGGCGTTTATGCTCGCGCCCGACTTGGACGAGCAAGCCGATGAGGCAATCGAGAAAGCGAGGCCGGCCCCGATGAAATAGCCGATTGTCGCCAAGGGAAGCGAACCCGCTCGCGATGACGAAGCCGACGGAAAGGAGAGTAAAGGAAAGATGAACGAGGGCGCTGGCTTTCATATACCCCTTGTGGTTTCATTTTCGGTTTTCGTCATCGATTCTCTTGTAGAATGCGGTTAAGGATCGGCGGATGTCGCCCTTCGACCGGACCAGCTGGTAATCGGGGTAGCGCTTGCTTAGCAAAGCCCGGTAATCGGCATGGAGATAACGGTCATCGATGAGCAATGCCGCCCCCGAATCCTCTTCGCTGCGGATCAGCCGGCCCAGGGCCTGCATGACCTTGTTCATGCCCGGGTGCTTGTAGGCGAAGTCGAAGCCGTCCTCGCCCTTCTGCTCCCTGATGAGCTCATTGGTGAAATTGACCTGCGGCAGCCCGACCCCGACCACCGCCACCCCGATCAGCCGGTCGCTTGGCAAGTCGATCCCTTCGGCGAACGTCCCGCCCAACACCAATAAGGCGACGTGGGAGACGCGCGGGTTCGGGGTGAAGACCGAGAGCAATTCCAGCCTGGCTTCCTCCCCCATGTCCTTGCTTTGGGCGTACACCTCGGCCCCGGGGAATGAGAGCTTCCCCTCCAAAAGATGGAGGTATTCGTAGCTCGGGAAGAAGATGAAGTAGTTCCCGACTTTGGCGGAGACGAACTCGCGGAGGTATTCGGCCAATTGGTCGGCGCTTTGCTCCCGGTCCTTGTAACGGGTCGAGAGGTTGGGGGCGATAATAAGCTTCATTCTCTCCCTGGGGAAGGGGGAAGGCAAAACCAAAGAGGGGGTATCGTGACGGGCGAAGATCGCCTCCTCGTAATACGGCAATGGCGATAAGGTGGCGGAGAAAAGCAGCGCTCCTTTTAGCCGCGACAATGAAGCGGAGAGGAAAGAGGAGGGATCGAGGCAGAAAAGCTCGATCGAAGGGTGCTTAGCCGTCCCTTTGATCAGTTTGAAGGCGGAGGGGCACGAGGCGACATAGCCTTCCAGCAGTTTGCCGATCCGCGAGCATTCGCGGACGAAGTCGCGGGCCCTCGGCGGCATCCCGCCCCCTTCTTTCTTCCGTTTCTCCAGCAAGACCCGCTGCAGCCCCTCGATGGCTTTCTGAATCGAGGCGGGGAAGGAGGCGAAGAACCCCAATTCCTCTTCCCCGGCGCATTCCTCCTCCAGGGCTTTCCTCACCTTCCCGATGGCCCGCTTGACCTTGCTCCACTTCCCCTTCTCTAGCGATAGACTGGCAAAATAGGCGTCGGCGGCGCCTAGCTTTGCCCCATACATCGACCGGCCCCGCTCGACTAAGTTATGGGCCTCGTCGATCAGGGCGAAGTCATCGGTCGGATCGGAGTCGGAGCCGAAGTAGCGCTCCAATCTGACGAAGGGGTCGAAAAGGTAGTTGTAATCGGCGATGATTAAGTCGCTATATTCGCTTAGGTCGAGCTGGAACTCGAATGGGCAGATCCCCTTCTCCCGGCAATAGGCGGCGAACTCGGCCCGAGTGAAGAAGCTCGACCGTTCCCTAGCCTCAGCCAAGCAGGAGGAAAGCTTTCCGTAGTAATCCTTGGCGAAGGGGCAGTCGTCGGGATTGCAGGAATGGCCCGGGAGCAAGCAGGCCTTCTCTTTGGCGAGCAGGCTCGAAACCCGGATCTTCAGCCCTTTTTCGATCAATATCCTCGCCGTTTTCTCGGCGATCTCGGCCCCAGTCCCCTTGGCGGTCAGGTAAAAGACCTTATCGAGTTGGCCTTTGGCGAAGGCTTTGCCGGCGGGATAGAGGACCGACATCGTCTTCCCGATCCCCGTCGGGGCCTCGGCGAACATCCGCCCGCCCTTGAGGCAGAGGGCGTAGCAATATTTGGCCAATTCCTTCTGGCCGCGGCGGAAAGCGGAGAACGGGAAGGAAAAAGAAATGGCGCTTTCGTTCCGTTTATCCTTCCTTTCCTTCTCCTTGGCCAACCGGGCCAAGTAGAGGTCGACCATCGAGAGGACCGCTTCCTCGAGCTCGGCGAAGCTGAAGAGGTAGCCTTTGTCCATCGTCTCCCCTTCCTTAAGCTGGGAGATGTAGACCAATTTGATCTCGGCTTGGGGGAGCTTGTTCTGCCGACAGTACATATAGGCATAGCACTGGGCTTGGGAAAGATGCCACCGCTCTTGGGCGGCGAAGAACTCATCGAGGTCGGCGACCGTCGACTTGACCTCCTCGACCGAAACCGAGTTCCCGTCCTTTTTGATCCCGTCGGCCCGGCCGAAAAGATAGACGGTGCCGAGCTTGGCCTCGATCGTGCATTCGAGGGGGTATTCGCTTAGGTAATCGCCCCGTTGCTTCTTCTGGTACTTCGAATGGATCCGGCTCCCCTCGGCCATCGTCTCCTGATTGTATATCCGGTCATCGAGGTCGCCCGAACGGAACAAAGGGTCGACCAATTCGTGGACCGATAGCCGCGCGTAAAGCCCCATTTAGGATAGTTTCTTCCCGAGCAAACCATGCTGTCCCTGGAGGAAAGAGACGACGTCCATCGCCTTCTTCCCTTCAAGCTGGACGGTCTTCAGCCCCAAATACCCGTCCCCGACCAAGACCGAAAGCCGCTTCTTCTCCACCCGGAGGGAGCCAAGCTCCCCGGTCGCTTCCTCCTCGATGGCGGAGGAGAGGACCTTAAGCTTCTTCCCGTCGAGGTGAAAATAGGCGCCGGGGGTGAAGGAGAGGGCCCGGATTTTGTTGAATAGATGCTCCCTCGTATCGGCGAGGTCGAGCTTCTCCTCTTCCGGTTTGATCTTCTTGGCGATGCTCACGAGGCTTTCGTCTTGCCTTACCCCGGGGAGGTCGCCGTTTAAGTAGGCTAGGATATTCTCGTCGAAGACCATGAAGGCCGCCTCGGCCATCTTCTTGCATAAGGAGGTGTAGTTGTCTTCCTTAGACAAGGGGATCTCGCGTTTGGCGTACATCCTCCCGGCATCCATCGCCTCGACCATCTCCATCAAGGTGACCCCGGTCTTTTCGTCCCCGTTCAGGAGGGCCCGCTGCATCGGGGCCGCCCCCCGGTAGGCCGGAAGCAAGGAACCGTGGAGGTTCAAGCAGCCGAAACGCGGGAAGTCGAGGACCGCCTTCGGGACGATCTGCCCATAGGAGAAAGTGAGGATCAGATCGGCGGATAGGCTATGCAGGAAATCGTGTTCCAATCGGATCTTAGCCGGCGAATAGACCGGGATGCCATGCTCTAAGGCGACGCGCTTGACCGGGCAGGGGGTCAACGCCCTTTTCCGCCCCGTCTCCTTATCGGGATTGCAGATGACGGCGGCTACGCGATAGCCGCTTTCAAGCAGCCGATTAAGCAAGCAGGCGCTGAGGTCGGGAGTCCCCATATAGAGGATTGAGAACTGGTCTTTTCGGGTGAATTTTTCCATGTCTTGCAATTGTAGCATAAGTCAAAATCCCTTTCATTATCGTCATTATGGGTTGTATTATGTGCGAGTTGCCCTTAAGGGCAGAAAGGTAAAATATGAAGAAATACACTCAAGCGGAAGTCCAACGCTACGTCGACATCTCGACCAAGCTGCTCGACACCCGCATGACCATGCATGATATCTATGACGCCATCGTGGCTAACGACCCCAAAAGCGTCATCTCCATCTCCTTCGACGAATCGGGGAAGATGATCAAGCAGACCTACAGCGAGTTCAAAGACGAGGTTTTCAAGACCAGCTCGAAGCTCAGCAAGCTGCTTTCGGGCATCGCCCCGGGGACCGTGGTCGGGATCAAGCTCAAGAACTCCCCCAAATGGCCGGTCATTTTCTGGGCCTTGCTCATGTGCGGCCATTCGCCGTTATTGATCGACGCCAAATTGCCGAAGGAAAACGCCGATAACCTCCTCCGCCAGGCCAAGGCCAAGGCCATCGTCGCCAACGACGAGGAGAAATTCGCCGTCCCGAGCTACCGGCTCAACGACATCGCCAAGGAAGAGGTCGACTACCAATTCCGCCCCGACTGGGCCAACCACCTCATCTTCTGCTCCTCCGGCACCACCGGCGACGCCAAGATGATGGTCTACGCCGGCAAGAACATGGTTCAGCAGATATTGGCCGCCCGCAACATCCCCGCCACCTCGTTGACCCTCGTCCATCCCGGGCCGATCCGCAATTTCGCCATGCTCCCCTTCCACCACGTCTTCGGCTTCATCGCCGTCCTCCTCTGGTTCACCTATTACGGCAAGACCATCGTCTACCCCGCCTCCCAAGCGACCCCGGACCTGCTCTATGCCATCAAGAAAGCCAAATGCACCCACATCTTCTCGGTCCCGCTTCTTTGGGACAAGATCGCCCAAAACGTCAACCGTACCATCGTCTCGATGAAGCCGGGGATGGCCGACGTCTTCTCGCGGATGATCGCCTACAACACCGGCAAGATCTCGAAGAAAGAGGCCGGGCTCGGCGGCTCGAAGTCGGTCCGGGGGCTTTTCCAGAAGAAGGTCTTGGGCAAGAAAGTCCAATATTGCATCTCCGGCGGCGGCTTCCTCTCGCCGAAGACCCAAAACGTCATCAACGGCATCGGCTACCCGCTTTATAACGGCTACGGGATGACCGAGGTCGGCATCACCTCGGTCGAGCGCTCCCCCGACGTCGATATCCGCCTCCGCGGCTCGATCGGCCAGGCTTTCAACGGCATCGAGTACCGGGTCGTCGACAGCAAAGGAAAGGTCTGCGCCCCCAATGTCCCGGGCGAATTGCAGATCAAATCTAAGATCACCCACGACCGGGAGATCATCGCCGGGGTCATGAAATACGTCAGCTTCGACGATGGGTATTTCCCCTCCGGCGACATCGCCTATATGGACGAAGACGGCCGGGTCTACCTCCGGGGCCGGATCAAGGACACCATCATCTTGGGCAACGGGGAGAACATCTACCCCGACGAGATCGAGTCCTACTTCAAAGACGTCAGGAATCTGAACAACGTCGTCTGCCTCGGCGCCAAATTCCCGGGGGACAAGGAGGAGAAGATCACCTTGGTCTGCGAGGTCGATAACTCGGTCACCGAGGAGACCTTGGAGAAGATCCACGAGGACATCAAGGCCATCAACGCCACTTTGCAGACCGAGAAGAAGGTCCAAGCCATCTTGGTCAATAAGCGCCCCTTGCCTTTGTCGGGCTCGATGAAGGTCAAGCGGTAGGCCCAGCGCCTGCGGGACTGGGCGGGGGAGGCGCGCCTCAGCGATGAGGTCCTCCACCGGGTCATCAAGGTGTTCGCCAAGATCTTGGCCCTGCCGGAATTCAAGATCGAGCCCGACGCCGATTGGGGCGCCGACCTCGGCGGCGATTCGATGAGCTACATCGATATGGCCCAAACCCTGAACAAGGAGTTCAAGGTCGATATCCCCGAAGAACTTTGGGGCAAGCTCATGACGGCGAACGATTTCACCAAGGAGATCCTTGACCTTGCCAAGTAATCCTTGCCTTTGTTAGACAATATGTCTAATATAGGCGCGTTAACTCTACAAAAGGAATTCAAGAATATGCCGAACATCAAATCGCAGATCAAGCGCGACCTGACCAACGAAAAGGCCAGGCAGCACAACGCTTCCTTCAAGTCCGAGGTCCGGACCGCTTGCAAAAAGGTCGAGACCTTAGCCGCCGAAGGGAAGAAAGACGAGGCCAAAGAGGCTTTGAAAGCCGCCGTCTCATTGCTCGACAAGATCGCCCAAGAGGGGATCATCAAGCAAAACAACGCTGACCGGAAGAAAGCCCACCTCGAGTCGATCGTCGCCAAGATCGCCTAAGGTCAAATCAATGAATAACCCCCGATCCAATCGGGGGTTTTCTATATTCAGCGAACCTCAAGGTTGCAGATGAACCGGGTGAAGGCGAGCTCGGGATCGCTTTGCCCTTTCAAAATCGATAGCTGGGCTTGGTAGCACCCTTCGAGGGCGTTTTCGAGGGCTTTGGGGGAAAGCCGGGCGATCTTCGACAAGCCGATTTTGACCCGATAGGGATTGACGGGGTTCGGGGAGGAGAGGACTTGGGCGATTTGATATTCGTCCATCCCTTTCGAATCGAGGTATTCGACCAAGTCGAGGAAGCGGAACTGGGAGGCGATGGCGCTTAAAAGCCCCACTTCCTCATATCCTTGCCGCTGGAGCTGACGGTAGAGGTTCAGGCTGCGTTTTGGGTCCGACTGCAGCAACGAATCGATGAAAAGGAAGGAATTGTCCTCCTCTTTGGCCGCGACCAGGGCCTTGACGTCTTCGACCGTCACCCTTTCCCCGGCGGCGAAGCAGGATAGTTTCGCCACCTCGTTTAGGAAGCGGCCGTAATCGGCCCCGACCCGACTCAACAGCTCATCCGCCGCCTGCGGCTCGATCGAGGCGGAGGAGGCGGCGAGGTATTTTTGAAGGTAAGCTCGGCAATCCTCTTCTTTAGGGAAGGCGACTTCCTTGATCTTCCCATGCTTTTTTATCGCGGCGAAAAGGGGCTTTTTCTCATCGAACTTCGCGCTGACAAGGCTGATGACCAACCGCAAATCGGCCGGTTCGGCCTCGATCAGGCGGATGAGTTCGGCCAGTCCGGCTTCCCCGCTTTTCTTTCCCTTTTTCATCGCATCGGGGCAATTGAGGGCCAAAATCGCCTTTTTATCCCCTATAAGCGGGTAGCTGGCGGCGGCTTCGTACAAATCGAGGAAGCTCTGCTCGGACAAATCGATGGTCATTCCGTCGCCCGCCTCTTTTTTGGCGGCGGCGAATTCCTTTCTGGCCCCTTTATGGGCGAGGAAGGGATCGGCGGAGAAGACGAGAGTCACCATAACGGGGAGATTATACCGCAAAATAGGAGAAGACGATGGTCCCTTCTTCGTCGGTCCGGCGAATTTCCGCCCCGATGGAGGAAAGGCGGGAAATGACCTTCTCGTCGGGATGGCCATAGGAATTACCCGCCCCGACCGAGATGACGGCGACTTTGGGGCGGAGCGATAAGAGGAATTCCTTGCTCGAGGAGGTGTCCGAGCCATGATGGCCGACTTTGAGGATGTCGGCTTCCAAATCCGGATAATCGGCGATGATCCGCCGCTCCACCTCCTCGGTCGCATCCCCCATGAGCAAGTAAGCGTCGCCGCCAAGGGAAAAGGAAAGGACCAGCGAGGATTCGTTTTCCCCAGCCAAGCCGTAATCGTTGAGGTTTTCGATCCGCAGATCGTCGATATAGAAAGGGAAATCGGCCGGGGAATCGAGCACCTGCTTGACCTTACACCCTTCCAATAAGGAATCCTTGGCCCCGGAATGATCGAAATCGGCATGGGTCAGGCATAAGGCCTCGAGCGAATAGACCCGCCGACGGCGGAAATACGGCAGCAGCACCTCCTCGGCCATGTCAAAGGAAAGGGATCCGCCGGTATCGACAAGCAGGGCTTTCCCGTGATGAATAAGCAGGATGCTATCCCCCTGTCCGACGTTTATAAAGGCGATGGAGGAGAAAACGTACCCGCTTATCGGGAAGAGTGAAAGCAAATATATAACCATAAATAAACCGCCGACCAACTCGGCTTTATGCCTTAAGCCGAATTCCAATAACATCAAGCAGACTATTACGGTTAAATAATATAGGAGTATTCCTTCCGCCTCGATCGGCGGCAAGTCGATACTTGGGTTCACTTGGTTTAGGGACGCCAAAAGATATTCGAGCCCCGAACTCGTCAATTCAATGGCGGAACGGAGGGGGAAAAAGAAAAACGAGAAGAGGCTTAGCAAATAGATGACGAGGACGAGCGGGGAAACGATGGAGGCGTAAAGGGGGCTTAGCAGACGGAAGCCGCCGGTCGCGAAATAGATGCCGCTTGGGATAACGAGGGAGAATAGAAGGAGCTTTCCGCCCCATTTCCGCCGCGAAGAGGAAAAGGCGGAGAGGTATTGACGGGAAAAGCAAAACAAGAAGGCGATCAGGAAGCCGAGCAAATAGCCGGATTGATAAGCGAAATGGAAGTCGATGGCGAGCAATAAGAGCCCAACGAAGCTCAGCCGACTTAGGTAATCGGGGAAGCGCTTATGGTTTTTCAAGAGCAAGCAAAGGTAAACCCGGACCGCGCCGATTTTCCCGATGCTGAAAAGCAGCAGCGCGGAAGCGATGGCGATTTCCCCGATCCGGCCGGCTTTCTTCGAGATGGCAAAGCCCGGCTTGCTCAATAAGCGGACCGCGCCGCCATAAAGGAACCCCGAGGAAGAGAGGACGAAAAGCAGATTCAATTCGTCGGCGTCTTGAATTAGGGGCGAGTCATAGTCCTTATGGTTGAAGAAGATGGCGGAGACGGCGGAGTAAGCCGAGGGGGAAAGGGCGGAGAAAACCTCATCCCGCCGTTTCTTTATCCGCAAGGGAAAAAGGAAAACCTCGGTGATCTTCGCCCCGCTTATCTCGGCTTTCACCCCATAGCCATCCAAATACGCCCCGAAATCGAACCGCGATTCATAGGCGGTCATCCGCAAAGGGCGCCCATACCCTTCGATGCTTAGGAAATCCCCCACTTGATAAGGATGGGAAGGGGAATAGACGTAATAACGGGCAGAGATTCCGGAAAGGATGAAATAGTTCTCTCCGGTTTTGATGACCGCCCCGCGGAAAGGGCCAGAGGAAACCGGCAGCAAAGAATAAAGCAGGGAAATGAATATCCCGAAGGCGAAAAAGAGAAGGAATAACCGCCTTCGCTTGGAAATCCAAGCCAAGGAAAAGGCGAAAAGGAAGGCGAGCGATAAGACGAGGTAGAACGCTGGGCTCCCGCCCTTAATGAAGAAGCAGCCGAACAACGCCCCGATCAAGGCGAAGAAAAGCCTCATCAAGCCGAAGCTTTGAGAGTGACCTTGCTTTTCGTGGACTCGTAAGTCGCCTCCCCGATGCCGCTGACGTCCATCATCTCCTCTATCGATTCGAAAGGATTCGACGACCGATACTCGACGATCGCCCCCGCCACCGTCTTGTTGAACCCGGCGATCTCCTTCAGATCATCGGCCGAGGCGGCGTTGAGGTTGACCTTGACGATCGGTTCGGTCGAGCAGACGTCGGAATGGTCGTAAATCGGGGCGATGTAGTAGGTGTCGAACTCATCGTCGAGGACGTAGTCGAGGTTGAAGGCCAAATGGTCGGCGTTGCCGGTCAGCCCGTTGGCGGCGTCGACCAATTCGGACAAAGTGGCGAATTCCCCGACCGCGTAGGTGCCCGGGGTGATGACCTCCCCTTTGATGGTGACGCTGCGGACGTTGCCCCCGCTTAGCCCCGTCCCTTCGTCGATCATCGGGGCGGTGATGACCTGATTGACGAAGCCGAAGGCCGTTAACCCCACCAGCGTCAAGACGATGACAATCAATATGGTTTTCATGCGGATACCTCCTTAATGAATAAGTACCCGCTTATCCCGCTTGCATCACCAAAAAACCTCAAGTCCGCCGACTTGAGGTCAAAGGGCAAGCCCTTTTTGTCACATATTGATCGAGACGATCTTGACCGAATAGGAGCCGCGAGGGGATTCGACGGTGGCGATCTCCCCGACTTTCTTATCGATCAAGGCTTTGCCGATCGGCGATTCGTTGCTGACCGCCGGGGGAGTGGAAGTCGGATCGGCCCCGATGTTGCCGACTAAGCGGACGACTTTGGCTTCGTTGCTCGGGAGTTTGACGAAGGTCACGGTGTGGCCGATCGAGACTTGGTCGTTGGAAGCGGTCTCGTCGACGACGGTCGCCGAATGAAGGACCGATTCAAGCATCCGGATCTCCGAATCGATCTGGGCTTGGCGATCGCGGGCCGCCGAATAGTCGGCGTTTTCGCTTAAGTCGCCCTGGCTCCGGGCCAAGTTGAGCTTTTCCTTGATCTCCGGGTCCTCAACGTCGAGAAGATAACGGAGACGTTGGTTCAATTCATCGAAGATTTCCTGGGTTAGGACTGGTTTCTTTTCTGCCATAAGTACCTCTTTTCACGCTTGTTGATTATACAGCTTTCGCCTGCTTTATTTAACTATTTCCGGGCTTGCTCGATCTTCGGGTCGTGCTCGTAGGCCTCAAACACCTCATTGGCCTCGGCGAATTCCTCCTCATCCACTTCCCGTAAGGACTGCCCGTCGTCGCTCGCCATGACGACGATTTCCTCCGGGCTCTCGAGCTTATAGAGGAAATAATAATCGGCGTCCCGCTCGTCGTTATGGTAATAGAAGAGGATCTTGGCCTTGAATTCGGCCCCTTCCTCATCGGTTAGGATGATATCGTTTTCTTCACTGATCTCCATCTTGGTTCTCCTTTTGGGCTAAATAGGACTCGAGGATGACGATGGCGGCCTGCTGATCGATCACCTTATGCCTTTTGGCCCGGCTTAAGTCGGCTTCAAGCAGCCTTCTGGTCGCCATGACGGTGGTGAGCCGTTCGTCGACGAGGGTAATCTTAAGGGAAGGGTCGAGTTCAAGCAAGGAGGCTTTGAACCGCTCGGCGCTCCGAGCCCGTTCCCCCACCGAGCCATCCATGTTCAGCGGATAGCCTAAGGCGATCTCCTTTATCCCCTCTTTGTCGATGACTTCCTTGGCGTGGGCTAAGGCCTGCTTATAAGCCCCTTCGAGGAAACGGAACTCCTCATATCCATGAGCGATGCCCATGACGTCGCTTTTGGCGATGCCGAGGGTCCGAGTGCCCAAATCGAAGCCTAAGACCTTATTCACCGAGCTTCTCCTTCACTTCGGCGACGGCGACATCGAACTTCGATAAGTCGTTTATCGAGCCGGAGGCCAACTTGCTCGAGCCGCCGCCATTGCCATAAAGCAAGGGAGCGATGAGCTTCATGGCGTTCCCGGCCCCAAGCTTCTCCCCTTTCCCGGAAGCGAAGCAGACCAGCGGAGCCTTCGGGGTCTTGGAGCTAGCCAAGATGAGCAAATAGTCATCCCGGTTGCTCTTCAAGGCGTCCCCGACCTTCATTAAGCCGTTCCGATCGGCGTCGAGGATGGCGGAAAGGAAGCCGACCCCGTTGACGTCTTCGATTTTATCCGCTAAGGAGGAAGCCGATTCGCCCGAAAGCTTCCCTTGCAAGGCGGCGATTTCCTTTTTGGCTTTATCGAGCTCGCCTTGAAGCGAGGCGAGTCGAGCCGGCGCCTCGTCCTCATTGCCGCCTAAAGAGGCGGAAAGCTTCGATAAAAGCGAGGCTTTTTGCTTAAGATAGGCGAAGGCCCCCTCGCTGCTTCTAGCCTCAATCCGCCGGAGCCCCGAGCCGATGGAGGATTCGCTCACTATGACGAACAGCCCGATGTCGGAGGAGTTCTTGACATGGGTTCCGCCGCAGAATTCCTTTGAGTAGTCGCCGAAGCAGACGACCCGGACGGTCTCGCCGTATTTCTCGGAGAATTCCATCTCGGCCCCGAGTTTCTTCGCTTCCTCGATCGGCAGGATCTTGGTCTCTTCCTTAATGCCGAGGCCGATCAATTCGTTGACCCGCTTTTCAATGGCGTCTAGCTGCTCCTCGCTTAGTTTCCGGTCGGAGGTGAAGTCGAAACGGAGGTAATCGGGGCAGACATAGGACCCCTTTTGCTCGACGTGGGTGTTCAAAACCTCGGAGATGGCGGCGTGCAGCAGATGGGTCGCCGAGTGGTTGCGCTCGCTAAGCCTCCGGGCTTTGGAATCGATCCGCAATTTGACTTTATCGCCAAGATGCAAGGCGCCGCGCTCCAAAACGACGAAATGGAGGTGCTGCCCCCGCGGGGCTTTGCCAACGGAAACGACCTTCCCTTCGGCCACGGCGGAGGCGATGTCCCCTTTATCCCCGATTTGGCCGCCGGATTCGCTATAGAACGGGGTCAAGTCCGTCGCGACTTCCCCTTGCTTATCGATCTGCTCGACCGCGACCCCATCGACGAAAAGGCCGGTGACCCTGGCCTCGACCTCGTCGTCGTCATAATCGAAAACGCTCTCCTGGGCGAAGGAAAGCAGGTCCTTCGACTGCTTGTGGAAGGATTCGATCTCCCCCCGAGCCGACCGTGCCCTTTCCTTCTGCTCGTCCATGAGTTTGTCAAAGCCATCGACGTCGACTTCGATGCCGAGTTCCTTGGTGATGTCGAGGGTTAAATCGAGGGGGAAGCCATAGGTGTCGTAGAGCTTGAAGGCATCCTCCCCGCTTAGCTCCTTCTTCCCCTCGACCATCTTCTTGAGCATCGCCTCGCCCTCGAGCAGGGTTTTGGAGAATTTCCTTTCCTCTTCGCTCACCAGTTTCTTCACATTGGCCTCGCTATCCTTCAGCTCGGGATAGAAATCGCCGTATTCGTCGACGACGGTCTGAACGAGTTCGGCCATGAAGGGCTCGTGGATCCCGAGATGCTGGGCGAAACGGGCGGCCCGGCGGATGATCCGGCGGAGGACATAGCCCCGCCCTTCGTTGGAGAAGCGGGCCCCGTCGCTTAAGGCGAAGGTCAGGCAACGGGCGTGATCGGCGATGACTCGATATGGGAGGAGATACTCCCCTTCGTAGGGCTTGCCGCATAATTGCTTGGTTCTTTCGATGATCGGCAGGAAAAGGTCGGTCTCGAAGTTCGTCTTCGTCCCTTGCAAGATACAGGCGATCCGTTCCAAGCCGGAGCCGGTATCGATGTTTTTGCTGGGCAGCTCCTTATAATCCTTCCTCTCGACCCCATTGACGGCGTTGTATTGGGAGAAGACGATGCCCCAAATCTCGATGTAGCGGTCGTTCTCCATGTCGTTTTGCAATAGCTTGACCCCCAAATGCTCGGGGTCGTAATCCTCGCCCCGATCATAGAAGACCTCGGTGTTGGGGCCGCAGGGGCCTTCCCCGATTTGCCAATAATTCGATTCGAGGGGGATAAGGTGGTCGGCTTTGACGCCGTGCTGCCGCCAATATTCATAGGCTTCCTTATCGTCGGGGTTATAGGTGATGTAGAGTTTGTCGAGCTCCATATCGAACCATTTGGGCGAGGTGAGGATCTCGACGGCGAACTCGATGACTTCCTTCCGGAAATAGTCGCCGATCGAGAAGTTGCCGAGCATCTCGAAGAAGGTGTGATGCCTAGCGGTGTGGCCGACGTTCTCGATGTCGTTGGTCCTGATCGATTTCTGGACGTTGACGATCCGCCGGCAAGGGGGGATCTCGGAACCGTCGAAGTATTTCTTCAGCCCGGTGACCCCGGCGTTAACCCAAAGCAATGACTTGTCGCCCTCGGGGATCAGCGAAACGCCTTTGATGTACTTATGGCCTTTCGATTCGAAGAAATCGATCCACATTTGCCGGATCTGCTTTCCACTTAGTCTTTTCATATGTGCAAAATGCCTCCAGTTGCGAAGGAACGCCCGAGGGGGCGCGGTACCATCCTTCTTCGCTTGCGCGCGCTCAGTTTGGCCCTTTTGACGCGAGGGCGCTCGGCGGCATTACCCGCTTAAGGGGGAGTGGCAAGTTCCCGATGCGCATGTATATTAGGCGCGCTTATGCGCGAATGCAAGATTTGGCGTATCGGCAAATGGGGTAGACCCGAACCTCGATTAATAAAGTGGCAGGTCCGGGTCGACGAACCAATGGGCGTTATTGCCCTCCTCCTCGTCGAAGTCGCCGGAATAGGAGAAATAGCAATAGCCGTCTTTTTTCTCGTAATGGATGGTGAGGCCGACGCCTTGAATTGGACGGACCTCCGGCCGAGACCAATTCGGCTCATAATCCGAAAAGAACCAATCTTTCCGAACCACCGCCATATCGCCGTCCTCCCGTTCGATGACGGTGCTGTTTAAGTCGAAATGGGCCTCATAATCCACCGCAATGGCGATTTCGCCTTTTTCCTTCAAATCCCCAACCGAGATTTCGACCGCGTCGGATTTCCGATAAGCGCGGTTTGGCTGAAGATTGGCGTCAAGCACGTTATCCCGCGAATAGCAATCGAGGAAATCATCGACCGGATAATCGGCTAATTGGCTTTCGTTAGCAGAAACCCGATAGCGATAACGGATAACCTCGCCGACATGGGTTTTATCATCATTGAAGACCCGATCGTATTCGACGTAATCGCTTCGCGGCAAGGACAGATTCAAGGTGACCGAATCGTTTTCTTCAACGCGCTTGGCCATAGCGACGGCGATATCCGCGTCTAAGGAATTCCGAATCAAACCGTCCTTGTTTATCGACAGCAATATCGAATCGGAGGCAGGCAGAGCCAATCTTTCCTTGGCCCCGGGTATCACTAGATATGGCGAATGGTCGGGATTGGGCAAGACATCAGAGACCACCGCGCCGTCGACGAAACGGATGCCCTCTTCCGAAAACCTCGTCCGCAAGCCAATAAGACCGAAACAATCCACTGGGTAACGAATGTCCCCATCGTAGCAGCATAAACTTATGTCCAATCCGCTAGCCCGTTCAAAGCTGTCGTCGATCAGCGTTTCGTAATCGATTGGCAACAAGAATTCGGTCTCGAAAATCTTCCGATGGACGCCATCGGCCATGTATGCCGAGCTCAAGAAGTACCCGGAGCCATCGAAAAGAGGCTGAAGATCGATTTCCACCTGCCCAACCAAAGGCCCAGGACGCGAATTGTTCAAAGCGCTGATATGGGCATGGCCTTCGATGAAGAACCGATAGTCTCGGCAATTGTCGGCATTGATTTCCCCTATTCCTTCGACGATGATGGGATCGTCCTCAAACGACCCGATCGCGACTTTGACCGAGAAATCATCCAAAACATGCCAAGTCGGGATCGCGACCCCGAGGCTTTGGCCGGAACTCTGCTTATTCCCCTCGACAACGTTCTTGCCCGTGATGGAAGTTCGATATAGCCCGTCGTTCAAATAAGCCCCGCCAATATCGAGAGGATCGGAATAGATGAGGGAAGGCAAAACCGGTGCCGCCCGCAGCCGAATAGACATAGGAGCGGAAGCGCCATGATTATTGGCTTAAAATGTTTCATAGGCGTCTCCTTAAAAGCAAAGCCAAGCCGAAGTAAAATCGAGGCTTTGACCATATATGCCCATATTAATCCCAACTGAATTGGCGATAATAGTTTCGGCGTTGGGCCGGTCGACGGAATCCGTCGCTTTTGGCCAAGGACGGGCGACGGCTAAGGATGGAGAAGCAAGGATGAGGAGGAAGAGATTTTTCGGTCCCATTGTTTTTCTCCTTAATATGTAAATTGACTATCAAAGAGAAAACGCTTTTGTCAAATAACAAGCATTCAAGCCAAGCCTTTTGCTAAATCGCCCATGATTCAGGGCAGGTTCGGTTGACTTTAAACCACTCCTGGTCCTTCAACGGCAAATTCGAATGGGAGCAATTGACGGCGATGGGGTCTTCAGACGATGGAGAGGAGACGACGATGGTCCCGTTTAAGGGGGCGAAATACGATGTATCGGTCATGCTGCCGACCGTCGTCACATAGACTTCGCTGGTGTATTCGGCGATCCTTTCGATCGCGGCTTGGGCCGGGAAGGTATTCTCCGGATTATCGGTGTATTCGGTGTTGCCGGCGCAGCAGCAAACGCAAACCCGCTTAGGCTGAATCTTCGACAAAAGCAATTCCCCAGAGGCGGTATAGCTCCCGTGGTGCCCGGCTTTGAAAAGCTCGACCGTCGGAAGGTCATGTTCGGAAGCTAAGCTAAACTCAGCCGCTTCCTCGGCGTCGCCGGTGAATAAATACGCCTTCTCCCCCTGCCGGAACAAGACGCAGACCGAGCAGTCGTTTTGGCTGGAGAAGGAGGATTTGGAAAACTCCGGGCTAAGCTCCTTGATGTCGGCCGAGGTATGGTCGTAGAAGAAGGTGTAAAGGATATCCATGTACACCCCATCCCCAAGGTCGACGGTATATACCTTCTTCCCGTCTTCGAACAATTCCCCCACCGTCTGCCATTCGGCCCCTTGGCTGACGGCGTATTCCCGGGCCGTCCGGTAATCTTTGTAAATCGCGGTCGTCTTGGCCTCGCTAGGCAGCGCCTCGGCGTTGGAATAGACCGAAGACCCGCCGTCGTCATAATAGGCGAAATCGTAGATGTGGTCGATGTCATAACGGTAGAAGATCCCATCCCTTCCCCCGGGGGCGGACTTATCCGAATTGCCGACGAAGCCGGCGATATGGTCTTGGTGGGCGTGGGTTGGGATGACGTAGTCGAGGTGATCGTCTTCTAAGAGCGGGTCTAAGTATTCGGCGATGGCCTCGGCCGAGTTTTTCCGGCTGCCGGCGTCGATCAGGATATCCTTCCCGTTGGCTTTGACGTAGATCGAATCGCCGGTATAGGCGTTGCCGAGCTCAAGGAAATGGAATTCCAATGACCCGTTGGCGATGACCTCGCCCGAAGCCGAGCTGCTATCGATATCGCTTGGGGAAGAAAGGGAAGGGGAAGAAGAGGTCGAGGAAGGCGGGGATTCCATAGTCGAGGAGGAAGACGAGGACTCGCCTCTATGGAAAAGGTCATCGAAGAAACCTTGGATTTTATCGCAGCTTGAAAGAGAAATCCCCAGCGGGATCAGCAACAATAGACTCAATAAACGATGTTTCATGAAAATCTCCTAAATATCGATTCTTTCTTCGCCCCGATATACTTCGCTTATTATCCCGGAACCTAGGCAGAAATCATCACGGTAAATGGCGGCGATCTGGCCAGGGGTCACCGATTCGACCCCTTGGGGATAGGTCAATATGGCCCGCTCGGCGGCGAAGGAGATGGTGGCTTCTTGGTCGGCCTGCCGATAACGGAACTTGACCCCGACCGCCTCTTCTTTCCGCTCGCCGACGTAATTGAGGTCGGTCAAAACGCAACGGGTGCTCGTAAGCCGGAAACGCTCGCTGGGGTGGGCGACGTAAAGGATGTTGTTCGCGACGTCTTTCTTATAAACGAAGAAAGCCCCTTCCTCCTCCCCTTTGACGCCCCCGATGCCGAGCCCTTTATGCTGGCCGATGGTGTAATAGAGGACTCCCATATGCTCCCCGACCACCTTTCCGGTTTTGCCTTCGACTATCTTCCCCGGGGTGGCGGGGAAATAATTGCGGAGGAATTGCTTGAAGTTCCGTTCGCCGATGAAGCAAACCCCGGTCGAGTCCTTTTTGTCCATGACCGAGGATAAGCCGAGGGAATGGGCCAGTTCCCGGACTTCCGGCTTGCTTATCTCCGCCAACGGGAAAAGGCAGGAATCGACCTGGGCTTCGCTAAGCTGGCTTAGGAAGTAGGATTGGTCTTTGTTGCGGTCAGCCGCCTTCTTGATGTGGATATGGCCGCGGTATTCGCCCTTCCCGGCGTAATGGCCCATGGCGATCTTGGCGAACCCCTGGCTTTTGGCGAACTCCAAAAAGGAATCGAATTTTATGTATTTGTTGCAGAAGACGTCGGGATTGGGGGTCCGTCCTTTTCGGTATTCGGCTAAGAAATAGGAGAAGACCGAGTCCCAATATTCCTTGACGAAATCGACCCGAAGGCAGGGGATGCCGAGCTTCTCCGCCACCTTCAACGCGTCTTGGTAATCCTTCTCCTGCGGGCATTGGGGGTCATTGACCGTCGGGTTGCCGAGGTAATCGGAATTCGCCAGCGCGTCCCAATTCCGCATGAAAGCCCCGGTGACCTCGTGGCCTTCTTTCTTCAATAAGTAGGCGGCGACGGCCGAATCGACCCCGCCGCTTAAGCCCAACAATACCTTCATTTGACCAACTCCCTCGAATCCAAATACAGGGTGAACGGGCCGTCGTTGACTAACGACACCGCCATCTCATCCCCATAGGATCCACTCTTGACCGCCATCCCAAGCCTAGTTAGCTCCCCCAAAAAGCTTTCATAGGCCATCTCGGCCTTTTCCCGGCCCATCGCCTTGACGAAGCTCGGGCGGTTGCCATGGGCGCAATCGGCCAATAAGGTGAATTGGCTGACGGCGAGGATGCTCCCGTTAACCTCGGATAGGGAGAGGTTGGTCTTCCCGTTCATGTCGGGGAAAAGGCGAAGCTTGGCGATCTTCTTCGCCATCCCGGAGAGGACCTCCGCCCCATCCCCTTCCTCGAAGCCGCACAAAAGCAGATACCCTTTCCCGATTTCCGAAATCAGCTCTCCCTTCACCCGGACCGAGGCTTCCTTGACCAGCTGGAGGACGACCTTCATTTGATGTATCCGTAGACGATCGGGCGTTCGTTCGGCCGCTCTTTCCCGATTTCAAACGAATCGGCGATCGAGCGCAAAACCTCCGCATAATCGTCTTTATTGGTGTGCGCGAGCGCCAAAACCTCGCCTTTTTCGACGTAATCGCCGACTTTTTTGGCTAAAACGATCCCCGAGGCCATGTCGATGGCGTCCTCTTTCGTCGCCCTTCCCGCCCCGAGCTTCATGGCCGAGACCCCGATGCCAAGCGAATCTATCCGGCGGATATAGCCGCTTTCAGGGGCTTTGACCTCCAATGCAAAACGGGCCATCTTGAATTTCGTCGGATCATCGATATAGCTGACGTCCCCGCCCTGGGATTCGACCATGGCTTTGAGCTTATCGAGCCCAGCGCCGCTATCGATGGCCGCTTTTATCTTCGCCTCCCCTTCCTTGTGGTCGGAGACGATATGGGCTTGCTCGAGCATGATGCCCCCGGCTTTGATGACCAGTTCGGTCAAATCCTTCGGCCCCTCGCCTTTCAAGGTGGCGATGGCTTCCTTGACCTCGAGCGAATTCCCGACCGCGAGCCCCAACGGCTCGTCCATGTCGGTTAAGATAGCCCGGGTGTCCCGGTTGAGATGGGCGCCGATCTTAACCATGGTTTCGGCCAGTTCCTTGGCTTTATCGAGGGTTTTCATGAACGCCCCCGAGCCGAACTTGACGTCGAGGAGGATGGCGGAAGCCCCGGAGCAGAGCTTCTTGCTCATGATCGAGGAGGCGATTAGGGGGATCGATTCGACGGTCCCGGTGACGTCGCGGAGGGCATAGAGCTTCTTGTCGGCCGGATCGATGTCGGCGGTCTGCCCGATGATGGCGATCCCGATGTCGTTGACCTGCTTGATGAACTCCTCCTCGCTTAAGTCGATCCGCATCCCGGGGATCGATTCCATCTTATCGAGGGTCCCGCCGGTGTGGCCCAGTCCGCGGCCGCTCATTTTGGCGAGCTTCGCCCCGCAGCTCGCGACCAAGGGGCCCAAAACCAAGGAGGTCTTGTCCCCGACCCCGCCGGTCGAATGCTTGTCGACCTTGACGCCGGCGATCCGCGACAAATCGATCTGCTCGCCCGAAAGGCGCATCGCGTCGGTCAAAGAGGCGATCTCCTCCTCGTCCATCCCCTGGAAAAGGATGGCCATCAGCAAGGCGCTGGCTTGATAATCGGGGATCTCCCCACGGGTGTAGCCTTGGATGAAGAAGGATATCTCCTCCGGGGACAACTTCCCCCCATCCCGTTTCTTCTCGATGATGTCGACCGTCCGCATAAGCGCTCCTCCTAAAGAATATTTATATTCTTGGCAATCGAATTATAGGGCAAAACGCGTTGGAAAAGAAGCAAAGAGGGGAAATGATGGTATAGTGGCCGGGTATGGACGAATTAAGCCGCTCATTGACTTACCTAGGCGATGCCAAAGAGCCGCTTTTGCAATCCCTAAGCCTCCCGATCGACGAGAAGATCGCCATCCTCGACGAAAGCAAATTAAGCCGCGCCCAATTGCTCAGCCGTTTCCCTTTTCTTCGCCAAGACCCGTTAATCGGCAATGGTTTCGTTTTCCCAAGCTCGGCTCATCTAGGCAAAACCCTTTCCTATTTCGCCGGGGCCATCTCGATCCAAGACCCGAGTTCGGCTTTGCCGGTCCATTTCCTCGACGTGAAGCCCGGCGAGCTGGTCCTCGATTGCTGCGCCGCCCCGGGCGGGAAAACCATCCAGGCGGCCTTAGCCGGCCCCGCCTTGGTCTTGGCCAACGATTTGTCCTACCCGCGCTCGCTCGAGCTCTCGAGCAACCTTGAGCGGATGGGGCTTGCCAACGTCGAGGTCATATCCAAGAACCTGATGGCCTATGCCCCCGATTTGGCCGAGACCTTCGACAAAATTATCCTCGACGCCCCCTGTTCGGGGCAGGCGATGTTCCGGAAAAACGCCCTCGCGAGGTCCGATTGGTCGCCGAATAAAGTCCAGGCCTGCGCCGCCATCCAGAAAGAGCTGCTCGAAGGGGCGGCCACCATGCTGCGCAAAGGCGGGCGGATGGTCTATTCCACCTGCTCCTTCACCTATGAGGAAGACGTCGGGATGATCCTCGACTTCCTTTCCCGCCACCCCGATTTCACCCCCGTCCCCCTTCAAGACGACCCCCGTTTCTTCCATCTCCCCGCCTTAAAGGAAGCCATTTACCTCCTCCCTTGCTTCTATCCCGGGGAGGGGCAATTCCTCTGCTTGCTGGAAAAGCAAGGGGAAGGGCGCCCCCGCTTCCCCAAAAGAGGAGGCGAGATGAGGTTCAACCGCCAATTGGCCCCTTATGGGCTCGGCGGCTGCTCGGCTGAGCAATTCGGCGGATGCGTCTACGCTTTGCCCGTTCCCGGCTTCCGTTTCGCTTCCGGGATCATAAAATACGGCCTCCAAGCCTTATCCTTGCCCCGTTATGAGCCCTGCCACAACCTACGCGCCCTCCTCCCTGGATTCGAGCTAAGCCAAGAGGAGGCCATCGCCTATCTTTCCGGGGCCCAATTGGCCCGGGTCGCCCCCTCGGGCTTCTTAAGCCTGCGTTACGCCAACTTGCCCCTAGGACTTGGGAAAGCGGTCCAAGGGCAAATAAAAAACCGCCTGCCCAAAGGGCTCAGGCGGAAGTTCGACCCCGCTGACCTTATTTAGCCTGCTCGCGGTATTTAAGCGTCGCCGCGACCCCGATCCCGATCACGCATATCCCGATCCCGATCGAGCAAAGGCCGAGGGTCAGATCGTTTAACCCGGCCCAAATCAAAATCCCGATCGACGATTGGGCGAGCCCCCCGACCATCGAGCCGACGGCCCCCAAAAGGCGGCATTTCGGCAGGTCGGCATTGGTCAAGGAAACCATCCCGATGACCCCAAGGGCGACCAGCAGGATAAAGCAGGGGATCCCATAGGTCAGGATGTTCATCGTCCGCCCATCGCCCTCATCGGTCGCGAAGATCGAGATCAAGGAGACGGCGACGGCCAGACTCCCGATGACCAAGGCGGTGGCCGCGGTCTTGAATAGCCCGTAATCGGGCTTGGCTTCATTTCGCATAGTGGATCCCCGTTCCCTTCGGCAATGACGGCAGTTTCGCTTTCTGCCTCCCGGCGGCGTAATACTCCTTGTCCTCCGCCCGGAGCCGATCAGCCTCCTTTTCGATGACCCCATGGGCCTTCTCGGCGAATTCGACGGTCGAAAGCCCGCCGTATTGCTCATAGCTTATCGGCGAGAAGAAGCGCAGCTGGCAGAAATGGCGTCGGTCGAGGTCGCCGCCTAAAAGGCGGTCGGTCCCCATCCCGCAGTAAAGGACGATCGGCCCTTTGTTCCGATAGGCGATTTTGAAAGAGCCGGGGTGGAAAGGCAGGATCTTGCCCTTGTTCTCCCCTTTCGCCCTCGTCCCCTCGGGGAAGATGACGTAGCTTAGCCCCTCCTCCTTCATCCGCTTGTCGGCCTCTTTGAAAAGGTAGATGGCCTGCCGGGGGTCGGATCGGTCTAGGAAAAGCCCATCGATGGCCTTCAGGCATCGCCCGACCACCGGGATTTTCTTCACTTCCTTTTTGCCGACGAAGGAGATCGGCTTCTCCGATAGGCAAAGGATGAGCAAGACGTCGCTCACGGCGATGTGGTTGCCGCAAAGAAGCGTCCCGTCCTCCCGATTGAGGAAATGCTCTATCCCTTCGACCTTAAGCTCGATCCGCAAATGCCGGCAGACCTCGACGATCAATCCCCGGACCCGGGCGTATCGCCGCGAGAGGGGATAACGCTCCGGGTGAGCGGAATACTTCAATAAGAAGGCGAAATAGGCATAGAGGACTTTCGGGAAGAGGAAGAAGACGAGACGGCACCACTTGAGAAATTTTTTCATCGCGGTAAATGTAGCACAATCTTCCTCGCTTTGCCTTATTTAGGCAAATCTGATTAACGGGCCCCGAAACCGACTTCCTCGAGCTCCGAGACGATGATGAGCCGATCCTGCTCCATCTCCAGCCGCCCCTTCAAGACGATCGGGGTCCCTTCTTTGGCCGAATAAAAGGAACTGGAATGGGCGAGCATCGAGCGGACGGGGAAGGAATCGACCCGGTAAGCGGCCTTCTCGGGGATGACCCGGTCGACGTAGACGGTGCGGATGGGGTCGTCGGTCAAAGGGCCGAGGCGACCGGAAAGAAAAACGGCGGATAGCATAGGCAAAAGCCTCCTTTTGATGTTTTATCTCGGGATTTTCGCTATCCCCCGCTATTTATTTGGCTATGGTGACGATAAGCGACCGCTTGGGGGAAGAGAGGTCGCTCACCCGGTTGGGCCCGGGATCCCCGTTCGGGCCATATTCGACCTTGGCGGGGAGGGAAAGAGCGTAATGTTCGTCCTTCATCGAGGGGTTGATGAAGAAATCGACCGCCTTCAAGGGGGCGATTAGGTTCTTGTCGAGGAAATTGACGTGGAGGCATTCCCCGATGTCGGAGAGATCGACGGCGGTATCGATGACCCGGGGGTCGTAGATATGGAGATAACGGCTATTCCGCCGGTAGCTCACGAACCGCTTGAAGCAATCATACATCCATTTTCGCTTTCCGAGTAGGGAGTAGGAGAATTTGTTGTAATGGTCGCCTTTGTTATAGGTGTTGTCTTCGCCCCACTTCGAGGCGCCGATCTCCTGCCCGGAATGGATGAAGGGGACGCCGAAGGAAAGGAGGATGGTCGCGTTGGCGGCGTTGACGAGCCTCAATATCGCCTCCTCGTCCAAATCCGGCCGGGCTTTCGAAAGATAATCGAAGAAAGTCCCGTTATCGTGGCATTCGACGTAATTGATCGACTGGTTGGCGGTAAGGAAATGGCGGGAGACGATGAAGTCCAAGCATGAGCCGGCGTAGGCGTTTTTGAAAGGCTGCATCCCCTCGGGGTCGCCTTTGAAATAGCTTTTCATCTTCTCGCGGTAGAAATCGTTGAAGAAGCCGATGCGGGGAAGCAAGGCGTAATTGCCCATATGGGCCAAGGGGACGTTGACCTCCCCGCCCATATTCCATCCTTCCCCGTAGACGATGAAGGCGGGGTCTTTCCGGCGGGCCTGTTCCTCGACCATCCGCATCGTCTCGACGTCGAGGATGCCCATTAAGTCGAAGCGGAAGCCGTCGATCCCGTATTGGGATTGCCAATACGCGCAGCAATCGAGGATCAGCTTCCGGACCATCGGCCGCTCGCTGCAGAGATCGTTCCCGCAGCCGGAGGTGGCGGCTAATTTGCCGGAATGGCGCTTCCGGAAATAATAGTTCGGCACCACTCGCTCAAAAACCGAGAATTGGGATTCGTAGACATGGTTGTAGACGACGTCCATGACGACCCGGACCCCTTTCTTATGCAGGGCGGCCACCATGGCCTGGCAATCCTTTATCCGGGAATACGGGTCTTGGATATCGCTGGCGTAAGAGCCGTCGGGGACGAAATATTGGGCCGGGTCATAGCCCCAGTTATAGGCCTCGTTGGGCTTCAGCTCATCGACCGTCTGATAATCGTAGATCGGGAGCAATTGGAGATGGGTCACCCCGAGCGAGGCGATGTAGTCAAGGCCGGCCGGGAGGCCGTCTTTGGTCTTCCTCCCCGGCTCGGAAAGCCCCAAGAACTTCCCCTTGTGGACGATGTCGGTATAGCCGGACACCGTCAAATCCCGGACGTGGCCTTCGTAGATGACGCAGGCGGAGGGGGAGTCGATGACCGGCAGGTTCTCCCGGTAGAAATCGATTTGGGTTTTCTCCGGGTTGATGACGACCGAATAGGCCCCGTTGGGCCCGCTGCCTTTGGCGTAAGGGTCGGTCGCTTGGCGCTCGATTTCCGAATTGACGACCGAGTAGATGTATTGATAGCCGTCGCAATCGCCTTCTAGATAAGTCCGGTATACCCCTTTCTCGCTCCGCTCCATCACCCTGAGCTGCCACGGATCCCCTTCTTGTTTGCGGTAAAGCAACGAGGCTTTCGAGGCCAAGGGGGCCCATAAGGCGAAGCGGGTGCCCTCTTTGGCGTAGGTGCAGCCCAGATCATCGCCGGCATAGTAGAAACGGGTGTCGAAATCGCTGAATTCGGTCGCCTCCGAGACGTCGACGGGGATCGAGCCGTATTGGGGAAGGACCAAGAAGTAGCTATGGCCGAGTTCCAATGGCGAAGGCAGGAGGAAGTCGACGATGGCGAGTTGGGAAAGGGTTTGGATTTTGGCGGTGGTGAGGCCGGTGTATTTCTTTCCGTCGACCAGCAAGACCGGGTCGAGCCGTTCCCAAGGCAAAGCGGAGAAGACGACGAGCCGGATTTGGTTGGGCTTGACGAGCTTAGCGTCCAAATAGGTGTCTTTCATAAGTTGCTAGAGGTAAATATAAGGGGATTATGGCCCCTTTTCAATCCTGATATAAAGCCACGGCGAAAGCGTAATCCCCGTCGTGGCTAAGCGAGCATTCGTATCGGCGGCCCTCATAGACGATGTAAGGGGCCCCGCCCTCTTCCTTGCCGATCTCGATGCGGCGGAAGCCTATTTGGTCGATCCCTTTCCCCATCGCCTTCATGAACGCCTCCTTCAAGGCGAAGCGGGCGCCGAGGTATTCGCTCGGTTTGGGCGAGGAGGCGAACTCGGCCATTTCGTTTTCGGTCAGGATCGCTTTCTCGAGCCCCTTCTTGATCCGGGGGAGATAAACGATGTCGCAGCCGATCCTCATTGCTCTAAGGCCTCAAGGCTATGGACGAGGACTTTGCTGCCCTTCGTCGAATTGGAATTGCCGGAATCGAAGGCGACGATCCCTTCCTCCTGGAGGCGCTTCATGATCTTCCCGCCCCGGGTGAAGCCGACCGAGAAATCCCGTTGAATCTGCGAGATGGAGCAATATTCCCGGGTCATGATGCTGGCCTTGATCATCTGGTACTTCTCCTCGTCGGAAGCGGCCTTAAGCTCGGCTGGGGAAGGCAAGGCGGCGGAAACCGCGGCATCGCCCGACTCCCCCTCATCCTCAAGATGGAGGAACTCGACGTCGTAATTGACCTTCTGCTGCTGCTTGACCCAATTGGCCACCTGGCGCATCTCGAAGGGATCGACCATGCACCCTTGGCAACGGGCCAGTTGCTTCCGCAGCACCTGCGGGCAATCGACGAGCATGTCCCCATGGGGGGCGAGCTCCTCGGCCCCGGCACAGCCGAGGATAGTCGAGGAGTCGATGGGGTTGGCGACCATCAAGGCGACGTGGACCGGCAGGTTGGCCTTGATGGTGCCGGTGATGACCTTGACGTCGGGGCGCTGGGTGGCGACGATGAGGTGGATCCCGCAGGCCCGGGCTTTCTGGGCTAAGCGCAGCACGAAGGAGGAGACGTCTTTGCATTGCTCGCTTAAATCGGCGTATTCGTCGATGATGACGATGATATAAGGCATTTTCGCCTTGCCGGCGTATTCGGCGTAATCGGAATTGTATTCGGCGATGTCGTTTACTTGACAGGAGGCGAAGATCTTATACCGCTTATCCATCAGCTCGCACAGTTTCTTCAAGGCGTTCCGGCTGGCCCCGGGATCGGTGACGATCGGGCAAAGCAGATGGGGGATATCGGCCAATTTGGAGAAGGAGACGGTCTTCGGGTCGATCAGGAGGAACTTGACCTCCTCCGGCCGATAACGCATCAGGATCGCCATGATGATGGAGTTGATGAAGACCGATTTCCCCGACCCGGTGGTCCCGGCCACCAGCATATGGGGGAAAGAGGTGAGGTCGGCCCCCAATATCTTCCCGTCGATGTCCTCGCCGAAGGGGATGGTGATGCCCTTGGTATGGGGCAAACCGTCGTTGACCTCCTTGAAGGGGACGATCCGCGAGGTCGAGTTGATGACCTCTAAGCCGGAAGTGACTTTCCCGGGGACGATCTCCGAAAAGCGGACCGAGACCCCGCCGAGCCGCAAGGCGATGTCGGTGATGTAGCGGTTCAAGCTCGAAACCGAGACGTCATGGGCGGTCTCGACGTCATAACGGGTGACCGAGGGGCCGATTTTATGGGAGACGACCCGGGCCCCGGCCCCCAAATTCTCATAGGTCTGGTTGATGATCTCGGTCCGTTCTAGGCATTCCTGCTCCATCCTCGCCTCGCGGTCGCTTTGGTCGTCATAGGTCTTCAACAGCGATTCCGGGGGCAGCTCATACGGGGGCAAGGGCTTGGCCGGCTCGCCCAAATCCTCGTTCTCCGCCGGGCTTGGCGAAGGGGCGGAGGGTTCGATGGCCATCTCGGGCTCAATCGAAGGAGAGGGCGGGACCGACGCCTCCTCAAGGGAGGGGATCTTCGGCAAAGGCGGGACTTTGATCGCCGCCTCGGGCTCCGTGGGCAATTCCTCGACGGTCACTTCCGGCTCGGCGATGGCTGCCTCCTTCGGTTGGGCTTCCGCGAATAAAGGGGCGGCTGGCGAGGGGGAGGAGGGCGCGTTCGGATTCTCGCTAAGGGATGGCGATATGACCGGGTCTTCCTCGACCGCTTCCGGCTCGACCACCACCTCTTCCTTCGGCTTATAGGAAAAAGAGGGGATGGGGGCGGTTAAATTCGGCTTCGGGGCTATCTCTTCCTTCGAGCTGGCCGGGGCCGAGGCCCGGCTCGGGGTGAAATGGGCCTCCTGCAATCCGGAATACTGGACCGGGCGGCCTTCGTAAAGGTGGGATTGCAAAGGCGGGACCTCCTTCGGTCCGGATTCGACCCCCACTCCGAGGGACGGGGTTTGGCCCCGCTTCAGCGGCTTGAATTCGCCAGCCGGCTCGAAGCGGAAGGAGGAAAGGGGGTTGGAGATGGCCCCGCTCGGCTCATAGGACTCGAAGGAATCGTCGACGTCCTCGGGGGCGATGATCGATTCGCTCCGCTTCGACAGCAATATCGGCTCCTCGTCGGGGACAGTTTCCTCCGCCTCGCTTTCCCTTTCCCGCTGGCTCTGCTTGATGGCGGCTTGGCGGCGGAAATTGAGGATCAGGGTCCGGATATAGGGGTAGGCGAAGACCAAAGCCGACGAAAGGTAGACCAAAACCAGGAAGAAATAGCCAAGCCCGGGCAAGCCCGGCTCGATGAATAGCCCCATGAGGAAGCTGCCGATCGCCCCGATGCCCAAGGAGAAGTCGACGAAGAAGCCGAAGCCTTGGTAATCGCGATCGACCTGGACGGAATACCCCTCGAAGCTTGAATACCCGGCGATCTTAGACCCCAACGAGGCGTTGCAGGTCAATCCGAAGGCGAGTATCAAAAGCCAAAGGGCGAAATAAACCCGCTTGGGGATGGAGAAAGAGGGGAAGAGCAAAGCCTTAAGGCTATAGAAAACGCCGAAAAAGCAAAACGCGTAGAATCCGACGGTTCCGAAAGGATAGACCAATATCAACGCCAATCCCTTCAAATGGGTGTTGGGCGAGAAAAGGAAAAGGAGGGATAAAAGGAGCCCAAGCAAGGCCAAAGCCTTTTTCAGGGGCTTATTCGTTGTAAATATTTCCGAACGTTTGAGCATGCGGATATTGTAAATAAAAACGCAAGGTCATTCCATAGGAATGTCCCTTGCGCGGTGGGAATTTTTATTCCGCCTCGACGATCAGGGGGAGGATCATCGGCTCTTTCCCGCCGGTGCACCGCCTGGTGGTCTTAAGGCACTTCTCGTAAACCGCCTGCTTCATCTGCTCGGGGTCGAACCGCGGCTCCTCGAGCGCTTCCTTCACGGCGCTGACGAAGGCTTTCCCCACTTCCCGGGCGACCAAATCGGCCTCGTGGGCGTAGACGAACCCTTTCATCTGCACTTCCGGCCCGGCGATGATCCGCCGGCTCTTCTTCGAGATGGTGAGGGCGAGGACCAAGGCCCCTTCGGCTAATTTCCCCCGATCGGCGAGGACTTGCTCCGAGATGTCGCCGACCCCTTCCCCGTCGATCAGGATATCGCCATGGGGGATCCCTTCGTCGAACAATCGGCCGCCCCGGGCATCGATGATGACCGATTGGCCGTTTTCCAAGACGAAGACGTTTTGGTGGTTGAGGCTAAGCCCCATCGAAAGGGAAAGCATCGCGTTATGGAGGAGGGACTTATAGAACCCCTTGATCGGGATGTAGTATTTCGGCTTGAGCATCGAGGCCATCATCTTGATGTCCTCTTCCGAGGCATGCATCCGCAAGAAGGTCTTCTTCGACAGCAATTGGACGTGGCAGCCGGAGCGGAAGAGCTCATCGGCCGCGTCGGTGTACTCGAGCTCGGTCAGATCGTTGCTCATCGAGGCGACGACGAAGGTGTCGGTCGGCTTGAGCTTGATCCGCTTGTCTTCGTTTTGCCCGGAGGCCAATAAGGCCATCTTGCGGAATATCTTGGCCCCGAACCCGGTCATGAGGATAACCAAGTCCTGGTCGCGATAACGGAGGATATCGTCCAAGGAGACGAAATTGTCCCGGGGGATCGAGAGCTCCCCGCACCCTTGCATGGCGTTGAGGATATCTTGGTCGCTTTGGTCATAGCAGACGATCTTCTTTTTGTTGGCGACCGCGAGGCCGATCAGCTCATTGACGTTATAAAGGTCGCTCGCGAAGATCGAGACGAACACCCGGCCCGGGGCGTTTTTGATGATGTCCTCGAGCTTAGGGGCCAATTTGTATTGGGGGGCGGTATAGCCCGGGCGGTCGGCGTAGATCGATTCGACCATCAAAGCCAAAGTCGGCTGCTCGGATAGCTTGCCGATGGCGTTCATGTCGCAGACATAGGATCCGGAAGCCGCGTTCTCGATGACGAAATCGCCGAGGAAGACGACGTTGCCAAGGCTGGTTGAGATGGCGATTCCGCTGCTGCCGGCGATGTTATGGGCGGTATGGAAATAGGTCACGGTCCGCCCGGCCACCTGGAAGGAGGAGCTGGGCTCGACCACGTGGAAGTCGTACATCTTCGGGTCTTTATTGACGTGGACGGTGAACATCTTCAGCATCTCGATCGAGACCCGCGAGCCATAGATCGGGGCCGGCGCTTCTTTGTAGATGAAAGCCAGCGCCCCGATGACGTCGTCATGGCCATGGGTCAGGAAATAGCCTTTGATCCGGTTTTTGTTTTCGAAAAGATAATCGAGCCGGGGGATGACGTAATCGACGCCCGGCATCGTCTTATCGGGTTGGCGGAGGCCGCATTCGATGACGAACAAATCGCCGTCGATGTCGACGCAATAGCAATCCTTGCCCTCTTCGTCGAGTCCGCCTAAAGCGAATATCTTTACTTTGTTATCCATTGTTTTCCTCTTTCGGGGTGATTATAGCAGTTCGACCCTAGCCTAGGCTAGGGAAAGGACGTAGATCGGCTCGCCCCCGTCGAGGGGGAGAACCTGGATTTCCCGCTCCTCGAAAACGGCGTAGCTGGGCGGGAAGCCGTTTTTGGGGAAAGAGACGGAACCGGGGTTAAGATAAACGACGCCGTCTTGCTTTTTCAGCATCGGGATATGGGTATGCCCATACATCAGGATGTCGCCGCGGGAAACGTGGAGCAAATCGCTGGTCAGCAGGTCCCCGTGGATCAAATCGATCCGGTAGCCGTTGAAATAAACGACCTTTGAGTCCTCGATATCGAACTTCAATAGAGTTTGGTCGATCCGGGAATCGCAATTGCCCCGGACCCCGACTATCTTCCCGGCGTGGCGGTTCAATTCCCGGCACACCGCCATCGGGTCATAATCCCCCGGCACCCCGTTACGGGGCCCGTTATAAAGATAATCGCCCAGAAGGATGATCCGGTCGGGGTTAAGCGCGTCGATGAGGGCGCTGAGTTTGGCCATAGCCGTTTTCCGGCCGTGGATGTCGCTGGCAATCAAGGCTTTCATTATCGTTCGATGTCTTCGCTGACGAGCAAATCGACGCCCGTGTTAAGGAGATTTTGACACACGGCCTCCCCCATGTGAACAGGGGCTTTCAGGGAAAAGGCCTTAATCGCTTCCATCAGCTCGCCGATTCTCCCCTTGGGGAAAGGGGCGCTGGTATGGACTGGGCACATCCGTACCAATTCCGAGTCAATCCTAACCGTCGAGGAGACATTACGCCGCGGATTTGTCGCCTCTTGCTTGCCATAAGCTTCCCCGCGGGGGCAGGAATGGCCATGAACCGTCAGGTCGTCATCGACTTTGAGCTGGCAACCCCGGGGGCAGATGATGCAGGTAGTCTGGAGTTTCATAAGTTATCCTCCAAAGTTACTTCGATAGTTTTTAAGTTGTTTTTCAGTAGTTTTTTAGGAATTCTTATGATTTCCATTTCACTTGGCAGCATCGATAGTTTTTTAATTGTTTTAACCACTTCGCCGTCGCAACTGATATTTATGGAGCACTTTCCTATTGGACGGCGGCAGCGGAACTTTATTAAGAGGTCGCGGGTCGAATAACTATCATAAGAAGACGGGACGAGGTAGGAGATGTTCCCATCATGGGTCAAGGTTGCTTCCTTAACGGGATCAACGGGGTTGCTGATATATTGGGCGGCCGCTTTGCCAGCCTCGATCCCCTCGAGGTAAGCCTCGTCAGCCAAATCGTGGACGTGAAGGGAATTCCCGGCGGTGAAGATGCCCGGCAAAGAGGTCATGAGCGACCCATCGACGGCCGCCCCTTTGCTCTCCCCTATCTTCGCCCCGGCGTTTTTCAAGGTGCCGACGTTGGGCAATAAGCCGACGGAAAGCAAAAGCAAATCGCATTCGATATGGGTTTGGCTGCCCTCGATTATGGCGCCCCGCTCATCGACTCTTGATAAATCGATGCCCTCAAGCTGGCTGTTCCCGTATACTTTCGACACGGTATGGGATAAATACAAGGGGATGGAGAAATCATCGAGGCATTGGACTTTGTTGCGGACCAGCCCGTTGCTATAGGGCATGATCTCCGCCACCCCCAATACCTTCGCCCCTTCTAAGCTAAGCCGCCTTGCCATAATCAAGCCGATGTCGCCCGAGCCGAGGATGAAGGCCCTTTTGCCTGGCAAATAGCCGTATTCGTTTAGGTAAAGCTGGGCTAAACCGGCGGTGAGGACGCCGGAAGGGCGGGTTCCGGGCAATCGGATCATCCCTGGCGTCCTTTCCAAGCATCCGGCCGCGTAGACGATCGCTTTGGCCCGGACTTGATAAAGCCCCTGGCGGGAGGATATCAACGCCTCCTTATTGGGGGAAAGGGACAAAACGAAGGCATTAAGGAGGATTTCGACCGCCGTTCCCTTGATTTTCCTAGCGAGGCGGGAGGCGAATTCCGGGCCGGTCAGCTCTTGGTTGAACACCTTTAAGCCAAATCCGGAATGGACGCATTGGGTCAAAATCCCGCCAAGCCGGTTTTTCCGATCGACCAAGAGGACGTTTTGGGCGCCCTCTTCCATCGCCCCGATCGTCGCCCCTAGCCCGGCCGCCCCGCCGCCGACGATCAGCACGTCGACTTCTTTCCTCATCATTTGCTTTCCTCCTTAAGCTGGGGGCTGCCCGGCAGCCCGTAATTGACGTCGCTTAGCTTCGTCCCATAGGCTTTGGCGATCTCCTCGACGATCCGGGCTTGGCAGAAGCCGCCTTGGCATTTGCCGAAGCCGCACCGGGTCCTTTTCTTCATCGCCTTGACGGTAAGGCAAGGCAAGGAGGCGCGGAGCTCTTGTCTTATCTCAGCGAGGCTCGTTTTCTCGCAGGTGCAGACGATTTCGCCGTAATCGGGGTTTTCCTCGATTAGCTTCGCCCTTTCCTCTAGCCCCAAAGCCGCCAGCTTGATCCGTTTGACGTAGGGGTTGAAATCCGCTTTCTCGGTTAAGCCGAGTCGGCTTACCGCCATTTCGGCGACCAGCTTCCCGATATAGGGCGAGCTGGCCAACCCCGGGGAATCGATGCCGATTAAGTTGAGGAGGTTCGGCTTCGATTCCTCGATCACGAAATCCCCGCCCGCGATCGAGGACCGGATCCCAGCGAATACCCGGATCGATTCATTGATGGGCAAAAAGTCGACTAGCCGGGCTCCGCCCGATTGGACCGATTCCAAAGTCAAGGAGTCGGTTGAGACGTCGTCTTTGCTTTCCTCCACCGTCGAGGAAGGGCCGACTAGGTAATTGCCCGAGGTCGTCGGGGCGACGAGCATCCCCTTCCCCTTTTGGCTCGGCAAGGGGAATAAAACCGTTTTGACGAAAGGGCCGAAATGATCCAAAACGAAATACTGCCCTTTCTTCGGCACCACTTTCCATTTGCTGACCCCGGCCATCTTGGCGATTTCATCGGCATAGGCCCCGGCGGCGTTGATGAGGTAACGGGCTTGATAGGTGTTTTTATCGGTCGATACCTCGTAGCCGCCATCTATCTCTTTGATCGAGTTGACCGCTTCCCCAAGCCGGATCATCGCCCCGTTGTCGAGGGCGTTTTCCATCGCCCGGGCGGTGAGCAGGAAGGGATCGACGATCCCGGCGCTTGGGCAATAAAGGGCCGAGCGGACGTTATGATTCACCCTCGGCTCGATCGTAGAGATGGCCTCATACCCCTCGATTATCCGGGCCTCGACCTTGTTCTGCTTCGCCCGAAGCAGCAATTCGTCAAGTTTTTGATCCCCTTCTTCGTCGAAGGACAGGGTCAATGAGCCGATCCGGCGGAAGTTGACGCCGAGTTCGGAGCAGAGCCGATCGAACATCGCGTTCCCCTTGACGTTGTATTCGGCCTTTTTGCTGCCGGGGATCGGGTCGTACCCGCTATGGACGATGGCGGAATTGGCCCCGCTCGCCATATCCCCGACATCGAGGTTTTTCTCCAATACCAAAATCGCGGCCTCGTAGGCGGATAAGCTCCTGGCGATCAGGGATCCGATAACCCCGGCGCCGATTATGATTACGTCTTCCACGCCGCCATTATAAGCGTTTTTGTTTCTTTTTTCGCTTTTAAGTGCATAATTCAGCCATGATTTTCGATTTGGACCGCCAAGGCCGGGCTTATTTGGAGCGAATATACGAGGCCGACGCCTTCTCCTCGGCCCGCGACAACGCCTTATCGCGCCTTTACCGGGTCTCCTCCAAGGGATATAAGAGCCTAAAGACCGTCCTAAGCCTATTCGACGAGGATGATCAGCGGCTATTCCAAACCGTCAGTTTCCTTCGCCTCGACCCCAAGGAATTGACCGATAACCCCTATTATCGTTTCCTAAAGGAACATCAAAGCCAGCTGAGCTTAAAAGACGGTTTCGCTTTTTCCCACTACCGGCCGTTCGAGCTGTTCCTCTACGACGAGATAACGATCCGGAAGTCCTATGAGTCCTACTCCCCTTCCGCCTATTTTCCCACCGAGGTCGAATATCCCCTCTATCAAGCCGGCGGGTCGAACTGGATGGAAGTCATCCCCCACGAGATCAACACCATGCGGAAACCGATCGAATCGGCGAAGGGAAAGGTCCTCCTTTACGGCCTCGGCCTCGGCTATGCCCTCTTCATGATCTCGGCGAAGCCGGAAGTCAATTCAATCATCGTCATCGAGAAAGACCCGGCATTGATCGAAGGCTTTAAGGAAAAACTGCTGCCCCTATTCCCGAACAAAGGGAAAATAACCATCGGGGAAGGGGACGCCCTCGAATACGCCAAAGCCCACCGCGACCGCGACTACGATTTCCTTTTCGCCGATATTTGGCGGGATGAGATCGACGGCTTGCCGCTTTATATGAAGCTGAAGGCTTATGAAGGGGCCGCTGAAAACAACGCCTATTGGATCGAGGAAAGCCTATTGGAATACCTCCGCCGCTACCTCATCGCCTTGATCGAGGAGGAGAATAACGGCTATGGCGAGGAAAATTACCCCGAAGGCGGCGGCCTTTTCTCCTCACTTCACCGCCTATTGAAGGAGAAGACGATAAAAACCGTCGAGGACATCGACGGTTTGTTAAGTTCAGACAATCTAAGGGATATCGCCGCCGCTTTAGGCGAAAAGATGGGCTAGCCAATCGACGAGCGACTTGATGTCGGCGTTCGAGGTATTGAGGCAGAGATCGTAATTCTCCCAATTGTCCCAATCCTTCCCAGTGACGAAGCGATAGTACTTCCGCCTTTTCTTGTCGACGGCCTTCATCTCTTTCCTAAGCTGCTTCTCGGTTTTGCCGCTATGCTCGCGGGAAAGGGTCCTAGCCAAGCGCGATTCGTCGCTCGCGTAAACGAAGATCCGATAAGGCTTGAGGTCGCGCAGCAGGTAATCGGCCGCCCGGCCGATGATGACGCAGTCGGATTTCAAGGCCATTTCCCGCATGATCTTCGCTTGGGCCGAAAGGACCTCGATCGCCATCGAGATCCCGGGGTCAGGCGAGGGATTAAGCGTTGAGCCATAACGGATCGGAAATAACGGCACCGGGTCCTTCTCCGACACTTCCTCAAGGTATTCTTTCGAATACTGGGTGCTTTTCATCAGTTCGGTGATGATCTCGTTGTCATAATAGGCGTAGCCGAGCTTCTCGGCGAGCCGCCTCCCGACTTCCCGTCCGCCGCTGCCGAACTCGCGGGCGATGGTGATGATCTTAGGCATGCTTCTCCCTCCTTGCCTACATTTTCTACCAAATATAGCAAAAGGCAAGGAAGTTTCCCTCCTTGCCCTGATGTTTTCGCCGATTAGCGACGGGGTTTGCCGTTCCCCCGCGGCCCATGGTGGCCGGAATTGCCATGCCCTGAACGGGCGGGGCGCTCCGGACGCTCGACATAGCCTTCCGGCTTCTCTTCGAATTCCCGGTGGCTGACTTTGACCTTCCCCTTCTCGTCGAGGCCGATGACCACGACTTTGAGCGAATCGCCGACTTTGCAGACGTCATGGGCGTCCTCGACGTAATTCCAGGCGAGCCGGGAGACGTGGCAGAGCCCATCGGTGTCGCCGAAGAGGTTGACGAAGCAGCCGTAATCCTCAACCCGGGTGACCTTCCCTTCGAAGATCTCCCCGACTTTGGCTTCGCGGACGATATCGTCGATGATGGCTTTGGCCTTCTCGATCATCTGCTTGTCGCTATGGTAGATGGTGATGGTCCCGTCTTCCTCGACGTCGATCTGGACGCCGTTGCAATCGGCGATGATGCCGTTGATGACCTTGCCGCCTTGGCCGATGACGTCGCGGATCTTGTCGACGTCGATCTTGAAGCTGACCATCTTCGGCGCGTACTTCGAGACCTCTTTCCGCGGCTCGGGGATGGCCTTGGCGATGGCTTCCCTGATCTCAGCCCGGGCTTTATTGGCTTGGGCTAAGGCTTCGGAGAGGACCTCCCGGGTGACCCCGTGGATCTTGATGTCCATCTGCAAGGCGGTCAACCCTTTCTCGGTGCCGGCGCATTTGAAGTCCATATCGCCGAAATGGTCTTCCAACCCTTGGATATCGGTGAGGATGGTATAAGGATGCTTGCCATCGAGCGGGCCCGAGGTGATAAGCCCCATGGCGATGCCGGAGACGATGCCCTTGATGGGGACGCCGGCCGCCATTAAGGACATGCAGTTGGCGCAGATGGAGGCCTGCGAGCTCGAGCCGTTGGATTCGACGACGTCGGCGACGCAGCGGATGGTATAGGGGAATTCCTCTTCGGTGGGCAAGACGTAGCTTAGGGCCCTTTCGCCGAGTTTGCCATGCCCGATCTCCCGGCGCCCGGGAGCGCCCATCCTTCCGATCTCCCCGACCGAATAAGGCGGGAAGTTATAGTGATGCATGAATCTCCGCTCGGTCTCCCCAGTCAGATCGTCGATGATCTGCTTGTCGCTAAGGGGGCCGAGGGTGGTCGTGCCGATGACTTGGGTCTGGCCTCTGGTGAACATGGCTGAGCCATGGGCCCGCGGCAGGAGGTCGACTTGGCAATCCAGCGGCCGGATCTCGTCGACTTTCCGTCCATCGGGGCGGATCTTATCCTCGGTGATGAGCCGGCGGACTTCGTCGGCCACCATCTTCTCGAGGATGTCGTCGACCATGAGCATGGTCATCTTGTGGTCATGCTCGTCCTCGTATTCGCGCGACTCGTAATCGTCTTTGATTTCCTTCTTAAGCGCGTCGATGGCGTCTTGCCGCTCCAGCTTGTCGAAGATGGAGATGGCCTTGACCATCTTCTCGCCGATCCGCGAGTGGATGTCCTCGACGATCTTCGGATCGGGGGCATAGAGGTCGATATGGCGCTTGGGCTTGCCGATTTTGGCGATGATTTCCTTTTGGAAGGCGCAGAGGGCCTTGATGTGCTCGAAGCCGAACATGATGGCATCGAGCATCTCCTCTTCGGGAACCTGGCTCGCCCCGGCCTCGACCATCATGATGGCGTTCTCGGTGCCGGCGACGGCGAGGTTGATGTCGCTGTTCTTCATCTGCTCCTCGGTGGGGTCGACGATGAGTTCGCCGTTGACCCTTCCGACGTAGACGCCGGCCACCGGCCCATCAAAGGGGATATCGGAGGTGCAAAGGGCCAAGGAGGCGCCGAGCATCCCGGTCATCTCCGGGGTGTTGTCCCGGTCGCAGCTCATGACGGTGACGACGATCTGGACTTCGTTGCGGAACCCATCGGCGAATAGCGGGCGGATCGGCCGGTCGATCAGACGGGCGCTTAAGGTCGCATGCTCGCTGGCCCGCCCTTCCCGGCGGAGGAAGCTGCCGGGGATCTTGCCGGAAGCGTATTGCTTTTCCTCATAGTTGACGGTGAGGGGGAAGAAATCCCCTTCCTTCGGCTCGTCGGCGCAGCAGGCGGTGGCGAGGACGACGGTGTCGCCAAAACGGACTAAAACCGAACCATCGGCTTGTTTGGCGATCTCGCCGGATTCCACTTGAAGATGGCGTCCAGCGAAGGTTGTTTCGAACACTTCTTTCATTCTTTTTTCCTTTATTCTCAAACAGTGCATATGTTATCACCCTTGGCTTCTTCCCTCTATAGGGAAAAGGAACAAAGGCGAATCAACGGCCTTCGTTAATTTCGTTTCCACTAAATCAATCAATCGGCGAAGCAAACCGAAACGCCTTGGATAACCAGCCTCCCCCTATTCCGCCCTGAACCGAGACCAATGTCGGACCAAACGTTAAGCGAAAAGCCATAATCTTCTTTTAGGAACGAAGGCCGAAAGCAAGATGGCGAGTCGTAGGACGTCGAAAGCCCGTCGAGCGAAATATTGTAAGGATAGTCCAACATCCCGTCTTTCCTAAAAAGTTTCAAAACACAATAGCGATTTCCACTAGGATTAAAATCATTGGCGTTCCATACATTCAGCCGAAGGCACAACGATTTTATCTTTCGTTTGAAATCATAACGAACATAAGCATCCCGGTAGTCGTCGCGGATATGGCCGCGGCTTGATTCTCGTAAATTACCGGAAGGCTACCAGGAATACCGACTCCACCACCCAGCCCCGCCAATGCCATTAACGCTTCTGAGATCATAAATATCCTCCTCGCTGTCTTTAATTATTATAGCGTGCGTTGGGAACATAACTCTTGACTCCGGAAATTGTTTCCTTGGTCTGCCGAGAGAAGAACAGATCAAGGAAATAAACTAAATCATTAGGCTCGTCCGCCCTGACGATTTCGAAATAAGGTCGATCCATATTTATTAAATCGAAGGCGAAATGCCCAGCGCCGAAAATTAGGGAAGAGACGATCGTCCCCGAATAAAGATCCGGCGGTTGAGTGCTGGCCGATTCAACTCTTAATTGAACTCTCTCCTCTATCTCCCCTTTCTTGGCTGAGAACTGAATCTCGTAATAAAGGGTAGTCCCGGCGAACCCAATCATGTTGGACTGAATCGAGTTCAAACCATCGAGTTCCAAAAACTCTTGTTTGGATAATGGCTCAAGTCGCAAAGAAGCCTCATCCGGCATATAACTATCCGGCAGGCGGTTTTCCTCCCCACCGCCAGAGCCAACTGGGTAAGCGCCGCTTCGAGACGGAAGATAGGCGAAATCGCCGCCGTAAATCTGCTTCAAAGGGCTGCATCCGAGAAGGAAAATGCCGATGATATGCAAATAAACCAGTCCCTTCAATCGCTTTCCCATAGGCTCATTCTATCAATCTTTCAGAGGAAAAGCATATAAGTAAAGGAACGCCACTTTCGAAAGCCTCCGCCGTTAGACATTCGGCCAACAAGCGTTGGTCGGATGCAAAAATGTCCCCGTTTCCCACCAAAGAAACGAAAGGACATAGGATATGGCAACGCAACCATGCCATCGGTTCGCCTTCGAATAGAGGAAGGTGATCCAAATCGGCGTCGCCCACCGGCAGAAGGCGGCCCAAATCGCCTTCGCCACCAACGTCAGCCCAACCTCCGTCTCACGCGAGAGTAAGAGGAACCGGGTCCCCGACGGCGACGGGACGGTCGAACGCGAGAGGGCCCAACGCTGCCCGTAGTCTACGAGGGATGCCCCAATAAGCATGCGCGCAGCCTCGCCTACAACCCGACGGCCGCCGAGCAGACGGCCGCGTTCCGGAAGAACGAGCCGCGGCCAGGGGCCGGCTATGGCGGATACGTCTCCTTTGGGGTGTCTTCTGTATTTGTCCGTTTGATCTCTCCCTTCGGGGGACGGGCAGGACGTCACTATTTTAACCGGAGGCAGGACATGACTTCTAAACGAAACCAAAAACAGGACATGACGTTTTTAATCAAGCCGATATAACCAAATGCTGGAAAGCTGTTGAATAGACGACATTGGTATTGTATTATATATGTGTCTATTAAAAGGAGGCTAAAGATGATTGGATCATTGTTAATGACTTGCGCTACCAGCCTTACGTCATCCGGCATTGCCGAGCCTTTGGCTCCGAAAGAAGAATCAGCGGCAGTCTGCTCGACCTCTACGAGTATTAATGTCGAAGATTACGCTTTGATATACTCGTATAAGCCAGTCACGATTTTGGAAAGCGAGGACGGATACGCTTATGTCGAGCAAAAAGTGTACAAGCTACCCTACACCGAACGGAGCAATCTTTATATTTACAATCCGTCCGTGACCTTCGTCCCCGGATATCAGGCAAAGCTGAACAATAGCTTGCAGGTCAACGGTAAGCCCTTCGCTGAGGGGTACTTGAAAAACGGGTATTTCCACGCCGAATTGGGCGCATACAACGAAGGCTGGAGAAAATCCGGGAACATCAAAGTCCTGACTTCTTGGCCTCGCTCGTCCAATGTCACCACCACCATAACATCAAAATTTGGGTTCACTCTTTCAAAAGAATACACCAAAGGGCAATCGATCGAGTTAGGTAACGGAGGGCTTATTAAAATTGAGGCCTCATCCGAGCAATCGACCAAGTTATCTTTCGCTTTCGAGAAATCGAAATCCAGCACCGTCGATGACCCCGCTCTTTCTTACCAAGCCGACCGCGGGAATGGCGACGAAATGCAATGGTCTTACCTCGTAGAAAATAATAAAGTCGCCGGCGCCCTCTCCTACAACATCGATTGCCATATTCTCTTTGAGATGGACAATAGCGCCACCAACATGAGCTCCGACGCCTTCCGCTGCTATTACGGTATCTGCTATCAGAACACCAAGAAAAATGGACATAGCCTCTTCGCCAAGCAGTTAGTCGAAAATGGGTCGTTAGGCTATTTCTATTAAGGTTAAGGAGGAACATAAATGTCGAGAATTATCGCCTGCCTAAGCGTCATATTCGCCGCTTCGACATTCTACGGAGTCAATGAGCTGCTGCAAAATTGGGATATGCTATACAGCCCGTTTTTGCACTACCTCTTCTGGATTTTGTTTGGGGTCTCGCTCGTCTTGCTAATAGCCTGCGCCGTCATCTGCGTCATCGACGAGATAAGCCGAAGGAAGAAACTCAAGAAGACCGAAAAGGATATATCGGCGGGCGATCGCTAATCCATTTGCGGCGCAAGAATACGACCCCGGCCCCAAAATGGTAACGGTCGGTGAATAGCCAAAAAAGAGTAAACAACAGTTTCCTTATCGTTAAGATACAGGGAACGATATCTTTGGATTCTGAAAATCCGGCATCCACAATGTTCCGATGCCGTTTTCGTAATCGAATGGCGAATTGCCAAAGTCCGAAAAATGGCTATCGGCGCGTCCTTTCCCGCCGTTGTCGAAAGCAAATCGGGTGATCGCGCCATCAAAAGCCAATTCAAGCCGGCCTTCTAATAAAACAGGGTCATCAACCCATTTAGCGAGACGGGATTGCCGGCAATGGCTGCCGCTCGGCTCTTGGTATCATTCCTTTCCGATTCGAATCAAAGCGAACTCAGCTGCTTGCAAGAAGAGCAAAGGCGAAAAGGCATCAAAGGGAAAGGAAAACTTCAACGTGCAGTAAACGCGGCTGGCCTCATAGCCATAATCGAAATCCCCGCCGTAAAACTGAACGCCCAAAGACAGCCGACCAAAAAAACAAAATGATTCGCAAATCATCAGTCGATTCGATTGCTTTCACGCGCAAATCCTATGCCATCTTTCCGAAAGGGCCGCAATAGCCGGACGCTTAGCGGTTTTTGCTAAGCCCATCAGACTTTCGGAAAATAACTCTTGACTCCGGAAATCGTTTCCTTGGTCTGCCGAGAGAAGAATAAATCAAGGAAATAAACAAAATTATTTTGCTCATCGACCCTGACGATTTCGAAACAAGGTCGATCCATATTTATTAAATCGAAGGTAAAATGCCCGGCGCCAAAAATAATCGAAGAGACGATAGTCCCCGAATAAAGATCCGGCGGTTGGATGCAAAAATCTCCCCGTCCCCATCAAAGAAACGAAAGGATGCCAAATATGGCAACGCGACCATGCCGCCGGTTCGCCTTCGAAAAGAGGAAGATGGTCCGAATCGGCGTCGCCCACCGGCAGAAGGCGGCCGAGATCGCCTTCGCCCAACGTCAACCCAACCTCCGTCTCCCGCAAAAGGAAGGGTCCTTGTCCCATTCTGAATATCCTTCATTTCCGTATGTGCTTACCAAATACGTCTCCAATTCAGTATCGGATAAAGCATCTGTGCCTTCGCCTTTGTTCGCAACAATCGGAAGCGAACTAGAGGAATCAATAACATGCGAGTCGGAAATCGAGGCCAATGCTTCGGCTTGATTACGATAAACCACTGGACTTTCAATTTGCGGTGAAGCGTTGAGCAAGGCAAGAACGGCCATTAAATCAGTAAACATAAATATTCTCCCTTAATTTTGACGTAGAAGAATCTGACCGTTCTCCCGAAATGGTAACGGTCGATAATCGATTGAAGATTAACGAAAACGCGACGTAGAAATCCTTTTTTACATCAACGTGGAACCTTATTTCCGGCTTTTCGGAGTCCATCATCCAAAGCTGACCCGACCTTACGCTTTGATCGAAGGGGGAATTAGCAAAATCCAGGGCATAGGTATCGTGGGCCACGCCTACCCCGGCGTCATGCATATTCATTCTGATCGCGGAATCGCCAAAAGTCAAAATCAATTCGAACCCATAATAAAGCACCGTGGTTAACGGATTGGAGGGGTGGGACTTGAGACAATTGTATCCATTGGCGGCTTCGTATTCGGATTTTTGAATGGGACGCAAAGAAAAAACGGCAGCATCAGGCAAAGGAAATGGTGAGATGGCATCATGGTCTGGGGTATTTCTTATAACGCAAACGGCCATGCTTGATTCTAAATCATACGCAAAGTCACCGCCATAAAGCTGATCGCTTAAAGAACAGCCGGCCAAAAGCGATACGATTGGCAAATAAATCAGTCCCTTCAATCGCTTTCCCATAGCCTCATTGTATCAATCGTTCTGGCGTAAGGAAAAGCTTTGGATCATAAAAGAAAACCGCCCCGAAGGGCGGCGTCCTTATTACTTACGGATCCCAAGCGAGGCGATGAGGTTGGTGTACCTCTCGGCGTCGTTCCGGGCTAAGTAGTCGAGCAGGCTGCGGCGCTTGCCGACGAGGATGAGCAGGCTGCGGTGGCTCGCGGCGTCCCCGTGGTTGGCTTTCAAGTGCTCGGTGAGGGCCTTGATCCGGGAAGTGAGGATGGCGATTTGGACTTCGGTCGAGCCGGTGTCCTTCTCGTCCTTGCCGTACTTCTTGACGAGGGCTAAGGTCTCTTCTTTGCTAAGGGCCATGGTGTTTTCTCCTTTCTTTTCACTTGGCATTGCCCGCGCCGCAAGCGGAGAAATCGTCTTGCTGGCCCAGACAAGCTGCAGGGCATATATTAGGCGAACCCTCTTGCTTATGCAAGAAAATAAAGCGAATCACTCAAAATCGAAGAAAGGCAGCATATAGGGAGGCAATTTGACCAACCCATCCTCAAGGGCGAATTGCTTCGGATGGACCAGCAACCGCATTCCAATCCGCTTGGGAAATTTAGAAGCGAACCCATCCAAGGAAGAGGTCGTGTAATTCTTCGAGCTTTTGACCTCAAGGGGAAAGATCCGGTAATGCGAACGCGACTCGTTGCTTAGCAGGAAATCAATCTCCATCGTCGGCCGGTGGCTGACTCGATCTTGCTCATCGTAGAAAAAGAGGCGGCTGCCTTTGGCCACCAGTATCTGGGCCACGGCATTCTCGAAGAACATCCCCTTATTGATGGCCAATCGGCCGCTGAGGAAATCCCGATAGAGCGACAGCTTCTTTATTTCCGACTCCGAGAAGGCCATCGAGAAAAGCAATCCGGTGTCGCCTAAATAGCATTTGAGCCGTTTCTCGTCCACGTTCAGCGCAAACCCGACATTGGGATCAGAGCAACGATAGCAGAGATTCGCCATCATCGAATCACCCAGCCAAAAGAAAGCCTGGCGGTATGTTCCCCAGCCTTGGGCTGGAGCGTCTTGACGTACCTTGACATTTTTGGCCCCGGTCGAAAGGAAATCGGGGATATGGCTGAAAATATAGGCGACTTTGTCTCGATACTTGACTTCGGCTTTGCGAACATCATTGGAATAAAGCTTCAGAACATCCCGTTTTTGCTCGTCGCTTTTGGAAAAATCGCGGTGATTATCGAAGAAAGCGGCAACGCTTTGAGGCATGCCGCCGACGATGAGGTATTCGCTGAAAAGCCGCATCGCCCGATTATGCAATTCGTTCGCCAGCGGTTCCCGGGCTTCGACCTTAGCCTTAATCAGAGACAGCAAGGGTTCCTCCCCCGCCGCCCACAGGAACTCCTCGAAATCAAGTGGGTACATCAGAAGGGACTTCTCTTCCGAGGGAATAACGATGTCGGCGACGCTTTCCTTAATGGAGATAAGCGAGCCGGTCTCGATGTAGTCATAACGGCCATCGGCGACTAGGAACTTAATCGCCTCGCGGGCCCTTGGGAAGCGCTGGACTTCATCGAATATGATGAGGCTTTCCCGCGGATAAAGAGTGACGCCGGTGTCGGCGGAAAGGTTTTGGAAGAACTCGTCGAGCCGCCGGAGATCGTCAAAGGAATCCCGGACGAATTTCGAAACCGATTCGCTGAAATTGATCAGGATATACGACCGGTATTGTTCTCGCGCAAATCGCTCAACAATGGTGGATTTTCCAATTCGGCGAGCCCCTTCAATCAGCAAGGCGGTCTGACCTTGGGACTGATTTTTCCAATCCACCAATTTCTGATAAATTTTACGTTTAAGAATCATATCAACTCCCTGCAAGAGAAATATTACCATATTTTCTAATGTTTTCAACGTTTTCTAAGGATATGCGCACACTAACTTTTTTGAAGATTCCGTGGTTTGCGCAGACTATCGCGTTCAAATTAATATATTTTTTACTAAGAAATTGACGTTTTATCGAATTTTTATCAGTGAATGCAAGCCTTATTTTCCCCCACTCGAAAACACTTTCCTCCCCAGTTCTCAGACTAAATGAAAAAATAGGAAAACGGGTATTCCCAAAGAAAATGAAGCACTTTCTTCCAGGGCGTTTCGCACGGCTCCCGAGCGGGCCTGGGTTTTGCCCCGGTAAGGAATGCGGCCAAGACGGAGTTAATGAAGCGTCACGGACTAAATTATATTTAGGCGACGACGGGCGCCGAGATCGTCTCCCCGCAGCCCGTGCATATCCATTTCCAATGCATGGTTCTGTCATGGCCGTTCTTGGCCATCTTAGCCCCGCACGCCCGGCAGAAAGGGGCCTCCCGGCCTCCATGCCGACTATCGAGTCGATCGGCTTCGGCTCCCTTTTCCTAAGCTCTTTGCGCGCAACCGCGGCCTCGTCGTCAAGAAGAGAGGTGATGAAGTCGCGTATTCTGTTATAGTCCATGGCTAGAAAAGGCCTTTCCCCAGCCGCCACATGAACCCAATCGCCAAACCGAGCCTGCGTGGAGGCTGGGCAAAGGCCCCTCCTTGCCCAGATTGGGTTCCATGATCGTCGGTTTAGCGCGGCTTTTTAGCACCTTAGTCGATTACGATTATCAGTCGTTTGGGTGAAAACAGCCAATATTTCCTATTTTTCGCATATATGGCCTAGTTAGAGGAAACGGTTGGCTTTTTGCCCGATGTTTTAAAACACCGTGGTAAATTTGAATCTTGCCCTGCTTCTGCAAAAAAACGCTTAAAGTCATAAAAGCGCCAAAGAAACTTTAAAATCGGACAAGGATTTGAACAATTGATTATTACTTTTTTCGAGAATAGAATTAAATCGAAAGGAGGCAAAGATATGACCACTTCTTTGCTGCTCGCCATCCTTACCAGCGTTTCATCGGGCAACCCCGCTGGTTATCTCCAACCTCAATCAACCAATGCCAACGATGGATTTGGCTTTGAATTGATAAAGCGAATCGACCCGATAAAAGTATTGGAAAGCGACTGTGGGTATGTTTATGTCGAAATGGATTTATATAAATCTCCTTACACCGACAAAAGTAACCTTTACCTATTGAATTCGAAAGTCAACTTCACCCCGGGGATTATTCCGCAAATTCACGGAGACAGGCAAGACGATGGCAGCAAATTCAAAGAAGCTTATCTCAAGTATGGCGGCTTCGATTTGGAGTTGGAACAATACAACGAAGGATGGAGGAGGAGCAGCAACATTTCCATTAAAGCGTCTTGGCCCTACTCCACCAACGTCTCCACAACCATAACCTCTTCGTTCTCGAAGACCTTAAGCTTCGGCATTTCAAATGGCCAATCGACCGGCAATCTTAACGGCGGTTTCCTCTCGGTCGAAGCCAATTCCATGTTCACCACCTCGGTTTCCTATTCTTTCACCAAAACGCTCTCTAGCGTCACCGCCGATCCGATGCTTTCCCATCAATACAGCCCGCAAAGCATCGAAAACCTTGAGTGGACTTACATTACCCAAAACCCAGAAGTCGCCGGGACGATAACCTATAATGTCGATTCCTACGTTCTCTTTGAAATGGATGGCTCGGCCACGAACATGAGCAGCGACGCCTTCCGCTGCCATGTCCACACCTTCTATCAGAACACCGAATGGAACCACGACAAAAATAAAGAGGGCGATTTATTCGACCGCCAAGAAGACAAATTGACGACCATCGGATTCTTCTATTAAGGAAAGGAAACGCAATGAAAATAATCTTACTTCTAGCCATCGTATTGTTCGCCGGATCCACCTTCTATCTCACAATGAGGGACATCACTTGGATGTGGGCTCGGGCCGCTTACCCAACCTACCCAATGGGATATGGCAGCCTGACCGGACTCATGACCGGATTAATGCATTTCTCCCTTACGGTCATCGTCGCCGTAATGATTTGGGAATTTATCAAAATCATCCTTCCAATCATCAAGAAAAAACGGGAGCAAAAGCATAAGACCTCCGACGACAAATAACGGTCAACCAACGATTGGAAAAGGCGGCTTTGCCCGCCTTTTCGTTTACAATCGATAAGTGGTAAACGCTTTCCTAATGTTTGCTTATTGCACCTAGGCGCGCGCGAGAATAAGATAGCAACCAGCCCAAAAGGGCAACTGTTTTTATCTCGAGGTATCGTCTATGAAAATGCGCAATATCGCCATCATCGCCCATGTCGACCATGGCAAAACTACCTTAGTCAACGCGCTTCTCGCCAATTCCGGCGCCTTCCGGGCGAACGAGGAGATCGTCGATCGGGTCATGGACTCCAATCCCCAGGAACGGGAAAGGGGCATCACCATCTTGGCCAAGACCACCTCGATCATGTACAAAGACACCAAAATCAACATCGTCGACACCCCGGGGCACGCCGATTTCGGGGGCGAGGTCGAGCGGATCATGCATATGGTCGATGGCTGCTTGCTTTTAGTCGATGCCTTCGAGGGGACCATGCCCCAGACCCGCTTCGTGTTGAAGAACGCCCTCGAGAACCATATAAAGCCGATCGTCGTCATCAACAAAGTCGACCGGCCCAACGCCGATCCGAAGAAGGCGGTCGACGAGGTATTGGACCTCTTCATCGAATTAGGCGCCCCCGACGACCTATTGGAATTCCCGGTCGTCTACACCTCGGCTTTAAACGGCACCTCCTCCTACTCGAGCGACCCCGAAACCCAAGCGAAGGGGATGGATCCGGTCTTCGAGACGATACTGAAGGAAATCCCTGAGCCGATCTGCGATCCAAGCGCCCCTTTCCAGATGCAGCCGGCTTTGCTCGATTACAACGAATTCGTCGGCCGGATCGGCATCGGCACCATCCGCGGCGGCGCGGTCAAAGTCGGCGAAACCGTCACCGACGTGAGGATCGATGGCTCGACCAAGGACTTCAAGGTCATGAAGCTCTACACCTTCCAAGGGCTTAAACGGGTCGAGGTAAGCCAAGTCGACTCCGGCGACATCTGCGCCATCGCCGGCTATCCCGAGCTTAACGTCGGCGACACCATCTGCGCCCCCACCTCCATCCGCCCGTTGCCGCCACTGCGGATCGATGAGCCGACGTTGCAGATGGAATTCGGGACCAATTCCTCGCCATTAAGGGGGCAAGACGGCAAATTCGTCACCGCGAGGGTCATCGAGGACCGACTCTACCAAGAGGTTCAGCGCGACGTCTCCCTCCGTTACAAACGGATCCCCAATACCGAGACCTGGACCGTTTCCGGAAGAGGCGAGCTCCATCTCTCGGTTTTAATTGAGACGATGCGCCGGGAAGGCTACGAATTAGAGGTCAGCAAGCCCCACGTCATCATCAAAGAGATCGACGGGGTCAAATGCGAACCTTACGAAGACTTGCAGATCGATGTCCCAAGTGAATACGTCGGCGACATCATGGATACCCTTGGCAATCGAGGCGGGCAGATGAGTGATATGATCGAGAACAACGGACAAACCCGGCTCATCTACGTCATCCCTTCCCGCGGGTTGCTGGGCTTCGTCAATAACTTCCTGACCTTAACCAAAGGGTATGGGATCATCAACCACACCTTCCGCGAATATCGGCCAGTCTATTCCCATTCGGTCGGCGAACGGCAACTCGGGGTCTTGGTCTCGGTCGATAAAGGGCCGGCCACCCCTTACTCCATCGAGAAAATCGAGGAGCATGGGACGATGTTCATCACCCCCGGCACCATCTGCTATGAGGGGATGATCGTCGGCGAGCACCGTTACCCGGTCGACTTAGCCGTCAACGTCACTGCCGCCAAGCCCCAGACCAACGTCCGCAGCTCGACGAAAGATCAAACCGTCGTCTTGAAGTCTCCCCGGAAGATGACCTTAGAGGCCTGTTTGGATTACATCAACTCCGATGAGTTGGTTGAGATCACCCCAACGGCTTTTCGGATGCGGAAGAAGATCCTTTCGACCCCGGAGCGGAAAAAGTTCGACGCCAAGCGGAAAGCCGAAGCTGAGAATAACAAATAAGCCCGATACGCTCGGGCTTTTTCTTTTACTTAGATAACAGGCTTTCTATTTTTAGTTTGTCGATTTCGAGTTGTTTCTTAAGTTCGTCTAAGGAAGCGAACTTCTTTTCCTCCCGGACGAAATAGAGGAAGCCAAGATAGCAGGTGAGGCCATAGGTATCTTCATTGGGATAGCCGAGCAGATGGACCTCGATATGGCGAGGGATATCCGAGCCAATGCTCGGGTTATCGCCGACGTTGATCATGGCTTTATACGGTTTGCCTAAGACGAAGCCGATCCCGGCGTAAACCCCGTTTTTCGGGAGAAGGTAGTTTTCGGTTAATTGGAGATTCATGGTCGGGAAGCCAATCTTGCCCCCGTTTTGTTTCCCCTTGACCCCGATTCCTTTGATCTCATAAGGCCGGACCAAAAGCTTCCAAGCCCCTCGGACGTCGCCTTCAAGCAATAGCTGCCGGACCCGGGTCGAGGATATCTTGCCGTTTTCGTCGCCTAGCAACGGACAAACATAGGTCTTATAACGGGTCTTGAGGTCTTTAACCATCCCCTCAGCTCGGTAGCCGAACCGGAAGTCCTCCCCGACCACAAGCGAATCCATCCCAATCGGGTCGAGGACTTGATCCATGAACTCGGTTTTGCTCAAAGCAAAGAGTTCCGGCGTCGCCTCGATGACTAAGCAATAATCCAAGCCAAAGGAGGAGAGGAGGCGGATTTTATCTTCGAGTCCCATTAAGCAGGGGGAGGGGCTTTTAAGGATGTCTTCCGGGGGACCGGAGAAAAGCAAGACTCCGGAATAAAGACCATGGAGTTTGGATTCGATCAGTAACTTCTGATGGGCCTTATGGAACCCATCGAAAGTCCCCAAGGCCAAGGAAAGGCCCGGAATATGAGGAATTGTTCCCCTAAGATTAAAACGGATAGTCTCCATCAGAATAACCCTCTTTCCGCCCGGTAGAAGTCCTCATCTTTATAATAGACCGCGACTGGTTTTCCCTCGTCAAGGAGCAATATTTTCGCTTCTTGGCTATCTAATTTCAGTTTCATGCCGGAATAGGCTTTCTTCAATTGCTCGCCGGTTAACTCAAGCCGCGGCAAATCGACATAAGGAGTCGGGTCGAGCAAAGAGGCGAAGGAAGAGGCGGTATAAGGCAAGGCGTCCTTGAGACTGAACTTTCCGACCGACAGCCGCCTTAACGCGGTCAAATGGCCGAGTGTTCCAAGTTTCTTCGCCAAATCCTCCCCGATGACCCGGATATAGGTGCCTTCGCTCACGGTAAGGGAAAAATCGATATAAGGCGGTTTATATTGGAGCAAATTGACGTCATAGACCTCGATGGTCCGTTGCTTCCGCTTGACCTCTTGCCCTTCTCTTGCGTACTTATAAGCCGGCTTCCCATCGATTTTCACCGCCGAATAGGCTGGGGATAATTGGGTCGATTCCCCAAGGAATTCCTTCAAGGCGGCGGCCACCTGCTTTTCGTTTAGCCGGGGAACAGGAGCGCGCATGACGATTTGCCCTTCGTTATCAAGGGTATCGGTTGCCTCCCCAAGCTTCAAAGTCGCAAGATACGACTTCACTCCCCCGCCTAAATAGGGCAAAAACTTCGTCCCCTTATTGACGGCGATGACTAGCACCCCCGAGGCAAAAGGGTCAAGGGTCCCTAAATGCCCCACCTTTTTACTGCCCAGCGCCTTCATGATGGCGTTATCGATCTGCCGGCAGGTTAAGCCGATCGGTTTATCGAGGATGAGGATGCCGTCCATAACCATATTATTATATAATGAATGGGTTATGAAATACATCCGCCGCGTCTTAGCCTGCCTCCGGAAAGCCGATGAGGCCTACGATTTGATTGAGAAAGGAGACCGGATCGTCCTCGGGATATCGGGAGGGAAGGATTCGCTTTGCTTATTGAAGGCGATGTCGATTTATGGACTGTTCTCCGGCAAGCGCTTCACCCTCTATCCGGTTTGCCTCGACTTGGGCTTCCCGGGCTTCGACGCTCAGCCAATTTCCGATTACTGCGCCTCCCTTGGGCTTAAACTCATCGTTAAAGACTGCCATGACGTTTACGAGATTTTAAAGCTCCACGCCAAAAAAGGCCGCTTGCCCTGCTCGATCTGCTCACGGATGAAAAAAGCCGCCATCAACGAAGCGGCCCACGAACTCAAGGCCAATAAGGTCGCCTTCGCTCACCATAAAGACGATTGCTTGGAGACGTTGCTTATGAATGCCATCCACGGGGGACGGATCGCGAGCTTTGAGCCGAAGATGCATTTGGAAAGAGCCAATATCACCTTCATCCGCCCGTTGCTCGAATGCTTCGAAAGCGACCTCTCGGGCATGGCGAAGGAAGAAGGGCTCCCGGTCATGGACAAGATCTGCCCCAATGATGGGGAGACCGAACGGCAATTCGCCAAGGAGACCCTAGCGAAACTGTATAGCCTCCGGGAGGAAGCCCATTTCAACTTAGGGGCCGCCCTCGACAATGACGAGGCCTTGAATATCCCCGCCCTCCATAAGGAGCATTACGTCGATAAGAAACTGACCATCCGCCCTCTTTTGACCCCGGAATTAGCCATCGAATATGCCAACCTCAAAGGATTAAAGCCCCTGCAACCGAATCGTTTGACCTACGTGTTCCTCGACAAGAAGAAGGTATTCGGGGCGGTCCAATTCTGCGAAACCGGGCGGCTGGAAATGACCGTCAGCTTGCTATCCTATAAAAAGAACAAAGAAAGCGAAGCCCTTGAATGCTTCCTTTTCGCTTTGCATCTCGAGGCCAAAAAGAAGAACCCCTTAACCTTTGTCTATCCCCTAGCCAATAAGAAAACCGCCCGCTTGGCCGGGTTTAGCGAGAAAGCTAAACTCGGTAAGGGGCGGCGCTTCGAATTAACGCTTATCGGCTAAATCGTCCAATTGCCTTTGCTCCCGGGAAAGGGCATCCTCCAAGGAAGCGGCCTTCTTGAAGGTCTCATCCAGATGGAAGCTGACCTTCGGGACTTTGTAGACATCGAGTTTTTTGGCGAGGGAAGTCCGAACGAACCCCTCGCTTTTCTTCAGCTCCTTCAAGCGCGAAGCCTCATGCCCCGATTCGAAGAATGTGACGTAGACCTTGGCTTCCGAGCAATCGGAATTGACCACCACTTCGTTGACCGAGACCATCCCCACATGGGGGTTTTTGATCTCGCGGGAGACGATATCGGCGATGTCTTTCCCGATGATGGCCTTCAGCCGTCCCTGACGGTCGGCCATCTTTACTCCGCCTTCTCGACCAGTTCGTAGGCTTCGACCCGGTCGCCTTCCTTGATGTCGTTATACCCTTCGATCGTCAAGCCGCATTCATAGCCTTCCTTGACTTCCTTGACGTCGTCTTTATACCGTTTCAAGGAGCCGAGCTTGCCATCGTAAATGACGACGCCCGAGCGGATCAGCCTTATCTTGGCCCCCGATTTCAAGACGCCGGAGGTGACGTAGGACCCCCCGACCGTCCCGACGTGGGTGATCTTGTAGATATGGCGGATCTCCGCTTCCCCGAGGACCGATTCGACCTTCTCGACGTCGACCATCCCCTTCAAGGCCATCTCCATCTCGTCGAGCACCTCGTAGATGATGTTGTGGAGCCGGATCTCGACGTGGTTTTCCTCGGCCAGCTGCCGAACCCGGGCATCGGGCCGGACGGCGAAGCCGAAGATGATGGCGTGGGAGGCGCTGGCGAGCATGATGTCGGAATCGGATATCGCCCCGGCTGAGGATAGCAGGACATGGATCTTGACCTTATCGGTCGACATTTTCTCCAAGTTGGCCTTCAAAGCCTCGGCGGTCCCGTTGCTATCGGATTTGACGATGACGTTGATGTCCTTGACCTTGCCGGCGTTGACGAGGTTGTTGAGGTCGGAAAGCGACATGGCGGCGCTGCCGGCGCGGGCCTCGTTTTGCTTAGCCAAAGCCCTTTCCTCCGCCACTTCCCGGGCTTGCTTCTCCTCCGGGAAGGCCATGAAGCGGTCGCCGGCCGAGGGGACGCTGGAAAGCCCGATGACCGACACCGGGGTGCTGGGCGGGGCGCTTTTTAGGACCGAGCGGTGCTCGTTGGTCATCCTTCTGATCTTGCCATAGGTTTCGCCGACGACCACGAAGTCGGCGGCGTTCAAGGTGCCGTTTTGGACGAGCAGAGTCGCCTTTGGCCCCTCGCCTTTGTCGAGCTCGCTTTCGAGCACCGTCCCGATGGCGTAACGATTCGGGTTGGCCTTGAGTTCGAGCATCTCGGCCTTTAAGGCGATCATCTCAAGCAATTCGTCGATGCCCTCTTTCTTTTTGGCGGAGATATTGACGCTCATGACGTCGCCGCCGTATTCCTCGGCGATGACGTCGTGGGCCATCAATTCCTCCAATACCTTATGGGGATTGGAGCCGGGCTTGTCGATTTTGTTGACGGCGACGATGATGGGGACGCCGGCCGCTTTGGCGTGGTCGATGGCCTCCAAGGTTTGGGGCATGACCCCGTCGTCGGCCGCGACCACCAAGACGACGATGTCGGTGACCGAGGCCCCGCGGGCCCGCATGGCGGTGAAGGCGGCGTGGCCCGGGGTGTCGATGAAGGTGATCTTCTTCCCGTTGATCTCGACTTGGTAGGCGCCGATCTCCTGGGAGATGCCGCCGGCTTCGGTGTCGACGATGTGCGAGCTGCGGATGGCGTCGATCAAGGTCGTCTTGCCATGGTCGACATGGCCCATGATGGTGACGACCGGGGGGCGTTCCTGCAGACTCTCGGGGTCATCGACGATCTCGATGTCCTCGAAATGGACGGCGTCGACGATCTTCTCCTTCTTGAAGTCGTAGCCGAATTCCAAGCAGACGGTCCCGATGGTCTCGTCGTCGAGCAGCTGGTTGATGTTGACCATCTTCCCCTGCATGAAAAGGGTTTTGATGATGTCGTTGGCCGGGACGGCGATGGCTTTCGAGAGCTCGCCGACGGAAAGGGGCTTGGAATAGACGAAGACCCCGCCGTTGACTTTCGGCGCGGCCTCCTTCTTCCCCTTGTTGGGGGTGAAGTTGCTGACCCGGTTCGGGTGGGGGTTCTTTTTATGGAAATTGCTCTTCCCTTTCATAGGTTCTCCTTTCCTTTTTTCTTCAAATAGGCGGCGGCGGCTTTCCCGTCGAGGATGGCGACCCCGGAGAGGAAGTCCCTCCCGAGGGCCGAGCCGAGCTTCCCGCCGTCTTCATAGACGACGGGGATCCGCATTTTCGCGGCGAAGTCAAGCAGCCGCTTCCGCGAATTGGCTGAGGCTTGCTTCCCGAGCAGGAGCAGGCGCGGACGGCTGGAATAGATCGCTTCCCCAAAGGATATTTTCCCGGCTTTGTTCAGCAAGCCGAGGAAGCCGTATTCTTTCCCATCCATTGCCTGATCTCCTCGATTATCGCTTCCGATAGACCATAACGGCGGAGCCGCCCTTTCTTGAGGGCGTACTCGAACCCTTCGAGGTCTTTGGCGAAGTAAATGGCCCGCCCGAGCGCGGTTTGCTCATGGTCGATCCTGACCTCTGGGCGGATGAGTAGGCGGAGCAAACGATCTTTCGGATAGGACTTTTTCGAGACGACGTCCATCCTAAGCGGGATGACTTTCATTTATTTCCCGTCGTCATCGTAATAACGGTCGTATTCGCTGAAATCGTCGATATCCTCGTCGGCATCGTCGAAATCGCCGTTATGGATGTCCTCTTCCTCGATCTCGGAAAGCTCTTCGTCGGTGTAAACCGGCATGGTCGGGACCGTCGGCTTGGCCGGGGAAGCGGGTTCGCGCTTGACCTCCTCTTCGGTGATCTTGCGCGGCCGTTTGGATTTGGCGGCCGGCTTGGTCTTCTTCTCCTTCGCCTCTTCGAGCTCTTTCTCCAAGTCGGAGAGGGTGGTGGTCGTCTTGACGTCCTGCGGCTCTTCCTTGGCCGGCTCTTCCTTCTGCTTATTGAGCTCGGCTAAGGCGGCGGCGGCCGGGTTGACGGCCTCCTCGGGGAAGGATTCGGGGGCCACGGTGGCCTTCGGGGCCGGCTTGGCGGTGACCGGGGCGGTTTCTTCCTTCTTCTCCGGGACGAGGATCGGGGCTTCGGCTTTCTTGGCCTCGGAAAGGCGCTTGGCCGATTCCTCCGCCATCTTCTTCGCCAAAGCCTCTTGGGCCTTCCGCTTCTTCTGCTCTTCGGCTTCGCGGGCGACCTCATCGGCGGGGACGAATTCGATTTGATCCTCCTCGGCCTCGCTCTTGGTGATGAGGTGGATGGTATAGCCGGTCAGCTTCTGGGCGAGGTTCAGATTGATGTCGCGTGAGCCTTTGGCGACCCGCAGCGACTCATCCTCGATGATGACGTCGGCTTCCTTGTCCTCCTCATCGACGTTGATGCCGATGGCTTGGGCCGGCCGGACCGATTCGATGATGAACATGCCCGGGTTGTCGGAGTAATTGATGATGTCGATCTTCTCTTTGTTCTTCCCGTTGCCAAGCTGGGTGACGATCTTCTGGATCCGCGATCCACCCTGCCCGATGCAGGCCCCGGTGGCATCGACGTCCTCGTTGTTGGAGGCGACGGCGACTTTGCTCCTGATCCCGGCCCGCCTGGCGATGCCTTTGATGACGACGGTCCCGTCGTAGATCTCGTGGATTTCCTCCTCGAAAAGCCGTTTCAAGAACCCTTCGGAGGAGCGGGTGGCCTCGATCTGGGGGCCGCGGGAGGGCTTGCCTTCCCCCGCTTGAGCCGGGCGGACTTCCTGGATGTAGACCTTGATCTGATCGCCGATCCGGAAATACTCGTCGCCGATCAGTTCCTTCCGGGTGAGCTCGACCGTGGTCCGGCCGATCGAGATGGTGGTGATCTTGTCGTCGCTCTTCTCGACCGTCCCGACCATCATCTCGCCGATATGGTCTTTGTACACCCGGTACAAAGCGACCCGTTCGGCTTCGGCGAGGCGGGCCCGGAAGTTGTTCTTGATGGCTTTGGCCAAGACGTTGGTGACTTGGTTAAGCGGGCAGGGGATCTCGAAATCGTCCCCGACCTTGTATTGGGGCTTCTTAAGCCCGGCGTTGGCCTCCTCGACCGACACTTCGAGGAAATCGTCGATGATGTCGTCTTCCTCGGTCACTTTCTTGACCTGGGCGAGGTAGACGGACCCGGTCTCGGGGTCGATGCGGCAGGTGACGACCGCGTCATCGCCGCCGCCGAGCTCTTTGACATAGGCCCGGCAGGTCGCTTCCTCCAAAGCGGCTAAGACGTCTTCGTCGGTCAGCCCTTTGGATTCGCTAAGGGCGCGCAGCGATTCTAAGAACGGCGGGCGTTCGTTCACGGCTTGGGATTTTCTTGGCATGGTGTTTCCTTTCTAGAATTTTATGGCGAGGCGGGCCCTCTCGATGTCCGCCCGATTCAAGACAATGGTTTTCTTCCTCGCCTTGATGGCGATTTCGAAGTCGATGGTCTCCGGGGAAATGGCGATTAAGGTCCCCTGAAGGTCGTTTTCCCCATTATAGGGATGGGATAGATGGAGGGAGAGGTAGGATCCGACGTATTCCCCCATCTTATCGAGGGCGATCTTCTTCTCGGCCCCGGCCGAGCTGAGGTCGAGGGTATAGGCCCCTTCGATCGGGTCGGCTTCGTCTAAGATGGCCGAGACCTCTTCGGTGACGGACACGACCTCCTCAAGGGAGATCGGCTCCTTCCGGTCGATGACGACCAGCAGCGACCCGCCTTTGAAGCTGAGGTCATAAAGGTCATAGCCGAGTTCGTTGATTTTCGGCTGCAGCAATTCGACTAAGGCGCGTTCGGTTTCGCTCATTGTCCCTCCTTCAATAGAAAGAGTGGCTCGAAGGCCACTCCGATAAGTTAGACTTCACGGAACCGCTTCGGGATTTCCGCGAAGAGAATATAACACAGGGCGAGAAAAGATACAACTTTATTAGGTTACCCCGCCTTAAAAGGCGAATCAGGTCCTTGGCAATTGACGATTGCCGCTTTTGAGATAGAATAGGAGTCGGAGGAAAGCCAATGAATAAAGGATTGGTCTTTGCCATATTGTTGCTGCCTTCTATTTTTTATCCGGGGATTCGTGAAGCTTCGCCGACAAATTGATAATGGATCCAGGAAAATGCTCTCGGGAAAAAAGTACGTCATTTATCAACTATCGGAAATTGGTCGGATTCTTTCAAATTAAACCGCTGAATATCGAGGCATAAACATGAAAAAACCATTTCTTCCGCTGGCATTCCTAGGGCTCAGCTTAGCGAGTTGCAGTTTAGAAAATCAATATCCATTGTACTATCAATACCTTTACAACTCCCCTCCCGATTACCCAGTCAGAGTATCGGCCTGGGTCGATGATCATGGCGATTGGATGACGGGGGTCACTATTTATTATAGCGGGTTCTCGGATTTGAATTTGCCGACCGTGTATACAATGCAGCAAGACTACCCCTGCCCATTGAAAGACATGGCGAAGATGATTGAGCGATCCGGGAAAGACCCCTTCTATATCGATTTAACGATTCTCCCCTACCCAATCGCCACCGAATACGACTTACTAAGAATGGATAGAATCGGTAATTACGAGAACTGGTACGTCTATCTCGGCACCGAGCTCGGTTTATTGAATGAGCATTCCATCGACGCCGAATCGATGGAGGATTATTTGGGGCATCCGTATGAGTCTGAAAGAGGGCTGAATACATGAAAGGCCGATGGTTAAAATTAATGATGGCAACCGCCGCGCTGGCCGCGCTCCCATTCTCGGGCTGCAGTTTGTCTACCCGGCACCCCTATTACTACAATATGATCGTCGAAAGCCACCCGCTTGTTACCTTCGATCTTTACGCTTGGATCGATGATAATGGCGACTGGATGACCGGGGCTAAAATAACAACATCGATGACGGTCTCGTCCGATGAGATCATGGTAATGCAGCAATTTAGGCCCTGCCCCTTAGGCGATATGGCCAAGCTGATAAGGAAATCCGGCAAATACCCCGACGCTTTCCTCCTTTTTATCATCCCCTACCCGATCGAATCGTTAGAGGACTTCCAAACGATGGTACGCCGTTCGCTTTATGAGAACTGGTTCGTCTACCTCGGCACTGAGCTGGGATTATTGAACAATCACTCAATCGACTATGAATCGATGGAGGACTATTTGGGCCATCGATACAAATAGGAGGGAACAAAAATGAAAAGCAAAACATTGGCCATGGCGATTATGTCCTTAGGATTGATCGGCTGCCAAAGCCAGAACTACCCCGAATTCCAAATGGCGGTGACCGACCCGAGCCTCACCTACGTCATGGTCTGGCTCGACCTCGACGGGGCATGGCGCTCGGGGGCGATGACGGTCGGCGATTTCCAAGGCTACGAGACCGCCGACGCCCTTTACGAAGGGCTCATCGCGATGCAGCGGGAGAAATGCCCGTTAAAGACGATGGCATCCTACATAGATGAGGGTCCAAAAAACCCGGATGATTACGAGGTCTACCTCCTCCCTTGCCCCGTCCCCCGCCTCCAGGTGAAGGATTATTTCGAGCAAGGCCACCCCTACTATGTCTGCCAATACGACTACGTCTATTCCGTCTTAGGCTTAGTAAACCCTTTCTGATATGAAAAAACGCCGGTTGCCTTTGCTTTCCCTATTTCTGCTTCCGCTTGCTTCCTGCGGATCGGCCGAACGTTATCCCCTCGCCCACCGGATGATATTCGAAACCGACCCCAATGTCGAACTCCGGATATACGTTTGGCTCACCCCGACCGGGGAATGGCTTTGCGGCGCCTATTGCGATGAAGGCTGGGTGAAATATCCTCAGTTGGATGAGAACATCCCTAGCGGCGTGCTTTGGGATTATATCGTTTACGAAGAGCCGATCAGCTTGCCGACGATGGGCGAAATGCTCGAGCGATCAGGAAGGGATTCCGCGACCATTCAGGTCAGGGTTTTGCCGCATGATGGCATGCCGAAGGAAAACGAATGGTTCATCCCCGATAGCCATTACTTCCCCTACATCCTCGACCAACTGGGATTAGAGGAGAAAAAGGTTTGATTGGCTGGCGAAGGGAAAGGCGATCCTTCGCCTGGGGACGTGGATGGCTTCTTTCGCCGAATAAGAAAATCGGCGTGGTTTCCCGCGCCGATCGCTTCCCTTTTCCGATAAGCTCAATTCGCTTCTTCGTTCCCAAGCCCCTTGGTGATGGCTTTGTTCCGCCACCCGCCTTTTTTCCAGCGGATATAGAACAGGATCGCCCGGACGCATTCGTCTAAGGCCGCCCCGATGAAGGCCCCGTATATGCCAAGGCCGCAGACGATGCAGAGCAATGCCGAGACCCCGACGGTGAAAACCCAGGAGGTGACGATCGAGCACGAGACCGGGAAGTTGATGTCGCCCGCCGTCTCGAGCCCTTTGACGTAAACGAGGTTGGTGGCCCTCCCTTGGTCTAAGACGACGTCGATGAGCATGCAGAAGATCGCCATCATCCCGATGGTATGGAGGGAGGTGTTATCGACGTTGACCGAGGGGTCGGCATAGGCTTGATGCATCAAGGCGGTGAAGATCGGATAAGCCAAGGCGGTGATCAGCAACGCCATGATGAAGGAGACGGTCCGGGCCATGGTCCCGACGTCTTGGACCAGCCGGGCGGCCTCGTCTTTCTTCCCTTCGCCCAATAACGTCCCTTCGGTGACTTGCATCGCCACCCCGGTCCCCTGGGCGAAAAGGTAGATGATCGAGGTGAAGGTGATGATATAGGTCCTTAGGTTTTGGTCTAAGACCCCGACGGCGTAATTGATGATGATGGCCAAAACCAGCTGGGAGGCTTGATAGGAGAGGGTCTCCCCGGCGGTCGGCAGCCCGATGCCCATTAGCCGCCCCAAAAGCTTATGGGGGAAGGGCTTAAGGTTCTTGACCGACAGCGAGCCATTGATCGACATCTTGAAGAAGATGTAGGAGGCCGCTAAGCCAACTAAGCGGGAGGCGCAGGTGGCGATCCCGACCCCGATCAGCTTGAATTCGATGGTTTGATCGGGGAAACCGAAGATGAATATCGAGGCCACGACCGCGTTGATGATATTCGTCAAGAAGGCGACGACGGTCGGTGAAGTCAGCCGTTTATGGGCTCTTAGGAACGACCCGAGCACATTGGTCAAAGCCTGCAGGACCAACGAGGGGGCGGTGATGAGCAAGTAAAGCTTGGCCAAGGGGACGACGTTTTCCGCCACCCCCATAAGGGGGAAGACGACGAAGGCTAATCCGGATAATATGCCCGCCACCACGACGCCGATGACGAGGTTAAGGTAAATCGAGAGGCTGTATATCTTCTTGGCGGTGGCGGTATCGTTTTTGCCCAACAGCTGGGTGAGCAGGATGAGCGAGGAAGTCGAAAGCACCGAGAAGGAGACGATGAACATATTCGATATCTGGTTGGCTTGGGCGACGGCGTTCGAGGCTAAGGGGACCGGGGAAAGCAAAAATTGGTTGACATAGCCCATGGCCACCGAAAGTATCATCTCGAGGAACACCGGGACCGCCATCTTGATCAAGGCGGAGTTGCGGGCGAAGACCCGAACTAGAGGAATGGAAGAAGCTTTCATTGCAAGGCGCATACTATGAGGGTCGGCAAACAAAATCAATGGTTTTTTACATTAATTTGCGTTGAGTTTTTTTAAGTGACGAAAACTCTTGGCCAAGGCCATTCTAACATAGTTCGGAATGGTCGGGACAAGTAAGGGAAATGGGTCCGGTCATTGATGAAAATCATCAATGGCGATTGGCGAGTATCTAACGAGAAGGCTTGAACCGACTCCAAGTAAAGCCGGGATGAGGTTGACGAGTATCAACACCGTCGGCCCCACCAAAAGCGACCCCATGAAATCGATGGGGAAGAAAGCGACCATCGAAAGGTTGAGGAAATAGGGGTCGAGGGCGTAAGCCACCCCGAACCAAATAGCGAATATAACGGTGAGCCCCAAGTGCAGCGAATTGACCAGGCCGCGCCTTCGGATGGGGAAAAGGAAGGTCAGGACGTAGATAACCATGATAAGCGCGAGCATATAAAGGGGGAAGCTGCTCGCGGCGTGGGCGAAGGAGAAGTCCATCGTCAGGAAGGAAAGCAGCAAGTCGCCGGCGAAGAAAAGGGCGACCAAAGCCATGAACCCTTTGCCTAAGCCCTCGGCTAGCTTCCGCCAACCGAGGAAGGCGTGCTTCCTCTCGCTCTTTTTCCATTTATAAAGCCCATAAAGGCTTAAGAAGGCGACAAAAAGGCCGATCAATAAGGTGTCAAGGGGGTATAAGGCGGAGTAGGTCCCCTCAAGCAACGAGGAAAAGGTGCCGTTTAAGACGAAGACGGCGTCGAGGAGAACGAGCAGGAAGCCGCCGATGGACAAGGCCAAGGACAAGGATAGGTAAAAGGCTTTCGACCGTTCGTCAGTCAGGGCGAAAAAGAAGAAAAAGCCAGAGGCGGGGCATAAAAGGAGGAAGCATAGGTAAAACGGCAGGGCCTCCAAGGTATAGGCGAACCCCGAGCCGTAATCGTGGATAAATGCGAAGATCGCTTCGTAAAAAGGGATCCCGGCGGAAAGACAAAGGAAGATAAGGATCAATTTGCAGGCGAAGGAATATTTAGATGGCATCGAATATATCCTCGTAACGGAAGTCGGCTGGCTCATAGGCATTGTCTTCCTGATAATCGAGATAAAGCCGCTTCAAGGAAACGATGTCCCCGGTCCGGTCGATCTCCATCACGTTGGCCCCGAGCTGCCCTTCTTGATAAGTCAGTCCGCCTCCGGACTTAAGCCCATAGCAAAGGGCGATGGGATCGTCGGCATTCTCCATCTTGCCGTAATATAGGGCGCAGAAGTCGTTTTTATGGTCATGGCCGACGAACATGGCTTTAGTCGAGCCGAGCTCCTCCGCCTTATGAAAGAAGCCGCTGTCCCGGTAGCCGGCATACACCCGAGTACGCCCAAGCCCTTCGATTTCCCAGCTTTCCTCGTGCATTTCGCCGGAATGCCCTTTGATCCCGCCAGGATGGGAGGGGTCGGTGGAATAGCCCTCGATCCCCGCTTGGGAGAGCCGATAGGCGTATTCGTATTGCCATAAGGCGATATGGAAGAAGGCGGAGGAGGGGACGATCGCCCCATTGATTCCTTCCGCCCGCCCAACCATCCTCTCATACCATTGAATCTGATCCTCGTGGATGACGTCATAAGCCAAAGAGAAGCCGGAGGGATGGAGTTTGTTGGAATCCAGGACGAAAAGCTCGTGGACGATTTCCCCACCCAAAGTCAAATCGATGACGAAATTGCTCCGCCCGAAGACGTCGTCGTCGGGGGAATCGATGTTCAGGCATTTGGAATAGCTTAAGCAGAGCTCCGAGGGGAAAGAGGGATCGTAAAGCCCTTGCTCGTCGTGATTGCCCCAGGCTAAGGCGAAATAGGAAAGGCGGCTTTCCTGCAAGGCGTCAAGCAAGCGGGTATAGATCCTTTTGTTGGCCCCGAGCACCTGATCGCCGGTGAGGATGGCGATATCGGCGCCCGATTCCTCGATCAAAGCCTGGATATAAGCCTCCTCCTTATCGAGGTCGGAGCCGAAAGTCCAGTGGGTATCGGCCAGTTGGATGACCTTCATCGTCTCCCCTTCGAAGGGGATTGAGGAAACGTAATACTCCAAAGGATAGGCCGCATCGGGGGCGCAGGAGAAAAGCAAGGGCAGAAGAATGGCGAATTTAGTCGTTGTTCGCATGGTCGCCGTCGTTGAAATAGAGGATGCCGAGGCAATGGGGGCCGCAATGGCAGGAGATGGTGGCCCCCGCGGTGGTGACGTAGACCCGGCGGAACCCTTCTTTCTTCACCCGCTCGACCACGGCTTGCACCACGTCTTCGGGGGCGGTCGAATAGGTGACGAAGACGATGTCTTTGTCCGGGTTGTTGTAGGCGGCTAAGGTATCCTCGACGTAATTCAAGACGACTTTCTTCATCGGGCCCCGGTATTTCTTCCCCGGCCCCATCTTGCCGTCTTTGACGTAGATCTCCGGCTTAAGCCCTAAGACGTTGGCCCCGATCATGGCGAGGGCGCTGCAGCGGCCGCCTTTATAGAGGTAATTGACCGATTCGAGGGAGAAGGATGCTTGGTCGAAGTCGATCCGGGCCTTGACGGCATCGACGATCTCCGAAGGCTCTTTCCCCTGCAATAAGAGCCGATGGGCGTATTCGGCTTGCAAGGCGATGCCGGTCGAAAGGGAATGGGTATCGATGACGTCGACTTTCCCCTCGAACTTCTCGCTGGCTAAGCGGGCGTGCTCATAGCTTGAGGAGATGCAGGAGGACAAAGAGAAATGGATGACGTGGTCATATTCGGTAAGCAGCGAGCGGAAATACTCCTCGTATTCGAGCTCGTTGATGGCCGAGGTCTTAGGCAGCTTTCCGGTCTTTTTGACGTATTCGTAAAGGGTGTCGGGGGTGACTTCCCCGTCATAGCCGGTTTGGTCGCCCAAAATCAAGGTGAAGGGGATGGTGTGGATATCCCATTCCCTCAAAAGCTCTTTGGTCAGGTCGATGGTCGTTTCGGCTGAGATGCAGATTTTCATAACGCTGCTCCTTTTTTGCTTGCTAATTATAAATGGTTTGCCGCTTATTGCCTAATCGGTTTCTTCGCGCTCCACTTCTTCAATATCCGGGGGTAATAGGCGCGCCAAATGTCCTTGACGTGATCAAGGCAATAAAAGGCGGCGACTCTTGCGGATTGCCCTTTGGCCTCCTCGTATGAGCGAGGGTCGGAGGAAAGCTTCGCCACGAGGTCGGCGAACTCTCGGTTGTCCTTCCCTTTCAGATAGTCATCGAAGAGGATGTCCTTATATAAATCGAGGTCGCGGAGGAGGAAGGGGACGTGGCAGGAGGCGGCCTCGAGTATCGCCATCGGGAACAATTCGTTATAGGAAGGCATGAACAGGAGGTCAGAGGCGTTATACACCTCGTTCATCTTCTCCCTTTTGACGATGCCGAGGAACTTGACGTTGGGCGGGGGATTATCCATCACCTGCTTCAGCTCTTTATACCCGTCGGTCATCTTCCCGAAGCTGAACCCCCCGGCCCAAACGAACTCGACCCCGGGGTTTTGCTTGGCGACCGCGATGAAGTCCAGCACCCCTTTCCGGGTTTGGACCTGCCCCACCCCGAGGACCACGAAGGCCTCTTTCCTGATGCCGAGCTTATCGCGGATGGCCGCTTTATCGTCTTTGCTTAAAGGATGGAAGGAATCGGGGGAGACGTAATTGGGGATATAGGTGATGTTCTCTTCCTTTATCCCGAGCTCGATGAGAGGACGGATGAAAATCGGGTTGACCACCACGATCTCATCGGCCTTCCGGTAAAACTTACGGACGTACCATTTGAAGATGGCGAAGATCGGCTTGGGCAATTTTATCGAGCCGTCTAAGGTGGTCGGGAGGAAATGGACGTAGCAGACATTGACCGTCTTCTTCCCCATCCGAAGGTAGAAAGTCGGGTTGACGGTGTGGACGTGGTTGATCTGCGCCTTCCCCTTATCCCCTTTCAACAGCACCTGGAACTCGCCGATCTGCTTGACTAAGGCCACCTGCTCCAAATAGGCCGACCCGACCCCTTGCCCCTCGACCGAGGTGGCGGTGGAAAGCATGCGGATTTTGATTGGATTCATAAGCGAAATGATACGATGAACGGCTATATTTTCAAGTATTAACCGACGAAAAAAGGCCGGTTGCCCGGCCGTTTCTTCTCTTTGGTGCCCTCACCCTTAGTCGAAAAGAGGTCTGATCCTTACCATGGATCCGTTCTACCGCTGAACTATGAGGGCGGCAACGCATCTATCGGTGCGCAAGCGGTATTATAGAGATACCCCCTAGGCTATGCAAGAAATATTTTATGCCCGGCCGATAATGGGAAAAGGGTGCAAAATCCCCCTCTCTGCATTAATATATGCAGGCTATGGTCTTAAGCAAACCCGAATTGCGCCGCGAGCGGAGAAAGAAGCGGATCCCCGAGATCGATTTCCTCCGGGGAGTGGCGATTCTGCTTATGGTCTTTGACCATCTTTGCGTCGATCTCGCCATGCTGCCGGGCATTTTGCGCTCGGTGGCGTCGAATTACCCGCTTATCGGGGTCGGCCCGGTCAAGGGGATGGCGGAATTCGGGGATTTCTGCTTTTACCAAGGGCTCCCGGTCGGGGGCTTCCCGCTCCGCGACGCCGCCCATATCCTCTTCGTCGGGGTCTTCTGCCTCCTCAGCGGCATCTGCTGCACCTTCTCAAGGAGCAACTGGCGGCGGACCGGGCTGCTTTTTTCCTTCGCGCTGCTCATCAAGCTCGCCTTCTTCGGCTTGGGCCAAGCCATCGATGACCCGACGATGTATATATATTTCGGGATGCTCGACAGCCTTTTCCTCGCCCATCTGCTCTACTCCATCAAGGACCGTTTCTCCAAGGACAAATGGCTGGACCTCGGGCTCGGCGTCTATTTCCTTATCCTGACCTTGATGCTGACCTCCCGCTCCCCCGCCCTCTACTCCGATCCAAAGGAGGCCTTGTCCCATCTATTCCACCTGCTGATCGGGCAAGGGGCGGCCGGCGGGGATTATATAAGGCCTTTGCCGGTCATAACCCTATTGTTCTTCGGGGCGTTCCTAGGCAAGACCGTCTACGCCGAAAGGAAATCCTATTTGCCGGGGCTGCGCTATGCCGAGCCCTTCTGCTTCTGCGGGCGCCATAGCGCCCTCATATATTTAGCCCATCAGCCCCTCCTCGCCCTAATCCTCCTTTTCGTCTGCTTAGGGCTGGGATACCGTCTATAAGGAGATCATCATGGAAAAGATATTCGACCAATTGGCCGCCTCCGCGTCCTATAACCCCAACGGGGTCGCGCTGCGCTTCGAAAGGGCCGCCATCAAATACAAGGAGCTGCTAAAGCAAGTCAGGGCCACCGCCAACCGCCTCGCCGGACTGGGGATAAAGGAAAACGACGTCGTGGCCATGAACCTGCCCAACTGCGTTTCCGCCGTCTACGTCCTCTACGCCCTCGATTACCTCGGGGCCATCGCCTATCTGATCCATCCTTTGACCCCCGACGACCAGCTTTCCGCCTTCCTTTCCAAAGCCAAGGCCAAAGCCCTGATCTGCCTCAACGTCGACGCCGAGCGGATCGCCGCCTCCTGCCCTTCGGTCACCGTTTTGGCCGTTAACCCCTACTCGGTCGGCAACTTGACCATGCGCCTATTGGCCCATTGGAAATCCGGCAAACTCAAAAAAGCCCGTTACCTAACCAGCTTAAAGGAAGAAGAGGCGAAGAAATCAGGCAAAGACCCGGCCATGACCTCGGTCTACCTCAATTCCGGCGGAACCAATGGCGAGCCGAAGATCATCATGCTCGCCAGCGCCGCCATCGCCGAACTCGCGAGCCGGGGGCATGAGATCGTCGATATCGAGGACGGGCGGGAAGCGAAGATGTACACCGTCATCCCCCTTTTCCATGGCTTCGGGCTCGCCATGGGCGTCTGCTTGCCCATTCAGGTGGCCGGCACCGCCGTCCTCGACCTTAAGTTCCATAGCAAATCCGCGATAAAGAGGATGCGGAGGAACCAGGCCAACATCATCATCGGGGTCCCGGCCTTATACAACGCTTTGCTCCACAACCCCAAATTCGCCGGGAAGGCCATCAAGAACCTAGTCGCCGCCTTCGTCGGGGGCGACTCGGTGTCCGATTCCCTATTGGACCGTTTCGACGAATTGGCGGAAAAATCCGGTTCGAAGTGCCGCCTCCACGAAGGCTATGGATTGACCGAGACCGTCACCGTCACCAACGTCAACTCCGATTTCTCCGCCAAACGGGGGACGGTCGGGAAGCCATTACGGGGGATAGAGGAGCTGATCCTCGATCTGCGGACCGGCGTTCCCTTAGGGCCGAACCAAGAAGGGGAGGTCGCGATCTCGGGGCCGACTTTGATGAACGGGTACTTCGAGGATCCCGAACTGACGGAAAAAAGCTTCAAAACCATCGATGGAAAGAAATACGTCTTAACCAGGGACTTGGGCTATCTCGATGAGGAGGGGTACCTCCACTTCCGGGCCCGTTTACGGCGGATCGCCAAAGTCAACGGGGTCATCGTCTGCCCGGCCGACCTTGAAAGGCTCTCCCTAGAGGATGAGGGGGTTTATGAGTCCTATTGCTACGCCGTCCCCGACCCCAAGCTCGGCCAGGTCCTCTGCCTGGTCTTAGTCAAGCATCGGTCTTGCCCCGATTCGCTTCAAACCATCGAGCGGCGGATTCGGGAAAGCATCGATAAGCGCTTGCCGATCTACTACAAGCCCAAGGCCATCCGCTTCATAGAGAAATTGCCTCGGACCGCGGTCGGGAAAGTCGATGACGCGGCCTTCAAAAAGGAAGAATAAAGCTCCGAAAGGGGCTTTTTCCTTTCCTTCTTTAGGATAGAAGTTACTTCTAATGTCGTTAGAAGTTGGTTAGAAGTAGCCATAGAAGTTGTATAGAAGTGAACTCTGCCAAAAATATAGTTTTATAGTTAAAAGCCGCCTAAGAAGCCGGCTTTCCCTATTTCAGCGCTTGATAATCCTCTTCGTTTACCCTCTCGAGCCACTCGGTATGGCAATTTAAGCCATCGACTTAAAGGGAAAGATGGGCGAACCATTCATCCTTGCTTGCTCCATGCCAATGCTTGATCATCGGGGCGATGCAGACGACGTCGCCGGGATGTAATTTCCTAGCCGGCTGGCCCCATTCCTGGCAATAGCCCTCCCCGTCGGCGATCAAAAGGATCTGTCCCCCGCCTTGCTCGGCGCGATGGACGTGCCAGTGGTTACGGCAGCCCGGAGAGAAGGTGACGTTATCGATCCTGATTCCGCCTTCATTAAGCGGTTCAGGTAGCTTGGCCCGTCGAAATGCTGGGCGAACTCCTCATTTGGCTCCCCTAAGCCGAACATCGGCTCGAAGCCGGCCTTATCCTCGGCATAGGCTGCCCGGACCAGCGGGAAGACGGCCCAGGCGTTGGGCCAGCCGAGGTAGAAGGCGGCATGGGTGATGATCTCAACCATCTCGACTTTGCTCACCCCCCATGCCTTTTGGCGTTATCGATATGGTATTTGAGCGAATTGTCGGTTATCCCTTTAGCAAGCAAGCAGACGAGGGTGACGATGCAACGGGTCTTCAAGTCCAGCTTATCGACCCTAGACCACACCTCGCCGAATAAGACGTCGTCATTGAGCTAAGCGAATTTCGGGGCTAAATCAGCAAGGGCTTTCCTTCCGGCGCCTTGCTTCATGCGATCCATCCTTCCAACGTCTTTTCGTTGACGCCGAAATTGAGCAGCTTGCCCCCTTTAATATCTAGCGAAGGATAAAGGGTCTTTAAATGCGACATCGCCCCCTTGATCGGCGAACCGCCGGAGGTGGCGAAAATATAGAGGGGGAGGCTCGGCTTAACCTCGTCGAGGAAGGTATCGACCTCCCGCGGCTCGACGCCCCACCAAATGGGGAAGCCGATGAGGAGGCGGTCGTAATCGGCAAGACGCGGATAATCCTTCCTTATCGCGGGGCGGGCGAATTCGTCAGCCATCAGGACGCTTGACCGGGATTGGGGGTCGCGCCAATTGAGGTCGGCCTCGCTATAAGCCGGGACCGCGGCGATTTCATAGAGGTCGCCAAGGAGTAAGGCCGATAGCTTTTCGGCCGCTTTCTTCGTCTCGCCCGAGGCCGAGAAATAACAGATTAGGGTTTTCATTTCCTTCTCTCCCTTCCGCTCGATTATAGGCGCGGATCGCGATCCCTCAACCCTTTCCCCCCATGCATGCTAAAAAAGAATGCGGAGCCATGCCCCGTAATAACATTAATATGTTGCTTAGTATGTATGTAGATTACTTATTATGGTAGGTCGGATAATTTACTATTAAATATTTTGCTATATCGATGTTGTCGCTGATATCTTCTTAAAACAGGCAAATGGGCGATATAAACGAATGATAAAGAAGATAAGCAGCAAAGAAAAAGGCCCTCATCACGAGAGCCTTATGATATGTAAGAAGATATTTAAGCAGCCTTATAGTCGCTTAATTTCGGGGCTTTGGCCGAGCATTTATCGTAAGAGATTGAGACGACGATGTCGTTCCCCTCTTGATCTTCCCCGCTGAACTCGACGAGTTTGTAATCGTCGAAGCTCACCAAGACCTCGGCCCCATCTTCCATCATCTTGGCGGTCAGCGAGCCATCGCCTTTGGAATAGAAGGTCGCCGCCTCTTCGTCGGCTGCGCCGGCTAGCAAAGCCAAGCCGGCGACGGTGAGGCCAAGGGTGTGGAAGGTCGAGAGGTTGGAGTTGACGGTGGAGGCGAAGCCAGCGTCCCATTCGTCGGCGTCGCCGGTCACGACGTAAGTATCCCCGCTCGTCATTACGATCTTCTCCGCCCCATCGATCTCGGCGGTGAAGAGATAGGATTTCCCCTCTTCTTCCGATTCGCTATAGATGAATCCCTTGTCCTTGTCGCCGGCGACCAAGCCTTCGGAGGATCCGCTGAGCTTCATGGTGAACTTGGTGATCTCGCTCCAATTGAGGGTATGGGCGCTAATGTCGGTCAAAAGCTCGCTAGCCTCGCTAGCGGTGATCTCCGAGCCATAAGACGCGCAGCCGAAAGCCAAGGAGGCGAGCGGCAGCAATAACAACAACGATTTCTTTTTCATTTTCTTCTCCTAAGAATAATCAAATCGTATCAAGCAAACCTTGCATTGACAATCCATTTAACAATGGTTTTACCCAACCTCGACCCCATCGAGGTCGTAGATGGCGGCCGAGGTTATCTTGACCTTGACCACCTCCCCCATCTCGTGGGCTTTAGTCGAGGAAAAGGTCACCGCGCCATCGATCTCGTCAGGGGCGTTATAGACGCAACGGAGCAGATATCGGTCGCCCTGCTTCCCGATGACCAAGCCTTCGTAGGTCTTTCCGATCCGTTCTTGGTTATGGCGGTAGGCGATGGCGGCCTGGGCTTTCATCAATTCGTCCTTCCGCTTTTTCTTTAGCTTCTCCGGGAGCTGATCGGGGAGGGAATAAGCCGCCGTCCCCTCTTCCCGGGAATAGGTGAAGCATCCCATATGGTCGAAGCCGACTTCCCGCAGGAACTCGATGGTCTGCCTTTGGTCCTCCTCCGTCTCCCCGGGGAAGCCGGAGATCAGGGTGGTCCGCAGCACCGCGTCGGGGCAGATTTCCCGGATCTTCTTGAATAGGTCCCTCATTTGCTTAGCCTCGCCATGCCGGTTCATCAATTTCAGCAGATGGTCGGAGGCGCATTGGACCGGGACGTCGAAATAATGGGCGATGGATCGGCTGGAGGCGATGGTCTCGATCAGCTCGTCGCTTATTTCCGAGGGGTAAAGGTAAAGGAGGCGGATCGAATAGAACCCCAGTTGGTCGAGCTCTTTCAGCAAGGAGACGATGTCGGGCTTCTTGGAAGGGAAATCCGAGCCGTAGACCGTGGTGTCCTGGGAGATGAGGGAAATCTCCTTCACCCCGCGGGAAAGCAGCTTCCTCGCTTCCTCGATGATCTCCTCGTATGGCCTAGAGACGAACCGGCCCCGAATATAGGGGATGGCGCAGAAGGAGCAGAAATTATCGCACCCCTCGCTGATGCGTAGGTAGGAGGCGAAGGGGGCGGTGGTCAATACCCGGTCGAGGGGGTCAAGGGGCTTGAACCCCTTTTCCCCCGTCAACTCGGATAGATATTCGGCTAAATGGGCGTAATCCCTGATCGGGACTAAGCAATCGATCTCCGGCATCGCCTCCTTCACCTCTTCGTAGTAGCGTTCGGCCAAGCAGCCGACGACCGCGATTTTGGCCTTATAGGCGGCGAGCTCGAGGATGGCGTCGATCGATTCCTGCTTGGCAGGAAGGATGAAGGCGCAGGTATTGATCAGGATGAGGTCGGCTCGCTCAGGCCGGTCGACGATTTTGGTGCCTGCTGGGAAGCAGGCGAGCATCATCTCGGTGTCGATCCGGTTTTTCGCGCAGCCTAAGGAGACGCAATAAAGGTTCATAGGCGGTGGCTCGCCGCGATTTTGCCTTTGAGGGAAAGGATCCGCTTCTTCAATTCGGTCAAGCTATCCATCCGCCAGGTCCAGTTGACGTCATCGACGATGCCGGGGACGTTCATCCGGGCTTGGTCATCAAGGCCCAAGAGGTCCTGGGCGCAGAGGATGGCGGCGTTGGCCGGCTTATTGAGGCAATAGGAAATGAGGGCGTCGACCACGTCGTTATCCTCGCATCCGTGCTCATCGAGGGCTTTCCGCCACTCCGCTTGCTTTTCCTCGCTCAAGGACAGGTAATACCCCCGGGCGGTCGCGTTGTCGTGGGTCCCGATGTAGCAGACGGCGTTGGTCGCGTCATAGCCGGGCTCATGGAGGATGGCGTCGTCATCGAAGGTGAACTCGACGACGATCATCCCCGGGAAGGAATAATGGTCGCGGAGGGTCAAAACCTGGGGCCGGAGGTCGCCGAGGTCCTCGGCGATGATGTCGATGTCGGGGTATTGGCGAAGCAATTCGTCGAACAGATCATACCCCGGGGCCTCGATCCATTCCCCGTCGATGGCGGTCGGGCAGGAGGCGGGGATTTTCCAATAGGTGTCGAAGGCCCGGAAGTGATCGAGCCGGATGATGTCGTATATTTTGGCGTTTTGGGCGATCCGGTTGATGATGAAGAAGTACTTGGTGGCGGCAAGCTTATCCCAATCGTAGATCGGGTTGCCCCAGCGTTGCCCGGTGGCGGAGAAATAATCCGGCGGTACCCCGGCGATGAAAGTCGGCTTGTTGGTCTCCGGGTCGAGGAGGAAGGTGTCCTGATTGGCCCAGACGTCGCAGGAATCGTGTCCGACGTAGAAAGGGATGTCGCCGATGATCTTGATGCCTTTGGAATTGGCGTAAGCATGGACCGCGCCCCATTGACGGTAGAGGGTCATCTGCAGCCACACCTCAAAGAGGTAGGCTTTCTTCTTCGCCCCGCGGAACGGGGTCCGTTTCTTGATCCAATCGCGGTTTTCCGCCACCCAGTTATCCCAGGAACGGGAATCGATCCGCTTGAACATCATGAAGGCGGCGAAGTCCTTGATCCAGGGGTTGTCCTTGACGAACTGGTCGAGGCAATGGGGATCCTGCTCCATCTCCGCTTCGTAGGCTTTTTCCAATAAGGGGAGTTTGTATTCCCGGCTCTTCTCGTAGCTCACCTTCCCTCTTATCCCGTCTTCGAAGCTCGGGAGGTGCTTCAGCAAGCCCCGTTTGCTGAGCTCGAACAAATCGACGTAGAGCTCGTCCATGGCGAAGCTAGAGAACGGCTGGTAAGGGGAATGGCCGTAGCCGAGCGGGTTAAGGGGGAGGATCTGCCATAGGCTGAAGCCCCCTTCGGCTAAGGAATCGATGAGGTCGTAGCAATCCTGCCCGAAGTCCCCGACCCCGTGCCCGCCGGGCAAAGAGGCGACCGGGACCAAGAGCCCGGCTTTCCGTTTGTTTTCCATTTCGTTGCGTCCTTTCTTTGTTTTGCTTTATTTAAAAGTAGGCATCACCTACGTTGCAACCATTTTTGTTTGGCCATCCGGATTTTCTGCTTGATCGCCTCCCGGTCGGCTTTCATGTGGTGGCGTTCGAAGGGATAGGCGAGCAAGGGGCCGAGGATGGCGGTCAATAGGCAGATCGGCAGGAAAAGATAGATGACCGGGGTGAAGCGGATCTCGCCATGGTAGCGATAAGTCATTAGGTAGGGCGGGAGGTAAGGATAGAGCCAGCCGAGGACGGGATCGAGCATATGGCCGGGCCCGAAGGTGAAGGAGGAATTGAATTCCGGGGCCTCGACGGAGAAGAAATAATCCCAAGGGTAATGGTAGAGGCATAGGTTCAAGAGCAAGCCGTTGAGGAAGATGAGGGCCTGGACGAAGCAGAACATAATCGGGATGGCCCATAGCCGATGGTAGTCGAGGGTATGGAACCCTTCCCGGACCATCACCACCGCGACCACGAGCAATGGCAGGTGGCAGGAGTAGAAGCGGATATATTCCAAAAAGCCGTCGAGCTCGCGGATGTCGATATCGACCAACGAGGTCGGGTAAAGGAGGATCACCAAGGTCGAGACGATCCCCATGTAATACATATAATCCTTGACGTAGGCGTTGCCGAAATGCCAAAGGAAGGGGGTCAATATGACTAAGACGGCGCAGAGGTTCTCGCCGCTGCTGCGGGCTAAGGACAACGGCCATTCGGCGGCGTAGAAAGGGTTGAGCTGCTTGAGGAAATGGAGGGCGAAGTTGACCCAGACCATGACGGTGATGAACTTATAGGAGAAATCCTTGCCGGCCCGGTGGCAGATGGCCACGCAGGCGTAAAAAAGCACGGCGGTGAACAGGATCGCCAACGCATATGGGAAATTGCCGAAACTGACGCCGAGGAGCATAACTAGCGAAGCCGCCGCGGCCCGCCTTCCTCCATATTGACATCGCGGAGAGAGGCGGCCCCGTAATAGCCTTTCGCCGCCTCGACGAACATCTTGACGTCGCGGGGGAAAAGGAAGGCGATGACCGAGCCGGCGAACCCGCCGCCCATCACCCGGATCGCCCCTTTCCCGACGAAGGGGAGGAGGCGGTCGATCGCTTCCTGCGGCGAGCCGTAATAACGGCCCGGGACCATGGTGTTCTGCAGAAGCGAGGAGCTGGAACGCCCCGATTCCTGAAGGGCGTTTAAGAAGGAGTCGAGCTGATTGGACTTCAAGGCGACTCGGGCCTGCTCGACCCGCTTGTTCTCCTCGAAATAATGGGTGGCCCGGAGCTTAGCGAGCTCGCTTACCCCGGTCAGCTCGCCGACTCGGGCAAAGAACTCCTCGGGGGCGAGGTCGCGGAGGAACTCCTTCCCGAAGCAGGCGGCGACCGACTTCATGTCGGAGGGGATGGCGGCGTAAAGCGGGGTCAGCCCCGCATGGGAGCCGCCGGTATTGAGCAAGATGGGATGGAGGGGGAATGACCACGGGAGCGGCTCGACCTCGGGCTCGGATGGATCAAGAAAATCGACGTAGACGAGCCCGCCATAGCAGGCCCCGATCTGGTCTAGCAGCCCCGAGGGCTTCTTGAAATAGACGTTTTCGCTGTATTGGCTGATCTTCGCCATCAGCAACGGGTCCATCGGGGAATCGTTATACACATCCATGACGATTTCGGCGACTAGCGACTCAAAGCAGGCCGAGCTCGAGACCCCGGCCCCATGGAAGATGTCCGATTCCATATAGGCGTCGAACCCCCCTACCTTATAGCCGAGCTCCGCCATCTTGGCCATCACCCCTTTGGCCAAAGACAAGGGCGAATGGCCGTCTTGCTCGGTGACAGCGAGCCCTTCGGAAAGGCTGAATTCGGCCGGGGCGTAGCCTTTGGAGACGATGTTGACGACCCCGTCGTCGCGCTTTCGCACCGCCGCGGTCGTCCCCATGTCGACCCCGCTTACCAAGCAGACGCCATGGTTGTGGTCGGTGTGGTTGCCGACGATCTCCAGCCGGCCATGGGCGAAATAGGCCCGTTCCGGGTCCTCGAAGCAGTGGTTATGGAAGTTCTCCCAAACCGAGTCCAGCAAAATCACAATCCGATGCCTCCGACGAATTTATCGAGGGCCTTTTCGCCCTCCTCGCCTTTATAGACGGCGACGTTGCCGAGGATCTTCCGCCCGACTTCGGCCAAATAGGAATGGAAGCTCTTCCCTTCCCTTAGCTGCTTTATAAGCGGGTCGAACCCTTCCATGTCGGGGTATAGCTTCAAGGCCTCTTCCGGGCTTAGGCCCTTGCTGACGATGTCCTCGGCCTGCTTAGCTTGCCGGATAAGCCGGGCGGGAAGGATGAATAGGCCCGCCGCCTCGATTAAGCCGATCCCCTCGCTTTTGATGTGGAAATACTCCGGATGGGCATGGAAGATCCCGCCGGGGTATCGCTCATCCGTCCGGTTGTTCCGGAGGATCAAAAACAGCTTGTAGGCCTTGTCGATTTTCCGGCCGAGCGGGGTGACCGTCGAATGGGGGGTGTCGCCGGTGAAGGGGATGATGTCGTGCTCAGGGTCGGAATAGACGTGCCAAGCCCGCTGAATCCTCTCCGCCACCTCGAGCACCTTCCCCTTATCCTCCGATTCGACGACCAAGCAGGTGTCGTAGAAGTCGGCTTCGTAAAGCCGGACCCCGGGGATGGAGATGGGGAATTCCCGCCTTTTCTTGGAGTTAAGAAGCGGCAGCATATGCCCCCCGCCTTGGAAATGCTCATGGTCGAGGATGCTGCCCCCGACGATCGGGAGGTCGCTGTTGGAGCCGATGAAATAAAAGGGGAAGATATCGAGGAAATCGAGCAAACAGGCGAAGATATGCCGGTTCATCGTCATCGGGGTGTGCTCTTCGGCGAAGACGATGCAATGCTCGGGATAATAGACGTAAGGGGAGTATTGGGCGTACCAAGGGGTGCCGTCGAGAGTCAGGCTGATGTAGCGGATGTTCTCCCGCGAGGGGTGCTTGGGGTTGCCCTCGTAGCCGAGGTTCTCCGGGCAGAGCATGCATTTGGGATAGCCGGTCGACTTGAAGGTAAGGAGCTTGGCGATGTCTTTGTTGCTCTTTTCCGGCTTGGCGAGGTTAATCGAGATCTCAAGGCTCGGCCCGTCGGGGTAATCGGCGGTGAAGAAGACGTTCCGGTCGACTTTCGATTTGGCGATGTAGCCGTTTCGAATCGAAAGGGAATAGAGGTAATCGGTGGCTTTCTTCGCCTCCCCTTTGGCAATCGATTCATGGCAACGCCGATCGACGGCGTCAGGGTCGGGGGAAAGAAGGCCCAGGACATAGGTCGCTTCCCGTTCGGCCTCATCCTCCGCCATCCCCTTCTCCTCGACTAGGGAGAGGGTCAAATGCTCGATGATCTCATCCGGCAAGCTTAAAGAAGCGATATGGGCTTCGTCGATCTCCCCCTCGTAAGGTTTGGCGAGGCCGAATTCGTGGAGGAGGAGGTTGCGATAGTAATAATACCCGAGCTTTCCTAAGCCAAGGTGGGAGGAGGCGTAGGCAATGGCTTCGGCGATGGCTTTCTCCAACTTCATCGGAGCTCCTCCGTGAGGAAGAAGGAATAAGTGATCGAAAGCTTATCGGCGGTTCCCCCCTTGACGGCGTAGCGGGAAACCGGGCCTAGGGCTTTCTCCGGCTCGACGGCGAAGGAGTCGTGGACGATGCCTTCGGCGTTGGGCGAATTGGAGGTGTAAAGCTGCAGCGCCTCGGCGTTGGTTTGGACGGCGAGGGCGTATTTGCTCCCGACCGCGATCAGCGAATGGGGTTTCTTGTGGGCTAAGACGAAGCAATGGTCATAGCCGTGAAGCTTGGGGTTGGCCATGAACTGGTCGCAATGGATGTCCTGGCCGATTTTCTTGAAGGTCCGGAAATCGGTCGGCCCGTTGACCGGGACGTAGGATTGGACGATCAATTGGCGGTCATAGGTCGCGACCGAATCGGCATCCATGAACAGCTTGACCCCGGTGATCTCCTTCTCGCCTAAGGTGAAGTAGGCGTGATTGGTAAGCGAAAGGGGGCAATCCACTTCCGGGGTGGCCTCGATATTCAAGCTGAAGCCGTGATTCGGATAGAAGGTATAGGTGACCAGCACATCGACGGAAGAGGGGAACTCGGACTCCTCCGGCAGCAGGTAATAGGCGAAATAGACGGCGAGGCTCCCATCCGGCGACGCCTTATGGCTGTAGGTGAAGCGCCGTTCGCTCAAAGCGAGGGTCGAGGAATGGAGGATATTGCCCTGCTCGTTGGCTTTCAGATGATAGCTTTTGCCATTGAAGAGGAAGATATCGCCTTTGATCCGGTTGGCGATCGGGCCGATGGTCTTGCCGTCATAGCAACGGAGCAAGGCGGCGTTATGGATCGGGCGGGTCAGGTAATCCTCGCCTTTCTTGACGTAGGCGATCCCGGCCCCGACGTCGACGAGGCCGATTTGCAACCCGTCGTCGAGGGTGACGTGAAGCAAGTCGTAAGCAGGGGTTTTGGTTATTTTGATATCCATATTGTTTCTCAAATAAGATTATATCGCCCCCGCCGGGGGTAACGCCATTAAATCTTCCTTTACTGAGCGGAAATAAGGGAAAAGGGAAAGGCGATTTAAAACGCGCCTTAATCGGTTTCGAAATGGGAAAAGAGGAGGCAAACTAAATAAGTCCGAGTTCCGTATTGAAAAACAATTCTTCCTCTTCGGTTGGGCGAAGGCAGGTGGACGGATGCAAATCCTCGTCGGTGCAAGGGTCGGGAACGATCATATAGCTGATTACAAACTTATCGGGATTGGTGTTTTCTAAATAGTAGGCGACCACTTTCCGGGCTTTGGAAGCGTTAACGAAAGGCAAGGAGTTCACGCGCTCGGCGGTATGGACCATCCCGGACAAAAACATATCAAAGGCGTACCGATATCCTAACCAAGTATCGCGGACAAAGCACTGAACGGCCTGAGCGTAGACCGGCACCGTGTAATACCGCTTGTAGGAAGAACAGCCGGAAAGTCCCCAGGCGCAGGCTAAGGTTGCGAAGACGAAACGAATTTTTCTCATAGTTCACTCCTCTTCGTACATATTATTCCATGGATGAACGGCATAAAAACCGCAGAATTCGAAAAATCCCAGATAGCAAGTCTCCGGATCGATAATAGGATCATAGTTGTCATTGTCAAAATCATATCTCCGGACAAATTCGTTCCCCATTTTATGGGACCAGTAGCCGTCGGCATCTTGCCGAATGAAGTGAAAATCGCGCCAAAGCCAAACCGAAAGCATTAAATTCAAACAAACCAACTAAGATAGCAGCAAAGCCAATAAATGCAAAACGTTTATTCATATGCCGTTCGATGCTTTGCGCATTGTTTTGCTCCTGGAGCAATTCCTCCTTTCCCTAGAACCGAAGCGATAAGCTAATGATTTTGATTGACGAACTGATTGCATTATAAATATATGTTTAAAATCGGTCAAGAGCCGGTTCCTCAAAAAGTCCACGGGCTTGGTTAAAAACGTCATGTCCTGTTTCGGCTTTGCCTTGGAGCTCATGCCTTTTCAAGACTTATCCATTTCCCTTCGCCCTTAGGAAAAACGCCAGAAAGCCAGCATTGCCCAACCTCCATCCCGTTTCCGTATTCAGACCGTTGCGATCCCTTCGCCAACCATCTAGACGGAATTTAATCGGCCTTGCGTTCAGAGGATGGCAAGTTCAATCACTCCTAGCGGAGGATCAATTCCTTCAATAGGGAAGCCGACATCATAAAATTGCATGGTCCTACCCGGATGAAATACCGGTTCCGGCAGCTATAAGGCGGGTATGCCCCTTCGAAGGCGACCTTGACATAGTCCCGCCCTTCGGCCTTTTCGAAACTGATCTCCGGCTCGATCGGCGGATTGATGTCCTCGGCGATTCTCGATAGGATAAGATCCTTGCTATTGGGCCCCTGGCGGCAACCAATCACCTCCCCATCGGAGTCGACCCCGAAATAGATGACCCCGGCCCCATGCTTATTCAGGATGGCGGTGATATCGATCATCCCTTTACGCAATTGAGCCAAAGACTGGCTGTATTCCATTGTTTCCGATTGGTACCCTAGATTCATGTTTATCCCCTTTTGTATGTTCAATTATATCTTATGGGTAACATTAAGAAAATAAAAATGAAAAAACCATCCCTGAATAATCCGAGATGGGAATAAAGACGAAGACCCGATATCAAAGGAACGGGGCGGCGATCCGAAGCAACGCCCAATAATACTTATTCTTTTGGTACCATCTTTCATAGGTGGCCCGGTCGACTTCCTTGGAAAGGGAAAGGGTATCGAGGTAATCGCGCTTCATGTTCTTGATCGCCGGGGAGCCGAAGAGGAAGGTCCCGTTCTCGAAATGGAGGAAGAGGCTCCGGTAATCGAGGTTGATGGTCCCGACCGTCGCCATCTTGTCGTCGGCGATGAACATCTTCTCGTGGACGAAGCCCGGGGTGTACTCATAGATCCTGACCCCGGCTTGCAATAGCCGCCGATAATAGGAACGGGTCAAGTTGAACACCGCTTTCTTATCGGGGATATGGGGGGTCAGCAAGCGGACGTCGACCCCGGACTTCGCGGCGGCGCAAAGGCTGTTCTCCATCTCCTCGTCGATCAATAGATAAGGGGTCGCCATATAGACGTAGTCATTGGCCCGCTGAAGAAGGGAAAGGTAAACCCGTTCCCCCACCGTCTCCCCGTCGAGCGGGGTGTCGTCATAGGGCTCGACGTAGCCCTCCGTCTTCGGATAGCCCCCGATCTCCTCGATATAGGCGGAGGAGGCGTACTTGGCTTTGTCGAATTCCCCGGGTTTGGAGGGGTCTAAGGACTCATAGGTCGCCAAGAAGCTATTGGTATACCCCTCGACCGCCTTCCCCCGGACCAGGATCCCATTGTCCTTCCAATGGCCGAACCTGGGCTTGCGGTTGATGTATTCGTCGGCGAGGTTGAAGCCGCCGGTGAAGGCGGTGTGGCCGTCGATGATGATCATCTTCCGGTGGTCGCGGTTGTTCTGCCTCACGTCGAGGAAGGGGCGGAACTCGTTGAAAGGCTTGGCTTTGATATTCAAAAGCGCCATGTCCTTGGCAAACGAGGAAGGGAGGGTGGTCAAGCAGCCGACGTCATCGTAGACGATCCGGATATCGAGCCCCGCTTGGGCTTTTTGCTTCAAAATCTCGAGGATGGAGGAGAAGAAGACCCCGTCGGACTCGATGATGAAAAACTCGATGAATATGAAGTGACGGGCTTTCCTAAGCTCGGCAAGGATCGGCTCGAAGACGGCGTCGCCGAGGGGGAAATACTCGACCGAGCTCTTTTGATAGGGGACGATGCCCTTGACCCGATGGAGATAGGATGCCAACGGGTAGGCGTAGGGATGCTCTTTCTTGATCGCGTCCCATTCCTCCGGGCTTAGGCTATCCCGTTGGTAAGGGGTGACGAACCGCTTTACCAGCCGGGCTTTCCGGCGGCTGTTCTGCTTATTGCCGAAAATCAAGTAAAGGAAGGAGCCGGCCCCGGGGAAAGCCAAGACGACGAACACCCAGGACAGCTTATAGGCGATCGAGGATTCGGAATTGAAGCAATAGAAGGCGAACACCACCCCGATGCCGTAGACGATGATGATGGCGATCCCGCTCCACTCGGGGGAGAGGCCGCTCCAATCGGAAAGGTAGAGGAAAAGCAAGAACAAGCCGACGAATTGAAAGAAGATCAGGAAAGCGACGATGGCTTTGGGCCAAAACCTTTTCGACAGCAGTTTCCTCAGCATTGGCAAAGCAGCCGATAGGCCTCCTTCAGCCGGGGGAAGGCGCATTCGCATCGCATCAGCCCCCGATAGAGCCGGATTTTGTCTTTCCCGGCCCGGTTTTTCCTTAGCGACTTCAACAAAGCTCGGCTGGAGCGCAGCTCATCGGGGGAAAGGGGATGGACCCGCTTTTGGCCGAATAGATAGGGATAGAAGGCGAAAGCCAAGGCCAAGGCCTTCCGAGACCTTGGGTCGACGATCGGGGCGTTAAGCTCGGACAGGAGGAAATAACGGGTCTTGGAGGCGAAAGGGATTGGCAGCTTCTCGATCACCCCGACTAAGCAAGCCTCCTCCTCCCCTTGCCCGCAGTCGAGGTAAAAAGGCGGAAGGCGGGAGGCGAATAGGCAATCGCTTGGCGACGAAGCGACGACCGGCAGGCGATAAAGCCCCTTCTCCTCATAAAGGAGGATGCCGTATCCATCGGTCAGGATCAGGATGTCTTTCATTTGCTCTTCTCCTTCAAGAAAGCGAAGCAGGGGTCGGAATAGGTCTTCCTTTCCCCGGGCTTATCCCCATCATGATCGATCGAGAAGTCGACTATCCGCGGCAAAGCCGGGTCGAGAAGATGATCCATCACCTCGACGAACTTCTCCTTGGCTAAGCCTAATATCTCCAAAAAGGAATAGGAATGGGCGGCCCCGCTGCTCGGCTCAAGATACTCCTTATGGCCGAGGTTCAAGACGTCGATGCCCCTATCGGCGCGCTTAAGGAAATGGGGATAGCTCATCCCATAGGCGAGCCCTTTGGGGCCGAGCAGATAGAAGAAAGGGCGCTTGAGGCCCGAGGGGGAATATAGGAAGGATTGGGTTTGGTTGAAATCATGATAGCAGGAAAGGAAATCCCTCTCCTTGACTTCCCCGAGGCTCGCCCAAAGCCGGGATATCGAGCTGACCTCATCCTCTTTTAGCCGAAATAGCCGGCCAGGATTGACCTTAACCCCATCGTAATCCTGGAGGACGGCGTCTAAAATCGCCTCGAATTTCCCGTGGCTGAATTTAGTGAGCCCCCTCAATCCCCCGTCTTCTTCAAACCCCGAGCGGTAGAAGATATAGGGATGGGCCAAAGAATCGAGGCAGTAATGGAGGTAGAGCCCCTTGACGTAGGAGCGTTGCCATTCGTCTTCGGCGAGAGAGAGCAATTTCGAATAAAGGGGATGGATGTCGGAATGATGGAGCCGTTCCCCGTAATCGTTAAGCCGTTTGGCGCCGTCACGAGTTTGCCAAGGCAAGGTCCCCCGGTATAGGAAGGGGTCCGGCCCTTGCGAGCCGAGGCAAAAGGCCTCCTTATGGAGCCCGGGATAGAGGTTAATCACCTCCAGGGCCAAACGATGATGGGAATAGGCGGCCGGCATATCAATCGTCCGAGCCGATCGACTCGATCCCTTTCTTGATCTTGGTTTTGGCGTTCGCGACGTTTTTGACGAAGGCGAACACCAAGGTGGCGAGGCCGACGGCGGCGATGGCGTAAACCGGCAAGTAGGCGAAGCTGAAGCCCGGGATGAGCAGCAATAAGCCCAATAGGCAGGGGGTGATGGTTTGGGCCGCCATCGAGGAGGCGTAATAATAACCGGTGAAGGCCCCGACTTTCTTGCTCGAGCAAAGCTCGACGACCATCGGGTAGGAGTTGACGTGGACCAAGCTCATCCCGAACCCCTTAAGCACCCAGACGACGTAAAGGAAGAAGGGGAAGGGGTTGAGCTCGCCTTCAGGCGGGATTGCCGGCGGGAAGGCGAAGCCGCAGATGACCCAGACCAGCAAGCCGATCGCGGTCAAGGCCAGTCCGGAGAAAATCGTCCATTTCCGCCCCAAATAGGAAGCGAGGTAACCGCCGGCTAGGAAGCCCAAGACCGAGGCGACCCCGCCGACGATGGTGAGCAAGCTCGAGGAGCCGGTGTCGCTATGGAGGTAATAGATGGTGTAGTTGCTTAAGAAGGTCCCGATCCCGTTGTCGGCCATGAACCAGAGGAACTCGGCCCCGAGGATCAGCCAAAGCATGATCTTGTTGTTTCGGCTCATCGGGGCTTCGTCATCGACTTTGTCGACGGTCTCGCTCTCCTCTTCCCCCCTGGCCATCTCTTCGGAGAGATCGCGGGCCAATTTGTTCTCCTTGATGGTGAAGAAGAGGACGAGGCAGGAGACGATCATCAAAGCCGAGGCGACTAGGAAGGGGATCATGATGATCCAGAGGTTGTTGAATTGCGATTCTTTCCCCTCCTGCTCGGTCAGATAATTGGTGAAGACGAAGAACATGCCGAGGAATGTGGCGCAGGCCCCGCCTAAATACCCCATGATGTTGATGATGCCGTTGGCTTTCGAGCGCAGGGGCTTGGGGGTGATGTCGGGCATCAAGGCGACGGCCGGGTTCCGATACATCATGGCGAAGAAGACGACGATGGCCATGATGACGATAAGCCCGGCTAAGTTATGGTAATGGAAGGCGATGGGGATGAAGGGGAAGGCGATCGCGCACACCAAAGTGCCGATCAGGATATAGGGCATCCGCTTCCCGATCGGGGTCTTGGTCTTATCGCTTAGCCGCCCGAAGATCGGCAGCATGATCAAAGCCGCCAGGTTATCGAGGGCCATGACCATCCCGACTAGGTATTGGACCTCTTCCGGGTTATCGGCCCCGAGGGCCTCCTGGAAGAGCTCGGTCAGCATCGGCGAGCACCAGGAATCGTAGACCTGCCATAAAAGCAGGATGCCGAAGAAGGCGAAGCCGATGAGGAAAGTCCGTTTGTAATTCAGTTTCAACGGAGGGAGTTGTTTGCTTTGTTCCATGGAGGTAATTGTAAACCCGAGGGGGAGGAAGTAAAAGGTCAAATAGCGCCACGGCACCGCTTTTCCGCCCGGCGATGACGCCACTTCCGGTGGCGCTTCTCGACTTTCCAATCCCGGAGGGCGAGTTTGCGCTCGGCCCGGAAGTCGAGCTTATCCAGAAGGCGGAAATAGGCGCATTCGAAACGCATATAGCCATGGGCGAGGGGATAGAGGATCCCTGGGTAGCAGGCGAGCATCAGGAAGAGGATGAAGCAATCGAGGACGAATAGATGGGCGTAGTCGCTTAGCGAGAATACGGGCAGGAAGCCTACCAAGCAAAGATTGGAAATAAGCAAAGGGCAATAGAGCAAACACAACGGAAGGAGGTATCGCAAGGCGAAGGACGGCAAATAGCCGAGGTTAAGGGCGCAAGAGGCGAAGGACAAGCCGAAAATAGCGAAAAGCCCAGCAAAGAAAAGGGCGGGATAAGGATAGAAGGCCAATAAGACCGCAAAAAGGCAATATACCGATAGGCCGAGGAAATGGAAAATGGCGTAAATCGGCTTCTTTTGCCCAGAAACGGCGCAAAGGAGCAATAAAGGCAAGCCGATCATCCCGAAAAGGGCGGAATAGACGGCGTCATGCTGATACCCGAGCCCGGCGACGGAGATGGTCAAAGGCAGCAAGACCCCGAACAAGCCGGCAAGCAGATAGTCCAAAGACAGCATATAGGGGCCGGTTAATTTGGCGGAAAGGGGCGAATGGTCCTTGCTAAGCTCGGGCAAGCGGTCGAAGTTGCCGTATATCTTATGGACGTCGGCGAACACCGGCACATAGGCGAAGAGGATGATCATGAACCCCTTGGTGTCGGCGATCAAGAAAGCCGTGGTCTCGGTCAAGCCGTGGATTTGGAAGGCGAGGAAGAAAATAAGGCAGGGGAAAGCGGCTTTGCTGCCTCGGAGCAAGGCCCGGACATCTTGGAAAAGGAAATAGACGAGGGTAAAGCAATAGATGGCCAATTTGACGATCCCGCCGGAAAAGAGGATGTGGAGGAAGCCATTATGGATGAAGAAGATCCCGTTCATGTCGGTAGTTGGGATGTTGTTCATTTTCCCAAGCAGGAAGCTGGCCGAGTTCTCCCCCACCCCGAAGACGATTCGGATCGGGTCCTCTAGGAGGAACTGCATAGCCGTGTGGTAAATATCGAACCGCGACTTCATCGTCGGGGCGTCGAGCCCCTCCAAGGCCTGCATCAGGTTGCCGACCCACTTCGAGAGGATGTCGTTGCCCCCGAAGATTTCGTAATAGCCGAGCAGGAAAAGGGCCAAAGGGAGAGAAAGGGCGAAGAACGAGGCGACGATGTTCCGGATCCAATGCCTTTTCGCCGTCACCGCGAACCGATAGACGGCGAACAAAACCAAGATGACGGCCGAGATGATCATCGATGTTTTGGAGATGACGAAGAAAAGCTCGACGAAGAGGACGATCATCAGAAAATAGTTCCACCAGAAGGGGTGGCGGTTATGGATGAACATCAGCGCGCATATCCCCAAGACCAAGCAGGTCCCGTAGGTATTCCGGTTGAAGAAGAAGCTGGCGGCGTAAGTCGCCCGGGTGATGTCGACGTTTGGGTCGAAGTATTGGCAATAGACGTCGAATTCCTTTACCAGCGAGTAAGCCAAGGCGAAGTAGGTGACGAAGACGGTGGCGTAAAAAAGAAACATCAGCGAGTTGGCGCTGCGAAGGACCTTGGGGAAGACGGCGAAAAGGATGTAGAAATAGACGCAGCCGATCGAGAACATGCAGAGGTAGCGGAACCTATTCATGTCGGTTAGGACGTAGGTGAATTCGCTGCTCGTCCCGTCTAGGTGCTCCAGCACCCCGTTGGTAGTCTCCGGGAAAAGATAGAGCCCGATGGCGTTGCTGATCGCCAAGGTCAGAAACAATATCAAAAAGCCCCAGCTGACCCCGAGCCGAAGGTGGCGATGGGCCACCACCAAAAATAAGGCGATCGAGACGACGGAAGCCCCCATGGCGATGAAGAATTCGCTGTCGTCCATGGTGATGTTGACCGGGTTGTTGAAGAAGGCGATGGCCTCCTCGAAATAGGCGCCGACGGAAAAGCACATCAAGCCCAAGACCAGCAAAAGAATATAAGGCACCCGTCGCTTGGCGGTATCGCGGACTCGTTTCGGATAATGGTGTCGCTTAAGCAACGGTAGTTCCATAAACGATGATAGTTTACTATCATGCTTCCCCTATTAGAAGGGGCAAGTTATGTCGAAAACGCTACTAGCAAAGCAAAGAAAAGCATAATCAGAAAACGCCAATAAACTAGATCGAGACTGATGATTTGCCCCACTTATCCACTTGCCTTTATATCCGAAGACATAGAAATCGAACCTATATACAAGAAAAGGGCACCCAAGCGGATACCCTAGTGAAGTTGAGGATAAGTAAGGATTAGGCGCCGGGCTTCGGCTCGAGGGCGGTGAACCCAAGGTCGATGTCGACGATTCCGCCGTCGGCGGCGTCGGAATCAGCGCAGGTGCCTTCCATCCAGATGGCGACGGAGACGTAGATGGTGTCATTCCCGCCATCGGCTTCGACGGTGCCGATGTAATTCGCATGACCAGTACGGGCAGTATCTTGTTCGGCGGCAATGGCCGTCAAATCACCATCGATGTCACCCGGGTCATCAAAGAAATGCTCTTCAACAGTATAAGAGGATAAACCATCATCGGTAGAAAGGTCGGTAGACACTCCAGTCACGTAATCGTTGTAATTGTTATTCCCATCCATGAAAACCAAGCTGCCGGCACTTTCCAGGTCAACAGAGGCCGGATAGGTACTAGGCACGGTTTTGGAGGCGACGACGGCGACGCGCATAAAGCTCGCCAAAGCTTCGTTCGCGGTCTTTTGATCGGTCTCCCCTTCTTTGGTCGCAGCCGCATTGATCGCGGTCAACGACGGATCGAGGAAAATCTGGAGCTCGGAAGCACCGGTATTCTCGATGGTGAGGTAGAACTGGATATATCCGTGTTCGGTAGTCGTGGTGTTATATTCCTTATACCCCTGCGGCTTGGCGTGATTGCCGTCGGAATAGGTGCCCGAGCCTTTGGAAGCGTCCCAGACCGGAGCGTAGAATACCGAACCGTCTTTAGAGGACAGGTCGCGAAGATCCTGGTTGAATTTGGCGGTGACATCGGTCCCGGTGGAATTGGATGAAGGGTTGGAGGAACCGGTCTCGGTGTCCAAAACGGTGCTGTTGCCAAGGCCTTTGAAAGCGATCTTGAGGTTGCCGTTCCGGTTGGAGGCGGTGACGTTGGTCATGTGGGCGGTCGCGGTCCGGTTGGTGGTGAACCAGGCGAAGGTCGCGGTGGTCCCGGCGGCGACGGTGCCGACGGTCAAAGCCGAGAGGGCGAGAAGGAGTTTGCTTTTGGTTTTCATATAAAAATAAATCCTTTCACTTTCGATGCTTAACAAGCATCACTAGCGATGGGATTCCAATGGTTTTATGTGACGTCGCTTTTATCGACGGGCAATGCTTCGTTCGGTTGGGCTTTGGGCTCGCTTGCCCTTGGAAGCGTCAACAATATAGCCTTGATTGAAAAGGGAAATCAAGGGCGAATTTGCTGTCTTGGCGCATTTTCCCCTTAAATATGGGTGTCGGTATGCTACAATCTAGCCCGGAAACAAGCTTTTATGGACAAGAAAAAGAAGTTAATCCTCGGCATCGCCGGCCTCCTCGAAGCGGTCGTCATCGTCTTCGCCTTCGTGGTTTCGATATTGGTCATCACCACCTACCATTCCCCCGAGCAATACAGCGATTACCTCGCCTTGAACCTCGAAGAGAACGGGCCGATGATCGGCTGGCTCCAGAATAACCCCACCCCCTTCTTCCTGCTGATCGTCATGCCGATCCTCATCATCCTCGCCCTCGATATCGTCTATCTGGTCTACTTCGCCCTCAAGCGGGAATCCAAGCTCTCCGACAAGGAAAGGGACGCCATCGCCGCCAAGGCCAAGGAAGAGGCCCGGCTCGAGGTCTTGAAGGAATTAGAGGAAGAGAACCGGAAAGCCCAATAACGTCACCCGACGGCTTTGATGTGTAACATCATCCCGGCCGAGGCTGACGTTTTTTTCTTGACTACCGGCCCAATCCAATCCAAAATAGCCCCGTGAAAAGCAAAGCCCGGGAAACCTGGCGGCGCAAAACTAAAGGGCCTACTCCCACGGAACGGCAGCCAGTTACCCCGGAAAAAGACGACTCGATCCTTGTGGGCAACTGGGACGTTTATAGTCTATTTCCCTATATTGGGCTATTTGGCCGATCGGGGCAATAAGCGATTCCAATGGTATGGCCCCGTTGGCCTCCCTACCGTGAATTCCGGTAGCTTAAGAGGTTTTTGATATTGGCTGAGGAACAGTTAAATCCTAGCGAGAACGAGGAGACGTCCGCCCCCGAGGCCGACGAAGCGCTTCCCGATACCCCCGGCATGGCCGGGCGGGAGACGGCGGAGAAGATCCAGGCCAGGCGGCGGCGGCGCAATATCGCCGCCATCGTCCTCTCGGTGGCTTTGCTAGGCTTCATAGGCTTTACCATCGCCGCTTTCCTAGGCCGGGTGTCCGGCAATTTCACCGTGGCTTTAAACCCCCGGAATAAGTCGGACAACCTCTCCCTTTCCTTGCAAGCGGATTCGGATAAGACCTCGACTTTGCTAGCCGATGGCATCGCCAACGCCAACCCCGCCGCCAGCGACCAGGTATTCGATTACCTCGACGATAACGTCTTCAACCAGGATAACCTCGGCGGTTCCTATAACGCCTATTGGCAAAACGGGATCGTCTCCGGCAGCCTCTTATCCGCGGAAAAAGGCGAGGAGGCGGTGGCCGCCGCCCTCGTCTACGTCTTCTACCTCCACAACAACACCGAGGAGGCGCTGACCTACACCTACCAATTCTCCATCAGCGAGTACGCCCCCCCGATAAACGAAGCCAACGAGCCGTATGAGTATCTCCGGATCGCCCTTTACCGCGATTCCTTAGCCGACGATGGCTCCAGCGAAGGGTTCGAGATATACGGCTACCAATCGTTGGAGAAAGGGACGGTCGACGGAGGGAAAGAGGATACCCGGGAATGCGTCTCCAAGACGATGAAGACCAAAGATGAGGAAGGCAACGTCCTCCGTTATCCCTCCCTCGATTTGACCAGGCCGGAATCGAAAGGCTACTGCACCCCGTTCTACGACGAAACCGGGGTCATCATCCGCGATCAGGCTTTGATCGCCCCCAAAGCCACGGTCCGTTACTGCATCGTCAGCTGGCTCGAGGGCAATGACGCCGAATGCTCCGGGGCGGTCCCGGAAGGGGCGAGCATGACGTTCCAGATGGAGTTCGATGGCTGATGGAGCGCTACGACGACCTCAAAACCATTAAGTCCCTGTTATTGCTTGGCGCCGGGGCTTTTTTACTGGCTCTTACGACCTCGGTGACCGCGACCTACGCCTGGTTCGAGCTCACCAACGCCCAAAAGGTCGCCGAGATCGGGATGAAGGTCGAGCAAGGCAGCCCGCTGGAGATCGGATTGAAGCGAAACCTCAGCGATACCATCGATTATTACGAGGCGATCGGCGATAAGGAACTGTCCGAGCACTTCCCCTCCTACTCACCGGGGGCGAAATTAAGCCCGGTCTCGGGGATGAACCTCGGCGATTGGTATAACCAAGACACCGACCTATCGAGAGCGTTCCCCGAGCTATATTCGCTTAGCCCGGGCATCGCTAGCCCGATCAGGACCAGCCAAGGCTATGTATGCTTCGAGGCTTATTTCCGCTCGGCCCAGCCCGGTTACCTCTTTCTGGATAAGGAAGGGACCAAGATCGTCCCCGAGAAGGAGATTAACCGCGAGACCGAGGCCTATTACGGGCTTTCGGAAGGGAGCTTGGACAAGGTGGTCGACTGCGTCCGGGTCTCCTTCCTCTCGAATGAGGGCTATCATATCCTCGACTTGGAAAAAGAGGGGGACACCGCTTTCTCCGGGAGGCTCGACCTCAACGGGGACGGGTATTACGATTCCCTCGACGGCCAGGAGATCGTCTATGGCCAATACACAGGGGAGCCCGTATTCGGGGAAAGCCCTCAATCCGATCTCGATAACGAGGAGGGCGAGCCGAAAACCTCGTCGGGGGTTAAGCCCTTCCTCGAGGACGAATCGAAGGCTAACGGCTATGCCCCGGCCATCGAGCCGGCCTATCCGCTCGATGCGTTCTGCCTAAAGGAAAACGAGCCGAGCTTCGACCCAACTCGCCAATTCCCCTTAGCCTACCTCTCGGCCGATGAGCCGACCCGCGTCGTCATCAGCCTCTACCTCGAGGGATGGGACAAGGACGCCGACGAATCGGTCGTCGACGGGACCTTCAGCCTCGACCTTTGCTTCACTTGCCTTTACCAAAACCGAACATAGGAGGAATAGTCAATGTCCGCTTACTTCGAATACCTAAAGAACATGCTCATCCAGTTCTTCACCAACCTCGGCTATTTCTTCGCCGATATCTTCGCCGGCCCATGGAAAAGGGTCCCGGGGGAAATCGATTACTACAACTCGCTTTACGCCAATTACTCCCCCGACTTCGGGACGGCCGGCTATTTCTTCTTCGTCCTCTTCATAATCATCGCCGCCGCCTTGCTCGGGGCTTTAATCTACCTGATCGTCTATTTCATCCGCCGCTACCTCCATTACCGGGGCCGGACCGAAAGCACCGCCAAATACAAAGCCGAGATCGAGCGGCTCAACCTCGAGCTGTTCCACGCCATCTCGGAGAAAGATCGGATCCTCGGCATCTCGGTCGGGGCCTTGCCATCCAGCGCCCCCTCAACCACCAACGTCACCTCCAACTCCGAGAAGGAAGGGGAGGAGAAGGAAAGCGACGTCCGCTTCCCCAAGCTTATTTCCGTCGACGAGGAATACCTTACCCCTTTGCCCCCCACCGTTTTGCCCGAAGACGCCCAAAACATCGACCTGAAAGGCATCTGCGAGCGGTTCCGCCTCTTCTGCGCCTCCCAGCTCGGCCTTTATTACACCATCTCGACCATGCGGGAATTCCTTTCCTCGATCGGGACGAGCAAGATCATCATCCTCGAGGGGATCTCCGGCACCGGCAAAACCTCCTTGCCCTACGCCTTCGGCCGCTTCCTCCGCCATAACGCCACCATCTGCTCGGTCCAGCCCTCTTGGCACGACCGGTCGGAACTGCTCGGCTATTACAACGACTTCACCCACCGCTTCACCGAGACCGAATTCCTCCGGGCGGTATACGAAGCCACCTACCGCGACGACCTCTCGGTCATCGTCCTCGACGAGATGAACCTCGCCCGGATCGAGTACTACTTCGCCGAGTTCCTCTCGATCATGGAAATGCCCAACGTCAACGAGTGGAACATCTCCTTAGTCGCCGCTTCCCGGGAAGACGACCCCCGCCACCTCCACGAGGGGCGGCTGCTCATCCCCCAGAACATCATCTTCGTCGGGACCGCCAACAACGACGACTCGACCTTCACCATCACCGATAAGGTCTACGACCGGTCGATGTCGCTTTTCTTCGATAACAAAGGCATCCCCTTCGATGCCAAGTTCACCGAGGCCTGCCCCCTCCCCTACGATTACCTGACCAACCTCTTCGCCAAGGCCAAGGCCGATTATCCCTTATCGGCCAAGACCCTCGAGCGGTTCGAGGCCCTCGACGAATTCGTCATCGCCCATTTCAAATTGGCCTTCGGCAACCGGATCCTCCGCCAGCTCGAATCCTTCGTCCCCTGCTACGTCGCCTGCGGGGGGACCGAGCTCGAGGCGGTCGATTACGTCTTCGAGTCGAAGATACTCAAGAAATTCGAGGTCTTGAACGTCGCCTTCCTCCGCGATGAGCTTTTATCCCTCGACCAGGAGCTGACCAAGCTTTTCGGCAAAGGCGAGTTCAAGCGGAGCAAGGCCAAGATCCGCCTCTTCCTCAAGCAGGTAGGTTAAGCGATGGGTGGGAAGCTAAGCTTAGATGCGGCCGCTCGGGCGTATTTAAGGAAACTGCAGTCGCTACTCAGCCAGTCGGCTTCCTTTAAGGCGTTAACGGAAAGCATCCGCGTCAGCAAGAAGACCTATTTGGCCCAAAAGAGCCGGCTGGAGGAGAAAACCCTCGACGACACTTTCATCGTCGAGCTCGAGAAAGGGTTTTCATCCATCGAGCGGATCATCGCCAACCCCCGTTCCTTCATCAAGGACAACGACGTCTTAATCGAGGCCGGGCGGGCCAAAAGGATCTCCTCCCGCTCGATCTCCCATCTCGCCGCCCATACCCAATACGTCCATTCGGTCGACGAGGAAGGCAACGTCACCCCCGAGAAGCTCTTGGTCCCCGAAAGCGAGATCGATTACTGGATTTACGAGAACCGGTTCCTCATGACCTTGATCAAGAAAGCCGGGGTGTTCGTCGAGAAGCGGTTCCTCTTCGCCCGCGACCACGGCGAGACCCGCGACTCCGAACTCCTCCTCCTCCATAGCGAGGAAGAGCAAGCCGGGGTCAAATTCGAGGTCGATACCCGGATCAAGGTCTCCGCCCCCTCCAAAGACGGAGGGCAGGCCGAGAAAAACGATGAGCTGCTGCTCCGCTTATCCCGGCTCCGGGAACGGGTCGCCTTTTTCGCCGCTTCCCCCTTCATGCAGCTGATGAAAGGGGCCAAGCCAGTCGCCAACCCCATCCACCCGACCAACCTCCTCGTCAAAAACCCCGATTACCGTAAATGCCTCGCCCTTTGGAAGTTCCTCGACGCCTATAAAGAGCTCGGCATCTCCTATAACGTCGAGGAAAACGACAAGAAGTTCGACGACGAGTACGTCGATAACCTCGCCGGGCTGCTCGCCGAATCGATCCTGACCCTGCAGGCCAATTTGATCGAGAAGGACCAGATCAAGGCCAAGACCAAAAAGAAAAAGGTCATCCCCAAGGTCCTCTTCTCCCTCGAGGACGAGACTTTTTACGACGGAAAGTTCCTTTACGACCAATTCCCCCTCGCCGAGCGCGAGCAAGCCAAAATCCCCCTCGCCCCGACCCAAGAGGAGGCGAGGGCCTACCGCGAGCAATTCGAGGCCAAGCTTTCCGCCGACAAAGCCAAGCTCGCCGCCATCGAGGAGGCGATCGAGAAGCAGAAAGCCAAAGACATCGAGGAGGAGGCCAAGCAACGGAAAGAGGAGGCCGAGCTTCAGCGGAAAGAGGATGAGCGGCGGGCCGAGATCAGGCGGCTGGAGCTCGAACGGGCCCGGCTGGAGGCCGAGAAGAAGAAGCTGGAGGACATCCAGGCCCGGGAAGAGGAGGAGCTCGCCTTGCTCCGGCAAACCCGGATCGAGGTCCACCGGCTCGGGCTGCTCGACCGGAACAAAGACATCGAGGAAGGGTATTCCCCCTATCCCGAGGAAGCGCCCACCCATCCTTACCCCGACGCCACCCCGACCCCGGTCGCCGGAGGGAGCATCATCGCCGATAGCCAGGGGATCGCCGAGCAAGACGAGGAGAAAAACGATCGGCAAATCCCCTTGCCCGAGAAGCCGGTCTATCTTTTGCCACTAGAGCGAACCGAAACCGAATTCGCCCCCATCGAACCCGAACCGTCTTTAACGCCCGAGATAAAGGCCGGCGAGCCGATAGGCGAGGAAAAGAAGGAAGGCGCGAAGAAGAAGAAGCCCGCGGTTAGGAAAACGCGCGCGAAAACCGCCAGCAAAAAGAAGACGGGCATTAAAAAGAAGACGGAGAAGACAGACGGGCAAAAAGAGGAAAAATCGCTGGCAAAACCCACGCCTAAGCCGGTCAAAAAGAAAGGCAAAGCCGCCCGCAAAGCCAAAAAAGCCGCGCAAAAAGCCGTTAATGAATCCGAGCCGAAGGTCATCCATTACACCAACCTCAAGACGAGGTCGAAACGGGGCGGCCGCCTTTTCGTCAAAGACTACGGCAAGAAGAGGAATAAGCGATGAGGAAATGGATCTCGGGAATAGCGACCGGCTTCCTCTCGCTTTTGGTCCTCTTCTTCGCCTATTGCCAAATCTCGATGCTAATCAGCATGAAGAGCAACCACGGGGTCCCCTCGGTTTTCGGCTACTCCTTCCTCTACGTCGCCACCGACTCGATGGTCGGGGATCGGCCCGATTCCTTGCCGGTCGGCTCGGGGATCATCATCGAAGACGTCCCTCCCGAGGAGGTGGAGATCGGCGACGTCATCACCTTCTATTACCCCGTATTGGGGGCTCCCGACACCCACCGGGTGACCAACATCATCTACGATGAGCAGGGGAAGGTCATGACCTTCCAGACCCGAGGGGACAACGCCGACGCCGAAATCGCCTCCAGCGGGGAGACCTTCTCCGTCGATAATTACCTCGGCAAGATGGTCTACCATTCCCTCTCCTTCGGCACTTTCCTAACCTACGTCTCCCCCCAGGTCCCCAGCGAGCATAACCACGCGACTTGGGTTTTCCCTTTGCTGATCCTCACCCCTTTGGCCATCGCCGCGATCTATACCATTGTCTCGACCGCCCTATCGATGAGGAAGCAGCGGCTAAAAGAGCAAAAGGAGCTAGCCCAGGCCTTAGAGGAGGCCAATATCGACCCCCACGATGAGGCGGCGGCCCTCGCCTTTGAGGAGAAATGGCGTTATAAGCGCGAGCTGCGGGAGTCCTACTTGAAGGAAAAAGACAAGGAAATGAAGAAACAGAGGCGGAAACTCCGCAAAGAAGGTAGAATGAACATTACCGAAAAGGGGGAAGGAAATGATTGAGAGACGGATCGCCATCCATTCCTACGGGCTCGTCGCCTCGCTTTTCCTGACCGGCCTTTGCTTCGGCTTCAGCTTAGCCATCGCCGTCTTCGGCTTGACCGGGGCCGGTTACGGGAGGGCCCAGTATTCCGCCCTCGTCGTCCTCATCCTCCTCCTCTTCCTCTTCGCTTTGCTTTCCGGCGTCTTCCTCCACCTCCGAGTCGAGGATGGGCGGAAAAGAGGCTTCCTCCTCTCCCGGTTCGGGGAAGCAAACGACGTCTACTCCGAGAAAGAGATGGCCGATCTGGCCAAAAGGATGGGGAAGGGGCAAAACGGCAACCTCACGGCCATTTCCGTCGCCTTATCGGTCAAAGGGCCGGGCGGGACCGCCCTTTCCGACTACCAGGCCGAGATCTTCAAATCGACGATGCGCTTCGTCCTCAAAAGCCTCCGGGTCGGCTTCCCGTTGAACCCGATCGGGCTCACTAAGGAAAACGAGTTCCTCCTCCTCCATCTTAGCGACAACCCCGAGGGGTTCGTCGACGGGATCCGGGTGTTCTTGACCCACCTAAGCGACTTTTTCGCCCATTCCGGGGCCCTCCCCTTCGCCTCGCTCCTAGGCGGGGTTTCCTTCCGGAAAGCCCGTAAGGGGTTGCCGGGGAGATCCTTAATCGAGGAGGCGGAGTTCGCTTTGCGCCATAACGCCTCGAGGCGGCTATCCTGCGACGTCGTGACCTTCAGCCAATCCTTAGTCGACGAGGACGCGACCATCCACTGGCTCGACGCCGATTTGAATTCCGCCCTCGCCCGGGGGGAGTTCGTCGTCTATTACCAAGGGAAGGTCAGCCTGAAGGACATGGGTTTCTTCGGGGCCGAGGCCTTGGTCCGCTGGAAGCACCCCCACCGCGGCATCCTGCCCCCAAGCGTCTTCGTCCCCTATTGCGAATCCAGCGGGAAGATCGTCGAGATCGACCATTTCGTCTTCCGTTCCGTCTGTTCCTCCCTTTCGAGGTGGAAATCCGATCCGGTCATGAAAAACCTGGTGGTCTCGGTCAACTTGTCGCGTCGGACGGTCTATGACCCCGATCTGCTCCTTTTCCTTAGCCGAACCGTCGCCGAGTTCGGGGTCGACCCCTCGATGATCGAGCTCGAGCTAACGGAATCGCTCGCGGCCGAGAACCTGATCTTCATCTCCTCGGTCATCCGCAAGATCAAAGCCGAGGGGTTCAAGACCAGCATCGACGACTTCGGGATCGGCTATTCCTCCCTCTCGGCCCTCAAATCGATCCCCTACGACGTCTTGAAGATCGACAAATCGTTCATCGACGACATCGAGATCGAGCCGAAAGCCAAATCGATGGTCGCCTCGATCATCGATTTGGTCCATACCCTTGGGATGGAGGTCATCGCCGAAGGGGTCGAGTCGGCTAAGCAAGCCGATATCCTTGCCTCCCTCCGCTGCGACGCCATCCAAGGCTATTACTTCTCCCGTCCGGTCGACCGCGGCCGGTTCGAGGTCAACATGGCCGAAACCAAGAAAGGAGGGAAGAAAGCATGATCCTCATCGTCGGCGAAGACGAAGACGCCATCCTCTATCTCCGTTCCCGGCTCGACCTGCCCCATGTCGAGGAGGTTTTCCCCTCTTTGAAAGTCTATCTTGGCCGGATGGGCGCCGAGGAAGTCGCCATCGCCTCGGTCGGGGTCGGCTTGCCCTTAGTGACGATGAAGACCACGGCGCTGCTTGAGAAATACGATCCCTACGTCGTCTATAACATCGGCTCGGTCGGGGCGATAAAGAACACCCTCCACCAAGGGGATATCCTCATCTGCGAACGTTATTACGCCTATGGGCTCGATTATTCCGGGGACGGGAAAAACGTCTATGGCCAGATCCCTGGCCTCCCGCCTTTCTTCGTCGGGGACCTATCCTTATGCGAGCAGGCCGAGAAAGAAGGGTATGAATTAGGCGGCCATTATCTGGAACGAGGTTCGCTTTTATCGGGGGATATCCGGATTTTCGACGGCGAGGACGTCAAAGGCGACCTCCACCGCCGCTTCGCCGGCTATTCCCGGCTGACCTGCTACGACAATTCCTCCTTCGGGGTGGCTTTGTCCTGCTACTTGAAAAACATCGCCATTTTAACCATCAAGGCCGTCAATTACGAAGCCGGGGAGGTTTCCCAGCGGCTGAACTTCCGCCGGAAGGGGCTCGAGGTCATGCCCTCGATCGGGAAAATCATCGCCGCTTTATTGCTCCGCCATTCCCGGATCTAAGCGTTTTATATTTCATATAAAAACTTGATAGATGCCCCATATCGTGTACAATGGCATCGTCAAAGGCAAACTTAGGGCGACCTAAGGGCGCAAAACTAGAGGGCCTCAAGCAGGTAGCCAGCTGCCGAATAAAAGAAATGACGGGCCCGAAGAGTAAACATAAAGCCAATAAATGGCTGCTTCCGATCCTCGCCTTCTGCTCAATGCTCGGGGTCGTTTTTTCTATCGGCGGCATCACCTTAGCCGCCTATATCAATGCCCTTAAGATCGAAAACAAGGTCAAGGTCGATTTCAGCGATTTGGGGCAATATTTCGACGGCCAAGTCGTTAAAAACGATGACCAAAGCTACGACATCACCTTGACTACCGTTGAGGATATAAGAACGTTGCAAAAAATCGTCTCCATCGGATTGCTAGACGAAAACGACGTAATAACCCTCGGCGACGACATCACTTGGAGTGGAGACTGGCTTTATCCGATCGGTTCAGAGGATATGCCCTTCCGTTCCCGCTTCGACGGGGCCGGTCATACCATAGCCAATCTTTCTATTGTCGGCTACGAATCCAGCGACGTAGGGTTATTCGGCTATACCTCGGTCACCTCAGAAGTCAAAAACCTGATTCTTTCGGGGGCCCATGTCTCCATTACGACCCCGGACAACGACCCGGCTTTGATACTGAGCCCCCTTGAAGGGTATTTCCTAAACGCGGCAAAAAGCCTGCCGGACATCACCATCAACGGCGAAACCGCCGAGAAGACAATCAATATCACCAATCCAACCGGAACCGGCGAAAAAGCCACCATCACCGGATTTCCCAGCCAAATCACCGACAGTCAGAATCAAAGCCACCCCATAACTTGGGAAGCTGATTCCGACCTTTTGGAACTTGTTTATTCGACCGATGCAAGCGGCAATCGGGTCTTAACCCAAATTAATTGCCAAGCCAACCCCGAGTCGTTGGCCCCCGAGCACGATGTTTACGCCGCCACGCTCGAGGCGAAAGTCGCCTATACCATCGGCGACAATTTCGGCTATTACGTCTTGGAGCGTTACCAAATCAACGTCCTTGGCAGCGGTAAGGTCTCCAGCGCCATCCACACCGACGAAAACGGAGTCGAAACTCCGATGGGGGCCTTCAAGACCATTCATCCCTCTCAAGGAGACCACGGCACCAATATCGGATTCTTTATTGGCCATTGCGACGGCGCCGCCTCCTATTTGGGGTTAGAAAGCAGCGAAGGCAACAAAGGCGTCCTATCGCTAGACGATGGGACTAAGCTTTCGGTTTATTCCTCCCGCGTCTTAATCGGCAAAACCCGGCTCGATAACCCGCTCGACCCCACCGCCGGCAATGAGCTGCGGGTCATTTACGATTATTCCGGCCAAGAGCCGACCGATTGGGAAAACGGATTCACCGACGAGTTTGGAAACGTCATCGACCCAATCAAAGTCGTCGATCAACAATCTGGGCACGAGAACCAAGCGTATGCCTACGGATACGGATATAGCGAAGAGCAAGTTAATCGAATTTACGTCAGCGACGAATACCATCCCGAAAAGGTAAATGACGGTTCCGGTTTCTTCGAAGGCTTTACGAACTATCACTACGAATGGAGCGGCACCAAACCCGTCGACGACGACTTCAGCAAGCAAGAAACCAATGCCGAAACTATGAGCAAAAGTCTGCTCTCGCCCCATCAATTATCCTATTCGAAATTCTATCCCGGAACCAATCCCGCCAACGAAACCGCCGCCAAATGGAAGCCGACGACGTCGAACTGGGAGTTAACTGATGGAGAGTTAACCAGCTACACTGCCCAAACCCTCGATGGAGGCCTGGGTGCCACGACGATGACCAAAATTCATCACCGCAGCGTAAGTGTTATCTTCACATTTAATTGGTATTATCGGTTGGTCCGCGGAATAACCGCGAATAACGCCTACTTGGTTTGGTCGACCAAAGAGATATCGCCTTACTTTGAAGAGAATAGGTTTTACATAAACTTCAATTTTACTTACGTGGCCGAACAGAAAGGGACTTACTCAGAAAACGACGCCAACAATAACAACTTTCAAATTCTCTTCAACTTGTATAACCCCGAAGTAACCCACGCCTATATTATCAACCAAGCGGTTTGGTCCCCTTCTCACACGCGTTTTCTGTTTTGGCAAGACGCCTCAAATACTTACGATATAGACAATTCTAAAATTGGAGCTATCGGAGGGTTTAACCCAAACGAATTCCCAGTCGTAGCCGACGGCCAAGAACACGAAGTTAACATTCAACTAGCAATCGACGTTGACAATAATGACTTCTGGGGAGATCTTGGAGACGCTATCCTCGACTGGATCCGAGGCGATGATGAGACGAGTCAAAATAACGTTCGACTGCCAATATTCGCGGTCGGATACGGAAAAAACGGAATGCATTACTATGCGGATGCTTATGAGAATTATGAAGGTGGTAGTTTTTGGAATCCGACATGGGAAGAAAGCCAGAACCGCTTCATCGACGGAGGGACCAACGCATACGACCCATCTGCTGATACGACTCTATCGAGTAACTTGTTCGATGCGAACAATATAAGTCCTACCGGGATAGGTGATATTACCGGTTTTCCAATTCCCGAGCAGTATCAGGCTTTCAGCAGAAGCGGAATTCAAAACGGTAGCGATGTCACAAGCAATCTTTACAACAACCACGAACGCGCCTATTTCAATTCCTATTTTGAAGTCGGCAACGAAGTGAAAGTGCACATAAAAGACTTCGAAGCCACCTTCACAAACCGCGAAGGCAATACGGCTTCTTTGATCAACAACATCGATTACATCAATAACGCCCACTCTTACGATGGCACAACTTGGACCGAATGGCCAAGCCCTTCCAACGTCTTGATTTCCTTAAATTGGGATAAAAACACGCACGGAGTCGCTGACTTCTCTTTCTACCGGCAAGATGAATATGTGGCTGGTCTTTATAGCACTGCCGCGGCCAATGGGGTTTTAAGCAATACCGCCGGCTACTCTGAGGCCTACTTAGGACAAGGGCAATGACCACCACCAAGAAGAACATCCTCATATCGGCCATCGTCTCGATCGTCGCCACCTTATCGCTTTCGGTCGCGACCTATGCCTGGTTCGTGACCTCGGCGAAGATCAACCCCCAGGACATCATCCTCCGCTCAGGGGTCTCGTCGGTTTACGTCAAGGCGATCGGCTATGGGGTCACCTATGGCGAATCCGCCTCAACCGGCGAAACCGGCTATACCGTCTCCGACGTCTTCGTCGACATCGGCAAAGACGGGAACCCCGTTTACTCGCCGGATAACGCCAATCCCTCGACTACCGGCAGCCAAGACAGCGCCTCCCTCTCCGTCACCTTCGCCCCCCAGATCGATATATACGATTACCTCGACTTGGTCCAAAACGAAGTGTCGTTATCCCGTTCTTATCTCCCGCGCATATATCTCGAGCTTCAATATTCCCAGGACAACATCGGGGGCTATGTCCAGGCGAGCTTCAACCAAGGGTCAATCGAGTTCGGGGAAAGCCAAAACTCCATATCCGCCTATGCCCGCACCATCACCAAGGGGCAGATCGATAGCTTAAACCCAGTATCCGATTCGCTTATGGAGAAACTCGAGGCCGGCTCTTTGTCTTTGCCGTTAGAATGGAACGATTTAACCCCTAGCATGCCTGTTTATTCCTCGGAAGGGGAGGCGAGCCAACTCTACGTCAAGCCTTATCCCTATTACAACGGCGATGACCTCCACTACTCCTGCTCGACCTTAATCGAGATCACCCCCGATCCCTTAGCCTTCTGGGATTACCTCGTCGAGGCGGTCAATACGGCGGGCTCCGGCTCGGTGATCTTCGATTTCACTTTTTCCATCGCCTATTCCAATACCGCTTTCGTCGACGGGGACGACGTCGATTTGCCAAAGCTCGACCCCACGCCTTTCACTTCGGAGGAGGCCGGCATATGAAGAAGCAGCGTCGGTTGGTTTGGAAACTAGTCGCCCTCTCCTTCGCCCCTATTTCCTGCCTTGGGGCCCTCGGCGTCTCGACCTATGCTTGGTTCATGGCCCGGCATCGGGTAGAGTTCCAGGGCGAGAACATCAAAGTCGAGGCCCCGGGATTCGATAGGTATGAGCTTTTCGCCTATTCGGTTGGCGGCAATAACGCCGATCCTACCCGTTCCTATACCGATTACGCCCTCTTGCAATACCGTTATCCGAATGGAGTGCCGGATAACCTCGATCCGACGATGGAGGGGGACTTCCTCGATTGCTTCCTCCCGATCGACGGGATCGCGTTTCAGGATGTCTTCCCCTCGACCTGCTTTACCTTCGCCCTCTACCTTGAGAGCGAGGACTTCAGCGATTTCTCCCTCGGTCTCTATGCCGATTCCAGCGCCCTTTCCACCCAAACCAATTATTTAGCGGCTACCAATGAGCCGATCGTCTTAGCCTCGGCCATCGACATCTACGCCCAAGTCTTCCCCTTGAGCGATAAAGCCGGGACCGACGTTAACGGCAACCTCGCCATCGTTTTAGACGATACCCAAAAAGCCGACCTGAACGAATTCCTAACCACCGGCATGGGGAATGGCGATCCGGTCGTCAGCACATTAGAAAGCATCGGAAGAAAACACGAGGACCGCTTCGACTATCGGCAGGATATAGACCTAGACCCCGTCGATAGCATCGAACGGGGCTTAGTCGAGAAGAACTCGTTCTCCAAGGCGGCTTTAGTCGTCTTCACCGTCGAGTTCACCGATTTCCGGGATACCCACCTTCGCTTGGCTAGCGAGGAAGAGAAGCCGGAATCCCCAATAGAAGGGGCGACTTATTGGGTATTCGACGAATCCTCCCGTTTATCGACCCCCTATCAAGGGTTAGAATTCTCCATAAAGACGATAACCGCCAACGGGAACAAGTGAAAGCGAGGGCAAAAACATGAACAAACCAAACGACAAACGGCTCAATCTCATCATCGCCGGCTTCACCCTCGTCGGGCTCGCCTACCTTTCGGCCTTGATCGTCTTGCTCGCCTTGCGTTTCTACCTCGCCCTCGCCATCGTCTCCGCCGGCTGCTTCTCGGTCTTCTTGGCTTTGTTCGCCCTCTTCGTCGTCTACAACCGGAAAAGGAAGATCGCCGAGAACGCCTTCTCCAAAGCCATCCTCTCCCAGCTAGACGAGGTGCGGAAGGGGACTCCGAAGCTAAGCCCCAACAAATACGGCTTCGATGACCTCGACGAGTTTCAAGACGCCATCAACGCCTTCCTCGCCGCCTACGCCAATACCTCCCCGCTTGAGGAGGGGCCGAAATACAAAGGCAAACGCTACCTAGCCCCGGCCGAATCCTTCGAGGAGACGATGCTTGAGGAGATTCGGGCCAATACCTGCTACCGCCAAGCGGTGCTTTCGATTGAGATCAGCGGGCCGGAGGACGCGAACGAGGAAGTGGATAAGCAAGCCCAGGAAGCGATATACCAAACCTTCCCCTACGCCATGCTAAGCCGCCGGGCCCCCAACGGGTTTTACGCCTATATCTATGACGCCGGCTCCTACTCCGAGTTCCTTTCCCGCCTCCGGACCCTCGTCGGGGGCTTTGCCTGCCCCGCCTCCTCCGCCGCCGTCTTTTCCCTGCGGATCGGAGCCGCCATCTTCCCCCTGGTCCCGGCCGTATCCTTGATCCGCACAGCCGAGAAAGCCTTGGGCAAAGGGGAGGACGTCTATATCGACGAGGGGGATAAATCGATTTACCTCCCCTCGCCCCGTTCCAACCCCAATTCACGGCGGATCATCGCCATCGCCAACTTCGAGAAGCTGTTCCGGACCAGCTTCGGGGCCAAAAAGGGCGAACGGGAGAAATCCCTGCGGGAGGCTTTGTCCTATTTCTTAAAAACCGAAGGGTTCGATCGAGGGGGGCTCATCGAGTATAGCCAGCGCGACTCCTGCTACCGATTGGTCATCGAGGAAAGCGCCGAGAACGCCTTAACCGCCTCCGTCTCCTCTTTGGGGAACAACATCCCCCCGTCCTACCTCGACCCCGTCTATGAAGCGGCCAAGCTCGACTTCCCCCTTTTCGTCCGCCACTTAAAAGACGCCCCGCGGCCGGTCTTGGGGTTCATGCAGTCCCTCCTCGCCGAATCGGCCCTTTTCTTCCCCGTCGTCTGGGACGATGAGAAGTTCGGCCTGCTCTATCTGCTTTCCCCAAGCGCCAAAGACTTGTCTTTGGAGGGGTTCGATAAATCCCATGACCTTTTCTCGATCCTCGCCACCGCGCTTATCGTCAATCGGCGGAACGAGGAAACCGAGGTCCGGCAAACCCTCATCAACGCCCTCGCCAAACGGGCCAACAAATACGTCTATACCATCGATGAGCGGACTTATGAGGTCAAGGAAGCGACCGATAACTTCATCGCCAAATGCCCCAATTACCGTTCCTTGCCCTGCCATAAGCTCCTCTATGACCGCGACTCGCCCTGCGAGCTTTGCCCCTTGCGGACCGGGACCATCACCCGGATCGTCCCCTCCATCTCGATGAAGGAATCCTCCATCTCCTCGGTCAGCCGAAGCAAAGACGGGCTCGCCACCTTGATCATCGAGCCGATCGTCAGCAAAAACGAGCCGAGCGGGACTTTGGTCGACACCGCCCTCCACATCCCCTCCTTCAAGGCCTTCAAGGCCATGCTTTCCCGCGAATTGATCGAGAAAAACGGCTATATGGTCGGGATTAGGCTCACCAACCTCGAGCCCTTTTTGCGGCAAAACCCGCTGGAATCAGCCTCCAGCGTCCTCATCCATATCCTCTCCAACCTCCAATCGACCCCCTATTACGCCGACGCCTACCGTTATGACGACAATAGCCTGGCCGTCAAATTGAGCGGCTACCACTCCAAGCGCGACCTCTATGCCGCCATCGAGACTATCGAGGAAGCCATCGGCGAGCCGGTGATGACCGGCTCTTCTTCCTTCGCCCCCTTATATTCCTTCTGCGCCATCGCCTACCCCACCGAGGCGGCGGCGATGGGCGATATGGTGTCTTTGCTCAAAAGCGAGCTCGACCGGAGCGAGGAGATGGGGGAAGGCTACGTCGCCGAGGTCGGGCGGCGCAACGCCCGCAAAGCCGGGCGACGGGCTTATTTGAAATCCTTGCTTAACCTGGCCTTGGAAAAAGACGCGGCCGAGGTCGGCTTGGCCCCGATCGTCGAGCTATCGACCAATAAGCCGGTCTATTACGAGGCCTACTTGACTTTAAACGATGAGAACAAGATGGTGGCGGAGGCCGAGCTCCGATTCCTCCTCGACGATGAGAAGAAACGCCGCGACCTCGACTATTCGGCCTTAAGGGGGCTCGGGATCCTCTACCGCGACTATGGCAAGACGCTGATGAAAAGCGCCGGGGTCAAGGGGTGCTACTACCGCCTAAAAGCCGCCACCTTGCTTGACGAAGGGTGCATCCCCTTATTGCAAAAGCTCGTCGCCACCTACCATTTCCACCGCCGGGGCTTAGGGCTGCTATTCGAGGCCAAAGACCTCTTCGCCCATGGCTCTTTGGCGAAGCAGGCGATCGAAAGGGTCGCCGACTTAGGGATCGCCATCGGGGTCTATGACTTGGATTCGACCGCCGCCGGCAGCGACTTCCCCTTCGACTCGATCCGCCTTTTCGTCTTCGATTCCGGCTTCGTCATCGACTCGATGGGCAGCGAATCGACGGCTTTGACCCTATTGCAGACCTTAGACAAGATCGATAAGCTCGGGGGGATCGCGGTGGCGGCCGGCCTCAACGAGAAGGAGACGAGGTATTACGCGATCGAAACCGGCTTCAAGCTCGGGAAAGGGCGGCTTTATTCCAGCGGCCCGGTCTCGAAGGAGAAATTCATCACTTCCTTGACCTACCATAAGTAAGCTCTTGCAGATTAAACGAAACGTCGATAGTTTAAGGTTTTTGAAAATTATAATTTTGATATTTATTCGATGAATAGCAAAGTTTAACTTACATCTAATTTATATTTCGCCTCTTTCAGCAACATCTTAAAAAATAACGTGTAAGTTAGAATGGAAGTTAAAATGTAAGTTAGGCAAATTAAAACCGCAAGTTAAAACGGCTTTGAGCCAATCGATAAAGCAAGTCGGTGAGCATCGGAACTTATTCTTACTCAACGCTCAATTATTCTTGTTCGAACCGAAATATTCTTGCTCATTTGGGCAATAATCTTTTCATTAAAACCACAAAATGAACAAGAATCCGATCAAATGGTCCGCCAGGCCTTGAGGTAGCGTTTCCCTTTGGTGGCTTGGCCGTTATTTTTGATAAGCCCCTTGGCTTGCAAAGCGGAAAGCAATTCATCCGCCTTCCGCCGCCCAAGATGCAGCCGTTCCATGGCCTCGGCCACCGACAGCCCATCGCGGGCAGCGGCGACAAGCCTAAGCAGAACGCGGGATTGTTCGTCGAGGCCCGGAACCAGATATAAACGTAAGGTGGTCGCGACCGAATTGGCATCCTGCTCATAGGCGATATCCGGGAAGGCGAACCGGCGCATGTTCTCAGCCATCGCGGGAATGCCAGTTCCAGCCTTCTCCCCGTAGTGGATAGAGCGGAATATCGAGGCCACCCCAGCATTGCGCGGGACCGAAAGGCCGCCATATAAGGCGTTTTGCAAATCGATGACGAACAAACCAGGATTGCGGATGGCCACCTCGTTCGGGGCGAAGACCATTTTGACGCCACCTGGCAAAGAATAATCGGCGTTAAAAACGGCGTTGATAAGTCCTTCCCGGACCGTTTCAAAAAGCAATTTCTTCCCGGTGTCGAAACCGTCTTGGAAATAAAACGGAGCTGGTAAATTGCCGCTTAATAGCTCTGTCACTTCTCGGATAAACTGGAAAAGATTACCGGTGGGAAAGAGGTCGTCGCTACTGATGCGGCGGTTCCAACGAATCGATTGCCCATCGCTTTGAATATAGTCAAGCTGGAAGAAAGGAAAGGCCTCTTTGATCTGATAGAGATAGCCAAAGCAAAGCAGGCCCGCATTGGTCGCCAAGTATTCGTCCCCCTCCTTCCGGGCTGCTCCAATAGCGGTGAAGAAAAGCTCATCGGATTGATCGGCGAAACGATTGTCACGATTTTCGCGATTGAAGCGTTCCCTATAAGAAGAAAGCGATTGCGGGTCGAGGTCCGAAAGGCGGTATTTTTGAGCGTTGATGACGGTATCCAAGGACTTGGAGGGGGAACCAGCTTGATAAGCCCAAAGACTTTTGATTTCTGCTTGCCCCATCAAATAATCGCCATCGCCCAACCGGCGGAACGATTTCAGCGGATTGTTATCGATGTAGACGGGCTTCTCGAAGAATTCGGCCCGACGGATATGGACCGCGAGGACGGTCTTTTCCTCAACTTGATATTCATCAAAGGCCGGATCAGCCAAGACGTTAAGGGAAACTTTCGACCGATTGTTCGCCCCATTCATGATGTCGGTCTTGGTTTGGGCGGGATTGGTGACGCCGACGATGATATTATCGGCGGATTTCCGCTCTTCGATTCCCAGGTAGATGGTTCCGCCGTCGGTATTGGCGAAACTAGAATAGGTCTCCCAAAAAGAAGCGGGCAATTTATTGACGGCAGCTTTAAGTTCGATGTTTTGCCCTTCCTTCAAGGTTTTCAACTCTTCGATATTTTTCATGCACCTATTTTAAGACGAATCTTGATTATTTCAAACTATTCTTGTTCGAAAGGCGATTATTCTTGTTCCAACTGAATTATTCTTGCTCATTTGGCCTATATTCTTTTCACTTATTAGCCAAAATGAACAAGAATCCGATCAAATGGTCCGCCAAGCCTTAAGGTATCGCTTCCCTTTGGTGGCCTGGCCGTTATTTTTGATAAGCCCCTTGGCTTGCAAAGCGGAAAGCGATTCATCCGCCTTCCGCCGCCAAAGATGCAGCCGTTCCATGGCCTCGGCCACCGACAGCCCATCGCGGGTCAGGGGGATAAGTCTAAACAGGGCTCAGGTTTCGCTTTATCTTTTATCGTAAAACCGATGGCACTACCCGTTCATTAAGTAAGACGGAAACGAAAGTCCGGCAGCTTTTAAATGAGAGGCCCAGCCTCATAGCCAAAGACTTAAGCTAGGAGATTGGAGTTAGCCAGCGCACCATTTCGCGCGCAATCAGCAAACTTAAAAACCTTGGGTCTTAATCAGGGTTGGCGGAGGCAAAGACGGCTATTGGATAAACGGAGATAATTGATTAGAAGATATGATTTGGCATTGATCGCATGAATAATCGAAATGGGATTCCAACCGGATTTGAACTCGAGCCGGATTGATTCGGCTAAATCGCCATGGAGAAGTTCGTTAATGCCGATAGTTAATGCCGTTTCTATTTCCTCGGCTCTATTCATCATTTTTACAACGAGAGCGATAACATCGTTATAGCAAAATGAAATTCCTTCGATGGAATCAAAGTTTTAGAAATTATGCTTTCAATAAAGGATTTAGGCGTTTTCGATAACGGCGTATAAAAAGAAAGGCCAACCCGGTTCAGGCTGGCCCGCTTATCAATAGACGATGACGGTTCCGTCTTCCTTGACTTCGACTTGGTCCCCGGTTTTGACGGCATCCAGGAAATCGGGGCCTAAGTTATCGACGGCCACCAGCTTAACCCCATTCCAGGTGGTGGCGAGGATGATGCCGGAGGCGGCCAGCGGATCGATCGGCTCGCTGAATAGCCAAGCAAGAGGGGCGATGCCTCTAGAAGCCACCGTCTGGATGATCATCCCGCCGGTCGTCGAGCCGATGGTCATCGGGAGGCATAAGGCCTTGCCGGTGATGTTCTTCCCGAATAGATCGGGATTGTTCTGATCGGAGACGATGACTTTCTTGCAACGGCTATTGAGGGCGCTTTTCTGGAAGGAGGCCAAAGTATTGAACCCGCCATGGGTGACGGAGGCCTCCCCTTTGAAGGTGCCGGGGGCGATGACCCGGCCGTGGAACTCTTTCATTTACCTGCCCTCCTTTCCGACGAGGATATTAAGCAATTCTGCGTCTTTGGCGTATTTGGCGAAAGTGTAGGTGCGGAGCTTATTGGAATTGGTGATGAGCCGCTTGGCCCCGCATAGGGGGTTATCGGCATACATCAGGGGGCAAATGGAGGCAAGGTGGGCCCCGGTCGCCATAAGCCGAGCGTAATCGGGGGTGGCCTTGAACTTCTTGACCACCGCCGGGGCGGCGGTTAAGACGGTGTAGCAGGTGAGCTTCTTCCTCCCCGTTTCCTTTAGCCCGGATTCTAATTTATCCGTCCAATCGACCAATTGCTTATAGCTGAGATGGGGGCAGCCGATGAAAGCCCGTTGGGGGGCTTTGTCCTTCTTCTTCCACATGATCGGATAGGACTTATAAACCCGTTCGATCTCCCTCTCGTCGACGAGGTATTCTTTCGCGTCCTCCTTCAGCAATTTCTCCCCCATCTCCTTAGCTTCGGGGGTGATGCCCTCGACGTGATAGAGCCCCACCGCCCCATTGCTGGCCGAGGCGGCGCCCATATCCTTTAGATAAGCGATGGTGTCCTCATCGGGCAGGGGCTTTAGGAACTTATCGAGGCCGACGATGTAGGGGACTTTCTCCATCACCTTCATCCCGATGGCCGAGCCCAGGATCTGGGCCTCGGGGAGCGAGTCGCCTTTGACGATGACCTTGTAATCGGCTTTCCGGCCTTCCTCGGTCAAGAAGCCGAATTCCGGCGCATAGCCAAGGATGGTCCCGAATAGCTCAAGCACCCCGGAGTTCCGGTTGCATTTAGCCCCTAAGACCGAGTTGGCGTAGACGACGGCGCTAGACTCGGCCCAGCAGATGACATCGCCATTTTTCGGGGCGTTGCCGACTTCGTCGAGGTAGCAGGTGCAGGTGAAGGAATCCTTTGACTTGAGCCCGACTTTCCCCAACATCTCCTCATATTCCTTTTGCCGTCCGTAGATGATCTTCTTGAAGACGAGCTTCTCGAGCAGGTTGGCCGAGCAATTCTCGAATTCCATCGGCCGGGGGTCGACCGTGAAGCCACCTTCGGCCTTCAGCCCGGAGGCGATCAATTCGTCCATAAGGGGATAGATGGTGGTGAGCATCGAGATCCCGAAGCTCGTGACCAGGTGGCCGGTCTTGTAGGTGAGGGGAGCGAGCCGCTTAGCCCCGAAGACGTCGCCATAGCGGACCAAGCACTCCATCATCTTGGCTTTGGTCTGGCCTTCCTTCCCCTCCAAAATGGCTTTTTGCTCGGGGGTCAATTCCATTTTCGGTTCGTACATATCTCTTCCTTTCCTCAATGGGTGGCTAAATAGGAGAGGACGGCCGAAGCGGTCGCCTCGTTGGTGGCGAAGGGGATGTCATAGACGGCGGCGATCCGCATAAGCGCCTTGACGTCGGGGTCATGGGGTTGGCTCGAAAGGGGATCCCAGAAGAAGAAAATGGCTTGGATCTGCCCTTCGGCGATGGCGGCCCCGATCTGCTGATCCCCGCCCATCGGGCCCGATAGATAGGCCTTGACCGGCTGCCCGGTGGCGTCTTGGACCAATTTGGCGGTGTGGCCGGTCCCGACTAAAGTAAATAGGGACAGCCGTTCCTTATGGGAGGCGGCCCAAACCGCCATCTCGGGCTTTTTGTTGTCATGGGCCACCAGGGCCAAGACCGGTTTCGTTTTATCCATATTAAGAGAATTCTCCTGCTTGGTAGATATTATAAAACTTACCGGAAAGAAGTTTTAAGAGCATTCATCGTTAACCGGCTAAGTCCGAAGCAATGGGAGACGGTAACGGGCTTCAGCGAAGAACGCTCCAATATAATCCAGCAATATAAAGGCAAATCACCAAACGAGCATCAGATGCGTTCCTACGATAAATAGGTCACTTTTTCTGAAAGCGGTTTCGGTAACCCCTTTCAGAAAACGCTTACACGACCGGCGGCCTTGATTAGGCTGAATAGGGGGTTATATTTTAGCTGCCTCAAGAAAAAGGGGCCTAAGAAAAAGGAGGAAAGCGAACATGCGTAATTACACCGAGCAGCTCGACAAACTCGCTTCCCAAGGCGCGACCTTCGATTCGTCCTACGATGAAGTCACCAGCGCGCCCTATGCCCAGCCGGTTTACCTCGAGATCTTCGACAGCCAGCGGATTAACCTCAACCATCTCTATTAATAAGCGGCTAATCGCTTCGCCCAGCCCTCGCGCTGGGCTTTTTCATTGCCTGAAAACGTTGTGAAAACGAATGAAAGAACAAAACATTAATGTTTTTTTAAGTAGAAATATATGCGATAAAAAGCCTACTTTTTCTGAAAGCGTTTTCAGAAACCCCTTTCAGAAAACGGTTACATTCATATTGCTGTTGCCTACTTGCTAATATAATGCCGCCTCAAGAAAAAGAGGCGGAATTGCAAAGGAGAAAGCGAACATGAACTTCAGTGAAAAGTTGAACCAAATCGCTTCCGACGGCGTCCACTTCGACGCTTCCTATGATGAGCTCGAAGGGAAAGCCTACGAAGCCCCGACCTACGTCGAGATCTTCGACAATCAGCTAACCCAGTCCTCGAACCTCTTCTAGTCCTTGGCTCGTTAGCTCTGCCCCGCCTATACGGTGGGGCTTTTCTTTTGCCTTAACCGCCAGTTTGCTAATTATTCAATCGAATTAACCATCAAAACCCAAACCAATCAATATTTTATTTTTAATCACATTCACTTATATTTACTTTGTATAGGTTTTCCAATATAATTATCTTGTCAAAGGGAGGCTACTATGCCAAACGGAGACTTCACCCGATCGGGGACTTGGCTATTAGGGAAAACGGAAAAAGACTGGTCGAGTTCTTGCAGGCCGCCCCCCACCTGATATTGGCTTTATGCCTATTGATGGCGCTTAAGGCGGCCTTAGAGAAAAAAGGCCACGACGACCGATAAGGCCTTCGTGGTCCACCCAGTAATAAATTAACGTTTAATCCCTGAATAGTCAAGCCCCGAAAGGGCCTAGGCACGGCGTTAACCGCTGGCCGCCCCCCACCTTATATCGGCTTTATGCCCATCGATGGCGCTTAAGGCGGCCTTAGAGAAAAAAGGCCACGACGACCGATAAGGCCTTCGTGGTCCTAAGCCACTCATACATTAACGTTTAATCCCTGAATAGTCAAGCCGGGTAAACCCTAGCAAAAGCGGTATCTATCAGCCAAAACGATGAATATATTCGTCCCTCTCAATGCCTAAGCCAAAGGATAAACAGGGGGTTATTTACCGTCTGGCCTCCACAATAGAATTGGAAAGGGATCCCCTGCTCGCTACCTTAAGCAAATGCGTTTGACCTCTTTAATCTAAATACCGCGATCAAAACAAAGTTAGTATTCGCGAAACTTAAGAGGGCCATAGAGGTATATAGATAAGACAGTTTATCTCGATGATTAGGGGATCCTTTAGACACACGTATCTCGACGTTTCCGTAGGAGTCATTTGCGATCACGGACAAAAGCCAATGTTGGCCTCGCCAATGAGCATTGCGGTTTTAAGGTAACTCCGGTCAAAGCTTAGGACCTTCGTAAAAACAATTGCCGTTACATTCGGCCTTTTCTTATGCGAACATCGACAAGACCGAATCAGAAAAATCGACCAGCGCTTGTTTGGCTTTTTTTAGCCAAGATCAAAAAAGACCAGCCTTCCGACTGGTCGACGATGGCGATTAACGCTTCTTAACGGCGCTGACGACGCCAAGGATGGCGAAGAGAGGCCCCACCCCGCCAAGGATGGCCCCGATGGCTAGGTTCGACCCTTTCTTGGAATTGAGGTAATCATCAAGGGTATAGAGGTCTTGCCCGTCGATTTGGATGGAATAGACCTCGGCGCAGGAAACGAAGTCGTCGAAACGGTAATCGTGGTCCTCGGCGAGGTTTTCGGTCTCGCCGACGTTCAACGCCAAGTCGACGGAGGCGGCTTTGTTGTAATAAGGGGAGAGATCGACGTCCATATCGGCGAAGTAATACACGGTATGCTCGTTCGAATCGACGATCAGGCCATAGGCGAATAAAAGAGGGAAGGCGGGGACGCTTAAAAGATAGAGGCGGCCATCCGCTCGGATTAGCCCTTTCCTTAATGGCCTAATAAGGCATAACTAAGACCCGAACGGGCGGTAATTTGAATAAATTTAAGAATATTGTTACCCGTTCGGGTATTATATTTAACTTACTAATTATTTTATTCATTCTTGGGTATAGACTATCAGCTATGAACGACAACCTGATCGGCGAATACATACGGAGAAAGCGGAAAGAAGCCGGCTACAGCCAGAAGGAATTCGCCTTCCTTTCGGGCTTGGGTTTTCGTTTTGTCCAAGAACTCGAACGAGGGAAGCAGACCGTCCGCCTCGACAAGGTCAATCAGGCCTTGAAGATGTTTGGGGCGACATTGGTCCCGGAGGAGGAAGATGGGGATCGCTGAAAGAACCGCCTTGGTTTATAAAAAGGGCCGGTTCTGCGGGTATTTGAAGAAAACCGATGCGGGCTATGCCTTTGAGTATGACCGGTCGTATCTATCCGATAAGGCCAATCGGCCCTTATTGCCCTCTATCCCGAAAACCGCGGCCGTCTATCGCTCCCCTATCCTTTTCCCCTGCTTCGATAACCTCCTGCCCGAAGGGGAGAACCTTGGCAAAGCGTGCCACCAATTGGGGATCAGCCCCGAAGACAGATTCGCCTGCCTGCTCTTTTTGTCGAAAGACTTGATCGGGGACATAAGGATAATCGAGGATGACTGATTATTGCCTATATTGCCATAAGGCCTTAGATGGCGGCGAATTGCCCTACCATCCTTCTTGCCTGAAAGGGCGTTTTCACGACGAGAAGCTGCCATTTCAGGCGCAGCTCAGCTACGCCGATGAGAGCAGCGAGAACATCAAAGCCGGGATGGCGGTGCCGGGGGAAGGGAGGATCCTGCCCTTCGCCGTCAATAAGCGCTTCAGCGCCTATTTGCTCATTTACCCGGATAAAAACGATCCGCTGCGGGTCGAAGGGGAGCACCTGCTATTTAGCCTAGCCAAAATCGCCGGGATCAAGGTCCCGACTTACGGCTATTACCAAACCCGCGAGGGGCTTGCCCTATTGATAAAGCGGATCGACTTGGCCAAGAAGGAGAAGGTCGGGTTCGAGGATTTCGCTTCGTTGCTCGGCCGAATAGCCGCGGATAAGCGGGAAGGGGCGTATGAGGAGGCGAAGACGGTGTTGGAGCGTTACTCCGCCTACCCCGGCTTAGACAAAGCCGAATACGCCTTCCGCCTCCTTTTCGCCTTCCTGACCGGGGACAATGACCTCCACTTCAAGAAATTCGCTTTGGTCGAGACCAAAAACGGCCATTACCGCCTCGCTCCGGCTTACTCGCTTTCAAGCGCGGCTTTCAATAACGGGCCGGACGAGTTGGCTTTGTCGCTGAACGGGAAGAAGCAAGGGCTCGGCTTAGCCGACTTAAAGCGCTTCGCCCTCTCCCTTGGCCTAACCCAGGTCATGCTGCCCCGGCTCATCAGCCGTTTGTTAACCCATAAGCAGGAATATATCCAAGCAATCGAGGATTCTATGCTTGAGGAAAAGAGCAAGGAGAAACTAAGGAAACTACTCGAGGAACGGGCGAAGATCCTTTTGGGCGAATAAAGGAATCCCCCTACTATGCCTTCCGTTGCCTAGTTACCCTTTTAAGGGTAGAATGGCGACCCGGAGAGACAATGGAGAAGAAACGATCGATATTCCTGCCCCTTGGCAAAGGCAGCGCCTTGAAGCGGATGTCCGCCCTCGCCTTTTTGGTCGCCATTTACATCCTCTTGTCCTTCCTCACTTTCCGGACGGGCAATTACTCCTTCTCCATCGCTTCCGTCGTCCTCCTGGTCACCGCCATCCTTTTCGGCCCGATCGAGGGGACCATCGTCTGCCTGCTGGGCGAGTTCGTGATCCAATTCGTTAATTACGGCCCGGGGCCGACCACCGTAATCTGGATGGTCGGGCCGGCCATCCGCCCGCTTTTCCTCGGCTTCGTCGCCTATGGATTCGCGCGGAAAGGGAAGCGGCTGGAGGACTCCCTCCCCCTTTTCTTCCTCTTCGCCATCCTTTCCGCCTGGCTCGTGACCCTGACCAACACCTTGGCCATATACCTCGACGCCTTGATCATCGGCTATCCCTTCACCTTCGTCCTCGTCGAAACGATCATCAGGGCTTTGGCCTCGACATTGACCGCGGTCGTCGCCGTCTTGATCGCCAAGCCCTCGATCAAAGCGTTAAGGGGGTTATTGGGGGATTAGCATGAAACTGAAAGCCAACGTCAATTTCTTCCTGTTCCTATTCACCGAGATCGGGGTCTTCCTCGGCTTGGTCGGGACCGGCATCGCCTATCTTTATTTCGGGGCTAAGGGGATCGAGCTCGCCATCATCGACGAGCAGAAGTTCTTCGCCGCCTTCTTGGCTTTGCTTTTCGCCCTCATCGTCTTGTTCTTCCCGACCAATCACTTCCGCAAGCTCCGCCAGGCCATTTCGGTCCAAGCGAACCTGCTTGAGCTCGCTAAGGGGATGAAGGAGGAGAAAGTCGAGGTCGCCTATCAGGATGACCTCCCCTCCTATTGGCGGCTTTTCATCCCGGTTAGCCGAGCCAACAAAAACACTTATCTTGGCCTGCTTTTAGCCAGCTGCGCCTTCGCCTTCTTCGGCTCCATCCCCTTGTTCACCAACCACGACGTCTTGCTCTCCTCCTGCCTTTTCGTCTGCGCCGCCCTCTCTTTCGCCTTGCTCCTTTTCCTCCTTTTCTCCCAGCCTCACCTTTATAAAAACCAGGCGATCCTCTATTCCTATGCCCCTGATTATCTGCAAGCCGACTTCGCCTCTTTAAGCCAAGGGGAGACGGTGGGGAGAAGCCTCACCGCCTATATCCCCTATAAAGCCTTAGGGAGAATAAGGGAAGGGAAAGGCTATTTGCTGATCAAAGGGCCGGTGCTGCTGGGGCGGAAAATCAAAAACCTCGACTTCCTCTTCTTCTCGGAAGACAACCGGCGGGAAATAAAAAGGAGGCATCGCCGCGATGAGAATCATCAGTTATAACGTCAATGGGATCCGCGCCGCCGGAAGCAAAGGGATGTATGAGGCGACCTTCGCCCTCAATCCCGACGTCTTGTTCATCCAAGAGACTAAGCTTAGCGGCGATTTGCGGCCTTCCGAAGTATCGGGCTATGAGCTTTACTATACCAACTCCAAACTCCGGAAAGGCTATGCCGGGACCGCCGTCTACGTCAAAAACGCCCCATTGTCGGTCCATTATGGGTTAGGCGAGGGGGAATATGACGACGAAGGGAGGGTCATCACCCTCGAATACGAGGGCTATTACCTCGTCGGGGCCTATGTCCCCAATTCCGGGGAGGGCTTAAAGCGGCTCGCCTACCGGATGGAATTCGAGGATAAGCTCCGGGATTACCTGCTCTCCCTCGATAAGAATAAGCCCCTTGTCTACACCGGGGACCTCAACGTCGCCCACGAGGAGATCGACCTCAAGAACCCGAAGGCCAATGAGCATAACGCCGGCTTTACCATTGAGGAGCGGAACAAGATGAGCGAGCTGCTTTCCGCCGGTTTCCTCGACGCCTTCCGTTATCTTTACCCGGATAAAATCGCCTATTCCTGGTGGAGCTACCGCTTCCACGCCAAGGAGAAGGACGCCGGTTGGCGAATCGACGCCTTCATCGTCTCCGATCGGCTCAAGGATAAGCTCAAACTCTCCTACATGGAACGCGACTTCCCCTACTCCGACCACTGCCCGATCATCCTCGATATCGATTTATAGGGCGATGCGGGAGGAAGGGACGTCATCCGCGACCAGATCCTCCCGTCCACCGTTGGCCTATGCGAAATAGGGTCGTTTCGGCCAGGCGATAAGACGATCGTCAAGGTGACCAAGGGGTCCAAGCTCCACTACCTCAAGAGGGAGGGTCGGGACGCGACCGGCTGTTTTGCCGAGACGGCGCTTCCTCAGCCCCGATGAGCGAGGAGGGGGTCGAAAAACGGCAAATCGAAAGCCAAGGCCAGGCTTCTTTGCCTTAACGGCCAGCCGGGCCTAGTATGCTAATGACTCCGCGCCGCCCGATTATCCTCGGCAGCGATTTATAAAAGCTTGGACTTCATCGGCGTTATGGCGAGGCGAACTCGTAATGACGGAATTTGCTGTCGGTGATGGTAAGGATGACCGCTTTCGCGTTGCTGACGAGATGGACATCGGCGATATCCGAATATTCCAGGACGAACCGCTTCTTAGGTTAGGACCAAAACCATTTATAAATCGAATCGGCACGGCCGTAAACACGATTGGAATCAAGGCATAGCTCGGAGGGCTCTGGATCGAAGGAGAGGATTAGAAAGCCTAGGGAAAGCAAAAATCCGCCTAAGACCATGGCTAAAATCATCAGGCCAAAGACCCAAGGCAAATCGATAGCGAATAAGGCCGGCCCCAAAACTATTAGCCCCGCCCCGCGATCATCATGGCCCAGCTGCCGCGATCAGGAAGCGGGACGATATCGGCCTGCAGATAGGCCTCGTCTTTTTCGGACTCTTCGTTCCTATCAATCAGCGTTTCCATCGATTTGTTCTCCGCCCCGAATTATAGAAGGAAAAGAGGACTCCGCATCAAAGAGGAAATCTGCCCGTGGCCACTTCCTATGTCAAAGCAACGTCATTATTGGGTGCCTTCATTCGGCTGATGGACTTATCATCAACCGAAATCTCTTCTTTCGGCAATGGATTCATCCCTTCCATTGGTTTGCATCCACAAAACCATAGCAGCCTTAAATTAAGAAGAGCCTTTGGCCCACAGACGATCGACAGCATCGTAATATTCGGCCTTGCTTATCTCCCCGTCGTAGACTTTCTTGGCCAGAAAATAATAAGCGTTGTAGCAGTTCGCATAGGTCTCTTCGCTGAATTGGATGTCTTCGTTGATGAACATATCGGAGTACGGCCGGCGCAATACCTCTTCGGCAAGCACCAGATCGTCCTCCTTCATATACGTCCAAAAAACCAAAGAGGCAGGATCATCGATTTCATCATAGTAAAACATCTGATACATATTCTTCTCTTCGTCGAACTTAATTATTTTCCCCAGTTCATAATCAAAAGGGAGCCAGGCTCGAATGAGGACGAAATCGCCCTTTTTGAATTTGCGTTGATTAGGCATTGGGATTCTGGTTAGGGCTATCGGGATGAACGACAGGGCCGCTGGTGCCGTTAGGGTAATAATATAGTTGCCCGAAAAAGCTATGGCTTCTATGCGCTTCAGCGTCTTCTTTGTTGCTGATTCGAACCGCTTCTCCTTTCTCATTTAAACGACAATTATGAAAATGTTTCATTAGAACAACGTTTGAGCCAGCAAAAGACCCAATTTCCGGTTTGGCGGTCCTCACCCCAGTGCCGGTTTTAAGCGTCAAACCTCGGGCGGTATTCTGATACCATGCATAGGAACTAAATCCATGTTTATGGCTTTTAGCGGATTCACAATATTCAAAAGTAACCGGAGTAGAGCAAAGATTAAAGCCACCGTCGGTTACATATTGCATCAGCAAAATAGAGTCTGTCCACCTAAGTTTCCGAACCATCTCTGCTTGGGCGGCTATCGGGCGGCCCGGATTGGTAAGAATAAACGCACTTCCAAGCGCAAAGACGAAAAACCTTTTGAATTTCACAATAGCCAATCTTTGAGAAAGCGAGTCGCTTTCTTATTCAAATAGTATCGGCCATTCAAAATGATTCCATTTATTTTGACGCGAAACCAAATCGCCCTACCCGGGGATTGATTAAAGGCGCCAAAACGAAAATAGCGGACATAAGATTCCGCCATTTAAATCACGTAGAAATACAGCGAGAAAAACATCAACACCGCCCCGATCAAAACGAAGACATGGAAGACGGTATGGAACCAGAGGTTCTTCTTGCCCCCCAATCCATAGAGGACCGCCCCGATCCAATAGGCGACCCCGCCGAAAAGCAATAGGAGCAGCCCCTCTAAGGGGATGGCTAGATATATTGGGTAGAAAGCCAAGGTGGCGACCGAGCCTAAGACGACGTAGAGGGTGATGTTCAAGGCGTTGAACTTCTTCAAGTTGACCGAATTGAGGACGATGCCGACGATCGAGCCGGCCCAGACGACGGCGAGGATGAAATACCCCCAAGGGAAAGCAGAGCCCGGCACTTCCTTAAGCCCGACCAGGCAATAAGGGACATAGGTCCCCATGATGGCGGCGAAGACGAAATCGTGGTCCAATACCCTCAAGACCTTCTTGCCCCTATTCTTGGCCAAGGAATGGTAAAGGCAGGACATCAAGAACATCAAGAAGACGCCGATGACGTAGATAACGCAGGATAAAACCGCCACCCAATCGAGGGTTGAGGCGGCTTTTTCGATGATGAAGCCCCCGGCTATCAGCATGAACAAAGCCCCCGCCCCATGGGTGATGGAGTTGGTCAAATCCATGGCGAGGGTATATTGGGGAAGGTCGAGGGGCTTACGTTCTTTCATACGGAAAGAACTATAACCTCCTAGTAATAAAAGTCAAGTCATCTAGTTTTAGTTACTAGATTGTTTGGGCTTGGTCCACCCCACCGCCTCATTGGCGATGACCATGATGGATAGGATGATGAGGTTATAAACCGGCAATATCTTGAAGGTGGTGTTTTGGGCGACCAAGCCGAATAAGGCCGACATGCTAAGCGACGCCACATAGCCGGCGACCATCTCCAAGCTGACGGCCGAGGAGGAATATTCCCGCCCGAAGCGGAACGGGGTCCGATGGAGGAGGGAGGGATAGATCGGCCCGCAGCCGAAGCCGGTCAAGGCGATGCCGATGGGGAGCAAGGCCGGGACGAAGGCGAAGAAGACGAGTATGCAGGATAAGAGGATAATCCCCTCCCCGATCCGGATGAGGTGGTCGTCGTCGAGCTTAAGCGACAAAAAGCCCGAGCAAAGCCGTCCGGCGGTGATGCCGATGAAGAACAAGGAGGAATAGATCGAGGCCAAATCCTCGGCTATGCCGTATTCGAAGACGGCCAAGGAGGCGTACCAATTGAAGGAGGTCTGCTCCAAGGCGATGTAGCCGAAGATGGCGATCATCGAGAAGATGAGCCCCCGCTGCCTCAATGTTTCCACTAGCCCCGCCGACTCCGAGGCTTCCTTCGCCGCCGATTCGCCCCGGCTGATCTCGACCTTACGCCAAACCGGGATGATCGATAAGGTAAGGAGGAAGATGACCCCTTGGATGCAGGCTAAGACCAAAGCCCCTTTCCGCCAGCCCCCGTAATCGGTTAGGAAGGCCGAGAGGATGAAAGGCGAGGTCAAGGCCCCGATGCCCCAGAAGGCGTTGAGCAATTGCATGTGGATGGCCTTATAGTGGTTGGCTACGTAATCGGATAAGGTGGCGTCGATCGCCCCCGCCCCCAGCCCCAAAGGGATGGCGCATAGGCATAATTGGTAGAGCTCGCCGCAGAAGGAATAGCCGATTAAGCCGGAGACGGTCAGGCAGATGGAGAGGGCGACCGTCCCGTAACGGTGGAGATGCTTATTCAGGAACCTAGTCGATAAGGAGGAGACGATGGTGCCGGCGCTGATGATGATGGTGATCATCCCCTGCATCCCCCTCCCGATGTCGAGTTCGCTAGAGATCGAGGGCCAAGAGGAGCCGAGCAAGGAGTCGGGGAGGCCGAGGGAGAGGAAGACCAGATAGATGACGGCCAATAGGAAAGTAGTCATAGCAAAGGCATATCTTAGGGAAATGGAGCGTCAAATCAATGACGAAAAGACTATTTTGCGTTCTTTTTTCATTTAAAAAACCACCCGAGGGTGGCTTAGGCGCGGAGCAGGTCGAACAGGCCGCCGGCGATTAGGTTCTTCATCGCCTTGCCCGGGAAATAGGTGGCGAGGGCGAAGACGTCTTGCCTGGTCAATTGGACTTCGTTCAGGTACTCCGTCACTTCCTTGCGGAGCTTGGAGGTGATGGATTTATGATGGGAGAGCCATTCGAGCAAGGCGTAGGCCTGGTAGTTGTCGTTATTGATCTTGGTCCGGGATTTGCGGATGATGATCCGCTTGTTGCCGATCATGACCTCCCTCATCCGCCGTCCTTCCCGGTTGGTGTAGACTTCCTCTTCCCGGGTCTCGGGGTCGCGGAACATCGAGGGCAGGAGCTTGATGAGCCCATCGTAGAGCCCATAGATGTCTTTCCCGTCGGTGACGTATTTCCGCTCGATGATCCTTGAGACGTTGAGCTTGGCGGCCCGATCGCTGGGGAAGAAATGGATCCCGTGCTGGAACCGCTTGAGGTAGCCCTCCTCCTCGGCGGCCCGGATGAGCTGATGGACCCGGACGACCGAAAGCTCGGGGAAGGTATCGATGATCTCGGAAGTGAAGATCGGCTCGTCGTAGCCGAATTTCTTCTTCAGCTTCTCGACAAAGACCATTTTCTTTTCTGCTGCCATATTGGTTTTTCTCCTCTAATTGCCTAAATTATTTTGCAATTTGAACATGCAAAAGGCAAGCCCTTTCTTCGCCGGCCTATTCTAATTTGAACGTGATAACTTGATTAGACGAGCGTTGGCCTATCCGAGTATTCGATCGGCCCTATCGGCATAACGAGGGAAAATACCGCCTCTCCCTTTCCCGCTCCCCAATCCATCGGTTAAAGGCTCACCCGTTCGAAAGGCGGCTATCGCGAAGTATCGTGAAGTGAACAGTGAAGTATATGAAGTTGATAGTTCATTAATACGCATTCATCGATTGTTTTATTGTTTTCAAAATACATTTATTTGCATTCCTAAACATACTTATATATAAAGTTTCTAGGCTTTTTGCCCTACTTCGGGTGTGAAGCGAAAGATGCAAAAAAGCCAACCAGGGTCGACCGGATTGGCTAATGGAAGCAAAGCGAATCAGGCGAAATTGGGGGTGAAGTCGATGTCGCTAGCTTGGCAGATCTCGAAGCTGTAGGTGGTGGTGATGTCGCCGAACTTATTGACCCCGCCCACCTCGACCGTCGACGTCGGGGCGAAGGCGGTATAGGTGCCGCCATCGATGACCCCGTCGGTAAGGGTGAAGACGAAGTCCCCGTTGGCTGGGATATCCTGATGGCCGGTGAGCAAGGCCAAGATCTCGAGCTTGTATTGGTAATTGATTTCGTTGGTCGAGAAGGTGAGCAATAAAGTCCCGTCGGCTTGGGGCTGCGCTAAAGAGGAGGCCAGCATCTTGAATATCGGCGGGCAGACGTCGGAGAAGGGGACGTATTCGTTGGTCTCCTCATAGACGTAATAAGCCTGCTCGCCATTTTGGTAGGTATAGGCATAGCCGTCTTCATCGGCATAGTCCTCGGCGATGAAGACGGTCCCGTCCTCGTCATATTCCCGGAGATAGGAATAGGAATCGACGGCGAAGATCGATTCGATCGAGGTGGTGATGTCGCCAAGCAGGTTGCCGGTCATCCCCACGATCTTGTAATTGAGCTCTCCCTTGAAGGCCAAGACGTCGGCCCGTAACGAGGTGAAGGCTTGCATAACGTCGATGTCGGGGATCGAAACCGAGGGAGTGGATTCGGTGGAGGGGGATTCCGAAGGGGTGGACTCCGAATCGATAGAGGATGGGGAGGGCTCGCGGCAGGCGGCGAGGGCGATTAACGGCAGTAACAAGAGGATCTTTTTCATAATGTGCATTCAGTCAACGGGCCAACCATACCACGGGAAGCCTCTATTGCAATAAGCAATATAACTCGTCGGGGGAAAGTATCGTGTTCGCCGAGATATTGTCATCCATATATCGTTCTTCCTTAGCCATGGTGATGGGAAGGCAGCCGATCTGGCGGACGAAGGAAAGGCAGATATTGGCGGGGCTCACCCGGTGGGATTGGGCGATCTGATTAAGCATCGGGTCAAGCAGCAACCCGCCGGAGCCTAAGGGGCTATAGGCTTCGATTAGGATGCCCTTGCCTTTGCAATATTCCAGCGTTTCCCTATCGACATGATGGGGGTGGAGCTTGATCTGATTGACCGCCGGCTTGACCCGGCAGTTCGATAGCAAATCCGCGAGGTCTTGGGCGTTGAAGTTCGAGACCCCGAGGTATTTCGCCCGTCGGGAATAAAAGGCCTCCTCCATCGCTTGATACATCGCCCTATTGGATTCGTAATAGGGGGAATGGTCTCCATCGAGCTTATCCAAAGGGCAGGGGCTATGGAGAAGCAGGAGGTCGAGTTGCCGGACCCCGAGTTCGGATAAGCTGCGGTTGATGCTCTCCCCGGCTTGGTAATAGCCCCGCTCATCGGGCGGGACCTTGCTGGAAAGGAATAGCTCTTCCCGGGGGAGGTTATGCCTCTTGATGGCCCGGCCGATGGCCGCTTGGTTCTTATAATAAGGGGCGCAGTCGAAGAGGCGATAACCGTGCCGATAGGCCAAGGGGATGAGCTTCTCCGCCTCCTCATCGGTCAAGGTATAGGTCCCGAAGCCGATATGAGGTATCTTCATCCCCGAAGGGCAATAGATATAATGCATAGCGAAGGAAGATTACACCTTCTTTGCTAAGATATAAACGTTATGGAATACCAATATAGCGAAATAGAGCTTAATGAACTCAAAGCCAAAGACCCGGTTTTGGCGTCATCCATCAAGGATATCCCCCATATCCATAAGGAAATATGGCCTGATCCTTTCGCCTCGCTTAGCCGCCAAGTCATCGCTCAGCAGATATCGAATAAAGCCTTGATGGGGATATTGAGTAAAGCGAAGCCGATTTTGAATCCCGACGCGATCTTAACCATGGATATCGCTTCCCTCCGGGGGCTTGGGATATCGGAAAGAAAGGCCAAGACTCTGAAATCCATCGCCCTGTTGGCCAAGGAGGGAAAGCTAGATAAGAAGCGGCTTTCGGAATTGACCGATGAGGAGATAATCGCCGAGCTCACCGCGATTAAGGGGATCGGCCGGTGGACGGGAGAGATGTTCCTCCTATTCTGCTTGGAAAGGCCCTCGGTCCTAAGCTATGGGGATTATGGGATCAGGAAGGGGATCATGATGGTCTATGGATATAGAAGCCTATCGATGACCCGTTTCAAGAAAATAGAGAAACGGCTTTCGCCCCACTTATCCTTAGCCTCTTTATACTTCTGGGAGATCGCCGGCACGTATAAATAAGCGGGCTTGCTTAAGGATGAATCCGGCGACCCCTTGCTTCCTTATCCCGTCGAAGGAGATGACCCTTTTGGAGGCGATGGCTTTGATGTTGGGGTTATGGAAGGAGAACTGGAAGCAGCCTTCGAACTCGACGTAGAGGATTGAGCCTTTGGCATCGGAATCCAAATAGAAGTCGATGTCGAAATCATTGTCCTCGATTAATGGCACCACCTCTTTGAAGACGGCTTTGAAATAGTAGCCAACCGACTTATCGCGCTTAACCGCGGCGTTGAGGTAATTGAAGGCAGCAAACAACAAAAAGCAATGGGCTTCGTCGTCGATCCGTCTTTCCTTAATCGTTTGCTTAGCTAAGCCGAGCAATTCCTCGTCATTGCTTTCCTCTGGGCTAAGAGACGATAAGGAAGCGGTCAGCTTTGAAAGCAAAGCCGGGTTCAATTGGGTTATATGCTCACTCCTTCATGACGTAATAGATACCGTTTGTTCTCAATCCCCAAAGCGAAGCCGCCGAGGCCGTTTTTGGCTACGACCCGGTGGCAGGGGAATATAAGCAGCAAGGGATTGGCATGGAGGGCCTTTCCGATGGCTCTAGCCCCAGAGCAGCCGATCATCTCGCCGAGCTTAGAATAAGTGATGGTTGACCCAAAAGGGACGGTCGATAAGGCTAAGTAAACGCGCCGCTGAAAGGGGGTTAAGTTTAACCCGTTGGGGATAGGGAATTGGTAAGGGCGCTTAGCGAAATAGGCATCGAGCCAAGCGATGGCTGAGTCGATGGCGGGATCTTTTCCCCTAGGCTCATCATTTAGCCAATCGGAATGGGCAAAAGGCGAGCCGAGGTAACATAGTTCGCCGCCTTTAGAGGCGAGGAGCAATTGGCCGATCGGGCTATCGTAGAGGTAGGTGTTCACTCCATAAGTTTATCATTAAGCTGACCAAAAGGCCATCGAGGAAACAACATTTAAACGTAATTGAATTATGTTGGCTTATTTTAAATTTTATTACGCATTCTTTTTAAACAGCCATATATTTACTTATATATTTGGTTTTTATAAATCAATTGGGGAATTAGCCGTTTGTAGAACCGGCTTGTTTAAAAAATAGCCTTGATTATCGAGGTTAACAGAGCGGATTGTTATCGAAGATGTTTCTTAGCAAAGCCTCGACATAAATATATTTATTCTTGGTTTGTTTTTCGAAGTTATGTATTAGGTTATATATTTTGCTTGTCAAGGTTGGGTCCTTTGCTTAAACAAAGTGCTTAAGCGTGAATTACTTGACCGGCTCGATCTCAATGGCGAAGGCGCCCCACCGCTTGATGGCGTCCTCTTTGTAATAATGGAGCATATCCATAGGGGAGGCTGGCTCGCCAGGCTTATACCCGATAAGCGTCTTATCCGGATAGGCGGAATAAAGCTCGTCGAAGTCGCGATATCGTTTTAAGCCTTTGATGACCACTTCGATGGTTTCGCCATTGGTTTTATTGACGAAGACAATATGGTCGCCGACGGATAGCAATCGCCTCTTTTCGTCGTATAGTCGCATCTCGACTTTCTTATAGCCATCCTTAATGGCTTGGAAGGGTTCGTTATACAAGGTGTATTGGTAGGTCATAGCCATAGTTTTTGATTTTGCCCGTTGCCTAGAAAAGAGATTAGCCCTTTTCGATTGGCGACGACGAATTCCAGCCATTCCTTATTCGGTTCGTCAAATTTCAAGACTTTGAGGTTGGCCAAGGCGAAATCATCAAGCTCGTAAACATTGACGGTCGGGCGTCCAGACTTGATTCGCGAGGTTTTCGTTACCGCCCACGAAGCGGCTTGGCTAAAGTCGCTGGTGGCGTAAAACCCGCCTCCGAAATCAAGGAATTTACGGCCAGATAGAAGATTCGGCCGAATCACAATTTGATTGCTTCCTTGATATATCTTCAAGTTCCGCCCTCCCGAGATATCTCTTTTTTATCATTTGAATTTTACTCAATAATCATCGACGTGGCGATAGTTTGAAATCGGCGGGAGCGTTCATCGGATTGCATAGACAATTCGGGGGACGCTCTCTAGTTCTTTCGAAGTGCCGTTATGAAGAAAAGCGCACCTGAGCTTATAAACCAATTCGTCTGACGAATACGGCATGCCCTTGATGTTGCGATTCATTAGCCGTCGGACCACGCTTCTATTAGTTCCCGATATATTCGTCGAAGAATTTCCGGCAACAACGCCATTCTTATTGATACCGAGGTAATTCGCTTTTCCGCAAATATGCGGAAATGGCGGAACAAGCGCTAAAGCAGAGCAAAGGCACTCGGTGTCCAACGTCTGTTCAGTGCCACTGACGATAGTTTCCAGACTGTTCTTCCGTTTGGGCATAATTCATATAAGATTCAAGATTCGTTACGCGTTAATTCCGCCGGAGGTAGGAAGAAGGGGCGGCCGAATATTTTCAAGGCGCGTTAGGCAAGCATAAAAGACAGTGGTTAGACAATCCACACGCCAAAAGCTTCGATCCCGATCGCCAACTGGCCATGATCATGGGAGGCGGACGGATCAGCCAGCTCGATTGCTTCCGCCCTATCGAAAAAGAGGAGGCCGGCATCCTCCTCTTGCTCCTATTGTCCCTTTCCCTAAGCCGAGGCGATCCCGTCTTCTAAAGGATTGGCCATCTCCATCAAATAGGCGAAGGTGCTGGCTAAGCCGGCCCCTGAGGGGGTAACGTAAACGGTGTTGTCGCGGGCTTGGTAAATGGCGCAGATATCGTAATCGAGGTAACGAAGCTCATCCTCGAAGTCTTTCTCCCTCCCCTGGTAATGCTTATACAGCAGGCTCTCGAACATCTTCCTCTTCGCCCCGGGGATGGTTTTCCCGCCCGCCACCTTCATTAGGTAATTCCGGCTCACGCCGTTTTGGTAACACTCCGGGATGAAGTAAAGGGGGCACACCACTTCCATGACGATCGGGTTCTCCTTCACGAAGGCGGCGAAATCAACGAGCCGGCGGGTCTGCTGCCCATGCTGAACCAAATCGTTGAAGGCATCGTTCCCGTAGGAATCGAGGACCGCTTGAAGGTAATCGGTCGCCTCCTCTAAGGAGTTATGGCGGAAATAACCGCTGCGATTGGCGGCGCGGAAATCCTCGTCCTCGACCAATAGCTGGCCCGTGCAATAGAAGGCGAGGTATAAGTTGAAGGGCTTCACCGCCTTGACGAAGGCTTCGGCGTCATGATCGCGATAATACTTGTCGAAGGCGGAAGCGAAGGCGAAAGAGGTGTCGTCATGGTAACGCTCGCGGAGGAGGTCGATCATCTCCTGGTCTTGGAGATAGAAGAAAAGGCAGCTGGCCTTGATCCGGATGCCGAGGTTATCGTCGACTGAATAATAAAGGAGCTTTTTGGCCACCTGGGCCGCCCCGGCTTTGTCGTCAAGCTCGATCAGCAACGAGTATTTGGCGTTAAGGGCCCTTAGATAGGGACGGCAGCCCAAATAGAGATAGAGGTTATCGTAATCGTGGGCGTACTTATCGTCTTTCAATCCCCCTTCCTTGGCGAAATGGGGATAGGCTTGCTCCAAAAGCCCATCGAGATGGCGGAGCGTATCCCGCGGGGGCAGGTTTTCCTCATAAAGCAATTCGACCTTGACGTCGAGGTCATCCGGCCGCTTGGCCAATATCTTCTCCCCCAGATCCTTTTTCTTCTTGCCCGTGGCCTGCTCGAACTCATCGTAGAGGGCATTGATGGCGATGGTCTCCTCGTCGGGCTTGAAGCTTTTGGCTATCGTCGCCGCCTCTTCGTCGTTTTGGGCTTGGGCTTCCAGCAATTTGCCGAGGGCCTCGGTGAAGAACTCATTCTTTTTCATTGGGGTCGTTAGTTCCTTTGTATCGGCTGTTGTAGCCATGGTTATCCTTCGGCCGGAGGTCATTGGGGTAATAGATGTCGGCTTTGATGTCGTTGGCGATCCCTTGCAGCCGCGAGGCGATGAAATAGGGGTCCTTGATATCCTCGAGCACCGCCCGTTGGTTGGCGGCGACGATGTAGATGTCCCCCACTTTGCAAAGCTTCTCGATCAAGCCGATCTTGAGGTTGACCGAGGTGAGGGATGGGTAATAAAGCGAGACGACGCTTGAGCCGATGAGCCCCTGCTTGACGATGATCCGCTTGGAGGTGAAGGCGTATTCCTCCTTCTGCTGGCGTTTGCTGCTGGAGACGATGCCGGCGATCCAAATCCATAAAGGCAGCAGATGGAAGCAGAAGAAGACGGCGATGAAGATATAGACGAACCACGGCAGCCCGTCGAAGAAGGCGCCGAGCATGATTAGGAAGGTCAAATCGAAGAGGAGGAAGATGACCGCGACCGGCAGGAAGCGGAAGACGCTCGAGAGGATGAACGATTTCTTATATGGCTTGCCCCGCCACAAAATCTGCTCATCCGCCTCTAGGCAAGCCTCGAGGCTCTCCTGGTCGAGGTTGGGGTTGACGAAATAACGGTCATCGATTTTCTTCATAGCCAAATGATAAAACCATCAAAGGATATTTTGAATAAGCGGCGCGCTCGATTATCATTTACGGCATGAACATCTTCGCCATGATCACCGATCCGACCGAGATCACCCCGACCCGGAGCTTCAACCTCACCTACATCGTCCTCGACTCATTGTTCATCCTCTTCGTCTTATCCTTCCTCTTCCTGAAGAAGAAGCGGATCACCCTCCTTTGGTCGTTGTTCGGCGGGATCCTCTATTTCCTCGTCGATTACGGGGGCTTCCACCTCATAAGCGGGACTCGGGAGGTATTGATCGACGGGGTCGAGCAAGGGGAGCTTAACACCGCCTTGGTCTTGCTATGGATGTCCTTATCCTACGGGATAACCAACTTCTGCTTCATCTGGCTATTGCTAAAAGGCGACGAGGATAGGTATCTATTCGTCTTCTTGATCGTCATGTGGTGGCTGGTGTGCCCCAGCCTATCGGAAGCCGGCGGGGAAGCCGACATCGTCACCCAGCGGACCACCATGGCCTACCATTACATCATGGCCCTCTTCTTGCTCGTCGGCTATGGGGCGATGGTCGCCTATCAGCTCTTCCGCCCCGACAAAAGGCACCTTTTCTCCTTGCTTAAGCTTAACCTCATCGGCATCGCGGTCCAGTTCGCCTGGGAGGCGGCCTTGCTCATCAACGGGATCAGGCCGCTTAACGGCTACTCCTTCCAGACCATCGTCGTCAATTCGCTTATCGAGACCAATATGGGGCTCCCCTATATGTGGCTGATATATTTCTTCGTCTCCCAGCATTATAACGATGACCTCTCGCCCTATACGGGCAAAAGGGAATACCTCTTCAAAAGGGAGGGGGAGATGGAATCGCCCCAATCCTGAATCGCCTATCGAAGTAGCCGGCGACCGCCTAAGGCACGCCCCGACGGCATAGACCCGGAGTCGCGCGTCAACGACCGATGGGCTTTCAAGATCTTGCCGTACGATGAATAGTCCCGGCCGGTGGCCCAGCAGATTCCTCGTGATTGAAGGGATAGACGGTGATTTTGATTTCTTGGGAAGGAAGCTTTCGGCATCAAGTGGATTTCGTCAAAGACGATGGCTGATTCCCGTTGAGGCAACCCGGTATAGGTAACGGCTGGCAGATGGAGGAAGAAGAAATCGAAGTCGCCAAGGCAATCGGGCATTCCAATACCTAAGACTCGATGCGAGGGAAATCGATGATGATATAGGATTTGCTATGACGTTAAGCGAAACCCCTGACGATGGTGGGCTTATAACCCGGCCAGTCCCTCTAGCCCCCAAAAGCAGATAAACGGAATTAGAGGGATAAGGCTCATCAAACGACGCGATGATTGCGTTTGCTTCCTCGGGTCTGGAGATAAAATTCAATGGTTCGATGCCAAAGGTAATGGAGAATGCATTTTGCATAATGGTGCTCACAGGAAAATTTTAGATTTCGTTAGAGTTTGCATCTAGCGGATCTTCTTCCACCAAAGCCTAATCGTGCCGACCGGCACGCCCTTCTCGCGGCTGACCTTGGATCACTGCATGTCGTATTGGATTAGCAGGCCGATGGTGGCCTCGATTGTCTCTTTGTCGTATTTGTTTGCCATATGGACTCCTTTCTGGGCCATAGCCCATTATGCGTCCAACAATTTGTCCGCAGTCCCCTTTGCTTATTTTGAAACTTTTTATCTCATCGTTTTGCTGTATAGTATTTTCATGCGCAAAGCGCCGCGTCATTGGATCGACTATGCCCGCTACCTCGGGTTCGCTATATTGCTGATCCTGGGGTTGGCGCTCGATATCGCAAGCCGCAACAACGCTTTCCTTTCTTCGTTTAACGGAAGCCTTTTGATCCGTTGTTTCTACGCTTTGTCCTTCCTGATCTTGATTTTCCTCCGCCGTCCTCAACTTCATTGGGAGTTTGTCGGCTATATGCTCCTATTCACCTTCGGAATCAGCTATCTCCCTTTCTTGGTGTCGAGCAAAACCTACATCGTCTGCAGTTTCTTCTTCGCCTTATCCGGCGGCATGCTGTCCTTTTTCTCCCGAGTGGTGCTCAAAAGCCGCGAAAGCGATCGTTTCCTTTTCATCGATTGCCCCGCCCTTCTAGCCTTATTGCCGGGCCTAAGCTTCAACTCAAAAGTCGGCTATCGTTCCGCTTTCCCTTTTTGGCTCCCCTCCTTGATCATCGCCATCGTGGTCATGGGGGTCGCCGGGCTGGCCTATTGGCAAAAGCAAAGGCAAAGGCCCAAGAAAAGCAAAGGCCCCCTATGGGCGAGGGTAACCGGCTCCGCTCTGATCGGCTTGATCCTGGGCTTTGCCTATGCTTGGTGCGGGGTCTCCTCCTTCAACGTCGCCTTCGACTGCGCCGAACCCCAATACCAAATCGTGACCATAACCGACTTGAAATACGTTAACCGCGTCCGAACCCACGGCTATTACTCCCTAAGTTTTGAAGGCCTAGATGGCGGTTGCACCATCGCCGTCCCTGAGTCGATTTACGTCGACCTTCAGATCGGGGAGAAGGTCGAAGTCGCCTATTGCCCGGGGCTATTCGGGGAAGATTATTACATCCATCCGTCTTATCTATAAAGTAATGGGCTAGCAGCCATTTCGCTAACGATTATAAGTGCCGGGTATTTTCAAAATATTTTCGACGTTATGCCAAAGCAGATATAGATTGCGTATTTCGTCTTGGCGTATAATTAAGAAACAATTTTAGAAAGTGTCCAGCATCGGAAATTTTTTAAGAAATCTCCTGATAAAAAGTCGATTTGGTACCATAGCTTTCCGATTTGCTAGGTTTTTGAAAGCCATAAACTACCAAATCACATCGTTATAGGAACCATCATTTTGCAAAAGTGCACCGCCGATGCACTTGACATCTTGGTTTATGCCATTATAGTTTTAGTAACAAGGAAGGTGATTGCCAATGAGCCAAATGCAGATTATCAAAAACGAGTTGAAGAAATTCCGGGTTGAGGAATTGATCTTCGCCTCCTCTTTATACCGTAAACGGTTAGAGGGACGAGTCAATGAGCTGACTTATTACAAGTGCTTGGAACGATTGGTTGCGGATGGGACCTTATCCAAAGCCGCCAGGGGCGTTTACTACTTCCCCTACACCTTTGAGGGCCGGTCCTTCCCCATCAAACTTAGCGGCATCGAGAAATCCTTGACCGATGACGAATCGGGGATGCCGGTTGGCTATGCCCTCTACAATAAGCTAGGCCTCACGACCCAAGTCCCCTTTCAGCGTGAATACCTGACCTCTCAAATCGAGGGCGATAGAAAGCAAATCGGCAAGTGCACCGCTTATCGGCTCAACGTCAAATTCGACAAGCAGACCGTCGATATCCTCTCTTCTCTTGAGGTCTTGGAACATTACAAAGAAATCCCTGACCTTGATGAGGGGGCTTTCATGGAATTCACCAAAACGGTCGCCTCATCCTTCGACGAAAAGGCCTTGGGCAGGCTATTGAAGAAAAGACGGTACAAGAAAAGCACCATCGCCTTCCTACGCAACGTGCTGAACTTCTATAACATCAAAAACGAACTCACCGAGTACCTCAGCGAATTATCTATTTATGACATACCGAAAATGGAGGACATTTATGAATCTGCATCTAACCCCGTCGTCTTTTGAACGTTACGCCCGCGAAACCTCGGCCTTCATCGGCATCGATGCCGACCAAATAAAACGCGATTACTACATCGTCAAGATGCTATCCAACCTCGCCGCCTCCCCCTTTGCCAATGACTGCGTCTTCAAAGGTGGCACCTCCTTAAGCAAAGGCTACCCTGGGTCCATCGACCGCTTCTCCGAGGACGTCGACCTCAATTACCTCGGGGCGAATCTTTCCAATGGCAATTGCAGCCGGAACATCAAGGAGATCGAATCGATATTGTCAGACATCGAGGGAACCACCTTTCAAAAAGACATCCACAAACGTTATCCCCGCCATAAAAGCAGCACCATCCTAATCGAGGGCATCGAGCCGATCAAACTCGATATCGGATCCTTCTCCAACTCCATCCCCTACTCCCCGCGCCCCATCAAATCCTATATCCAGGTTTTCATGGAGGAACGGAGGCTAAAAGAGGAGATCGAACGCTACGGCTTAAAGGAGGTGGCGATCAACGTCACCTCCATCAAACGGACCTTCGTCGATAAGTTGTTGGCCATCAAGCGTTATGCCTATATCGGCAAACTCGCGACCAATTCCCGTCATCTTAATGACGTCACCTTGATGATGAATCACCCAGACGTCAAAAACCTCCTCGCCGATCCCGATGAACTAAAGCAACTAATTAGCCTAAGCAAGGAATCGGACGCTTATTATGTTAAACGCCATCCCGAATGGGGAGAGCAAGGCTATGATCCCACTGGGCCCTATGCCTACTCCAATTGGAAAACCAAACTCAATCCCGAAGTCAAGAAAGGCTATGAGTCGATTATGCATAGCATGTCCTTCTTCGATAAGTTCCCATCCTTTAATGAAGTGTTAGAGGCAATGGAGCAAATCGGAAGCAAGCTGGATTCCCTAGGGCTATAACGATACGCTAGGCGCCCTTTCCAATCATCGAAATCTTGGCGGAGGGAGGCAATGCGGGCGAAGCCTTTGAGGATTGTCTCCAGCAAATCGACGTCTTTGCCCTCGAAGAAGGCGGAGCATTCGCTGTTCTCATCCTCAATGAGGAATAGCCCCTCATAGTAATTCCGGTTTTTGAGGAAAGATCATTCCCGTTTTTGAAACAATTCAATTCGCCAAATGCTTTCGCTCGGTTTTCGCTTCGGTCGGCGTCTATATTCTTTCGGTAGCTATCAGCAAGGATGCGTTGGCGTTTTTCAAGCTTTATGAAGTTTTACTTCACTCTTAAATGAGAGGAATGAAGTTTTGCTTCACTCTTACTTCACACTTCACTTCACTGAGTGTGAAGTACCGCGTTTTGCCCGCAAAAATCATCCATTTCCCACTAAATTCATTAAAAATCGACGTAAACCGGCTGTTAAAACCACCGAAGATGACAAAGACCGCCGACTCCGAGGAATGATTTTAGGCTAACTTAATGACAATAGGCCGCCCCATCATTCGGATAACCATGCGCCCCCGTCGATATGGAACAGAAAACCAGGCTAAGGAGGTTCATCGATTTCGCTTGACGTAAGGAAATTAAAATCCGTTAGCTTCGCCTCCCCTATTGGGCCATATCCCTTGCGACCAATGGTATGGAAGACATAGTTTGAAGGCGTTAAATATCCATAGTGGCCTTAGCCCATTTAAACTTGGCAATGTCCAAGCTTAAAAACAAGGCTGCATCCAAAAGCCTTATATCGGTTAATACCCCTTTTGACAAACGAAAAATTGGCATAGATAACCGTTGCCCGGTTCGCTAGCGGAACGCCAATCGCCCATGCCTAATTTATTGGCTCTTGGCCGTTCCAATACTTAATGCCCCAATGCTCGAAATCCCATTTCGGATCGTAAAGGTTGCATTCATAGTCGATATAATAAAGCAACCCATCTTGCCTACCGATGATGAAGTTCGTGGGATAATAATCGATGTTCAGCCCCGCGCCGTAGATGGCGGGGAGCATCGATCTCATCTGTTCGATATAAGCCGCCACCTCTTGATGGGATTTGATCAAATCGGAAAGGACCGGGCCATCGACATACTCCTTGACGATGACTTCTTTGTCCTTGTCGACCGCGATCATCTTAGGAATCCTGATTCCGGTCTGCGATAGGCGGCCGTAGTCATGAAGCTCGGCTTCGATCTTATTGCCGAAGCTATAATAAGAACAGGGCTCATGATGAATCTGCTTTAAGACGCATTGCTTGCCGTTAGCCGTCGCCAAAAAGGAATAGCCACCTTTGCCACGGCCGAGTAGCTTTACGGCCTTGTATTGGATTCCGTCGATCGTGATTTCGCCGCCGATATCAAGCATTTTCGCTCCCTTTTGCCTTTAGAGATGCCATAAACCCAGATAAAAATATTATAAAAACGTGCCCTAAGCTTGTCAATCGACTAGGTCAACGATCTCCTTGGCGGCTTGAACAAAAACGACATGTCCTGCTTTGGGTTTCGTTTAGAATCTTGCCCTGCCTCCGGTTGAAATAATAACGTCCCTCCCGCCCCCGGCAAGGAGAGATCAAACGGACAAATGCCGAAGGCTCAGCAAAGGGGGCATCTCCGCCATCGCCGACCCCGAGCGCAAGACGCTCTCCGAGGCCTCCGGAAGAAGGCGAAGCCCCCGTCGTTCGGTGCGGGAAGAAGGCCAACGGGCAACCGACAAGGCGTTCCTGGGCGAAAAGGCGCCAGCGCATTATAGGTGTTTGTCAGAAAATGTGCTTGGAAAACGCCTTAAATGCCCTCAAAATCGATAAGCGAACGCCTTTAATGCCTATAAAATGAGGCTAATCTTCCTTTTTAGAAGTTATTTCCCAGTGTCCCGTTTTCGATGAACCAACGAATTTTATTTCGTTGCTGTTCTTGATAGCACGAGTAATCGTGGCTTTGGATTTTGAAAGCTTTTCAGCCAATTCTTGGCGCGTTATAGAAGGATTCTTTCTAATTTCAGTTTTGATTAAATCAACAATCGTAATTTTTTGGGTGTCATTTTGGGTGTCATTTTGGGTGTCATGAGTACCTATTGGATTCAAGCTATGCAAAGTAACCATGAAATAACTCTTGCTGACATAGAATTCCGGTTGATGTTCTGTGTCTTGATAAGCCTCCAGGATTCTTTGTATTCCGGTTCCGTAGTTTTCGATATAGCCTAACTTGTTCAAAAGAAGGACCAAACTTGGGTTTCTAAAAGACTGGATGCCATTTTTGATGTCCTCTATCGTTCCGTCGTTATAGATATTACCCGGATTTGTTACTTTCGCTTTATCCGGGAAAAATTCGATTTTGATATTTGATGGTGCGAAATACTCCGCATGACATATTGCGTTAAGGATTGCTTCCCTTAAGCTAGCGCCTGGATAGGATTTGGTTTCCACTCTCGAAATCTGGCCAGGGATTATTTTTTGCGGATGTGGCATTGAAAAGCTCGGCGTATTTCAGCACGTCATCGGCAATAGTCACAATTGATCCATGAAATTCTTCCTTCACCTTGAAGTCTAAATTCTTATCATAAACAGCGAATTTAACTTCAATTGGGTTTTGGTCACTCACAAGCAAACCAAGGTTGGTAAATTCGCCGTTCTTGTTCACGATCTTCAGGTTTCTAAATTTATGGGCACCGAAATCAAACCCCTTCTTCTTGGCTATTTTGGAAACCTCATCAAAAGTTAGATCTTGTTCCTTGGAAGTTTGGTTTTCCCAAAGCCATCCACTGCTATCGCGAATCATCGTCAATATCTCATTATCAGTCGCAGGCCTCTTGCTTCTTCCGACTCTTACATAAGTGCCACTAGGTTTAGGACCCTTGTTCGCCAGATAGTAAGGCTTTGAATCGCCTTCTTTGATATCGATGACAAGAACATTATCCTCATTAAAAAAGAACTCGATTTTGTTCCTAGGACTAGGCTTGATGTTATTGGATAAAATGGCGGAAACTTTTTCATCATATCTGTCTTTCAATTCTTGAGGTACGCCAACTACTTTCCCGTCGTCATCAACACCGATGTAGATGGTTCCACCATGTGCATTAAGAAAAGCGACAATCTCCTTATCAAGATCATCGATCATCTCTCTTTTGAGTTCAATTCTGTCGCTTTCCTCGTATTTCATAATAAAGAATTGTTTTCTTGATAATAAAAATATATATAAAAACAAGCAGAATATCTAGGAATTTACAGTTTTTGTAACAGAACGCTTGATTAAAAACGTCATGTCCTGTTTTTGGTTTCGTTTAGAAGTCATGTCCTGTCTCCGGTTAAAATAGTGATGTCCCTCCCGCCCCCGGCAAGGAGAGATCAAACGGACAAATAGAGAAGACTCGCTAAAGGGGGCATCTCCGCCATCGCCGACCCCGAGCGCAAGACGCTCTCCGAGGCCTCCGGAAGAAGGCGAAGCCCCCGTCGTTCGGTACGGGAAGGTCAATCATCATCAGTTTTTTCATGGTCGATTACCCATTTCAAAAGGTCGTCATAATCAATTTCGCCGGCCGCCATTTTTAGAAAAACCCAGGCCAGTTCATCTTGCGTATAGAAAAGGGGGAATCCGTTCAATTCGAGGAACACAAGCATTGCGTGTGCGCCGATTCGCTTGTTGCCATCAAGGAAGGGGTGGTTTTGTACCAGCCCGCAAGCTAGACGAGCCGCTTTCTGTTACACGGATTGAAACAGTTCGGTTGAATCAAAGGTTTGGAACGGGGCGGCGATGGTCGAATCCAAAAATCCTTCGTCCCGTAAGCCATCCAAACCGCCTGTTTCCATTATCAAAGCATGGTGCATAGCGATGATTTGATGTTTGGAAAGAACAATCACTTCGCCAACTCCTCATAAGCCATCCGGTTTTTTTCAATGAGCTGTTTGGAAAGTGTTTCTACGGAACTATCTGTTGCTACTTGAATCGTAGTTCCTGAACGCTTGACCTCAAAGGGAATGCGTTGTTCCCGAACGGCTTGTTTGGCAAACATGGTAATGGCAGAACTTAAGGAAAGCCCGAGATCGCTAAACAATTCATCAGCCTGGGCTTTAAGCTGCTCATCCATGCGGATCGTGACATTGATGTTAGCCATGAGAATACCTCCTATTGAATTTCATCTTTATTATATGCAAAACGAATGAATTTTAATCGGTTTATATGATAATTATGTGCTTTTTATTTATATTGCAATGAATAATAACAGCGGAGCTTGATTAAAAACGTCATGTCCTGTTTTGGGTTCCGTTTAGAAGTCATGTCCTGCCTCGGGTTAAAATAGTGACGCCCCGCCCGTCCCCGGCAAGGAGAGATCAAACGGACAAATGCCGAAGGCTCACCAAAGAGGGCATCTCCGCCATCGCCGACCCCGAGCGCAAGACGCTCTCCGAGGCCTCGGAAGAAGGCGAAGCCGGCGACGAACCCAATCCGATGAAGCCAAAGGGCCTAGCCGGATGGGCCTCATCGAGTCTGGACGCGGCCCTAAAAACCGACTTAACCCTTTAACGCCCGCGCATTATAGGTGTTTGTCGGAAAATATCTTTATGCTATCGCTTTAATACAAAACGATACCCCTACTAGCGAAATGATACCCTTACTAGAAAAACGATACCTTTAAAAAAGGCAAAATATGATTGAAATTATAGATTTTTTATTTTCACGAGTTTTTGAATATCGGCACATGTGTTGAATTTCGCGCATTGCTTGCAATTATCAACATTATTCTCTATCGCACATTATCTAAAAAAACATAAATTTGTACAAAAGATTGTTTTAATTCCTTCAGATTCCACCCATTGCAATTAATATTCTCGGGCAATATTTTTGCATTATTTAGTTTAGAGCAAAGTCTTGCCGTTTTTTCCTTTAATTCATTGTCATTAGTGATTGCGACGATATAGGCTCACATTTGCTACAATCGATGCCACAATATCCACTCCTTTTATCTATATTCATTTAACAACCTCCCAATATCCGTTTTTGTTTTCGCCGATACGTTTTATAAATCCGTTATTTCTTAAATACCTTATATTATTATCGATTGCCGTATCCGATTAAAACGACTAGTTCGGCTTTAGTAATATTTGGATTATGTCTCATTTCTGAAAGTATTCTTTCTCTAGTTGAATTTAAGCCATGTTTTCTTGTAGTAATGGTTTTATCACCAACATTATTACCAACTTTGTTACCAACTTTTCTAATTGAATTAAAAGGGATTTTTATCACAATTGAATTGTCTCTGAATTGGAAGGCATTTCTAGTATAACTTTCAACAATTTTCGGTACGCCTCTACCAGATTTATCGCTTATTCTTAGCTGAGCAAAAATCTCAGAGAGTTTCTCGTTTACTGGTACTGATTCTCCTAAATAAAAGCCTTCGATTGTTTGAGCGAGACCACCGCCGAATTTTGTGTGATAAGACCTTCGACGCCTTCCTCTTGCTCTGACATTAAACTATTTCTGCCTCTCCATTCCAAGGGTTTTCACTTCGTCGGCCGTCAGCTCATCGAAGCCCGTCAGCCTCCTGTTCCTGCCGGATCTGTCGTATCTCTCTGCCTCGACGGCTATGAGGCAGCGCCCGTTCTTGAGGGAATGGAGGGCCAGCCTGGCCCTCAGCTTCCTTTTGAGGCAGGCGCGGAAGGCCTCAACCGCGTTTGAGGTGCAAAGGGGCCCCCAGGCCGCCTTGGGGAAGCGGCAGAACGGGAACGGCCCCGGCTCGGCCAGGTACTTCCCGAACGATGGGTGGGCTTGCGGCCGCTTCGCCACGAATGGGCCCAGCCGGGCCTTCGCCTCCGCCTCCGATCCGGCCGGATAGACCGATTTGAAATCGTCCGATACGGCCTGCCTGCCCTTCCCCCTCGCCCCGGAGGGCACGTTCCTCCCGACGTGGACCGGGCGCCTTTGGCGGGAGGGTCCGGGGAATGCCCGCCTTATGGCCTCTGGCATCCCCTGCAGCCCGTCCGCGATGGACATCATGGGCTCGCCGATCCCCCTCTCCTTGGGGCTTTCAAGGCATTTTCCCCGCCCCTCCGCCGACTCGCTCGGCCCTATCCGGAAGCCGAGGGCCTCCTTTCGGCCGGATTCGGTGATGCCCAAGGCGGCCATGACGCATTCCTTTTCGCAACGGTCGGGCCCGTCGCCGTGCCTCCCCCTCACTGGGAGCCGCGTCCCGTCCAGGCAGACGAAGGCGCATTTCGGCGGTTTCCCGGAATTGAACCCCTCGGCCTCGCCGTAGCTTCCCTTCGCGATCGCGAGGACGGGCTTCTCCAACGCCTCGACGCCCGATTCCGCGGAAAGGCACTGGCTTATGTCCGAGGACGACGTCCCCTGGGCGTAGAGGGCCCCGATCTCGGCGTCCAGGCCGTCGGCCCTCCTCCTGCACCTGCCTATGGCCCTCTCCTCGAATAGCCCAGCCCATCCCTTGGCACGCGGACGTCGATCTCGCCGACCGTGGCGAGGGCCTTCCTCTCGTAGCGGCCGTTCCTCGGCGACCCCGAGCCGGAAACGCGGTCCTCCGGAAAGGACGGGAACTGGTCCTCCATGGCCTCGTTGACCGCCTGCTCGGTGGCTTTCCTCATCGGCTCGATGGCAGGCGAAAGGGCTTCCCGGCCCGGCGTTTTTGCATTAGAATCACTCATGTAGCTTTCTCCTTTTTGGTGCAACGGCAAGGATAGAAGGCTACATCTTAGGTTTCAAGCCCGGGCCGCCACCCCTAGGGGTGGGATGAGACCGGGCTTTTCCCTTACACAACATTTATCCGTGGTCCCCGTTGTTTTGCATCAAATATTATGTATAAGATGATTAAACAACGTATGTTAGCACTTTAAGAGTTTAAACACTTCTTATCGATATTAAATTAGCAAAATTGATAAATTTCTAAAAATTTTGAGGCCTTCGCTACCTCTATTTTTTGAACAAGTATTACAAAGAAAATCAAAACCCAATAATATTTCACTTATGCTCAACCAAATCTTTATAAATTTTGACAAGGATAATAAGCAACGTCCTTAATCCAATCAAATAATTGCCCTGATTTTGCTGTTTATTATAATAAATCGATTGTCCATGTGCATAATGGTTGCGTAAAGCAAGGGCATTCGAAAATTTAGAATTATTCATAATGTAATCCAAATAATCAGCTTCAGCATTTGAAAATAGTTTTGAATATTTTCTACATATTTGTTTGTTGCAATAATTATCCAGCAACTGAATGACATTATCGTCTACTAAATAAGATGGAATAAAAAGATTGCTAAATAATAATTTCCAAACGAAGGACGTTTCAAAACTTGAAAAAATTAGTGCTCCATTTTCAATATTTATAATTGAATGCTCAATAAGATAATCGATCTTTGTTTTCAGCTCTCCTTTATAATTGTCAATGTTTATCTTTTTACTTCTTATGAGGTCAAAGAAATTGTCTGCATTTAAATCTTCACTTACATAGTTAATACCGGATTGATTGCTAAACAACAAAAATATTATTGTTCTAGCTTCGTTGCTATTGGGATTAATGTCGTAGTACTTATCTTTTATCAGTGAAGGGAGATCACATATTTTTAACGAGTCTTTTGTTTCATCTATAAGAGCTGGGCTAATTTCTCCCTCTTCGACAAAAATCCTATATTGCAAAAGCAATGATGCGATTTGGTTAAATAGATGCTCGCATTTAATTTGAAAATTATCGTCTTTTGCAAATGTCAAATTAAGTTTTGAACCTTCTAATAACGGATTTATCTTATCAGTGATAATCCAAACGGACAAATCTTCAAAGTTTCTGCTTATATGTGAGAAATTAGAATAAAGAAAGTCAAAAAAAGTTTGATTAAGTCCGTTTTGAAATTGGTATATCTGTGAGCCATATTGCGTTACATGAATGGCTTCAAAATGTTTGGAAATAGTATTTTCTTTGTATGGATTATATAGATTGCTTATAGAACCAAATTGATTAATTAGAACACCACAATCAAGTAATCTATCTAAAACTTTTTCCCACGAGTCAGCATCATTAAAAAAGGTTTTAGAAAAAGAAATTAGAGTTTGGTTATTCTCCGTCTTCACAGTAAACAAATCTTTCTGATCAATAGAAACAATAAAGCCATAGTCATGATGTACGCGCATAGAAACCACATTTTCATCGTTTAAGAATCTCTTTTGTTCTTCTTTTAATTTTTGCGAAATCATCAATCGAGTTTTACGTTTGATTCGATATGTTTCCGATGAATCCTTATGCAGAGCGGCAAGCTCTAATGCTTTTAAATCACACTCTTTAGATTTCAAATATCCTTCAATTAGAATATTAATCTCATCATCACTAAATTTCGGAAAATAATAATCATTTCTAAAAGAGGCATCATCATATTGGTAAATAAGTAGGCTGAAATATTGCGGATTGTTCAGCATTTCACTCTTTATCAGTGAAGAAAAGGCATCAACAAAGTCTTTGTTTTCTAGCATGAAGGATAGTGGAACATATTTGAAGCAGATTTCACCTATATCTCTTTGGCATTTAGAAAAGTCGATATTTGAAGACAAAGTTTCAAAATAGTCGGATGGAGTATACGAACTCTCTGTAGATAAATTGTCTTTTAAAAATACAAAATCACTCTCAATCTTCCGACTATTAATGTTCTTAAAATAAAGGCTTTGTGTCTTCTTTAATATCGGAATGTACTTTTTGTTAGTGTTTAGTATGTTTTTTCCATGTTCATTAAGATACTGCTCGTCTTTAAAAAACAAGCTAATATTAAATATCTGAATTATTTCAAATACATTCGGATTATCAAAGTTAAGAATATTGTTAGCCAAAACATTCATGCTTTCTTGGAGCATAACTGAATAAGCAAAATCATTAACTGGATAGTGTTTAACGTGTAACAAGATATCTACCTCATTTATATTTTATCATTTTGTCAAATTAGACGAAGATATAACCTGACTTTGTTTATAGTTATCTATTTTGTCTTTTCATCATTTTCATCACTTCAGCCACCACATCTTTATTGTGTAAATGCCAGCGATTTTTAAGGAATAAATAAGCATAATAATTAAAGAAAAATCAACACTTGGGACAACTTCGGGAAAAGGAAGGAGAAAAACCGTGACAATGTTGAGATTTTGATGGGGGTATCATTTCTCTAGTAGGGTATCGTTTTTTTAGTAGAAACAAATTTTAAAAATCCATCAGTTCGAATCGATTTTCATCAACTAGCAAAACGCAAAAAACAAAAAATGCCCGATTTCTCGAGCAAATATCGTTCACTTTGATAGCCTTACTTTGTATCAAAATGTTAGTTATAAGATGGCGCGCCGGACAGGACTCGAACCCGTAACCCCCAGATTCGAAGTCTGGTGCTCTATCCAGTTGCGCTACCGGCGCGCCAGAAGATTATAGACCAAGTTTCATTTCGCTTTAAGCAATTGCTCAACTAGCCGCGTCCCCCCGTAGGCGTAAATCAGCCGGCTCACCTGCTTGGCCTCGATCGGGGAGAGGTCATTGAGGTTGAGGGCGATGCGTGCCAGATCGCTTTCCATCGCCTCCACCCAAAGAACCCCTTTTTCGGTTAGGACCAGATCGCGGGCCCCGATTTTCCGGCAATACCCGTCTTGGATCAGCGAGGCGACGATGACCGAAGTCCGGGCCTTTGACACCCGGAGGGAATAAGCGAGCGATTTGCTGGTGAAATAGCCCCGCTTATCGAGATTGGGCTTAATGGCGAGCATCGCCCGGATTAAAGTGGCTTTCTCCATGTTGGCAATAAGGGCATTTCGCCTCTCGCTTCTTCATCTTATGGAACTGCTTGACCAGCTTCTTGCCCTTGGAGGAAGAGCAGCCGCAAGAGCCGCCCTTCCCCTGGAGCTTATTGATGATCCCCTTTATCAAGACGAAGAGGAAGAAAGCAAGGACAAGGGATAGAAGAACGTAGCTAATCCAGGATAAATCCACTAGGCATTCACCTCCTTGACTTTCTTCGGGCGGTTATAGAAGTAGAGCCCGACGATTAAGCCCGCTACGCAGGGCAAGGTGATGGCGAGGGTCCAAACCCATTCGCAGGTGATGTAGGCGAGGGTCCCTAAGCCATAGGAAGTCAAAAGCCAGAACAAGAGGGTGTTGACATAGGCTTTCCGGCTCCCCAATTCCCCCTTCGCGGTCGCGACCGAGGCGAAGCAGGGGATGGTGAGCATATTGAAGACGGCGAAGCCGATGAGCCCGGCGGTCGAGATGCCGGAAGCCAAGGCGAATTCCTCGAAGGAGGCGAAGCCGACGACCCCCGATAAGGATTCGGCGGTGGCGACGACGTTCTCCTTGGCGACGATCCCTTGGATCGAGGCGACGGCGTAGATCCAGCCGTTCTCCCCGGCCTGGACCCCGAAGCCCATCGGGGTGAACAGGGGCTGCAATAAGTTGCCGAGGGAATAGAGGATCGAGCTTTGCTCGGCCGCTTCCCCATCCAGAGTCCAGATCGGGGTGTAATCCCAGGAGAAGTTGGCCAAGAACCAGATGATGACGGTCGAGGCGAAGATGATGGTGAAGGCTTTCTTGATGAAGTGGCCGCCTTTATCCAAGACGTGGAGGGTCAAGGCCTTAGGCTGGGGAAGATGGTAGGAAGGAAGCTCCATGATGAAGGGCGGGGCCTCTTCCTTTAAGGTGGTCTTGGTCATGACGATGACGGCGATTAAAGCCACCGCCACCCCGAAGACATAGGTTAGGAAGGTGAATAGCCCGGCATCGACCCCGACGATTGAGGCGATGACGGCGGCGATGATGACCAAGAACTCGGCTTTGGCCCCGCAGGTGAAGAAGGGGATGACCCGGATGGTCTTGATCTTCTCTTTCTCCGAAGAGAGCGACCGGGTGTTGATCATGGCCGGGATGGCGCAGCCAAAGCCCATGATCATCGGGAGGAACGCCCGCCCTGAGACCCCGAAATGGCGGAAGATCCGGTCCAAGACGAAGGCGACCCGGGCCATGTAGCCCGAATCCTCCAAGAAGGAGAAGAAGACGAACAGCAGCATGATCTGCGGCACGAAGCCCAAGACCGCCGCCACCCCGCCTAAGACCCCGTCGTAAAGGAAATTGACGAGCCAGGTCGGGGTATTGATGTTGATGAGCCCCTGCTTGATCCCTAGCGATATGCAGCCAAGGATCCCGGTTTCGTTATCCCCGGCCAGCATGTGGAGGAACTCACCGAGGTTATTGACCCCGTCGGTTGAGTAGAATAAGTCGGCGAAGGGATGATACACCTCCCCGTCGATCGTAAGCGAGACCCCGAGGAAGCCTTCGCTGAATAGCGAATTCCCGGTCGCCGCCGAATAGATGGTGCCGATATAGAGCAAATCGGTCCCGAACACGATGTGGAAGATGAGGAACATGAGGAGGGCCATGATCGGCAAAGCGGCCCACTTATTGGTCAATACCTTGTCGATCTTGTCGGAAATGGTCAGCTTCTCCTTCCCTTTGCCCCTCTTCCCGGAAAGGCACTTCTTGACCAAGGGTTCAAGGAAGCGGTAACGCATATCGGCGAATCGGGAGGAAAGGGTATACTCGATCCCCAATTCCCCCACTTGCCGATAGGCTTCCGGATGGTCTTTCTCCTCGACCTCGTCTTCCTCTAAGGCCTTGATCGCGTGGAAGAGGGGTGAGGCGACCTCCTCCGCTTGGTAAATCGCCTCGGCTTTGGGGATGGAGGGGTCGGAAAGTACCGTCTGCCCGGTTCGCCCTTTCTTGCTTTCCTTAAGGCATAATACCATCAATTCGTCGAGGTTTTTCTGCTGGAGGGCGGAGATGGCGATGACCGGGGCCCCGAGCCCATTGGAAAGCTTTTCGACGTCGACGGCCCCGCCTTGCTTAGCCAAGGCGTCGCTCATGTTGAGGGCCACCACCACCGGGATATCCATCTCCAATAGCTGGAGGGTTAGGTAGAGGTTCCGTTCGAGGTTAGTCGAATCGACGACGGCGATGACGAGATCCGGCTCGCCGGAAAGCAGGTAGTCCCGGGCGATCCTCTCCTCTGGCGAATAAGGGGAAAGGGAATAAATGCCCGGGAGGTCGATTATCTTCGCCTCCTCGTTCTTTTTCCTGTTGACGTAAGTCCCTTCTTTCCGTTCGACCGTCACCCCCGGCCAGTTGCCGACGTAGGCCCTTGAGCCGGTAAGGGAATTGAACAAGGTCGATTTGCCGGAGTTGGGGTTGCCGGCTAAAGCAAAGGTCTTCATTGCCTCTCCTCCTCGATGACGATGCTTTTGGCTTCCGCCTTACGGATGCTCAGCTCATACCCCCGAAGGGTGAGCTCAATGGGGTCGCCTAAGGGCGCTTTCTTGCGCAGGTACACCTCGACCCCGGGGGTCAAGCCCATATCGAAGAGGCGGCGGACGAGCTTCTTCTCGCCGCTGACCTCCTTGATCCTCGCGCTTTCCCCGACGGCTAATTCGAATAAAGTCATAACCGTTCTCCCGCCTCCTCGACTTCGATTAGGCTCGAGGTGAAGGCATCTAAAGCCAGCCTTCCTTCCTTAAGAAGCAGCACGCAGGCGCCATGGCTCACCGAAAGCAGCTGGATAAACGCGCCTTGGGCTAAGCCGATATCCTGGAAGTGGCGGACTTGCTTCTCCGCGCCCCGGACGGCTATGACCTTCAGGGGCGTATATGTCTTCGCGAAGGGAAGAGGCATCGGGATTTCCTCCTTTTTTACGGGTCAATTATTCGCTTCGCCAAGGGTGAATCAAGAAGAAGTTAATCTTAATTAAACCTCGGCTGGCAATAGTATAGCCATAATCGGGACAATAAGTTAAGTATTATTTACAATTAAAGGCCCAACCGCCTTTTGCTAAGCCCACGATCCGTAGTGTTTGGCTTAAAGTCTTGGTTTCCGTTTTTAGGCAAAATCAGCCTCCGTCGGGTTTTTGATAAAAGGGTAAATGAACGCAAAAGCCCCCTCGGATGAGGGGGCGGACAGGTCGCTAGGGGCTCTTATTCGAGGAAGAACTCGATTAAGTGGGCGGAGGCGGTGTCGAGCTTGGCGTGGCAGGTCGCCTTATCGATCGAGAGGGCGGGCCCTTCGAAGGGGAGGATATCGCCTTTCTCGCTCTTGGCGACGTCGGTATGAGGGAGCAGGACCCCGTCGACCCGGACGGCTTTGAGCTTCGCCCCTTCCGGCAGATAGACGTCGAAGTTATAGTCGCGCTCGGCGATCTTCCCTTCGTAATCCCCGATCGCCTCGTCGATGGTGAGCTCGAAGCAGCCCTTCGATTCGACGTAATTGGCGCTCATGCGGGTCTTGGCGTACTCCCCATGGAGATACCCTTCGCTCTCCCGGTCATCCTCATAGAGGGTGAAGTTGGCCGGATGGTCCTTATCGAGGAAGAGGGCCAAGGTCAGCTTCGACCAATCGGAATCATGGGTGTTGAGCGCTTCTTTGGCAAGGGGGATGATCGAGCCCATCTTGGCGAAGAGGGAAGCCTGCTCCATGGCGTAGAGATGGTTATACACCGTCCCGGGCTCTAGAAGGTGGCCGTCGATCAAATCCAAATAGGCGGAATCGCTGGGGATATAGACGTCTTTGTCCGGGGTCGGGATGAGCGATTTGGGCAAGATCTCCAGATGGAGCTGCGCCCCCATCTTCCCCTGGAAGTATTCGATGACGTAATGATGCTTCGACTTGGCGGGAAGAGTTGGCCCCTCATCAAAATCATAGGCGTGGATCGACCAGTTCTCGAAGATCAGCTTCCCGTCTTCGTAGATCCTCGCCCCATCGTCGGATCCGATATAGAGGGTCACTTCCTCATCGTAGGGGTTATAGAAGTCGAATTCGAAACGGGCGGAGAAATCCTCGCGGTTGACCACCCCGTCCTTCGGCGAATGGTCTTCCCAATCGAAATCGACAATCCCGTCGATCGTCTCTTCGTAAACCGGCTTCCCGGAAAGCTCTTTGTTGTTCCAATAAACCGCCTTGATGGGGGAAATGAACATCTCCTTGCGGACCGGCAGCTTCTTGTCGGGGATGAAGGAAGGGGAATAAAGCAAGGCGTCGCCGATCTTGTATTCGTCGTAACGGGTCTTCTCGTTTGGGGTGAAGCCGAGGGCCCTGGTAAGGGGGATGCCGGTTTCGAAGTTGACCCGGGAGAGGGAATACCAATACGGCAGCATCCGATAACGGAGGTAATCGTAATAACGGCACACTTCTATCGCATGCTCGCCCCAGTGCCAAGGCTGACGGAACCGCTTGACGTCGCAGGTGCTATGCCGGCGGTAAATCGGGGAGAAGATGCCGAGGGCGTTATAACGGAGGTAAAGGTCGAGGTCGCCGTCGTTGACGTGGCCGGTCATGTCGCCATGGCAATACGGGTTGAGCGAGACGCCGGCTTTGATCAAATTGATGCACTCGAGGCCGATGTATTCGTTTTTCATCACCGTGTCGCCGGTCCATTGCATCCCATAACGGTGGCTCGCGATGTTGGTGATGGCTTTGTATTTGCCGTTTTTGACCTCGTCGAGGTTATACATCCCAAGGCTCCGGCGGGGATATTTCCCTTTCTTGACCTTGGCGTAATGCTTCTCGGTGACGTCGTTGAACAAATACATACCGAGGGTCTCGGCCTTGATTATCTGCGGCTTCCCTTCATCGGGGGAGACGAGGTGGGTGATCCAGTTCCGGTCATACCACCAATAATCGAGCCCTAAGTCCATCAGATGGTCGAGGTTATAGGAACGGAACTCGACTTCCTTCGGGTCGAAGAGGTTGCTCGCCCCTTCCACCGGGTCGGGGTGGTCGTTGAACATGACGTTGATCATATCGGCGTGGAGCCTGGCGAAGGTGGCCGAGATATCGGGGAAGCAATCGGTGTTGACCTTATACCCCGCCCCCCGGGTGGCCCCGGCCGCCCGCCAGTCGGTGTCGATGACGAAGTTATCGAGCGGGAGGTCGTATTTCTTATAGTTGGCCACCTCCTCGTCGACGGTGGCGTCGGTGTAGACGAAGTACTTGGAATCCCAGGTGCCGAAGGCGCTTAAAGGGGGCATCGGGGTCGGCCCGACGAGGGCAAGGAGGGTTTTCCGGAGGATGAAGGGGTTCTTGTCGGCGAAGACAAGGTAAAGGTCCTCGACCTCTTGCTCGAAGACATAGCCCGACATCGGGTCTTTGGTCGGCAAATACCCTTGCTTGCTTAGCCTTAACCTCGGCGATTCCGAGACAATGTAGATCTCGGGGGTTGCCTCCGGAAGGGGCAATTCCCCAGTGTGGAGGAAGTCGGCTTTCTCAATGACCTTGAGCAAGACCCGTTCGCCCCCTTCGACCCGGTAAATCCGGCTCCCGACGATCTCGGGGGTCAATTCGATCTCGTGGTCCTCATTGACGATCAGGGCGTTTTTCTTCCCTTTCCTCACCTCAATCGGGGTGGTGTCGAGGTTGACGCGGTTGATGGCGAAAAGGGTCTTGTCGTCGCAAAAGCCCTTAGCCGATTTCCTTTCGATGCGGATGATCCGCGGCCCGAAAGCGGCGACCCGTTTATCGCCGATGATGACATAGTTGTCCAAATTTGGCATTGTCTATTTCTCCTGGCTAGCGGCATTATGGGGCTTACGGATACGCTTTGCAAGAGGATTAAACGCCGTCAATCACCATTGACTTTTCCTATATTTTCCCTTTATCGGCATTAGGCCGAAATATCGCGGATTCAAGGGGTTTCTATCCCTTTTCGTCTTTCGCTTCCTTAAGCGATGACGAAAAAGAAAAGGAAGGCCGGTTGACCTTCCTTTCCTTGGATTGTACTCTAGACCAGCGCGACGATCGCATACCCTTCCCCGACGTAAATTTCGACGGTGAAGTAGAGGCTTTCGCTGAAGGTATAGACGTAAGAGGCGGTGAATCCATCGTCAGGAGTCGCCTCTTTGACGTAACCTAGTTCCAAGAGCTCGGCCTCGAACGACTCGACGAAGGAGGTGTCGAATATATAGTAGTAGAAATAGTATTTCGGGGCTTCCGGATCTTCGGATATCGGGGGATTGTCAACGCCGATGGTTCCTTCCGGGCAACCCCAAGCCTCCGGGAAGGGGAGCTCAATGCCCATGATTAGTTCCATCATCATGAACCAAGTGGAGACATCCTCGACCTTGGCTTCCCAGATATCGACGCTCTGAACCAATATTTGGGCCTGATCGTCGAATATCCCGATCTGCAGGACCATCGTCTTTTCCGGATTGAGGTAGAGGGTGAGGTCGCCGGCGAGCAAAGCCGACCAGCCGGCCTCGATCAATCCGGCGGTATAGCCATCGACCGCCGCTTGATCGGTTTTCAGCAAATCGATGGTCAGCGAAGACATCCCAACCGTAGTTTGGTAACCTCTGGCCCCGGTATAGGCGGGGATGGTCCCCGCGATCCCTAAGCTAGCCAATCCTTCCTCGACGAGCTCGGTCTCGAAGGCGGAGGCCAACGGTTCATAGGCCCGGATATAGATCGAGAAGCCGTTTTGCTCGTCATCGTATATCTCGATCTCGACTTTCCCGGTCGCATCGTGCCAAACCTCGGCGACGTCATCGTAAACCCAGCCCGAGTCGGCGGCGTTAAGCTGAGCGGCGTAATCATCGGCATGCTCGACGTATCCGCCCTCTTCGTCGACATCCTGGATATCGATGTTGAATTCAGGGTAGATGCCGTATTCGGGCAATGCGAGATCAGTGCTGTCGTAAACGACCCCGAAATCCCAGTCGAAGCTTGGCGTCGGGAGATTGGCCGTCACCTCCGCCCCGCCGATTTTCGTTATGGCCCCGTTAATCAGCTCCGCCGGCCATTCGGTGACGTAATTGTCGCTCACGATTTGGAAGAAGAGGTCAACCGATTGGAGTTCCTCATCGTAGGCGACGCAGATCATGATTTGGCGATTGGGCGAGGAGTAATAGTATTCCCCTGCGATATAAGCCACCGGGAAATAGCCCGCTTCGAGAAGCTGATCGATATAATCCTGGCCATGGTCCGCCCCGTCGCTTGGATAGCAAAGGACGTAAAGGCTGCCGTAATAATCCATCGTCTCAAAGGCGTCGCATTCAAACGATGGGATCGGGATCTCGTCGGTGATGACCACTGGATCAAGCCACTCCCCGGCGGCGAAGTAATCCTTTATCTCCTCTAGCGGAAAGCCGGTAAGCAAAGCGTTGAGGACGACTTGAACGTAGGTATAGCCGTCATCGCCATCGAAAAGAAGCACCGCGACCGTCCCTGTTTCGTCAATAAGATAGATCGAGTCCGCGCCATAGTAATCGGCATAACCGTCATCCCAAGACCCCTCCAAGAGCTCCGAGGCGACGGTTTCGGAATCGGTTCCTTCTATCAGCAGCCCCGGATATTCGTTGTAGGCCGCGTCATAAAGACCCGTCAAAAGGTATCCGGTGCCCGTAATGGCGGGGATATCCGCCGTTCCTTCGGGCAAACCATACAAAGCGTCGACTTTGTAATTGAGGTTCTCGACTGGGCATTCCTCGTAATAAACCGATAACCCGAAATAATCGATCTCGATATTGCAATACCCGCTGGTGACGGGCATCCCTTCGACCAAGGGGCTATACGTCCCTATCTGGGCCTGGATGATGGTCTGATCATCGTAATAGGCCTCGAGCATATGCATGCTCTCGTCGATATAGTCGGCGTAATCATCGGTGACGTCCTCATAGACCCCGCCTTCCGAATGGGCGGAGATTATTTCGTCCACGTCCTCGACCCTCAAATCGAAAAGCTGGACGATGAGGACCGGATCGCCGGCGGTGGATAGGCCGGCCAAAACATCGTATTCGATGCCAGGGAACATCATTCCCGGGCAAACGGGGGCGTGATCGCCGAGCAAGGCGACGATCGTTTCTTTTTCCTCCGCCGTCCAATCGGTGGGTTGGACGGTCGGGGTCGAATCAGTCGTTGGGGTGGTCGAAACCGGGGGTTCGGTGTTTTCGGTCAAGCTACTACTCGATGTCACCTGGTTGCATCCGGTTAAAGCCAACAGCCCAGCGGCTAAGAGAATGGGCGTTTTCTTCATGCTTTTGCCCTCCTTTCAATGGCGAAAATCTAAAGGGCATCGGATTTTTGTCAATAAAGTATTTCCGAATAAATTGGCGGATGATCTACAAACCGCCCCGAAAAGAATGGATAAGCAAAACCCCTCTCTTTTATATAAAAGAGAAGGCAAAATCCGTAGGAATAATAAGCAATTGCGGCCTTTTAGGAAAAAATAGCCTACTTTTGAAAATAAGCGGCGATTTCTTTCATCCGCTCGCTTTGCTTGACTTTGAATGGACAACGGGCGTCGCAATGACCGCATTGGAGGCAATCATCCGCGTGCTTGTTAAGCTTCGCATAATGGGAGGCGGCGAGCTTATCCCCGATTTTCGCTAAATCGTAATACTTGTTGATCAAGCCGATGTCGAGCCCGGCGGGACAAGGGAGGCAGTGGTCGCAGTAGACGCAGGAGGCGATGTCGGCCACTTTCTTGATATCGGCGATGCGCGGCGCGTAATCTTTGTCATCATTATCGCAGCTGAAGAAGCCCAGCAATTGAAGAAGATCGGCTTGGTCCCGGACTCCGGGGACGACGGCGATGACCCCCGGCCGATCGAGGGCATAGGCCAAGCATTGATAGGCGGTCAGCTCCTTTCGGAAAGGGCTGGTGTCCCCGCTGAGCAATTTGCCTCCATGAAAAGGCTTCATGACCGAGATACCGACGCCGAGCTTTTCAGCTAAGGCGAAAAGGGCTTTCCTTTCCTTCGCCGTCCCGATTCCAAATTCGTCCTCCCCCAATTCATAATCGTAAGCCGGATTGATGGAGAACATCATGATGTCGTAATAGCCATCTTGGAGGATTGTCTCCGCCGTCTTCGGGGTATGAGAGGAAAAGCCTAGGTGATGGGCTCTTCCTTGCTTGCGCAACTCCAAAGCGAAATCGAGGATGCCGGCCTTCTTTAGATCAAGGTAATCCTCAATCTCGTCGATGCAATGGAGGAAAAGGAAATCGACGTAATCGGTTTGCAGGTCCTTCATTTCCTTTGCGAAGGTCTGCTTGATTCGCGCTAAATCCCGACTCCAGCCGTATTCGCCTCCCTCATCATAGACCGCCCCTAAATGAAGCTGGAGATAGACTTTATCCCGCCTCCCTTTCATCGCTTCGCCGAGTGGCTTAAACACCGCTGAGCCCCCGGAGGCTAAGTCAATGAAGTTGATTCCCTGATCGATGGCCAAATCGAAAGTCGCCTTGATTTCCGCCGCCTCGGCTTGGTATAACGACGCCGTCCCGATGCCAAGCGGATTGATCAATTCTTCCCCGTGGGGTAATTTCCGTTTGTTCATCACGATAATCCTCCCTTGCTTTGTGGAATTATACGAAGGGGAAGATATTTGGAAAAGGCGAGGACGGGAAGCCCACAAAGTCGTTTGGCTATCCAATGACGGGACGCGATGCCCAAAAGGAAAATGGCCTTGCATCGCGAGCCTAACGATGAGCTATCGAATGAATTTTCAACGCTCAGCCTATAACAGGGACAAAAGCGAATTTTCCGCTGCCTCATCTAGCGGAGTAAGACGATTGGTTAAAGAGAAAACGGGGATTCTTTCCATCCTCGGATTAAGGCGATAAAATCGCTTATTGGTCAGACGGATAAATAACAATCAATACCATGGTTAATGTTATTCGATACTTTGCACACCTTTATACTCTTACACGAAGCCCCTTAGAAAATGCGCATTGATCGGTTTTTTTCCTATTTGCAATTGTTCTTTTGCTATTTGCGATGTTGAAGCCGCCTAACAATTATGAGCCGGATGGCATTTAATGCTTTAATTTAATCTCCTTTTTCTTCTTCTGCGATTTCCCAATGGCCAGATCTATTAGTACCAATTCTCGCGAGTATGCCAGCATCTTTCAAAACTTTAATTGATTTTTTAATAGTAGATAGTTCTTTATTCAGCTTATTTGATATTTCAGTTGTTGTAATATATTTGTTTTCTTTAATTAATGTGAGAATTGCTACTTGCGTTTTTGAAAGTCGAACAGTGGAGTCAATGGTGGAATTATTAGTGGAACTAATGGTGGAATTATGGGCCTCATTTTGAGCATCATTAGCCTCAAATGAATAACTATCTTTGTTTAAATTAGGCAAAGTTAAGAAAAAATATCTATCGATAACTTTAAATTCTGGTTTTAACTCTTCGTTTTCATAAGCTTCTCTTATTCTTTGAAGACCCGTACCATAGTTTTCAATAAACCCTAATTTATAAAGAACATTAACTAAGGCTGGGTTTCTAAATGTTTGTACTCCACCAAGAACAGCCTCTAGCGTTGAGTTATAAACATTGCCAGGATTAATTATCCTTACTTTGGGTAACGCCTCACCTCACATCGACAAATATAAAATTATAAAAAGCCTGCTTATTTCTCGATATTTTCTAAGAAATAGCAGACCTCTTGTTCTTTTTTGGTCGGGATGGGCGGATTCGAACCGCCGGTCTTCTGCTCCCAAAGCAGACGCGATAACCAAGCTTCGCTACATCCCGAGCGCGCTTATTATCCACGCGGGCTAAAGATATTTCAATATCCCGATCCATAACTTCGCTAACCCCGAATCTCGGGCCCAATTTCTCCAACAGCAAATAGACCCTCGACAAATAATAGCTTGTTTCCTCTATGCGATTCATCTAAACAAAAACCCTCGAACTAATCGAGGGAATTTGGTTATTGGCGCGCCGATTGGCACCGCGGCACTACCTGACGTAGACGAAGCTTTGGGGCGCCGTGCGAAACCCAAAATCCGTTATGGAAATGGGCGTATCGAACTTTGTTATCTTCCCAAGCCTATAGGCATACGCTATTTCGCGTCCATCGAAATACCGATCGAACTCCTCACGCGATATTCCGCCGTATTGATTCGTAGCCTCCCAAAGGTCTTTGGGCGGCATCGAAACAATGCCGATGACTTCCGCTTCAGCGACGATCTTCTTGACCGGGTAAGTCTCGTATATAAGCAATGAATTTACGTCATCCTTTGAAACCTTGGTGCGGTACTCGAAACGTTTGACGCCGCTGAGGATGTTTTCCACATATTTCGGATTTATACTAATGATTATCTTTCTCATAGACTGTTGCCTCCCAATTATTGCTTATCCGCTTCCGATAAATCGATAATCTTATCAAAGCACATTTTTGTTATGGGCTCCAGAACCCTTGGCCCTTTGCCATGATCGATTATGCCTTGTCTATACAAGGTATCCAGGATAACTTTGTGCTTAAGCGGCCGGATATAAATAAGGGAGACGGCCGTCCTGTATCCTTTTTCGTACAAGTCCCCGATTTCCTCGCTATCGAAAACGGTTATGTTTTTGCATGCCTGGATAAGTTCGCCTTTGCTCTCATATGTTTTGATTTGCTTTAAAATCGCGATGCCGGTGACGCAAGACGTGTATTTCTTATTTCTCTCCCCCATCCTATATATAAGCAAAACGTCACCGGGGTTTGCGCTCCCACGATGCTTAGTAATGTAAATTTTCTCCAAAGCGTTGTGACATGCCAGTTCCTGTTCGGAACCGCTCTCCCCCTTTACGCGTAGATCGGGGAACAATCGATCGTGATAACCAAACAAAATTGGCAGGAAATAATAATCAGGGTCGTCACGGCACAAAGGATAGTTCTTGTTCGTGTCCAGCTCATGCCTATAAAGTGAGATATCCTTGACCAGCACCAGTTCTCCATTGCTCTTTTTGTGAGTATAGGCATCGAAGCCCCACTTCAGCAAAAGATTCTTCAGGGCAACGACGTCCTGCCGCTTGTCTTCGAAAAGCGTCACATAAATCTGATCGATGCCCCTGGCCAACGCGGACCCTATAATTATTTGGATAAACCTCTCCCCTAAGCGAACCCCGGTCGAGCATATTTTGAAAGTTCCGACTTTTAAGCGCTTCTTCTTTCCTATAAACGGCTTTTCGAAGTCCTCGTATGATTCAGACTCGCTTTCCTCTTTGATGTATAAGAACCCTTTTATTCCATCCTCCTTTTCATAGACGTAGCAAGGTTCGGAAGATTTCTTTCGAAACCAAGCTTCAAACCCCGGATAATCCTCTTTAAGCGAGTCAAAGAAAACATCCGATATATTGACGTCCCTGAATCTCAACAACCGTATGAACGAAGCTTTGTATTGAGGGAAGCGCGACAAGCTCGCCTCTATTTGGCTCATTATGGAGGGTGTCGTCAAAACTCGAGGCGACAAGAACAAAGCTTCCGCCTTTCTAAACAAACCGTTATCATTGGTAAACAGGAAATCGACACGATCCGTATACAATTGCCAAAGCAAGTAATCGTCGACTTCGCCGTTATCGTCTTTTCGATAACCTTCTAAGGCTTTGCGAAACAAAGCGTCGTCGGCAATTTCACTTCCGATAAGTTCGTTATACGAAGCTGATACCTTATTGATCGTGGCGTTGGCGATTCGCTTGTCATGGTACTTGGATATCTCCTGGATGGATTTACCAGAGACGAACAGTTGGCAGCCCAAATCATTTAAGTATTTCAAGGCCGTCATAGCACCGTTAGGCGCCTCTTCTTCTTTTGCGGTAATACTCTCGCGGTCGATTAATGGATGGTCTTTGTCCGTCCTTGGCATTAAAATCAAATTACAACGTGCCGCTCAATAACATCAATGGAAAAGAAGGTCCTCCAGAATTTCCTTCTTTCAAACAAAAACCCTCGAACTAATCGAGGGAATTTGGTTATTGGCGCGCCCGGGGGGACTCGAACCCACAACCCCCAGATTCGTAGTCTGGTACTCTATCCAGTTGAGCTACGGGCGCAGCGCCGCTTTCACGGCCTTGCTAATATATGCCCTTTTGCGTCGCCTATCAATAGGCAAAGTCCATTTCGCAATAGCCTCATAATAGTTTCGCAAGACCTTGGCAATCTTCGTATAAAGCTTTTATGTAATCGGAAGATGGCATTCTAAGGTTATTGGTGATGGCATTCCGACCAACTAAATAAAATAGCCGAGATGACCTCGGCTAAAGCAATTCAAGATGGAGCATCCAGCCGGATTTGAACCGACGGTGAGTGAGTTGCAGTCACTTGCCTTACCACTTGGCTATGGATGCAGCGGACGAATTATAGCATAACTGACCCACTAGGAAAGAGGGAGTTTGAAGCGGTTAGAAGGCGCTCATGCGGCCTAAGCCGACCATGGTGGCGAAGAAGGCGATGACGATTAGGCCCAAGGCGATCCGGTAATAGCCGAACAAAGTGAAGGTGTGTTTCTTGACGAACCCCATCAGCCACTTGACCGCCAATAAGGAGATAAGGAAGGCCGAAACCATCCCGATAAGCAGGAACAGCCACTCATTGAGGTTCGGCATCCCGGAATCCACAAAGAAGGAAACGAGCTTCAACCCGCTGGCCCCGACCATGACGGGGATGGACAGGAAGAAAGAGAACTCGGCGGCGGCGCTCCGGCTGCAGCCTAATAGCAAGGCCCCGAGGATCGTCACCCCGGAACGGCTGGTCCCCGGGATCAAGGCCAGGATCTGGAAGCAGCCGATGTAGAAGGCGGTTTTATAGCTTAGGTCATCGACCGATTGGACCCGGGCGAAGTCCTTTTTGCCTTTGAGGAAATGCTCGAGCAAAATGAAGAGGACGCCATAGACGATAAGGGTAACGGAGACGGTGACCCAATTCTCCATTTTCGCGTCCAATCCAGCGAATTCGAAGACGAGGCCGACCACGGCCGCCGGCAAGACCCCGACGATGGTTTTGCCCCAGGTTTGGTATATCTTCCGCCTTTTGCTCGCCTGGATGACATCCTCGCGATACCCTTTGGCGACGAATTCGGCCTCATCCTCATTCAGCTTCTTTTTGCTCCAGGGCCAAAGCGAGTTCCAAAAATACACCACGACCGCCAAAATCGCCCCGAGCTGGATAACGACTAAGAACATCGAGAAAAACTCGGCCCCGTGGCTGAAGCCGAGTTTCTCCGGGATATCGTAATCGGCGGCTTGGAAAAAGCCTTCCAGCAAAATCATATGGCCCGTCGAGGAGATCGGGAGCCATTCGCTGATACCCTCGACCAAGCCGAAGGCTAAGGCGATGGCGATCAAAACCAAATACACCATAACGGGCCAATTCTAATACAAATCAGGCGGTTAGCCTATTGTTTGCGGGCGGCTTTCCGCCTTTCGATCCGGAGTTTGCGGTATCGCAGCTTAGTGACGAGGCCAGCCCCGGCGAAGACGATGACCGCGCCTAGAATGCAGGCGAACACCACCACGCCCCAGATGGGAAGGTTATTGCCTTTGACGTTTTCCCACATCGACAAGACGAACCGGTTGTTGTCCCCGTAGTCCTTCATGGCCGCGAGCTTCGGGATCAAGTAGTTGGGCGGGTATTGGGCGTAGAATTGCCGCCCGGCAAGCACGCTCTCCTCCCCCCCATATGGCGAGGATATCTCCTCAAGCTCGTCGGTATAGAAGATATAAGGGTTCATATCGGGGATCGAGGAGGTCAAGTCGTACCCCTCGGTCTCGATCGTCCCCTCGAACATGTAGGTCAAATCGACCGTGTCCCAAGAAAGCATATCCTCCTCGGATTCGGCCACTTCCTCGTTGTAGAGGGCTTGGTAGTCGGCCCAGGACATCCTCTCCCCGTCGACGACGGCGTAATCGTAGGTCGAGCCGGTCATGTCGAAGGGGCCGTAATCGTCCCCGTCGACCATCCCCGAGCCGTCTTGATACACCAATTCGCCTTCCTCGTCGTAGAGGAAATCGCTATCTTCCCAGGAATCCCCGTCTAAAGTGGCGTCGTGGTAGACGTACATGGCGTAGGTCCTCGGGTCGTACCAGTTCCGGATCAGGTCGAGGACGTCCTGCCCGGCGATGAAGGAGGTATAGCCGATGGTGTCCATGTTCATGGTCGCGATGTCGGGGCGGGAGAGGAAATCGACGAATTCCTGCGCCTCTTCCTGGTGCAAGGAGTCGGATTTGGGCATGACCCAGCCGTCGAACCAGATGTTGCCGCCGGTTTTCGGGACCGAGTAGTAGATGGTCTCCTCGGCCTCGTTCTCCCCCCGGTCCATCGAATAGACGGCGTCTCCGCTCCAGGCGAGGTTCATCCCGATCAGCCCTTTGACGATGTCGTCCTTCCCCGAGTCGACCTCAAAGCCGAAGACGTTGCTCTTAAGCTCGAGCAAGACGTCCTCGACCGCCTCGACGGTCGCCTCGTCGGAGAGATTGAACACCCGGTCCATCTCGAGGTAGAGGGAATCGTTGGTGATGTCGCGGATGACCGAATTGATGTCGACTCCCTCGAGCAGGTCGAGGTTCGAATCGTAATAGCCGGAGTCGAGGATGGCGTTTTTCACCTCCTCGTCGAATAGCTTCATGATCCCGACCGAATAGGTGTCGCGCATCGAGTCCTTGATCGACATCTGGCCGTGGTATTTCTCATCCCAAAGCGAGCCCCAGTCGGCCATGTCGAACTTGACCGTGTCCTCGGCTATCCCGGTCTGCTCGCTCACCTGACCGGGATTGTAGAGGATGCCAAGCGTCCCCCACATGTAGCCGCGGGAATACTCGGACAAGGAGGCTTCCTTCCCGGTCCCATCGTCGGCTTTGATGTAGTCGAGCTGGCCGGAAAGGTAACGGGAGACCGAGGCGTCGTAATTGGGGGTCGAACCCTCCTCGAAGGGGACGAGCATCCCCTGGCTCATCATCTTCTGGATGGCGTAATCCGAGGGGCAGATGAGGTCGTAGGTCGATTTCCCGGTCTTGAGGGAGGAAAGCATGGTCTCGTTGGTGTCGAAGGTGTCGTAGATGACGTTGACTTTCTTCCCGTTGACGATCCATTCGAAAGCCTCGAAAGCCGAGATGACGTCGGGATAGGTCTCGTATTCCCCATCGCCATCGAAATCAGCCTCGAGCTCGTATTCCCCGATATAGTCCTCCCAGTTATACACCCGGAGGTCGATCGCGGAGCCGTCCCCGGCCCCGCCGCAGCTCGCCAAAGAGGGGGAAAGAAGGAGAAGAAGGCCGCAAAAAGCGGATAACTTATTCGCTTTCATCTTTAATACCTCCGTTTTTTGACGCTCCGCCGGGCTTTGACGTTGTTATAGACGGTGATGAGGATGACGATAAGGAAGACCAGTAGGAAGATGAGGGTGGTCAAGGCCCGCATTTCCGGGGGGACCGGCCCTTTCTTGATCTTGGCCTGAACCAAGGTCGAAAGGGTGTCGATGGTCTTCTCGCCCGAGAGCAATCCCGCGCCCCGGGTGAAGGCGGTGACGATGAAGTCGTCGAGCGATAAGGTGATGGCGAGCAATAGCCCCGACCCGATGCCCGGCATGATCTCCGGCAGAACCGCCTTGAAGACCGCTTTTCCCTGCGAGCAGCCTAAGTCGAGGGCCGCCTCATATATATGGGGGTCCATCTGCAATAGCTTGGGCTTGACCGAGAGATAGACGAAAGGCAGCGAAAGGATGACGTGGCCGATGAGCAGGGTCCAGAAGGAGAAGATGTTGGCCCCCATGAAGAGGTAGGTCCCGCAGAAGACGAACATGACCGTCAGCGACATGGCGATGACGATCTCGGCGTTGACGACCGGGATCTGGGTCACGATCTCGATGCCGGCCCGGGCTCTTTTCGAGGAATAGAAGGTCCCGATGGCCCCGCAGGTGCCAAGCACCACCGAGATAGCCGAGGAGGACAAAGCCAAGATGATGGTGTTGCCTAAGGCGGTCATGATCTCCTCGTCTTGGAAAAGCGCCCCGTATAGATCGAAGGAGAAGCCGGTCCAGGTCCCGACGTTGGTGGCCGAGGTGAAAGAATAGGCGATCAACACCAGGATGGGGACGTACATCAAGATGAGGATGAAGAAGATGACGAAGAGGCCGATTGATTTGTAGGCCAGGTCTTTGCGCTTATTCCGCGCGATGGCGTCGTTCACCATAAGGTTCCCCTCCTTTCGCTTTGCTCACCCCGGTCGAAATGGCGGCTCACCAGCATCGAGATGCCGACGAGGATGAGCATGACGAAGGCCATGAACGACCCTTCGTTCCATTGCGACTGGCTGAAGTTCAGATAGATGATGTTGCCGAATAAGGTGATCTTCCCTTCCGATAAGGTGTCGGAGATGACATAACTCGACAAAGTCGGCATGAACACCATCTCGGCCGCCGAGACGATGCCCGGCAGCGACTGCGGCAACGTGCTGTGCAGGAAGACGTTGAGCGGATTGGCCCCGAGGTCGGAAGCCGCCTCCAGCTGGCTCTTGTCGAGCTTGATCATCGTCGTGTATAAGGGCAAGATGGTGAAAGGCAAATAGTTATAGACCATGCCGATCATGGTCGCTAGATAAGGATGGTTGCCCCCATTGATCCCCATCCAGGACAAGACGTCGCGGGTCGCCCCGGTCCGCAAGACGAAGTTGATCCACATCGGCATGATGAAGAGCAAGACCAATATCTTGTTTTTGTTGACCTTGCTATTGGCCAGCAAATAAGCGACCGGATAGCCGATGAGCAGGCAGATGATGGTATTGAGCATCCCGACGAATAAGGAGACGACTAGGATATTGATCTTCGTCGGGGAGGTGAAGAAACTCGCTAAGGCATCGAAGCTGAAGTAGAGGGTCCCATCCTCGGTCGAGCCGGTGAAGGCATAGACCAAGATGATGAAGATCGGGACGATGACGAAGAGGATAAGGAAGACCGAATAAGGGATGCAGAGGTACTTCCGCTTGAAGGAGAAGAACCGCTTGGTCTTAGACAAAGCCTTGGCCATTTTATTCCCTCACCAAGTCCTCGAGGGGGGATTTGAGCCGGAGCTTGATGTCCTCCTTCTTGACCAAGACCGAGACGATGTCGTTCTCGTTCCAGGTAAAGGGGGAGTTGACGACGTAATCCTCCTCGTCGTCGGTCCGGACGATGTATTGGTAATGGTCGCCGATCCAGACGCTTTGGATGATGGTGCCTTGGGCCTCCCCTTTCGAGAGGTCGTCGCTTAGCTCGATCTTGTCGAGGTCGATCTCCGCGACCACTTCGGCGTCATTGAGCTCATACCGCTTCCCGTCGGGCCCGACTAAGACGGTGCCGCCCTCCTCTTCAAGGCGAGAGCCGGCCAAAAGCTTGGTCAAATCGCAATCGAAGGGGTCTTCGCCGATGACCACTTGGCCGCTGGAATTGATATAGGCGTCGGTGTATTGGTTGACCGAGAGCTCCTTGTGCATGATCTGGATGTTCTCTTTCTCGACGTTGATCCCGACTTTGGCCCCGACCGCATGGTCATGGGTGTCGCGGCAGAGGACCTCGTTTTTGCCGACGTTGACGATGAATTCGTAATGGACGCCTTTGAAGATCTTGCTGGAGATGACCCCGACCGTATTGCCTTTCTCCGGCTCGACCATCAAGACGTCTTCCGGACGGACGACGATATCGACCTTCTCGTTGAGGGGGAAGTCGTCGACGCAATCCCAATTGGCCCCGATGAAGCGGACTTTCCGCTTCCCGGTCATGGTGCCGTTATAGATGTTCGATTCCCCGATGAAGTCGGCGACGAAGGCGTTGATCGGTTCGTTGTATATCTCCTCCGGGGTCCCGACTTGCTGGATGACCCCGTCTTTCATGACCACGATCCGGTCCGACATCGTAAGGGCCTCTTCCTGGTCATGGGTGACGTAGAAGAAAGTGATGCCGAGCTTCTTATGCATCTGCTTGAGCTCGATCTGCATGTCCTTCCGCATTTTATGGTCTAAGGCGGATAAGGGCTCATCGAGGAGCAAAACCTTCGGTTCGTTGACGATGGCCCGCGCGATGGCGACCCGTTGCTGTTGCCCACCGGATAAAGTCGAGACGTCGCGGTCTTCCATCTCATCGAGGTCGACGATGGATAAGGCTTTGCTGACCTTGGCGTCGATCTCCTTGATCGAGAGGTGCTTCATCTTGATTTTCTTATTGCCTTTCCGATCGCTCACCTCGACTGGGACCTTCTTCATCTTGAGCCCAAAGGCGACGTTGTCGTAGACATCGAGATGGGCGAATAAGGCATAGTGCTGAAACACCGTATTGACCGGACGTTTATATGGAGGAAGGTAAGATATGTCCTCCCCGTTAAGCAGGATTTTCCCCTCGCTTGGGAGTTCGAATCCCGCGATCATCCTAAGCGTCGTGGTCTTGCCGCACCCCGAGGGGCCTAAGATGGTGATGAATTCGCCTGGCTTGACGTCTAAATTGAAATCGTCGACGACGGTCGTTCCGTCGAAGACCTTGTTGACGTGCGACAGGCTGATGATGGCCGAGTTCTGCTCCATACCCTTCCTCCCGAACCCCGATTGGATTGACTGCCATCCCGGGGTCTATTTTAACGGGGGGTATAATAGAGGCATCCCCCTTAAAAATAAACAAAAATTTTCGCGACTTTTCCCAATTAAAAACCAAGACGAGATTTTTTGCCCATTAAATGGCACTTTTCCTTTGATAGCACCTAAGAAAAACCAAGAAAATTTTACTTAGTATTTATGCGCCGCTCGCGAGGGTGAAAGTTAAGTTGGATTATGCTAAGATTGCTCCGTTATGAAAAAGGCTGCTTTCTTGTTTCCGTTCCTCTTCTTCCCCCTAGGCGCCTGCGGGCCGATCGACGAGTTTAAGAAGGTCGATTTGGCCTATGGGACCTTAATCGGGATGGAGGAGGAGATCCAAGGGACCAGCCATATGAAGCAGATCGACTATCCCACCCTCCGTTCGATGGCCTTGGAAAAGCAATCGTTCCTCCTTATGGTCCATAATGACGGGGGGATCGGCTGCTCTTGCTACGCCGATTGGCATGACGACGTCTTAGTCCCCTACCTTAAGCAGCATAACCTCCTCCTATATTGGATCGACTATAACGACATCGTCGATGAGGATGAGGACTATGGGCTGGAGTTGGTCGTAAACCACGAGACCCTCGCCATCTTCGACGAAGGGGAGCTATCCTATCAGCACGATAACGTCGACCAGGAATCGGATTGGGTGACCTCAAGGCAAGCATTCGCCGAATGGATGGACGCGCGGATCAACTACCCGAAGATGATTTACGTCGATAAGGCCATATTCGATATGAAGCTGACCGCCAAGCAGGAATTCACTCTTCTATTCACCCAAACCGGCTGCCCCGACTGCGGCTATCTTGAGACCCACTTCCTCCAGCAATACTTCATCGACAACCGGGATAGCGACTATCTCTATGTCCTCGACACCGCCCAAGAAGGGGTTCGCCTGCTAAATGGGGTCGCCGGGAAAGACGATGTCGACGCGAGCGAAGAGGAAAAGGCGGCCTACGAGCAATGGATTAAGTTCAAGGCGGATTACGGCCTTTCCGCCTCTAATATCGAGGAGCCCGGCTATAAGGAAGGGTTCGTCCCGACCATCTTCCATTACGACACCCAAGGCGACATCGATGGGGCCGGGGTCTTCTACAATGACGCGATCGATGAATCGAGTTGGAAGCTCACCGATACCTATTGGACTGCCGATAAGCTGGACCAGCCCTACTTCACCTACCTCGGCGACGAAGGCATATCCGAATTGATGGACAACCTGACCTTCGATCCGCCCGAAAGCCCGCTCACCGGGGCCGCCAACATCCGCGAATACAAGCACGAGCTATTGGCCCCTTACCACGAAAAATACGCCAAAGCGTTGCTCGATTGGTCGATCGGGAATTCGCGCTAGCTATCAAAAGGAAGATCTGCCCAATTAGAACGATGGCGAAAGTCTAGACAAACTCAAATCGGCTTTTCTTTTTCCCTTAGCTAGCCCCATTAAGGAAAAGGGCCGCCCGAAGGCGACCCGTTGCCCCATTGCCCTAAGGGAAGGCGGAGGGCTATATCAAGAAGAGAGTGTTAGGCCTCTTTCTTCTTGCGGAGGAAGAACATGGCGGCAGCCACGCCGATGGCGGCGAGGGAGATGCCGCCGACGATCCAGTACTCGGCATGGTCGTCGTTATTGATGCGGGCGGCAGAGGATGGATTGAACGAACCGTCATACGGTGTTTCGTCCCCATTTATGCGGGCCCAAGTCTCGTAACGCTTGCGGGCATCGGCGAATTCTTCGCTGGTCTTGAAGAGTTCTTGCTGTTCAGGGGTCAATTCCATGAAAGCGGCCATCGCCACCTGGTAATATCCGCCTTCGCCAAGGCAAGCGCCGGTTCCAACGCCGATCTTATCGGCATCGTAATCAGTCATGTGCATATAATCCGCGACGAAGTTAGCCACGACTTCAGCGTCGGTCGGAGTGGCCGCTTCGGTGTAGCCGATGCGGATTTGATCGAGGTAGACAGCACCATCATTTGAACGGATTCCGATGTATTCGTAAGGAGCGCCTTCTAAGGCCGAAATATCAAGGGTTCCGACCTGACCATCAGCATAAGCAATTGAAGCAATTGGCGAAACGCCAGTCTCGTAAAGGTCTGCAGGAGAGGTGAATTGATTGTGACTGGCGTAAATATCGATAACTCTGGACTCGTCGGTTTCAGCGTTAAATGTGATTTCAATCATATCGGCAGTCCCGATTGAATCAGTGACAACAATGCCTCTTTTGCTCGAATCGTTTAGCTGAATAGCACCTTGCCCCTTCATAGCGTTATAAACATAGGTAACGCCAGACGGAAGAGTAACGTCTTTGGTTTCGTAGCTTCCAGTTAAGCCAAGGCTATCCGCGGTCAAAACATCGGCATGATAACCAGCAAAAGCATCAGGCAAAACATTAATAGTCAATGGGTCGGAGGTAACCGTAGCATCTCCCTCGGTAAAGGTCACAGTTAAGGGTTTTTCGCCCGTGGAAGAGGTGTCGATATTCCAAGTCAGCCGCGAATCATCGCTATCAATGGCGACGGTCTCTGAATACTCAGGATTAATAGTCGATCCCCCATAAGTGACGGAAACGCTATAGTTTTCCTTAAAAATGTCAGAGCCTTCGTAAACATCACTGCCACCCGCGATTTGCTCTAAAGAAACACTGACCGGGATAACGTCGGCCGGCCTAACAATGGTCGAGCCTTCCAAAATCGATAATTCGACGCTGTTATATCGGAAATAAGTATCATCGCATTCAACCAAAAGCCCTAAATAAGCTGGCTCCCGGATTGTGTCGAATTCAATCTCAAAGGAAGTAACCAAACCGTTCAAAGTCTTTGAAGCAACAATTTCGAAAACCGATCCATCGGTATTGCGAGGGGCAGCAGACGAAATAACGGAATAAGTGATTTCCGCATTGTTCGCATAAGACAATTCTGAAGTGGAAAAAGTTAACTTTCCGGCATTGGTAATAGGAGTCTCGCAAACCGCGACGGCTTTATAGAGATCGGTTGAAGAAACGCCATCAACGCTGATGAAATCACCAAGTTTAATTTTGGTGGGGTTACTTTCTTTATTGTTAGTTCCGAAATAAGTTCCTTGCCCAAACGAAATAGACCAGGTACCAATTCCGCCGTTCGTAAGGTTTTCATGCGGACCATAACCCTTACCAAGACTAGTGGGCAATTTAGCCAAAACATCCCCGACCGCCGCGTTTACTTCCGCCGCCCCCTTCGCCACGCTGTCGACCACGGCCTCAAGGACCAGCCCGGCGGACGTGGCGACGCCGAGGAGCCCGAGGAGCAGACGAGATGATGCTCTCTTCATAGACATTCCCTTTCCTTTCGCGCGTTCTACATAACGCGCCATTGTCGAACCCTTTGGGAAAAAGAGCGAAAAATCCCCCTCATCTTGACGATCGAGCGGACTTTTCCCTGGCCTTTCCCATCGGTTCGCCACTCATCATAGAGAGAGAGAGAGAGAATCAAGTTGAGGTTGGTCCCTTTTTACCGGGCGGCAATCCGATTAAGGAAAAGAAAAGCCGACGGCATCGGGCCAATCGGCAAACTAATCAAAAATGAAGAAGCGCGCGATTTTACAAATCCCGTCGTTAAAGCTTATCTGCATCCAACACGAAAAGTTCCGGTCAGTCCAGAGCCAACCGTTTGTTAGGAATTGCAAGGCGGCCAAAACAAGACGACGAAAATTAAGATAGCAAGAAATCAATCAGGTTGACGATTTTGATTCCGTTCGCATTGGTAACGTAATTTTGATCCATAGTAATGACGATTTTCTGGTAAAAATCGTTTGTGTTCTGAAAAGGGGCGAGTTCCCGTTCTCTAGTTGATTCGTCAAGCAGCGATTGAGTGACCTGAATGTATAGTTTTTCGTCTTTGCTAACTGCGACGAAATCTATCTCCTTGGTTTCGTTTTTCCCCACATATACTTCATACCCCCGGCGTATCAACTCCAAATAGACGATGTTCTCGATGGAATGACCGTAATTATCCAATCCATAACCGACGATGGTGTTTTTAAGCCCAGTATCGACGACATAATACTTCTCAAGCGACTTCAAGACTTCTTTGCCCTTGACGTCATAACGGTTTGCCCGATAGACAATGAAGGCGTTTTCTAGCATCTCAAGGATATTGCCGACGGTGGCCGGACGGAAAGAACGGTCAAGTTTAGCCTCGTTGGCAATGTATGTGGCGATTCGATTGGAGGAGAGGATGCTGCCGACGTTGCCACAAACAAACGCGAAAACCCGCTTGAGCAAATCGATGTCCTTGAAGTTGTTGCGGGCAAGCACGTCTTTGAGGATGACGGTATCGTAGATGCTCGACAAAAACGAATTGATCGCGGCCTCGTCATCCGGAAAAGCCAGTAGCTGCGGCAGCCCGCCATATTTCAAATACCGATTGAAGACATCCTGAACGGTTTTGCCGGAATCGGCATAATATCCGTAATATTCTTTAAACGACAAGGGCAGCATTTTAATCTCGACGTATCGGCCGGCGATCAAAGTGGCTAATTCCGAAGACAATAGATAAGCGTTGGATCCAGTGACGTAAATATCGGCATCGTATTCCAAAGAAAGGGAATTGATGGCTTTCTCCCAGCCTTTTACTTGCTGGATCTCGTCAAAGAAAAGATAGTTTTTCTCATCGGGCAACGCCTTTTTGACCACCAATTCGTATAGTTGGTGGTAATCCCGAATGGAGTCATATTTCATGAGCTCGAAGTTGATATACTGGATTTGCTCGGTCCGAACCCCCTCTTTCAGCAATTCGTCCTTGAACATCTCCAACAATGTCGATTTCCCCGAACGGCGCAAACCCGTTACGACTTTTATGATCTTCTGATCTTTGAACGCTTTCAGACGCTCCATGTATTCGGTGCGATATATCATGACCTGGTCCTTTGATCATAATTTACGTAAGAACTTATTAAAATTCAACACTTTTAACGCTGGAGCGTAAAAACTTTAGAAAGAAGTAGAGTTTTGACGCTGTAGCGTAAAAACTTTCTGAATCAAGCAAACTAAAAGGCCACCCGGTTAAGATGACCTTTGCCCCATCGCCCTAAGGGAAGGCGGAGGGCTATATCAAGAAGAGAGTGTTAGGCCTCTTTCTTCTTGCGGAGGAAGAACATGGCGGCGGCCACGCCGATGGCGGCGAGGGAGATGCCGCCGACGATCCAGTACTCGGCATGGTCGTCGTTATTGATGCGGGAGGCCGCCGAAGCGGTGAAGGTTCCACTATAGGGATTGGCATCGCCGTTGAACTTGGCCCAGTTCTCGTAGCGCGCCTTGGCAGCGGCAAACTGTTCGGCCGTCTTGAAGAGCTCGATGCATTCTTCGCCAAGCGCGATCAAAGCGGTCCGGGCCTTGACGTAATAGCCATCGGCCCCTAAGCACTTGCCCTCGTTGGCGTTATAGTCATCAAGATGCATGTAGGTATCGACGAATTCTTGAACCTTGACAACGTTCGGATCGACTGGGGTTTGTTCATAGGCGAACTTAACGTCAGCATAGGCAATGCCAACCTGGTTCGACTGGCTGCTGAAAGTAATTTGGGCAACTTCAAAAGCGCCGGTCGCGGATATGCTGGTAGTTCCTTGCACAGCAATATCCGAAACCTCTTCCAAATGACCAATATCTGCGCCAACAGAGATTGTGGCATTCTGCTCTTTTGTTGCCCATTGTTTTAGTCCGACTTCTGCAAATGATAAAGGCCCAGCAAAACTAACGATCGTAACCTTAGCTCCTTTAGTTACTGGCATATCAGTTATAACGACCGTCTCGGATTTTTGCTGTTTGTTGGCGGATTCAAATTCAACCTTTAAACCAGGGTAGTTGAGTGTGTGAGCGGCATAAGAAGCATTCCAGCCAAGGAAGGCTTCACTTTCGCCAAACATATGCTTACTCCCGACCGGAGCGTCAACAACTTCGATGTCCAAAGCATTGGAATCGACATCGCCAACGGAAACGCTTAAGTATTCCGGCCCCTTTTCCGAAGTATCAACGGTAGACCAGGTCAATCTCTCGTCGTAAGGTTCGACGTTTTCAGAATAATTGAAAGCCGGATTGGTTTCGGAAGTATAGTTCAACGTAACGCTGAAATCCCTGACTTTAGCCGAATAGGGAATGCCCAGATAAGCATTGGTGGTATCCTCGCCAGCAGCTAATTCAATAGAAGTCACCTTCAAATCTTCTGGAGCCGATTCGTAGGAATAGAAATCCGCGGTAAAGTTGTCTAAACGGAAGTTGCCGGAGTTTCCGGAATCAACCACAACCACGGCAAAGTAAGCATCAAGGGAATCAAATTCAAATGAGTACTCAGTATTTGTTGAATTGATATTCGAACCTTGGGATAAGGCTCCGTTTATATCGACCAATGAATATTTATCTCCATCGGTTGATGAAAGAAGATAAGAGTGGGCACGATTGGCGTTACTTCCGCCGCCGTAGCTCATTGTTACCTTGGAAATTGACGAAAGCGGCGCTTTCGAATAGAAGGCGGTCGCGGTCATACTGGAAGTAATTGGAGAGACTGCAAATTTCGCGTTATCGCCAGTCAAAACACATTTGCTGCGGTTACCAGAATTTGTTCCGATTGATTTGTTGTTTCCGCCGAAAGTAATGCCCCAGTCATCGTTTTCATATTTACTGTAGCCGGCGCTGGTAACAACTTCGTCAGACGAAAAAGTGGCTGATAGTTTCTCTACCGCTTCGGCCGCGTTTACCTCCGCCGCCCCCTCAAGGACCAGCCCGGCGGACGTGGCGACGCCGAGGAGCCCGAGGAGCAGACGAGATGATGCTCTCTTCATAGACATTCCCTTTCCTTTCGCGCGTTCTAAATAACGCGCCATTGTCGAACCCTTTGGGGAAAAAATGGCGAAAAACCCCCTCATCTTGACGATCGAGCGGACTTTTCCCTGGCCTTTCCCATCGGTTCGCCACTCATCATAGAGAGAGAGAGAGAGAGAATCAAGTTGAGGTTTGTCCCTTTTTACCGGGCGGCAACCCGATTAAGGAAAAGAAAAGCCGACGGCATCGGGCCGATCGGCGATTAAAGGCTAAAAGAGGGGATGACGCTATTTTACAATCCGAGCTCGGCGATCTTTTCCTTAAGCTGGCTGCCGGAATCGACGATGGCCAGCTGTTCCTTCTTGGAATAGGAAGGATGGAGGATCGACTTGACCCCTTTCGAGCCGACGACGCAGGGAAGGGAGAGATAGATATCGGATAAGGCCCCGCCGAACTCGCTTTCGATATAGGTGGAGACGGTGAGGACGCTGTTCTCGTCGTTCAAGACGGCTGAGACGATCCGCGAGACGGCCAAAGCCACCGCGTAATTGGTCGCGCCTTTCTTGGCGATTATCTGATAAGCGGCATCCCGGACTTTATCGTGGAGTTCATCCAAATGGGAAAGATTGCATTCCGGGCATTGGGTCGAGTAATCAAGGATCGAAAGGCCGCCGATCGAGGTTGCGCTCCAGACGGCGACCTCGGAATCGCCATGCTCCCCGACTACGAAGGTGTGGACGTTTCGGGGGTCGATCCCGGTATCCTCGGAGATGGCGGTTTTAAGCCTTGAGGTATCCAAGACAGTGCCGGACCCAAATACTTGGGAAGAGGGCAGCCCGAGCTTCTTATAAGCGAGGTAAGACAAAACGTCGCAGGGATTGGAGACGACGATGACGATGGCCTCGGGATCAAGATGGGGTTTTAGACTCTCGACGATCGAGGTCATGATGGCGGCGTTTTTATGGAGCAGATCCAATCTGGTCTCGCCCGGTTTTTGGGCCGCCCCGGCGGTGATGATGATTATGTGGGCGTCTTTGGCGTCCTCATATCCCCCGGCCTTGATGAGCTTGGGGACCGAGAGGAAGCTCATGCCGTCGGCGATATCGAGGACATCGCCCTCGGCTTTATCCTTGTTGACGTCGACGATGACGATCTCGTTGACCGCGTGGCCGTTGGCTAAAGTGAAGGCGATCGAGGAACCGACCGCCCCATCGCCGATAACGACGACTTTCCGTGGGTTTATCATAAATGAAGTTACCTCCTATTAACGAAAGAAAGGGGCCGATTGGCCCCCACCTTATTTGGTCTCGATGTCGTTGCCGTCTTCGTCGACCGGGACCAGCATATCCGGTCCGGCGCCGCAGATGGGGCAGGTGCCGTCGGGGTTGGGAACGACGATGGCCCCGCAGAGAAGGCAACGGTATTTCTGTTCTGCCATGGTGGGTAACCTTCCTTTCGCTTTAACTATACTGGCCCACCGAAAGAAAGCAAATCTTATGCTCGTCTAATTTAGTCGTTTTGGTTAAATGCCGCCGAAAACCATTTCGAAAGAAGAAGTTCGCAATTTCGCTTTTTTGGCAAAGATCCATTAATCGCAAAGACGGGGTAAGGTCTAGACTGTGTTTGGTTTTATACATCCGTTTATAAAGGCTTGTCTCAACTCCCGCTTCGGCCTATGAAATCGGGGGCAACGGGGCGGGAAAACCGTTAGGGAGGCGACAACAATGAAGATCACCCCGATATTGACGGCAATAGCTTTGAGTTTATGTGCCCTGCCGAGCGATTCCAAGCCAAGGGGCATAACGCCGATAACGATTAGCAACGATTCAGCAAGAGAGCATATTCCAGCCTATTACCAACACCCGATGATCAATCATCTTGAGGAAATTTAGGGCGAGAGCAACGATAGAAATTACGCCGTAGTTTATGTTTGGGACGCGGCGACGCGATCGTCTATTTACGGCGTCGTCTCCGAAATGATAAATCAAATCTACCATTGGATTGGGACGATAATTCCAGCCAATCGGATAGCGTCGAGTTAAGTGCCGCTAAGCTGGCGATAGCCGTGGCAAGTATAGGAGTGGCCCTTGTTTCCACCTCATTGGTCGGTGGAGCGGCGGGTATCGCGATCGATTTGCTGAACTTAGCAGGGATCGAATTGGGCGCCGCCAGTCTCGCCTTATCGATAGGATCGCTTGTCGCTTCCTTTGTTTTAGGCCCCTTCGTCAACACCAACAAGATTAACCTAATCAACTACCTCATCAACCTCAAAGCCGCTTTCGAAATCGGGGTCGGAAGCAACGACAACGAAATAATCACGATTAAATATCGTTACCATTTTGAGGACACTGACTGCCTTAACTGGTCCCCGCTTTGCCGCGCGTCCTTTACCAACCGATACAACCAATCATCGATAAACTACCAAATCCAAGGCAGTCCAATCGACGGGAAAGTCCACGGATTCAGCGATGAAAGCGAACTCAATCGTTTCCTAAGGAGTTAGTCATGAATCCGGATAGAAAGACGCGACGGCGCTATTGCTCTTGCCCGTCGTTGGCCTAGGGCTGGGCTGGGGGTTTTACCTTCGTTATAACGGCAACAACTGGATCTCGCCCGGATCGATCGGATTCATCGAGGCGACAATTCTTTACGCCAATATTCCAGGCGTCTTTTACGTACTCGCCCGCAGCATCGTCGCCGTAGCGATGAAAGAGATGGTTTTTGGCTGATAACGGCAAAAGCCAGGTCGCCGATTATAACGGGAGGCATTTTGCATGCAAAATAATGTACAAGAAACATCATGACGGAAAATTTATGCTTTCGCTGAACAAAAGGACTTGGTTTTCCTTCCCCGAACCGGATGCATTAAAAAACTATCCGTTGGATGAGCTGATCGAAATCCCGCCTGATCCAACGACAAAGAAACGATAAAAGCGTATCCTATCGGCATGAACGAATATAACTATTGCCGAAACAACCGTTACCTCCACTGCTTCTATCTGGAATCCGAAGAACCCAACCAACCGCTTATCGTCGATATCCATGGCGGGGGCTTCGGCTTTGGGGAAGCCGCCGATGACATCGGGCTGATGAATCGGCTATCCAAGGAAACCGGCTATAACCTCGCCTCCTTGGATTATCGGCTATCGCCTGAATATAAAATACCTGCCGCCATCGACGACTGCGTTGACCTCGTGAAATGCCTGCTCGAGGATCGCCGGCTAAGCTTTGACCGTACCCGTCTTTATCTCCTCGGCCATAGCGCCGGCGCCAACCTCGCCATCCAGGTCGCCTTGCAGATCCCAGTTCAAGCCTTAGTCGTCGATTACCCTTGGTTAGACTTAAACAAGACCAAGAGGAAGCATTACCCCATGGCCATCCCCTCGATCGGCTTGGCCTGGTTCGGCCGACGTTATTGCCCTGATCCTGAATTAAGGAAGACTTACCTCGCTTCCCCAATTTACCTTAGCGAGGAGCAAGCGAAAGCCTTGCCCCCGACTTTCATCCTCACTAGCGGCCAAGACTCCCTCCAAATCGACGGCGAGAGGTTCTTTGACTTATTGAAGCGAGCCGGGGTTCCGGTCAAATTGAATCGGTATCCTTTGGCCCGTCATGGCTTCATCGAAGTGGTCTCGGACGGCCGGAACAAAGTCAGCTTCCTAACCAGCAAGAAAACCGTCAAAGAACAAAATGAGGAATACGAGCAAGCCATCGCCGATATCAGAGAATTCCTGCAAAACCCAATTAATTAGGATGAAATCATTCGTTTGCCCGATTGGTAAAAAGCGGATAACGCCTGAGAAACCCTTTTACGTCATTCCCCAACAGAATCCGCAAAAGAGGAATCCAGTTGCTGCCGGGAAGATCACGATAATCGGAAGACGAAGAAGCGCCATAAGTCAGAATATCCTCGAAGCGATAGGTTCCATATCCAAAGGCATCCGAGATAATGCGAAGTTGCCATTTTGTCGCATCGTAGTCTCGCTCCCGGTCAATTGAGGGGAAGCAAATATGGACAATCGGGGTATTGGTTAGCTTGGAGGTCGAATGCAAGCCAACCTCATCAAGTCCTCGGCAGCAAAGGAGAATCAATTGAAGGATGTTTGGATTGGTGCAGAGGCTTACGTTATCGACCGCCTCCTCCGTTCCCAACGTTAAAAGCAGCAATCGTCGCGCTTCATAGAATGGTGACTTCGGATCATCGATTCCCTCATCGACGTCATAGACGCAGAAAACGAAATCATAAAGGCCTGGCGGGGGAGATGATGGATATATCCGCCGTCGGCTTATCGCCGAAAAGGCGGAATTCTTTCTTGGCCCGATCGACGAACAACACGTTATCGACTCTCGCCTTCCCCGAAACGTAGTAACGGACTAAGGAAAGGCACTCTTTCATAAACCCGCCGGACCGCGAATAGGCAAAACCATATCGGAGCCAACCTAAGGCGTCGTCGCTCCATTCGACCTCAATCTCAGTCGTCTCATCGTCGCCGAAAATGGCCTCGTTGAAGCGCAGCCGCGCCCATTGGTCGTCGAAGATCGATTTCAAAATGGCGAACAAATCGATGATGCCGGTTTTGCCAGAATTGTTAACCCGTAGATTCCCAACGATTTAAGCACCATTCGCCCGTCCTTCTCGGTCGCGTTGCATAGCAGGCGTTTGCTCCGGCAATCGGCATAACAAGAAAGCGATGATATCCCCTCGAACATTCGATAAGACTTGAATTGAAGATAACCAAGCATTCCTTTTCCTCCGGAAAAAGAACAACATTTTCGTCGGTTTCGTGCAAGATAACCCCACGTTCCCGACGATATAAAACGAAAATGATTTATCGAAGGGAAAACAATGGATAAAGCGGCAAATCCCGACTACTCAACCGACTTCAAGCTCTCGACCATCCTGACCTTCCTCGCCAAGAAGGAAGTATATAGGTTAACCACGAAGGAAACCCCGAAGGTCAATAGGAAAGCATAAACGTAGCTTAAGGGGCTTAGGGTATAAAGGAAGCGGACTAAACTGACCTCGTTGACTTTCAAGGTCGCGTACATGAAGGGGAAGCCGAATAAGCACCCGAGAGAAAAGCCGATCGCGGACAACAGCAACGCCTCTAAAATCAAGCTGACCCCGATCTCGACGAAGGAGAAGCCCAATACCTTCAAGGTCGCGATCTCCCGGAAGCGGGTCCGGAAGCTTAGCAAGGCTAGGTTATACAAAACCACCAACGCCAAAAGGATCGCGAACACCTTGACCGCGTTGGTCATCACCGAGATGCCGGAGACGATGGAGCGGACCTGCTCTAAGGTTTCCTCCTTCGTCTGCAAGGAGGAGAAAAGGTCGGGGGCGGCCTCTTCGATCTGCTTTTTGACCGTCGAAGGGCTCACCCCCTCTTCGACCGAAAGGAAGACGGCGTTATAAACCGGCGAGGCGGCGAAATCGTCGATTATCCCGACCACCCCGTTAAAGGAGAAAGTCTCGTAGATCGCCGCGACCTCCATCTCAAAGGGCTTCCCTAATACCGAGAAAGAGACCACATCCCCCACTTCAGCCCCAAGCTGCTCCGCGGTTTGCAAAGCCAAGGATACCTTGCCTTTTTCAGTCCTCACCTTGACCAGCTCATGGCTTTCCTCCAGCAGCATCGCCTGCGACAGATTCGACTTGCTGCCGAAGCTGATGTTCGTCGCCTCGCTATACATCTGATTGGCGGTCGCGATCCCCGCGACTCCGAAATAGGATGGGTAACGTTCATAGCTGTTATAGGCGTAATTGCCCCGAAGCGAGGACCCATAGGCCAATTCGGTATCGACCTCAATCCCCTTGTCGAGGGTATCCTCGATCCCGAAGCCGCATAAAAGCAAGGCGGTGCACCCGGCCACCCCGACCACGACCATCACCGATTTGAATAGCCCTGACCGCATCGAGCGGAAAGCCATCTTGCAGGCCAAAGCGAAGGCCGAGGGCCGCTTGGCCTTCTCTTCCCCGCTTCGCCCGCGGAAGGACCGCGATTCCGGGCGCATGCATTCGGATGGCAAGAGCCTCAATTGCTTCCTAGCCACCAAATAGGCGCATATTCCGCCAGCCAACAAGAAGGCGAAAAACGACAAAAGGGCCGGCAAAGCCGGGAAGACGAACATGGTCCGCGAGGGCAGCGAATAGAGGATGTCGTACTTTTGCCCCATGATGATGGGGATCGATAACGGGCCGATGACGAAGCCCAAGACCGAGGAGACGGTCAATAAGGCCATGATCAAGAAAACGTAATGGGAGATGATCTCGGCGCTACTTAGCCCTAAGGCCTTCAGCGTCCCGATCTCGATCCGTTCCTTCATGATGAGCTCGGCAAAGGTGGTGAGGATGACGAGCAAGGCGACGAAGAAGAAGACGAAGGGGAATAGATAGGTCAAGGAGGTGGCTTCGGTCAGCTCGACTTGGATGGCGGCGCTCCAAGGGGCTTCGGTCGACTCGACGCAATAAAGGAAGTTATCCTTCCCCTCAAACTCCGCGGTTATCCTTTCCTTCAATTCCGCCGCCCGGTCGGTCTTGATCAGATAAAGGTTATCTTCGATCATCCCCGGCAGCATCGAGGCGATGATATCGGCGGTCCCCTGAAGGAAAAAGGAAGAAAGCATCTGCTCGAGGGCGGAGAAGAAATAGTCGCGGGATATAAGGATGGTCGAGGTCGAGTATGCGGCCATCGAGATATTCTCCGGATGGCGCATGTAATTGGTCGGGGTCAGGGTCAAAACCAGGTTATCGGCTTCTAATGGGTTGGTTTTATCGGGCAATAAGGAAGCCTCCAGAAGATCTTTTATCGATTGGTCGATCCCCTCTAAATAGGCGGAGAAGGCGGCCATCGATATCTCGAGTTCAGCCGGCTTATCGACGGCGATGGTTCCGAGCAAAGAAGAGGTATCCCCGCCTAAAGAGGAATCGATGAAGAAGAAACGCTCCTCGTCGAACTCCCCTTCGATTTCATAGGGGTGGCTGAGCTCCGGCATCCCGTCGGTGACGGCCAAATAGACGGGACGGCCCCCGAAAGAGGCGGTGACTTCAAGCCGACTGTCGAGGACATCGTCATCATCAAGGAGGCGGATAAGGCGGTTCTCGTCCTCCATCCGCCCTTCGGAAGTGAATAAATACAAGGAAGGGAAGTCGCCTTCTTCATAAGCCTGCTCGACCCTAGAGGACAAAGAGTCGGAATTGGAAAACAGCCCCACGAACAAGGTCATGGCGATCCCGCCCATCAAAATGATGGAGATGAACTGCTGGAAGTTGCCGAGCAGATTCCGGGCCCGTTTCTTATTGAGCAAAGAGAAAAAGCTTTTCACCGGGCGAATTTTACCGCAGTCGAAAAGCTTTGGGATATGGTTTTTGCCTAAAAGGCAATTTAGGCGAGGGTCCCCATCGGGTCCCAGGGGGGAAGATGGGTCGGCTCGGCCGCGGCGGCTTTCTTTTCCGCTTCATTGAGGTAACGGGAACTCACCACCGCTTGATAGACGAAATGGCTGAACCAGGATTCGGACATGTAGTAATACCCTTTGTCGCCGTTTTTATCGCCCCAGGAGTTCTCGATCTTCCAGCTGACTGGCTTATCGTCTTTCAAATCGACCCCGGTGATGAGCATGGCGTGGTTCATGGCTGAGCCCCGGAAATCGAGCATATCGGCTTTGTCGAAGGCGATGTCGAGCCCAAACGCCCCTTGGTAATCGTGGGATTGGTCGCTCCAATAGGGCAATTCGCGGTCGCGGTTGAAGCTGACGTCGCTCCCGAACCAAACCGGCAATCCGTCCTTAAGCTGGGCGATGATGGCTTCCTCCATCCTATCCATCGGGACGTTGAGGTGGTTGATGGGCCGCCCTTCGATGACGTTGCCTAGGTAGTCGACGGTGAAGTTATGGAAGAAAGGCTTATCCTCGGTCGGGGAATTGATAAGCGACTGGAAGGCGCAAAGGTATTCGGCCCCGATGTATTTCTCGAAGAACGACGAGGGGGTTAGGTCGGCTTCCCGATGGTATTCCCCCTTCTTATCGACATAGACCAAGTCGAAGCTTTCCGGCGGGACCCCGAAGCAAGAGAGGAAAAGCTTATAGATCTTATCGATGGTCTCTTCCTTAAGCCGGTAGGCCTCTTGCTTCCGGTTGGATTTGAACAGCTTATGAGCTTGGGCGGCAAAGCCGCGGATGGCCTCATTGACCAGGAAATCCGATTCCCGGGTATTGGAGGATTGGTAGGTTTCCGGGAAAGCGGCTTTCGGCAGCAAGCCGTATTTCGTGACGAGGTTCACGAACATATCCCATTGGCCCCCGTCGCCGACCGGCTCAGTCAAAACGTGCATGAACACCCGCTCGTTGGGCTCTTTCCCCTCCTCAAGCAAGGAAAGGATGGAGCAGAGGGCGAAATTGCTCTTCTCGACCTTATCGAACAAGGCGAGGTAATTTTGGCTCAGCTCGAAGTTCGCCGCGTCTAGCTTCTTGGCGATGATCTCCCGGAGCAGATTAAGCCCGGCGAATATCCAGCACCTCCCGCTGGCTTTTTGGTCGCAGACGCTCATGGTCTTGACCTCGAGGCTATGCTCGGGGGATAGCCGCGACTCATTTCGGTAGATGACCGCGGTCAAAGGGGTCCGCGACAAGGCGTGGCGGAGGAGGGATAACTTCCCGTCGTTTTTGGCTTGATCGGCCGTTTTCTGCAAATACTCTTGGCTTAACGCTTGTTCCTTCATTCAGATAGGCTCCTTAAATGCAAGGTGCTATTCTAGCAATTGGCAGGCGCTTTTCAACTTCTTAGTCTTCGTTAAGGGCGAAAAAGGACCCAATCGGTAGCCGCGATAGAGGAAACGAAGGAATGTAAATAGAAGGTCAAGTCCGTTGCTTTAGGCAAAAAGGAAAAGTAGAATGCCGCCGTATACAAATTAATTTAGAGAAAAAGAGAAAAGAAAGACATATGGACAAAGCAATCGAAAGATTCCTCGAATACGTCAAGATCGACACCCAAAGCGACGAGTCGAGTTCCACCGTCCCCTCGGCCGCCAAAGAGCTGAACCTGACCAAATTGCTCCTAAAGCAGGTCAAAGAAATGGGGATTGAGGCTTACATCGATGAGTTCGGCATCCTCTATGGTCGCCTCGACGGGGAAGAAGGGAGCGAGCCGATCGGCCTCAACGCCCACGTCGACACCGCCTCCGAGGAATCGGGCAAAGACGTGAAGCCCCAATACATTGAGGGTTACGACGGGAAAACAATCAGGCTAAACGACTTTTATTCCCTCGACCCAAAGGAATTCCCCATCCTCTCCTCCCATATCGGCGAGGATCTCATCGTCACCAGCGGCGACACCCTTTTAGGGGCCGATGACAAAGCCGGGGTCGCCATCATCATGGCCGTCCTCGACTATTTCGTCTCCCATCCGGAAGTCAAGCATCACCCGATTTGCTTCTGCTTCACCCCCGATGAGGAAATCGGCCGGGGGGCCGACCACTTCGACGCGAAGAAGTTCGGAGCCAAATACGCCTACACCATCGACGGGGGCGATCCCTACGAAATCGCTTACGAGACCTTCAACGCCGCCAAAGTCGAGGTGACCATCCTTGGCAAAGCCATCCATCCGGGCGAGGCGAAGAACAAAATGGTCAACGCCTGCACCTGCGCCTTCAAGTTCGATCGGCTGTTGCCGGCGACCAAGCGGCCGGAATACACCGAGGGGCGGGAAGGGTTCAACCACCTCATCGGCATCGAAGGCAACGTCGCCGAAGCCCATTTGCATTACATCCTCCGCAACCACGACAAAAAGAAGCTCGATGAGCAAAAGAAAGAGTTCGAGACCGCGGTCAAGGAATGCGAGGCCCGTTATCCCGGCTGCCAAGTCAGAATGCAGGTCGAGGATCAATATCGGAACATGAAAGAGGTCATCGACGAGCATCCGGAAGCCATCAACACCGCCGTCAAAGCCTTCAATAAGCTCGGCCTCACCCCCACCTTCCCCCCGATCCGCGGCGGGACCGACGGAGCCACCTTCTCCTTCAAAGGCTGCCCCACCCCCAACCTGGGCACCGGTTCCTACAACCACCATGGCCGTTACGAATTCCTCTCAGTCAAGGAATTCAACCTGATGATTGAAATCGTCAAGGCCATCATGGCTATCGACTAAACGCCAAACCAAAGGGCCGAAAGGCTCTTTTTTTCTTATCATCGATTACCGTTTTGGAAATGATTGGAAGACGTTGGAAGCGATTGGAAATCATTGGAAGTATATGGAAGCGGATGGAATCCTCTGCGCCGTCGGCAATCGCAAATAGAGAACCAAGATTACCCGGAAATACTTCGTCGAGAGGGAATCGCCGACATCCGGCTTTTCGGAATCGCCTATAGCCAAAAGAAAACTTTCGTTTGCCATAAAAAAGCGCAATAGCCCGTCGCAAATAAACCGGTTATCATTCGATTTTTAAGAATTATAAGCAGGTTTTGCGTTAATATTCGGCCTGCCACGAAAAAACCGGTTAGTCAACTAACCGGTCAAGTCTCACACTGGCTGGGGTGGCTGGGATCGGACCAGCGCGTCTCGGATTCAGAGTCCGATGCCTTACCACTTGGCTACACCCCAAGGTGCGAGGGTTATTGTACCCAACCCGACTCCAAATTCAAGTGTTTCTTTCGTCTATAGACGATGGAAAGAAACAATAGGCTGGTATAGAATGGCTTTCCGGAGGAAAAAACCGATGACCCATCTAATCGCTATCTGTGGGGGTTCCGGCTCAGGCAAGACTTTCATCTCGCGGGCGCTCCGCGACAATTTGCGCTGCCCGAGCGCCATCCTTTCCTACGATTCCTATTATCGGGACCAAGGCCATCTGCCGAGCGAGGAACGGGACTTATTGAATTACGATGACCCGGCCATGCTCGACGAGGAGCTGCTCCTGACCCATTTGACCAAGCTCCGAAACGGGGAAAGCATCGATATCCCGCAATACGATTTCGCTTCCCACACCCGAATGAAGGTCACCCGCCCTTTCGCCCCCAAGGACATCGTCTTCGTCGAGGGGATCATGGTCATGCAATTGCCCAAGGAAACCTACGATTACGTCATCTACGTCGACGCCGAGCCCGACGTCCGCCTTGCTAGGCGGCTCCAACGCGACCTGACCCAGCGGGGAAGGACCGCCGAGGGGGTCATCAAGCAATACCTTTCCTCAGTCAAGCCGATGCACTTAAAATACGTCGAGCCCGCCAAAGGAAAGGCCGATTTCGTTTTCCATAACGACGAGAACGACGGCCTCGACGAAAAGCAGATGGCGGCCCTCCTCCGCGACCTCAAAGCCAAGCTGATCCATTGATGAAAATAATCGACGCCCACGCCCATATCGGTTCTTTCCCGACTTTAGCCGCCTCGAAACAGCTGATTCTTTCCTCGATGGAAAAGTACGGGATCGCCTATAGCCTGGTCTCGAATACCGACGGGGCGGAATTCCCTTCCGTTGGCGACTTGACCCCCAAAAACAAGCCCACTCTCGAAATACTTAAGCAGACGGTGGCCTTTCATTTAGCCCACCCCGACCAAATCGGCGCCTTGTTATGGATCCGCCCCCAGCAGGAGCAGCCGAGCCAAGAGCTCATCCGCTACATCAAAACCCATCGAAAAGACATCGTCGGGATGAAATTCCACCCATACGGGGAACGCCTCCCGATCGATGACCCCCGTTTAGAGGCTTGGCTCGACTTAGCAAAACGCTTCCGTTTCCCACTCCTCGTCCATACCGCCATCGACGAATACTCATCAATCAAGCATTTGGAGAACGTCTGCTTGGCTTACCCCGACTTGAACTTCGTCGCCGCCCATATGGAGCTTTGCACCGATAACCTCTATTGCTTAGAGACCATGCGGCGCTGCCCCAATATGTACGCCGACTGCGCTTGGGTGCCCTTGGATATCGCCAAGAGGGTCCTGCGGGAAATCGGCTTGAACCGGATAATGTTTGGGACCGATAACCCGATCGATGGGGCCTTTACCTTGGCTAATCCGCTCTACCGCGAGTATTTCGCGCCGAATAACGGCTTAACGGGGATAGAGGAAGAACATTTGTTCTACCTCAACGCCCGAAGATTTTATAACTTGGCCATCATCTAAAGCGTTTACATTCCTTTTTCTCGCGTTTACACTAAAGCCACACGCACAAGGAGATCAGTGAATGAAAACTCTCTATGTCGGCTTTAGGAAATTCGCTCAGCATCCCATCAACCCGAGCGAGCAAATCCTTTCTTTGCTCAAGGAAAAAGGCAAAGACACCCTCTTGCTTGACGTCGTCTACCACGCAGACGGCGACGCGCTGATGAAGAAGGCCAATGGTTATGACGCCATCATCATCCTCGCCCTCTCCCCCTACGCCAAAGAACCGGTCCTCGAGCGTTACGCCTATAACGAGCGCGACTCGGTCCAGGCCGACAATAAAAAGGTCGTCAAAACCAAGGAGGCGATCGAAAAAGACGGACCGGCCTCCCGGACCACCGACCTTGAGGTCAGTTCCCTCTCCCAGTCGCTTATCCGGGAAGGGGAGGAAGCCGCCATCGGCCTCGATCCCGGCCGGTTCGTGGCCAACGAGTGCTACTACCGCTGCTTAAAGGAGCATCCCCATACCCTGCTTATCCACGTCCCGCTTGATGAGGACCACCCGATTAAGGAAACCTTGACCGTCGCCCTATTGGCCGAAAGCTACATCGCCGGTCTCTAAGCCCCGTCGATGTCGTCTTTATAGGCATCGGAAGACGAAGCGAAGCCGCTTCCTTTCCTCTCGTGGAGCATCTCGAAATCCTCGCCCTTGCGCTCGGCGGGGTTTTCTTTCTTCCGATACCATTTACGGTATTTAGGGTGACGGTAAGTGGCCATATGGATTAATATTAAGTCCGCGTAAGGAGAATGTTTATGAAAAGATGCGCCATCTTGCTTCACGACGGGTTCGAGTTAGTCGAGGCCCTCGCGACCTACGATATCCTTTCTCGAAGCCATTGCTTCGCCATCGACCTGCTTTCGGATATGGATGGGTTGACGGTCGATAGCTCCTGCCAAGTAAGCGTCAACGCCACCAAAGCCATCAAAGACGTCAAGGCCGAGGATTATGATTTCCTCATCCTCCCCGGCGGCAAAGCCGGAGTCGAGGGGCTCTATGGGTCAATAAGGGCGATCTCGCTCATCAAAAGAGCCATTGAGCTTGGCAAACACGTCCACGCCATCTGCGCCGCCCCTTCGATCCTGGGCCGGATCGGGTTCTTGAAAGGCAAGCAGGCCACCTGCTTCCCAGGCTTTGAGATTGGGGAGGCCATTTGGATCAAGGCCCCGGTCGTCACCAGCCAAAATACCGTCACCGCCCGCTCGATGGGCTATTCGATCGACTTCGCCCACGCCATCGTGAAACTCGAATCGGGCGAAGAAGCCTCCTCCCTTATCTATTCCGGCCAATTGGGCTTAAATTGATAAAGGCAGGAAAGCGTAGCCGAAGCCGATTGAGCACACTAGGCAGATAAGCAGCACCAACAGAGCCTTCTTTAGGCTCTTTTTGCTTTTGAATAGCATGTACATCCCAAGCCCGGCGTTCATCAATAAGCCAGCGAGCAAGCCGGCGAAGGGCAAGGAGGAATCGAGGTAGAAGGTCGAGAGCAAAACCGAGGCGGCGCAGTTGGGGATAAGCCCCACCGCCACCCCGAGCAAAGGCGAGAGGCAGCGATTGCTCGCAAGGAAGGACTCGATCCGCCCCTCTCCGAGATAATAGACCAAAAGTCCGAAAAGGAAAGTGATGGCGAAGACGTAGAGAAAAATCTTCAGTGAATGGATAAGCGGGTGGAGGAGATGAGCCTTCCAAGGGTTATCCTCCTCGACTTCATGGCCGCAGCAGCCATGGTGAACGCTTTCCTCCCCTTCGCAATCGCGAAGGTGATGCTCAACCGCCTGGTTGGCTTTGACGAAAAGGCAATCGACGATGACCCCGACGAGGGCCCCGATCAAGAACTTAAGCCCCAGCACCACGAAGCCGACGTACCATCTTCCCCCGTCGTCGGAGAAAAGGATCGGCAAAGCCTCGTCGCTGCAGGCCAAGAAGACGGCGACTAAAGTCCCGATGGTAAGATGCCCTTTCAAAAATAAGTCCGAGGCCACGACCGAGGTCCCGCATTCGGGGATGAGCCCGAACGCCGAGCCCAGGACCGGGGCCGCCTTGTTTTTCCCTTCCAAAAAACGGGCGATCTTCCCCTCAAAAAAGGAAAGGAGGAAGTGGAAGAGGAAGACGAAGGCTAAGACCCGGAGGGAATCTAACAGGCTATCGAGGAAGACATCAAACATAACGGAGGTATGATACACTCCTTGTCAAGTCTTGCCTTTAGGCAACCGAGGATTGATAATTACCCACATGAAAGCCAAGGAACTAGTCATCAACAAAAAGAAGATCACCTACGTCTATGCCGATTCGACGCTCCAGGAAGCGGTTTTGGCCTTTGCCAAATCCTCCTACTCGATGATCCCGGTATTGGAGAGGGAAAGCGACCGTTACCTTTACTCGATCACCGCCACCGACGTCTTGAACTGGGTCGCCGATGGGCATCATATCGATGAGGCCAAGCAAACCCCCTTATCGGCCCTTTCGCTCACCCGGCTCATCGCCCCCTGTCAGGAAAACGCCGAGCTCAGCTCGATCGCCGATTTGGTCGCCAACCAAAACTATGTGCCTTTAGTCGACGAAAAAGGGGTTTTCGTCGGGATCGTCACCCGGAAAAACCTGATCTTCCGCCTCCTTGGCGAATTAGACAGAAGGAACGATCGATAACATGCCAGATTGCAACCACGACTGCAGCAACTGCAGCGAAGCCTGCGCCGAGCGGGACCCCGACTCTTTCATCGCCAAGTCCCATCCTTATAGCCAGGTTAGGAAAATGATCGCCGTCGTCTCCGGCAAAGGCGGGGTCGGCAAATCGCTCACCACCTCCTTACTGGCGGTCAACGCCGCCCGCGATGGCAAGAAAACCGCCATCATCGACGCCGACGTCACCGGCCCCTCGATCCCGACCATCTTCGGGCTCAAGGAATTGGTCACCGGGTCGGAAGACGGGATGTATCCGATCAAAACCCAAACCGGCATCGAGGTGATGTCGCTTAACCTATTGACCGAAGACCCGGCCGACCCGGTCATTTGGCGCGGACCGGTCGTCTCTGGCCTAATCAAGCAATTTTGGACCGATACCATCTACGGCGACGTCGATGAGCTTTACGTCGATATGCCCCCGGGAACCGGCGATGTCCCCCTCACCGTCTTCCAATCGCTCCCGATCGATGGCATCGTCATCGTCACCAGCCCCAGCGACCTCGTCTCCTTGATCGTCGAAAAGGCGTTGAGGATGGCCAAGATGATGAACGTCCCGATCATCGGGCTCGTCACCAACATGGCTTATCTAGATTGCCCCCATTGTCAAAAACGGCTTTATCCTTTCGGGAAAATCGAGCACGCGGCTTTATCGGAAAAATACGGTATCGAGGTCGTCGATGAGCTCCCGATTGAGCCGAAGCTAGGCGAGCTTTGCGACCGCGGAGCGATCGAAACCTACCAAGGCCGCTACCTCGATAAGATAAGCAAAGCCATCGAAGCCTGCCCCGCGAAAGAGAAAAAATAATAAGCTTTTGCGTATTTTGGCCGCCGCTTGCGGCCTTTTTTTATCGGTCTTATTGCCCGTCGTCTTCGTAAATCCAGCTTTCTTGGGGCAAGGCTTTCCACTTGGAGACGGTGAAACGCTGGAACTCCTCAAGGATATGCAGCATCTTGATCGAAACCCCGCCTTCGGGGAAAAGATCATAATAGTTCCCTTGGTAATAGAAAGCTAAGTAAGAGGTATCGACCGGCATCCCGAAGGTCGGGATCTCGTTGTAGGTCAAATGCATTGAGGTCATCGCCCCATCGACTTGGCCTTCGAAGGTGAACCCCTCTTTGTCGAGGGTCACCGTCCCTTCGCCGCAAGGCTCGCTGGTGGCCATGTTCTTAACCGTATGGTAAGGCGGCAATTTGCCTAACTTGCATTTGGCGGTGAATACCATCTCCGGGTTGGCTTTGATGGCGCGATAGACATCGCGGCGTTCTAAGTCGAACCATTTGGTGATGGTCTCCGGGCAGGAAAAGCCCTGGGCGGGATGGAGGTTATACTTATCGTCGATGGTGACGGAGAAGCCGCAGTCGGGGCAATAAAGCCGGTCGCCGTCCTCCTTCATATGGAACTCCGACCCGCAATGGGGGCACTTATAGAGCATATAGTGGAGGTTGGTCGCGGCTTTCCCGGATAAATTCGAATAAGCTATCTGCTCCTTCTTATTCCATTCGAAGTCATCGTGATAGATGGCTTTGTTCAGTTCGGCCTCAATGGTCTCGGCATCGTGCCCCTTCAGATATTCCGGGGTGAAGAGCAAAGAGATTTTGGCGTCGATCCGCCCTTTCCGTTCGTCGAGGCAAAACTTGGTGTTGGTCAAATAGGCCCCGGCCATATTGACGACGTAGACGGGGATGCCGTAATGCTTCAAAAAGGTCCCGGTGCCGGAGACGACCGGCTGGTTGTGGCCGGAAATCGAGCTCATCCCCTCAGGGGAGAAGCAGACGGTCCCCCCTTGCTTGATGATCGAGTTGATCCCTTGCATAGCTGGGACGTCGAGGGTGAAGTTTTTCTTCGGGATGACGTTCATCAGCTTGAGGATGAAGGCCAGATGGGAACGGAAAAATTCATTGTAGCCGACTAAGAAGTTGAGCCGGCGGGGATAAGTCGCCCCCACCAACCAAACGTAATCGATCCGCGATTGATGGTTATAGACCAAGAAACAGGGCCCTTTGCAATCGTTGATATTATCGACGATTTGGTAATGGGGATTGTATTTCGGGGCTAGGATCTTTTGGATCGCGATATGGTAAAGAAGGGTATAAAGCAATTTGTTCGGCCGATGGAATTTCCGTTCCGCGGCTTTTTGCTGCAACGTCTTCTTCATAATGTCCCTCAATCTTTGATTGCGGGCTTAGCATACTTCCTTACAAAACCGGTTACAAGAGGGCGAAAACATAAGCCAAAGCGCTTATTAATGATATTCGACATCGGTCTATAAGTTTACTTAAGCTTATACCCTGTACGATTATTTCGGCAAAAAATTAGAAGCTATCGATATTATTTCCGTTATAAAATACAAATCGGCGTTCATTGTTTATGATTTTTCTTGAGAATTTGGATTCGCTCCAAAAAATAATTTTCTTCCTTCGCTTATGGGCTTTGCTGGCTCGAAGTTGACCTGTTGACCCAAAAGGCGGACGAAAGGAAAGCGATGCCGATTTTAGAAAAGGTTTTTGCAAAGGAAGATCTCCGCTGGCTGGGGATAGGGGGTATTGGCGAGAAACAAAGCCCCATTATCGGTATAGCCTAGCCTGCGATATAAATGCTGGGCCTTTTCATCGGCTTGGGTCGATAGCAGAAGCAGAGGATAGCCGTTTTCCTTAAGAAAAGCTTCGAAATCCTTTAGGGCTTAGCTGCCGATTCCCCGGCCCCTTGATCCTTCGGCGACGACCAAATGCTGCAAGAAGGGGATTCTTTCCCAAAGCAAGCTCGAAAGCAAAATCCCCACCGCTTGGCCATCGTCTTCAATCACGAAGGACATCGATCCCAATGCGTAAACCGAGAGGTCGCTTTTCTTCAGCCTCGGCAGCAGCCTCACGGCGAACTCGTAATCGTCAAGATTGATTTTCCTAAGCATAACCACCGAGCCAGTCTAATCGAAATCCCCTTTTTCGGCTAGACAATTCGAAACCGAGCCTAGCCGAACATCAACCAGCGTCCATCCCATAGTCCATATTTAATCGTCGTAACGTTTTTTGCCGACGTTTTTCCGCCCTACTACTCGGGAATAGGAATAGGTTTTGCCGGTTCTTTTCGAAGTTTTTTGCCCTTGTTCGACCGTATACTCCCTTTTCTGATGATAATCCTTCCTTCTATATCCCGTATGGGTTTCGGTCACCGGAACCTCATAATGGGAATCCACCTTGACGCGGATCCGCTTGGCGTTTTGGTATTCGTCTTTTACGAAGGCATCATGATAGGTGGTCTCGCTTCGGCTTTCGGTCCTCGTCGTCGTGTATTGATAGGATTCTAGCTCGTAATCGGCATCGTCGCGGATCTCTTTGTGAGTTCCAGAGGAGGAATAATGGAAGGCTTTGGAGAAAGAGCCGGAGATCAAGTCTATCAAGACCAGCAAAGGCCGGATCAACGTCTTCAGCAAGGGCGTGCAGGCGAAAATCCGATAAAGGCTATAAATCAGGCAAGGAATCAAACACCCCTCGAATATGCAGCAAAAATAGAAAATCCGGACGTCGATCGGTTCGTAGCCGCGCAGCTTGGCTAAGCAAATCATCGTGATGGTTCCGGCGGTAAGCGAGCCCATGCAGAGCAGATTGAATATATCGATCCAACAGTCGCTGAACGCGAACTCGCTGCGGTCCCGGGCAAAGGTGCCAATATAGACGAGAATCGCAAAGAAAATCCCGGCCGCTAGGACGATACCCCAAAAGAAAATCCCTTTAACGAACGACTCGATAAGCGCCATGTTATCGAACATTCCCAAGAAATCGTCAGCGAAGTTATAAACCCCGAAATAATCCAAAATAGGGAATAGGCAAAGGAGAGCCAAAAGCAAAGGATAGACAATCAAAACATAACACCAGTTGCTATCTTCGGAAAAATCAATCAAGGAGCGGAACATAGCCCAATTTTACTAAAAGAATTCGATACTGCGAATACCTTTAACGCTCGGCAGAGCAGAATTATTAATTTTCTGACTATTTTTATCAGGGGACAGTTTGCAATGTGCCGACGAATTTTGTTTACCGCCAGTTACTGATGAAGTGGATAAACGCAGTCTTTCGTTTTGAAGGCTTTTAGCCGATTGTTCACACGTTGCCAAAAGTTTTTTGTCAAATCGGCCTTGTGAAACGCAATAACCGCCGTCCCCACCGGCAAAGAAGTTTTAAGCACGCTTTCCACAATCTTTCATCGCTATATGAAGTTCGGGCTAAGGGAAACAACGATAAGACGTTGAAGAATGAATCCTCAAGGTCTAGTAGTTTCGATAGAGAAGCCAAATACCTTGATGCGGCCCTTGGCGATCTAATCCCCCTTGTTTTTCAGCAATTTCCTAATGACCGCATTTATCGGGGGTATTCCCGCTGAATCTTAGCGCGCCTAGTCGAACAACCGCGTAAACGGATAGAAAAAAACCTCTAACGCATTCGCATTAGAGGTAACTTCCTTGAAATGTGCTTGGAAAACGCCTTAAATGCCCTCGAAATCGATAAGCGAACGCCTTTAATGTTTCGGCAAAAGCCTTCTATTCTTATTTTGATTTGATTATTTCCCAGTATCCACCTTTGTCTGGTCCTGAATGCTTGATAACCTTTTTTTGCATTTTTTTAAACGGTGTCTAATGCTTCCCTCTGTTTTATGCAAAACAATAGCTATATCTTTTCTTGAGATCTTTTCGTTATTTTTAATTAATAGAATTATTTCCTCTTCTGTGTTTTCTGGTTGTATTGTGGTTGTTTTTCTGGTTGTTTTACCAAAACCTTCTCTATTAAACGGGATTACTACATCGATGAAATATTAAGAAAAGACATATAATTGCGAATGTTCGAACCCGAAGTGCTATTGCGGTGGTTCGAACTTTTTGAGGTATTTCGACTGTTTTTACTTGCTGTGACAGGACCCTAAATTTTTACGATACGCCATAATGAGCACGAATTGGTAAGATTTGGTAAAAAAAGAACCTATAATGCATATACATTATAGGTGTTCCTCAGAACTGGGGCGTGATACGGGAGTCGAACCCGTTCATGTCCGGTTCACAGCCGGATGTGTTCACCGTTTCACCAATCACGCCACGGCCACATAAATATATACTTCGCCCCTAGGTTAAGCAAATGTTTTTTATTGCAATTTAAATTTACTGTTTAAGATAGTAAGCGATCCGGCCCTTAGCCAGCTTCAGAAACGGGGTTTCCCGCCTTTTCACCAAAACCGAAACCCCCTCATCGGGCATTTTGGCGTATTCCTCTAAAACGGTATCAAGAGGCAACCACTCGCTATGCTGGATCAATCGATCGCCTCGCGAGACCAAATGCTTGGCTGCGTCGAGATCCTTCAGACGGCATAAGTAGAATTTGTTGAGGTTCTTCCGCCCGATGAGGTTATAGGCGTCCTCACAGCTCCCGAGGCACTCCAAAACCTGCACGTGGGCCCCAAGCTCTTCTTTGACTTCCCGCTCAAGGGCCATTTCGTAGGATTCGCCCTCGTCCACTCCCCCGCCCGGGGTCTCGAGGTACGCCTGCTTCCCGAATTGATCGTCGCGGTAAATATGATGGACCGCCACTTCCCCTTTCGCGTTGAAGATAATCGCCCGCGCCACCTTTCGGGTATCGCGGAAGCCAGCAAAGGGATATTGGTCGTCTTGAAGGATCAAGGATATTTTCATCGTAAGCAAGGATACGCTTTTTCTCTATTCAGTGGTATCCTTGCTTTGCCTATGATCGTAAGGAACCGTCTTATCGCCCTGCTCGCCCGAATCGTCGAATTCGCCTTGCTCTCATCAGGTTTGGCCATCTTTCTTAGCCAAACCCCCTCCTTCGGTCAAGCCTTCTGCCTCATATCCACCCAATCCTGCCTGGTTTTCCTCCTTTTCCTTTTCGTCGTCATCGTCGCCAACATCATCGATCTGCGCCGGGGGATAAAGGGGATCGCCGCCGGGATGTATATGCGGTTGGCGTTGCCGGTCTTCGCCTTTTGCATGCTCGGCTCCTTGCTTTATTTCATCTTCGGCTTGCCGACCGACCCTTCGCTAGACGCCGTCCTCTTCCATTCGCTTATGTTCGGGGTCCCGATTTTGGAATGGATGTGCTTTGAGGAGAAAGGGACCGTCCGTTATTACACCGCCTTCTCTTCCTTATGCTACCCCATCATTTACTTGCTCTTCATCTACATCCGCCCCTACATCTTCCCCGAATCGATCTTCTCCAATGGCACCGCCTATCCTTATTGGTTTTTCGCCCCCGACTCTGCCTTGACCTGGCTCTACATCTTCCTTTTTCTCCTCTTCAGCTACCTACTGGTCCTCCTTTACGTTTGGATCAATTCGGCTTTGTCGCTTTACAAGCAGCGCTTCGCTTCTTTGCCATCCGGACGAATCCGTTAAGCTTGATCCGCTGGAGAAGCTGAAAACGGGCCAGGAAATAACGTTTCGGCTTTCCTTTGAGCTCAAAGAAGCAAACAAACATCGAGCCCCCGTCTTCCAAAGGGAAATACTTGGCGAAGCCGACGCATTGTTTCCCTTGGCAGGTAAGGTAATCCGGGTCATGAACGATCCGTTTGATCAACTCGATCCGCTTCAAGTATCCGTCCGGGTCGGTTTCCACCAACCGAGAAAGCACCTCCGCCCCTAAATGCAGGCTCGGATCGAAAGCCAAGGATAGGCCAAGCGCCTCCAGCTTCCTTTTATCAAGCCGCCCGATTCGCAAACTCGTTTCTTTTGCCATAGAATATCCACCGTCCCTACTGAATAAGTAGGCAAGGAAAAGCGAATCGGCTAAGCAAACATGGATAAATACGACAAAAAGAGCCCGACTTCCTTCGCCATCGGGCTGACCGTCTGCTTCGAGGCAATGGAATTCGGCACTGTCAGCAAGCTTTATCTTTCCCCCGAACTCAAAACCGGGGAGACGGCTTCTCGGCTCATAGAAATGGCGAAAAAGAAAAACATCCCGGTCATCGTCAATAACCAGAAGATCTTCAAATCCCTTTCTGGCAAAGACAACGTCATGGCCATCGCCGAATTCCTCAAGCAAGACGAAAAGCTCGACCCGTCTTCTCCCCATTGCTTATTGGTCAACCCGATGAACATGGGCAATATGGGCACCATAATCCGAAGTTGCCTCGCCTTCGGCGTCAAGGACTTAGCCATCGTGAAGCCGGCCGCCGATTGCTTCGACCCGAAGGTCATTAGGGGATCGATGGGGGCTTTCTTCCGGCTGCGGATCGCCCATTTCTCCGCTTTCGAAGAGTATCGGAAAGCCTATCCAGAGCATAATCTTTACCCCTTTATGCTTCAGGCCAAAAAATATTTAAGCGAAACCAAATTCAAAAGCCCCGCCACCTTGATATTCGGCAACGAGGCCAAAGGATTGGACCGCTCCTACCTTGAAGTCGGGGAACCGGTTTTGATCAAGATATCCGGCGAATTGGATTCGCTTAACCTCGACAACGCCGTCTCCATCGGCTTATACGAGCTGAGCAAGGCTATTTGACGCAATAGAAGACGCCGAAGGCATCAGGCCCCCAGTGGGCGGCCAAAGTCGCGGTAAGATCGTCGTAGTCGGTCGGCTTAACCCCTTTCGCGGCGAACCCTTCCATCACCTTGTCGAGGTTGACGCGGCTTCGGGTATAGGAGGCGACGATCGGCATCGAGAGGTCGATATTACCATCCTCGAAAGGCTTTTCGCTTAGCCATTTGACGCCGCCGTGGACCCCGCGGACTTTGGCGATCGAGTCGACCGTCCCCTCTGGGGTTAAGGAAATGACCGGCAGGATGCGAAGCAACGTCCCGACCATCCAGGCGCTTTTCTTAAGCCTTCCGCCTTTAAGCAGGTAATCGAGGGTGGCGGTTAAGGAGACCAGCCTGATTTTGCTCCGGACTTCGCCTAGCCTCGCCACCACTTCCTCAATCGGCTTATCGGCCATCTTCAAGGCCTCCAAAACCAAGATCCGCATGCCCCCGGCCGCGTTTTTGCTGTCGAATACGGTGACCCCTTTTTTGTCCAATAGCATCGAGGCGATGGCGGAATAGGTGCTCGATAACCCGCTGGAAAGGGAAATGATCAGCACTTCGTCGCCTTGGGAAAGATACTTATCGACCAATCCCTCGACCACGTCTAAATGAGGCAAAGAGGTCTTGGGGAATTCCTTGGTTTCCTCCATCAGCTTATAAAGCTTCGATGAGTCGATGTCGACCCCGTCGCTATACTCGGTCCCGCCGATCAGGATCCGGATGGGGATGACGTCGATCCCCAATTCCTTGGCTTCGTCCGGCTTGATCGATGAGCCGGAATCAACGATGATTCTGCGCATTTCTTTACTCCTTAAGCTTATATACAGTTATCTAGTATTCAATACTAAGTGGCTTGCCCTCCTAAATCATACCTTTATTGGAAGAAGGTTCAACGAAAGATTTTGCGAATAAGCTTTTCTTTCTTCGAAGAAAACGGCGGGTAGCGGAGCTTTACGTCAATTTTGCCTCGATGCAGAACCGGGGTCTCCCGGCTGAAGCAAGCTAACGAATAAGGGCCATGGTAAGAGCCTAGTCCCGAGGCGCCTTTCCCGCCGAAAGGCAAGGTGGGGACGGTTAGGTGCATTAAGGTGTCATTGACGACCGCCCCACCGAAATCGAGGGAGGAAAGGATCGACTTGGCTTCGCTTCTGCTCTTGGTGAAAACATAAAGCGAAAGCGGGATCGCTCGGTCGGAGATCGCCTTTATCGCCCCGTCTAAATCCTCGTATTCGATCACCGGCAAAAGGGGGCCGAATATTTCCTCTTGCATCGATAAGGACGCAAAATCGGCCTCAATGACCGTGAATTCCAATTGGCTGTCGTTATGTTTTCCGCCCAATAGCACCGGCCGATCGATAAGGGAAAGCAATCGGCGAAGGTGGGCGGAAGAGACGATTTTCCCATAATCAGCATTTCCAAGCATCCCATTAGGATAAAGCTCATCAACCGCCTCTTTAAGCATTGAGACGAACGGCTCCTTCACCCGCTTATCGACGAGGACGTAATCCGGGGCGACGCAGGTCTGCCCGCCGTTAAGGCATTTGCCGAAGACGATCCGCCGGGCGGCTAGGCGGAGATCGGCGTGCTCGCTTACTAGGCAAGGCGATTTCCCGCCGAGCTCCAAGACGCAGGGGGTTAGGTTCTCGCTCGCGGCCTTATAGACTTCCCGCCCCACCTTGCTTGAGCCGGTGAAGAAAACGAAATCGAAAGGCAGGGCTGTCAATTGCTCAGCCGTTTCCTTCGGCCCCAAGACGCATAGCGCTTGTTTATCCGACAACGCCTCATTGACAATTCGCTGGATCAACTGGCTCACGTGGGGGCAATATTCGCTTGGCTTCAGCACCGCCTTATTGCCCATCGATAGGCAGGCCGCCAGGGGATCAAGGCTTAATAGAAGAGGATAATTCCATGGGGAAAGGATCAAACAGGTGCCCCAAGGGCGAGCCTCGACATAGGCTTTGGAAGGGAAAGAAGCAAGCCCGCCTCTTTTCCGCTTGGGTTTTCGGAAACGGGCCAAATGGGAGGCGTAATAATCGATTTCCTTATATATAAGGCCGAGTTCGCACATATAGGCCTCTTGCCGGGGCTTCCCTAAATCCAGGTAGAGGGCCGAGAGCAGCTCCTCCTCATAAGAGACGATCGCTTTCCTAAGCGAAAGCAAAGCCGCCTTCGACTCTTCTATGCTTAAGCAAGGCGCTTGGGAAAGGGAAAGAAACAAACTTCGGACGTCCACGGATGACATTTTAACACCGAATCCCCCTCTTTTGCCCTATAATAGGCCGAACCGAAAGAGGGGAGACAATGGAAAACAATTACCTGAAAGATGAATTCGGCTGTTTGGTATTCAATGACGCGACCGCCAAACGCTACCTCGACGAAGATAGCTTCCGCGCCTTGAAGGAAGTCAAGGAAAAGCGGATCGCCCTCGATGGCCCCTTGGCCGAGAAATTAGCCGTGGCCTTGAAAACCTGGGCCTTGGATAACGGGGCCACCCATTACACCCACTGGTTCCAGCCTTTGAACGGCCTAACCGCCGAAAAGCATGATTCCTTCCTATCCGGAGTCGAAGATGACGGTTCCCCGATCCTTTCTTTCTCGGGCAAAGAGCTCATCAAAAGCGAACCCGACGCCTCCTCTTTCCCTTCCGGCGGCCTCCGGGCCACTTTCGAAGCCCGCGGTTATACCGCCTACGACTGCACTTCCCCCGCTTTCCTATACAAAGACGAGAACGGCTGCGTCCTTTTCCTCCCGACCGCCTTTTGCTCCTATACCAACGAAGCCCTCGATGAGAAGACCCCTTTGCTTCGCTCGATGGACTATTTGTCCGAGCAAGCGGTCCGCTCTCTCCGCCTATTAGGCGACGAGCAAACCGACCGAGTCATCGCTTATGCCGGAGCCGAGCAGGAATACTTCCTTATCGATGGGCAGCGATTTGCCAAGCGGAAGGATTTGGCCTACACCGGCCGGACCTTAGTCGGCGCGAGCGCCCCGAAAGGCCAAGAGCTGGAGGATCATTATTTCGGCCCGATTCGGACCCAAGTCGCCTCCTTCATGAATGACGTCAATCGAACCTTGTGGCGCTTAGGGGTCCCAGCCCGGACCGAGCATAACGAGGTCGCCCCCTCCCAACACGAACTCGCCCCCATCTATGCCCCCTGCAACATCGCCGCCGACCAAAACCAACTGATCATGCTGGTCCTCAAGCGGACCGCCAAGCGGCATGGCTTGGTCTGTTTGCTCGACGAAAAGCCTTTCGCCCAAATCAATGGGTCGGGGAAGCATAACAATTGGTCGATCGGGACCGATAAGGGGGTCAACCTCCTAAAACCGGGGAAAGAACCGGAGAACAACCTGATCTTCCAGGTCTTCCTCACCGCCGTCGTGGCCTCCGCCGACGAGTTCGCCCCTTTGCTAAGGGAATGCAGCGCCAGCTACGCCAACGACTTCCGGCTTGGAGGCGACGAGGCCCCGCCGGCCATCGTCTCGATTTTCCTTGGCCAGGATCTCGAGCTCTTGGTCGAAAGGCTCAGCGAAGGGAAGGACCCAACCCATAACGACCGGTCGATAATCGATACCGGGGCCAAAACGCTGCCAATCCTTTACAAAGACAACACCGACCGGAACCGAACCTCCCCCTTCGCCTTCACCGGCAACAAATTCGAGTTCCGGATGGTCGGTTCCAACCAAAACATCTCCGAATCGAGCACCGTCATCAATACGGCGGTCGGCTATGAACTGTCCAAATTCGCCGATTTCGTCGAAAAGCGGACCGATAAGGAGGCCGCCATCAAGGAATGGATTCAAAAAACACTGCGAGCCCACCGCCGGATAATTTTCTCCGGTGACGGCTATTCCGAGCAATGGCGCGAGGAAGCCAAAAACAGGGGGTTAACCGAGTTAAAAACCGCGGTCGAGGCCATCGAAGCCCTCGGCTCGGAATCGGTAAAAGAGCTTTACCGCGCCTCCCACGTCCTAAGCGAATCCGAGCTGACCTCGAGGCAGGAGATCAAATTCGCCAATTACGGTTCGGCGGCTTTGATCGACGCCAAAACCTTATCGCATATGGCCCATAAGTCGCTTTTGCCAGCCGCCAATCGTTATTTGACGTTGCTAGTTAAGGAGACCGAGCAATATACCGGCTCAACTTACGCCAACAAGACCCTTGAGGAAGTAAGCAAGCTCATCGACGAGGCCTTCGAGGCGGTCATTGCCCTTGATGTCGACATCGCGAAAGCCAAGGGGCTGAAAGGCCATGAGCTCGCCTTTTTCTCCCGCGACTCCCTATTGATGGACATGAAGAAAGTCCGCTCGCCGCTTGATAAGCTTGAATGCTTGGTCGATAAGTCCTATTGGCCGATCCCTTCTTACGGGGATTTATTGTTCCACACTAACTGAAAAGACCGCAAAAACCGATGCAAATTCAAGAAAAACCATTCGGGAAATATTGGGATATCGCCTTAAAAGTCGGGGCGGGACTATATTTGCTTTTCGGCCTGCTCCAGTCTTTTACCTTCAACCAATTCCATGTCTTTTCGAGGATGAGCGACTTCTCGTTTTGGCTCGTTTTGACGGAATTGGCGAAGATGGCCGCTTATCTGCTCGTCCCATTGGCGGTTTACCTCCATCACAAGAAAAGCCAGGATATCCTCAAACTGCTCTATCCTTTGTTTTCTTTGCTCTCTTTCCTTTGCCTATTCGAATACGCCGGGATGACCAAAACCAGCCTCAACACCCCGAATCGGAACAACCTCGATGCGGTGACGATGGCGATTTACGATTCGATCAACCTTTTCATGCCCCGTTTCGCCATCTTGGCTATGTTCGTCTTCCAAGCCGCCTTATTGCTAAGCATCGGCTTATATTACCTTCTTGGCAATAAGTATCGCCCTTCCGACTGGAAGTCGCTAGCCTATTTCCCTCTTTTCGTCTTGATCACCATCCCGCTCAATATTCTTTCCGAACCGATATCCCATAGCCCGGAATGGTTCCAGCAAGCAACCCATTTCGACAATTTCACCGTTTGGCATTTCCTGATGTTCGGTCTGGTCATCTTCTTCACTTGGCTCGCCTACTTCCTATTGAAAAAGGCGGATAAGGACAAACAAGTCTTTTACCTCCGGGCCATGGCCATCGTCTTGACCATCCATTTCGCCGGCAAGGACTCGATGCTGATCGGGGATGGCTATAACATCTATAACATCGTCTTGTCGAGTATCCCCCTCTTCATCTGCGACATCGGCAAAATCATCGTCTTACTCTCGGTTACCTTGCGGAAAAAGATCCTCTATGACATCGCCTTCTTCGTCCACTCGGCCGGGGCTTTGACCGTCTTCTTCTATTTCGGGAGAATCCAGAACTTCGGTTCGGTCTTTGATTATTCCTTCCTTTATTTCACCTCGACCCACTTATTGCTTTTTCTTCTTTCCGTCTTGCCAATCATGCTCGGTCATAGCGGATTCCGATTGAAAAACTGCCTGATTCCCATCGCCTATTATGGGGTGGTCATCCTCATCGCCACCGGGGTCTCGGTCCTCATCACCAACGCTTCGTCCACTTGGGTCGACGCCGAGGGGAACCACTTACCGGAGCTATTGTATCTAAACTTCGCCTTCACCCAGGTCAACCCCCTGCCGATCGAAGTCCCCGGATGGCTGAATTTCCATATCGGGAACTGCGAGGTCAACCCCTTATACCTTCTTGGCCTTTACGCGGTATACATTGGCTTGTTCTTTATTTTCTTTGGCTTCCAGCTCTTGGTGAGTCGAACTCGTCGCCGCCTATCTAGACAAGCGTGATCAATGACGGATGAAAACGTCATCGGAAGGGTTATCCGGCAGAGAAAGATACCGTTCGACCTTCATATTTAAATCGTACTTGCTCCTTAACTTAGCGATTTGCCCCATCATCGGGGTTTGATGATGGGCGTCCAAAGCCTTTTGATCGGTCCATTTGTCGATGAGGAGGATGGTTTCATCGTCAACGAAAGGATAGAAATACTCATAGCCGAGATTGCCGGCCTCTTGTCGGATTAAAGAAGCGAGGCCGCTTTCCTCCATCTCCTTCGCGAAGGCTTTGGCGGCCCCGTTGTTTCCCGAGTAATAGATATTGATGACTAGCATGAGCATAGGATAGAACGGAAACGGAAGATGTCTAAGGCTTAAAAGGAATGGGAAGGCATAGAACCGGCCATGGTTACACTATCTTGCATTCGTTAATATTCGAATCTCGGGAATTGTCGCGGTTATCCTGAAACCTTAAACGCAATGCAAAAGAAAACCCGGACTCAAATCCGGGGAATACGCTTCTGGTGCCTCAGGGCGGAATCGAACCGCCGACACAGGGATTTTCAGTCCCTTGCTCTACCGACTGAGCTACCGAGGCAAGTGGCGGACCATACGGGATTCGAACCCGTGGTCTCTTCCGTGACAGGGAAGCATGTTAGGCCGCTACACCAATGGTCCACGCTGGAAGCGCTCGTACATTATCCACACCAAAGGGAGCTAATGCAAGAGGAAAATACAACTAAAAGAGCCCGTTTATTTCCCCTTTTTCTTGCTGGGGAAACAACAGGTGAACACGCTGCCTTCCCCCAATATGGAACTTAGGGTCACCTTCCCCCCGTAGGAAAGCATGGTGTGCTTGACGATGGCGAGCCCGAGGCCGGTTCCCCCACTGGCTTTATCCCGGCTTTTCTCAACCCGATAGAAGCGTTCGAATACCCGATTTTTGTCTTCTTCCCCAATCCCTGGGCCATCGTCTTTGACCTCAAAGCCATCGGGAAGGAAATTCAGCCATACATGGCCCCCCTTATGGCCATAACGGATCCCGTTCTCCAGCAGGTTTTTGATCAAAGAATAGCCGTCATCGTAATTGATCGGGTAAACGAAATCGCCCTGAATGATGACCTCGACCCCTTTTTCCTCCATCAGGAAAGACAAAGCGGATCTCGCCTCTTCGGCCGCTTTCGCAAGGCTGACCGCCCCTTTCACTTCCCGATGGCCGAACTCGATCCGGGAGAGCGAAAGCATGTCCTCGATCAGCCGATACATCCGGTTTGAGGCTTTCTCGATCGATTCGATCGAAGGGTCGAGTTCATCGGGATGGGGGGTCAAAGAAAGGATCTCCGCTTGCCCCATGATCGAGGTAAGCGGGGTCTTCAGCTCGTGGGAGGCGGCCGAGAAAAACGAGGAACGAAGTTTCTCCCCGTTGACCTCAAAAGAGATATCGGCCAAAGCGATGACATAGCCGCCGGATGTCGAATAACCCCGCAAAGCATAGGTTTTGCGATTGAAATCGTAAACCTGCTCCACCTTCTTCCTTTCCCGAAGGTTCGCCTCGACACCCGGGGGAAAGCCTAAGCTGGAAAGAGTATGGAATTTAAAGACATCGAGGCGGAAAGCTTTCGCGGCCGCTTCGTTGAGGAAGGCGATATCCTCCCCCTCCCCCATCAAGATGATGAGGTCGCTGACCGAGTCGAGGATCTTCCTAATCCCCTCCTTTTCGTCGTTAAGGGCTTTCCGAGCGGCCAATAAGGCGGTCGAGGCATCGTCGACTTCCCGGTAATACTCCTGGCTCGCCTTATCGTGGGGCTTGGGGAAAGCCGTCAGGGGGCGGCCATCGACCAGTTCGTGAAAACGGACTTTGCTGGCTTCGATCGGCTTAAAGGATAGAGCGGAAAGGAAGTAAGCGAGCAATATGCCGATGGCGATGATCAAAGCCGAGACCAGGGCGCTCGAGACGCAGAAATTGACGAAGCTATGCCCATATAGCTCGACCCCGATTTGGCAATATAGATAATAGGTCTCACCTTTTTGATTTTGGGTCCGAAGGCAGCAGGCGGCGATGCGGGAAACGCCATCGTAATCCCTAACCGCTTCCCCTTCGCCCTCCGCCATCGCGGTCTTTACCTCGGGTAGGGAAAGGTAGGAGGGAGGGAGGTCGGTGCCGGCTTCATAGACCAAATCCCCTTCCTCGTCAAAAATGGCCAAAGCGAAATTATCGGGGGAAAATCCGCTGTCGATCGTTTGCCCATCCTCGAAGGCGCTGGCGAAGAAAGACGCCAGATGACGGGCTTCGGCTCGGCCCTGGGAAAGGGTCGATGAGGTGAAGAAATACACCGAAAAACCGAAAACCGCCGCCACCGCGAGGAAAATAAGGGATGAGACGAAGAGGACGAGGCGCTTCCTCATTCAAGGATATAGCCGACGCCCCTCACGGTTTTGAGCTCAATCCCCGCCGGGGCGAGTTTTTTCCTAAGCATCGAAAGGTGGACGTCGACGGTCCGGGTCTCGATATCGATCGCGTCCGGCCAAACGGCGGCGATCAGCGCTTCCTTCTCAATGAGTTTCTCTCTGTTTTCCAAAAGCAGCTTCAGCAGCTGGGTCTCTTTGTTGGTCAACTTCATCACCGCTCCGTTGAGGAAGAAGATTTTCTTATTAACGTCGTACTTCAATCCCTTAAAGGGAATATTGGCCGGCTGGGTTTTTCGGATATTGGCTTTGACCCGAGCCAAGAACTCCATGACCTTGAAAGGCTTATCCATGTAATCGTCGGCCCCCATATCGAGCCCTTTGACTTTATCGCTCTCCCCGGATTTGGCCGAGACGATGATGACTGGGATATCGACGTAACGGGTATCGGATTTGAGGGACTTCAAAATGTCGAAGCCATCTTCCCCCGGCAACATCAAATCCAAGACGATGAGGTCGGGTTTCCGCTTATTGAGTTCAGCGAAGAGCTCCTTCCCCGAGGCCAAAGCCCGATAGAGGAAGCCGCCGAGGGCGAAGGCGCACCCATAGAGTTCACGGATGGCGATGTCGTCATCGACGCAGTAAACGAGATTGGAATATTCCTCCATGGATCAACCCTCCTTATGAAAGACCATGTTCTCCGGTCAACGCGTAATCCACCCATTCCCCGAGGTTGACCCCGTGATCGGCGATCCGTTCCAAATATTTGGAAATGAGGGCGGCAACGATCCCCTCCTCCGGAGATAAGGCATGGGAATCGATGTCGTGCGCCACATCGGAACGGACTTTTAGGAAAAGCTCATCGATCCGATCGTCTTGTTTCGCCAAATTACGGGCTTTCCCGACGTCGGAATTCAAAAAAGCGTCAACCGCTTCCCTGAGCAAAGCGATGACGCAGTCGCTGAGAGCGAATAAATCCGGGATGTTCAAGCGCGACGATGACGGCAGATAAGTCACTTCCTCGGCGATGTCGGCGGCATAATCGCCGATCCGCTCCAAGTCGGTTATCATCTTCAAGGCCGAGGAGATGAAAAGGAAATCGCAGGCGAAAGGGGAATCGAGGAGGAGGACGGAGAAGCATTCCTTCTCGATTGAGGAATAAGCCTCGTCGATAACGGCGTCATCGGCCATGACCTCCTTGGCTTTCCCCTTGTCTTTCTCCTTCAAGCTCCGCATCGCCTTCTCGATGGCTTTTAACGATAAAAAGGAGAGGCGGGTCACTTGATCCCGGATCCCATCGATTGTTCGTTCAACACGGTTTTCCATACGTGCTCTCCTATTCTACCCGAAACGGCCGGTAATGTAATTAAGCGTTCGCTTATCTTTAGGCGTGGCGAACAGCCTTTCAGTCGGACCGTCCTCAATCATCTCCCCCATTAAGAAGAAAGCGGTCCGGTCGGCGACCCGGGTCGCCTGCTGCATGTTGTGGGTGACGATGACGATGGGGATCTCCTTCTTCAGCTCGACGATCAGTTCCTCGATTTTCGCGGTCGAGATCGGGTCTAAAGCGCTCGTCGGCTCATCCATTAACAACACCTCGGGCTCCACCGCCAGGGCCCGGGCGATGCAAAGCCGTTGCTGCTGGCCGCCGGAAAGGGAGAGGGCCGGGGTTTTGAGCCGGTCCTTGACCTCATCGTAAATCGAGGCCCGCTGAAGGCTTTTGACGACGATGGCGTTCAGCTCGTCCTTTTTCCTCACCCCGAATAGGCGAGGGGCGAAGGCGATGTTGTCGAAGATCGAGGTCGGGAAGGGGTTGGGCCGCTGAAAGACCATCCCAACCCTTTTCCGGAGGATATTGACGTCGATCTTTTTGCTTAGAACCTCTTCCGATCCAAAAAGAACGCTGCCGTCGATACGGCAATCGTCGATTAAATCGTTCATCCGGTTCAGGCAACGGAGAAAAGTCGATTTCCCGCAGCCGGAGGGGCCGATCAGGGCCAACGCCTGCTTATCGTAGATATCGAGATTGATGTCTTTGAGGGCCTGCTGTTCCCCATAGAAAAGATTAAGGTGGGAGACGGAGACGATCTTATTTTCCATAGCCTTTTCCTTTCGAAAGCAATTTGGTCACCAACAAAGCCATTCCGTCGAGGAAGAGGACCAATAGAAGCAGCACCACCGCCGTCGCGGCCGCTTCCTCCCGGTAACCATAGGAGGAGAAGTAGTAGATATCGAGAGCCAAAGAAGTCCCGGGGCTCAAAGGGGTCGGTGGGTTCTTGTTGACCACCATCCCGATGGTCACAAGCAGAACCGCCGATTCGCTTAATACCCGGCCGATCGAAAGGATGAGCGAGGTCAAGATGCCGGGGGCCGCGCAAGGCAAAACGATCTTGAAGGTGGTGGCCGCCTTTCCGGCCCCGAGGGCAAAACTCGCTTCCCGAAGCGACTTAGGGACCGAATGCAAACTCTCCTCGACTCCCCGGATGATGGTCGGCAAAACCATCAAAGCCAAGGTCATTCCCCCGCCGAGCAGGCTATACCCCCACCCCAAATAAAAGACGAAAAGGAGATAACCGAACAAGCCATAGACGATGGAGGGTATCCCCGATAAGGTTTCGATCCCAACCCGGATAACCCCGACGATTCTCTTTCCGGCGATGGCGTATTCGCTTAAGAAGAGGGCGGCCAAAATCCCGATCGGGGCGGCGATGCCCAAAGATATCAGGATAAGATAGCCCGTCCCGATGAAGGCCGGAAGAAGGGAGACGGAACGGAAGGAATAATCCCCAAAAAGCAAATCGAATGATAGATAGGGGGCTCCTTTGAATAGGATATAAGCCACTAATCCGACCAACGCCAAAACCGAGATCCCCATCCCAAGATAGGCCCCACCCCGATAGCCCAAGTACAGCGCCCGATGACGGCGGAAAGAGCTTTCGCTTAGCATCTTGCCCCCTTTCCCTTGATCAAGGCGAAGGCGATATTGATAAGCAAGGTCAAGACGAAAAGCACGACCCCGACCGCGATCAAGGACGTTTTGGCATCGCCGCTATATTCGGTGGCCCCCAAAGCGATGGCCCCGGTCAAGGTCAGGGTGCTTTGAAATAAACCGGTCGGCATCGAGGCCCTTGAGCCGATGACCATGATGACGGCCATCGTCTCCCCCATCGCCCGTCCGCTGGAAAGGACCAAGGCGGCGAAGATGCCGCTTTTGGCGGCGGGCATGACGACTTTGAAGCAAGCCATCTCTCGGCTCGCCCCGAGGGCCAAAGCCCCTTCGTAATAGGAAGGGTTCACCGCTTCTAGGGAATCGAGGGTAAAGCTTACCATCGTCGGGAGGATCATGATCGATAGTACCAGCGTCGCGGCCAATATCCCATAGCCCATGCCGGTCGGGGAGACATAATCGCGGAGGAAAGGAACGATGACGTTGACCCCGAATAGGCCGTAGATCACCGAAGGGATGCCCGAAAGGATGGAGATAAGAAACGACAAGGGCCTTTTGCATCGCTTGGGCACGAAGCGGAATAAGCACATCGCCGTCGTTAACCCAAGCAGCCCGCCGAGGGCGGTTGAGAAAACCGTTACGGCCAAAGTCGTGCAGAATAAGGCCAATAGGCCATACTCCGGGCTATTGGCGGTCGGGCGCCAGGTGGCGGAAAGGAAAAACGAGCCAAAACCCTTTTCCGCGATGAAAGGGAGGCCGGTGGCGAAAAGGAAAACGGCGATCGAAACGACGGCCAAGACGCCGAAAAGGGCGCATCCAAACAGCGCCCATTTGACAATCTCTTCCTTTATTCGGCTTTTTCGAGCAGCTCGCTCCATGACTGGAATCCCGGATCGGCATCGACATCGTAGATGGTTTTTAGGTCGGCCTTGCTGATGTCGGTTAGGGGGTTGTCTTTATTGACGATTATTCCGATCCCGTCTTTGGCGACGGTCCGATGCACGCATTTATCGGCTTTGCTTTGGTTGAATTCCTCGGAAATCATCCCGAAATCGGAGATGCCGTTTTGCCCGTTCTCATAGCCAGTCCCCGAGCCACCGCCGGAGACATTGATGGTCACCCCTTCGTTAAGGGCTTCATATTCCTCGGCCAAAATCGTCATAAGCGGCTGCAAAGAGGTCGAGCCGGAGATGTCGATCTCCCCGGTTAAAGGCGAGGCAGGGGCGGCGTAATCCTCAACCTCGGCGACGATGCTCACGTAACCGTTGCCAGCGATGGTCTGTTGAGCCGTCGAGGAGGAAAGGAAACCCAAATAATCGGTCAATAACGGGCTCGCCTCGATCCTCGCTTCCTGATAAATGACGTTGAGGGGGCGGGAGATGGCGTACGACCCATCCTGAATGTTTTCGGTGGTGGCTTCCACCCCATCGACAGTTAGGATCTTAACGGTGTCATCCAGATAGCCTAAGGAGTCATAGGCGATGGCGTAGGGATTGTTCTCGACCTCGGTCAAGACGGCGGCGGTCGAGGAGGCGACGACGATGTTCTCCTCGACGTCGGCTTTCCCTTTCAATCCGATGATCTCCATGAAGGCGCTTTTGGTGCCGGAGCCATCCTCCCTAGTCACGACCGTGATCGGGGTCGCGGGATCGAAGTCCCCGGCGCAGCCCGCCAAAGCCAAACCGGCGAGCAGGAGGAACGGGGTTTTGAGCGATTTGTTTTTCATTCTTTTTCTCTTTTCCTAGTTTTTCGCAACGGCATTATATTGAAGGCAAAAGAAGCGGCAGTTCCACTAAGGGAAGGTAAAACTCGGTAATAAGAACGTAAAATTGCGCGGATTTTCTCGTAGGCGCGCCCTCGCGAATGAGCGCCTGCGAGGAAATCGAGGCCAAAATCGGAAGAAAAGGATAAGGACAAGCGAGCCGATATAAGGTAGAATGCGCCCGGTATCCATATGAACGAATCGCAAAACCCCACCCAAACCAAGGAAGAGAAAAAGAAAGCCCTGCAAGAGGAATTGAACTTGCTGGCGGGCAAAGCGGGGAAAACCAATAAGAAGACGCTTATCTCCGGCATCATCTTCATGATAATGATGGCCATCATCGTCGTGACCGTCATCCTCAACACCTCCGAGATATCCGACATCGCCAAAACCTTCTCCGACATCGCCAGCGGGCAAAATTACCTTTGGTTATTGGCGGCCATCGGCATGACGCTCGTCTTCTTCATCATTTTCCCCATATCGCTAGTCATCCTCGCCAAATCCTTCGACAAAAGCACCTCGACCACCGATGCCTATTTGATCGGGGCCAGCGAGCATTTCTTCAACGGCGTCACCCCTTTCGCCGCCGGCGGGCAGCCAATCCAAATGTACGACTTCACCAAAAAGGGGATGAAAAGCGGCACCGCCACCGGGTTGGTGCTGACTAACTTCGTCATTTATCTCATCGCCTTGAACTTATTGGAGGTCTTCGCCTTCTTTTACATCGGCGATATCAATGAGGCCATTTATAACTTCACGGTCGATCCGGAAACCGGGAACCTGACCGCCTATTACTGGACCTGGGCTTTGGCGATCCTCGGTTATGTATTCAACCTTGGCTTCCTTTTCTTCATCATCGCCTTAGGCGTTTCGAAGAGGTTGGCCAATTGGCTGGTCGGGATCGCCAAATGGTTTTGCCGTTTCCGTTGGATCAATAAGTTCCTAGCCAAAAGAATCCCATCCTTTGAGATGTATTGCGAAAACGTCCAATCGACGATGAAGGCCCTTTTCGCCCATAAAGGCTCGGTAGCGGTTTCCTTCCTCTTCAAGCTGGTAGCTTACATGATCTACTTCTCCTTGCCCTATTTCCTTTTACGGGCCGTCGGGGAACCGACTCCTTGGAGCGAATACGCTGAGGTCGGTTTCCTAAGCGCCTTCGCCTCGGGGGCGGTCTGTTGGATCCCAACCCCTGGAGGAACCGGCGGCATCGAGTTCGCCTTCGCCATCTGCTTAGGGGCCATCGGCGTCGAGTATGCCCGGGCCACCGTCATCGCCTTGCTCTGGCGGATGCTGACCTTCTATTTCGTATTGATCCTAAGCTTGATAACCGTCATCATCTTCGAGTCGAAATTCCAAGCCGGGGTTCGGATGGACGCCAAATCCATCGAGGCGCGAAAAAAGGAATTGGAAGCCCAGATAGCCGAACTCGAAGAAGCGGAAACGCCGCAAAAGCCAAATTAATCGTCAGTCTTTTAATTGGGTTATCGGGAAGACGAATATCCCGTCCGTGTTTTAAACGAAGGTCTAAAAGCCGTAACCGCCCCGCTATTCCGGAGCTTCCGCGCAACCGCTTTTTCTATTAATCGACAAAGTATTTTCTTTCCATGCCAAAAAGATAACGCAATTCCAAACTTTTCAATTTTATATAGTATTTTTTAAAAACGGACGGATAAAATTTGAATTATGGCAGAATAATATTTCGAAAAAGGCGAAGGTGAATTTCGAAATTGGCGAACGTATTTTTAAAGTTTGGCCATAAGGCTCCCGAATTCGGCCCTTACTTCTTATTTCGTTTTATCTCTTTCCAGGCGACTCTCTTCTTTCTTGTCCCGCTAGAAACCGAACTGCCGTAGACGATCATGGCAAAAGCCCCGAGCCAAATGCCTTTTTTCGCTTGCTTATACCAGTCCTTATCGAGGATATCGCGGTCGAGGTATACCCCCAGCCAAGATTGGTAAGTCCAAAGAACGTAATAGAAAACAAGGGCGATAAGGCCGCCGATGAGGACCCAGGCCATCGTAGAAAAGGCCGACCCGTCCCATCCGGGGGTGAACATCGAATAAACGTTGATGCCACCGGCATCGAGCCCTAAGGTCAAAAAGAAGAAAACGGCATAGAGGGGGATGCTGATGCCCAAGACCATCGGCAAGGGCACGAAGGATAATTGGGCGAACATGTCCAAATAGGATAGATTGCCGGTTTTGAAGAACATCTTTAGCAAATCCCAAGCTGACTGTTTGTACAGTTTGGCCAATCCATTGGCCATCCGGGCATTCCTCGCGGCCGAATCGGCCCGGGAAGAAGGCTGATCCTCGTAAACGATGGCGTCGCTCACGTAATTGACGTGCCTCCCCTCGAGCAGCCGCTTGACGGTGAATTCGGCATCGTCGATGCCCCCCATCGCATCCCAACCCCCGGTGTCCTTTAAGACCGCCAGGCTCACCATCATGCCAGCCCCGGAAAGCATCGAGTTCCAATTGACCCGTTCCCGGAAGTTGCAGGCTAGGCGGGAATCCCTTGCATAGTAGCAAGCCGAGACGCTGGTCCAAAGGTTCTGCCCCATGTTCGAGGGGGCTTCATGGGCCCGGGCGATGGTCACTCCAGCCTCAAGGGCGTTGTTCATCGCGTGGAGGTAATTCCGGCTTGGGATGTTGTCGGCATCGAACTTGATGACCGCATCATATCCTTTATCCGATTTCATAACCTCATCGATCAATAATTTAATCGGAAAGGCGGCCCGCTTCTTGTCCGGGTCATCGCAATGCCTTTCATAGACTTTTGCCCCCGCCTGCTCAGCAAGGGCAAAGGTATCGTCGGTGCAATTGTCGGCGCAGACATAGACGTCATATAGATCTTTGGGGTAATCGAGCTCATGCAGCAAATACTTAACCGAATCGCCGATGACCGATGATTCGTTATGGGCCGGGATGATGATGGCGAATTTCCTTAAAACCTGGGCTTTGGGGAAGACCTTGGGCTTCAAGAAACCGCAGAGGATGAACACGAATTGAAAACTGAGCAGGAAGACGACCCAAAGAAGAACGAGCAGAATCAAGGCGGTGAGGACCCAAAAAATAATATCCATGGCCAAAAGTTTAAACTCCTTGCGCAACAAAGCAAAGAAAAAGAGGGTCAAAGACCCTCTAAGTGCCCTAGCGAACAATTAATAATTCTTGACTGAGAGCTCGAAATAAGCCTTCGGGTGATTGCAGACCGGGCAAACCTCGGGAGCGTATTTCCCGACGACGATGTGGCCGCAGTTCCGGCATTTCCAAACCGCGAGGTCATCACCGACGAAGACGGTTCCGCCCTTGACGTTTTCCAATAGTTTCTTATACCGCTCCTCATGGTGCTTCTCGATTTCGGCGACCATGCGGAACTTGGCGGCGATTTCTTTGAACCCTTCCTCTTCGGCGATCTTGGCGAAGGAGGGGTACATCTCGGTCCATTCGTAGTATTCGCCCCCCGCGGCGGCTTCGAGGTTTTCGGCAGTCGATTTGACCGCCCCGCCTTCAAGGTATTTGAACCAAAGCTTGGCGTGCTCTTTCTCGTTGTCGGCGGTTTCCTGGAAGATGGCGGCGATTTGCTCATAGCCTTCCTTCTTGGCTTTCGAGGCGAAGTAGGTGTACTTGTTGCGGGCCTGCGATTCGCCGGCGAAGGCTTCCATCAGGCATTTTTCGGTTTTTGATCCTTTGAGTTCCATTGAATTATGTCCTTTCCTTTGGAATGGCTTAATTATAAGCGATGTGGAAACAATATATAAGGGAAACGCTTACTGATGTTTCTCCTCGATTGGCCGATAGGAAATATATTCGACGTTTTCTTCGGATGCCGCGGTCTCGACCAAATAATCGTATACCGCCTGACGGAGTTCCCTTTTCCTTTCGGTCAGCGACTTGTCCATATCGGGGAAAAACGGTTTTGAGACGTGGACCACCGGCAACGGGGGTTTGGACTTGCGGAACTTCCGTTCCCGATAGGTGACGCACATGGCGACCACCGGGGCTCCAAACTCGGCCGGATAGACGAAGGCATCGTCTTTGAATGGCCGGATATGGGTGCTATAAGGCCAAATATGGGCCTCGGGGAATATCGAGATCCCGCATTTTTGCTTGGCCCGGAAGCGAATGCAATCGACGAATTTCTCCCTTTCCTCGGGCGTAAGCGGGGTGGGGATGGCCCCGATCATCGAGACCAGGCCCCGGATCCCTTTGATGGAGGTGGTGTCTTGATTGGTGATGATGTAGGTCCTTTTGCCCCGAGATACCAAGAACTGGGCGATCCCGGCGTCGAGCCAGGAGGTATGGTTGCCATAGAAGAACACCGGCTTGCGCATGATGCCCTTGATCCGTTTGTTCCCTTTTACGCGATAACCCAAAAACACCTTATAGGCGATCCAGGCTATCGGATAGAGGATCAGGTAATAGAGAAACCAAGCAGTCGCCCGATAAAAAGGGTTTTTGTGGATGTATTTATAATCCGCGGGCAAGGGCCGATGCTCTATTTTATTGCCGGAGAACTCGTCATTCAAAGGATCGGTATAGTAAACGGTCTTGACGGGTTTCATTAGGCTTCTTTTTCCTTTAACTCGACGGCTTTGCGATGCGAACGGCGGTACTCATCGATGGTCTCGAGGAACATTTTCTCCATCGCGTCCATCGAGCGTTGGAAATCGAATTTGTCGGCATAGCCTAAATAGGAATCGGCGTTTTGCTTCCTTTCGGAGGGATGTTCGTACCAATAATCGATCCGCTTTGCCAAATCCTTGGCCGAGCGATGGTCAAAGACGTTGCGCTCATCAAGGGCGAACCCGGAAACCGCCGAACGGGGGGAATCGGTTAAAACCGGGCAAATGCCGACGGAGATGGCCTCCAAGAAGGAAACCGGCTCAATATCGACGGTCCCCACATGGCAATAGAGGTCGGCGCAATTGAGGATCTTGACCATCTCTTCGCGCGAATGGAAGCCGAACACCGGCTGATTGGCGCACCACTTCCTCGCCTCTTTCCTCAACTTCCCCTCTAAAGGGCCGGCGCCGGGGAGGATTAAGAGGATATCGTCCCGGTGGGCGGAATACTTCATCGCCTTCAGCAACTGCTTATGGGCTTTCTCGGTCGAGTAACGGGCGGTGTAGACGACGATGAACTTATCCTTATATTCGCTTGGCCGCTCAACCGCTTCCCTTTTGAACGAGCGCTGGATACCGTTGGAGATGACGTAGGACTTGGAATGGAAATGATTGACCCTCTCGAAAAGGTCATGGATGAATTTCGAGGGATAATGGATGGCGTCGACCTTGGAGAAAAGGGAACGGTAGAGCCAGGTATAGACCAGCTTGTTGGCCGGGTAGAAATTCTCGAGCTTGAGGTGGTTGGTGAAGTTCTCGGCTTGGGTATGGAGGGAGGCCGTGCAGGGGAGGCCAAGGGAATGGGCGAAGTCGCAGGCTTTGCCCGAAAGCATGCCGCAGAAATTGAAATGGACGATGTCGCACCCCTGGAGGGCTTCCTTCAAAGGGGCGAGGTCCTTGCCCGAGGCCGGGCAAACGCCGTTGGAGGCGACGTAATGGGAGAAGATGCCGAAATTGATGGCCGGGACCACGTAATAGCCGGGTTGTCCGATCTTATCTTGATCGGGACAGACGATCCGGACCTCGTGCCCTTTGGCCCGGAGGGAGCGGATGACGTTCATGGTGGCGATCGTGGTGCCGTTGTTTTCTTGTCCTAAGACATCGCAGACGAAGGTAATGACCATAGTTTTGTTTGGGGCTTGGCCCGGGTTGATTTTAGCAACCCCGACTAGGTAGTCAAGACGATAAATGAATCCAAAAAACCCTCAAAACCCTGCTATCGCCGAAAAATCCCAGCATATTTTATATATCGAATAAGGCGAATTTGCGCGTTTTAGCAATTTCCTGCAAGAAATTTTGCACGGCTTTTTGCGTCCCTATTATCCGAGGGGCAAACAAGCGAAATAGACTGATTCTCTTGACAATAGAATTCTCTACTTCCGTTTCTTTTTCCCTTTTTTCCGGCAGGAGGCGGAGAAGGCGCACCCGGCGCATTCCGCGCTCCGGCAGCCGCCTTTGACGATCAAATAGACGATCGCGGCCACAAACAGGAGCAAGACGATCGAAAGGATCAGATAATCGAGCCAGTCGGGGGAGAGGAAGAGGTTGCCAAGCTGATACACCAGGGTCGCGAGCAAATAGGCGATCAGGGTTTGCAAAGCCATGTTCCCAACCGCCAAAGCGGTCGAGCCGAGTTCCCGTTTCTCGGCGGCGAAGGTGGCGACGCAGGGCATGTAAAGCAAGACGAAGATAAGGACGCTGAAAGCCTGCAGCCCGCTCATGACCATGGAGATGCTCGCCTCATCCCCCACTAAAACATTGAGGGTCGAGACGATCGATTCCTTGGCCGAGAGCCCGGTCAAGATCGCCGAGGTCACCCGCCAGTCGGTGACCCCAAGCGGATAGAAGATCGGGGTCAGGAAGCGGCCGATGTAGGCAAGAAGCGATTGCTCGTTGTCGGTCACGAAATTCAAATGGTAGTCGAACGACTGCAAGAACCAGATGACGACGGTGGCGACGAAGATGATGGTGAAGGCCTTCTTGATGAAATCCTTGGCTTTTTCCCACATGAGCATCAAAGTCGTCTTGGCCCCCGGCATCCGATAAGTCGGCAACTCCATCATAAAAGGCGAGGGCTTGCCATTGACGAGGGCTTTGGCCGCGGCCGAGGAAAGAACGGCCACCGCTATGCCGATAAGGTATAACCCGATCATCGCTAACGGCGACCAAACCCCGAAAAAGGCGGCCGTCAGCAAGGTGAAAACCGGCAATTTGGCCGAACAGGACATGAAGGGGATGAGGAAGATGGTCAGTTTTTTGTCGCGATCGCTAGTCAAGGTGCGGGCGGCCATCACGGCCGGGACCGAGCAGCCGAAGCCGACGAGCATCGGGACGAAGCTCCGCCCCGACAGGCCGAGTTTTCGCAAAGGCTTGTCCATGATGAAAGCCACCCGGGCCATATAGCCGGAGTCCTCAAGCAAAGAGAGGAAGAAGAATAAAGCGACGATGGTCGGGATGAAAGAGAGGACCGAGCCGATCCCGTTCATCACCCCATCGCACACCAAAGAGGTGACGACCAAGTTGACTTTGGCCCCGACCATCGCCTCCCGGACGATCTCGACCAGGTAATCGATCCCCAGCCCGAGGTATTCGCTGACGTAATTGTTGACCAGCCCGAAGGTGATGCCGAACACCGTCCCCATGATGAGGATGAAAATCGGGAAGGCCAGCCATTTGTTGGTCAATATCTTATCGATGGCGTTGCTCCGTTTCTGCGACTCGGTCAGCTGATTGACCCGGTGGACGCATTGGGAACAAAGATGGTCGATGAAGTCGTAGCGCATCGAGGCGATGGCCGCCTCTCGGTCCATCCCGGCGTCTTTTTCCATCTCCTTGACGATATGGCCGATCATGTCCTTCTCGTTGTCGTTGAGCATTGCCTGCTCTTCCAAAATCGAATCGCCTTCGATGATCCGGCTGGCCAGGAAGCGAATCGGCAGGTGATAGCGCTCCGAGTGGTCGGAAAGAAGGTGCATGGTGGCGTGGATCGCCGAATGGACAGGGGAATTGGTCGGGCAAAAATCCTGCTTAACCGGCAAAGTGTGTTCCGCTCCAATCCGTTGGATATGCTCAATCAGTTCGCCGATCCCCTCCCCTTTGGCGGCCGAGATGGAGCAGACTTCGATGCCCAAAAGCTCTTCGAGTTTGTTTTGATCGATCGAGTTGCCGGCTTTCCGGACCTCGTCCATCATATTGGCGGCGATGAGCATCGGCTTGCCGAGTTCCATCAATTGGAGGGTCAGGTAAAGATTCCTTTCGATGTTCGTGGCATCGATGATGTTAAGGATAAGATCGGGGTTTTTGTTGAGAATGAAATCCCGGGTCACCACTTCCTCGTTGGAATAAGGGGATAGGGAGTAGATGCCAGGGAGGTCGACGATCTCAATTTTGTCCTTGACCCCCCGGACGGCGCCGATCTTCGAATCGACGGTGACGCCGGGGAAATTGCCGACCCGTTGATTGGCCCCAGTAAGGGCATTGAACAAAGTGGTCTTGCCGCAGTTCTGGTTTCCGACTAAGGCGACGAGCATCGTTATTCCTCCCCCACTTCAATAAGCTCGGCATCCTCCTTCCGGATGCTTAACTCATAACCGCGGATATGGATTTGGATGGGATCACCGAGCGGAGCCCGTTTGGTGATGGCGACCATCGTTCCGGGGGTGATGCCCATTTCCAGCAAGCGGTGGCGCATCACGCCGACTCCGCCGACTTTGGTTATTTTCCATTTTTCGCCAATCTTCAATTCTGAGAGTTTCATCTTTCAATCGGCGATATAATAGACTGATTGTTAATAGATGTTAATATTTTATATAGCAAAAAACCTTTTAGATAGGGCTAACAAATGGAGTCTTTCAACCATTATGTGTTTTTTAAAGCTCATCGCCAAGTCGGAAATTTCATCGGCGCCGTTCCCGAAAGCCACCGCCGTTAGAGGTTCGGCCAACAAGCATCGAGTCCCAGATGGTCGGATGCAAGAAGACCCAACGCTGCCCGTTGTCTGCGCCGGATGTCCCAAGAAGCATGCGCGCAGCCTCCGGAGATGGGTCTACAACCCGACGGCCGCCGAGCCGATAAGCTCCGTCTTCGACGATAAACCAAGAGGACAAGAAAAAACGCCGGCGAACCGGCGTTGATGTCTTTGGTTGCGGGGGATGGATTTGAACCACCGACCTCCAGGTTATGGGCCTGGCAAGCTACCGGGCTGCTCTACCCCGCGATATCGCCTTTTCTCGGCTCGGTAACTATAGACCCCTTGGAAAAATGATGCAAGCGAAATTTAGTTTCCCTCTAGGGAAGCGAATAGTTCCATCGCCTTAAGAATGGTGTCATCCATGTCGAAATAGGCGTAGTTGGCCAGCCGGCCGAGGAAGTAGACCCCCTCTTCCTTTTCGGCCAATTCCTGATACGACTTGGCTAAGGAAGAGTTGCGTTCATCGTTGATCGGATAATAAGGGATCTTGCCCTTTTCAAAGGAATCGGGGTATTCGTAAGTCACGACGGTATAGGGCAATGGCTTTAGCCGCTCATCAAACATCTTATGCTCGCAAACCCGGGTATAGGATGGCTCTTTGTCGGTATAGTTCACCACCGGGTTGTTTTGGAAGGAAGCAAGCGGCAAAACCGCGGTCTCAAAACGGAGCGACCGCCATTCCAATTCCCCTAACCGATAGGCGAAATATTCGTCCAGCGCCCCGGTATAGATGACTTTATCGGCCAAAGGGCGCAGCTCGTCTTTATGGGAAAGGTAATCGAGGCCCAGCCGGACCTCAGCTCCGGAAAGGAGGTTATCGATTAGTTTCGAGTAACCGCCCTTCGGCAGGCATTGGTAGGGGTCATTGAAGTAATTGTTGTCATAGGTGAAGCGGAGGGGGAGCCGCTTGATTATCGAGGAGGGGAGGTCGCGGCAATCACGCCCCCATTGCTTCTCGGTATAGCCTTTGACCAAGGTCTCGAAGATGGTCCGCCCGACTAAGGAGAGGGCCTGTTCCTCCAGGTTATGGGGTTCCTCAATCCCTTCCTTCGCCACTTCCTCATCGATCTTACGCTTCGCTTCCTCAGCGCTTCGAACCCCCCAAAGCTCATGGAAGGTATTCATGTTGAAGGGCATGTGATAGTACTTCCCTTTATAAAAAGCCAAAGGGGAGTTGACGAAAGGATATGACTCGACGTGGGAGGTGAAGAAAACATAGGCTTCCTTCGAATCGGTATGGAAGATATGGGGGCCATAGAGATGGACCGGGATGCCCATGACATCGGAGGTGGCGATGTTCCCGCCTAAGGAGGAACGCTTCTCGATGACCAAAACCGACTTCCCCCGGTCTAAGGCCAGCCGGGCGAAAGTCGCGCCGGAAAGCCCGCTGCCGACGATCAAATAATCATAACGTTTATCCATAATAGCTATATTCTTCCTTCTCCCCCTTCTTTTGTCCACCCCGACTTCGGTGTTAGGATAAAAAGATGAAACAACCATTGAATGACCATTATTCCTTCGCCATCGGGAAAAAGATGGACCTCCTCGGGAAGAAAGGTGAGGTAAGCCTGCCCCACCCGGCCATCAGCCTCCCCCACCATTACTACTCGGAAGGCGATTACCAAGGGGTCTTCTCCTATGGCTTATCCTTCGACGATGAGCATAACGAGCTCCCGGTCAAGATCCTTCACCTCGAAGGGGCGATGCTCAAAGTGCATTGTTACTTCAATGACGCCGATTTAGGCGAGAAGGTGTCCGGCTATCTTCCCGTCGACTTCGATTTGACCGGCCTAGTCAAGAAGAAAGGCAACCGCCTCCTGCTTTTAATCGATTCGCTAGAAGACAAGAACATCCCCCCTTTCGGCAACGTCGTCGACTATTTGACCTACGCCGGACTCTATCGTCCGGTCAGCCTGCTTTCCCATAAGGAGCATTACCTTTCCGATATCTTCGTCAAAGCTCGCTCATCCGGGAAAATCGAAGTCGAAGCCGAAGACGAAAAGGGTGCAAAAAGGGAGGATATCGAATGCAAACTCTGTCTAGATGACCAAGTGGTCGCCGAATGGAAAGGGGCGCAAAACCAACTCCAAAACATCGAAACCTACACCTTGGAGCAGCCGACTCTCTATCGCCTGCTTATTTCCTATAACGGGGAAGAATACCAAACGACGGTCGGCTTCCGCGATGCGGAATGGCGAAAGGATGGCTTCTATCTGAACGGGAAGAAAACCAAGCTCATCGGGCTGAACCGCCACCAGACCTATCCCTATTTCGGAGCCGCCGCCTCCGCCTCAATCCAGCAAGACGATGCCCGGCTGCTCAAGCGGCTTGGGACCAACGTCGTCCGGACCTCCCATTATCCGCAAAGCGAGGCCTTCCTCGACGAGTGCGACCGCTTAGGCTTATTGGTCATCGACGAGATCCCGGGCTGGCAGCATATCGGAGGTGAGGATTGGAAGGCGACCTTGCTGGATTTCACCGCCCGGATGATCAAGAAGGAGCGGAACCATCCCTGCCTTATCGCCTATGGGCTAAGAATCGACGAATCGAGGGACGACCACGCCTTCTATAGCCAAATCGAGGCGATTCAAAAACGGCTCGACCCGACCAGAGCCTCGATCGGGGTAAGGAACTTCAAAGGCTCAGAACAGCTAGAGGACATCTACGGCTATAACGATTTCTCCTGTTCTTCGTTGCGTCATGGCCTCGACGACCCGAAGACTTACGGTGACCAAAATAAGGCCCGTTTGGTGAGCGAGAATAACGGCCATATGTTCCCGACCAAAGCCACCGACCGTCCGGAAAGGCAAGTCGAGCAGGCCCTCCGCCACTTAAAAGTCATCGACGACGCCTATAAGTACGAAAGTCTTGCCGGCACCATCGCCTGGTGCGCCTTCGATTACGGCACCCACCAGGACTTCGGCTCCGGCGACCATATCTGCTATCACGGGGTCATGACCATATTCCGCAACCTAAAGCCGGCGGCTTATGCCTACATGAGCCAATTCAGCAAAGAGAACGTCGCCTATATCCCCTATCACTTGGATTTAGGCGATTACTCGGCGACCAATATCCCCTCGCCCTTCCCCGTCTTCACCAACGCCGATTACCTCATCCTTTATCGCGGGGAGGAGAAAATCGGGGAATTCCGCCCGGATAGAAAACGCTTCCCCCACCTCCCCCACCCCCCGATTTACATCGACAACTGGATTTCCGATACCCATCTGCCCTCCTGCTTCAAAGGGTGGATAAGGAAGGTCATCAAGAAAGCCTTCACCTATGCCGCGGCCCACGGCCTAGCCAACATCAAGCTGCGCCATAAGCTGCTTTTGTTCTACGTCATGAAGCGTTATCGCCTCTCCTTCCCGGAGATCGCCGACATCTACACCCAATCGGTCGGGATCTGGGGAAACGAGAAGAAGAACTACCGTTTCGACTTCGTAAGGGGCGGGAACATCGTCAATTCAATCGTCAAAGGGCCGGCCCTCTACACCAGTTTGGACATTAAAGCCAGCCAAAGCGATCTATTGAACGGCGATACCTTTGATTCGGCGCGGATCGAAATAAGGAAGGTCGATAACTACGGCAACCTCTGCCAATACGGGAACGACGTCTTGAAACTCCGGACCAGCGGCCCGATCCGCTTATTGTCCCCCGCGAATGTCGCCCTCGAAGGCGGGATGATCTCGGTATACGTCGCCTCAAAAGAAAAGGAGGCCGGGGAAGCGAGCCTCCATATCGATAGCGAGGGGACGGAATATTCAATTAGCTTCCGCGTCCGTTAGACGCCGCTGCTTAAGGTCGGATTCGATCTGAGCGTAGGTTTTTTCGTCGATCTTGAACCCAAACCGCATCAGGCAATAGGCGGCGATCAGGAAGGCAAGGCAAGAACCGACCATCCAGATGCCCATGACGACTTTAGGCGTCGTCGCCACCCCGCTTATGATGGCGTCGACTTTGACCATCGCCTGCTCGGTGAACTCCGCTTCTTTATCCGGATCGGCCGCCACTTGGGAAGCCAAATCGTTTTGGACGTCGCTGATCTGCTGGGTGACGTCATAGATCCCGGCGGTTAAGAAGGAGACGAGGATCAGCCCTTTCTGCAAAGCCGAGGAGAGTTTGGCGGTGAAAGGGCGCCAAGAGGAGGCGACCGCCTCTTTCCGTTCCCCATGCTTCCATTCGTTGTATTCGATGCAGTTTTGCAAGTCGACCAATAGGATCATATAGAAGATGCCCTGGGCCCCGAAGAAGAAGATCGGCGGGATATAGAGCAAGGAAAGGGTCCCGCCGAATGCCCACAATAGCCCCGAGGGGACGGCGTCGTTATAGGCGAGCGGCTTATCGCCGAATAACGGGAAGCCGATTAAGAACAAGACCAAATAGGCGGCTAAGGCGATGAAGAAACAGGCGGTCATAAGACTCTGACGGGAGAAGCGGTTTATCAACGGCTTGAACAAGACCTGGGATAAGACCGTCCCGATGGCGTACATGACGGTGAAAACCAGCATGATGGCCCCGCCGGCATTCCCGCCATAGCCGAAGCAAAGGTAGAAATAGTTGGAGCCGAAGCTCACGACCAAGGAAGCGGCGGCGTAATAGAGGAAGATCGAGAGGACGACGATGAGCAGCTGGCGATTCTTCCCGACCATCTTGAACATGTCGCCGAGCTTAGTCTGCTCGCTGACCTTTTCCTGCCCGGGATCGATCCGCTTCTCCTGGCAGAAGAAGAAGATGGCGAGCTGGGAAGCGAGGAAGAGGATCGAGGAAACGATGGCGATGACCCCGTAGACGTAATAGGAATTCGCGGCGTTGGGGATGATCGAGCAGACCCCATACATCGCGAAGGTCCCGATCGAGATGAAAAGCGACACCAAGAAGGTGATGTTGTTTCTTTCTTTCTCTTCGCTGGTCATCGAGGGGACCATCGCCCAATAGGCGCAGTCATTCATGGTAAAGACGAAGTCCCAAAGGAAATAGAAGACGCCGAAGGTGGCGACGTAGGCCCAGCCGGTCGGCTTAAGCAGGAACAGGCAGAGCATGACGATGCTATTGCCGATGCCGCCGATAAGGATCCAGGGCTTGTATTTGCCGGATTTGAACCTTATCTTCTCGATGATGACCCCCATTATCGGGTCGTTGAGCCCATCCCAAATCAAGCAGGCGACGAAGATGATGTTGATGGCGACGATCTGCTGCGAATAATCGGCCCCTCCGGTCCCCAACACCCCGGCGTACATCATGAAGGTCAAAAGGAAGGAAGATATCAATTGGTAGGACCCATCGCGGAAGGCGGCGGCGATGGAGAAGATCCATTTGGTCTTTTTCGGAATGACGTCCCCCTCGTAAGTCTGGGCGAAAAAGGCGACCCCCCGCGTTTTCTTAGCTTTGTCTTTGGACATGGTTTTCTCCTATTCGGGGGAATTATAGGCTCGCCGCCTCCAAAGTAAAAGCGCTTACATCCTCACCCGCCAAACGAACGCGCCTATAATGCGCCCCGTTATGATCGCTGGGTTAACCGTATCGATAATCTCTTGCCTGGGGATGGCCTTATCCGCCATCTTCCTACCCGAGGTGAAACTGAAGAAGCATATCCACTTCACCCTCTATTGCTTCTTTCCCCTTATCGGGGCCATCATCCTCCTAGCCTTTGGCTTGGTCGATGGACGGGCCGTCTTTGAGGTCTTGACCAGCGATTCCGCGGTGAATCCCCTGCAAATCCTCGTTCTTTTCTTCTCAATGGTTTTCATTTCCCTGTTGCTTGACGAAGAAGGGTTCTTTGCCTATTTGGCGAATCTCGCCCTCCGGATAGCCGGAGAGAAGCAGATTGGCCTCTTCACCATCCTTTATCTTTTCGTCTCCGCGCTCACCGTCTTCACCTCCAATGACATCATCGTCTTGACCTTCACCCCGTTCCTGCTCGGCTTCTGCAAGAACGCCCATATCAATCCTCTCCCTTATCTATTGGGCGAGTTCGTGGCCGCGAATACTTTCTCCGCCCTCTTGCCAGTCGGAAACCCGACCAACATCTATTTGACCTCGGCTCTCGGCATTTCTTTCTTCGATTACCTCGCCTACATGGCTTTGCCGGCGTTATCATCCGGCTTACTCGCTTATCTCACTCTGCTGTTGCTATTCCATAAACCGCTTAGCCAGAAAATGGAGAAAGCGGAGGCCGAAGAACGCCGACTCGCCGATAAGCCGACCGTCTTCTTCGCTTTGTTTTGCCTCTTCTTCTGCATCGTATGCTGCGCCCTTTCCTCTTTCTTTAACCTGCCTTCCTATCTTTGCTGCTTAGCCGGGGCCCTATCCCTTTTCCTCTTCGCTTTGATCCGCGGGGTTTTCGTTAAGCGGGCCGCCATCCCTTTCAAAACCATCAAACGCCTCCCCTATTCGTTGCTCCCGTTGCTGCTTGGGATGTTCGTCATCGTCTTGGCCTTAAGGCAATATGGCATCACCAAAGCCATTGGGGATTCGCTTGCGGGACCAGGTTCGATCTGGGGCTATGGCTATAGCTCGTTGCTCGCCGCCAACTTAGTGAACAACATCCCGATGTCGGTCCTATACGAAGAGATATTCGCCGACGTCGGCGCCTTCGCCCTATCCGACGTCCTAGCCGTGGCCCTATCGTCGAATATCGCCGCTTACTTGACTCCGCTTGGCGCTTTGGCCGGATTGATGTTCCTTCGCCTCGTTCACGAAGGGGATGTCGATCTCAGCTTCGCCAAGTTCTCGCTCTATGGCTCCTTAGTCGCCATCTTATCTTTGACCGCTGGGCTAACGATCATCGGCATTCAAGGGTTAATCTTTTAAATGAAAAGCGTTTAAACCTTATTTTTAAAGAAAATCAGGCGATGTGATCATTGTCTCAATGCTTAAAAAGCTGCTCCGACCACCGAATTCCCAATCCATCGAAGCTCAAATCGAATCGCCGGCCAGCATTCACCGGAATTCCACCGTATTTTCGTCGATATACCTGAATGTTATGAGTTCGTAGGCAAACCCGCTCATGACCAAGTCGCCGATCGGGTTCCCTTGGGCGTCCCAATCGCGACGCTCGAGAAACAAATAGATAGTAAATTCGATATAAGCGTCTTCCTCGTACTCTTCCTGCGAAATCCATTTGGGGATAGCGTAGTTCTCCGTATAGGTGAAGGTCTTTCCTGTGAAGCGGCTGTTCCGATAAACGTATTTGTCGGTCTTGAATTCGTCTATCGGTATGATGCAAAGACCGTAGCTTTCGAAACCGTCTGCGCCGCCTTATCGGAACGCAATTCCAAAAAAGGCGGGCTTGCACCATGGTAACCAAGGTGCTTCACTCTTCCATATGGCCGAAGGATACCGCAATTGGGATATCCTCGCTTAAGGAAAACGTCTTCCGCGGCACGCGGTATGCCAATTCGACTTCGCCGGTTTGCAAGTCGAATCCGTATCCGCGGGCGAGCGGATCGCCTTGCCCCACGCAAGAGGAAAGAGCCAAGGCCTCAACGGCCATCATTGCCGCGAAACCGAAAACCCACCTGAACACATTCATGCCTCCTGCCGGAAATAAACGTCCATCGGCCCGATCGAGATTCGGCGCGATGGAAACCCTCGGCCGAAACGTAGGCAAACGAATAGGGGGACCACCAGCCGATAGATCGTTGCCCACTCGCCTTCGGAAATGGGGAAGGAAACGGTCGCAAGGTTAGACGGGAAGCCCAGACGGATGCCGGCAACGGAATGCGGCAAACCGCCTCTAGCACCTCCGCTTATCAATGAAGTTAACGGAAACGAGTCCTCAAACAATGCACTTGCCCTCCATTTAAATACGCCTACTTCCAGAAAAGACCGCGCAATAGAAGAATGCTCTTTTACAAATCAATACTAGTACGCCTCGCAAGCGAGCAGGCAAGTAGGAATCGCCCATCCCCTTTCGTTTGCCGAAACAAAGGCAATCGTAGCAAAATTTGACCGGCTATATAGTAAAGAAGAGGGTTTCAAAACAATTGTAGAAAACAATACTTATATTCTTTTTTATATAATCAATATGATATATTTTTGTTATGCCGAAGGCCCGCTCAAACGCTACTGCATACTTTGCCTTCTCCGACCCCCATGGTTGCCTTCGACCAGTCCTTGAAGGGCTTAAATCAGCCGGCTTTGATCCAATTAATCCTAATCATTGCCTCATCGTCGCCGGCGACCTTTTCGATCGCGGTCCTGAGCCATATGGACTTTATCAATACCTCAAAAGCCTTCCCCGGCTCATCTTAGTCAAAGGCAACCACGAGGACTGTCTCCTTCAGATGCTTAAACGCGGCTATCCAAAGCCCTACGACTTCCAAAACAAAACCATCGAGACCCTCTTTCAACTGACAGGGGCCAGTTACGATGAAGCTTTTGACCTCGCCGGCCGGCTGCCCCTTAACGGCTTTGCCGGAGACAACGAACAATTAAAGCCGTTCGAGGAAGCGTCAGCCAACCCTCGGGTCCAAGAAGTCGTCGCCTGGATCAACGAGAAGTTCCTCAATTACTACCAAACGACCCACCACGTCATCATCCATTCGAGCATCCCCTTGACGCCTTCTTGGCGAAAAGCCGATGAGGCCTCGTGGTTTCAAGCCCGTTGGTGCAATCCGATCGAGGAATATCGGCATAACGTCTACCGCCCCATTTGGGCTGAGCATAAGAAAGTAGTCATCGGGCATTTCCATACCCATCTGCTTTTCGACTTCCTAGACCCCCCACCGCCAATTGGACAACCACCCGGCGGAGGGAACCACATATAGCGATTCCCCCTTGTTCGACAACGGCTCCTTAGTCGGCCTTGATGCCTGCACCGTCTTGTCGGACCGCATCAACGTTTACCGGTTCGAGGATTGAAAAAGGCGGCCGGTTGCCCAGCCGCCGAAATGACGATAACGGCTATTTGGTGGAGGCGATCTTCGGATCGGCCATGACGGTATTGACCGCGCCGAGCATCGTCGTCTCTTTCGACTCGTGCCCGTACTTATCGACCGAAGCCGCGTCGCGGACTTCGTGGGTTAGGCAAGCCGGTCCGCCGATGCACCCACCCGGGCAAGCCATCCCTTCGATGAAGTTGCCCGGCAAAACGCCCCGCTTGGCCTGCATGAGGGCGTTTTTGCATTGATCGAGCCCGGAGCAAGCGACCGGTTTGACCTCGAAATCGATGTTTTGTTCCTTCAACGCCTGCTTAACGGCATCGGAAAGGCCGCCGCTGCGGGCAAAGATCCGGCCATAGTAGGAGGCGTTATCGAGCGGCTTCTCCTCAAGCGAGGGGAGATCGATGCCCCGGGCGTCGATCAAAGCCTGCAGTTCCTCGAAGGTGATGACGCAGTCGACGAAGGGGGCGCTGTCGGGGCGGGTGACCTCCATCTTCTTCGCGATGCAGGGACCGACGAAGACGGTTTTGGCGCTCGGATCGATCTGCTTGACGTATTTGGCGATCGCCGCCATCGGCGAGAGGTTATTCGATACTTTCTCAGCCAGTTCGGGGAAAGCGGTCTTGACGTAACGGACGAAGGCCGGGCAGCAAGAGGAGGTGCAGAACCCTTCTTCCGAAAGATCCTTCGCCTCGTTAAGCGCGACCATGTCGGCCCCTAAGGCCGCCTCGATGACATCGGTGAAGCCCAGGGCCTTGATGCCGGTGATGACTTGGCCGAGCTTCGCGTAATGGAATTGGCTCGAGATCGAGGGGGCGACGATCATATAGGCTTTGTAGTTCTTCCCGCCTTCGGCCCCTTTGATGATATCGATGCATTTGGTGATGTAGCTCTTATCCATGATGGCCCCGAACGGGCAGGCATAGGAGCACTGGCCGCACCGGGTGCACTTTTCCTCGTCGATCTCGGTGATCCCGTCCTCCCGGGCGTGGATGGCCCCGATTTTGCAGCTCGCTTCGCAAGGCCGGCGGCGGTTGATGATGGCCCCGAATTGGCAAGCCTTCATGCAAAGGCCGCAGTTGACGCACTTGTCTTTGTTGATGTGGGCCCTTAAATCGTCGCCGAAGCTGATGCAATTGAGCCGGCAAGCCTGGGCGCAGCGATGGGCGAGGCAGCCCCGGCAGTCGCTGGTGACGGTGATCCCGCCGAAGGGGCACTCGTCGCAGGCGGCCTCGATGACCTCGAGCAGATTGGGGTTGTTCTTATCCCCGCCAAGGGCGAGCTTAACCCGATCGGCGGCAATGGCTCTTTCCTTATAGACGCAGCAGCGCATGCTGGCTTTCGGGCCGGGGGCGATGACCTTGGGGATGTCGTTGATCTTTTCGTCCAAAGTCCCGTCCCAATAGTCTTTGGCGACTTCTTTCAAGACGCGGTATTTGAGCTGTTGGACGAGGGTGTCGAATTTTGCTACGGCCATTTTTTCTCTCCTTAGAAATAAGTGACGTTGATGTGTTTGCCCATGTTCTTGAGTTCCTGGGCGAGGTTGTCGATGATCTGCATCTTCATCTTGATGTCGATGTGGTACTCGGGATCTTGGTGAGCCGGGTTGACGGCGCAGCCGACGTAGAAGGTGATGTCGGTCGCCTCCTCGAAGAGCAATTTGGCGATTTGGCTCGCCCCGTCTTGGCGGAAACTCCAATCGAAGTAAGCTTTGTTCTGCCCTTGGTAATCCCGCGAGAGCGAGACGACCTTATTGAGGGTGATGATGCCCTCGGTCGCGAGGTCGACCCCTTTGATGTAGGAGATCGGCGGCACCTCCGGATCGAGGTAATCGAGCGATCCCTCGATCGGTGAGCCGAGGTAACGGGCGGCGATTTTGCAAGTCGTGCCCCCGGAAACGATATGGGGCCCTTCCAAGCCGAAGAAAGCCGATAGGACCTTTTCGTCGTCGCTTGGATTGGTCGGTGGCCCGACCATCAGGTTGCATTTTTTCCTCTCCCGGCGCCTGACCGCTAAAGCGGTCGTGTCATCCCCCGGGCGACGATTATACAATAAGTCGCAGTGGTCGACTAATAAAGTCGCGATGTTTTTCGCCGAAATCGAGGGATCGAAGAGCCCTTCGAGGTAAGCGGAGATCTCCTCCCGGGTCCAGCCGAAGTTCAAGGTCTCCCCCACACCGGCGTAAACCGCCCCATCGCTGAACATGACCAGGCAGTCGTTGACGTCGAAATAGCATTTGGCTTTCTTGATCAGCTTCCCCTCAACCGTCAAGGTTTCGTAACTGAGTTTCTTCTCCTTCCCGTCCCGAAGGAACACCGGTTCGGGGTTATCGAAGTTGTAGATATAGGCGGTGTAGTCCTTCTCGATCCGGCAGACGGTGAAAGTCGAATAGGCGACGTTTCCCCGGTCGCGGGCGATCGGCAGCGTCTTGACCAAGGTCTCGACCCCGTCTTCGATCGAAAGCCCGGCTTCGGCCATCCGCGAGAGCATGGAGCTGGTCAAAGTCGAAAGGATCGAGGCCACGACCCCGGACCCAAGGCCGTCGGCTAAAACCAACGTCGTCGACCCATCCTCGGCCCCGGTGACGATCTGGACGTGGTCGCCGCAAAGCTCCTCGCCTTTGTGGTTGACCGAGAGAAAACCGGATTCGAGTTCGGTGAAATCACTTTTTTCCATGGTCGGGATCGATGGTCCTTTGCAGATTGGTAAGAGCGATCTTCGTATTCGCGGCCGATTCGCCTAAAAGCTGGGCGATTTCCTGAACCGCCCGCATGTTCTTCTCGATGACGTCTTTGGTGATCTCGGCCGTCGCCTTGGCGTCATGGACCTGCTTCTCATGCTCAAGATGGGTTTGGGTCCGATCGCGGACGGTGCCGATGATGATATGGTATTTCTCGTCGTGGACTAAGGATAGCTCGACATAAAGGTCGTATTTTTCCAAATGGACGTGTTTGTTCCGGATCGGCTCCCCGGCTAAGCAGAGGGCGAAATAGCTGAGGTCGAGGAATTGCTCGACGCTTTGCCCGACCGCTTCGCTTGGGCTGACTTTCAATAGTCCCGCCAAAGCCGGATTGATGAGCTGGACCGTGAAGTCATCGCTGACGACGATGATGCCGTTCGGGGTGTTTTCAACGATGTCGTTGCCGAAGCTGCTGGCTTTCTCGCTGAGATAGGGTAAGCACATCTCAAGCGAGGCCTTCCCCTCGAGGACGGCTTTGGCCTTCTCCCGGCAAGTCGGATAGCCGCAGGAGGCGCAGTTGAGTTCGTCTTTCTTATCGTATTTGCCGATGGCGTGGAGGATGTTCTCGATCGCCGCCTCGCTGTAGACGGTCTTTTTCTCCTCCGCCGGGAAGAAAGATTTGGCCAAGGCGCCGTTATCATCGACCGCGAAATCCTCTTTTCCGGCCGAATGGCGGGTTTTGACCAAAGACAAGACGGCGCTTTCTTTCTTCTTCCGAATGGCCGGCCCATTAAGGCAAGACCCTCGGCAGGCGCTTAGCTCGATGAAGGCGCGGTGGATCTCGCCCCGCTCGATGGCCTCGATCGCCGAAAGGCAATCCTCCATCCCGGAGAAGCAAAGGTAATCGTATCCCGCGGCTTTCCTCTCCATCGTGGCCAAGACGCCGCCTTCGCTCGGGAAAAGACGGGCTTTGGATTGAACCGGGCTATCGACTTCCGCTTCTTCGACCGCGATCCCTTTTTCCGCCAAAAGCTCTTCGAGCTCAAGGAAGGTCAAAGCCAGATCGTCATAGCCGGGATAGCGGTCTACCTCGTCCTTCTTGGCGATGCAAGGGCCGAGGAAGATAACCGAGCAGCCCGGATGGAGACGCTTAAGATGCTGAGCGTGGGCTTGCATCGGGGAAAGGACCGGGGCTAAGCAGCCGGTTAGGGAAGGATGATGTTTCTCGATGAGGGTGTTGACCGAATGGCAGCAGGTGGAGATGATGACGTCCATCCGATTCTCCTCGCAAAGCCGATCGTATTCCCGTTTGACGATCGTCGCCCCCACCGCCGTCTCCTCGACGTCGGCAAAGCCAAGCTCCAGCAAGGCCTTTTTGACTTTCGGGAAGGAGGAACGGGGGAATTCGGAAAGATAGGACGGAGCCAAGGAAGCATAGCAATGGCCGGAAAGAAGCAATTGCTTCGCCTTCTCTTTGTCGTCGCGGATGGCTTTCGCCCCTTGGGGGCAGACGACGTAGCAAGTCCCACACAGGACGCATTCATTGGTGATGATGCGGGCTTGCCCGTCTTTAAAGGAAATCGACTTGGTCGGGCAATGGCGGATGCATTTATAGCAGCTGCGGCAATCGTTTTCCCTGGTATATAGCGGCGCGATCATAGACTCCTCCTGAAAATGAATTAGGGGGCCCCGGCAAAGAGGCCCCCTTATAGGCTATTTGGTCAAGGGCAAGATTTCCTCTTCGAAAAGCGAAGCGATTTTCTCCGGCGTCAAACCGGGGATGATCTTGTCGTTGACCTTGACGGTGACCCCGTCGTGTCCGCATTGGCCAAAGCAGAAGGCTGCCTTGAGCTCGACTTTATCCTGCAGGCGGAGACGGGAAATCTCGTTCCGGGCCTGCTCGATGACGTCGCGCGAGCCCTTGAGGTGGCAAGAGCTCCCGACGCAGATCGAAACTTCGACTTTATCCATCTTAATTGCCTTTGTAGGCGTCCTTCATGATTTGGATCATGTCGGCGACCATCGGCTCACGCGGGTTGCACGGGGTGCATTGATCCTCGTAAGCGAGATAGCCGAGTTGCTCAAGGTGGGCCATGTAGTTCTCCTCATCGGGGATGACCGACTGGAAGTTCATGTCGATGCCGATCTCCTTGCCGAGGTTCATGACCGCATCCGAGAGGGCTTTGGTCGCCTCTTCCGGGGTATTGGCCGGGATGCCGATGACCTTGCAGATGTTGAGGTAGCGCTCGTCGCAATCGTATTCCTCATACTTCGGCCAAACCGAGAGTTTGGTCGGCTGTGTGCCGTTGTATTTGATGACGTGCGGGAGGAGGATGGCGCAGGTTTGGCCGTGGATGGTATGGAATTCGGCGCCGATCTTGTGGGCCATCGAGTGGGTGATGCCCAAGAAGGCGTTGGCGAAGGCCATGCCGGCGATGGTGGCGGCGTTATGCATCTTCTCCCGGGCCTTGAGGTCGTTTTTGCCGTTATGGACGCACCGCGGCAGGTATTCGAAGACCAACCGGATGGCGTTGAGGGCCAAGCCGTCGGTGTAATCGCTCGCCATGACCGAAGTATAGGCTTCGATGGCGTGGGTCAAGACGTCCATGCCGGTGTAAGCGGTCGAACGGGCCGGGATGTTGGTGGTGAACTCCGGATCGACGATGGCGATCGAGGGGGTCAAGGAGTAGTCGGTAAGCGGGTACTTCTTGAGGTTGGCCTTATCGGAGATGACGGCGAACGGGGTGACTTCCGAGCCGGTGCCCGAGGTGGTTGGGATGCAGATGAGCTTGGTCTTGCGGCCGAGTTCCGGATACTTGAAGGCCCGTTTCCGGATATCCATGAACTTCTGCTTCAGGTCGTCGAAGTTGACTTCCGGGTGCTCATAGAAGATCCACATGCCCTTCGCGGCGTCCATTGGGGAGCCGCCGCCTAAGGCGATGATGGTGTCGGGCTGGAACTCCTTCATGAGCTCGCAGCCGCGGCGGACGGTGGTGATATCCGGATCGGGTTCGACTTCGGCGAAGAGCTGATAGGTCACTTTGTTGCGGCGAGCCATGAGCTCATCGATGATCTTGTTGAGGAAGCCGAGCTGGACCATCGAGTGGTCGCAGACGATGAACACCTTCTCGATGTTCTTGGCCGAACGGAGGTATTGGATCGAATTGCGTTCGAAATAGATCTTTTGCGGAACCTTGAACCATTGCATAGTGTTTCTCCTTTTGCCGACGCGTTTGATGTTGAGGAGGTTGACGGCTGAGACGTTGCCGGCGACCGAGTTGTGGCCATAGGTGCCGCAGCCGAGGGTCAAGGACGGGATGAAGGAGTTGTAGACGTTGCCGATGCCGCCGAAGGTCGAAGGCGAATTCCAAACGATACGGATGGCCTTGACGACGTCGCCGAACTTATCGGACATCTCTTGGTCATGGCAATGGATGGCCGCGGTATGGCCAAGACCGCCGAATTCGAGCATCTTCTCGCAAAGCTCAGTCCCTTCTTCGAATCCCGAGACTTTATAGACGGCGAGGACCGGGGAAAGCTTTTCGCGCGACATCGGTTCCTCGACGCCGACCGAATCGCAGTAAACGGCGATGATTTGGGTCCCTTCGGGGATCGAGAAGCCGGAATTCTCGGCGATGTTTTTAGCCGACATGCCGGCGACTTTGCTATTGAGCCGGGCCTCGGCGACGTTGGCGCTGCCTTTGGTGACGCCGAACATATACTGCTCAAGTTTCCGGGTCTCTTCCTCGGTGGCGAAATAGACGCGGTATTTCTTGAACATCGCGATGGTTTCGTCATAGATCGCCTCATCGATGAAGACGGCCGATTCGGAAGCGCAGATCATGCCGTTATCGAAGGCTTTGGAGAGGACGACGTCATTGACGGTCTGAGGGATATCGGCCGAGCGATCGATATAGCAAGGAACGTTGCCAGCCCCGACGCCGAGCGCCGGTTTCCCGCAGGAATAAGCGGCTTTGACCATCGCGTTTCCGCCGGTGGCTAAGATGGTGGCGACGCCAGGATGGTTCATCAAGGCCGAGGTCGCCTCCATCGAGGTGTGCTCAATCCATTGGATGCAGTTCTCCGGAGCGCCGGCCGCGATGGCGGCGTCCCGCATGACGATGGCGGCGGCTTTGGAGCAGTTATGAGCCCCAGGGTGGAAGGAGAAGATGATCGGGTTCCGAGTCTTCATCGAGATGAGCGATTTGAAGATGACGGTCGAGGTCGGGTTGGTGGTCGGGACGATGCCGCAGACGACGCCAACCGGCTCAGCGATCTCGGTGATGCCGGTAACCGGGTCATCTTTGATGATGCCGACGGTCTTGAGGTGGCGCATGTTGTTGACGATGTACTCGCAGGCGAACAGGTTCTTGGTCGCTTTGTCTTCGAACACGCCACGCTTGGTCTCTTCGATGGCTTTCTTGGCTAAATCACCATGATGATCGAGGCCAGCGACCGACATCTTCGCGACGATGTAATCGATCTTTTCCTGGTCGAAGGAAGCGAATTCGTCAAGGGCCTTAAGGGCTTTTTGGACGAGGCCGTCGACTTCTTGTTCGGCCGCGGCTTTCTTCTCTTCCGGGGTCATTTCCGCCTTGACTTCGGCTTTCGCTTCCGTCTTCTTGGCGGTTTTCTTTTCTTCGGTTGCCATAATTATTTCTTTTCCTCCTTGGCAAGAGCGACGTTTAGCCGATGGGATAACACGGCTAGGGATGAGGCGAGGTTGACATCCTCGACGACGATGTTATCGGGGAGGTCAAGGTGGGTAGGGGCGAAGTTCCATATCGCTTTGGCGCCCGAGGCCACGGCCTGTTCGGCGACCGATTGGGCGGCGCTGGCCGGGACGGCGATGATGACGATATGGACATTTAGGCGCGGGAGGATGTCCTTAAGCATGGCGACCGGGAAAATCTCTTTTCCCCCGACGCGGGTCCAAAGAAGCTTGGGATCGCTGTCGAAGCCAGCCAAGATCTCGAGCCCCATCTCCGAAAACGAGGGGAAATTCAAAAGGGCCGCGCCCAAATGCCCGACGCCGATGATCACGGCGGAGGTTGAATCGCGGTAACCCAAGAATGTCTCGATGTCGTCGATGAGCTGCTTGACCTCCCGCCCCTTCTTCGGCCTTCCGGCTTCGGAAGCGACGTTTTGAAGGTCTTTTCGTACCTGCTCCTCTGAATAACCAAGGCGTTTGGCGATTAAAGGCGAGGAAACGATCCTCGTCCCTTCATCAAAAAATTCCTTAAGTAATTTCAGGTAGATTGGGTAACGGCCCAATTGATTGAGCGAGTAAGTCTTCATCTTCCTTTATTACGGCATCGTCCTACCGATACCGCGCATAGGATACAAAAATGCTTCTAATCCGTCAACACCTAAAAAGTAAACTTTTACCGATACCGGCTTACCGGTTATAATTTACTGTAAAAACCTCATTATTCATCGAACCTTTTCAATCCAGACTATTCGGTAAATCTCAAAATAAACAAATCGGTATGCCAATAATGATAGAAGCCAAGGAAGCGAAAATTCAAGAAAACGCCATCACCCTAAAAAGTGCCGAAACTTAATCAATGAATAAAGGCGCTTTCAACGACCTTACATATTTTGATTAATATAAAACCGTAAAAATAAAACCCCGATAAAATCGGGATATATTGAATATAGTGGCCCAAAAATCCAAGAAAATAGATCAAATGAATCTAATTTTGGCAAAGAAATATTTTGGCGTTGAGCATCTCAAGTGAGCGCTCATTTTTCCGAAGGCTTTCTTCCAACCTTTCTTTTGATTTCAAGAGGATGGCCAAGCCTTTGGTCTTCGTTGCCAGGTCCTTGATCGACGAGCTTCAAATACTGCTTTATATCTCCGAGCGGAATGCCAGACTCTTTAAAGCAAATGATGAGTTTCAGCCGAGCTATATCGCCTTCGCTGTACTCCCGAATTCCCGATACGGCCCTATTTGTTTTTAAAAGGCCCATTTTTTCGTAGAAACGAGGGGTATCTCGAGAGAGGCCTAATCGATCTGAGATTGCACCAATCTCCATAATTTTACTTTTATTGAACAAATTCAACACCCTGAAGTTATATCTAGGTCAAGGGATATTTTGATACTAATGTATAACTGGTATTTATTATTTCAACGCTTTGTAGTTTAAAGATAATCGCCCATTTACCCATACAATAGAAAAACAGGGAAAAATCAAAAAAATCAAAACATTTTTCAACGTCAACTAAAAAATCGTTATATTAGAAAAAATCATGGAGTGCGCTCCATGTATTAACAATTGGTTCAGTCAAATTTGGAATCGTCCAGATCATCTATTTTGAGCATGGGATTGATGAATATACTTAACAAAGTTAAATGGCTAACTTGCTTCCGTAAGCAAATAATGACGTATATTTGCTTATCTTGCTCAATGCATTTTTAGCGTTGTCGTTCCATACGTTTTTATTGCGTATTCCATAAATGCTATTCTTACGTTCTCTAACGTTTTCCCCAGTATTGACCTTCTTTTATTTTCATCTCTTATTTTGCTCGTTCAATATTTTTTCTTAATTTTAATAGTTTTCCGATAAGCATTTCCTGCTTGTCCTATATACTGATAAGTGGTTTTTGCTTATCAAAATTTGCTTAACCAAGTTGATTAATAGGCTGTTCGCTTTTTTCGAAGGAAAAAGCAAATGGGTCATTTCTTCTATAAGCTCCGTTTTGCCGGTAAATAGCCCCGAAAGTATCCCTCACGCTAAAGCGTTTTTCGCAAATGAAGTTCCTGACTTAACCTACATGGCCGTCTTCTATGCCGTCAACGATAACGCAAAACAAAACCTAAGATACAGAATACACGTAAGGCCTCGGAGCTTTTAAAAATAACCATCATGCTGTTCGTTTTATAGAAGCTTATACCCTACTTCTTTCGCCTAATAACCTTGTCCGAGGGACTTAAGTGGCCCAACAAAAGCGATGAATCCTCATCATGATCGCACACGCTTTTTCCTATGGAATCCGCATCGTAGTTGGCATAGCAATAAAGGCATTTGCCAGGGCAGCAATTATAGTCGCCGATGTCGGCCATTTTGACGCATTGGCAATTATGGCCTTTGCGAAAGGTTTGTTTGCTCATATTATCGCTAATCCCCAATACATTTTTAACATATTCGGCCTCTAAACAAGCCCCTGAATCAAACCCGAAAGCTGTTAAATCGTTCTTTTCAGCGCAGGTAAATATCTTGGCTCCATAATCATGAGCCACCTCACTGAAGAATTCTCCAATTGCCTGGTAATCCTCCGCGTTAAACGGTATCAGGCGAAGCTGCCCCATATTCCGCCGCGTATTCTTGTAAATATCGATGAAACTAGTCACGACGTAGCCCACTTCCGCACCACATAGGTCCATTAACCGCCGGAAAGCAACCTGATGGTAATCAATGGTGTATCGGGAGTTTAGCAAAATAGGGTCGTAACGAAGGAAGATCCGCTCCTTCCCATATTTTAAAGAAAGCAAACGGAGATCATCGATCATCTCAGACTTATATTTCGCCATTAAGGGCTCGATATCTGCATGGTATGGCGTAATAGTCAAATGAAAGACAAACTCGATCCTAGGGTACCTATTTTTGATTTTCGGAAGGTATTCCAGCAATGGATGGATCCGTTTACTGCAGAAAAGAATCGCATCGACATCGGAAAAATATATCCGACTCACGAGATTGCGATTAAAAGGGTTCCTTGTATCGACGAAACCTTCCTCGAATCGATGGAATAACCATTTGGAATAGTAGGCAGGAATATCCGTACGGCCCGAAACGAACAAGATCATCGATTACTCCATCGACTTCTCTTCACCATTAATTGATTCAAAGTTAACATAATATAGTGATACGACTACAAAATTATACGAAAAAGCCGCCAAGTTTTAACTAGGCGGCCAATAGAATGGCACTAGGTAGAAATTATGTGTAAAAGATGTGATCTCGGGATTCTTGGGTAATGGCCGGCCCTTCCCCAAGAATCGCGTCGCGTCGACCCCGGGGTTTTAAAAGAAAAGTCAGCGCCCTATCCTTTTTTCGGTCAAACAACAAAGGAGGCTAACTGCCAT